>CAVXOR010000006.1:0-241399 GCA_963763475.1 uncultured Actinomycetes bacterium | reverse complement strand
ACAGGGGACGCTGATAGGTCAGGTCCTTCTCGCGGCACTCCTGGATCCCGACCGGGGGGTCGCCGAACTCGTACTCGCCGAACTCGACGGCGAGCGTGCCGGTGTAGTCCTCGATCGGGGAGATGTCGTCGATCGTCTCCCGCAGGCCCTCGTTCAGGAACCAATCGAACGAGGCCTTCTGGATGTCGATCAGGTTCGGTAGGTCGAGTACGTGCTTGAGGCGTGAAAAAGTTTTGCGCGCGCGTGGCGCAGCGACCCGGCTGGTCAAGTCTGGGTGCCTCCCTTAACGGCTATGAGATGAGCTTCGAAATGCGAACAGGCGGACGTCGGCGCGGAACCGCCAAGAATAGCGAACCAAGAGGCCCCTGCGCAAGCCGCGGCGACCGTTGGGTCGTCGGCAGGGCCGGAACTATAGATCCTGGATCGGAAAAGCGCCAGAGGCGCCCGTTTTGGACGCCTCTGGGCCTTGGACGCCGAGAGCTAGGAGCTCGGCTCGGTGGTGGCGGCCGGGTGCGCGCCGACCTGGCGCGCGGTCAGGTCCGGCATCCCGCCGGCCTTCAGATCCGCCTTGCACGCCTTCGCAGTGACGTGGACGCGATCGTTCGGTGCGAGCGCACCGAGCGTCTTGGCACCCTGACGCCGAACCCGCGTGTGCGAGCCGACGAGGATCGTCGCCGTGCCGGCCTGCTTGTAAGCGCGGCCGTGCCGGTTGGCGTTCATGACCGTCAGCACGAACGAGGTGTCGCCGTCCTGCGGATCGACGCCCGCCGCGAGCGTGCCGGCGAGCATGACCGTCACACCGGGTTTGCAGCCGGCACCGGTCGTGGGCTTGTGGCCGTTGCCCGGATGATCCTTCGCCACGGCCGCCGAGACGGCGACCAGTGACGCGACCAGCGCGAGCACGAGAATCTTCAACCGCATTGAGTTACCTCCGTAGGGGATGGGTACGCCCAACTGACGACGTTGTCGGCCCCACCCGGCGGTCTGCCTGCGGAAATCCCTGAATCGGGGGACGAACGCTTACGGGGCGCTTACAAAGCGGCCCGGCAAAGAGAAAGGGCCGCTCGCGCGGCCCCGCCTCTACTTGATCTCGACCGTGGCGCCGGCCTCTTCGAGCTGCGCCTTGATCTGGTCGGCCTCGTCCTGAGGGACGCCCTCCTTGACCGGGTTGGGCGCACCGTCGACGAGGTCCTTGGCCTCCTTCAGGCCCAGGCCCGTGACCGCGCGGACGACCTTGATCGCCTGAATCTTCTTGTCGCCGGCGTTCGTCAGCACGACGTCGAAGGACGACTTCTCCTCGGCCGCAGCGCCGTCACCACCGCCGGCCGCCGGCGCACCGGCCGCGGCCACTGCCACCGGAGCGGCGGCGCTCACGCCCCACTCCTCCTCGAGCTTGGTCTTCAGCTCGACGAGGTCGAGGACGGTCATCCCGCCCAGGGTCTCGACGAGCTTGTCGGTGTCCGTCTTAGCCATCCTGTGCTTCCTCCTCTTCGTCGGCCGAGGCCACTTCGGCTTCTGCCGACGGCTCTTCGGACTGCTCTTCCTCAGCTGTTGGCTCCTCAGCTGTTGGCTCCTCAGCTTGCTCCTCAGCTGTTGGTTCCTCGGGTGCTGCTTCTGCCTGCGGCTCCTCCGCAGCTGCCTCCGCCTCCGGCTCGGGAACCGTCTCGCCCTGCTCCTCGAGCTGGCGAATGCGCGCGTCGAGCACGCCGACGAGATCGCGGAGCGGGGCCGTGAACAGGCCCACGACGGTCGTCAGCGGCGCGGCCACCGCGCCGACGAGCTGCGCGCGGAGCACGTCGACCGGCGGCAGGGTGGCCAAACGCTTGATCTCGGCGTCTCCGACCAGATTGCCCTCGAGCACGCCGCCGCGGATCACGAGCACGTCGTGCGCGCGAGCCGTGTCGTTCAGCACCTTCGCGACCGCGGCGGGATCACCGTCGGCCTCGAGGAATGCGATCGCGGTCGGCCCCTCGATCAGCTCGAGCACGTGGGTCGTCCCGGCCTGCTCGGCCGCACGTTTGGTGAGCGTGTTCTTGACGACGGTGAAGCGCGCGCCGACCTCGAGCAGCTTGCCGCGCAGCTCGTCGATCTCGGGCATCGTCAGGCCGCGGTAGTCGGCGACCATCAGGGTCTCGGTCGAGCGCAGGCGCTCGGCCAGCTGCTCGACGACTCGTTCTTTCTCGGATTTCAACATCGCATTTGCCTCTCTTCACGAATCGAGCCCGCACGCAGGCGGGCTCGGAGAGGCTCGATGCCTATCCCTCGCTCCGCCTCGACTGGACTTCCGCCTTGCGGCTGCCAGTGGTCTTCGGCCGGGGCTCTACGCAGTCACTGCTGCTTCTACAGGTGCTCCTTCTTCGAGTTCCTCGACGATGCCCCGCGTCCGCGCCGGATCGACGTGGATGCCCGGGCCCATCGTGCTGGTCAGGGTAACAGTCCTGATGTAGCGGCCCTTCGCGGCGGCGGGCTTGGCGCGCATGATCTCGTCGATCAGCGCGGCGTAGTTCTCGAGCAGCTGCCGCTCGTCGAAGCTCTTCTTGCCGATCGTGACGTGGACGTTCGCGCCGCGGTCGGTGCGGTACTCGAGCTTGCCCGCCTTCGCCTCGCGAACCGCCTTGCCGACGTCCATCGTGACCGTGCCCGTCTTGGGGTTCGGCATCTTCCCGCGCGGGCCGAGGATGCGGCCGAGCTTGCCGACCACGCCCATCTGGTCGGGCGTGGCGACCGCGACGTCGAAGTCGTCGAAGCCCTCCTCGATCTTGGCGGCCAGGTCGTTCGTGCCGACGACGTCCGCGCCGGCCTCCTGCGCCTCGCGCGCCTTCTCGCCGTCCGCGAAGACGGCTACGCGCGACTCGCGGCCGGTGCCGTGCGGGAGCATCAGAGTCCCGCGCAGCTGCTGCTCGGCGTGACGGACGTTCAGGCCGAGGTTGAAGTGCGCCTCGACGGTCTCGTCGAACTTGGCGGTCTCGCCGCCCTTCAGCAGGCGGACTGCCTCGGCCGGCGAGTAGAGGTTCTCGCGGTCGATCTGCGCGCGCAGGTTGCGGTAGTTCTTGCCGTGCCTCATGGCGTTTCCTCCGAACCGCCAATGCATCGACCGGTCATTTCAGACGGACGCTCGGGCAGAGCCCGCACGTCCTGATCGAGACATCGCAAGCGACGTCTCACAGATCCGTCTCCACGCCCATCGAGCGCGCCGTGCCGGCGATGATCAGCATCGCGTGCTCGACGTCGCGCGCGTTCAGATCGGGCATCTTCGCCTCGGCGATCGACTGCAGCTGGTCGCGGCGCAGCCGGCCGACCTTCTCGCGGTTCGGCTCGCCCGAGCCCTTCTCCAGCCGCAGCGCCTCCTTGATCAGGACGGCAGCCGGCGGCGTCTTGGTGATGAAGTCGAACGAGCGGTCCTCGTAGACCGTGATCTCGACCGGGATGATTCGGCCGTTCTCCTGCGCGGTCTGCGCGTTGAAGGCCTTGCAGAACTCCATGATGTTGACGCCGTGCTGGCCGAGCGCAGGGCCGACCGGCGGCGCGGGGTTCGCCTGCCCGCCCGGAATCTGCAGCTTGATCAGTGTCAGGATCTTCTTGGCCATCAGTCGATCTTCTTCACCTGGTCGAAGCCGAGCTCGACGGGCACCTGCCGCTCGAAGATGTCCACGAGCACCTTCAGCTTCTGCTGGTCGGGGTTGACGTCGACGATCTCGCCGTCGAAGTCAGAGAGCGGGCCGGAGGTTACCTTCACCGACTCGCCGAGGGAGAACTCGACCTGGGCGCGCGGCCGCTCGCCGGTTGCGGCGCCCGTGCGCAGGATGCGGTCGACCTCGCCCTGCGAGAGCGGGACGGGCTTCGAGCCCGCGCCGACGAAGCCGGTCACGCCGGGCGTGTTCTTGACCACCGTCCAGGCCTCGTCGTTGAGGTCCATGTTCACGAGCACGTAGCCAGGGAGGATCCGTTTCTCGGTCTGAACCTTCTGGCCGTCTTTGGTCTCGACGACCTGCTCGGTCGGGACGACGACGCGGCGGAAGCGTGTCTGCTGCGCCATCGAGTCGATCCGGTGCTCGAGGTTCGTCTTGACCTTGTTCTCGTGGCCGGAGTAGGTGTTGATCGCATACCAGCGGAACATCGCTTACCTCAGGAGGATGTGTTGGACGAGACGGCGGAAGACTTCGTCCGCCGCGAACAGGTAGACGCCGGTCACGAGGCAGGCGATCAGGACGACGACCGTGCCCTGGATCAGCTGCTGCTGCCCCGGCCAGTCGACCTTCTTCAGCTCGGCCCAGGACTCGCTCACGAAGACGAAGCGCTTTCGCGGCTGTCCGGCCGGGGCGCGCTGGCCATCGCTCGCCGTGGCGGCCTCCGCCGGAGCCCGCGTGGGCTGCGGCTGGCGCTGCTGCGGCGCGCGGTCGACCGAGGCGCGGCTCTCCGCCTGCGCAGCGCGACGGGCGCGACGCTCGGAGCGAGTCTGGCGGGCCACTAGCGGGTCTCCCGGTGCAGCGTGTGCTGCCCGCACCAGCGGCAGTACTTCTTGAACTCGACCCGGTCCGGGGAGTTCCGCTTCGACTTCTCGGTCTGGTAATTACGACGCTTGCAGTCGGTGCAGGCGAGCGTGATTCCGACTCTTACTCCGGTTGCCATAGTTGTTCTCTCTCTTGGTCCGAATACGCGAGGAGGTAGCGGCGGGAGGACTCGAACCTCCGACACGCGGATTATGATTCCGCTGCTCTAACCAACTGAGCTACGCCGCCGCGCGCGGCTGAGTGTAGCAGCCGATTCCCTAAAGCTAGTCTCCGGCCGATGGCTGCGATCGAGGTCGAGGGACTCCGGCGGACCTACAAGACGACGACCGGCGTCGTGCGGCGCAAGTCGCTCGAGATCGAGGCCGTGCGGGGAATCGACTTCCAGGTTCCCGAGGGCGAGCTCTTCGGGCTGCTGGGCCCGAACGGGGCCGGGAAGACGACCACGATCAAGATGCTGATCACGCTGCTGATCCCCACCGGCGGCAGCGCGCGGGTGCTCGGGCTCGACGTCGTGGAGCAGGCGCACGAGGTGCGCAAGCGGATCGGCTACGTCTTCGGCGGCGAGCGCGGCGTGTACGAGCGCCTCTCCGGCTACGACAACCTGCGCTACTTCGCCGAGCTCTACGGCGTTCCGGCCGGCGAGCAGCGCCGCCGGATCGAGGAGCTGCTCGAGGTCGTCGGGCTGAAGGGCCGCGAGCACGAGCGGGCAGAGGGCTACTCGCGCGGGATGAAGCAGCGCCTGCACGTCGCGCGCGGCCTGCTGCACGACCCGGACGTGATCTTCCTGGACGAGCCGACGATCGGCCTCGACCCGGTCGGCGCCCGCGACGTGAGGGCGACGATCGCCTCGCTGACCGAGGCCGGCAAGACCGTCCTGCTCACGACGCACTACATGTTCGAGGCCGACGCCCTCTGCGACCGGATCGCGGTCATCTCGCAGGGCCGGATCGTCGCCGAGGGCACGCCGACCGAGCTGAAGCGCGGCGTCGCCGAGGGCACCGTGGTGGAGGTCGAGGTCTTCGGCACCGCGGAAGGCGTGGTCGAGCGCGTGCGCGCGTTGGCGGGCGTCAGCACGCTGGCGATCGAGGAGCGCGAGCAGGCGCAGGTGCTCGTCGTCCAGACCGGGCCGGGCTTCGAGCTGACGCAGGCGATCCTCGGCTGCCTGGACGGGGCCGACGTCGGCCGGATCTCGCAGCGGGAGCCGACACTCGAGGACGCGTACGTGGCGCTGGTGACCGAGTGAGCACGCTGCGCTTCCTCGCTGTCTGCTGGCTCTTGCAGTTCAAGATGATCATGCGCTCGCCCTTCGACGGGATCGGGAACGTGATCTACCCGCTCTTCTTCGCGACGGTCGCTTTCTTCGTCTTCCAGGCTGGCGACAGTCCAAGGACACTCGTTTACGCCTCGCTGGGTGCCGCCGTGATGGGCATGTGGTCGTCGGTCAGCACCTCCGCCGGGTCGGCGATGCAGCGCGAGCGCTGGTGGGGGACGCTCGAGCTGCTCGTCGCGGCACCGCGGCACTTCGCCCTCGTCCTCCTCCCCGCCACGCTGGGCCTGGCGACCGTCGGGATCTACAACCTGGTGGCGACGCTGCTCTGGGGGCGACTGCTGTTCGGCATCGACCTGACTATCGAGCACCCACTGCTGTTCGCTCTTTCGATCCTCGGGACGGTGCTCTCGTTCGGCGGGCTGGGCTTCCTGTTCGCGGTCTCGTTCGTCCGCTTCCGCGCGGCCTGGGTGCTCGGCAACTTCTTCGAGTACCCGGTCTGGCTGATCTGCGGGTTCCTCGTCCCGCTATCGCTGCTGCCGAGCTGGGTGCGCCCGATCTCCTGGGTGCTCGCGCCGACCTGGGGCATGAACGCGATCCGCGAGTCGGCGCTCGGCGGGACGCCGTTGCCCGACCTGCTGCTCTGCCTCGGCCTCGGCGGCGCCTACGTGGCCTTCGGCGTACTCGTCACCGAACGCGTCCTGCGAGCCGCGCGGGTGCGCGGGTCGCTCTCGCTGACGTGATCGTCGCCGCCCGGATCTTCGTCGTCGGCGGCACGACCAGCTTTCGCGCGCTCTGGTACTGGCTGACGCCGTGGATCTACGTGCCGACGATGCTCGTGGCGCCGATCTTCCAGATCCTGCTCTTCGCCTACATCGGCCGCTCAGCGCAGCTCGAGTCCGACGAGTTCTACTTGATCGGCAACGCGATCCAGTACGCGTCGATCCCGTGCCTGTTCGCGATGGCGCAGATGATCGGCGGCGAGCGCTTCCAGAACACCCTGAGCGCGATCCTGGTCAGCCCGGCGCCGCGCGTGCCGCTCTTTTTCGGCCGCTCGCTGCCGGTGATCCTGAATGGCGCATTCGTCGGCGCCTTCTCGCTGGCCGTCGGCGCCCTGATCCTCGGCGTCCACCTGCCTGCCAGCTCCCTGGCGCCGCTCGCGCTGACAGTCCTGATCGCCGCCTTCTCCTGCACCGGCCTCGGGCTGATCAACGGCGCCGTCAGCCTGCGCATACGCGAGAACGCCGTCCTGAACAACGTCATCTTCGGCTTCCTGCTGATCTTCACCGGCGCCAACGTGCCGCTCGACGCGCTGCCGGACTGGATGAGCACGGTTGCGCAGGGGCTGCCGTTCACGCATGCGATCAAGGCGGCGCGACAGTTGGCCGACGGAGCCACGCTCGGCGAGGTGAAGGGGCTGCTCGGGGCCGAGCTGCTGATCGGCGCGATCTACGGGATCGCGGGCTACGCCGTGATGCGCTGGTTCGAGTACCAAGGCCGGCGCCATGCGACCCTCGAGCGCTCCTGATGCGGGCGCGCGACCTGAACTGGGTGCAGGTCGATGAGTACCTCTCCCGGGACGACCGCGTCGTGCTGCCGGTCGGCTCCACCGAGCAGCACGGCTACCTCTCGCTGGAGACCGACAACATCCTCGCCGAGCGCGTCTCTGCCGAGGCCGCCGAGCCGCTGGGCGTGCTCGTCCTGCCGGTGCTGTCCTACGGGTTGACACCGTCGTTCGCGGCTTACCCCGGCAGCCCGTCGCTGCGGCTCGAGACCTTCCTCGCCGTCCTGCGCGACCTGCTCGACTCGCTCCACGGCCAGGGCTTCCGGCGCTTCCTGCTCGTCAACGGCCACGGCGGCAACATCGCGGGCGGCTCGCTCGTGCGCGAGTGGGCGGGGGCGCACTCGGACGCGCAAGCGATCTTCCACAGCTGGTGGTCGAGCGAGCGCGTGCTCGCGGCGGCGAAGGAGGTCGATCCGGAGCCGAGCCACGCGAACTGGTTCGAGAACTTCCCCTGGACGAGGCTGGCTGGGGTCGGGCTGCCGCAGGAGCGCAAGCCGGCGCTGGACGAGGCCGCCTACCGGGTCGCCTCGCCTGCGGAGGTGCGCGAGCTGCTGGGCGACGGCGTCTTCGCCGGCGCGTACGAGCTCCCGGACGAGCAGGTCGAGGCGGTCTGGCGCGCGGGCGTCACGGAGGTACGCGAGCTGCTCGAGAGAGCATGGCGGTAGACCCGCTCGCCGTCTTCCACGAGTGGTTCGAGGCCGCGCGCGAGGCCGGCGTCGAGGTGCCGGAGGCGATGACGCTCGCCACCGCAGACGCGGACGGCCGTCCCTCGGCCCGGATGCTCCTGCTGAAGAGCGTCGACGAGCGGGGATTCACGTTCTTCACCGGCTACGAGAGCCGCAAGGGCCGCGAGCTGGCCGCGAACCCGCGCGCGGCGCTCGTCTTCCACTGGCGCCCGCTCGGCCGGCAGGTGCGGGTCGAGGGAAGCGTGCGCCGGCTCTCCGCGGAGGAGTCCGACGCATACTGGGCGACCCGACCGCCGCGCTCACGGGCCGCTGCCGCCGCCTCCAGGCAAGGGGAGCCGATCGAGTCGCGCGAGGCGCTGGAGGCGGAGTTCGAGGCGCAGCTCGCGCTCGGCGAGGTGCCAAGGCCCGAGCGCTGGGGTGGCTACGTGCTCGAGCCGGACGCGATCGAGCTCTGGCAGCACCGGGACGACCGCCTGCACGAGCGCATCAGGTTCACGCGCGCGCGCGGGGGCAGCTGGCAGGAACAGCTCCTGGCGCCCTAGGCGCGGGCGAGCTTCTCCAACAGGGCGTCCACGCGCGCGAAGCCGGCCTTCGCGCCCTCCTCGACGCCGTACTGCATCGTCGTGTCCCGCTGCTCGGTCGTCTCGAAGCGCATGGTCTGGGTCAGCCTCGTCCGCTCGCCGAGTTCCTCGAACTCGAGGGTCTGCAGGTGGTTCTGGAACGTCTGGACGAGGCGTTCCGGCGGCTCGACCTCGCGGAACTCGCCCTCGACGACGCCGTATGCGGTTCGGAACCGATAGCTGCCGCCGGGCCGGACGTCCATCTCCTCGACGACGGTCCCGTCGCCCCACCACTCGGGGATCAGCTCCGGATCCGTCCAGACGGAGTACACATGCGCGCGCGGTGCGTCGAAGACCCGCTCGACGCGGATCTCGAGCTCGTTCGGGGTGGTGACGGTGGTGCTCATCGTGCTCCTTTCGTGCGTTCGACGACCTGTGCGAAGCGATCGAGTCGCTGCAGCCACGCGCTGATGCCCTCGAAGGCGTACGGCACGAGTGTGCACCTGCGGGCGCGGCCGACCTTCTCCGTGACGACGAGGTTCGCCTCCTCGAGCAGCCGGACGTGCTTCTTCATGCCGGTGAGCGAAATGCCGAAGGGCTCGGCCAGCTCGCTGATCGTCGCGCTGCCAGGCGCGAGACGTTCGAGCACGGCGCGCCTCGTCGGATCGGCGAGAGCTGCGAATGCGCGGTCGACGGTCGGTGGATACTGAACCATTCGGTTTAGTATTGCAGAGATGCGCCGGAGTCGCAACCGCCAGCTCCTCGAGGGTTTGGAAGCAGGCGACGGGGTAGCCGAGTAGCACGTTCCGACGATGAAAGGGGTTTCGATGGGCGACAAGGCCGATCGCGCGAAGGGACAGCTGAAGGAGAAGGCCGGTCAGGCGAAGGGCGACCAGGACATGGCGGCCTCCGGCCGGCGCGACCAGATCAAGGGAGACCTCAAGAAGAGCGGCAAGAAGCTCAAGGACGCCGCGAAGAAGATGTAGCGCCGAACCGGGACTTGCTGCTGGTCCCGAGCATCGGCGCGGTCTACCGGCACTTCCCAGCCGCGGTGCTTACTCCGCGTACCGCTCCGGGTACTGCGCGAAGGCAGCTGCGCACGTGAGCGAACAGAAGTAGTGAGCCTTCTCGTCCACGAGCAGCCGACCAACCGCGTGATCTGGATCGACTGCCATCTGGCAGACGGGGTCGACCGCCAACCGCTCGGCGTTCTCGTCCACTCGAACGACGGCGAAAATCTCGACGGGCTCGGCAACGTTGCGTAGGACTTGCCGCCCGCGAGACTCGTAGAGGACGCCCTCGAGTTCAGGGGCGAGCGCCGCAGTGCGGCCTGTGACGAGCACCTCGCCGCCGCCGGCGAGCGCCGACACCCGTGCTGCGACGTTGATCGTCGCCCCGAAGTAGTCGCCGCCGCGTTCGAGAGCGGCCCCGTAGTTGCCGCCGACGCGAACCGACGGCGCCTGGTGGCCGCCCATCGCGTTACGCGTGATCCACAAGGCTAGACGGACTGCATCGCCAGGATCGGGCACCCGCAGCATGAGGGCGTCGCCGACCGTCTTTATGTGTTCGCCGCCGACACGCGGAAGCTCCGCCTGAACCGCACTCGCGAACTCCTCCACGAGCTGCAGGGCCTGCTCGTCTCCGTGCGCCTCCGTCAGCGCTGTGAAGCCTGCGATGTCCGCGAACAAGAAAGTCGCTTCGGCGCTTGACACGGCTAGAACGTAGTCGTTTCATTCTCCGCGCGACACGCGAGCTACGTCACAAGGGGGTCTTCGCGTGAACACGGATTCGAGCCATTCCGACGACAGTGCAGAGCACCTCGAGGTGGCCGTCATCGGCGGGGGCCAGGCTGGACTGGCGATCGGTTACTACCTAGGACAGCACGGTCGCCGCTTCGTAATCTTCGAGCGCGCGAGCGAGATTGCCCCTGCTTGGCGCGAGCGTTGGGATTCGCTCACCCTCTTCACGTCGCGCCGCTACAGCGCCTTGCCCGCGCTTCCCCTCCCGGGCGACCCCGACGGCTATCCGCCCCGCGACGAGGTGATCGCCTACCTCGAGCGCTACGTAGAGACCTTCGACCTGGCGGTGAAGCGGAACAGCGAGGTGACGGCACTCGAGCAGGAGGACGACGGACCGTTCCGCCTCGAGCTCAATGGACGGACGATCATCGCAGACCAGGTCGTTGTCGCGACCGGCCCGTTCCAGAAGCCGTTCGTGCCCAAGCTCGCCGAGGGGCTCGCTGCCGATGTCTTCCGCACGCACGCCGTCGGCTACCGCCGGGCGGGAGATGTGCCGCAGGGGACCGTGCTCGTGGTCGGCGGCGGCAACACCGGCTTTCAGATCGCCAAGGAGCTCTCGGCGACGCACAAGGTCGTGCTCTCGATTGGCTCCCGTCAGAAGCCATTGCCTCAGCGCGTCCTCGGGCGGGACCTCTTCTGGTGGCTGACCAAGACGCGCCTCATCAACAAGACGGTCGAGTCGCGCCTCGGCCGCAAGCTGGGGATGCGCGACACGCTGATCGGCTCGAGCCCCCGCGAGATGACGGAGCGCTACGGCGTCGAGCTCAAGCCACGGCTTGTCCATGCCGAGGGCCGGCGGGTGCGCTTCGAAGACGGCAGCGAGATCGAAGTCGACGCCGTCATCTGGGCGACCGGCTACCGCCCCGACTACTCGTGGACCAAGCTGCCGATCTTCGATGAGGACGGTTGCCTGCGCCACCGCCGCGGCGTCACAGACGTTGCCGGCCTCTACTTCCTCGGCCTGACTTGGCAGTACACACGTGGCTCCGCGCTGATCGGCTTCATCAAGGCCGACGCGGAGTTCATTGCTGAGAAGATTGCCGAGTACCAAGAGAAGGCACCGGCGCAGGCAGGCACTCCGGTCGGCGCCGGTGTAGACACCAATGCTCGCTCGAGCGAAAGGAGCTAGCGATGCATGACCACGGCTCCCATCACCACGGGCAAGTCACCGAGTTGTCGCGCGAGACCGAAGGTCTGCCGGAGGCGGCGCACCCCGCGCTGATTGAACTCGCCGACGGCGATAAGTTCGAGCTCGACATCATCCCGGTCAAGAAGCAGATCGGTGATGCGACCGTGAGGATGCTCACTTACAACGGCTCCGTGCCCGGGCCGACGCTGAAGGTGCCGCAGGGCGCAACGATCACCGTCCCGGTCACTAACCACGGCGACATCGAGGCGACGGTGCACTGGCATGGGCTGCGCCTGGAGAATCTCTACGACGGCACGCACGACACCCAGGCCCCGATCCCGGTCGGCGAGACATTCACCTACCAGGTACACGTGCCCGACGCCGGCGCCTTCTGGTACCACCCCCACATCCGCGAGGACTACGGCCAAGAGCTCGGCTTGTACGGGAACATTCTTGTGATCCCGAGCGAGGCCGACTACTGGCCGCCCGCCAACCGCGAGCTGCTGGTCACGCTCGACGACATCCTGATCGAGGAAGGCCAGATCGCCCCCTTCAGGGCCGACGAGACGACGCACGTGGCGATGGGCCGCTTCGGCAACGTCATGCTCGTTGCTGGTGAGTCAGACCTTCACCTTGAAGCGAGGCGCGGCGAGGTCGTTCGCTTCTACTTCACGGACACCGCGAATACGCGCGTCTTCAACGTGGCGCTGCCGGGTGCGCAGATGAAGCTTGTTGGCGCCGACGCCGGTCACTACGAGCGCGAGGAGCTCGTCGACGAAGTGTTGCTCGCCCCCTCCGAGCGCGTAGTCGTCGACGCGCTCTTCCCGGACGCCGGCGGGCTCGAGCTCCAGCACCGGACGCCTGAGCGCACTTATCGGCTGGCGTCGATCACCGTCACCGACGAGCAGGCCGAGCCCTCTTATGCGGGCGAGTTCGCGCGGCTTCGGACCAATGGCGACACCGCCGAGCTACGCGACAAGATCGAGCCGTTCCTCAAGCGCCCGCCCGACAAGACGCTTTCCTTTGTGGCCGAGATGGACATGGGCGTGCCCGAAGGCGTCGAGGTCGTCTACGTCTGCCCGATGCACGCGGAGGTGGTTAGCGCTGAGCCAGGCAGCTGCCCGAAGTGCGGCATGAAGCTGCTGGCGCAGGCGGCAGAAGAGACGACCTTCGTCTGCCCGATGCATCCCGAAGTAACGAGCGACAAGCCCGATCGCTGTCCTAAATGCGGCATGAAGCTGCTGCCGGAGAGCGTTGTCGCAGCGGGCGCCCGACACGGCCACCACGGCCACGAGCACGACGGGCACCGTGACGAAGGCGAAGCGGCCGACGCCGAACACGGAGGGCGCGGTCACCACGGACACGGCGAGCGCCAGCATGGCGAGCATGCCGGTCAGGAGGCCGGGCCCAGTGGGCAAGCCGCGCACGAGCACGCGCAGGGCGCCGCACAGGGCATCGAGTGGGAAGATGACATGGTCGAGGTCAACCGGATGACGACCCCGGCGAACATGCGCTGGAAGCTCGTCGACCGCGACACCGGCGCCGAGAACGCTCAGATCGACTGGACCTTCCACGTCGGCGACCAGGTGAAGCTGCGACTAGTGAACGAGATGGACTCAGACCACCCGATGCCGCACCCGTTCCACGTTCACGGCGCCGGACGCTTTCTGATCCTGGCTCGCAACGACGTCGACGAGCCGAACCTGGTCTGGAAGGACACGGTCCTCGTCCGCACCGGCGAGACCGTTGACATCCTTCTCGACGTCACCAACCCGGGGCGCTGGATGGCTCACTGCCACATCGCAGAGCACCACGAGAGCGGGATGATGTTCAGCTTCAACGTCGAGCCGTAGGCCGGTCACGGCACCGGCGCATCGGGCCGGTCGCGACTGCTGCTTACTTGACGAGCGAGAGCAGCTTGAACATCGGCAGGTACATGCTGATGATGATCACGCCGACCATGGCGCCCACGCCGATCATCATCAGCGGCTCGATGATCGCGGTCAGCGAGGCGATGGCCGAGTCGACCTCGTCCTCGTAGAAGTCGGCGATCTTGCCGAGCATCTTCTCGAGCTCTCCCGTCTCCTCGCCGATCTTCACCATCTGGCTGACCATCGGCGGGAAGACCGGGTTGTCGATCAGCGGTTGAGCGATGGGAACACCCTGGTGCACCTTCTGGCGCACATCCGCGAGCGCCTCCTCGACGACCCAGTTGCCGGCGGTCTGGCCGGTGATCTCGAGCGCCTTGATGATGTCCACGCCCGCGGCGACCAGCGTCGAGAGCGTCCGCGAGAAGCGCGCCATCGTCACCTTGAGGACGACGTCGCCGATCTTCATTGGGATCTTCAGCTTGAGCCGGTCCCAGAGCTGGCGGCCGGGCTCGGTCTTCTTGAACCTGCGGATGCCCCAGATGATCCCGCCGACTGCCGGGAAGATGATGAACCAGTGGTGGCGTAGCTGGTCGGAGGCGGCGACCACCCACTGCGTCAGGGTCGGCAGCTCGCCGTTCAGCTGGGCGAAGATGTTCACGAAGACCGGCACCAGGAACATCAGCAGGCCGATCAGGACGAGGGTGGCGAAGATCATCACCATCGTCGGGTACATCATCGCGCCCTTCACGCGGCGCCTGATCTGCGTCTCCTTCTCGATCTGCAGCGCGACTCGGTCGAGCACGGTGTCCAGGATTCCTGCCGCCTCGCCGGCCTCGACCATCGCGACGTAGAGCCGCGAGAAGATCTTCGGATGGCGGGTGAGCGCCTGCGAAAGCAGCAGACCGCCCTCGACGTCGGCGCGGATCTCGCGGATCACGAGCGCGAAGTACGGGTCGTCGGTCTGCTCCTCGAGGATCACCAGCGAGCTGACCACGTTCAGGCCCGCCTCGATCATCGTCGCGAACTGGCGCGAGAAGATCTGCAGCGTCTTCGGCTTGATCTTCTTGAAGACGGTGCGGACGCCCTCCTCGCCGCTCGCCGGGAGCTCTTTGAGGAACTCCGGCAGAAGCCCGCGCACGCGCAGCTGCTCGCGCGCGGCGTCGAGGTCCGGGGCGTGGACCTCCCCCGCCATCTGCAGACCCTCAGCGTTGATCGCGCTGTAGGTGTACGCCGCCATACGGAGTTCGTATCGGCAGGGGGATCGCGCCGCTTGAGGGACGCCGGACGGCTGCCGATAGGAGTCACGTGCGCGTGCGGCTCCGCTCAGAGCAAGGCTTTGGCCTGATCGAGCTCCTGATGGCGATGGTGATGCTGAACATCGGCATCCTCGCGGTCGTGGCCGCGTTCAACAGCGGCATCTTCGCGCTCAACCGCGCCAGCAGGGTGACGACTGCATCGGCCCTCGCAGACCAGCAGATGGAACGCTTCAGGGCGCTCACCTACCCGGCGATCGCGCTCGACACCAGCTCGCTGTCCGGCGTCGACAACACGTACAAGTGCGACTCCGCGCTCGGCGTGTCCTGCCCCAACACGACGTCGGGCGAGATCAGCACCGCCTGCAGCGGCTCACCCCTGCCGAACGAGTGTGTGCCGAGCCGCAGCGTCGTCGGCGCGGACCGCAAGAACTACCGGGTCGACACCTACATCACGAGCAGCACGCCGACCGGCGGCCGCGCGCTCAAGGTCGTGACCGTCGTCGTCCGTGACGGCAGCAAGCTCTCCGCTCGGCCGCTCTACCGGGCCGCGTCGACGTTCGACCAGTCGACCGGCTAGCTCGCGGCCGCGGCGCCTAGGAGATCGAGACCAGCCGCAGCACGTAGCGCGTGCCGTCGGCGGTGTTCATCAGGGTCAGCGCCTTGCTCTTGGTGAGCGTGACCGTCGGCGCCCCGTTCTCCAGCGAGCCGCCGGCGATCGAGATCTTCGCGCCCTTCTTCGTCAGCGAGACGAGCTTGAAGTAGGGATCCGAGGTCGGGAACGTGCCGCCGACCTGAACCGTCTCCGGGGCGCCGTTCACCGAGATCACCGCGCTGGTCACAGGGGTCGTCGGCCCGGCGGGAGTCGAGACCCGCCGCGCGGTCGGCGCAGAGGTCACGGAGCTTCCTCCCTTCGCCGGGCCGGTCGGCCCGGTCGGGCCGGCAGAGCCGGGCAGCACACCGGTCGAGCCGGTAGAGCCCTTCAGGTCGAGCTGCTGGACGAAGGGATCCTTGGTCCGGAAGAGGCCGAAGGCGAGCAGCTGGCCGGATTGCGGAAGCGGAACGGCGTCGGGGTCGCTGATGCCGTCGCCGCCAGGTGTGACTGCAGCGGTCGCGGAAGCGTTGCCGCCGCTGAGGGAGGGGGCGCTGATCGGCGTCGGAGCCGCGCTCGCGGTCGTCGTCGCGGGCGCCGAGCTCGTCGAGCTCTCGTCGGCCGGATGCAGCATCTTCATCGTGCGCGGGACCTGGAAGGCGAGCACAGCCAGCAGGATTACGCCACCGACGCCGGCGTAGATCTTCTGCCGCTTGGCCTTCGCCTTGGGATCGATCTTCTTCGCCATGCCTAGGTCCCTGCCGGCGCGGCCGAGGCGCTCGCGGCGGGCGTGGTCGAGGGCGGGGTCGTGGGCGGCGTCGTCCCGGTCGTCCCGGTGGCGCCGGTCGCGCCGGTGGTGCCGGACGGAGGCGCGACGGTCGGAGCCGTGCCCGTGCCGTAGACGAACGCGTCGATCACCAGGTGAGCGCGAATCTGGGGGAACCCCGGGGGCGGAGGCGCCTCGGCGAAGTCGACCTCGTCGATCGCGAAGAGGCGGCCGGTCGCGTCGAGCGTGCCGTGACGGACGTCGACGAGGTTCCGCAGCCGGTAGAGGAAGTCCGAGAGGTCGTAGAAGTTGCCCTGGAACTCGACCGTGATCGGGATCGCGAGGTACCCGGAAACCGGGGTCGCGGTCGCGGAGGGCGTGATCTGCTCGAACGTGATGCCGCTGTCCTCAGCAACCTGGTTCAGCTCGAGCAGCACTCCGGCCATGTCGACCTGGTCGGGCATCGCCTTCGTCAGCCGGTAGAGGTCGGCGACGCGGATCTGGGCGCCCTTCTTCGCTTCCAGCGTGAGCGTGCGGGCGGCATCGATCGCGCTGTTGGTGTCCGAGATCTGGCGGTCGAGGTCGGCCGCCTCCGCGTGCTGGGGCCGGATCAGCATGAAGTAGCCGCCTGCTGCGGCGAAGAGGAAGCCGACCACGATCAGCACGATCACGACCGGCTGCGAGAGGTTTCGGCTCTTCACTGTCCGCCTCCCGGCCGCCGAACGTCGGCGACGATCACGAAGTGCACGGCCTGGGCGGAGCCGACCTTCGTCAGGGTGCTCTGCTGAAGCTGGACGTTTACGAGGTCGGGCACGACCGCGAGACGGGTCAGCAGCCGCGCGACCGCGGGATGCGAATAGGTGAAGCCGTCGATCGTGAACCCGGTCGCGGCGACGGTGGAGCCCGCAGCTGCGGGCGCCGGCGCGACGGCCGTCGACGAGGGCACGGGTGCCTTCGCCGAGATCGTCGCCAGCCAGACGTCGTTCGGCAGCACGAGCGAGAGCTCACGGAAGACGCGGTCCCAGGCGACCCGGCGAGAGAGCGCTCCCGAGAGCGCGGTCACGCGCGCCTGCTTGTCGGCTGCGAGCGCGGTCTGCGTCTTGACGCGGCTCGCGTCCGGGGTCGGGATCGCGAGCAGCTCGTCCTGGAGCGTCGCGAGCTCGGCCCGCTTGTCCTTCACCGTGCCGCTGCTCGAGAGGAACATCGCCGAGAGGACCGCCGCGAGCAGCACGGCGAGCACGACCGGGACGAGCACGACCCACTGCGTCTTCTGCGGGTGGCCGCGCCGGGCGTCGTCTCGTGGCAGGAGGTTGATCGCGCGCACGTCAGTCCTCGATCCCGAGTCCGATGGCGACAGCGAGCGAGCCGAGCTGTTCGTCGGCCTCGCGCAGCTTCTTGCCGAGCTTTACGCGCAAGAGCGGGTCGCCCACCTCGACGCGGACGCCGATCAGGCGCTGGAGCTCGTCGGCGACCCCGCTCAGGTGCGCGGTTCCGCCGGTGATCACGATCTCGCCGATGCCCAGAGAGCCGGGCTGGTTCTGGTAGAACTGGAGCGAGGAGACGAGCTCGCGCGCGAAGGTCTGGAGCTGGCGCCGAACCGCTTCGCGAGCGCTGTCCGCCTGTTCCTGGGTGAGCCCCTCCGGCACGTTCGCCGCGGCGAGCGAGAGCTCGCGCTTGACCGGCTCGGCCTCCGACGGAGCGCAGTTGAGCTCGCGGGCGATCGCGACGTCCAGCGTCGAGCCGCCCCAGTCGAGCACGCGGGTGAACTCGCAGACGCGGCCGTCCGAGACCGCAAAGGTCGAGCGGTCGTGACCGACCGAGACGACGACGAGCGCGGCGTCCGAGGGCGGTGCGCCCTCTGGCAGCGGCTCGCCGAGCGCGCGGAGCAGCGCGAAGGCCTCGAGGTCGATCCCCGCCAGCCGCACGCCGGCTTTCTTGCAGGCGGCGACGTAACGGTCGATCAGCTCGCGGTAGGCGACCACTAGCAGGATCCGGCGCACGAGCTGGCCGTCGTCGTCCGTCCGCTCGCCGAGGACGTGGTAGTCGAGCACCGCCTCCTCGATCGGGATCGGCAGCGCTTCCTGGGCGCGGAAGCGGATCGCGTTCTCGAGCTGCTTGGGGTCGCTGATGCCGGCGATCTCGAAGATGCGCACGCCGATGCGGTTGTTCGCGATCCCGAGGCGGACGCCCTGGCGCGGAAGCTTGTGCTTGCGGAAGAACGCGCGCAGTGCCTCGGCGAGCAGCTCGGGCTCTCGCAGCTCGCCGCCGACCACGATCCCGTTCTCGAGGCGCTCTCGCGCAACCTGGACGAGCTCCGGATGGCCGTTGTTCACGATCCGGGCGGCCGCCAGCTGCGAGCCGCCGATCTTGAGGCCGACGAGGCGTTTCGAGCGCTTGGTCGAGGACCCCTTCTGGCGCTTGGCCCGCGGCTTGCGCGGCTCCTTGGCCGGCTTCTCCGCGACCGTCTCGACCGCGTCATTCTTCTTGCGGCCGAACGGGAGCGAGATCTCCTTCTTCAGGCCCTCGCCCTTCGGCTTGGGCTCTTTCGGCGTCTTCTCCTTCTTCGCCTTCGGCTGCTTGGGCTGCTTGGGCTTGCGCCGGAACGAGATCTCCTTCTTCAGCAGCGAGGACTTCTCGTCCTCGAGCTCGGGCTCCGGCTTCGGCTCTTTCGGCTTGCGCCGGAAAGAGATCTCCTTCTTCAGCAATGACGTCGTCTCCGGCTCGGGCTCCGGCTGGGACTCGGCCGCGACAGCTTCGGGCTCGACGACGGGCTCCGGCGCCTGCTCGGGAGCGGGCGCCAGCTCCTCGGTCTCCTCGACAGGCTGCTCGGGCTGCACGTTGTCCGGGTTCCACTCCATCGCTAGCCCTCCGCCACCCGCAGGCTCGGAGTCGGCTGGTCGGCGAGGGCCTCGGGAACCGCGAAGCCGGCGCGCTCGAGCAAGCCGACCAGCTGCTCGGGCCGGCTGGAGCGCGAGAGCGCCGAGTCGAGCGAGATAACGCCGCGCAGGGTCAGGTCGGCGAGTGACTGCTCCATCGTCTGCATGCCCTTGGCGGTGCCGGTCTGCATGACCGAGTAGACCTGCTCGACCTTCGCCTGGCGGATCAGGTTCCGCACGGCGTCGTCGGGAAAGAGAATCTCGAGGGCGGCCACACGGCCAGTGCCGTCGGCGGTCGGGAGCAGCGCCTGGGTGACGACGCCCTCGAGCGTGGCGGCAAGCTGGATCCGGATCTGGTCCTGCTGTGCCGCCGGGAAGGCGTCGATCACGCGGTCGATCGTCCCTGGCGCGCTCTGAGTGTGCAGGGTGGCGAAGACGAGGTGGCCGGTCTCGGCCGCGGTCAGCGCGGTCGAGATCGTCTCGAGGTCGCGCATCTCGCCGAGGAGGATCACGTCGGGGTCCTGGCGGAGCGCGGCGCGTAGCGCCTCGGCGAAGCTGGTCGCGTCGACGCCGATCTCGCGCTGGTTGACGACGCAGCGCTTGTGCCGGTGCACGAACTCGATCGGGTCCTCGATCGTGAGGATGTGCTCGGCGCGCTTGCGGTTGATCTCGTCGATCAGCGCCGCGAGCGTGGTCGACTTACCGGAGCCGGTCGGGCCCGTGACGAGCACGAGGCCGCGCGGACGGTCGGTCAGGACGTGCAGTGCCGAAGGGATCCCGAGCTCCTCGAGCGTCTTGATCTCCGTCGGGATCAGGCGGAAGGCCGCGCCGAGCGACTCGCGCTGCCAGTAGACGTTCACGCGGAAGCGCGCGAGGCCGGGAATCGAGTGCGCGAAGTCGATCTGGCGGTTCACCTCGAGGTGCTTCTGCTGCTCGGTCGAGAGGACGCGGTAGAGCAGCTGCTGCGTGACCTCGGGCGTCAGCGGCGGGATTTCCTGCAGGGGCTCGAGCTTGCCGCGCACGCGCACCACCGGGTGCGCGCCGACAGTCACGTGCAGATCCGACGCGTTCCGCGCCACCATCTGCTCGAGCAGATCGTCGATCGAATACAGGGTGTCCGCCATGGCCGCTTGGCTGCTATCGGCAGTGCCTCTCACTGACTTGAGGGTCTGCGGCGCGGTCGCTCGGCGGCGGTGCGAGTTCCCCTTTTCGGGGGGTGCGCGGCCCGGGCCAGGGGCGCCGATAGAGGGGCAGGCCATCTGCGCACCCCCTCAAGGAGGAACAAGCATGCTTGCAAGGCTTCAGCAGCGGCTGCGGCGCGACGAGGGTTTCACCCTCATCGAGCTGTTGGTCGTGATCATCATCCTCGGGATCCTGCTTGCGATCGCGATCCCCTCGTACCTCAGCTTCCGCACGCGGGCCAACAAGTCCGCCGCGCAGGCCAACGTCCGCGCCTCGGTGCCGGGCATGGAGGCGTACAACGCCGACCACGCCACCGGCTACACGGGCGCCACGCTGACCAAGCTGCAGGGCTCGTACGACGCCGGGATCAAGAACATCAAGATCTCGGTTGCCAACTCGACGACCTACTGCGTCGTCAACACCGTGCCGGGCACGGTGAAGTACCACAAGTCCGGCCCGGGCGCCGACATCAAGCCGGGCAGCTGCTAAGACCCGTCTGATCGGATCGAAAGGGCGCGGGAGACCGCGCCCTTTCTTTTGCCCGACGCCGGCGCCGGTGGGCCGGAGGTCTCACCCCTTCGGGGGTCTAACACAGGTCATCGCAAGCCGATCTACCCGGGGCCACCGCAGTCCCCAGCCGAAGGAGCAAACCAAATGCAGAATTTGCGGCAGCGTCTGTCGAGCGACGATCGAGGCTTCACTCTGATCGAGCTCCTCGTCGTGATCATCATCCTCGGGATCCTGCTTGCGATCGCGATCCCCTCGTACCTCAGCTTCCGCACCCGGGCGAACAAGTCCGCGGCGCAGGCCAACGTCCGCGCCGCCGTGCCAGGCATGGAGGCGTTCAACGCCGACCACGCCACCGGCTACACGGGCGCGACGCTGACCAAGCTGCAGGGCTCGTACGACGCCGGGATCAAGAACGTCAAGATCTCGGTCGCGAACGCGACGACCTACTGCATCACGAACACGGTGCCCGGGACGGTCCAGTACCACAAGTCCGGGCCTTCGGGCGACATCAAGCCCGGCAGCTGCTAAGCCCGGCTTCACCGCTCGACACGAAGGGCGCGGGAGACCGCGCCCTTCGTATTTCCCCGTCAAGCGCGCGGCTCGGATTGCCGATAGGAACAGCGTGAGCCTGAGTCCACGCGTCCGGATTCTCGCTGCGGCCGGCTTCGCAGCCATGCTCGCCCTGCTGGGCGGGTTCCTGCTGTTCGGCGGCGGCCAGAGCGCCTCGAACGCCGCGGTGCCGGTGATCAAGCCGCTGCATCCGGTTAAGAAGCACGTGGTCACGACGGCGCCGAAGAGCGCGAAGAAAATCGCCGTCAAGGCGGCCACGCCCAAGGCGCACGCACCGGCCGTGATCGGCGGGATGCCGGCGGCGCTGGCGCTGTCGCTCCGCTCGCACTCCGTCGTGGTCGTCTCGCTCTACACCCCGGGCGCGAGCGTCGACGCGATGGCGACCGACGAGGCCCGGCACGGCGCGCTGGCCGCGCACGCCGGCTTCGTCTCGTTCGACGTCGCCGACGAGAAGGTCGTCTCGCCGCTCAGCTCCCTGCTGACCGGCGCGCCTACGCCTGCCGACCGCGTCCTCGACGGACCGGCGGTGCTCGTCTTCGTCCGGCCGAACACGCTCTTCGTCCGCTTCAACGGCTTCGCGGACCGCGACACGGTCGCCCAGGCGGCACTGAACGCGGTCACGCTCGCCCGGTGAGCGCGGCAGCAGCCGGCCGCGAGCTGTTCGTGCGGCACGCCCGCCGCGACGGTCGTTCCGTCGTGGTGATGCGCGCAGTCGACCACGGCGACTCGTGCGTGGTCGAGGCGGAGGTCTTCCAGACCGCGAGCTCCGAGCCCAGTCGCCCCGGCCCCTACATGTTCGCCGACTCCCGCCAGGCGACGGCGTTCGTGACGGAAGCCGTCGAGGCGCTGATGTACCTCGGCTGCGACATCCAGGCCGCCTAGGCCGCGGCGAGCGTCAGCGCTCGGACGACGGTCGTGAAGCCGTTGTCGGGCTGCCGGAACCGGGCGCGCGCGATCGCGTGCAGGCGCCCCGCGCGGCGCAGGCCGGCCAAGGCGGGCCTGGACAGGCGAACGGGGACCAGCAGCCGGTGGCCGCCGGTGATCGCGAAGGCGTGACGGCCGAGGACGTTTCCGGACGAACTCCGAAGCTCCAGCGCGCCTCGACACGCGACCGGTGTTCCGCAACGCAACGCGATGTGCGCGATGCCGCGCGCGCCGACTGTCACAGCTGACGAGGCAATCGCCAACGATGCGCGCAGCCCATAGCCGACGACGTCGGCGGGGTGCCTCCGGTCAAGGTTCGTGCCGTCGCCGAGCTCTCCGGCTCCGTTCGAGCCCCAGCACTGGATGCCCCCGGCTCGGGTGACCGCACAGCTGTAGGACGTGCCAACGCCGAGCGACTCCACGCCCCGCTTGAGCCCGGCGACGCTCACCGGCACGGCGCGGTGGGTCTTCGTCCCGTCACCCAGCTGCCCGTGGTCGTTGGCGCCCCAGCACCTGACCGCGCCGCCGGACATCAGTGCGCAACCGTGCAGCCCGGACGTGGCGAGCGCCACCACGCCCGCTCCCAGGCCGGGCAGATCTGACGTGTGCAGTCCTCCCTCGAGGCTCCAGCACTTCACGCCGCCTGCGGCGGTGAGCGCGCAGGTCGGCGTGATCGCCGCCACGCCGCTCGTCAGTCCGGGCACGGCCACCGGCGTCAATCCGTAGCCGCGACCCCAGCACTTGACACCGCCGGCGTCCGTCAGCGCGCAGCTGTGCACGAACTGGGCGGCGATGGCCTTCGCTCCGCTCGCGAGGCCGACGACGTCCACCGGGGTCCAGCGCTCCGTGGTTGTCCCGTCGCCGACCTCTCCGGCCTCGTTGTCGCCCCAGCACTTGACCGCACCCGCGGTCGTGAGCGCGCAGCTGTGGTCGATCCCTCCGGCCACGGAGACGACGCCGCTGCTCAAACCGGCGACATGGACAGGAGCAGCGTGTCGCATCTCGGTGCCGTCGCCGAGGGCACCGAGGTAGTTCGCACCCCAACAGAGGGCGCCTCCGCGCTGGACGGCGCAGGTGTGGCGGCCGCCTGCCGCGAGCGCCGTCACACCGATCGAGAGACCCTGGACGCGGAGCGGGAGGCTGCTGCTCGCTCCGGTGCCCTGCCCGTCGCCAAGCTCGTCGTGGCCGTTGTACCCCCAGCAGCGGACGCCTCCGGCACGGGTGAGCGCGCACGTGTGGTCAAGGCCGGCCGTGACGGTCGTCGCGAGCGGGCGATGCGCGGCGGGACTCGAGCCTTGCGTCCGGGCGGTGGTTTGCGCCGCAAACGTCCCTCCAGCAGCGATCGCGGCCGCCAGCACCGCGACACCGCCTGGGATTGCCTGTCTCGTGAACAGGCCATGGATCGTCCCGCAGCAGCCGCGGGCGGTCAAGCTCGGCGCGCCTAGACGGTGACGCGGGCGAGCTCTTCGAGCGACGTGAGCCCCGCGGCGACCTTGGCGAGGCCATCGTCCCAGAGTGTCCGCATGCCTTCTTCGATCGCGGCCCGCTCGAGCTCCTCGCGGCTCGCCTTCGAGGCGGCGAGCGTCTCGAGGTTCTCGCTCATCACGAGCAGCTGATAGACGCCGATCCGGCCCTTGTAGCCGGTCTGGCCGCAGCGCGGGCAGCCCTTCTTGCGGTAGAAGACGACCCCGTCGGCGGCAGCCGCGACCTCGGGCGAGACGCGGGCCTTGATCATCTCGTCGGTCGTCGGCGTGTACATCTCGCAGCAGTGCGTGCAGAGCTTCCGCGCGAGGCGCTGCGCGAGCACGGCCGAGACCGCGGAGCCGGTCAGGAACGGCTCGACGCCCATCTCGTTCAGGCGCGTGAGCGCGCCCGGGGCGTCGTTCGTGTGCAGCGTCGAGAGCACGAGGTGGCCGGTCAGAGCGGCCTCGATCGAGATCTTGGCCGTCTCGCCGTCGCGGATCTCGCCGACCATCACCACGTCGGGGTCGGAACGCAGGATCGAGCGGAGCGCGGCCGCGAAGGTCAGGCCGGCCCGCGTGTTGATCTGCACCTGGTTGACGCCCCCGAGCCGGAACTCGACCGGGTCCTCGACCGTGATGATGTTGATCTCGGGGCGGTTGATCTCGGTCAGCGCCGCGTACAGCGTCGTCGACTTACCGGACCCGGTCGGCCCCGTGACGAGGATCGCGCCGGTCGGGCGCCTGATCAGGCCTTCCATCTTCACCCGCATGTCGTCGGAGAGGCCGAGCTCGGTCAGCGTCGGCGCCTTCTTCGACTTGTCGAGCAGACGCATCACGACCGCTTCGCCCTCGACCGTCGGCAGGGTCGCGACGCGGACGTCCATCATCCGGCCTGCCGCGGCCGCGTTGAGCGAGATCCGACCGTCCTGCGGCTTGCGGCGCTCGGCGATGTCGAGCTTCGCGAGCACCTTCAGGCGCGTTGTCACCCCGGCGATCATCCGCCTCGGGATGCGCTGCACCTCGTGCAGAACGCCGTCGATGCGAAGCCGCACGACGAGTGCGTCCTCCTGGGGCTCGAAGTGGATGTCGCTGGCCCCGTCCTCGGCTGCCTGGAAGATGATCGAGTTGACGAGCCGGACGAGCGGGACGTCGGAGATGCCGTCCTCGACCTCGAGGTCGTCCCCTTCCTCCTGCTCCGCGGCCTCGTCGGCGAGCATGGCTTCCTCGGCGTCCATCGCGGCCCCGAACGCCTCCGAGGCGCGGGCCAGGCGGCGGATCTCGTTCTCGATGTCCTCCCGGGCGGCGACGCCGAGGTCGAGCTGGTAGCGCGTCGCCAGCCGCAGCTCGTCGATCGCGTGCACGTTGCCGGGATCGGCCACGGCGATCTGGAGGGTGTTGCCCTCGAGTGCGTACGGCAGCGCGCCCACGCGCTCGAGCACGTGGATCGGAATCTCCTTGGCGGCCTCCTCGGACACGCCGGTGAGCGGCAGGTCGATGAAGGGCAGCTGGAAGCGGCTGGCCAGGGTACGCGCGAGGCCCTCGGGCGTGGCGACACCCTCGTCGAGGACCGCCTGCGCGAACGACCCGCCCTGCTTGACCCGGCCGCGAACAGTGGCCAGCCGGTCGGGCGAGACGAGCCCGGTGGCCTCGATCAGGTCGGCGACGAGCTCGGCGACCTCGTTGACCGGATGGCCTGCGGGCAGGCCCGCGTCGCCCCCGACAGGGGGTTCGGAGGCGCCGGACTTGCCGGACAGCCTGAGCTTGTTGGGCCGCTTGAGGTCCATGGAATCCCTCGATTGAGGTATCGGCAGAACCCGCTCGAAAGCTGAGCGCTAGAAACGGCTCAGGTAGGCGTCCAGCAGCGAATGCCCGGCAAACAGGGCGATCAGCGCTCCCAGGGCCAGAAACGGCGCGAACGGGATGCCCATCTTGCGCGCCGCGGAGCCATGGCGGGCGAGCAGGTAGACGCTCGGCACGAGCGCCGCGAGCATCCCCAGCATCAGGCCCACGCCGACGAGACGGCCGAGCAGCGCGCCCAGGAGCAACGCCAGCTTGACGTCGCCCATGCCCATTCCCGCCGGGTAGGCAAGCGCGGCCACGAACAGGAAGCCCGAGGCACCCAGGGCCCCGAGCGCCCACTCAGGGCTCGGGTGGAGCGCCGTCTGCGCCACGAGCACGACGAGCGCCGCCGGCAGCACGATCCGGTTCGGGACGATCCGGTGCTCGAGGTCGATGGCGCTCAGCACGACGAGCACGACGCAGAAGAACGAGGCCAGGAAGGCGTCGGCGCTGAAGCCGAACTTGACGAAGCAACCGGCCACGAGTGCCGCAGTGGCCAGCTCGACTAGCGGGTAGACCGCGCTGATGTGGACGCCGCAGGTGCGGCAGCGGCCGCGCAGCCAGAGCCACGAGAGCACCGGGACGTTGTCGCGCCACGCGAGCTCCGTGCCGCAGCTCATGCAGGCCGAGGACGGCCGCACGACGGAGCGGCGCAGCGGCACGCGCGCGGCGACGACGTTCAGGAAGCTGCCGAGCGCGAGCGCAGGCCAGAAGGCGAACAGGCCGAGAGCGACGTCCACCTTCCTCCTATCGGCACGTCGCGCCGCCGGGCTTTAGGTCTAGCCCGTGAAGCCCTGGGGCGGGTTCGGCTGCGCGTAGACCTCGTGGTTCGACGGCATGCCGACCGGGACGATCGAGATGTTGGGGAACGCATTCGTCGTCAGGTTGTTCGAGAGCAGGATCTGGCTGCCGACGATCGGGCCGTCCACGTTCACGTTGTTGCCGAACTCGACGGCGTTCGTGCCGTAGAGGCCGCCCTGGTACGAGTAGTTGTTGTCGATCTGGATGCTGTCGCCGGGGTTGACCTGGCCGCCGTTGCCGTCGGCGACGATCATCAGCATGTCGAAGTCGGGGTTCCAGCTGGTGAAGTTGCAGTTCGTTCCGGAGATCGACGCGCACATCGTTCCGGTGGCGAGGAACGTCCCGGACAGGTATATCGTGCCCTGGCCGTTGTAGGAGTTGAGCCCACCGTTCGAGATCTTCGCGCTGCCGTCGATGTAGACCGTCCCGCTCACCGTCAAGGTCTTGGTGGTGGCGTTCCAGGCGATCTCGCCGCTCGACGGAGTCTTCCACTCGACCGTCTGGCCGGTGACGTGCGTCGTGGCGCTGCTGGTGGCGCCGCGGATGACCGTCCAGGTGGTGGTGCCGAAGCCGGCCGTCACCTGCATGAACTCGTCGTCGATCCGGATCAGGAACGGTGTGGTCGGGAAGCCGGTCGCCGAGCTGACCGTGATCGTCCCCTGGGCCGCGGTGACTGCCCCGTTGAGAGTCGTGTTCGCCCCTTGGCCGACGCGGCAGAAGTAGGAGCTGTTCGGCGTCAGGTCGATCGGGGTCGCGATGCTGTTGTCGCGGCTCGGGTAGTTCGTGTCGAAGGTGGGCGGCGTGCCGCTCGACGTGGTGCACGTCTGCGAAGGGCCCGGGATCGCGTTCTCGTACCAGGTGGCGTAGTCCGCGGCCGGCGGCGCGACGACCGGCGCAGGCTGGTTGACGCCGACGTTGACCCCGTCCGAAAGCTTGCTGTAGATGTGCCGGGCGTCCTGGTTGCCGCTGCAGTTCGCCCAGGAGCCGGTCGAGTAGCGGCAGTTGCCGCCGACGTACGTCTCGACGCGCGTGCTCATGCTCGTCGAAGCGCCGACGGCCGCGTTGTTCGAGACGTCGATCGACCCGCCGACGATCACCGTCGACTGGTTGAGCTGGACGTTCGGGCTCAGGCAGAGGTTTCCGGCCACGTACATGCGCGAGGCGCCGGAGATGTTGTTGTTCAGCGACTGGTCGCAGGTGCTGCCCGTGTGGCCGGCATACAGGTAGTTCCACACCGGGTTGTTCAGAGGCTGCGAGGTCGTCGGGGTGACCGTGACGGTCGCCTCGAGCGTCCGCGTCACGTTGGTGCTGGACCGGTTCGGGTTTCGCGAGCGCCCGATCGAGGTCACGAACCAGAGCGCATCCTTGCGGACGAGCGTTCCGCACCAGTCGACCGTTCCGCCGTCGATCGTGCTGTGCATCCAGGTCGAGGTGTTCGTGCGGTCGGCGGCAGCGTCGCTGTACTTCTTCTCGTTGTTCGTGCACTTCGGCAGCGTCTCCGGGTCGAGCGCGTTGTTCGTCGGCAGGTTGAGGACGGACATCACGTTGTTGATCCCGGCCTCCGCGAGCGTGAACGCGCTCTGACGCGAGCCGCTCTGCTGGGCCTCCTGCGCGCCCGACGTGGAATAGGCGACCGCGGTCGCCCCGGCGATGCCGAGGACGCTGGTGATGCCGATCGCCATGACGAGAGCCATCCCGCGCTCGCTTCGCAGACGTCGCTGCAGGCAAAGCAGAAGCCGCATGCTCAGACCATCGGCGCTCCCGCGACGCCGGTGGTCACTCGAACGGGTGGACCCGGGTCAGGAGCGGGTGCTGTTGCGCAGGACGATGTCGTCGATCAGCTCGTACAGCTCGACCGTCTTCGAGGGCTTGACGTTGACGGGGAAGTCGACCCCGAGCTTCGCCAGCGACGAGGTCGACTGGGCCGTGTAGTTGAAGATGCAGAGCGCCCCGCCGCACGTGGTCGCGGTCGAGCTCGGGACGAGGTAGTCGGCCCACTTGATCCCGCCGGTGCAGATCGAGCCGGCGACTCGGTAGAGCGCGTAGCGGTTGGTGCCGTTGCTGCGCGTGCACCACGTGATGGAGCCGCTGCCGGTCTTGCAGTAGGACGGGAGCGTGATCGTGACCGAGGAGCTCGAGCCCGTCGGGGTGGCGACGTTCGCGCAATGAATCTCGCGGCGCATCTTGTCGAGCGCGAGCTTGGCGGTCAGCTGCGCCTGGAAGCGGTTGTTCATGTCCGTCTCGGAGTTCGAGGCCTGCACGAAGACGGTGGTCAGGCTCGTCATCACGACGCCCATGATCACGAGCACCGTGAGCATCTCGACGAGCGAGTAGCCCCGCTCGGCGAGTAGGCGGCGGCAGGTCATCGCGACTTGCGGCGGACCTGCACGAGCGCGGCCTTGGCGACCGACTCGCTCTTGGCGCCGATCCCCCACTGGCGCTCGACCTGCCGGTCGACTGCGAGCAGCGTCTCGAGCGCCTGGGCGCCGTGCCACCAGCCGAACTGCGCGCCGGTGACGATCCAGGCGTGCTGGTAGAGCCAGTGCTGGGCGTTGGCCGGGGTCTTCGGCCGGCTCGCCACCCAGCGCTGAAGCCGAAGGGCACGAGCCGGAAGGGTCATCTCGTCGAGCGGCTCCTTGGGCGCGCCGGCCATCATGAACGCGGGCGGGCGGGCTGCCACCTTGACCGTCGTCTTGACGGCCGGCTTCCGCTTGCGGCTTCGCCACTGGCTTGACGACAGGCTTCGGCGCGGGCTTGGCCGCCGGCTTGGTGACGCTGGCGAGGCCGGCGAGGCGAACCGCGGTGCCGCGGTAGGGCGACGAGTCGACGGGCCTCCCCAGCTGGGCGTACGGCCCGCGCAGGAGGCGGAGAACGAGGGTCGGCGCTCCGGTGTCGACGACACGGGTCCCGGCCGCCGGGCTCTGCGTGACGACCCGGTTCGAGGAGTAGCCGTGGACGGAGCCGACCACGCGCCAGGCGAAGCCGGAGTCCTCGAGGATCCCCTTCGCGAACACGTAGGCCTGGCCGCTGACCGACGGCACGACCAGCTCGGTCTGCGCCGCGGCCGCGCCGGCGGAGGGGTTCGGGGCAGAGGGACCGACGATCGTGTTGTCCGCGGCCAGCGTGAACGCAGCCGTGCCGAGGATCCACACGAGAGCCACGATGACCGCGCGTGGCAAGAGCGCCGCGAGCCGGACCGCCATGTCCATCCCTTCGGCAGCGACGAGGCTGCGTGTCATCCCCCTACCGGGTGAACAGGACGACCGCTTCATCCGAATCCTCCGTCTGGGTGGGTACGACGGCGAAGACCCGGGCGTGCTCGGCGGCGCCGATCGAGTCGGTCGGCCCGGAGTCCTGCCAGCGGAAGGCAACGCCCGCGAAGCTCTGGAACCAGGGCTGCAGCTGCGGGTAGGAGGTCGTCGGATCGAGCTGCAGGTGCAGGTGCGGGCCGGTGGCGTGCCCGGTCATCCCGACGAGGCCGACCTCCGTGCCGGCCGCGAGCGGCGTGCCGGCAGTCACCGCCGGGTCGAGGTAGGACATGTGGCAGTACGTCCACTCCTGCCCGTCGGCGGTGTCGATCGTCATGCCGATCCCGCAGCGCCCGTCAGGCGTTGCCCAGGAGCTCACGACGACCGCGTCGGAAAGGGCGTAGACCGGCGAGCCCTCCGGCGCGGCGATGTCGGCCGCGGGGTAGTCGTGGTGACGGTGCGAGACCGAGACGAGCGAGGGGCCGCCGCCGACCGGGAAGACGTACTGGCCGTTGTAGGACGGCGCGGCCAGCAGCGAGCCTGCGGCCGGCGCGAACGAGGCCGAGAGCGAGCGGTCTTGTGCGAGCGCGAGCTCCTCGCGGGCCTGGCTGAGCACGCCCTGGAGGGAGCTGACGCGAGTGCGGGCGTCGGCGACTCGCACGCCCAGCTGCGTAGCCCGCTGGTCGAGCGAGAACCGGTCGGAGAGCAGCCTCGTGGAGGCGGCGCGGCGGCGCAGCACGGACTCGCGACGGCTGAGTGAGCGGAGCTCGCGCTCGGCCTTCAAGACCGTGCGATTGGCGCGGACGACCGCCTTCCGGTTCTGCTCGAGCGAGACCTGCATCCGGTCGAGATTGAAAGTGGCGTCCACGCCGCCGTTGCCGAACAGCTGCGCGAGTTGGAGCACCTCGTCCACGTACCACTGGGCGTGGTTGTAGGAGAAGACCGCCCGCGAGATGTCGGTCGCCCCGCCGGACGCCGCGAGGTAGCGCGCGGCCGCGGCGATCGCGTCCTCGGCGCTCCAGGGGTTCGCGAGCCCGTCACCGTCGGCGTCGACGCCCCAGCGCTCCCAGGTCGAGGGCATGAACTGCATCCAGCCGATCGCGCCGGCCGAGCTCGGCCCCATGTTGCGGCCGAAGTTCGACTCGATCTTGTTGATCGCCGCGAGCACCTGCCAGGGGACGCCGTAGAGCGGCGCCGTCGCGCTGCCAGAGCGCGAGCAGCTGGTCGTAGCCGCGCTCCTCGACGAAGGCCGGACGCTGCGAGAGCGTGGCCGGGAAGGAGATCGAGCCAGGCGTGTTCGGGATCTCGGCGCTCGGCAGGAACGCCGGCGAGGCCGGCGAGACCGAGGGGACGATCCTGAAGACGTCGGCGCTCGCCGACGAGGCGAGCGCGAGCGCCGCAACCGCTACCGCAGCGAGGCGCTTCATCCGTCCTGGGCGCCTGCGATGCGGAGCTCGGGCATCGGCTGCTCGCTCGGCTTCGGCGGCGCCGGCTCCATCTCGGAGACGGGGCGGTCGGTCTCGATGCCGGCGGCCTTCCGCTTGAGCGCCTGGTCGAGCGAGACCAGGAAGTCGTGCCGGTTCGTCGAGGCGTTCGCCGCGGTCTCGCGGTCGACCTCGCCGGCGACGACGAGCTCGATCAAAGCCTGCGCGAAGGTCTGCATGTCGAAGAACTGGCCCTCGGCGATCGCATCGGTGATCTCCTCGGTCCTGCTCTCGCGGATCAGGTCGGAGATGCGCGAGTTGTTGACCATCACCTCGACGGCGGCGACGCGGCCGCTCTCCACCCGCGGCAGCAGCCGCTGGCTGACCACGCCGCGTAGGACGCCGGCGAGGATCGAGCGGATCTGCTCCTGCTTGACGGCCGGGAAGAACTCCACCAGCCGCCCGATCGTCTCGGCGGCGTCGATCGTGTGCATCGTCGAGAAGACGAGGTGGCCGGATTCGGCGGCCTTGAGCGCAGTCTCGGCGGTCTCGGCGTCGCGCAGCTCGCCGATCAGGATCACGTCCGGGTCCTGGCGGAGCACGCGGCGGATCGCTGCGAGGAACGACTCGGTGTCGAGCCCGACCTCGCGCTGGTTGACGATGCAGCCGTGGTCGGCGTGCAGGATCTCGATCGGGTCCTCGATCGTGACGATGTGCTGCCGGCGCGTGCGGTTGATGAAGTCGATCACCGCAGCGAGGGTGGTCGTCTTGCCCGAGCCGGTCGCGCCGGTGACGAGCACGAGGCCGCGATGCTCTTCGGCCAGGCGCTGCACGCCCTTCGGCAGGCGCAGCTGGGCGAAGCTCGGCACCTCGTTCGGGATCACGCGGAACGCGAACGAGATCGAGCCGCGTTGGCGATAACCGTTGACGCGGAAGCGTGGCAGGCCTTGGGCGGCGTAGGCGAGGTCGAGCTCGCCGGTCTCGTGGAAATGGGAGAGCTTCGCGGGCGTCATGTCCGCGACGAGCGCGAGCGCCGCGTCGAGGTCGCTGTCGTAGAGCGGCGCGTGATCCGGGAGCAGGCCGAGCTCGCCATCCCGCCGGAGCACGGGCGGCTGGCCGACTTTGAGATGGATGTCGCTCGCGCCAAGTTCCACGGCTCGGCCGAGTACCGCATTCAGGTCCACGGAGGGCAGATCGGCAGCTATGCGGAGATGCTTGAGACGCGTCCGAGCGTCTCGACGAGCCGCAGCGGCGCGCGGACGAGCCCCGTGGCCTCGCCCGGATGCGCGAAGTCGCCGCGCAGGAACGCCGCGACGAAGCCCCAGACGCCCGGCAGGCCGGCGACGCCGTAGATCAGGTGCGGGAAACGCTCCAGCGCGTACTTCGCCTTCCACGAAGCCGCGAACGAGCGGCCGAGCTCCCGGTCGAGCGCCGGCTCGTAGCCGTCGAGATCGCCGCTCAGCACGCATTCCGCCGCGAGCCGGGAGCTGACGAAGGCCTCGTACATCCCGTCCCCGGAGAGCGGGTCGACCAGCCCGGCGGCGTCGCCGGCGAGCAGGACTTGCCCGCTCCGCGCACGGTCGCCGGGCCGCCGCATCGGCAGGCGGTAGCCGCGCACCGACTCCAGCCGCTCCGCCGGCACGCCGTACTCCCGGCAGGCGCGCTCGAGGTGCGCTCGCAGTCGCGGACCCTCCGACTCCCAGCCGCCGACGCCGACGTTGACGTGGTCGCCCTTCGGGAAGACCCAGGCGTAGCCGCCGGGAACCGCGCCCAGCTCGACCAGCGCCCGTCCGCGATTGTCCTCGCGCGCGTGAACATGAGCAACGTTTCCCTCGAGCGCGACCCCGTGCGCGCGGCGGCCGGTGAGCCCGAGCGAGCGGACGGTCAGCCCGTTGACGCCGTCGGCCCCGATCGCGACGGGCGCCGACGCCGCCGAGTGGTCGAAGCGCACGGTCACCGCTTCGTCGTCCATCTCCAGCCCCGTGGCGCGCACGCCGTCGCGGAAGTCGGCCCCGGCGGCCGCGGCCTGCTCGGCGAGGTGTGCGTCGAGCCGCCGCCGCTGCGTCATCAGGATCAGCGGCTCCTCGCTCCGCCGCTCGACGCTGCGGCCGTAGCGCAAGCCGAGCCGAACCCGTCGCACGGTGTCCTCGACCACAGGCTCGACCGAGACCGGGAGTTGGCGGACGGCGCGATAGGTGAGCCCTCCCCCGCACGGCTTGTCGCGCGGGAAGCGCTCACGGTCGAGCAACAGCACACGCGCGCCCGCGCGCGAGAGACGGAAGGCGGCGGTCGATCCCGCCGGACCGGCTCCGACCACGATCGCATCGAAGCGCTCCACCGGTACATCGTATTCCTGGAAGAAGGGACTTCGGGGGCCCGTCCTGTCAGAAAAGAGTCTTGAAGGGAGAGGGCAATGACCGACACCGGAATCGACACTGCCGGCGTCGACGACCTCGTCGCGCGGCTGAGCGGAACCGTCGTCCGCCCGGGCGACCCGGGCTACGACGAGGCGCGAGCGCTCTACAACGCGATGCACGACAAGCGGCCGGCGTTGATCGTGCGCGCCGCCGGTGTGGACGACGTAGTCGCAGCCGTGAACTACGGCCGGGAGCACGGGCTCGAGATCGCGGTCCGCGGAGGCGGGCACAACGGCGCGGGTCTCGCCAGCGTCGACGACGGCCTCGTGATCGACCTCTCGAGGATGAACGGCGTCGAGGTGGACGCCGCCAACCGCACCGCCGACATCCAGGGCGGCGCGCTCTTCGCCGACGTCGACGCCGCCACGAACGAGCACGGCCTCGCGACACCCGGCGGGATCATCTCGACCACGGGGGCCGGCGGGTTGATGCTCGGCGGTGGGATCGGCAACCTGACCCGCACGGCCGGCCTCTCGGTCGACAACATCCTCGGCGCCGAGATCGTGCTGGCCGACGGCAGCGTCGTGAACGCGAACGAGAACGAGAACCCGGATCTCTACTGGGCGATCCGCGGCGGCGGCGGCAACTTCGGCGTCGTCACCAAGCTCACCGCGACGCTGCACCCGATCGACACGGTCGTCGCAGGGCCGATGTTCTGGTCGCTCGACAAGGCGGCCGAGGTGATGAAGTGGTACCGCGACTTCATCCGCGAAGCGCCGGAGGAGCTCAACGGCTTCTTCGCCTTCCTCCGCGTCCCGCCGGCTCCGCCCTTCCCGGAGGAGCTGCACCTCGAGCGAGTGGCCGCGGTCGTCTGGTGCTGGACGGGCTCCGGCGACGAGGCCGACGAGGCGCTGGCCGAGGCTCGCTCGCAGCCCGGCTTGCTGATGGACGGCGTCCAGCCGATGCCGCTACCGGCGCTGCAGAGCGCCTTCGACCCGATCTACCCGCCGGGCGAGCAGTGGTACTGGCGCGCGGACTTCGTCGAAGAGATCCCGGACGAGGCGGTCGAGCAGCACGTCGAGTTCGCCTCGACCCTGCCGAACTGGAAGTGCACGATGCACCTCTACCCGATCGGCGGCGCGGCCCATCGCGTCGGCCCGACCGACACCCCGTGGGGCTACCGCCACGCGAACTGGGGCCAGGTGATCGTCGGCGTCGACGCCGACCCGGCGAACGCTGAAGCAGTCAAGGACTGGGCGACCGCCTACCACGAGGCGCTGCATCCGTTCGCGGCCGGCGGCGCCTACGTGAACATGATGATGGACGAGGGTCAGGAGCGCGTGAAGGCGAGCTACGGGCAGAACTACGACCGGCTCGCGAAGATCAAGGCGGAGTACGATCCCGGCAACGTCTTCCACGTGAATCAGAACATCAGGCCATCAAGCTGAGGAGGGTCGGTGCCCAGGTACCTGGTCGTCAGGACATTCGACGTTGGTGAAGAAGACATGCCGGAGGTCGGGCGCCGCTCGAACGAGGTGATCGAGGGCTCCTACCCTCAGATCGTCTGGGAGCACAGCCACGTCGTCGTGAACGAGGACGGAAAGGTCATGACCTACTGCGTCTACGAGTCGCCGGACGAGGAGACGGTCCGCAACCACGCGCAGGAGCTCGGCCGGCATACGGTCGACGCAGTCCACGAGATCGCCGGTGACGTCACGCCGGCGAACTTCCCCACCTAGCTCGAGCTAGCGCATCAGCTGCCGCGCGTCCGGAATGTGAAGCGCGGCAGCTCGCGCGAGCGCAAGGCGGCGGCGCAGCATCGCCAGGCGCTCGCCGCCGTCGTCGTCCTCGGGCATCAGGTCGAGCGCCTCGCGGTAGAGGATCGCCGCCTGGTCCTTGGCCCAGCCGAGCTCGGCCTGCTCGCCCGCGCGGATGAAGTAGTCGACCGCGCGGCTCGGCTCGCCGGCGTCGCGCCAGTGGCGCGCGAGCGCGGTCGTGATCTCGCCGAGCTCGGCCGTCGAGTCCTCGAAGAAGCGCGCGACCGTGGCGTGCCGCTCCTGGCGCCTCGCCCGCGGCAACAGCTCGTAGGCAACCTCGCGGATCAGGACGTGCTTGAAGTTGTACTGCTGCTCGCCCTCGATGATCGACCGCGTGTCGCGCACGACCAGGTCGCGGCCCTCGAGCGCGCCCAGCAGGCCGGGGATGCCGTCGGTCTCACCCGCGATCTGCTCGAGCACGCCTCGCCAGAAGGTCTTGCCGACAACCGCCGCGTCGAGCAGCAACGAGCGCTCGGCGGCAGGCAGCGCGTCGAGCCGCGCGGCCACGATTCCGCGCACCGTCGTCGGCAGCGAGTCGCCCGTGTTCGACGATTCGGCCATCGTCGCCGCGAGCTGCTCGATGAAGAGCGGGTTGCCCTCGGCGGTCTCGGCGAGCCGCGCGGCGCCCTCGCTGCTGAGGCCCTGCAGGCGTAGCCCCGCCAGCTTCTGCGAGTCCTCGGTGCTGAGCGCGGGCAGCGGCAGGGCGGTGTACGCGGGCAGCCCTCCGCCCCAGGCCGTGCGGGAGTCGAGTAGCTCGGGCCGCGCGAGCGAGAGCAGCATGATCGGCAGGTCCCGCAGCCGCGCCGCCAGCAGCTCGATCAGGTCGAGCAGGCTGCGGTCGGACCAGTGGATGTCCTCGAAGACGAGCAGCGTCGGGCGGTCGCGGGCGACCGACTCGATGAAGCACCGCACCGAGAAGAACAGCTCCTCGCGGTCGTCCACCGTCCCCTCCGAGTCGAGCCCGAGCAGGATCGCCAGGTGGCGGGTGACCTCGCTCGCGTCCGCGCCCGAGGGCAGCTCGGCGACGTGCTCGCCGAGCTTCCCGAGCGCCACCTCGGGCGGGTCGCTGTCGAAGATCCCGCAGAGCTGCTTCACCTGCATCGCGAAGCCGAAGTACGCGCTGCTCTCGCGGTAGGGCAGCGAGCGGCCGTGGACGCTGCGGCCGCCGAGCTCCTCGACGACGCGCTCGAACTCCTGCGTCAGGCGCGTCTTGCCGATCCCGGCCGGGCCGAGCACGGTCACCAGGTGCGGAACGCGCTCGCCGGCGACCCGCTCCCAGATCCCGCGCAGCACGTCGAGCTCCCGCGCGCGGCCGACCAGGGCTCCCGAGTGCTGCCGCTCGCCGGCGGGGAGCTTCGGCTGCAGTGCGACCCAGGCCGCGACGGGCTCGGACTTGCCCTTGGCGTGGACGGCCTCGGTGGCCTCGTACTCGATCGCGTCCTTGGTGGACGCGTAGGTCTCGGCGCCGACGATCACGCCGTTGACGGGCGCGGCGCTCTGCAGGCGCGAGGCGGTGTTGACGACGTCGCCCGCGACCAGCGACTCGCCGAGCGCGGCGCGGGCCCCGAGCGCCACGAGCGCCTCGCCGGTGTTCACGGCGATGCGCAGCTGCAGGTCGAGGTGGAGCTCGCGTTCGTCGAGCTCGAGGGTGCTGTCGCGCACCGCCAGTGCCCCGCGCACTGCGCGCTCGGCGTCGTCGCCGTAGGCCGTGGGCGCGCCGAAGACCGCCATGATCGCGTCGCCGATGAACTTCTCAACGGTTCCGCCGAACGACTGGAGCTCACGACGCACGTGCTCGTGGTACGGACCGAGGACGGCCTGCACGTCCTCGGGGTCGAGCTTCTCGGCGCGCGCGGTGAACCCGACGAGGTCGACGAACACGACCGAGACGATCCGCCGCTCGTCCTGCCCGGCCGGCTTGGCCGAAAGCTCGGTGCCGCAGGCGAGACAGAACCGGGCGACGTCCGGGTTCTCCTGGCCGCAGCTGGCGCACGAGATCATTGGCTAAGCGTAGGGATTCAGGAGGCTGCGAACGGCCCCGGGCAGGCGGCGATCTTCGGGATCGAGAAGCGGGCGATGGTGCCGAACTGCGGCGCCGGCTTGCAGGCCTGGGCCACGCCGGCGTCGCAGGCGACCGAGAGGAAGACGAATGCGTCCTCCACGGAGAAGCCGTGCTCGTCCACGAGCATCCGCGCCGCCTCCTCCGAGACGAGCTGCAGGGCCTCGTCGAACGCGTCCGCGGTGGCGTGCGGAACCCAGTGGTCGGCGAGCTCGGTCACCGGCCAGGTCGCCTGCTTGCCCTTCAGCAGGTCGAAGCGGATGTCGACCTCGCCGGCGATCTCGACGCCGGTGAAGCAGATCTCGCCGTCGCCCATCGAGGCGTGCATGTCGCCAACGGCGAAGAGCCCGCCCGGCTGGCGCACCGGGAAGAAGATCGTCGCGCCCCGGCCGTGCAGGTGGTCGTCCAGATTCCCGCCGTGCCGGCCGGCGAGCCCGTTCGAGAGCTCCTCGCCCTCGGTCGCCACGCCGACCACGCCCACCATCGGCCGGGCGGGGAACGAGACACGGTCGTTCATCCGGATCTCGCCGTCGCGCACGTCGAACAGCCGGGTCAGCGGCGCCTGCACCTGGTCGATCAGCTGGCCGAAGCCCGGGATCAGCGTCGCCACTCCCCACTCGACCGGCCTCACCTCGAGGATCTCGGCCACCAGCGAGTCGCCCGGCTCGGCCCCGCGCACGGCGACAGGGCCGGTCGCGCTGTTGATCCGCTCCAGGTCGATCTCGGTGACGAGGTCGGCCTCGCTGCGGATCTGGCCGGTGAAGCAGTCGTTCGTCTCGAACGTGACCGTCTCGCCCGGGTCGATCTCGAGCACGGGCTCGAGCTCGGGCCCGAACGACCAGATCACGTGGTCGCGCGTGATGCGGTGCGACATGCCGAGATGACGCTAAACGACGGCGGCTACACTTTCCGACCCCTGGGGGTGTGCCCGAGTGGCCAAAGGGAACGGGCTGTAAACCCGTCGGCTCAGCCTACGGAGGTTCGAATCCTCCCGCCCCCACTCGACCGGCGGCTGCTACCTCGTCGGGCCGCTCGTCCGCAAATCACGCGAGCAAGAGCGCCTACAATGGCCGGCGCGCCCTCTTAGCTCAGTTGGTAGAGCACCTCCATGGTAAGGAGGGGGTCGACGGTTCGAGTCCGTCAGAGGGCTTCAGCTTGCTCGCTGCTTACTGGCGAATGCACTCACCTAGAGCCTCGGCAACCGCAACGGCGTCTGCTCGAGGGTTCGCTGGCTGAAAATCCCTGCAAATCGGCTCGCGGTGTCGACGGCGGAGCCCCTCCCTTAAAGGGAGGGGCTCTCCCCGTGAGGTGCGCCGCCCTACTTCGACCCCACCGAACCGAAGAGCCGGAGCCTGATGTACCTGTCAGCCGCCATGACGCCGCCTACGCGTCCGTGGCCGGAAAGCCCAGCATAAGTCCCTGTGCCGCCGACGACCTTCCAGGTGCCCGTCACGACTGCCCATCCATTCGGGAGATCGACCCACTCGATCCGATTGCGGATCGTTAGCGTCCCCTGCGCCCCGGCGAACGTCAGGCGCGGGTTGGTCACTGCCAGCCTTGCGCCCGCACGGATGACGTGCCAAGTGCTCCAGCAACAGGACGTCATCGGCCCGGTGTCGCGCCGGACCCGACCCTGCGACATCGGCCTCAGCACAAACGCAAAGGGATCCGCTCCCGTCGCCTCGATCCTGACGCGCTGCGTCGCCGAATCCGTCCTACCTGCGGCCACCGCTGCGAAAGCTGCGGCCATTGCGACGATAGTTGCAGCCGTTGTCAGCGTCTTGCGCATTCCGCCCTCCTTCTCAAGTCATACGACACGGTCGGCACGCGAGGTTAGGAAGGTCGAGCTAGATCGAGGCTAAATTCGGGCCAGAAATGCGCTAGGGCCGGTGGCAAATGTGAAGGCGGCGGGGAATCGAGACCCGCGCTGCGACCGCACTGGCCGTGCGCCGAGCCGAGCAGGTCGTGAGCTCCATTCGGTTCCTCGACTGCAGCGGCCGGGGGCTGAACCCTCTCAGTTCGATCCGGGTTTTGCCTTGGCCGCTTGGGGGAGCCCTATTCGGTCTCGCGACCGCGCAACGCCACCCAGATCCCCCCGTCGTCGCCGACCGCGACGCCCCACGGCGCGTACGTGAGCGGAATTCGGATCGGCGGCTCGGTCGGGTGCAACGGATCGATCCGCCACACCGCATGGTCGTCCGGCACGGCCGCCCAGATACCGCCCTCGCCCGCTGCGATCGACGTCACACCGGCGGGATGAATGGCCACAGGCAGGTCGATGCGGAGCGGGGGACCGGATCCGACGGCAGGCAAACGCACGACGCGGGGAACTTCCCAGTCTCCGACCCAGACCGCATCTCCCTGCACGACCACAGGTGCCGGTTGGTTGGCGACGGCCTTGAAGGTCTTCACCTTTCCCGTCTCTGCGTGCATGCGCGACAGGCTTCCGCGTCCGAAGTTCGTCATCCACAAGTCTCCGTAATCGGCGGACCACGCCATCGCGGTGGCGTGCCGGCCGAGCCGAATCGAACCGGGCAGCCCGCCACTGCTTGGATTCAGCTGTGTGAGTCGTCGGCTCTCAGGGGGGTCTCCACTGACGCCGGCCACCCAAAGTGATGCGCCGCCGTAGGCCATGCCTCTGTAGTAGCCCTTGCCGCCTGGAACGGACAAGTGCTTCTCGAACTTGAGTGTCCTTGCGTCGACGCGCACAACCTCGGCGTGACGTCCCGAGGCGTAGCAGTTCGCGACCCACACGTCGCCCGACGGATCCGGCGTGATCCCGCACGGCGCGACCTCGCCGACTGTGCGGGGATCTCCCGTGGAGGGATCGACACGGGTCAACGTGCGGTCGCCCGCGTCGCGGATCCTGCTGTGCGTGTACCGGAGCACGCCGTGTGTGACCCAGGCGTAGCCGCCCGCGACGACGACGAGGTCGGCATGGGGTCCGATCTTCGGGACGACCTGTGAGGGCTCGAAGGTCTCCGGGTCGAGGCGGACTAGGCTGTTCGGTCGCATCTCGAGCGAACGGGTGTCACGCGATACGAAGGCCAGCGCGGCGGCCGTCGCAACACCCGCGACGAGCAGCGCACCGAGAACCGCGATCGTGCGGCGACCCCGTCGAGGCGGTTCGCTGCTCGGCAGGGGCGACGGCTCGGGCTCGGCAGACGGGGTCCCGGACGAGCTCCGAAGGATCTCGAGATACAAGGCTTCGGACTCCGCCGACGGATAGGTGCCGAGCTCGTCGGCGAGGAAACGCCGGCAGCGCTCGTACACACGGAGCGCCTCGGCCGGGTTGCCGGCGCCGACATGCGCCCCCATCAGGGCGCGGTAACTGCTCTCGCGGAACGGCTCAAGCTCGGTTATGTCGGCGGCGTTGCGAACTGCGTCGCCGAAATCTTCTGCCGCGAGCGACGCATCGCGAAGGCATTCGAGTGCGCGCAGGAGGACATCGCGGAGCTCACGCCGCTCTTCTTCGACCCACGGCCCGTCCTCGCCGGGCAGCAAGATTGGACGCGAAAGGCCGGCAGCCGTCGCTGCCTCGTCTCGCGCCTCCTCGAGATTGCCCGCGGCGAGTGCCGCTTCCGCCCGCTCGACCGCACTCGCCGCCGCGTGGACGTCGATCCAGGCGTCGGGGGGCAGCGCGAGCTGGTAGCAGCCGAACGCGCTCGTCAACGCCGTCGAGCCGTCGATGCCGCACTCCTCGAGCAATGCGCGCAGCTTCGTCATCAACACGCGGAGCGCCTTTTCCCAGGACGCCGGAAGCTCCTCGCCCCAGAGCGCCTCGGCGAGCTCGTCCCGAGGCACGGCACGCCCCATCTGCACGGCCAGATACGCGAACACGATCCGAGCCTGGCGGCCGGGGAAGCGCTGCTCGTCCAGCCGCGCACCGTTCGACTCGACTGCAAGGCGCTCGATCAGCGTGATTCGAACGCTCAGGACGCCCTCCCTTCCAGCCCCTTAGCGGCGCGCTAGCGGGGCGCTAGCCAGTCATTAGCTGCATATGCGGAGTATCAGTCTCGCCAAGTTCGCTGACAACCCGGTTCTGCGAGGTCAGCCGAGTGGAAGGAGAGATCGGATGGGAGAACGTCGAAGGGAGCTATGGGGCTCGGTCGTCGCAGCTGGTGCCGTCGCAATGCTGTTCACAATTCCGGGCGTTGCACCTGCGACGCCCTCCGGCGCACATGGATGCGCACAATTCGAGGCCCTGAAGGGCGTGTTCCCGAAGGCGACCGCGATCGGGTTCAGCGCCCGGACGCCCGTCAGGCGCGAACCCCTTCGAGCACCGATCTGGCCGGGCACGTGCGCCAAATGGTGGGCCTCGTACCGTCGCGGGTCCGCTTCACTTGACGTCAGCCTGACGCTGTACAGGACCCACAAGCAAGTCTTGGTCGCGCTCGCTGAGCCCGCCGCCGGTCCGGTCGAGCGTCTCGGGAACGGTGCTCTCGTGCGTACGCGCGATTCGATCGCATGGGTGGACGGCGTAAGGAAACGGGCCGTGGGTGTCGTGTCCGTGTACCGAAACGTGTTCATCGGTTCGGTGTCGATTGCGGGGGAACCTGTCTCCCTCCGCTCTCAGATGCGCCTCCATCGCCGAATCCACGCAGGAGTCCAGGCCCGGCAGTAGCCGGACCGAGACAACTGCCGCAAGGCCGCGCAAAGCGCGGCCTTGCGAGACCTTTCTCGGAGATGCTGATGGCCAGGTGAGTCGGGTCGCACCAGGGCCTCGGAAGAGGGCTTACGTCCACGGCGCGCCCTTGCACTCGGTCGGCCGGGCGATCACGATCCAGGAATGGCTACTGCGGCGCAGCCGAACCTGCTCGAGCGGGAGGACGAGCTTGCCGTGCTCGAGGGTTGCCTCTCCGAGGTATGCGCAGGGTCCGGACGTCTCGTGCTCGTCGCAGGCGAGGCGGGCGTCGGCAAGAGCGCTCTCGTGAGGAGTTTCTGCGCGGAGGTGGCGGAGAGCACGCAGGTGCTCACGGCTGCGTGCGACCCGCTCTTCATGCCGCGGCCGCTGGGACCGTTCGTCGACGTCGCGCGGGCGATCGGCGGAACGCTCGACGACCTCGTTCGCAGCGGTCCGAACCCGTACAGCCTCGCGGACTCGCTCGTCGAGGAGCTCACCCGGACGTCTCCCACGATCGTCGTGTTGGAAGACGTCCACTGGGCCGACGAGGGCACGCTCGACGTCATTCGGTTCCTCGCCGGCAGGATCGAGCGGCTCGATGCGCTGATCATCGCGACGTATCGCGACGACGAGCTTGGCAGGACCCACCCGCTTCGCGTCGTCCTCGGAAGCTTGGCCACGGTTCACGGAATCCGCCGCATCAGGGTGAGGCCGCTGTCGCGCGACGCTGTCGGCGTACTCGCCGATCCGTACTTCGCAGATGCCGACGACCTTTACCGGCTGACCTCGGGGAACCCGTTCTTCGTGACCGAGGTGCTCGCGTCGCTTCCCGATCAGGTGCCAGAAACCGTACGAGACGCTGTCCTCGCCCGTGCCGCGCAGCTCAGCGCCGACGCAAGGCCGCTCCTCGACGCGCTGTCCGTCCTTCCGTCCGGCGCCGACGCCGGCTTGATCGAAGCGCTCGCACGTCCCTCCGCAGACCTTCTTGCCGACACCATCGCCTCGGGAATGCTGACGACCCGGAACGGTTTGCTGTTCTTCCGACACGAGCTCGCACGCCTGACCGTGGAGGATGCGGTGCCACTGGCCCGCCGGGTCGACCTGCACCGGGCCGCACTCGCAGAGCTCGAGGCGAGGCCCGCCGAGGAGCAGGACCTGGCGCGGCTCGCGCACCACGCCGACGAAGCGGGCAACGCCGCTGCCGTGCTCCGGTACGGGCCACGCGCCGCCGAGCAGGCGTCTGCACTCGGCGCGCACCGGGAGGCCGCAGGTCAGTACAGGCGAACGCTGCGCTACGCGGACGGGCTCCCCCTCGCGCGACGCGCCTCGCTGCTCGAGGCCTACGCGGGCGAGTGCTACCTGACCGACGAGGCGGACGAAGTGATCGCGGCACTCCGGTCCGCAGCGGAGGCGTACCGGGCGCTCGGTGACCCCTTGCAGGAAGGTGCGACCCTGGGCCGACTGGCGACCATCCTGTGGTGCCCCGGGCGAGGCGCCGAGGGACGACGAGTCGGGCTCGACTGCGTGACGCTGCTCGAGACGCTGGGCCCGACGACCGAGCTCGCCGACGCCTACGATCGAATGGCCTTCCTCACCCGCATGAACGCCGATCTCGAGAGCGCAGCCGGCTGGTCGAGCAAGGCCAGGGCCGTCGCCGAGAAGGTCGGCGACGTCGACGTCATCGAATGGACGACCGGCGGCCGTGAGCTCCTGGAGGTCATGTCCGGATCGAAGGCTGCGATCGCGAGCTTCCGGCGTCGCGCAGACCGGGCCCGTAGGCACGGGGAAGTTCGCAAGCTCGTGGACCTCCTCGACGCGCTCGTGCTCTCGCTGGTTCCCTTCCACGGGTACACGCTGTCGCGCGGACACATCGAGGAGGGGGTCGTCCTCAGCCGCGGATGCGGGCACGAGCTCGCGCACGTGTACTTCCTCGCGCACCGAGCTCGCCTGGAGCTCGACCAGGGGCTGTGGGAAGACGCCGCCGAGACCGCGGAGTTCGTGCTCGGCGAGCGCCTCGTCTCGACGTTCCCCCGTACGCTCTCGCTGGTCACGCTCGCACTCGTGCGAGCACGCCGCGGCGACCCCGACGTCTGGACTCTGCTCGACGAGGCGCGCGACCTCGCAGACCCCACCGGCGAGCTCCCACGAATGGCTCCAGTCGCGGCAGCGCGCGGGGAGGCAGCGTGGCTGGCGGGCCGAAACGATGCGGTCGCGCAGGAAACCGACAGTGTCTTCGGGCGCGCCCTGTCGCGACCGGTGCCCTGGGCGCTCGGCGAGCTCGCAGTCATTCGGCGGCGCGCGGGAATCGAGGATGACGTTCCCGAGCGGCTCCCCGAGCCGCACCAGCACCAGCTTGCCGGCCGGTGGCAGGAAGCCGCGACCGCGTGGAGCGAGCTCGGCCACCCTTACGAGGCCGCTCTCGCGCTCGGCGAGGGAGACGAGGCAGCCCGACGACGGTCGCTCGAGGAGCTCCGCTCGCTCGGAGCCCAACCGGCGGTTCGGATCGGGGCGCGCCGCCTCCGCGAGGCCGGGCTGCGAGGAATACCGACCGGACCCCGAATCGCGACGAGAACGAATCCCGCCGGATTGACGGCGAGAGAGCTCGAAGTCCTGAGCCTGATGGCCGAGGGGCTGCGGAATGCCGAGATCGCGGAACGGCTGTTCCTCTCGCGCCGAACCGTCGATCATCACGCCTCCGCCGTGCTGCGCAAGCTCGACGCGAAGACGCGCGGCGAGGCGGTCGCGCGCGCGCGACGGGAGAGCGTGCTCGAGTCCCGGTAGCCGCGTCTCGAAAACTAGGCGGTCCTGCCGATGTGCCCGCGACGCGGCCCCCGTAGCGTGAACGGCGTTAGGCGTCACAGGAAGGAGCCGGGTGCGGACGTTCGTCGTGGTGCGACGCGGTGCGTGGAAGACCCAAGCAGACGTCCATGCGGCACGTCGCCGTGCGGCGAGCGAGCTCGAGCGCTTCGAGGAAGTGGTCCACTGGCTACGGAGCTACGAGGTCGAGGAGATCGACGGAACGATCGGCTCGATCTGCCTGTACGAGGCCGTGAACCCCGAAGCGATCCGGCATCACTCGGCCGCGGCCGCCCTCCCTGTTGACGAGATCCTGAAGGTCGCCGACGTGGTCGTCGTGCGACCCGACCCGGCCGCAGCAGCGGCCTGAGAGGTAGGAAGCATGGTCACTCGAGGAAGAGTCCTCGCGGGAATCGTCGCCCTTGCCGCGATGATCGTCCCGCTCGCCGCGAGCGCGGCGGGTCCAGGCGCAAATCCGGGGACGCCGCAGCTGCTTGCGAGCCTGGCCGGGGGAGCGGCCTCGGGCAGCGCGATCGGGCCGGGCGGGGCGCTGTACGTACCGCAGCCCGCGGCCGGCGAGATCTGGCGCATCGACCCGCGGAGCGGCGCGAAGACGCTCTACGCCAGCGGGCTGCCCACCCGGTTCCCCGGGCTCCCGTTCGGCGGTGTCATGGACGTCGCGTTCATGGGATCGCAGGCATATGCGCTGGTCAGCGTGGTCGGATCCACATTCCCGGACGACCTCCTGTCATGTCATCCGGGGATCGGCATCTACCGCATCGACGGGCCGACGAGCGCGACCGTCGTCGCAGACATCGGCGCGTTCGCCTGCGCGAACCCACCGCCGCCGACCTTCCCGATCCTGGTGCCGACGGGCGTGCAATACGCGCTCGAGCCGTTCCGCAACGGCTTCCTCGTCACCGACGGACACCACAACCGGGTCCTCTACGCGAGGCTCGACGGCAACGTGTCGGTCCTCCAGCAGTTCGGGGACGCAGTCCCGACCGGCCTCGCAGTTTCTGGCCACACGGTGTACCTGGCCGAGGCAGGCCCCGTTCCGCACCTGCCGCAGAACGGCAAGATCGTCTCGTTCACGCCTGGAGCGTCGACTACGACCGACGTCGCGGCGGGTGCTCGCCTGGCCGTCGACGTGGAGTTCGGTCGCGGACGCACGCTGTTCGCGCTCTCACAGGGCCACTTCACGTGCCCGGACCCGAACGACTGCGCGAGCGCGGCCGGCTCTCCTGCAGATCCGAACACGGGCGCTCTGCTGCGGGCGAACGCGAACGGAACGTTCACGTCCGTCGCTGACGGGCTCAATCGGCCGAGCTCGGTCGAGATCATCCGGAACACGGCCTACGTCGTCACGCTCGGCGGCGAGGTCTGGAAGATCGAGGACATCGCGAGTCCTCCCTACGGGTAGGGACAAGTAAGCGCGCGGGCGCCCGGCCAGGCAGAAGGAAGCCGAGGCCGGGCGCCTCCGCCATTCGCGCCCTAGGCGGCTTCGGCGAGGGCGTCGCTGGAGGTCTCGCGCTCCGGGCGCGGGACCAGCAGCGCGACCACGAAGCCGATCGCCAGCGCGATCGCGGCCGCCCCGAACGCGATCGTGAAGCCGCGCTCGGTCGGCTCGCCGTTCGCGGCGAGCGTCGCGGTCACGATCCCGGCCGAGACCTGGCTGCCGATCGCGCCGCCGATCGTGCGGACGATCGTGTTCATCCCCGTCGCCACGCCCGTCTGGACGGCCGGCACGGACTCGACGATCAGATTCGCCATCGCCGAGAAGGCGAAGCCGATCCCGATGCCCATCACCAGCATGGCCGTGTAGATCTCGAAGCGCTCGTCGTGCGCGAAGGTCAGCAACGCGAACGCGACGAAGGAGATCAGCGCACCGATGATCAGCGGCACGCGCGAGCCGACCGTGCTCGAGAGCCGGCCGGAGACCGGGCCGGCTAGCAGCATCCCGAGCGTGGCCGGGACCATGAAGATCCCCGCCTCGGTGACGGACGCGCCGAAGCCGAAGCCCGTCGACTCGGGCAGCTCGACGAACTCGGGGACGAGCACGAACGAGGCGAACATCCCGAAGCCGAGCACGAGCGCGGCCAGGTTCGTCGTCCACACCGGGCGCAGCCGCATCATCTGCATGTCCACGAGCGGCGCCCGCGTGCGCGCCTCGACCCAGATCCACACCGGGAGCAGCACCGCCGCGGCGGCGAACAGCGCGATCGTGCGCGGCGACGTCCAGCCCCAGGTCGGGCCCTGACTGACCGGCACCAGTAGCGCCACCAGCCAGGCGGCGAGCAGCACCGCGCCGAACTGGTCGACCCGGCCGCGAGTCTTCACCGGCGACTCCGGGACGAAGACGACGATCCCGACGGTGGCGACGATCACCGCGCCGAGCGGGAACCAGAACAGCCAGTGGTAGGAGAGGTGCTCGACGATCGGCCCGGCGAGCACGATCCCCAGGCCGCCGCCGATCCCCATGATCGCCGAGATCAGCGCGATCCCGTGCGGGACCCTCGCGCGCGGGAACTCATCACGGATGATCGAGAAGGAGAGCGGGAAGATCGCGCCCCCGGCGCCCTGGATCACGCGCGCGAGGATCATCACGCCGATCGACGTCGCGAGCGCGGCGAGCAGCGTTCCGAATGCGAGCACGACCAGGACGACCACCATCGTCCGCTTCTTGCCGTACATGTCGCCGAGCCGCCCCGCGATCGGCGTGAAGACCGACGCGCTCAGCAGGTACGCGGTCAGGATCCAGGCGGCGCCGGCGGTGGTCGTGTCCAGGTCGTGCTGGATCGTCAGCAGCGCGGGCGCGACCAGCGACTGCAGCAGCGCGTAGGCGACCGCCGCCACCGCCAGGAGCGTGAAGGTGACGTTGTAGTGCTGGCGCTCGACGTGGGCCGTCACCCCTGGTGGATAGCAAATGCGGATGCTGCTGGCGCCGGCCCGGAACAATGGAGGCCGTGCACGTCGGCACCGCATTGCTGCTCGTTGGCCTCGTCCTGGCCGCGAGCATCGTCGTCGCGCTGGTCGCGGCCCGGACCGGCCTGCCGGTGCTGGTCGCGTTCCTCGGCCTCGGCATGCTGCTCGGCTCGGACGGGCCCGGCGGGATCGACTTCGACGACGCGGAGCTCGCGAGGCGCGTCGGCACGATCGGGCTCGCCCTGATCCTGTACGAGGGCGGGCTGCAGACCTCCTGGCGGCGCCTGCGCGAGGTCGCCGTCCCCGCGGCGCTGCTGAGCACCGTGGGCGTGGTCGTGACGGCGCTGATCACCGGCGCAGCCGCCCACCAGCTCTTCGACCTGAGCTGGCTCGAGGCCGTCCTGCTCGGGGCGGTGGTGGCCTCGACCGACGCGGCGGCCGTGTTCTCGACGCTCCGGTTCACGCACATCCGCCGGCGGCTGGCGCGAACGCTCGAGGCGGAGTCCGGCGGAAACGACCCGATGGCGATCGCGCTCACGCTCGGGCTGATCGCGTGGATCGAGCACCCCGAGTCGAACGGCTTCGGGAACCTGCTGCTCGTCGTCGTGCGCCAGCTCGGCCTCGGTCTGGTGGTCGGCCTCGTCCTCGGCGCCGCCGCGACGTACGTGTTCGCCAGGCTGCCGCAGGCGATCGGCGCATTCGTGCCCGTGGCTTCGATCGCGGCAGCGGCGCTGGCCTTCGGAGCAGCCGACACGATCGGCGGCAGCGGCTTCCTCGCGGTCTACTTGGTCGGGCTAGCGGTCGGCAGCACGCCCTCGCGCTACCGACGCCAGCTCGTCGCCTTCCACGAAGGGATCGCCTTCGTCGCGCAGGTCGTGCTCTTCATCGTGCTCGGGCTGCTCGTCTTCCCGCACGACCTGCCGCACGTCGCGCTGAGCGGCCTTGCGATCGCCTTCCTGCTCGCCTTCGTGGCGCGGCCCGCGGCCGTATGGACTTCGACGGCCTTCTCGCACTACAGCCAGCGGGAGCGGCTGCTGCTCGGCTGGGCGGGCCTGCGCGGCGCCGTCCCGATCGTGCTGGCCACGTTCGCCCTCTCGGCCGACGTGCCGCACAAGGAGACCATCTTCAACGCCGTCTTCTTCGTCGTGCTCGTCTCGGCGATCGCGCAGGGGACGACGCTGGAGGCGCTCGCGAAGCGCCTCGGGCTCGTTTCGCTCGCGCCAGCGGTGCCGGAGGCACCGCTCGAGGTCGGGCCGAAAAGCGAGCTCGCGCTGGTCGACTTCGTGGTCGCGCCGGACCACGCGATCAACGGCTCGGCCGTCCGCGAGCTCGGGCTGCCGCGAGACGCCCTGATCGCGGTCGTGAACCGTGACGGCCACGCGATCCCGCCAAGGGGCTCGACCGTCGTTCGAGCGGGCGACCGGCTGTTCGTGCTGGTCCCCCATCGAAGTCGGCCCGACCTGGAAGACGTCTTCTCGCGCTGGCGGCGCCTCGTCTAGCTCTCGAGCTCGTCGAGCACCTCACGCGTGTGCTCGCCGAGGAGCGGCGGCGGCCTGAGCGAGGCGCCGAGCGGCGAGCGGACGAGAGGGAGCGCGCCGAGGGTCGGGTGGTCGACCGTGAACGTCTGACCCGCGAGCGCTTCGAGCACGCCTCGCACGCGGCCGACCGGGACCCCGGCCGCGCCGAGACGTTCCACCCATACGGCAGCACAGCGCGTGGCGAAGACCGTGTCCAGCTCGGCCGTCAGCCCGGCGCGGTGCCGAACGCGCGCCGGATTCGTCGCGAAGCGCTCGTCTGCGGCGAGCTCGGGCCGCTCGAGCGCCTCGCACAGGCGGCGGAAGAGCCCGTCGTTGGCGGCGGCGACCGCGACGAGCTCGTCGGCGGCGCGGAACGTCTGGTACGGGACGATGCTCGGGTGCGCGTTGCCGTGACGCTCCGGCTCCGTGCCGGTGACGAGCGCAGCCTGCGCGGCATTGACGAGGGCCGAGACGGCCACGTCGTACAGCGAGATCTCGATCCGCCCGCCCCGGCGCTCGAGCAGCGCGCCGAGGATCGAGGTCGCCGCCGCGTAGCCCGCCAGCACGTCCACAACGGCCACGCCGACCTTGACCGGCTGGCCGCCCTCCTCGCCCGTGATCGCCATCAGGCCGCTCTCCGCCTGCACGACGAAGTCGTAGCCCGGCCGGTCGTCGCCGAAGCCGACGATCGAGCAGTGGACGAGCGCGGGGTTCGCCGCCGCCAGGCGCTCGTAGCCGGCGCCGAGCCGCTCGGCGCCTCCGCGGCGGAAGTTCTCGACCACCACGTCGGAGCGGCGTGCCAACCGCAGCAGCGTCTCCTGCGCCTCCGGTTGGGCCAGATCGAGCTCGACGCTACGCTTGCCGCGGTTGACGGCCAGGAAGTACGCCGACTCACGGCCTACGAACGGCGGCCCCCACGAGCGCGTCTCGTCGCCCTCTCCCGGGCGCTCGACCTTGATCACGTCTGCGCCGAGGTCGGCAAGCAGCATCGTGCAGTACGGTCCCGCGAGGACGCGCGAGAGATCGAGCACGCGAATCGCCGGCACGCGGCGATCGTACGCCGGTTACGCGGCCACGGCCGCCTGCTCAAGCTCCTCGATCTCGATCTTGCCCATCTCCAGCATTGCGGCCATCACGCGCTGGGACTTCTCGCGGTCGGGATCCGAGAGCAGCTCCATCAGGCGATTCGGCACGACCTGCCAGGAGAGACCGAACCGGTCCTTGAGCCAGCCACACGGGCCGGGCTCGCCGCCCTCGCCGAGCTTCTCCCAGTAGTGGTCGACCTCGGCCTGGTCGCGGCAGTGGATCTGGAACGAGACGGCCTCGTTGAACTTGAAGTCGGGCCCGCCGTTGAGCGCGACGAACTTCTGCCCGTCGAGCTCGAAGGTGACGGTCATCACCGTGTCCTCGTCCCGCGGGCCCGCCGAGCCGTAGCGCGCGACCTCGAGGATCTTGGAGTTCGGGAAGACCGAGGTGTAGAGCTTGGCGGCGTCCTCACCCTCGGTGTCGAACCAGAGGCATGGTGTGGGCTGCGGCATTGGTTGGCTCCTCTCGTCGGGTTCTGTCACGAGCTAGGACTGCGCGCGTTGCGGAAACTCATCGCTGAACCGCATCGCCAGCTCGGCTGAGCGGGCGTCGGCGAGCCGTCGCGTGGTCGGCGGGGGCACGGTGACGTCGGTTGTGCCGAGGTGCCGAGCGACCCGCGCGACCGTGCCGGCGTAGTCTCGGGCGAGCTGCTCGTACTCGACGACCAGCGGGTAGGCGCCGGCAAGTAGGTCGTCCCACGCGCGCTCCGCCCTCTCTATCGCGCCGAGACAGCCGGCGATCTCGTCGAAGTCGTACTCCGCCAGTTCCTCATAGGCGGCGCCGTTTGCCAGCGACCAGACGCCGGAGCGCCCGGCGCGCCAGAGCGAGACCGCTTGCGCGACGCGGTCCTGACGGGTGATGCGCACGAGCTGCGAGCTCGGCGCGACGCGCTCGAGCAGCTCGCCCGGCGAGGCCCCGGCCTCGATTGCCGCCTGTTCGAGCTGCGCCCAGTGCATTTTGAGGCCGAACACGCCGTTCGCGGTGGTTCGCCGCGCATGGAGCGCGCCGAGGTAGGCGTCGAGGGTAGGCCCAGAGCCCCAACGCTCGGCGAAGACCATGCGCAGTTCCGGGTTCAGGTATTCAAGCGGCGTCGCGAGCTGCCGCGTGGCCGCAAGACCGCGGCAGAGCAAGCCGCTGCCGCTTCTCGGCGTCGAGCAAACGACGTAGGCGACGAGCAGTCGGCGACCTGGCGTCGGCGCCTCGTCGAACTCAGGGCCGACGAAGTCGCGCACCCAGCGCGAGGCCTGCCTGCGCCTCCTGAGGATCCGGAGTCCGATCCAGCGAGCTTACGCCTAGCGCAGCTCACCGATGATTTCCGCCGCTGGATCCGGTCTACTGAAAGACGATCGTCGAGACGGAGGTAAATCGAATGTCGAAGAACGTGCTCCTCGTCGGTACGCGCAAGGGCCTGTTCGTGCTGGAGAGCGGCGACCGCCGCGACTGGAGCGTGCGCGGACCCTATTGCGAGAGCTGGCCTATCTATCAAGCCGTGCTCGACACCGAGTCGGGGACGATCTACGCCGCGGCGGCGAGCGAGTGGTTCGGCTCGGCGATCTGGCGCAGCGCCGACCTCGGCGAGACATGGGAGCACTCGAGCGAGGGGATCGGCTACCCCGACGAGGACGGCGGCTTGAAGCTGTCGAAGGTCTCGTCCGTGATGCCGGCGCACGGCCGGCTGCTCGTCGGCGCGGAGTCGGCGGGCCTGTTCGAGAGCACCGACGGCGGCAAGACCTTCTCGCTCGTGACCACGTTCGAAGGCCAGGAGGGCCGCGAGGCCTGGAACGACCCGGCGCAGCAGCCGCCCGGCCACCTCGGCCTGTCCGCAATCATCCCCCACCCCGAGAAGCGCGACCGCTTCTGGATCATCGTCCAGGGGTACAGCCTGTTCGAGACGACCGACGGCGGCAAAACGTGGATTCCCCGCAACAAGGGCCTCCGCCGCGACTGGCCCGCCGACTACGAGGAGATTGGGTTCTGCGTCCACAAGGTGGCGCCCGCCGCCGACTTCGAGCGGATGTATCAGCAGAACCACGTCGGCATGCACCGCTCCGACGACGCCGGCCAGACATGGACGGAGATCACCGAGGGCCTGCCCACGGAGTTCGGCTTCGCCGCCGCGACGCACCCGCACGACCGCGACACCTTCTACGTGATCCCCCTCGACCCGGGCCACGGCCGGACGATGCCGGAGGGCAAGGCGACCGTCTGGCGCACGCGCGACGCAGGCTCGAGTTGGCAGCCGCTCACGAACGGGCTGCCGCCGGAGAACGCCTACGTCGGCGTCCTGCGCGAGGGGATGACGATCGACGACCACGACTCTCCCGGCCTGTACTTCGGCACCAGCACCGGCCAGCTGTTCGCGAGCACCGACGAGGGCGAGAGCTGGGGCCAGATCGGCGGCCTCTTCCCGGGCATCACGTCGGTCACCGTCGCGAACGCCGAGTGATGGCCGAGCTGTACCTGCCGCCGATGCTGCCGCCCCTCTTCCCAGGGCTGCCGCGCGAGCTCGAGATCGAGGCCGCAACGGTGCTCGAGGCGATCGACCGCCTGGACGAGCGCTGGCCCGGCTTCCGCGACCGCCTCGTCGGGCCGGGCCCGGCGCTGCGCCCGCACATCAACGTCTACGTCGACCGCGAGCGAGGCGGGCTCGAGACCGACCTGGGGACCGCGTCGCGAGTCGACGTGATCGCGGCGATCAGCGGCGGGTAGCTCCGCGCGACTGCGCGCATTTGCCTTTCGGGTCAGGTCAATTGGAGCTGGGTCTCTGCGGGGATGGTTTGGTCGCGCATTCGGGGCCACGCGGCCGCCACCAACGTGACCGCGGACCATCCCAGTGCCACCCAGGCCCAGGCATGGCCTTCGCTACCCGCTGCTGAAGGCGGTGCGAGCAGGCACGAGATCGCCCAGACGCCGGCCGCGAGCGACGCGCTGAGAGCCGGGATGCGCCAGCCCGAGGTCCGAGCGGCGGCAAGGAGCATGAGCAAGACGACGAGGAGCGCGAGCGCGGTCATCACGGTCCAGTGGTGGAGACCGTTGGACACAGCATCGGCGGGCGGAAGATCGCGCCGCTGGGCCGACGCCATCCGCCAGGCATAGACGAGAGCTGGTCCAGCGGCAACGGTTGCGAGCGCGAGCATCGTCGGCTCGAGGTGCCAGCCCCGCACGAGGAACGTCTGTCGCGCCGGATGCAACACGAGTAGGACGGCGGACGCGACGGCGATCCCGCCGGCGAGTGCCAAATACCATCCCTCTTGACCAGCAGCACCCGCGAGAGCAAGCGCCAACGCGACGACTGCTGTTTGCTGAATCCCAGCGACCCGCGTCTCCGGGCGGTGAAGCTGGCTGAGCAAGCCAAGCGGAAGAATCACCCCGAAGACCGCGCCCCAACCCACGTCGAGGATCTGGTTGCGGGCCTGATCGACGTAACCGGTGAACCCGTCGACCAGGTCGATCAGCCCGAAGTTGATCGTCAACGAAGCAAAGGCGACAACAAATGCCACCGCCTTCAACCCTGTCGTGCGACCTACGCGAGCCATGACTCCGACCCTACTCCTCATCCCCGTCGCCGCGGCTGCAGCAGCTTGGGCGCGACCGTCAGGGCGCCAGGCTAGGTTCGGAGTGACAGGACGATCGCGCCGTCTGCTCCCGCGACTGCCTCCCGCAGCGCCTGTGCCGCCTGTTCGAGCGGACTGACGGACGCCATCGGCACCCTAAGTGTCCCCTGGGCCAGCAGTTCCGCGAGGGCCGAAAGCTGCCGACCATCGGGCCGGACGTAGACGTCGGATACGGCGACGCCTCGTTCTTCCCGCGGCGGGTCGCCCGTGATCGTGGCGAGGCGGCCGCCGTCAGCAACCGCCTGCAACGTGCTCGCCGCCTGCCCGGGGGCAGCGTTGACGGCCTTGGGCGCGCCGCCGCCGGTGATCTCGCGGGCGAGCGCAGGCCAGTCGCCGTGGTAGTCGAGCACTTCCGATGCACCGTAGTCGCGGACGCGCTCGACCTTCTTCGCGCTCGCGGTCGCGATCACGCGGGCGCCCCGAGCCGCGGCGAGTTGGACGAGCAGGCCACCTGTGACTCCGCCGGCTCCGTTGACGACGACCCAGCCGCCGCTCTCGATCTCAAGAGCCTCGTCGAGTGCCTGAGCCGCAGTGAGCGCCGGAATGGGAAACGCTCCGCCGGCTTCCCATGACGCCTCTGGCGGCCGGGCCGCGACGGTCGCCGCCGGGGCGAGCACCCTCGCCGCCCACGTCCCGTGACGCCGGAGCGGCAGCGGATGTGTCATCACCTCGTCCCCCTCGCGCAGCTCGGCCACGCCGGAGCCGACCGCTGCGACCGTCCCGGATGCCTCCGTCCCGAGCGCCATCGGAGCCGGGCCGCCGATCTGCCAGCTGCCGATCCTGACAAGCTCGTCCCAGTTGCCGATGCCGGCAGCGACGACGTCGATGAGGACCTCGCCTGCTCCAGGCGTCGCCAGCTCGTCCACCTCGAAGATCTCGACGGGCCCGCCGAGTGCAGTGATCCCGGCCGCTCGCATCCTGTTCGGCGCACGTTACTGGCGTCGGTGATGCGGCGCGCGTTGCTTTCGCACTTCGCCAGCAGAGGAGTGCGACGCGAGCAGGTGACAGATGACTTGCCTGGTTCAGGGTGCGGGAATGTCACCCGAGGTGTTCGGCATCTTCCGAAGCGTGCCGCCTGGGTGTAGTACGGTCGGCCGACAGACCGCAGCGTTCCGCACGAAGGGAGTCGAGATGCCGAGAGTAGTCATCACCCATGCCGTCGAAGACATCGATCGTTGGTTGCAGGGCAAGGCTGACCGGGCCGCAGCCATCGAATCGGGTACCGGCAGCAACGTGACCGATTTCGTCGCCCACGACGGAAGCAACAAGATCGCGATCACAGCCGACGTTGCCGATCTGGCAGCCCTGCAGGGAATGTTGACTTCGCCGCCACCCGAAGTCATGGCCACGATGGAGGAGCACGGCGTCGTCCAACCGATCTCGGTCTACGTCGAGGCTTAGCCACCTCACCTGGAGCAGCTGTGTCGCCGGGGCCAGTGTTCGGGAATGTCACCCGAGCGCTCCGAGATCCAACACGGTTTCGCGCCCAGATGATGCCGATCCGGCCTAGGCAAGACTCCGCGATGGCAATACGTTAGGGAGCCCCGACCACAAGGAGGTCGACGTGCTTCTCGCTGCCAACGGAGTCTGGATCTGGACAATCGTCGCGATCATCATCTGGATCGCGATCGCGTTTTGGCCGGCCCGTGTCGCTGCCCGTAAAGGGCACAGCTTCTTCCTCTTCTTCCTCTTCAGCCTCGTGTTCTTCCCCGCTGCGCTGATCGTCGCCTATCTGGTGAGAGACCGGAGAACAGCAATTTGAAACCAAGCGGCTGACCGTTCTGGTCTCTGATCGGGATCCTCGTGCTCGTCGGGATCGTCCTCGCGATCCGGCTCGGGATCGCGCTACGCATACGGTCGCGGACCGGCGGGCGATGGCCGAATACGTAGCTTCCCGTTAGTGCGTCACTAGACGAGCGACGTACCCTGGGAGCATGTTCCGTGGGGTCCTCATAGCGTCTGTCGTCCTTCTCGCGTTCGTCGCGGCCACGAGCCGCGCCTCGTCCACGAGCATCTCGCCGTGCCGGCAGGTGAGCCAACCGATCTGGTCGCCGGACGGGACCCAAATCGCGTACTACGGAAGGCGCTGGCCTCCGACGACCGGCCACCGCAACCCGAACGACGTCCTGCAGGCGCTCTGCACCGCGAACGCCGACGGCACGAGCGCCCAGCCGCTCCGCTACACGGTGTGCACCGTCAAGTGCCCCGACCCGCCCAACCAGCTCGCCTGGCTGCCGTCGAAGCAGCTTCTCGTGCTGCGGGACGGAGACATCCTCCGGTTCGCGCCCGGGAGCAAGCCGCGGAAGATCGCCCGGGGAATCAACGACTTCTCCTTCGTCACGAACCCAACCGGAACTCGTATCGCGGTCGGGCGTGGCTCGCCCTCGTGCCTCAGCTGCTCGGGGCCGGTGACGATCCTCGATGCCCAGTCGGGAGCCCTCGTCGGCAAGGTCGGCGGAAAGAAGCTCGACAACGTCGATCCGAGTCTCTCGCGCGACGGATCGAAGGTCGTCTTCGAGCGCACCGCGTCCAACGACTCCGGGAAGACGTTCGGCATCTGGACGGCGAAGGCGGACGGCAGCAACCTCCGGCGGCTGGTGAAAGTCGGCCAGCATCCGTTGTGGTCGCCGAAGGTCGGGAAGGTCGCCTACGTCGCCTTCGCCGGGAAGTCCGTCGCGCTGCACCTGATCTCGGCCGGGGGCGGCAAGAGCCGAGCTCTCGTCCCCCGCAGGATCGAGAACGTGTTCGGCTGGTCGCCCGACGGCAAGTACATCGCCTTCGAGACAGGCACGGGAACGCTCGGCAAACTGGCCGTCGTCGACGTCGCGACGGGGAAGGTGCGCAGTCTCCTCCAGCTCAAGTACGCGCCGACGGCCGCCTGGTCGCCGGACTCGAGCGAGCTGGTCGCCAACTCGGTGCCGAGGAGCCAGAAGTGCTGGTCGACCTGGCGCGTCCCGGTCGACGGCTCGAAGCCGACCCTGACCTCGAGCTGCACCAGCTAGCTAGGCGGCGGCGTCGGCCAGCCGGCGCTCGACGAGGTGTCGGCGGCCTCGGCGGGCGTGATCCCGTCGCCGCGCGTTCCTGAGCGCCAGGCGCCCGAACTGAATAGCCGTCACTGGCGAGGCAAGAGGGCCGAACGGCTCCAGGCGGAAGTCTCTCCTCGCCTTCAGCCAGTCCGGCCCTCGCTCGTTGCCGCTCTGATTACTAGCGCCTGATGATGTTGTGGATCTCGAGCATCTCGGGCGTGCCCGGGTCGATCCCCACGTCCTCCAGGATCGGCATGAGGCGCTTACCGAAGGCGTCGAACTGCGCCTGCGAGTCCCAGATCTCGCTGACTCGGAACTTCCCGCCCGCCTCGAAGGCGACGTGGGACTCGAGTCCTTCCGGCAGCCAATCGCCCGACTTTTCCAGACGCCGAATCGTCTCGTCGTACTGCTCGGTCGTGACCGCGGCGGGAGTGAAGCGGACGAGCACGCTCGTCGCACGGTCGTCCATCGTCGTCGGTGGTGCCGACGTGGGACTGGTGGCCATGAATGGCCTCCTTCGTATGGGTGCCTTCTGACGGAGCCGACCTACAACCGAACACGTCTCACAGGGCTCGCCTGGCGACCGAGGATTCTGAGCCAGAAAGGCACCCTGAACCTATCACGGTGTCACGCATCGATAGTCAGAACATCGGAAGGCACGCACTTTGACGGGTGCGAATGGACGCCTGGCGGTTTGGTTGCGGCCTCGGTGGCAGTAGTACGCTTCCGTGTGATGCGGACGATGCTCGCGCTTGTCGCCGTCGCAGCCGCTCTGGCAGCGGCTGCGGACGCGAGGTCGAGCACGAGGTTCGTCTCGAAGAGGTACGGCTACTCGGTCGTCCTACCCGGCGACTGGACGTCGCGCCCGGCGTCGGTCCCCTGGCGGGGAGGCCCGCCCTTCCAAAACCAGCCGGAGGTCGACTTTTACTCAGCTGCCGACGGACGCGCGTTGGCCGCCGCGGCGCGGTCGCTGCCGCGACGATCGACGCTACGCAAATGGGCGAGCCTGTACGTCGGCACCGCCCTCCCCAGTTTTTGCACGAAGTCGCCCGGCTATCGCGCCACGGCGCTCGGAGGCGCACCGGCACTGGCCTTCACAGCTGCCTGCGAAGCTCACGACATCAACGTGGCATTGACGGTTCGTCGTGGCCGTGGGTACGCGTTCGTACTGGCTTCGCCCCGTGCGTTTTCCGCGGCCGCCGACCGCCGCGTCTTCGAGTCAGCACGTCGATCGTTCCGCTTTCGGTAACCGGAGCGGGGCGAGAACCTAGGGCTATGTCACTCGACGAGAGCGTAGCCTTGGGCTATGCGGATCGACGCAGGCGGTAACGAGACCAACGTGCTTTGGCTGGATCTGACAGCCGCAGAGGCAGCGGAGCTTCGAGATGCACTGCTTGCATGGGACGGGATGCCGCACCGAGAGGCGGAGTGGCACATCCACATTTCTGAAGGCGACAGGGTCCTAACGCTGACGGTCGGAAACGACGCTCGGAATCTCGGACAGCCGTCGTAGAGCGACTCGTCTGGCCCAGGGTGCGCGAATGTCACCAGAGCGGTCGATGCTGACGCGTTAGGTTCGGTGTGTGAGCGCCAGCTCGTCCTCAGGTCGAGAGATGACGCCGCCCGCTCTACAGCCAGGGGTTGGGTTGCGGCCGGGCGAACCGGACCATCCGGCTGCAGCGGCGGTACCGGCGCTCTACGCGGCCCTGTGGGAGTCCATCGCAGCGCATGCGCGGTTCGGACTGAACGTCGTGGTAGACGTCGGCCTCTACGACGTCGAGGTCGCGACAGACGCCGCGTTACGGCTCGCTGAGTTTTCAGTTCTCTTCGTCGGCGTGCGCTGTGATATCGAGACGATTATGGATCGGCGACGCGCCGCTGGCGCGCACGTGTATGCGGTCGGCGAACCTGGTGAGCCGCTTCCGCAGCCCGTCCTCCGTTGGCAGCGCGAAGTACACGCCCACTGGACTTGCGACGTTGACGTGGACACTGCGAAGCAGACCCCCCAGCAGTGCGCCGTCGCGATCAGAAGCCGGCTGAACGAGAAGCAGCCAACCAAAGCATTTGCGCAGATCGCCGAGCACAGCGGAGATAAGTGAGTCTCGCCTGCGCGAGCGTGACTAACGCCCGAAGGTCGTAGCAGCCGGCGTCAGGCGGAGTCGAGTGCCGGCCGCTCGGATCGGCGTGGCTCGCGCACGAAGAGCGCCTTGGCGGCGATCGGCGGCATCCACCAGTTCCACTCGCCGAAGAGCCGCATCAGCGACGGCACGAGCAGGGTGCGGATCACGGTCGCGTCGAAGATGATGCCGGCCGCGAGCCCGATTCCGAACTGCTTGATGTCCACTCCGGGGCTCGACGAGAGCACGAAGAAGGCGAACATCAGCACGAGCGCCGCGCTGGTCACCAGCTTGCCCGTGCGCGCCAGCCCGAGCGAGATCGCCGTCACGGTGTCCCCCGTCTCGTCGTAGATCTCGCGCATGCGCGAGAGCATGAAGACCTCGTAGTCCATCGAGAGCCCGTACAGGAAGGCGAAGATCATCAGCGGGATCCACGGGATGATCGAGTGAGTTGCATTCACGCCCCAGATCGCCTTCGAGCCGTGGCCGTCCTGGAAGATGAAAACGATGATCCCGTAGGCCGCCAGCAGCGAGATCAGGTTCAGCACGACCGCCTTGATCGGCAGCAGGATCGACCTGAAGGCTCGCGCCAGCAGCAGGAAGGTCAACAGCACGACGAACGCGAGCACGTAGGGGAAGTTCGAGTAGACGGCGGCCACGAAGTCGCGGTCCTCGCCCGCGACGCCGCCGAGCGTGCCGTCGGTCCCCTTCAGCTCCGAGCGAACGCGCTTGATCGTCCCGCGCGTCGACCTGGCCGCGCCGTCGGCGTCGGGGAAGGCCTCAACCAGGCTGGCCGAGCCCTTGCGCCAGTCGGGCGGAGCGGCGGCGCCGTCGACGCCGGGGGTCCGGGCGACCCGCGCAGCGACTGTCTTCGGGTCGCCGCCGTTGTCCACGAGCACGACGAACGGCTTCATCACGCCCGCCGAGATCTGCGCGTCCGTGAGCACCTGGCGGCCGTCGATCGCGTCACCGCTGCCCGGGAAGTCTTTGGCCTGGGCCTCGCTCGGGTTCAGGTGCACGCCGTAGAAGACGAGCACGCCCACGATCACCATGCCGGCGGCCGCAACCGGCCACGGCCGCCGCATGACCAGGCGCGCCCAGCGGCCCCACGGGCCGTCCTCGGGATGGCCGCGGTCGACGAAGCGCTTAGGCAGCAGGCGGACGCTGTTGATCCGTGTACCGAGAGTCGCGAGCAGCGCCGGCAGGAGCGTGATCGCGGTGATCACCGACACCGTCGGGATCAGCATCCCGCCGATCCCGATCGAGCGGATGAACGGCAGCGGCAGCACGAGCATCGAGAGCAGGCCGACGGCCACGGTCGAGCCGGAGACGATCACCGAGCGGCCGGCATGGGTCATCGTCTCCACGAGCGCCGTCTCGACGTCCTCGCCCTCGCGCAGCTCGTCGCGGAAGCGGAAGATCATCAGGAGCGCGTAGTCGATCGCGACCCCGAGGCCGACCAGCGCGATCAGGAACTGGACGATGATCGAGACGTTCGTGATGTAGGTCAGGATCCAGACGAGCGTGAAGGTGTTCAGGATCGCCGCGATCGCGACCACGATCGGCATCAGCACCGCCGGCAGCGTGCCGAAGACGAAGAACAGGATCACCAGGCAGCCGAGGCCGCCGACGATCGCCTCCGTGAGGACGCTCGGGCCGCCGCTCTCGCCGCCCGTCGAGGCCTCGTAGAGCGGGTCGCGCCCGGTCAGGTAGGTCTGCACGCCCTCGGGCGTGTTCTCCTTGAGCTTCGCGCGCACCTCGTCCATGTGCACCGACGAGCTGAAGGTCGGCGTCTTCGGCGGGTAGATCTCGGCGAAGGTGGTGTGCCCGTCCTTCGAGACGTAGGCGCGGCTCCCCGTGGAAAAGTACGACGAGTCGCGCGAGCCGGGGTTGACCTTCGCGGCCGCCTCGACCGCACGCTGGATGCCGGTCTGCTCGGTGACGTCGCCGTCGCTGTGGAAGACGGCCACGAGCGGCGCCTGCTCGCCGGTGCCGAAGATCTTCAGCGTCTTCTGGTTCGTCTCGTAGGACGAGTAGCCCGGAATCGAGAAGCTCTCGAACCAGCGCTTCGAGACCTGGCCGGCGCTGAAGGCGCCGAACAGCGTCAGCACGACCCAGGCCGCGATCACCAGCTTGCGCCGGCGCACGATCAAATGCGCGAGTCGCGCGAGAATCGGCTGGGGCTCGGGGCTGCCCAAGGTCGCGTTCACGCTACTGAGCCTCCGCGTCCTCGTGTGTAACAGGCTGGTAAACGAGGATAATCACGCCGTCGTCGCCGACCGGCTTCGAGGAGACGAGCCGGAACGGGTGCTCCGAGGCGGTCTCGCCGAACAGCGTCCGGCCGCTCCCGAGCACCGCCGGGAAGACCATCAGCCGCAGCTCGTCCACGAGCCCGCGCTCGAGCAGCCCGCGCACAAGCTGCGCGCTGCCGTTGACGAGGATGTCGCCCTCGTGCTCGTCGCGCAGGCCGGCCACCTCGTCGAGCGTGACCACCTCCGTGTTGTTCCACTCCGGGTCGGTCAGCGTGCTCGAGACGACGTACTTCCGCATCCCGTTGAACTTGTCCGCGAACCCGAACTCATCCTGGCGCGACGGCCAGGCGGCAGCGAAGCCCGCGTAGGTGACGCGGCCGAGCAGCAGCGCGTCCGAGGCCATCACCTCGTCGAGCTTGAAGCGGTCGCCCTCCTCCCCGCGCTCGTAGCGGAAGGCCCACCCGCCGCGCTCCATGCCCTCGGACCCGCCCGGGTCCTCGAAGACGCCGTCGAGCGTGACGAACTGCGATACGACAATCTTGCTCACGGGAACTGAGACGGCGTCAGTCGCCGGAACTCATCGGTCGGGTTGCGGAACGACCCTGATGTACGGCTTGGGCGATTCCCATTCGCCGAAGAGCTCCCTGGCCTCGTCGTCCGAGACCGAGCCGGCGATGATCACGTCGTCGCCCTGCTGCCAGTTGACCGGCGTGGCCACCTTGTGCTGCGCCGTCAGCTGCAGCGAGTCGATCACGCGCAGCACCTCGTCGAAGTTGCGGCCGGTCGTCATCGGGTAGACGAGGATCAGCTTGATCTTCTTGTCCGGGCCGATCACGAAGACGTTGCGAACGGTCTGGTTGTCGGCCGGCGTGCGCGAGCCCGGATCGCCGGAGACGTCACTCCCCAGCATCCCGTAGGCCTTCGAGACCTCGAAGTCGGCGTCGCCGATGATCGGGTAGTTGGGCGCCTGCCCCTGGGTCTCCTCGATGTCCTCCGCCCAGCCCGTGTGCCTCTCGACGGGATCCACCGAAAGGCCGATCACCTTGACGTTGCGCTCGTCGAACTGCGGCTTGATCTTCGCCATGTAGCCGAGCTCGGTCGTGCACACGGGCGTGAAGTCCTTCGGGTGCGAGAAGAGCACCGCCCAGGAGTCGCCGATCCAGTCGTGGAATCCGATCTCGCCCTCGGTCGTCTGAGCGGTGAAGTCCGGTGCGGTGTCGCCGATCTGCAGTGCCATGTGCCTCCCTAAACGTGCGGTCGGGTGCAGCGTATTCCCTTGGCGGAGTTTCGTGCGAACCGTTAGCCGGGCAGGCCCGTATGGGTAGGTGTACACGCCGAGAAAGGAGGTGGTGCTCATGGCCACGCTCCTCGAAAGGCGGGCCGGAATGGGCTCCTCGAGCCGAACCCGCTGGCTGGTCATCCTCGGGATCGGCGTTGCGGCCGTGATCGTCGCCGTCGTGCTGATCATGACGCTCAGCGGCGGTGGCGGAGGTGGCGGCGGAGGCGGTTACTAGACCGATGGAGCGGGGCGGCCCGCCGCCCGGGCCGCCCTTACCGTCTCGGGGCCGCAGCAGGTTGATGCGATCTCGCCCGGCTACCCCGTAACCTGCTCCCATGACCACCGACTCGTTCGAGCAGAGCTCGGCCGCGATGGAGGCCGAGACGACCATTCGCGGCCTGCTCGACACCGCCTGCCGCGAAGGGGTCGAGCTGTTCGACGCGACGGCCTGCGCGATTTCGCGGGTGATCGGCGACCTGCTCGTCGGTCTCGCCGAGCACACCACCTCGGGCCGGCCGCTCGCCCACGGGCACGAGTATCTGATCTCCGACTTCCCGCTCACGCACGAGGTCGTCGACTCCGGCGAGGCGCGCTGGGTCTCGCGGCTCGACTCGGACGCCGACGAGCACGAGGCGGCCCTGCTCGCGAAGCTCGGGTTCGAGTCGCTGCTGATGGTCTGCCTGCCGAGCAGCGACAGCTGCTGGGGGCTCGTCGAGCTCTATGCCGAGCACGGCCACTTCAACCCGGAGCGCGCGGAACTCGCCACGCGCTTCGCCGCAAGGGTCGGCTCGCTGCTGGAGCGGCTGGAGTCGCCGGAGACCCTCTGAGCGCTGCTAGCTTGGGCGTCGTGGCGGAGGAACACCGGGTCGTGTGCCCGCACTGCGGGAAAGAGTTCGAGGGCGAGCTGCTCGCCGCCCAGTCCGCACCCGGGCCAACCGGGTACAAGTGCCCGCACTGCCGGTTGTTCGTGCCGCTCGAGCGCACCGAGCCCGCGGCCTAGCTCGACAGGGAGCTCCTCGCCGCGTCAAGCGTCGGGTGCGCCGCGCTGCCGGCGAGCACGAACACGCGCACCGCATTGCGTCCGGTCCTGAAGGCGTTCTCACCCGCGAGCGCGGAGAAGCGCACCGGCCCGCCGCCGGGGTTGCGGTAGGCGACGCTGACCGCGGCGATGCGGCCGTTCAGCGCCACGGCCACCGGCCGCCCGGCCGGCACGCCCGAGAGGGTTCCCGCCAGCGGCGAGGGAACGAGCGCCGAGTTGCGCGGGAAGCGCCGAACGAGACGGCTGCCGACCGCGTCCAGTTGCGCCGATGCGGTCGGCGCCGGCGTCACCTGGAGGGTCGAGACCTTGCTGCCGACCAGCCCGCGATAGGGGCCGGTTCCCGAGAACCGGTCGCCCCAGTCGCCGCTGCCGAACAGCGACAACTGGCGTGCCAGCGAGGCCTGGCGCTGCGCGAGCGCCGCGCGGTAGGACTCCCGCACGCCGGCGACGTCGACCACGCTCGACCCCGCACCGCCCTTCAGCGCCGAGGCGCCCGCGACGTGCCACGGAATCTTGATCCCGAGCACGTCGGCGATCGTCGGAAGTAGGTCCAGCGTCGACACGTGCCGCGAGTCGACGACCCGGCCCTCCGACTCTCCGGGGTACTTGACGAATAGCGGCGTGAAGCCAAGCTCGGCCAGGTTCTTGCGCGTCGGCCGCCGGCGCAGGTCGCCGCCGCGGAAGCTGACCCCGTGGTCGGGCGTGACGATCACGAGGGCCTTGTCCCAGAGCCCGACCTTGTGCAGCCGCGCGATGAACGTCCCCAGCAGCTTGTCCGTGTAGCCGACCTGCAGCAGGTGCCGCTGCCAGGCCTGCGTCGCGAGCTGGCCGTTGACCCAGAGCTCGCCGTTGCGGCCCGGCGCGTTCGTCCTCGAGACGGCTCGCGCGCGCCCGTCAGGGAAGTACAGCCAGGGCGTGTGCGGGAGCAGGTCGTGCAGGAAGTAGAGCGTCGGCGGGCCGTTCCCGGGCTTCCTGAACGAGGCGACGAAGCGGCGGAAGTCGCGGACGCGGCTGAGGTAGAAGGTGTTCAGGTCGACCTTCGGCGGGCCGTTCGAGTCGGTCGCGGCCGGGGCCTCCTCCTCGGTCGCGTTCCCGAAGTTGCCCCACGACTCGTCGATCACGGGCAGACGCTGCTCGAGCTCCGGCGGCGCGATCAGGTGCAGATACACGACCCGCACGTCGGAGTAGAGCGACGACAGCCGCGAGCCGGCATCGGCCGTCTTCTGCTTGCAGAGCCGCTGCGGGCAGAGCCGCGTCTGCGACTCGTGCACGACCATGCGGTAGCGCTTGCCGAGCAGCGTGAAGAGGTTGTTCGGGTGGTCGCGGAAGATCGGCAGCGCGCCCTTCTTCGGCTTCTGGCCGCTCAGGATCGCGGGCACGGCGACCGTGGTCGAGGCCGACACGGTCGTGGTGTTGCGGTACCAGGTCGAGCTCGCCGCGAGCTTCGCGAAGTTCGGAAAGCGCTTGGCGTCGATCCCGCCGTCGGCCTGCTGAAGGTCGATCACCGGAAACTCGTCGAGGAGCAGGAAGACGATCGGCGTCGTCGCGCGGGTCCGGATCGCCGCGGCCTCGGCCGTGCCGCTGGAGATCACCAGCTTCGAGGTCGGCGAGTCGAGCAGGAACAGGGCGAGGAAGACGATCGGCGCAGCTGCGAGCACGGTCAGGAACGAGCGCGCGGGAGGCAGCCGCCAGGCAGCCAGCGCGATCACGACCCCGATCAGGACGGCGCCGACGATCAGGACGGCCGTGCCGTCCACTCCCGAGCGCTTGAGCGCCTGGACGCCGAAGACCGCGCCCAGGAAGCCGAGAAAGACGTGGTGCAGGACAAAGGCGGCGGGGTCGCTGAGAGCGGCGACCACGAGCTCGACCCCCAGCAGCAGCAGTGCCGGCGCGAACGTCACGACGAGCGCGAACAGGACGATGTCGCCGGGGGTCGAGCCACGCACGGCGAAGAACTCCGCGTTCTTGCCGAGCAGGTCGAACAGCGGCTGGGCGAGCGCGAAGCCCGAGGCCGCCAGCAGCTGCGCGCCTCGAATCGCGGGCACGCGCAGCCGCGCGCTCCACGCGACCTGCGAGGCCCTGACCCCTGCGACCGCCATCGGGCGAAGTATCCCTCGTTCAAGGGATAGCGCAGCACTGCCGATAGCGACCTCGTGGCGGTTGATCTCTCCGTTCCGCGCCCTGTTGCGGTCGCCCGCGCGGCCACGATCCCTGCGCGCCTGCTGCTCGGCGGGATCGTGGCCGCGAGCTTCGTCGTCCGCTTCGTCGCGGCGCTCGGCCACTCGACCCCGCTCTACTTCCCCGACGAGTACATCTACTCGGGCATCGCGCGCTCGCTCGCCCAGAGCGGCCGGCCGCTGATCCGCGGCTCCTCCGCCCATTTCCCGGCCATGCTCGAGCCGCTGCTCGCGGCCCCGTTCTGGCTGACGAACGACCCGGCGCTCGCCTACCGCCTGACGCAGGCGGAGAACGCGCTCTTCATGTCGCTCGCGGCGGTACCCGTGTACCTGCTCGTGCGCCGGCTCGGCGGCGGCGACTGGGCTGCGCTGGCCGCGGCGGCGCTGACCGTGGTCTCGCCGGACCTCTTCTTCTCGTCGTTCCTGCTCGCCGACGCGATCGCCTACCCGCTCGTGCTCGGCGCGGTCTACCTCGGCGTCTGCGCGCTGGCCGAGCCGACGCGGCGGCTGCAACTCGGCTTCGCCGCGCTCGCGGTGCTCGCGACCTTCGCGCGGATCCAGTACGTCTTCCTGCCTCTGATCTTCCTGGCGGCGGCGCTCGTGGTCGAACGCGGCTCGGTGCGCGCCGTCTGGTCGCGCTTCCGACTGTCGGTGCTGCTCTACGCGGCGCCACTCGCCTTCGCGGCCGTGCTGGGGCCGAAGCGGCTGCTCGGCTATTACTCCGGCGTCGCCGACCTGCACGTCAAGCCGGGCGAGATCGCGCACTGGCTCGGCACCGACGCGATGCTGCTCGCCTACGCGGCCGGCTTCGCGCTCGTGCCAGGCGCGGTCGTCGGCATCGTCCTCGCGCTCTGGAAGCCCACCTCCCGCGAGGAGTGCGGCCTGGCCGCGCTGTCGGTCGGCCTGCTGCTCGGGCTCTTCGCGGAAGCGGCGCTCTACGCAACCAACGGCTCCGACCGCTTCCAGGAACGGTACCTGATGGTGCTGCTCCCGCTCGTCTTCCCCGCCTTCGTGCTCTGGCTCCAGCGAGGACGGCCCGCGAAGAACGCGGTCGCGCTCGGCGCGGTCGGGCTGCTGGCCCTCTCCGCTCGCGTGCCGCTGTCGGGCTACACGATCAGCGACTTCAAGCAGGACTCGCCGTTCCTGATGGGCGTGTTCCGGCTGGAGAAGGCCGTCGGGATCGGCGACGGCTCGCTCGCGATCGCGCTCGGTGCGGCGGTGCTCGCCTGCCTCGCCGCCGCCTGCGCGTTCAAGGAGCGGCTGGTCTGGGTCGCCGTCGGCGCGACGATCGTCGCCTCGTGCGCGGTCTCGCTCGGCGCGATCTCGTTCGACCACCACGTCGTCCGCACCGTGCGCGCGACCTACCTACCCCCGGACGCTCGCTGGGTCGACCATGCGAACGTCGGCGACGCGACCCTGATCCAGACCCCGGCCACGCCCCACGCACGCGCGCACGAGCAGCTGTTCTGGAACCACTCGCTCACGCGGCTCGCGTTCCTCGACCAGGCCTCGCCGATCGACGCCTTCGGCCACCCGCACGTGACGATCGCCGACGACGGCCGCTTCCGGCTCGGCGGCAAGACAATGCGCGGCCCGCTGGCGATCTCGAACTTCGCCGTCCGCGCGCGCCTGACCGGCGCGACCCGCGTCGCTTCCGGAGCCGACTACGAACTCTGGCGCCCGGCCGGCACGCCCAGGATGGCCCTCTTCGTCGGCGGCCTCTACCACGACGGCTGGCTTTCCCCGGCCGGCCACCTCACGCTCTATCCCGCCGCGGACGGCCGTGTCGAAGGGACCCTCCGCTTCCCGCTCTCGCTGCCGAAGCAGACCAAGCCGACCATCCTGCGACTGCACGGCCCCGGCGTCGACCGCCGCGTGACGGTCCTCCCCGGGAAGACCCTTGTTGTCTCCGTGCAGGTCTCGCGCCGCGGCCCCTGGACGCTCAGCTTCCACTCGAACCGGATCGGCTACCTGCAGCCGGACGACCGACCGGTGAGCGTCCAGGCCGGCATGCCGAGCTTCGGCGGCAGCTACCGCGGCAGCGCGGCGCCTAGCTCGGCTGCATGAACATCCAGCGGTGGCCCTCGCGGTCCGCCGCCGAGTAGAGCCGGCCGAACGGCAGATCCTCGGGCTCGCGCAGGATCTCGGCACCGGCCGCTCGCGCGCGCTCGTAGTGTGCGTCGAGGTCCGACACCTCGACATGGACGCCGTCGACCACCCACGGCGTCGCCAGCCAGCGCGCAGCCTGCTCGCACTCCTGCGCGTGCCGCTTCGGGCTGCGGTAGTCCGGCCCGGGCCAGCCGAGGAAGACGGTCGCGCCGTCCAGCGATAGCTCGGCGTGCCCGACGCGGCCCTCGTCGTCCGTGAACCGCTCCCCCGACTCGACGAAGCCGAACGCCTCGCCCAGCCAGTCGACCGCCGCCCCGACGTCCTCGTACGAGAGCATCGGGGTCGCGGAGTTGCTCAGACGCAATCCTTCAGGCCCTGAGCCTCGGGCAGCGACTCGAGCTTCTTGAGCGTGTTGTTCTCGATCTGGCGGATGCGCTCGCGCGTGACGCCAAAGGCCCTGCCAACCTCCTCGAGCGTGCAGGGCTGCGTGCCACAGAGGCCGAAGCGAAGCTCGATCACCTTGCGGTCGCGCTCCGGCAGCGAGGCGAGCGCGTTCTCGATGTCCTCACGACGCAGCTGAACCTGCGCGGTGTCATACGGCGACTCGGCCTGCTCGTCCTCGACGAAGTCGCCGAGCTCGGACTCCTCCTCCTCGCCGATCGGCTTCTCCAGCGAGACCGGGTGCTGGGCCATGCGCAGGATGTCGCGCACCTCTGCGGTCGTCATCTCGAGCTCGGCCGCGATCTCGTCGGGCCGCGGCTCGCGGCCCAGCCGCTGGACGAGCTGGCGCTCGATGTGCACGACCTTGTTCAGCTTCTCGACCATGTGCACCGGGATGCGGATCGTGCGCGCCTTGTCGGCGATCGCCCGCGTCACGGCCTGCCGGATCCACCAGGTCGCGTAGGTCGAGAACTTGTAGCCCTTGCGGTAGTCGAACTTCTCGACCGCACGGATCAGGCCGAGCGAGCCCTCCTGGATCAGGTCGAGGAAGCTGAGGCCGCGGCCGAGGTACGACTTCGCGATCGAGACGACGAGGCGCAGGTTGGCCTCGATCATCTGCGTCTTGGCGCCCATGTCGCCGCGCTCGATCCGCTTCGCCAGGTAGACCTCCTGGTCGGCGGTCAGCAGCGGGACCTTGCCGATCTCGCGCAGGTAGAGCCGCAGCGAGTCGAGCGACGGCTCGACGGTCAGGTCGAGCTTCGGGCCCTTCTCCTCCTCCGCCAGCGCCGGCTGCTCGTGCGGCGGGTGCTTGTGGTTCTCACCCTCCATCAGCTCGATGGAGTGGTCGATCAAATACGTGTAGAAGTCCTCGATCTGCTCCTTGGTGAGCTCGACCTCCTCGAGCCCGGAGACGATCTCGTCATAGGTGAGAAAACCCTTCTCGAGACCGTCTTGGACGAGCTTGTGCAGCTCCTCGACGTCGGGAAGAGAGATGTCGACGGTGAGCAATTGACCTCCCGGCTTGCTTCGCGGCTGGCGGCTTACGACCTACCTAGAAACACCAAGAGCCGGTCGTTCCCTCTCCCCGGCTCACCCTCTAGCGGGTCGGATGTTACACGCGAATTCACAATTTCGGAACATTTCGTTCATGCGAGCGCAACGGTCGCGGCCGGCTCGCCGTGACGGTTCGGGAGCGTCACCTGCTCGAACTCCGGGATCGGCACGCCGAAGCTCGCCGCCAGCGCGGCGAGCGCGGGTCTGAGCGCCCGCCCGTTCCCGTCCGCGACCTTCAGCGCCAAACCGGTGCCGCGCCCGCCGGCGCAAAGGAGCCCGTCGGCCCCGCCCTTGGCGAACGTCCACGGCTGCGCCTGCATCAGCACGGTGTCGGTCGCGCCCTCGCCGCGAACGAGCTCCGGGTGCGCGCGCATCGCGTCGGCCACCCGGTCACCGCCGTCGAGTGACTCCAGCCGCGCGAAGGCCAGCGCGGCCCGCTCGAGCGGGAGAGCGAAGGCGACCACGCCGCAGCCGTCGATCCCGGTCCCGATCTCGTCAGGGTCGAGCTCGGCCGCTGCCGCGACCTCTTCGAGCAGCAGCTGCTGAAGCGGGTGCTCGGGCCGGCGGTAGCCCTCGATCGGCCAGCCGTGGGCCCGGCAGGTAGCGAGCATCCCGGCGTGCTTGCCGGAGCAGTTGTCGTAGATCGGCTGCGGCGGTCGGCCCTCCTGAATCCCGCAGTCGAGCTCTTCCTCGCTGCCACCGGTGGCCGCCAGCAGCTTGCGCACCGCCTCGACGTGCCGCTCGGTGCCGAGGTGCGAGGCGGCGGCGATCGCCAGCTCCTCCTGGCCGAGCTCGGGGAAGGCGCGCGCGAGCGGCAGGGCCTGCAAAGGCTTCGCGGCCGACCGCAGCGAGGCAGTCAGCGAGGGGTCGCCGAAGGAGACTGCGAGCTCTCCGTCGCGAACGGCCACGCCGTGCACCTCGTGGACGGACTCGACGAACGTCCCGCGCCGCACGGCTACCCTGAGCGGCTCAGCCATGGCGGGAGCGTAAATGCCTGAACTACCCGAGATGGAAGCCTGGCGCCGAGCGCTGAACGATCCCGTGAGCGCCTTCCCGGTCGAGCAGGCAGGCCCGGCCCACATCGCGACGCTGAAGACCTTCGACCCGCCGCTGTCGGCACTCGAAGGGCGGCGCTTCGCCGGAGCAGAGCGGCGCGCCAAGCGGCTGCTCTTCCCGACCGAGGACCGCGAGCTCGTGCTGCTCGTCCACCTGATGTCCGCCGGCCGGATCCGTTACCTGCTGGCCGGCGAGAAGGGCCCGAAGACGGCTGCCTTCCGACTGCGCTTCCAGGGCGGCGGCGAGCTGGTGCTGACCGAGGGCGGCCCGAAGAAGCGCGCGGGTGTCTGGCTGCTGACGCCCGAGGCCGCCGAGGCGGAACTCGCCCACCTCGGCCCGGAGGCGCTCGGCCTCGGGGAGGAGCGGCTGGGCGAGATCCTGTCGTCGGAGCCGCGACGGCTGCACTCGCTGCTGCGCGACCAGCGTGTGATCTCCGGGATCGGCCGCGCCTGGGCGAACGAGATCCTCCACACCGCGAAACTCTCGCCCTTCGACCTCGCGCAGAGCCTGACGCCGGAGGAGGTGGCGCGGCTGGCCGAGGCGATCGACTCCGAGCTCGAGCGCGGCCTCGAGCTGCGCGAGCGCGGCGCCAAGGACGCGCAGGTCTACCGCGTGCACAACAAGCTCCACGAGCCCTGCCACGTCTGCGGCACGTCACTCGAGCGCGTCGACTTCGAGGAGCACACGATCTTCTACTGCCCTCAGTGCCAGACCGGCGGGCGGTTGCTCAAGGACCGCAGGCTCTCGAGGCTGCTGCGATGAGCCGGCTGCTGGAGGCTCTCTACGCGGGCAAGGACGATGAGGTGGCGGGGCTGCTCGCGGCCGGCTCCGAGCTCGACGTCTTCGAGGCGGCCGCCTTCGGGCGAGCCGAGCGGTTGCGCGAGCTGCTGGACGAGGACGCGGCGCGGGCGAACGCCTACGGCGAGGATGGCTTCCAGCCGCTCGGCCTCGCGTGCTTCTTCGGGCACGTCGAGGCCGCTCGCCTGCTGCTCGAGCGTGGCGCCGACGCGAACACGCTCGCGCGCAACGAGCACATCCAGACGAACGCCCTGCACGCCGCGGCCGCCTCCGAGAACAAGGACGAGGCGACGCGCTACGAGCTCTGCGAGCTGCTGCTCGAGCACGGCGCCGATCCGAGCATCAAGCAGGGCCGGAACGAGTTTCGCGCGATCGACGCCGCGCGAGCGAACGGCGACGCGCGGCTGGAGCAGCTGCTGCTCGAGCGCTAGCCGGCGACGCGGGCGCCGGCGCCCAGCCAGTCGAGCACGACCGTCCACTCCTTGTCCAGGAAGTGGCCGCCGCCCTCGAGCAGCTCGAAGCGGGCATTCGGCAGCCGCGAGGCGACGTACTCGCCGTGCGGGCGCGGGGTGAGCACGTCGAGCTCGCCCTGCCAGACGCGGGTCTCGGCGGTCACGTCCTCGAGGTCGAAGCCCCAGGGCTTGGCAAACGCGAGGTCGTCGTCGGCCCAGCCGCGCGAGCCCTGGCGGACGGCCTCGACGAACGACTGCTTCATCACCGCCCGGAACTCGGGTCGCGCGGCCAGCTCGCGATCGACCTCGGGCAGCTCGGTCAGGATCTGCTCGATCACGTCGTCCACGTCCTTGTGGATCCCCTCGATGTAGGGCTCGAGGAAGGCCTCGATCGCCTCGGGGCCCTCCATCGCGGCGCCGAACTCCTTCACGTTCAGGTCGGCGAGACCCTCGTAGAAGTCGAAGTTCTCGGCGTCCGGAGGCGCAGGCGTCACGAGCGCCCCGACCCGGACGACGCGGTCGGCGAGCAGCGCCCCGCAGGCCAGCGCGTGCGGCGCGCCGCCGGAGCCGCCGACGACGGCGAAGCGCTCGAAGCCGAGCTCGTCCGCGAGCGCCGCGATGTCGGCAGCGGCGTCGGCCACCGAGCGGCCGGGCCGCGGATCCGAGCCGCCGTAGCCGGGGCGGTCGTAAGCCACCGCGCGGATCCCGTGACGGTCGTAGATCTCCGGGTCCGGATGCCGCGCGAAGCGGCTGCCGGGAGTCCCGTGCGAGACGATCACCGGGAAACCATCGGAGGCGCCGCGCTCGACGTAGGCGAGCGTGCGGCCGTCCGGCGTGGTCAGCGTTCCTTCGCCCACGGAGCCGATCATAGGTGCGCCCGGCGCACGTGGGCGCCGGTCACGTCGGCCGGGGTCGGGCAGCCGAGCAATTTCAGGCCGAGCTCGAGCTCCAGGCGCAGGAGCTCGAGCACGCGTGCGGCGCCCTGCTCGCCCTGCGCCGCGAGCCCGTAGAGGACGGCGCGGCCCGAGAGCGTCGCGCGCGCCCCGAGCGCGAGCGCCTTGAGCACGTCCGTGCCGCGTCGGATGCCGCCGTCGACCAGCACCTCGACCCGCTCGCCGACGGCCTCGACCACCTCCGGGAGGACGTCCAGCGTCGCCGGCACTCCGTCGAGCTGGCGACCGCCGTGGTTCGAGACGACGACAGCAGACGCGCCGTGCTCGGCGGCGAGCAAAGCGTCCTCGGCGGTGAGGATGCCCTTGATCACGATCGGCAGCGAACAGGCCGAGCGGAGCCACTCGAGGTCGCGCCAGGTGAGGGTGTCGTCGACGACCGCGTGCAGCGCCTGGTGGAAGTTCTCGCGCCGCAGCTCCTGCGGCAGGTTCGGCAAGGGCAAGTCGTCCGGGAGCGCGAACGCCGCGCGCACGTCGCGCTCGCGCCGGCCTGCGACCGGCAGGTCGACCGTCAGCATCAGCGCCGAGAACCCGGCCTCGACGGCGCCGGCGACCAGCTCCTGCGTGAAGCCGCGGTCGCGCGACCAGTAGAGCTGGAACCACTGCGGCGCGCCGGGGGCCGCGGCGGCCAGCTCGGCCGGCGTCACGCTCGAGAGCGTCGAGAGGGTCATGACCGTCCCGGCGCCCGCCGCAGCGCGCGCCGTCGCGAGCTCGCCCTCGGGATCGCAGAGCCGCTGGAACGCCGTCGGCGCCACCAGGACCGGCAGGGCGACCTCGGTGCCGAGCACGGTCGTCGCGGTGGTCACGCTGCCGACGTCCACCAGCACGCGCGGCCGCAGCTCCCAGCGCTCGAAGGCGGTGGCGTTCCCGCGCAGCGTGCGCTCGTCCCCGGCACCGCCGGCCACGTAGCCGTAGGCCCCGGGCTCCATCCGCTCCCGTGCCGCCTCCGCGAAGTCGTCGACGTTGACGAGCCGCTCGCTCATGCCAGCCGGACTGTGAGCGTTTCCCCTTCGACCGCGACGCTCCCGCCACGCGCCTGGACGACGCGCACCGCCACCGCGGCACCGAGGTCGCGCAGGTCCTCGCCGAGCAGCACCGGCGCCGAGGCCGGCGTCACGGGCGAGATCGCCAGCTCCTGGCCCCGAACCGCGAGCTCGACCTCCTCGAGCCCGCCGTGCCGGAGCGCGCAGCGAGCCAGCGCGCCGACGGCCCGCTCGGCGGCTTCCGGGTCGAGCTCGATCTCGGCGCCCTCTCCCGACACGCGCACGCGCTCTTCGCCGAGCCGCTCGACCGCGGCCAGCGCCAGCTCCATCGTGTCGACCGAGCGCAACGGCGGGTCGTAGCGGTCACCGGCGAGCCGCGCCGAAACCGACAGGTCGTCGATCAGGTCCGCCAGCTGCGCCGAAGCCGCATTGATCATCTCGACGTAGCGCGCGCTCGTCTCGTCCAGATCGTCGCTGCGCGCGAGCGTGTGCGCGAAGCCGTGAACGGTCGCCAGCGGCGTGCGGAGGTCGTGGCACGCGAGCATGACGAGCCTGGCGAACTGAGGGTCTTCGGGCAAAGAGGCGTTGGTAGCGTTGCGGCGTGGACGAGCCCAGGCAGCTTCTCACACCCGACCTGCAGGCAGCGCCGTCCGAGGTGCCGCTCGGCCTCTCGCGCGCGGGCGTGCGCGGGGTGCAGAAGGCGATCCGGATCAGCCACGGCAACGCCGAGAAGCTGCTCGTGGCCGAGATCGACTGCACCGTCGACCTCGATCCGGCCCAAAAGGGCGTGCACATGTCGCGCTTCCCGGAGCTGTTCGAGGAGGCGATCGAGGAGGTCGTGATCGGCGAGGCGCTGCTCGTCGAGAGCCTGGCCGAGCACATCGCGACGCACATCGTCGAGCGCCAGCGCGCCCTGCGGGCCGAGGTGCGGATCGTCGCGCGCTACCCGCTCGAGCGCGAGACCCCGGTCACCGGCCTGCCCACGCAGGAGCTCGTCTCGCTGATCGGGCTGGCCGCGGCCTCCGAGCTGCGCACACGGCGGCTGGTCGGGGTCGAGGCGAACGGGATCAACGCCTGCCCGTGCGCACAGGGGCTCGTGCGCGAGCGCGCCGCCGAACGGCTCGGCGAGGCCGGCTTCGACGACCTCGACGTCGAGCGGATCCTCGAGCTCGTACCGTTGGCGACGCACAACCAGCGTGGCCGCGGGACGCTCTTCGTCGGCACCGAGGCGACGATCAACGCCGAGCAGCTGGTGCGGATCGTCGAGGGCTCGATGAGCTCGCCGGTCTACGAGCTGCTGAAGCGTCCCGACGAGCTGTTCGTCGTCGAGCACGCGCACCTGCAGCCGCGCTTCGTCGAGGACTCGGTGCGCATCGCCCTGCGCGACACTCTGGAGGCCTTCCCGGGGCTCGGTGACGACGACTTCCTGCTCGCGCGGCAGGTGAACCTGGAGACGATCCACACGCACGACGTGGTGGCCGAGCGTTACGGCACTGCGGGCGAGCTGCGCGCCGAGCTCGAGGGCGGCGCAGCCGTCGGGCACCACACCGAGCTACGCGAGTGGCTCGCTAAGGCGTAGCCGGCCGCCTGAAACGGAAGCGCGTCTCGGTGCCGGCCCGCAGGCGGCTGATGTTCGGGCGGTGCAGGACGAGCACGGCCAGCGCGGCCAGCGCTGCGAAGGCGATCACCGGCCAGGGCTCGTCGAGCAGCGCGGCCACCACCGGCAGCGAGAGCGCCGCGGTAATCGAGGCGACGGAGGCGTAGCGGAAGAGCGCGAAGGTCACGAGCCAGACGATCGCGCCGACCCCGCCGACGATCGGGGCCACGGCGAGGAAGGCGCCGCCGCAGGTCGCCACCGCCTTGCCGCCCTTGGCGAAGCCCATGAACAGCGGCCGCCAGTGGCCGAGCATCGCCGCGCCGCCGGCGAGCACGCCGGCCAGGTGCCCGACGTAGATCGTCGCCAGCAGGGCGGGCACGAACCCTTTCAGCGTGTCGGCCAGCATCACCGGCACGCCGTACCGCGCGCCGTAGGTGCGCCAGACGTTGGTCGCGCCGATGTTCCCGCTGCCGACCTTGCGGATGTCTTCGTGACGAAGCAGGCGCACGAGCCAGTAGCCGGTCGGGATGCTCCCGGCCAGGTAGCCGATAGCTGCGAAGAAGAGTGTGCTCAGGGCGTGATCTGGTACTGCTGGACCCAGTCGTTGACGACCGCCCAGTCGAGGTTCGCGAAGAAGGCCTCGATGTAGGACGCACGGTCGGTCTGGTAGTCGATGAAGTACGCGTGCTCGTAGACGTCGAGCGCGACGAGCGGGGTCGCGTTCCAGATCGGGAACGTGTTCTGCGCGTCGCCGACGTAGTTGAACAGGCGGCCCTCGTCCCAGTCGTAGGCGGTCCAGGCCCAGCCGCGGCCGGCCATCCCGGTCGCCTTCAGGTCGGCGCGCCAGTCGGCGACCGAGCCGAAGTCGCGGGCGATCAGGTCGCCGACGGGGCCGTCGGGCTCGCCGCCGTTCCCGCCGAGGTGCTCGAAGTAGATCTCGTGGTTCTTGATCCCGCCGAGCGCGAAGCTGAGGTCGACCTTCAGCGCCCGCACCTCCGAGTAGACCTGATTGGCGGCGGCCAGGTCCACGTCGCCGAGCTTGGCCAGGATCTCGTTGCGCTTGTTGACATAGCCCTCGTAGAGCTTGAAGTGGGCCTCGACCGCCTCGCGGGAGATGCCGTCCAGCTCCAGCAGTGCGGGCTTGAGCTGGCGGGGCGTGATCTCATCTCGGTTGAACGCGAGCGTGGCCAACGAGCCTCCTTGGCGTGGGGACGGCTGAGCATAACCCCCACCGGTCGCTCCCAACCCGTTAGCCTCAACGAGAGCGAGGAAAGGAGCGCGGCATGGCCTTCGAGGTTCCACCACTTCCCTACGACTACGGGGCGCTGGAGCCGACCATCGACGAGGAGACGATGCGCCTCCATCACGACAAGCACCATCAGGCGTACGTCGACAACGCGAACAAGGCGCTCTCCGGCACGCCGCACGCGGACAGCCCGGTCGAGGACGTGCTCACGGTGGTCGACACGCTCCCGGACGACATCCAGGCGGCGGTCCGTAACAACGTCGGCGGGCACGCGAACCACTCGCTCTTCTGGGAGATCATGGGTCCGGGCGGCGGCGGCGCTCCGACCGGCGACCTGTCCGGCGCGATCAACGATCTCTGGGGCGGGCTCGACGAGTTCAAGCAGGCGGTCAACGACAACGGCGTCAAGCGCTTCGGCTCCGGCTGGACGTGGCTCGTCCACGACGGCACCGGCCTGGCGCTGTACTCGACGGCCAACCAGGACTCGCCGCTGATGAACGACGACTACCCGATCCTCGGGATCGACGTCTGGGAGCACGCCTACTACCTGACGTACCGCAACCGCCGACCCGACTACCTCGAGGCCTGGTGGAACGTCGTCAACTGGGAAGCGGTCGAGGAGCGCTACCAGGAGGCGCTGGCGGAGATGGAGCGGAGCTAGGCGCGGAGGGTCTTGCTCGTCGCAGCCGCGTAGCAGGTGCCGGTCTGCTTGGCGGTCATGATCACTCGGACGCGCGTGCCGCGCGGAAGCTTGGACTTGAAGGCGACGGAGCTGACCATGGCCGGCTTCGCCGTCCCGGGCACGGCCGCGCCGAGAGCCAGCCGCTTGACCTGGACCCAGCGCTTGCGCAACTTCTTGTAGCGCTGGAAGAGCACGAACTTGCCGGTCAGCGCCTGCGCCGCGGTCGCCTTCGCGCTGTACGAGCCCGTGGCCACCTTCGTCAGCACGAGGAGCGGTCGCACCGCGACGGCCACCTTGGGGCTGTCGACGTTCTTGAAGCTCGCCTGGTAGCTGGTGCCGATCGTAGGCGTCACGGGTCCGGTGTAGGCGCCGGTCGCCGCCGTCTTGAGCGTCGCCGCCTTGCTCTGCTTCGTGCTCCCACACTCGGTCGCATTGATCCCGATCGTCTGGTTGGCCTTCTGGACCGACAGCGTGCCGCTGAGCGTGACCGGCGTGCCGTAGGTGACGACCGGCGCGCTCGCTGCCAGGGTCAGAGTCGGCGCGGCGGCACTTGCGGCCGACGCCAGCGCTGCTCCCACGATCGCTGTCAGGAGAAGAGTTTTCATCGTTCCGGTTAAGCAGACGCCGGGAATCGGCGAACCTTGCGGCGTGCTATGACTGGCTCATGCGGGCGCTGGTCACGGGCGGCGTGGGGCGCGTCGGCGAGGCGATCGTGCGCAGGCTCGAGCGCGAGGGCTGGTCCGTGCTTGCCGCCGGACGCGCCGACGGCGACGTCTCGCGGCCCGAGGAGGCGCGCGCGCTCGTCGAGCGTGCCGTGCAGGAGCTGGGCGGCCTCGACCTGCTCGTGAATGCCGCCGGAGAAGGATTCGCGCCCAAGCCGTTCGACGAGCTCGACGAGGCGGACTGGGACGCGGCGTTCGGCGCGACCGCAAAGGGGAGCTTTTTCGTCACCCAGGCCGCAGCGCCAGCGCTGCGCGAGTCGCGCGGCTGCGTGGTGATGATCGAGGACGTCGCCGGCTACCAGCCCTGGCCGTCGTTCGCGGCGCATTCGGCGGCCAAGGCGGCGCAGGCGATGCTCACTCGGGTTCTCGCGCGCGCGCTCGCGCCCGAGGTCCGAGTCTGTGGCATCGCCCCGGGCCCGGTCGCGATTGAGCGCGGACAGGAGGAGCGCCGCGCGGCCGAGACGCTGCTCGGGCGGGTCGGCTCGCCCGAGGACATCGCCGACGCGGTCGTCTACCTCGCCGGCGCGAGCTTCGTCACCGGCACGACGCTGGTGGTCGACGGCGGCCGCTCGCTCAAATCCGACGCGGCTTCGCGGCCGTAGAAAGCAGTGCGATGGAGCTCGCGCTCGACAGCTTGCGCTTGCCGCGCAGGTCGGAACCAGCCACCATCCGGACGGTGGTTGCCGACGACTGCAGCGACGGTGAGCTGATCCGCCGAACCGCCGACGGCGACCGGGGCGCGTTCGACGTGCTCTACCGGCGCTACTCGCGGCCGGTGTTCGGGCTCGCGCTACGCCGGCTCGGCGACCGTGGCCGGGCCGAGGACGCGGTGCAGGAGACCTTCGCCTCGATTTGGCGCGCCGCCCGCAGCTACCGGCCCGAGCGCGGGCCTGGCGCGCCATGGCTCTACGCGGTCGCCCGCAACGCGATCACCGACCGCGGCCGTGCGCGCACCGAGCCGCCGGCCGAGGTGCCGGACACTCCCTCGCCCGACGCCGGTCCCGCCGAGCGCGCCGAGTCGGGCTGGACGGCGTGGCGGGTCCACCGGGCGCTCGAGGAGCTGAACGACAACGAGCGCAAAGTGATCGAGCTCGCCTACTGGAGCGGGCTCTCGCAGTCCGAGATCGCCGAATTCCTGAACATCCCGCTCGGCACCGTCAAGACGCGCACGCGCGCCGCGCTGGCCCGGCTCGCCGGCCTGCTCGAGGAGGAGCTCGGATGAGCGACGGACCGCGCTTCGGCGAGCTCGTGGGCGGGGACGACCTCAGCCCGGAGGAGGCCGCGCGCCTGGAGCGGGTCCATGACCTGCTGGTCGCCGCCGGCCCGCCGCCCGAGCTGCCCCCGCACCTGCAGCAGGAGCCCGACCCGGAGGCCGGGCGACGGGACAACGTCTACGGCCTACCGCGCCGCCGCACGGGCGCGCTGCTCGGCATCGCCGCGGCGATCGCCCTGATCGCGCTGCTCGGCGGGTTCATCCTGGGCCAGCGGCACGCGCCGTTCGACGAGGACTTCGCGGTGCCGATGTCGAGCACGAGCGGCGCCTCCACGGCCTCTGCCGTGATCCATGTGGGCAAGATCGACTCGGCCGGGAACTGGCCGCTGAAGGTCGAGCTGAAGAACCTGCCCGCGTTGCCGAAGGGCCAGTACTACGAGATGTTCCTCAGCCGCGGCGCCGACCAGCGCGCCGCCTCGTGCGGAACGTTCCGCGTCTCCGGCGAGAGCGACGACGAGGTGCGGCTGAACGCGCCCTACCGGCTGGACTCGTTCAACGGCTGGATCGTGACGCGCGAGCGGCCGGGCAGCACGAAGCACCCGGTGGTGCTGACGACCGCCTAGGGCGAAGTGCGGTCGTTCGCGACGAAGGCCGCGTAGGTAACCGGCATCTGCTCTTCCAGGAACCGCTCGCAGGCCTCGGCGTAGCGGCGGATCTCGCGCTGCGCGGTCTCGGAGTTGCGCAGCGAGAGGAAGTTCATCAGCGAGCGCGCGTTGACCGTCCAGTAGAACTCGGTGTAGGCGCCGACCGGTAGCACCGAGCGCGCCAGCTCACGGGCGACGCCGAGCTCGACGAGCTGCTCGTAGGCGAGGTAGGCGGTCTCGTAGACGGCCTGCAGCTTGTCTCGCGTCGCCTCGGCGAGCTCGTCGGAGACCGGCTCGAACGAGTAGGCGCCCGGCTTGCCCACCTGACTGCGCACGTCCTCGGGCTCGGGCACGTAGAAGTCCTCGGTCGCCTTCGCGTAGCGGAGGCTGAACTCGTTGAACGAGCCGATCCGGTGCCGGAACCACTCGCGCGCGACGAAGATCGGGCAGCGGACGTGGAAGCGGAAGGCGTTGTGCTCGAACGGCGTCCCGTGCCGCTCGCGCATCAGGAAGCGGATCAGGCCCTCGTCGGACTCGTCCAGCTCGTCCTTGCGCCGCGCGAAGCTGACCCGCGCGCCATTGGCGACCGACAGGTCGTCCGCCAGCGCGCCGTCGAGCCGGACGAAGCCGTGGTCGAGGACCGGAATCGTGTTGTCGGGTATCACTTCGGCCGTGACCGCCACGCCGGCGAGTCTAGCGGGGCTGTATGTCGGCACTTCCGGCTGGTCCTATCCGTCCTGGCGGCCCGGTTTCTACCCCGCCGGCACCAAGCCGGAGGGGTTCCTCGGCTACTACGCCGAGCGCTTTCCGACGGTCGAGCTGAACACCACGGGGTACCGCCTGCCCCGCGAGGAGCTGTTCGAGCGTTGGGCGGGGCAGACGCCGCCGGGGTTCCTGTTCGCCCCGAAGCTGAACGCGCATCTGCGGTCCGACTACGGAACCTTCGCCGAGCGTGTCGGTCTGCTCGGCGAACGCCTCGGGCCGATCCGCGTCCTCGTCGCCTCCGCGCGTGACGAGGGCCTGCTGACGCTCGTGCTCGGCTCTTTCGACACGTCGGCTCAGCTCGCGCTCGACTTCCGGCACGAGTCGTGGGACGGGATCGAGGCAGACCTGCCGCGGAACGCCGCACGTGTGGGGTCGCTCGAAGGCGCCGCGCCGTTCCGCTACCTCCGCCTGCGCGAGCCGCCCTACTCCGAAGACGCTCTGCGCGGCTGGGCAGACCGCATCGGGCCCCTGCTCGACGAGGGCCTACGGATCCACTGCTACTTCAAGCACGAGGACGAGCCGACCGCGCCTAGCTATGCGCAGCGCCTGATCGAGCTGCTCGCCCGCTGAGCTCGACGATCTGCTCGACGGCGAACCGGAGCTCGTCGTCGGTGTTGTAGAAGTGCGGCCCGAGCCGCAGGCCGACGTCGGGGCGCCAGTCGCAGATCACGCCGCGCTCGGCGAGCTCACGGTTGACCCGCTTCGAGCCCGGCACCTGGACGACGACGGTGCCTCCGCGCCGTTCGGGCTCGCGCGGCCCGCCCGGAGGGAAGCCGGCCTCCTCGAGCAACTCGACGAGCAGCGCGGTCTGCTCCTGCGAGCGTTCGCGAATCCGCTGGACGCCGACCTCCTCGATCACGTCGTAGCCGGGGGTCGCCGCGTAGAGGGCCGGGACGTTCGGCGTGCCGGTGAGGAAGCGCGCCGCGCCCTCGGCGTAGTCCTGCTCGGTCTCGAAGGCGAACGGGCGGGCGTGGGCCTGCCAGCCGGTCAGCGCCGGCTCGAGCGTCGCGGCCAGGTCGGGCCGAACGTACAGCCAGGCCGCTCCCGGGCCGCCGCAGAGCCACTTGACCGAGCCGCCGACCGCGAAGTCGACCCCTAGCGCCGTCACGTCGAGCGGAACGGTGCCGACCGACTGGTACGCGTCCAGCACGACGAGCGCCCCCTCCTCGTGCGCCCTGGCGACTATGGCCTCGACGTCCTGGATCTCGCCGGTCTTGTAGAGCACGTGCGTGACGGGAACGAGCAGCGTGCGCCCGTCGATCGCCTCGACCACGCCCTCGTCGTCGGCCGCCACCAGGATGTCGGCGCCGCGCTGAGCCTGGTAGAGGTAGCGCACCGACGGGAAGTTGCCCTCCTCGTAGACGACCCGCCGGCGCGGCCCGTCGAAGCCGAAGCACGAGATCACGATGGCCTCGGCGATGGTCACGTTCTGGTGCATCGACACAGACCCGCGGGGGGCGCCGATCAGCCGGGCGATCTGGTCGCCGACGGTCAGCGACATCTCCCACCAGCCCTCCTCCCAGGCGCGCACACCGCGTGTGTTCCAGGCGCGCGCGTACTCGAGCAAGCGCTCCTCCGCGGCCGCGGGCATCGCGGCCAGCGAGTGGCTGATCAGGTAGGTCGTCTCCGCCAGGATCGGGAACCGCTCGCGGTACTCGTGCAGCTCGGCCACCGCGCGCGAGTATAGGGACGCCCCCGAAACTGTTCCCCCGGACGAGGGAACCAGCCTTCAAATCACCTTATGGGGTGATTCCGGCCGTCGGCGCCGCGAATACGGTCGTGACGAGGCCAACTGCGGCCTCAGGGAGCGGCAAAGAGGGGAGCGGCTTGCGGAACGACGACGGAGTGCGAGGCGAGACCCGCAGCAGCGGGCTCTGGAGCACGAGGCGTGGTGGCCGAGGCTCGAGCGAGGGACGCAACCAGGCGATGACGCGCGGCCTGCTCGCGCTCCTGCTGCTCACGCTGGCGGCGCCGTTCGCGGCATCTGCCGGCAGCCATGAGCACGGCCGCGCCTGGCGCGACAGCTACTTGGCTCCCTCACTGCAGCGCGCAGCCACGCAGACGCCGAACGCGTCCATGCCGGTGATCGTCCAGAGCGCGGACGGCTTCGGCCGCGCGCAGAGCACGCTCAACAAGTACGGAACCACGAGCGCGAAGCTGGGAATCGTCGACGCGGCCGCGGGCGAGATCGTGGCCGGCGACCTGCCTCAGCTCGCGGCGACTCCCGGCTTGGTGATCACTCCCGACCAGTCGGTCCTGCTCGACGCGAAGCCTGATCCGAAGGCCAAGCGCCCGAAGGGCAAACCGCGCGCCACCCCGGCCGGCTTCAGCTCGGGCGAGGACTGGCCCGCGGCGGTCGGCGTCGACCAGCTCTGGCCGGGCCTGGCAAGCCTGCAAGGGGCGCGCTCGAAGGGCTCTGACTCGATGCCCTCGATCGCCTTCGTCGACTCGGGCATCGACGCGAGCCGCACCGACTTCGGCGGCCGGGTGCTCGCCCAGCTCGACCTGACCTCGATCGAGAACAACTCAACCGGCGACGGCAACGGCCACGGGACGCTCGTCGCGGGCCTGGCCGCGGGTTCCGCTCCTGGGCACGCGGGCGCGGCCCCGACGGCCGGGATCGTCTCGCTGGATGTGATGGACGACCAGGGCATGGCGCGCACGAGCGACGTGATCGCAGCCGCCCAGTGGATCCTCAAGAACCATCGCCAGTACAACATCCGGGTCGCGAACTTCTCGCTCCACTCCGCGAGCCCGACCAGCTTCCGCTGGGACCCGCTCGACAAGGCGGTCGAGAAGCTCTGGTTCGCGGGCGTCGTCGTCGTGGCCGCCTCCGGCAACCAGGCCCAGGGCGGCCAGCGGACGCCGATGGCCTACTCGCCCGCGAACGACCCGTTCGTGATCACCGTCGGCGCGCTCGACCTGCACAACTCGACCAATCCCGACCGTGCCGACCTGGCTCCGTGGTCGGCGTGGGGTTACACGCTCGACGGCTTCGCCAAGCCCGAGCTGAGCGCGCCCGGCAGGGCGATCGTCGGCCCGGTCCCGGCCGGCTCGACGCTCGCGCGCGAGAAGCCGAAGCAGGTGATCAACGCAACCGAGGGCACCTACATCCAGCTTTCGGGCACGTCGCTGTCCGCGCCGATCGTCTCCGGCATCGCGGCCGACCTGCTGACGCTCAATCCGGCACTCTCACCCGGCCAGGTCAAGGGCGCGCTGATGCTCAAGGCACGCCCGCTCCGCAAGGTGAGAACGCTCGCCGGCGGAGTCGGCGAGGTGTACGCGCCGGCAGCGGCCGCGTTGCAGTCTCCGCCGAACCCGAACCGCGCGCTCGACGCGTTCCTCGTGCCCGATCCGGAGGGCGACGGCGAGGGCCTGGTCTTCGACGACGTCTCCTGGCTCGACGCGGCCAGGGCTTCGATCAGCTGGGACGCGGTCTCGTGGCTCGACGTCTCCTGGGCCGACGCCGCGTGGTCGGACGTCTCCTGGTCCGACGTCTCCTGGAGCGACGTTTCCTGGAGCGACGTCTCGTGGTCGGATGTCTCCTGGTCCGACGTCTCCTGGAGCGACGTCTCCTGGGCCGACGTCCAGAGCAACGTCTACGGAGACGTGGGACCTTGAGCCGCCTCCTAGCTCAGGCGTTTCAGCAGCCCCAGCGCCCGCTGGTCCCAGGGGACGCGGTGCGTGATGCCGGCACCCCCGACACGGCCGCGGTTCGCGAGGTACCAGTCGTAGGTCTCGCAGAGCGCCTCTTCGTTCGAGAGACGCGGCGCGAAATCGAGCAGGCGCTGCGCCTTGGCCGTCTCGACGTAGGAATCTCGGTGCGCGGTGCGGTAGTGCCACTCGGCCAGCGGTGACAGACGCGCCAGCTCGAGCGCGCGCAGGGCGAGCTCGGCTGGACGCGCCGGCACCGGGCGCAGACGACTGCCCGAGCCCGCGTGAGCGATCAGCGCTTCGAGGTCGGAGCGGACGGTGCCGAACTTCGTGGCGCCGACGTTGAAGGTCTCGCCCGCGACCTGCGCCTCCGCCGCGGCAAGGGTCGTCTCGACCAGGTCCTCGACGGCGAGCAGCTGGTAGCGGTTCGAGCCGTCGCCGAGGATCGGGATGCGCCGGCCCTCGCGGATCCAGTCGAACAGGATCTCGAAGACGCCCAGCCGCTCGGGGCCGATGAAGGTCTTGGGACGGAGGATCACGACCTCTAGGCCCCGCTGCCCGAAGTCCCGCGCGACCTGCTCGGCGTCGATCTTCGACTCGCCGTAGTGGCCGACGCCGACGAGCGGCGAGGTCTCGTCGATCGGGTGGTGCTTCGGCACGCCGTAAACCGCGGTCGACGAGATCAGCACCGCCCTGCGCACGCCGGCCTCGAGCGCGGCCGCGAGCACGATCGCGGTCCCCTCGACGTTCACCGAGCGGATCGAGTCGCGGGAGGCCTGGATCGGCAGCGCGGCCGCGGCGTGCACGAGGACGTCGGCGCCCTCGGCGAGCCGCGCGGCCGCCGCTGGGTCGCGAACGTCGCCGTGCAGCTCCTCGACCGAGCGCTCGAGCTCGGAGTCGTCGAGAGGCGCGAGATCGAGCGTGCGCGCTTCGTGCCCCTCGGCCAGCAGCCGGCGCGCCAGGTGGAGGCCGAGGAAGCCGGCGCCGCCGGTGATCGCCCATCGCATCGCGGCAGGACTCTACGCGCGCGGCTCGAACCGGGTCCGCTCGTGGCCGGCAGATTCGTCGTCTTCTCGGCGGCCTTGCTGGCGGGGCTCACGCTGGTGACGGCCGCACACGCCGGGAACCCGCAGATCGCGGGTCTCCAGGTCGCCCTGCGCGCGTACGGGCTCTACAACGGCCCGATCGACGCGATCGCCGGGCCGCAGACGGTGCGCGCGACCAAGGCCTTTCAGCGGCGCGCCGGGCTGGTGGCGGACGGTCGCGCCGGGCCTTCCACCCGCCGCGCGCTCGGGCCGCTCGGCACCCCTGTCTTCGGGCGGCGGACGCTACGGCGCGGGCTCTTCGGCTGGGACGTCTCCGTGCTGCAGTACATGCTCGCGCGCCGCGGCACGCTCGTACCGGTGTACGGCTTCTTCGACCGGGCGACCGAGCGGGCGCTGCGGCGCTATCAGCGAATGCGCCGGCTGGCAGTCGACGGCGTCGCCGGGCCGGTCACGCTCTCGGCGCTCGGACACCGCAGCCCCGGCGTGCGGCCGGTCCGCCCCAGCCCAGCTCCGGCCCCGAGCGTGCGCACGATGCTGACGAACTGGGCGATCGCGTACCGGCTCGACCCGGCGCTCGTGCGGGCACTCGCGTGGATGGAGTCCGGCTTCCAGCCGGGCCTGGTCTCCTCGGCCGGCGCGCGCGGCGTATTGCAGGTGCTGCCGAGCACGCGCTCGTACGTCCAGTCGGTGCTGATCGGCTACAAGGTGCCGAGATCGACCTCCGGGAACATCCGCATCGGCGTCGTCTACCTGCGACACCTGCTGCGGGAGTTCCACGGCAACCGCACGCTCGCGCTGGCTGCCTGGTACCAGGGGCCGCACTCGGTGCGCAAGCACGGCCAGCTCGCGGGCACGCGGCTGTTCGTCCGGAACGTCCTAGCGCTGCTCAGCCGCCGCATCTAAGGGCTTCAGCGGCTGCGGCGGCGGCTTCGAGTCCACCAGGACGGCTGCCGCGAGCAGAATCGCCATCCCGACCGCGCTCTCGCCGGCCAGGCTGCGCGGCAGGCCAGCGAACAGCGGTGCTCCCCGCTCGAGCCTCGGCCGGACGAGGAAGTGGTGTGCAGCGCCCCAGGCCAGGGCGAGCGAGACGAGCCCGAGCTTCACCAGCAGCACGCGCCCGTAGCCCTGCGTCCAGAGGTCGGCGAGGTGCGGCAGCCGCAGGATGCTCAGGTACGTCCCGGCCGCGAGCAGCACGACGATCAGCACGGTCGCCAGCCGCGAGAAGCGCAGGAAGGCTTGCCGACGCAGCGAGGGCTCGAGCGGCCAGATCACGAATGCGAGCTGCACGAGCCCGCCGACCCAGAGCGCGGCCGCAGAGAGGTGCAGCCAGTCGGCGAGCTGTGAGAGCCAGGACGAGCCCGCGTCCGCGGCCGAGTGACCCGAGAGCGAGAGGCCCGAGGCGAACCCGATCGCCAGCGCGAAGGCCGGCCAGAGCAGCCGCTCGCGATCGGTCAGCCAGGCCAGGAAGACGAGCGCCGCCACGAGCGCGTAGCCGAGCGTCATCGCCACGAACGCATAGCCGAAGCGCGTCTTCGCCAGCGACGAGAGGTCGCCGTAGAGGTAGTCGACGAACGGAAGCTGGAGCGCGTCCTCGGCCCGGAGCAGGAAGGCGAGGATCCCGACCTCCAGGGCGCCGACCACCCCTGCCGCGACCAGCAGGTAGAAACGGCGCTGCGCCGCGGCGCCGAGCGGGCCTCGCACGACCAGCAGCCGGAAGCCGAGCCCGCCGGCCAGCAGCGCCAGGGCGACGAAGTAGAGCCAGCGCACGAGGTGCTCGCTGGTCGTCGGCCCGCCCGCGCCGAAGGCCTCGCTCGCCTCAGGCGCGCGCATCCGGACGCCGAAGGTGAAGACGCCGGAGACGACGTGTCCGTCCGCGGACACCACGCGCCAGCGCACTGTGTAGCCGCCGCGCGGCAGCCGCGAGACCGGCGCATCGATCGTCCGTTTGTCCGGATTGGTCGCGCCCGTGTCCCCGGAGACGAGCCGACCATCGGCGGCATAGACGCGGATCGCGTTCGGCAGGACGTCGACGCTCTGGTCGAAGGTGAGCACGACGTACTTCGGGGACGACCCGATTCGAGAGCCGAACTCCGGGTGCGTGGTCGTCAGCGTCGCGTGGGCCGAGGCACCCGCCGGCAGCGCGAGAGCGAGCAGGGCGACGGCGAGCAGCTTCCTCACCGGTGCGGCTCCCCGGCGAGCGGCGAGAGGTGGCCGAAGACCGGCGCCACGTCGCGGTCGGAGAAGAGCAGCACGGAGACCACGAGGAGCGTCATTGCCAGCCCGGCTCCCCAGACGCGGGCCCGCGGCCGGAAGGCCATCAGCAGCGGGAACAGCGCGCCGATCAGCGCCGTCCAGCCCAGCGCGTGGTGCAGGAACGCGGCGCGCGCGAAGTACCAACCGTTCTGCTCGTGCACGAGCAGCGCCGTGCCCGAGACCGCGAGCGAGAGCGGCAGGCACAGGCGCCACGCTGGGTTGTGCAGCTTCCCGCGCAGCAGGCCGAGCTCGGCCGCGCCGGCGAGCATCATCGTCTGGGCCCACGCCCCGTGGGCGACCATGTGGATCGTCGAGTTGGTGAAGAAGACCATCACCGGCCACATCAGCACCCCCAGGCCGAAGAGCAGGCTCGGCCAGAGGTAGGCGCGCCAGGCGCGGCGGGCCCAGACCTCGTCGCCGACGATCGCCCGCGCCAGCAGGCACAGCGCCAGCAACAGGAAGCCGGTCGCGAACAGCCAGTGGACATGCTCAGCTGGCGGCTGCATGGTCCTCCAGGTCCTCGATCAGGCCGGGCGCGATCAGCAGCGCGAACACGATCCCCACCCCGACGACGAGCAGCGGCGGCTCGACGAGCAGCCACCAGAAGCCCTCCCCGTGCGGGTGCAGCACGGTCAGCCGGTACGGCTGCAGGAAGCCCCAGGCGACGCCGCCGAGCATCGTCAGTGGCCCCAGCGCGGCGACGAGCCGGGCTCGGGTCGAGCGGGAACGGGCGAGCGCCCGCTCCGTGATGAGTTGAGTGCTCATTCCACCTCCCCAGGTCGGGACGACACGGTCCCGCGGGCTCTGGGCGCTGTCCGCGGGCTACGCGGGGAGGGGCGGCGGCCGGCTCTCGAAGGCGAGGCCGAAGAGCTTTCGGGGCGGCGATGCGCTCGCCCGTGGGTGTGCTGCGGGCGGCAGGTCGGCGCCGCGGCCGACCCGCTGGGCGCGGGCGCAGGTGTCCTCCGCGTAGCGCTCGTACTCGCGCAGCCAGCTGGCGACTGCGCTCCAGGCCAGCGCGACGAGCACTGCGAGCACGGCGAAAACCGGCAGCGCGGACGTGTGCAGCCAGGGAGCGAGCAGCGGCCAGCGGCCGGCCGCGGCCTGCTCGGCGTCGGCCTGGACGAGGTAGAAGATCGACGTCGTCAGGAAGGCGAGCGCCCAGAGCCGTGGCGAGAGGTCGAGCCGGAGCCGCGGCACCGGCGCCGCGTCCTTGCCGACGGCCGCCAGCACGCGACGCCCGGCCCGCGCAGCGGTGTGCGCGCGAACGAAGCGCCAGGCCAGCCGCGCGGCGAGGAGCGCCACGCCGAGCTTCACCGCCGCGAGCAGGAACGGGTAGTACTCCGCGCCCGAGTAGGCCGACGAGCGGACGTGCTGCCCGACGTTCAGCCGGTGCGTGAGGCTGCGGCCCGTCAGCTCGGCGATCAGCGCGAGCAGCGCGAACGCGAGTCCGGCCGAAAAGCGCTGGTGCCGCCGTGCGCGCTTCATGCGGTGAAGATTAGCCCAGTAGCGTCAGATTCCAACGCGGCTGCGACGGACGGTCGAAGCCGAGCAGCAGGATCCGCTGCCACTGGCCGAGGCAGAGGTCGCCGTCGGCGAACGGGATCTGCTCGCCGCGCGGGCCGAGCAGCATGCACAGCAGCCGCTCGCGCTCACGCTCCTCCTGCGGCACGAGGCGTGTGAGCAGCTCCTCGAGGTCGGTGAAGAACCCGGACTCACGCTCCTGCACGCGCACGAGCGCTACGTCCTCGAGCGGCGAGACGTAGGCGATCCCGCTCTCGCGCCCGGACCGGGAGAGCTCGCGGCGGATCTCGTTCGTGATGTCGAGCACCGTCAGCGACGGCAGGGCCGACGCGATCGAGTACGGGACTTCGACGCTGGTCATGCGGGCGAGGTGACCTCCCGCGGCAGGCGGAAGCTGACGTTCTCCCTGGCCACCTCGACCTCGCCCAGCTCGTCGTAGCCGAACGAGGCGAGGCCGCGCAGGACGAGCGCGACGAGCTCCTCGGGCGTCGAGGCGCCGGCGGTGACGCCGATCGTCTCGTGGCCGGTGAGTGACTCCGGGTCGATCCCGCTCTCGCCGTCGATCAGCAGCGCGGTCGAGCCGTGGCGCTGGGCCACCTCGACCAGGCGGCGCGCGTTCGAGCTGGTCTCGGAGCCGATCACGAGGATCAGCGTGGCTCCGCCCTTGGCGAGCTCCTTGACCGCGTCCTGGCGGTTCTGCGTCGCGTAGCAGATGTCGTCCGCGGCCGGCCGCTTGAGGTCGCCGAAGCGCGCGCCCAGCGCGTCGACCGTCTCGGCGACGTCGTCCAGCGAGAGCGTCGTCTGCGTGACCACGGCGACCGGCTTGCCGCCGGAGTCGAGCTTCGCGGCGTCCTCGGGCGACTCGATCACGATCGTCGCCTCGGGCCGCTCTCCGCGCGTGCCGATCACCTCGACGTGGTCGGCGTGGCCGACGAGCGCGACCAGGTGGCCGCTGTCGGCGTAACGCCTCGCCTCGGCGTGCACCTTCGAGACGAGCGGGCAGACCGCGTCCACGACGCGCAGGCCGCGGGCCTCGCAGTTGGCGCGCACCGACGGCGCCACGCCATGGGCCGACAGGACGCAGATCGCACCCGCCGGGATCTGGTCCTCGTGGTCGACGAAGACCGCGCCGAGGCCTTCGAGCCGTCGTACGACGTGGTCGTTGTGAACGATCTGGTGGCGGACGTAGACCGGCGGCCCGTGCTGCTCGAGCAGGATCTCGACGATCTCGATCGCGCGGTCGACCCCGGCGCAGAACGAGCGCGGCGCGGCGAGCAGGACCTGGCCTATCGCGACCACCCCTTCGCGGCGTCGCCGAGCCGCCCGAGGGCGTGCCGGGCGTCGGACGCCGCCCGGACGAAGCTGCGAGGCGAGCGCGCGAACGCTCGCGCGAGCCCCGGCCAGTCGTAGGCGCCGTCGGCCTTCACGCCTCCAACGATCCCGTCGAGTGGCCGCGACGGCGTGTCGCTGACCGCGCGCAGCACTCCCTGCAGGCGTCCACTGCGGGCGAGGGGCCCGCTCTCGAGGTCGGCTGCATCGGCGCCCGTTCGCTCGTGCAGCCGTCGCCGCTCGGCCGGGTCGTCGACGATCGCCTCGGCGGCGAGGATCGTCACCTGCTCCGCGCCCGGGACCCCGAGTGGCCCGTCGTCCCAGAGCACCGCGCCCTCGACGTCGACAACCTTCGTGGCGTCGACCACGGTGCCCGGAGCGAGGCCGTCCCGCAAAGCTCCTGCCAGCCCGAACGAGACCAGCTGTCCCTCGGGCAGGCCGTTCCGCGCGCCGAGCCCGACGAGGGCCGAGCGCGCACCCGAACGACGGGCGACCCGGCGCTCGGCGGCGGTGGCGCAGGCGAAGGTCAACCGGTCAACGTCCATGCCGCGCTGCGGACGGTCTCCCTGACGCTGCCGGTCGCCTCGAAGGCGGCCGAGGGTTCGAAGCCGGAGTGGATCGCGCAGTGCTCGCAGCGCGCGTCGTTGCCGGGGCCGTACTCCTCCCACTCGATCCCGTCGAGCAGCGCCTCGTAGGTCGGGAAGATCCCGTCGGTGAGCAGGTAGCACGGACCCTTCCAGCCGTACGGGTTGCGCGTGATCGAGCCCCACGGCGCGCACGCCAGCTTGCGGTCGCCGGTGAGGAAGTCCTGGTAGATCGGGCTCGCCAGCCAGCGGTAGCCGTGCTTGCGGGCCGCCGAGCGGATGACACGGAACTTCTCCTCGTGCTCGTCGCGCGTCATCGTCAGCGCCGGGTCGATCTGCGAGTACTGGTAGCCCGGAGCGACGAGCATGCCGTCGATCCCGACCTCGTCGGTCAGGTAGCCCATCATCTCGACCACCTCGCCCGGGTCGGTCTCCTTGAAGATCGTCGTGTTGGTTGTGACCCGGAAGCCGGCCTCGCGCGCCTTGCGGATCGCGTCGACCGCGATGTCCCAGAGGCCGGGGTAGTCGCAGATGTAGTCGTGGATCTCGCGCATCCCGTCCAGGTGCACGACGAACGTCAGGCGCTTGCTCGGCTTGAAGACGTCGAGGAACTGCTCCAGCCGGAGCGCGTTCGTGCACAGCTCGATGTTCTTGTTCAGCTCGAGGAAGCCCGCGACGACGTCCTCGATGCCCTTGTAGACGAGCGGCTCGCCGCCGCAGATCGAGACCACCGGGGCGGGGCACTGGACACCTGCGTCGATGCACTCCTCGACCGACAGCCGCGCCTTGTTCGACTCGTACTCGCGGATCTTCCCGCAGCCGATGCAGGCGATGTTGCACGCGAGCGTCGGCTCCAGCATCAGCACGAGCGGATAGCGCTCGCCCTTGCGCTGCTGCTGCGCGACGTACTTCGCGATCTGGACTGTCGGGGCGAGCGGAAACTTCATCGACTGAGCCTTTCTCGTAGACGCCCGAGGGCGAGCAAAGGGAAGTGGAGCCGGTAGAGGTGGTAGCGGATCATGAAGTCAAGCGGAAAGCCCGTGCCCGTGAACTGGGGTTCGTCCCAGTCTCCATTTGCCAGTTGTGTGCTGCATAACCATTCGGCGGCACGGCGGGCGGCGTCACTGTCCGCCTCGTCTGCAGCGACGTAGGCTAATAGCGCCCATGCCGTTTGGGAAGGCGTGCTCGCACCGCGCCCGCGCCAGTCCCGATCGGCGTAGGAGCGGATGTCCTCGCCGAAGCCGCCGTCCTCGTTCTGCACCGAGTCGAGCCACGCCACGGCACGCCTGAGCGCGCGGTGGCCAGGCTCGATTCCGCACGCCTCGAGCGCGGGCAGCACGGCGCCCGTGCCGTACACGTGGTTGACGCCCCAGCGGCCGAACCAGGAGCCGTCGGCCTCCTGCTCGCGCAGCAGCCAGTCGAGCCCGCGGCGCACCTCGCCGTCGAAGCCGGTCTCCGCCGCAAGCGCCTCGAGCGCGTGCGCGGAGACGTCGGCGCTCGGCTCGTCGGTCACCTTGCCGAAGTCGCAGAACGGGAGCTTGTAGAGCCAGTGGGCCTCGTTGTCGACGTCGAACGCGCCCCAGCCGCCGCTGCGCGACTGCATCCCGGCCGTCCAGGCGAGACCGCGCTCGACGGCCTCATTGCCGCGATGGCACCGGCGCAGGGCGAGCGCCACGACCGCCGTGTCGTCCACGTCCGGGTAGAGGTCGTTCTCGAACTCGAAGGCCCAGCCGCCCGGAGCGAGCCCGGGCCTGCGCTTCGCCCAGTCGCCCGCGACCGTCACTTCCTCGTTGACGAGCCACGCGGCCGCGCGCACCAGCGCGTCGTGCTCCGGGCCGAGCCCGGAGTCGCGCAGCGCGAGCACGGCGAGGCCGGTGTCCCAGACCGGCGACTGGCACGCCTCCGGGCGGAGGCGATCGCTCTCGTCGATCGTGAAGCCCTCCCAGCCCTCGACCGCGCGACGCAGGGTCTCGTCCTCGAACCCGTGACCGAGCGCGGCCAGCATCAGGATCGACCAGACCCACGGCGGCTGGATCCCTCCCCAAGAACCGTCGGCCTCCTGGTGGGCGCGCACCCAGCGCTCGGCCTCGTGCAGTGCCGCGCGCCGGAGTGGGCCAGGCGGCACCGGCGCTCGCGTCTGGCCGGGCCGCGCGCCGATCTCACGCAGGTCGATGTCGGCGTGGCGCACCGGCCTGAGCGCCCGGCAGGCGGCGAGCGGGACGAACGTGCCCCGCGCCCAGCACGAGAAGTTGTAGATCGACACATAGGCGTTGGCCGGAAAGAGCACCAGCTCGACGGGGATCGGGGTTACCCGCTGCCAGGGCCACTGGCCGAGCAGGGCGAGGAAGCACTTGGTGAAGATCCGCGTCTTCGCGACCCCGCCGCGCGAGCGGATGAAGTCGCGTGCCTGCGGGCCGGGGTCGACGCCGGCGAGCTTGAGCGCCGCATAGGCCTCGACGGTCGTCGAGAGGTCGCCCGGGCCCTCGAACCAGATCGCCCAGGTGCCGTCGTCGCGCTGCCTCGCCAGCAGCTCGTTCGCGATCTTGCGGTCGAGCTCGGGCGTGCGCAGGCCGAGCACGTGATGCCAGAACAGGTGCTGCGCGGTCATGGTCACGTTCGACTCGAGCTCGCCGACCCAGTAGCCGTCCGGGTGCTGGAGCTCGAGCAGGCGGCTCGTCGCGGCCTCGATCGCGGCATCGAGGCCCGTCTCGGTGGCGACGCTCATGCCGCCACCTCGGCCCGTGCGGCCGTCAGGGCCTGGGCGGCGGCGAGGCCGCTGCGGATCGCGCCCTCCATCGTGGCCGGCCAGCCCGTCCCGGTCCACGCGCCCGCGCGCGTTACGTCCGGGCGGCTCGTCTGCGGCCCGGGCCGGTGACGCTCGCTGCCCGGACGGACGGCGATCGTGGCCGCGGGCTCGCGGCTGACGCGCGACCAGAGCAGCTCGGCGGGCCCGAGGCGGCCGGTCAGCTCGGAAACGATCCGCCCGACCAGCTCGCGGCCGCGCCACTCCATCAGCTCCGGTGCGCCGGACGAGACGACGGTCAGGTACTGACCGCGCTCTGGCGGCGAGCCCGTCAGTGCGCCGCGGTCGAAGACCCAGTGCGCGTCGCTGCCGAGCAGCGCGGCCAGCGGCGAGCCGAGCAGCACACGGTCGAACCAGAGGTGGACGCTGACGATCGGCGAGTCCTCGAGCTGCGGGTCCGGCTCGCCGAGCAGGCGGGCGCTCTCGCGCGGTGGGACGGCGACGACGACGGCGTCCTCTCCGAGCTCGTCGAGGCTCTCGACCCGCGCGTTGGTGAGTACCGTCGCCCCCGCGGCTTCGAGCGCGCGACCGGCCGCGTCGCCGTGCAGCTCGCCGAGCGGCCGCGCGGGCAGCAGCAGGTCGGAATTGCTGCGCTCACCCAGCAAGGCCGTGCGAATGGTGAAGTCGCCGGCCGCCGCACTCGCCTCCTCGCTGCGCAGGTTGAGCGCCGGCCGGATGAAGACGTCCCAGAAGCGGTCGATCGCCCGCTGCGACTGGCCGCGTGCCCGGAGGGCGTCGGCGAAGGTCTCGCCGCCCGCCTCGCGCCAGCGCGCGAGCGCGCGCAGGATGCGTACCCGCTCGCCCAGCGAGACGTGCCGGTAGCGCAGCAGCGCGATTGCCGACGGCGAGATCGAGGCGCTGCGCCCGCGCTCGTCGAGCACAGGCAGCTCGAGCGGCACGCGCCTCACCGAGCCCGCCTGGCCGACACGGTCGAGAAAGCGCAGGTACTCGGTGAAGCAGCCGAGCGCGACGTGCTGGCCGTTGTCGGGCGGCGGCTCCGGGTCGCCTTCGCGGTGCGGCAGCGTCTGCACCGCGCCGCCGAGCGTCGGGCGCGCCTCGTGCAGGGTCACCTCGTGCCCGCCGTCGACGAGCTCGAGCGCCGCGCTCAGGCCTGCGAGGCCACCGCCTACGACGGCGAACCTCATCGCAGCAGCCCCGCTCCCACGATCCGCAGCTTGGTCAGCGGCGAAAGGCGTAGCGAGCCGTCGAAGACGTCGAAGCCGCGCGACTCGATCCGGTCGAGGGTCGCCCGATAGAGGCCGGCGAACGTGGACACGCAGGCGGCACTCCGGGAGTCCAGCGACTCGAGCAGCCCGAGACCCTCGTCCAGGTGCGCCCGCGCGCGCGAGGCCTGGAACGCCATCAGCGCGCGCCATTCCGGGCCCGTGCGACCGGCCGCGATGTCCTCCTCGGACACCCCGTACGCGGCCAACTCGTCCTGCGGCAGGTAGACGCGGCCGAGCTCCCAGTCCTCGCGCACGTCTCGCATGATGTTGATCAGCTGCAGCGCCTCGCCGAGCGTCGCCGCCCGCTCGACGTCGTCGGAGCCGTAGACCGACACGCATGCCACGCCGACCGCCCCGGCGACCCGGCGACAGTAGCCGTCGAGCTCGGCGAAGTCGGCGTATCGGTCCTGCTCGGTGTCCTGCAGGCCGCCGTCGACGAGCTCGTGCAGCGCTCCGGCCGGGATGCCGTAGCGTGAGCGCGCGTCGGCGAGTGCGACGAAGACCGCGTCCTCCGGACCGGCGTCCAGCGCGGTGCGCAGCTCTTCCAGGCGCTCGCGCTTCTGCTCGACCGGGAGCGGCCCGTCGGCGACGTCGTCCACCCGGCGGGCAAAGGCGTAGATCGCCGAGATCGCGCGCCGCTTGTCCCGCGGGAGGACGCGGATCCCGTAGGCGAAGTTGCGCGCCTCGCGTCGCGTCAGCCGCTCGACCTCGGCGTACGCCGCCTCGATGCTCATCGAATGGCGGCCAACGCCAGCCGCGCGCGCGAGGGCCGCGGACGGCCGTTGAAGATGTCCCAGTCGGCGCGCTCGAGCGCCTCGAGCGCCGCCAGCCCGCCGCGCGCGAAGAGCGCGACCGCCCTCCCGACGCGGCCGCCGCCGAGCCGCCGGCCCAGGTCCTCGCCCGACGAGAGCAGCGCGCGGGCGCGGTCGGCCTCGAACTCGAGCAGCTCCCGCAGTTCCGTGCTCGGCCGGTCGAGCGCTTCGACGCCGAAGCGGCGCCGGTCCTCCGCGGGCAGGTACACCCGGCCCAGGGCCAGGTCGCGGGGCACGTCCTGCAGGAAGTTGACGAGCTGGAGCCCGGTGCAGACGTCGTCGGAGAGCGCGACCGCCTCGAGGTCGTCGCCGTGCCCGAGCACACCGAGCACGAGCCGCCCGACAGGTTCGGCCGAGTGGACGCAGTAGCCCTTCAGGTCGGGCCAGGTCTCGTAGGCCGAGATGCGCTGATCCATCCGGTTCGCCTCGATCAGCCGTAGGAAGGGTTCGCGCCGGAGCGCGCAGGCGCGAATCGTCGGCTGCAGCTCGCGCATCACCTCCCACGTCGGCTCACCTTCGTAGCAGGCCTCGACCTGCGCCTCGAGCTCGTCGAGCACAGCCAGCCGGTTCCCTTCGTGCTCGTCGCCGAGGATGTCCACCAGGCGGGCGAAGCCGTAGATCGCGCGTAGGTGCGGACGCACGGCGCGCGGGAAGAGCAGCGAGGCGACGGGGAAGTTCTCCGTGCGCGCGCGGGCGGCAACCGAGCTCGCGGTGGCCGGATCCATGCGCAAAACCTATCGGGGTCAGCTCGGCACGTAGCGGTAGCCGAAGCCGCGCACGGTCTCGATCGCCTCGGCCGGGACGCCCGCTGCGGCAAGCTTGCGGCGAAGGTAGCCGACGTAGAGCTTGACCTGGTCGCGCGAGGAGCCGCGCCCACCGCCCCACGCGAGCTCGAGCAGCTGGTCGTGGGTGAGCAGCTGGCCGGGATGGTCGACGAAGGCGGTCAGGAGCCGGAACTCGAGCGGCGTCAGCTCGACCGGCTGCTCCCCGGCGCGCACGCGACGCTGCGAGAAGTCGACCTCGAGCAGGCCGTCGCGGTAGGCGTCACGTACCTCGGGCGCCGGTGCGCGCCGCAGCAGGCTCTCGACGCGGGCGAGCAGCTCCTGTCGCCCGAAGGGCTTCGTCACGTAGTCGTCGGCGCCCGCGCGCAGTGCCCGCACCTTCTCGAGCTCGGCGCCGAGCGCGCTCAGCATCACGACCGGGACGTCGCTCAGCTCCCGGATCCGCTCGAGCGTCCCCCAGCCGTCGAGCTCGGGCATCGAGATGTCGAGCAGCACCAGGTCGGGTCGCTCGTCGAACAGCAGCTTCAGCGCCTCGCGACCGTTCGGCGCCTCGCTGACGGTGTACCCGGCACGCGTGAGCAGCTCGGCGACGAGCGTGCGCACGTCCGTGTCGTCGTCGACCACCAGCACCGAGCCCGAGGCGTTCATCCGCCCCTCATACCACACCCTCGAGCCGAGTCGAAACCGCTCAGCTCGTGCGAGGTGAGGCAGGGCCCGGCGGGCGCGCGGGAGTCGTTCCCGGCGCGCTCCGCCAGACCTGCGTCAGCGAGACCCCGGGCCTGAGCCCGCGCCTCTGGGCCTCGCCGGCCGGGAGCTCGAGCACTGCACGCGCGCCCCTGCACGCTGCCATCCGCCACGGTGAGAGCTCGGCAGCGACCTTGAGGACGCGGTCACCCCGGTCGAGGAAGACGGCGTCGATCGCGAACCGCATGAAGGCGGTGTGAATAGACGACGCCGGCCGGAGCAGCATCCCCTCACCCGAGGAGAGGCCGCTCCGGCCAAGGAGGCCGCGCAGGCGGGCGAACCCCGTCTCCGCGAGGAGACAGTGCTCGCAGACGACGTGACCGTCGTCGTTCGCCAGCGCGACCTGAGGGAGTCCCACGCCTAGAACCCCACGTGGATGTGGTCGGCGTGGTTGGCGAGCGCGAACGATGGCCCGCCCATTCCGAGCAGGGAGATCACCTGTGCCGGGAGCATCCCGCCGGGCAGCATCAGGATGCTGCGCACGGCCTGGTCGGTGATCCCGCCGGGCGCCTGGTGCCCGAAGATCGAGGTCCCGTTCAGGGCCGCGATGTCGACGGCGCGCCCGTAGATGTGGGCGGAGACCACGCCGGGCCGGGCGTACAGGTGGTGTCCGCTGATCAAGCACGAGACGGTCACCTGGTGGTAGCTCTCGGCGAGGTAGAGCATCACCGCGAGCACGCGAACGTCCACGTGGCCCTTGGCGACGTCCTGGCGGCCGCCGGGGTAGATCGACAGACGCTGGTCGTGCAGGACGCGGTCCTGGAGGTCGCCCTTCTGCGAGAGCAGGCCGTTGACCAGGCTCGCCAGACCGACGGCGCGGTAGTAGTGACGCAGTGCGACGGCGCGGTCCGCGACCGACGTGTCGCCCGAGTAGGCGAGAGCCGCGGCCCACGAGTTGGCTCGGCCACCGAAGCTCGAGAGCCTGAAGGCCAGGGCGTGCAGGCCAGACGCGCTGGCCGGGACCTGCTGGTTGTGACCCTGCGCGCGAAGCGTCGCCAGCACGAGCGCCCAGTCGACGTGCGCCGCACGCGAGTAGGCGACGAGCTGCCGGGCGAAGCTCAGCTTCAGCCGGGCGGCCGGCGGGGTCGGGTCGGGGCCGGCGCGGTTCAGCCACACCGTTGCCGACGGGAAGGACGCGGCCTCGGGATCGAGCGCTGGTGCCTTCGGTGCCGCCTTCTGCTTCGGCTTTGCGTGCGGACGGGCCTGCGTGGCCTGCGAAGGCCGCGCGAACTTCGTCTTCACTGCGGTGACCTTCTTGGTCGTCGAAGCGGTCGCCGTGACCACCGGCCGGGCGACGGCCGAGGTGGCCGCCTCCGCCGTCACGCGCGTGGGCTCGACGGTCGGCCGGGCTGGCGCCGCCTGGGGCTCCGCCATCACGACGCGCACGGCCGGCTCCGAAGCCGGGGCCGCCGCGGTCGCGCCGGTCTGGCCGCTGGCCCCGGAGGCGCCCGTCGCTCCAGCGGCGGCCGGAGTCGTCCCGTCCTCCTCGAGCAGCGAGCGCACGCCGTTGCCGGCGCCCGCGGAGAGCGCGAGCCCGGCGAAGAAGAGGGCGCTGAAGGAAAGTGTCTGCGCGAAGCGGCGCTGGAACTTGCGCGGCTTCGCGGTCTGCAGCGACTCCAGCTTGCGCTCGTCCCACTCGTCCCAGGCCCGGCCCCGACCGAACGCGGTCAGGATCGTCCTGGCGAGCGAGATCAGGAGGAGGTGCTGGAGAAACCGCCTGGTCAAGGACTTCCGTAGTGGCATTGCCTTTTGCTCCCGTTCGTCGGGCGCCGGTGGGCCGCCACCTGGGCGCGGATCTTGTTGTGTGCATCCGCGGGCCGTACGGACTTGGGGGACTATCGGCGGCCGCTGCCCCCGCCCTTCCCCCGAACTAGGGACTTGCGTCGCAGATCACCTGAACGAGGGATCAGCCGCCACCCCGATTAGCACGATGATCGCCGCAGTTGAGCCATAGGCGGCGCGGCCACGCCCAGAACACTTCGGAGGTTTCCCCGGCGTGACCAAGCGCATCGCCCGCAAGATCGAACGGCTCGTACGGAACCACCTTTCCATCGACCCCCCGGTTTTTCCCTCGGGAATTCCGCGCGCGAACGCGTGCGCATCGATCAGCGAAGGGAGGTGACACAGATGCTGAAGCTCTTCACCTTCGTGCAGATCGCCGCCGACTCGCTCCGCAAGCGCGAGGAGGGTCAGACGATGGCGGAGTACGGCGTGGTCCTCGCCGTGATCACGCTCGCCGTGATCGGTGCGATCACGCTCCTCTCCGACAACGTCCGTGGTGCGATCGAGAACGTCGCCGGCATTCTGCCCGGCTAGGAAGAACCGCAGTTTCTCCGGCAGGGGGCCCCTTCGCGAGAAGGGGCCCACTCCCACTCCCGAGCAACAGAAAGAACTCCCGTGAACATTCTTTTTCGCCGCAAAATCGACCTCAAATCAGAACAGGGTCAGTCGCTGACCGAATTCGCGCTGGCTTTGCCGGTGCTGGCGCTGCTCCTGTTTGCGGTGATCCAGTTCGGGATCACGTTCAACAGCTACGTGACGCTGACCGACGCGACGCGCGCCGGCGCCCGCAAGGCGGCCGTGTCCGGCAAGGATCCGAACCCGGCCAACACGTGCGTTGCCGCGATCCGCGGCTCGGCGAAGGACATGAACCAGTCCGACCTCCAGCCGAACTGCACATCTACATGGCAGCCGGGCTCCGACGTCACGGTCACCGCGACTTACCCCTACAAGATCAGCCTGCTTGGGCTCGTCGTGAAGACGGGACGCCTCTCGAGCACGACCACGGAGCGTGTGGAATGAACTCTCGAAGCGACCGCGGTCAGGCAACCGTCCTGACGCTCGTCTTTCTCGTCGTCCTGCTCGGTATGGCCGCGCTTGTGCTGGACATGGGCTCTTGGTACCGCGCCGACCGCTCGACGCAGTCGACGGCGGACGCAGTGGCCCTCGCCGGCGCGCAGGAGCTCCCGGAGAATCCCGGCGCCGCGAGGACGATTGCGGCGCAGTTCGCGACCAAGAACGGCGGCCTCGGCTCGGGCGGCGTGACGATCACCTCGAAGATCGTCGCCAACGACACGATCAGCGTCACGGTCAAGCGGCCGGCGCCGGGCTTCTTCTCGAAGCTCTTCGGCGTCAAGAGCGTCACCGTCGGCTCGACGGCGACCGCGAGGTCCGAGGGCGTCTCGTCGGTCAAGTACGTGGCACCGATCGTCGTCCATTACAAGCACCCGCTGCTGAACTGCACCGGGCCCCCGACGCATCCGACCTGCAATCCGGATTTCACGAACCAGACCACGCTCAACCTCGAGGACCTGCACCAGAAGGGCGGCGGCAGCGGTGCCGGCGCCTTCGGGCTGCTGAACCTGAACTACGCCGATCCCGACGGGAACGTCGGCGCCGGAACGCTCGCCGACTGGCTCCTGCACGGCTACGCCGACTACCTGCCGCTCGGGACGTACTACTCGGCGCCGTCCGCGAACTTCAACAACTCGCAGTTCCAGACGCCATGACGCAGATTCTCGGCAAGGAAGTCCTGTTCCCGGTCTACCGCCTGCTGACCGGCCCGGGATCGAACGCCAAGTACGACATCATCGGCTGGGTCGGCTTCGTCGTCACCTCGTTCAACCCGAGCGGAAGCTCGGGAACGATCACCGGCCACTTCACGAGCTACACCGCCAACGGGGTCCAGGTGACCACCGGCGGCAACCCCTACTTCGGCGTGAAGAAAGTCGAGCTCGTCGGTTAACCCCCTCACCCAGGAGAGAGACACTCAATGGCATATCGAGCTAGAAACATCCTGATCGCGGTCGCGCTCGCCGCTGTGGCCGCGCTGCTCACAAGCTTCTACGTGACCAGCTACAAGCGGCATGTCCAGCGCGGCGAGGACCACGTGACGGTGCTCGTTGCCAAGAAGGACATCGTGGTCGGCGCCAGCGGTGCCGACGTCGCGAGCCAGCTTTCGTCGCTGGAAGTCCCCCGGCGCAGTGTCGTGCCGGGCGCGATCTCCAGCGCTGACCAGCTGGCAGGCCTGGTCGCCACCGAGCCCACGCTCGAGGGCGAGCAGGTCACGACCCGCCGCTTCAGCCCCCGCACCCACGTCGGCGTCCGGGCCCAGCTGAGCGGCACGCTCCGAGCGGTCTCGCTCGAGGGCGACCAGAACCAGCTGCTCGCCGGCACCGTCAAGGACGGCGACAGCGTCGACTTCGTGGCCGCCCTGAAGAAGCCGGGCGACCAGGACATCTACTTCAGCCGCGTGCTCGTGCGCGACCTGAAGGTGCTGCGCGCGCCGAACGCGCCCCCGCCCGGCAGCAAGCTGACCGGCGGAGCGAACTCGGACTACGCGGTGATGCTGGCCCTGACCGACAGCCAGGCCCAGAAGCTCCAGTACATGCTGGCCAACGCCGGCAGCGGCAGCGGCGCGGAGCGGTGGCACCTCGAGCTCCGGCCGACCACGCACGACGCCGACAGCCCCGACCACCTCGACAGCTTCGAAAGCGTCCTCACTGGCGGCCTCAGTGCCGGCCAGCGGACGAAGCTGGGCCGCTAGGAGGCCATGATGAGCAACGGCAACGAATTCCCAACCAAGAGCCCGAACCGGATCTTCGTCACGGGTGACTGCGACGGGCTGCCGGACCTGCGGGAGGCGCTCGGAATGCATCCCGAGGTCGAGCTCGTCGGGTCTGCCACGCAGGTCCCGGAGGCCGCGGCCACCCTGACCGGCGGCCACCTGAACGTCGTCCTGCACGCGACCCGCGCAGCCACGCTGCCGGTGAACGAGCTGGCGGCGATCCGCGAGTACACGCGGGCACCGCTGATCCTGCTCGCCTCGAACGGCTCCCCGGCTCTGCTGGAAGAGGCGCTCGAGCACGACGTCGCCGACGTCCTGCTGCTGCCGCAGCTGACCGACAACGTCGTCTTCTCGATCCGCAAGGCCAGCCACGTCGGCAAGCGCCTGACCGGCGACCAGCGCCGGCACGGCCGCCTCGTGACGGTCTTCTCGCCCAAGGGCGGCACCGGCAAGACCGTGACCGCCACCAACCTCGGCACTTCGCTCGCCAAGCACTGGGGCAAGCGGGCGCTGCTGCTCGACCTCGACCTGCAGTTCGGGGACGCGGCGATCATGCTGGGGATCGAGCCTGAGAAGACGATCTACGACCTCGTCACGGCTCCCGGTGAGCTCGACTCGGAGAAGCTCGCCGGCTACACGACCAAGCATGCCTCGGGCCTCGAGATCCTCCCCGCGCCGCTGCGCCCGGAGGATGCCGAGCTCGTCACCGAGGCCAAGCTGGCCCGGTTGCTGGAAGTCGCGCGCGAGTCGTTCGACGTGATCGTCGTCGACACCTCGCCGTTCTTCCACGGGCCGATGCTGGCCACCCTCGACCGCACCGACGAGCTGCTGCTGCTCTGCGGCCTGGACGTGCCGACGCTGAAGAACGTCCGGCTCAGCCTGCAGACGCTGGAGCTGCTCTCCTTCCCGGCGAACCGGATCAAGCTCGTCCTCAACCGGGCGAACTCGAAGGTCGGCATGAAGCCGAAGGAGGTCGAGTCGGCGCTCGAGCGCAAGATCGACTTCTCGATCCCGAGCGACCGGATCGTCCCGCTCGCGGTCAACCGCGGCAACCCGGCCGTACTGGCCGAGCCGAAGGCCGAGTTCTCGAAGGCCGTCCGCGCGATGGCCAAGGAGCTCGTGGCTGCCCAGGCCGTGGCGAAGCAGAAGAAGAAGTTCATGGCGACCCTGGCGAAGGCGTAGGGCGATGGGCCTCCACGACAGGCTCCACCGTCAGAACGGCTCCGCGAGCGGCAACGGCCCCGAGCTCGACGTGCTCGTCGGCGGCCAGGCCGAGGCGCCCGAGCGGCGGCCGGCCGACCCGTACGGCGAGCTGAAGGGCCGGATCCACCACGCCTGCATCGCGAAGCTCGGGCCGCAGCTGTATGCGGCCGGGAACGCCGACGAGTCCTCGAGCGAGGACCTCGCCGAAAAAGTGCTCCGTGTCGTCACGGAGCAGCTCGCGCTCGACCGGACGCCGCTGACCCGTGAGGAGCGGCGTCAGGTCACGCGCGAGATCACCGACGACATCCTCGGCTACGGGCCGCTCGAGCCGCTGCTGCGCGACGACTCCGTGACCGAGGTGATGATCAACAACCACGACCGCGTCTACGTCGAGCGCAACGGCAAGATCGAGCTCTCCGACGCGGCCTTCGTCGACAACGCGCACCTGCTGCGCATCATCGACAAGATCGTCTCCCAGGTCGGCCGCCGCGTGGACGAGGCCTCCCCGATGGTGGACGCCCGACTCCCCGACGGCAGCCGCGTGAACGCGATCATCCCCCCGCTCTCGCTGCGTGGCCCCACGCTGACGATCAGGAAGTTCTCGCGCGACCCGTACACGATGGACGACCTGATCAACTTCGGCTCCGTCTCGCCCGAGGCGGCGCAGTTCCTCTCCGCGTGCGTTCGCGGCAAGCTCAACGTCCTCATCTCCGGCGGTACCGGCACCGGTAAGACGACGACGCTGAACGCGCTCTCCGCGTTCGTCCCGAACGACGAGCGCATCGTCACGATCGAGGACGCGGCCGAGCTTCAGCTCCAGCAGGACCACGTGATCACGCTCGAGTCGCGCCCGCCGAACATCGAGGGCGAGGGCGAGATCCGCATCCGCGAGCTCGTCCGCAACGCCCTGCGCATGCGCCCGGACCGGATCATCGTCGGCGAGGTCCGCGGCGCGGAGACGCTGGACATGCTCCAGGCGATGAACACGGGCCACGAAGGCTCGCTGACCACGATCCACGCCAACTCCCCTCGCGACGCGCTCTCGCGGCTCGAGACCCTGGTCATGACGGCCGGCGTCGAGCTGCCGCACCGCGCGATCCGCGAGCAGATCTCGAGCGCGTTCGACCTGCTGGTGCAGATCTCGCGCCTGGTCGACGGCTCGCGCCGCATCACCCACATCACCGAGGTGCTGCGGATGGAGTCCGACGTCATCACCCTCCAGGACGTCTACGTCGCGAAGCCGCCCGACGAGGACGATTCCCAGCAGGCCGGCAAGCCGGTCAACCTGCTCAACCCACTCGCGTGCACGGGCCTGAAGCCGCAGTTCCTCGAGAAGATGGCGCAGAACGGAGTCTCCCTGCCGCCGTCGTTCTTCGGGGACAGCGCCAGCTTCCGGCCGAACTACGCAGCTGCGAACTACGGCGGGTTCGAGTGAGCCGCCGCGCGAGACGCCTCCTCGTCGCCGCCGTCTTCGCCGCCCTCGTCACCCCCGTCGCGGCCGGCGCCTCGCTGAGCCTGCGCGGGATCGACACGAGCGGCTACCCGACGGTCCGCGTGACCGTGGTCGCGCCGGTCGCCCAGACCGCGGCCCCGCCGACCCTGACCGAGAACGGCAACCGGGTCGTCGGCCTTCACGCCGTCAACCTCGCAGCGACCAAGAGCGTCGTGATCGCCATCGACCGCTCGCGCTCGATGGCCGGGACGAAGCTCGCGGACGCCCTCGACGCCGCCCGCGCGTTCCTGCGCACCAAGGCCGCGTCTGACAAGGTCTCCGTGGTCGGGTTCGGCTCCGAGGCCGTGCAACTGACCCCGTTCACGCAGTCGACCGCAGAGGCCGACGACGCCCTGCGCCTGCTCAGGGTCGACACCGAGAACGGCACCGCGCTCTACGACGCGCTGCAGCTCTCGGCGTCGTCGCTGCGCACCCAGACCGCGCGAGCTCGAGTCGTCGTCCTGCTCACCGACGGCAAAGACGTCTCGAGCGAGGCCTCGCTCAAGGACGCCCTGGCGACGGCCCGCGACACGGGCACGCTCGTCTACCCGATCGCGATCGGCGGCGACGGCGCGACCGTCTCGCCGCTCAAGCAGATGGCTGAGGTGACGGGCGGCAGCTTCAAGTCGGCCGCCTCCAGCTCGAGCCTGAGCGCGGTCTACTCGTCGATCGCAGGCGAGCTGAAGCGGACCTGGCGCGTCGAGTACGTCACCGCCGCCAGGCCGGGCGAGCAGCTCCACCTGCGCGTGGCGATGAACCCCGAAGGCGCCGCCTCGACGAACGTGCGGATCCCGGGGAGCTCGTCAGGGGCCGAGGGCGGCAGCGCGCTGCCGAACCCGCTCTACTCACCGGTCGGCGGACTGCTGCTGACGATGCTGGTCGCCTTCCTCGTGCTCACCGCGTGCGGGTTCCTGTTCTCCTCGGCCAAGGGCTCGTGGGTCAAGTCCCGCCTCGCCCCGCACGTCGAGGGCTCACGCAAGACGCGGAAGCGCCGGAAGGGCGAGCGGCTCGCCGCCTTCGGCGGACTCTTCCGCGCGACCGAGCAGGCGTTCGGCCACCGGCGGATCTGGCACCGGCTGCAGCGCAAGCTGGAGCGGGCCGACCTGCCGCTGCGCACCGTGGAGTTCGCGTACCTGATCGTCGGCTGCGCGTTCGTCCTCGCCTTCTTCGCAGCGGCGAGCGGACGCCCTTCGCTGCAGATCCTCGTCGCCCTCACCGTCGGCGGCGCGATCCCCTACCTGTTTGTCTCCTTCAAAGCGAAGAGCCGGATGAACGCCTTCGAGGAGCAGCTGCCCGACCTGCTCGTCACCCTGGCCGCCTCGTTGAAGGCCGGCCACAGCTTCAAGCAGGGCCTGCAGACGCTCGTCGACGAGGGCCACGAGCCGGCGAGCAAGGAGCTCGGCCGCGTCCTCACCGACACCCGCCTGGGGCGGCCGATGGACGATGCGCTCTCGGAGACGGCCGAGCGGATCGGCTCGAAGAACTTCTCCTTCGTGATCACCGCGGTCACGATCCAGCGCCAGGTCGGCGGCAGCCTCGCCGGACTGTTCGACATGGTCGCCGACACGGTGCGCCAGCGTCAGCAGTTCGCCCGCAAGATCAAGGGCCTGACCGCGATGGGCCGGGCCTCGGCGTACGTCCTGATCGCGCTGCCGTTCTTCATCGCCTTCGCCCTGACCCTGCTCAATCCGGACTACATGGCGCCGCTCTACAACACGTCCACGGGCCACATGCTGATCTTTGTCGGCCTCGGGATGATGGCGTTCGGGTCCCTGATCCTGAAAAAGCTCGTTTCCTTCCGGGGGTAGCTGCCAGTGTTCATCTTCATCGTGCTCGGAGTCCTCTGTCTCGCCGGAGCTGCGTACATGGTCGGCGAAGCGGTGACGCTGCCCGCGCGGGAGCGCCGCTCCTCCGTCCACCGGGCAGCGACCTACGGCAAGTTCCGCGCGGCGCTCGGCCAGCAGCAGCTGCCGTTCAGCCAGCGCGTGCTCTCTCCGCTCGGCGACCGGCTCGCGGGCTGGACGCTGAAGCTGCATCCCAAGACCACTGTCGACGGCGTCAGCACACGGCTGCTCGCGGCGGGCCTCGGGCGCAAGATCTCGCCGACTACCTTCCTGGCCTTCAAGTCGGCGCTGGCACTCGGCGGTCTTGCCGTCGGCGCGCTGTTCGGCGGTGCCGCGGCGGGGCCGGGAGGCGTGCTCTTCGCGGCGATCGCCCTGGCCGGTGTCGGCTTCATCGCGCCGGACTTCGTGGTCTCCGCAAAGGGCCGGTCACGCAAGGATCGGATTCGGGCCGAGCTGCCGGACGCGCTCGACCTGATGGCGGTCAGCGTCGAAGCCGGCATGGGCTTCGACGGCGCGATCTCGAAGCTGACCGAGCACATGGACGGCCCGCTCGCAGACGAGTTCGCGCTCACGCTCGGCGAGATCCGCATCGGCGAGTCGCGCCAGGACGCGCTCAAGAAGCTGTCCGACCGCACCAACACGCCCGAGCTCTCGAGCTTCGTGCGCTCGATCATCCAGGCCGACCAGCTCGGCATCTCCCTCGGCCGGATCCTGCGCGTGCAGGCGACCGACAGCCGCCTGAAGCGTCAGGCCGCGGCGGAGGAGAAGGCGATGAAGGCGCCGATCAAGATGCTCTTCCCGACCGTGCTCTTCATCTTCCCGGCCATGTTCCTGGTGATCCTCGGGCCGGCGTTCCTCAACCTCTCCAAGATCTTCTAACCGGAATCGGAGGCGAACGATGTCCGACACACCCGAGAACCAGGGGGCCGAGACCGAAAAGGGTTTCGGCACCGGCCTGCGTGCACAGCTGCAGCGCCGGCGGGAGGGTGAGGGGACACCGGTCGAGGCGCAGGGGCCGACGAACGTCGAGCTGCGCTTCGAGCTGACCGCGCGTCCGGCGGGCGGCAACGGCGAGACGATCGAGGTCGGCGTCGGCGGCCCCGACGTGCAGGCGCTGCAGGCCGAGCTCGAGGCCGCGCAGGCCCGCGAGGCGACGCTGCGCAGCGAGCTGCAGAACCGCTCCAGCAAGTACCAGCAGAACGTCGGCTCCGAGAAGGAGCTCGCCCACCGCGCGCTCACCCTGGACGAGCGCGAGGCGAAGCTGGCCGAGTTCGAGGTCGAGCTGGAGGAGCGCGAGCGGCGCGTCCGCGACCAGCGCGAGGCGATCGAGGCGGAGCACACGCGCGTGGCCGACTTGCAGGCCGAGCTGGCCGCCGAGCAGGCGCTGGCGGCCGAGCAGCAGGAGGCCGCCGAGAAGCGCCTGCGCGACCTGCAAGGCGCCGACCGCGAGCGCGAGAAGGTTTCGAGCGAGCTGACGAAGGCGCAGTCCGCTCTCGCCGACCGCGAGCAGAAGCTCGCGCGCAAGGAGAGCGAGGTCGCCACCCGCGAGCAGGCCGCGACGGTCAGGCTCGACGGGCGTGAGCGCGGGCTCACCAAGCGCGAGAACGAGTGGCGCTCCCGCGACAAGGAACTCTCGGAGCGCGAGCGCAGGCTCGGTCAGCGCGAGAACGACCTGAAGAAGGAAGCCGCGCGGATCGCCGCCCGTGACGAGGCGATCGGCGAGCGCGAGGCAGACATCCTGATGAGGCAGGAGAAGCTGCGCGACGACGCCGAGCGGTTCGAGCGCGAGCTCGCGGACAAGGGCAAGATCGCCCAGGAGGCGTTCGCCCGCAGCGCGGAGCTCGACCGGCGGGAGCTGGACCTGACCGCCCGGGAGGCGGAGCTGAACCGGCTCCAGGCCTCGATCTCCAACGCCGAGCGCGAAGCGAACCGAGGCCGCGACCTCGAGGAGTGGAATGTCCGGCTGGAGCAGCGTGAGCGCGAGCTCGCCGCCCGAGAGGCCGAGGCGGCGAACTTCGAGACGATCTCCGAGTCGCACAAGAAGCGGACCGACAAGCAGGAGGCTCGCCTCTCCAACCTGGAGGAGAGCGTCCACCACAAGCTCAAGGAGCTCGACGAGCGCGAGAGCGAGCTCGACCTGCGCGAGGCGCAGCTCGAGGCCGACGTGCAGATCCGCGGCGACAAGCTCGACGAGCGCGAGGAGAGCTTGGCCGAGCTCGAGGAGCGGCTGGCGAAGCAGGAGCGCGAGCTCGGGGCCTACGTGGCCAACGCGCAGACCGAGATCCAGCGCCGTGAGTCCGAGTGGTGGCAGAAGCAGCTCGGCGCCGAAGAAGAGATCTCCGCGGCGTAGTCCGCCGAGTAGCCCCAGACGGGCGCACGGGCAAAGCCCGCACGCCCTCTACGGTCGGCGCCGCCTAGTCGGCGCCTTAAGCTCGCGCCGGTGACCCGGCGCGACGCTCTTCGCATAGCCGCCGTCTGGGCGGCCTGGTTCGGCGCGCTACTGGTCGCGCTGGGGATCGGCCTCGCCGCCGGCGCCTACACGTGGGTGCCGGGCTGGCTGGAGCACCGCGGGCTCTGGCCCCTCTTTGCCTGGGACTTCAACTGGTACGACTTCATCGCCCGCGCGGGCTATCCGGAAGGAGAGCCGGCTCGCCAGTACGCGTTCTTCCCACTCTGGCCGCTGCTGCTCCACTGGGCGGGCACGCATTGGGACGTGGTGGTCGGCGGCGCGCTCGCGTGGGCGGCGACCCTGGCTGCCTTCTTCGGGCTCTCGAACGGACTGCCGAGCTCACCCCTGCGCAGCGTGCTCGCCCTCGCCTGCTGGCCGGGGTCGTTCGCCCTCGCGCTCGCCTACCCCGACGGGCTCGCGCTCGCGGCGGCGGCCTGGGCGGCCGCGTTCGCGTTGCGCGGGAAGCCGCTGGCCGCCGGCCTGCTCGGGGCGATCGCGGCCCTCGCCCGGCCGAACGGCGTTCTGATCGCGCTGCCGCTCTTCTGGCTGGCACGCGGCAAGGGCGTTCGCGGCTGGCTCGGTGCTGCGCTCCCGGTCGCGGCGGCCGCGGGCGTCGAGGCCTACTTCTGGGCGCACAGCGACGACGCGACGGCGTTCTTCGACGCGCAACGGCTCTGGGGCCGCGACGGCCCGAGTGGGCTCGGCACCTGGGCCGACCACGTCCACGAAGTGGTCCAGAGCCACTGGCTGCCGATCGTGCTCCTGTCGGTCGTGGCCGTGGTCGCGCTCGTGCTCGCCTGGCGGCGCTTCGGCCTCTGGGCGACCGCGGTCGGCGCGTACGTCTGCGCCGTCCCGATCCTGCTCGCGGCGACCAGGAGCCTCGAGGGCTTCGTCGATAGCGCCCGGGCCGCGCTCGTGCTGCCGCTGCTCGTGCTGCTCTGGAAGCTCGGCCCGCGCTACCGGCCGTGGGCGGCCTTCTCGACCGCGGTCGTGGCCCTGCTGCTCCTCTCCGGCACGATCCAGAGCTTCGGGCGCCAGAGCCTGTTCGCCTTCCCGATCTTCTGGGCGATCGCCGACGGCCCGCGCTGGCTGCGCTCGCTGCCGCTGGCGGCGCTCGGCTTCGCGGGCAACATCGTGCTCGTCCTGCTGCTGACACACTTCGCGCCCTGATGGCGGAACGGGTTCTGGTCACCGGCGGCGCCGGGTTCATCGGCTCGCACCTCGCGGACGAGCTCCTTCACGCCGGCCACAGCGTGCGCGTGCTCGACAGCCTGGTCGAGCAGGTGCACGGTGACTCGCAGCGGCCCGCGTACCTGGCCGATGAGGCGGAGCTGATCGCCGGCGACGTCCGCAACGCGGAGGTCGTGCGCGGCGCGCTCGAGGGAATCGAGTCGGTCGTGCACCTCGCCGCGCGCGTCGGCGTCGGCCAGAGCATGTACGAGCCCGCCGAGTACGCCGCCGCCAACACGGCCGGCACGGGCGTGCTGCTGGAGGCTCTGCTCGACCATCCGGTGCGCAAGCTCGTCGTCGCCTCCTCGATGAGCATCTACGGCGAGGGGGCCTACGAGCCGGCGCCGGCGACCGAGCGGACGCGCGAGCAGCTCGAGCGCGGCGAGTGGGAGCCGCGCGGCCCGGGCGGCGAGCAGCTCCAGCCGGTGCCGACGCCCGAGACCAAGCAACCGGCGCTCGCCTCGGTCTACGCGCTGACCAAGTACGACCAGGAGCGCCTGTGCCTGCTCCACGGCGCGGCGTACGACGTGCCTACGGTGGCGCTGCGGTTCTTCAATGTCTACGGCCCGCGCCAGTCGCTCTCGAACCCCTACACCGGCGTGCTCGCGATCTTCGCCTCGCGCCTGTTGAACGACCGCGCGCCGGTCGTCTACGAGGACGGCGGCCAGCGGCGCGACTTCGTGCACGTCGCCGACGTCGCCCGCGCGTGCCGGCTCGCGCTCGAGCAGGACGGCGCCGACGGGCAGGCCGTCAACGTCGGGAGCGGGGAGAGCGCCTCCGTGCTCGAGATCGCCGAGGCGCTGGCGCGACTGCTCGGCAAGGAGCTCGAGCCCGAGCTGACGGGCAAGTTCCGCGCCGGCGACATCCGGCACTGCTTCGCAGATGTCACACGCGCGCGCGAGGCGCTCGGCTTCGAGGCCGAAGTCCCATTCGAGCGTGGCCTGGCCGAGCTGGCCGAGTGGCTGGAGAGCCAGGCCGCGACCGACCGCTTCGAGGAGGCGGCTGCGGAGCTTTCCGAGCGAGGCCTGACGACGTAACCCCGGGCGTCGGTTGTCGGCGCGACGTTTCAAGGGCGGGCAACCCGGCGAAGCCATCGGCATGAGGCTCCTCCACCGCAGCAGCGACGACACCGAAGCGCCCGACACCGACGAGGGCCGTCCGCTCCCGGACGAGGCGCCCGAGCCGCAGCCCGAGCACGAGGAGCCGCGGCTCGATGACCCGGGGATCACCGACCTCTCGAAGCGCGACTACGTCGCGATCGTCAAGCGCGCGGTCAAACAGGGAAACGAGGACCACATCACGAGCCTCGCCGCAGCGCTTGCCTACTACGCGTTCCTCGCAATCCCGGCGACGCTGCTGATCGCCGCCGGCCTGTTCGGCTTGCTCGCCAGCCCGGACGCCGTCACCACGCTGATCGACAAGCTGCACGGGATCATCCCGAGCCAGGCGTCGAGCCTGTTGAAGGGAAGCCTCAACCGCCTCACCGACCAGCGGGGCACGAGCATCACGCTGATCGCGGTAGGCGGCGTCCTCGCCCTCTGGACTTTGAGCGGCGCCATGCAGAACGTGATGTGGGCCCTGAACGCGGCATATGACCAGGACGAAACGCGCGGGTTCGTCCGCCGTCGGGTCGTCGCCGCCGCCATGGCCGTGTTCGTACTGATGGCGTCCGCGCTGGTCCTCGGCCTACTCGTTCTCGGCCCGCACCTGTCCCGCTGGATCGGCGACGCGATCGGCCAGAAGACCCTCGTCGAGCTCGTCTGGTGGATCGCCCAGTGGCCGCTCCTGATCGGCGGACTGCTGCTCGCGTTCGGCGTCGTCTACTACCTCGGGCCCAACGTCGAGCACCAGAAATGGCGCTTCATCAGCCTCGGCGCCGTCTTCGCGGTCCTCGTCTGGCTGCTCGCCTCCGGCGCGTTCGCGTTCTACGCGAGCCGCTTCGGCTCCTACAACAAGGCCTGGGGCTCGCTCTCGGCGGTGGTTGTCATGCTCACGTGGCTCTGGATCAGCTCCGTCGCCCTGCTGCTCGGAGCCGAGATCAACGCGGAAGCCGAGCGCAGCCGCGAGCTGCGCCGAGGCGAGCCCGCCGAGCGAGAGCTGCAAGCGCCGGCCAAGGCCTGACCCCAGACGGCTCGATACAGTCGGGGCATGGCCTCTGGAGCTACCGCCACCCTTCGCGCCGGAGACCTGAGCCTTTCCTACGCGCCGCTCGGGTCGGTCGAGAACGTCGAGCGACTGCCCTACTCGCTGCGGATCCTGCTCGAGAACGCGCTCCGCTTCGAGTCCGAGAGCGGCGTCGAGGCGGTCGCGCAGTGGCAGCCGCAGGCCGAGCCGAGCCGCGAGCTCGGCTTCCGCCCGTCGCGCGTCCTGCTTCAGGACTTCACCGGCGTACCCGCGATCGTCGACGTGGCCGCGATGCGCAGCGCGATGGCCGACCTCGGTGGCGACCCCGCGAGGATCAACCCGCACATCCCGGCCGAGCTCGTGATCGACCACTCGGTGCAGGTCGACGCCTTCGCCACGCGGATGGCGATCTCGACCAACGTCGACCGCGACTACGAGCGCAACGGCGAGCGGTACGCCTTCCTGCGCTGGGGCCAGGGCGCCTTCGACAACCTGAAGGTCGTCCCGCCGAACACCGGCATCGTCCACCAGGTCAACCTCGAGTACCTCGCGCGCGTCGTCGAGGAGCGCGACGGCGTCGCCTTCCCGGACACGCTGGTCGGCACCGATTCGCACACGACGATGGTCAACGGCCTGGGCGTGCTCGGCTGGGGCGTCGGCGGGATCGAAGCCGAGGCCGCGCTGCTCGGCGAGGAGCTCTCGATGCTCGTTCCGCAGGTCGTCGGCGTACGGCTCGACGGCTCCCTGCGCGAGGGCGCGACCGCGACCGACCTCGTGCTGACGATCACCGAGCTGCTGCGCAAGACCGGCGTCGTCGGCAAGTTCGTCGAGTACTTCGGGCCCGGCCTGACCGGTCTCGCGCTGGCCGACCGCGCGACGCTCGGGAACATGTCCCCCGAGTACGGCGCGACGTGTGGCTTCTTCCCCGTCGACGAGCTGACCCTGACCTACTTGCGTCTGACCGGCCGGGCCGAGGACCGGATCGCGCTCGTCGAGGCCTACTGCAAGGAGAACCTGCTCTGGCACGACCAGACCGTCGAGCCCGAGTACTCGCAGGTCGTCGACCTCGACCTCGCCTCCGTCGAGCCGAGCCTCGCCGGCCCGCGGCGCCCGCAGGACCGGGTGGCGCTCGCCGAGGCCAAGGACGCTTTCCTCGACTCGCTCGACAGCTTCGGGCACGGCTACGGGAACGGCACGATCGACAAGGGCGTCGCCGATTCCTTCCCGGCCAGCGACCCGCCCTCCTTCCAGGAGCCCGGGCCGCACACGATCGATCCCGAGGTCGCGACGGTCGCGACCGCCACTCGCCCGCACCTGCACGTCGCGAAGGCCGAGCTCGACGGCGAGGAGATCGAGCTGCAGGACGGCTCGGTCGTGATCGCCGCCATCACCAGCTGCACGAACACCTCGAACCCACAGGTGATGCTCGGCGCGGCGCTGCTGGCGAAGAAGGCGGTCGAGCGCGGCCTCCAGCGCAAGCCGTGGGTCAAGTCCTCGCTCGCCCCCGGCTCGCGCGTCGTCACCGACTACTACGACAAGGCGGGGCTGACGCCGTACCTCGAGCAGCTCGGCTTCAACACGGTCGGCTACGGCTGCACCACCTGCATCGGGAACTCGGGACCGCTGCCGGAGCCGATCTCGGAGGCGGTCGAGGAGGGCGACCTCGTCGTCTGCTCGGTGCTCTCCGGCAACCGCAACTTCGAAGCGCGCATCCACCCGGAGGTGAAGGCGAACTACCTCGCGTCGCCGCCGCTGGTCGTCGCCTACGCGCTCGCTGGCCGCATGGACCTCGACCTCGAGACCGAGCCGATCGGCCAGGGCAGCGACGGCGAGGACGTGTTCCTGCGCGACCTTTGGCCCACCAACGGCGAGATCGAGCAGGCGGTCGCGGCTGCGGTCGACGGCGGCATGTTCCGGAAGCAGTACGCCGACGTCTACACCGGCGACGAGCGCTGGCAGGCGCTACCCGTCCCCGAGGGCGACCTCTACGACTGGAGCGACGAGTCGACCTACATCAGGCGCCCGCCGTTCTTCCAGGGCATGCCGCGCGAGCCCGAGCCGTTGCCGGACGTCGAGCGTGCCCGCTGCCTCGTTTCGCTCGGCGACAGCGTCACCACGGACCACATCTCACCGGCGGGCTCGATCAAGCCCGAGAGCCCGGCCGGGGAGTGGCTGATCGAGCACGGCGTCGAGCGTCGCTTCTTCAACTCGTACGGCGCACGGCGCGGCAACCACGAGATCATGGTGCGCGGCACGTTCGCCAACGTCCGCCTGCGCAACCTGCTCGTCCCGGGCAGCGAGGGCACGTGGACGGTGCACGTCCCGAGCGGCGAGGAGATGACGATCTACGACGCCGCAGAGCGCTACCGCGCGGAGGGGACGCCGTTGATCGTGCTCGCGGGCAAGGAGTACGGCTCCGGCTCGTCACGCGACTGGGCCGCGAAGGGCCCGGACCTGCTCGGCGTGCGCGCGGCGATCGCCGAGAGCTACGAGCGCATCCACCGCTCGAACCTGCTCATGTGCGGGATCGTGCCGCTCCAGTTCATGGACGGCGAGAACCTCGCGTCGCTGGGCCTGACCGGCCGCGAGGAGTTCTCGATCACGGGCCTCGAGAACGGCGAAGCCTCCGCAGCGACCGTCACCGCCGACGGCAAGGAGTTCCGCGTCCGCGTCCGCCTCGAAACGCCGAGGGAGCGCGAGTACCTCCGCCACGGCGGGATCCTGCAGTACGTGCTCCGCCGGTTCCTGGCGGAGGGCTGACGGAGCGCTAGCGGTGGCGCGTCTGGGGTAGGCACCGCCGCCAGCGGAGGTACGTGCGTCGCCAGATCGCCTCGGGGTGGATCGCGGCAAGCCGGCGGAGCAACTCGACGTGGTAGGTCTGGTAGTGAAGGCTGGCCGCGGCTCCTCCTAGCTGATAGCGAGCCCAGCAGCCAAGGTCGAAGCGTGGCAGCAGTCTCCGGGCGGCGAGGGCGAGCTCGTCCGCGAGCCGGCGCGCGGCGGCACTTTCGGCGACGGCGGCGTAGGAGTCGAGCGAGATGATCGACTGCAGCTGGGCGTTGAGGATCACCTGGTTCGTGAACCCGTACTCGCGGACCCAGAACCCGCCCGCGAGCCCCATGAGCAACGTTTGGCGGAGCCCTCGGAAAGATGCGGCCGCGACGGCGGACAGCTTCGGGTCGCGGAGCATGACACCGGCGCGAGCGAGCGCCTGCGCGGCCACGACCTGCGCGAACCCGGACCTCCAGGGCACCGGCCCGCCCTCGAAGGAGAAGTCGTACTCCCAGTAGACCGCGTCGCCGCTGTGGAAGGCGCGGGCGAGCAGCGCGGATGCGAGCCGGCGCACAGCGCCACAGCGTCGCTGGAGCACCTCGTTGTTGAGCGCCGCGAGGCTCAGCAACGGCTGGAACTGATAGCCGGCGCCGCCGTAGTACCTGAATACGAGGCCGTCGTACCCGTCGCGAGCGCCGCGCGCGCAGACGACTCCTGCACGCGCGATGCGCACCGCTCCCAGCCATCCGTACGCACGCCCGACGCGAACGACTGCGCGGTAGTCGGCGATGCGGTCGGTGGCCACGGCGAGCCTGGTCGCGGCGCCGACACGGGCCTTGCGCACGAGCATGCCGTCGCGGTAAAGGCGGATCGAGATGGTGCCGGCTGCGGCGGGCACCACGCGCGCGGCGAGCGCCAGCCGCCCGCCGACGACGCGCGCACCGACGAACGTCGCCCACAGCAGGGGGTGCAGCCTGAGCGCGACCGGGGCCGACGCCGCGACCGGTGTCCGCGCTTCGAACGGGCCGGGCGTGCGAGCCCGCGGGAGACGCAACCGGAAGGTGCCGTCGGCGTCGGCGAGCGCGGCGGCGACCTCGTGGCCGCTGACGTACAGCGCCACCGGCTCGCCGGCGAGCGCCGGCACGACTCTGCCGTGGAAGGAGGCGGGCCTCCCGTACCGGCTCTCGGCCGCGGGCAGCAGCGTGACCGCCACAGAGCGCACCGTGACGCTCGCCTGCGCCGTCGCGCCGTCGGCGGCGGTCGCGGTCACCGTCACGGTCCACAGCCCGGGGTCGTAGATCGCGCTGGCAGTGGGACCTTCCGCCGTCGAGCCGTTGCCGAGCTGCCAGCGGTATGAGGCGGCGTCGCCGTGCGCCTCGAACGTCACCGTGAGCGGCGCCGCGCCCGCGGTCGCACTTTGGGAGATCGTGACGTTGGGTGCCTCAGCGTTCGCAGGCGCGGCCCCGGCAAGCATCGCGAGGACGACGAAGCCGACCGCTCGAAGCACGCATCGACCCTACCCGCTGATCCGGTTGGCCTCCCACCTATTTCGCGGCTTTCGCTTCAGGGGTGACTCCGGAACACCGGCCCCAGGCGCAAAGCAAGGGCTCGCCCCGGCGCCAGGGCGAGCCCGTCGTGCGGCGGGAGCTACGCGCTCGCGCCGCTCGAGGACGACGGCGCCTGGCCGCGGCCGCCCGGGGGTCCGGGCCTGCCCGACTCGACGCTCACGACCTCGAACTGCTTGTTCACGTAGACCGTGACCGGCGTTCCGTCGGCCCTGACCATGTGGGCCTCGTAGGCCGAGTTGCCGTCCGCGTCGGTCTCGACGCGGACGATCGCGCCGCCGGGCACCTTCGCCTTGGCGACAGCCGTCACCTTGCTCAGCGCGTCACCGCTGAGCGGGGTCTCGTCACTGCGCTGCTGCCGGCCCCACGGTTGCCCCCCGCCGGGAGCGGCGGCCGGGCCGCTCGCGGCGAACTGCAGGCCGCCCGTCGTCGCGGACGAGCCACTCGAGCTCGAGCCGCTCGCCGCGTTGGCGATGCCGTACGTCCCGGCCGCGATCCCGAACGCGAGGGCGGCCAGGACGACGATCCGCTCCGGCGTCCAGCGCGTCACGTTGCCGTTCATCGCTTCACCTCCTTTCGGTCGACTACGCGACCCAAGATGGCCGTCAAAAGTGAGAGGGCCCTGTGAAGCACCTGAGGAGTTCGTAAGAGCTAGGCTGGTGGCGAATGAGCGCCGCCACGCTGCACACGAACCACGGGGCGATCGAGCTCGAGTTGTTCGACGACGACGCGCCGAAGACCGTCGAGAACTTCCGCAAGCTCGCCGGGGACGGCTTCTACGACGGCATCGTCTTCCACCGCGTGATCCCGGACTTCATGATTCAGGGGGGCGACCCGACGGGCACCGGCATGGGCGGCCCGGGCTACACGTTCGAGGACGAGTTCAACGACCACAAGGTCGAGCGCGGCGCCCTGGCGATGGCCAACGCCGGGCCGAACACGAACGGCAGCCAGTTCTTCATCGTCACCACCGAGGCGGCGCCCTGGCTCGACGGCAAGCACACGGTCTTCGGCCGCGTGACCGGCGGCATGGACGCGGTCGACTCGATCGAGAAGTTGGACACGGACGCGAACGACAAGCCGCGCGAGCCGGCCTTGATCGAGCGCGTCGAGCTCGCCGACTAGTCCGACCGGCGTCGCTTCCACCAGCGAAAGAGCTCCACCCCGCCCGTCACCGCGAGCGCGATCGCGAACGCGAGCAGCAGGCCCTTCCACGGCTGCTCCTCGAAGGCGTGGCCGCCGAGGTAGCCGAGCAATGCGGCGTAGAGCGCCCAGATCGAGGCCGCGATCGCGTCGAAGAGGACGAAGCGCCGCCACGGGTAGCCGAGGGTGCCGCAGCTGAGGGTCACCACCGTGCGACCGCCGGGAATGAAGCGGGCGATCACGATCAACTCACCGCCCCGCTCCTCGACCTGGCGGTTCGCCCACGCGATCCGCCGCTGTGCCTTCTCGCTCTGGAAGAAGCGGTCGTTGATCCGCGTCCCGTACCGCGCCCCGACGAAGTAGGAGGTGTTGTCGCCGGCGAACGCCCCGGCCGCCGCGAAGAGGATCACGAGCGGCAGGCTCAGGTCGCCGCTCGAGGCCACGACGCCCGCGGTGATGACCGAGGTCTCGCTCGGAACGATCGGGATGAGCGCGTCGAGAAAGGCGAGCACGAACAGGATCGCGTAGGCCCATCCCGAGGCATTTGCCACGAGCTCGGTGAAATGGTGGAACACGAGCGGCCGAGCCTAACCGCCGGGTTTGGCGTCGGGCCTCGGCGGAACGAGTTCAGTACGACTTCGAAGAAAGGACGGGGATGTTCAGACGCACCAAGACACAGGCCGTGAAGGACCGTGCCGCGACGAGCAAGGACTTTGCTCTCGCGCTCTCCCGTGACAGGAAGTTCCGCAAGGAGCTCGTCTCGGCGATCGGGCATGGCGCCAAGGCGAAGCATCGCGCGTCCAAGCGGGTCGGCTTCTTCGCCGCCGCGACGCGCATGGCCAACGACAAGCAGCTCCGCCGCGAGCTGGACACGATGACGAAGAACCTCCGGGACGCCTGGAGCCGCGTCGAGCGGAAGCAGAAGCGCAGCCACAAGCTCCGCAACACGATGCTGGTGCTAGGCGGCGGCGCGGCCGCAGCCGCCGGCGCCCTCAAGCTTCGCGGCAAGCAGGGCGAGAGCGGCATGCCGATCAGCACGATCGACGAGTCGATCGAAGTCGAGGTCCCGGTCTCGACCGCCTACAACCAGTGGACGCAGTTCGAGGAGTTCCCGCTCTTCATGGAGGGCGTGGACGACGTCCAGCAGCGCGACGACACGCGCCTGCACTGGGTCGCCACGATCGGCGGCCGAGCCGCCGAGTGGGACGCGAAGATCCTCGAGCAGCACCCAGACAAGCAGATCAGCTGGATCAGCGAGGACGGCAAGAAGACTCGCGGAACCGTCAGCTTCGAGCGACTCGGCGAGTCGAAGACGCTGATCCGCCTCTCGATGAGCTACCAGGCCGAGGGCCCGCTCGAGCAGTTCGGCTCGGCCGCCGGCCTGGACGCCAAGCGCATCCGGGGCGACCTCGGCCGCTTCAAGAGCCTGATCGAGAGTCGCGGCACGGAGAGCGGCGAGTGGCGCGGCGAGATCGAAGCCGGCACCACCAAGTCGAACTCGTAACCGAGGACGGAAGGAGAGCGATGATCAAGCTCGACACTCTGCAAGACCTGTTCGTGGAAGAGCTCCACGACCTGCACAGCGCCGAGGAGCAGCTCGTCCAGGCGCTGCCGAAGATGGCCCAGGCGGCCTCGCACGAGGAGCTCCGGGAGGCCTTCGAGCATCACCTCCAGGAGACCCAGGACCACGTTCGCCGACTCGACGACATCTACGGCGAGCTCGGCATCCCCGCCTCGAGCGAGAAGTGCGAGGCGATGGAGGGCCTGATCGCCGAGGGCGAGCAGCTGATCCAGGCCCAGGGCGACCCGGCTGTGAAGGACGCGGCGCTGATCGGCGCCGCCCAGCGGGTCGAGCACTACGAGATCGCCGCGTACGGAACCGCGCGCGAGCTCGCCAAGCAGCTCGGCCACGAGCAGGCCGAGGAGCTCCTCGACCAGACGCTCGACGAGGAGAGCAACGCCGACAAGCTGCTGAACAAGATCGCCACGGGCGGCATGTTCGCTTCGGGCATCAACCAGCGCGCCCAGCAGCAGTAGGCGCCGAGATCATAGGAGCCCCGCGGCGCGGCATTCGCCCGCCGCGGGCTCCGCTCGCTCGTTCCTCGAGTACCGGTCACGCCCGGATAGCCGAGAGCCGACGCCCGGACTCGAACCGGGGACCCCTTCATTACGAGTGAAGTGCTCTACCAGCTGAGCTACGTCGGCGCGGCCCGAAGTCTAGCCCGGAAGCGCGGCCGCCAGCCTTCGCGCTCTTGCCTCGCAAACGAGCGGACGGTTTAGACTCGCCCGGCATGTTTCTGCTGGCCCGCATAGCGATCGCGATCGCCGTCAACGCGCTGGCCCTCTGGGTCGCCAATGCGATCTGGGACAGCGTCGACATCCACGGCTTCTGGGCCTACTTCATCGGCGCGCTCGTGCTCGGGCTCGCGAACGCCGTGCTCAAGCCGATCCTCGCCATCCTGACCCTGCCGCTGATCATCCTCACGCTCGGGCTCTTCTACCTGCTGATCAACATCGCGATGGTCGCGCTGGCCGAGTGGATCGCGCCGAACTTCGCGATCGACGGCTTCTGGACGTACGTCGGCGTCGTCGTCATCGTCTGGCTCGTGAACTGGGTCTGCTACCACGCCCTCGACTCGCTCGAGGGCGACCGCCGCGGCATCGCCTAGCGCGCTTCGAGCTCGGCCACTTCCTCGTCTGTCAGCTCGAGGTCGGCCGCGGCCACGATCGGCTCTACCTGGTCGGGCCGGCGAAAGCCGGTGATCGCGCCGTCCACTGCCGGGTTGCGCAGCGTCCACGCGACCGCGACCGCCCCGGGCGAGACGGCGTGCCGCTCGGCCACGCGTTTCAGCCGCTCGACCAGCTCCAGGTTGCGCGAGAGCTGCGGCTCCTGGAACCGCTCGCTGCGCCGGCGCCAGTCGTCGTCGGGCAGGCTCTCGATCCGCTCGCGGGTCATGCCCCCGCTCAGCAGGCCGGACGCCATCGGCGAGTAAACGATCACGCCGATTCCCGCCTCCTCGCAGAACGGCAGGATCTCCGGCTCCGCCTCTCGATCGAGCAGCGAGTACTGCGGCTGCAGCGTCTCGACCGGCCCGATCGCCTGGGCGCGGACCACCTGTGCCACGCTGAAGTTCGAGACGCCGATGTGCCGGGCCAGGCCCTCGTCCCTGAACTCGAGGAGCGCCGACCAGCCTTCCTCGACCTCCTCGTCAGGGATCGGCCAGTGGATCTGGTAGAGGTCGACCGCGTCGAGGCCGAGGCGCGTGAGGCTGCCTTCGAGCTCGCGCCTGAGCGAGTCGCGCTTCAAGCTCTGCAGCGTCGTCCGGTTCGGGCCCTCGGGCTGGCCGCCCTTGGTGAAGATGAACGGCCGCTTGTCGAGGCCCGCGATCGCGCGGCCGACGACCTGCTCCGAATGGCCGAAGCCGTAGTGGGCGGCAGTGTCGATCCAGTTGACGCCGAGCTCGAGCGCGCGGTGGATCGCGGCGATCGAGTCGTCGTCGTCCTGCTCGCCCCAGCCCCAGTCGTACTCGGCGCCGCCGATCGCCCAAGCGCCGAGGCCGACCCGGGTGATCTCCATCCCGGTGGGGCCGAGCTCGGTCGTCCTCATGCCGCGACGCTGATCGAGCCGGCGAAAGCGCGCCGCAACTGGACGAACAGCGCCTCCAGCGCGAGCGCGGGCGAGAGCTGGAACTCCTCGAACCGCCGCCAGGTCTCGCGCACGAGCTCGGCGGCGCGCTCGGCGCCCTCGAGCCGCTCGAGCGTCCCGTCCTCCCGCAGCTCAGCGGCGCGGTCGACGTGGACGAGCGCCTTCTCGGCTCCGGCCGCCGCGGCGACGAGGTCGCGGTACCAGGAGGCGAGCTCCTCCAGCGAGGCGAGCAGCTCCTCGCGCTCGGCCCCGCGAGCGGCGCGGCGGACGCGCTGCTCGGCCTCGCGCGCCGTCAGGTCGAGCCCCTCGAGGGCCGCCTCCTCGCGCTCCTTCGCCTCGCCTGCGCGCTCGCGCGAGGCCTCCAACAGCTTGCGCGCGGCAGCCGAGGCGTCGAACTCGGGCGCGTAGACCGAGCGCGCCGTCTCGAGCAGTGTCGCCCGCCGCTTCGCCGACGCCGGGTCGAGCAGGCGCTCGGCGCGGTCGAGCCGGCCGCTCGCCACGCGCGCGATCGAGGTCGCCTCCTGCTCCGAGAGCTGCGGCGCCTGCGCAAGCACCTGTTCACGCACCGCGCGCTCGGAGAGCCGCCGGAACGGCACCGCCTGGCAGCGCGAGCGGATCGTTTCCGGCAGCGGCCCGACCTCGTCCGCGACGAGCACGATCACCGCATACTCGGGCGGCTCCTCGAGGTCCTTCAGCAGCGCGTCGGCCGCCTCGTCGTTGAGCAGGTGCGCGCCGAAGACGAGGTAGACGCGGCGCTGCGCCTCGAACGGGCGCATGTGCAGGTCGCGCCGCATCTCGCGCACCGCGTCGATCCGGATCTGGTCGCCGAGTGGCTCGAGCACGTACAGGTCGGGGTGCGAGCGCCGCTCGACGCGCGGGTCGCCGCCGAGCAGCTCCGACGCGAACGCCAGCGCCGTCTTCCGCTTGCCGACGCCCGCGGGCCCGTGGAAGAGGTACGCGTGCGCCGGGCCCTCGGAGAGAGCCGCGCGCAGGAGCCGCTTCGCCTCGTCCTGCTCAGGAACGTTGTCGAAGCTCGTCGTGCACCTCCTCGGCGATCTCGCGCGGCGGGCGCGTGCCGTCGATCGTCTGGATTCTCTCCGGGAAGACCTCGGCGAGCTGGCGGTAGGCCGAGTCGACCCGCGCGCGGAAGTCGTCGTCCTCGCGCTCGATCCGGTCGCCCTTGGCGCCGACGCGCCGCGCCGACTCGGCCGGGTCGACGAGCAGCAGGAACGTCCGGTCGGGCAGGACGCCGCGCACCGCGTGCAGGTTCAGCTCGAGCACGCGGTCGAGCCCGAGCCCGCGCGCCAGCCCCTGGTAGGCCAGCGAGGAATCGAGGTAGCGGTCGCAGACCACGTCGGCGCCGCGCTCGATCGCGGGTGCGATCACGTCCTCGACGAGCTGCGCGCGCGCCGCAGCGAAGAGCGCAGCCTCGGCCCAGGGCGCGACCTCGCCCTCGGCCAGCAGCAGCTCGCGCACCCGCTCGCCGAGCTCGGTCCCGCCGGGCTCGCGGGTGGCGACCACGTCGCGTCCCTCGCCCGCGAGCGCCTCGGCGAGCAGCTTGGCCTGGGTCGACTTGCCGGAGCCGTCAAGCCCTTCGAAGGTGACGAACATGTGCTCGGCCTAGGATATGAGGCAGTGCGGGCGATCGTCACAGGGGGCGCGGGATTCATCGGCTCGCACGTCGTCGAGGCGCTGCTGGCGCGCGGCGACGACGTGACTGTCGTCGACGACCTCTCAAACGGGAAGCGCGAGAACGTGCCCGAGCCCGCGCGGCTGGTCGAGCGCGACCTCCGCGACGGACTAGGCGACGTCTTCGCAGAGGCGCGCCCCGAGGCCTGCTTTCATCTCGGCGCTCAGGTCGACGTCCGGGTCTCCGTCGAGCGGCCGGCGCACGACGCCTCCGTGAACGTGCTCGGGACGCTCGAGGTGCTCGAGGCGGCCCGGGCGCACGAGACGCAGGTCGTCTTCAGCTCGACCGGGGGCGCGATCTACGGCGAGTGCGAGGGGCCCGCTGCGGAGGACGCGGAGCGCAGGCCGCTCGCGCCCTACGGCGTCTCGAAGCTCGCGGGCGAGGAGTACCTGGCGGCGTTCAACCGGCTCTACGGCACGCGGCACGTCTCGCTCCGCTACGGCAACGTCTACGGGCCTCGGCAGGACCCGCACGGCGAGGCGGGCGTGGTCGCGATCTTCCTCGGCAAGCTCGCCGCCGGCGAGTCGCCCCGCATCTTCGGCGACGGGTCGCAGACGCGCGACTACGTCTACGCCGGCGACGTCGCGCGGGCGACGCTGGCGGCGGGCGGGCAGGACGGCGGCGTCTTCAACGTCGGCACGGGGAGCGAGACCTCGGTGGTCGAGCTCTACGAGGCCTGCCGCCGCGTCGCCGGGTCGACGCTCGACGCGGAGCCGGCGCCCGCGCGGCTCGGCGAGCTGCAGCGCAGCGTGCTCGACGTCTCGCGGGCCAAGCGTGAGCTCGGCTGGCGCCCGGAGGTGGCGCTCGAGGACGGCCTGCGCCTGACCTGGGAGTCGATCGCGGGGTAGCAGGAGGGCAGCCGACGGCGGCGAATCGGACGATCCGCCGTGGAGCACGCCCTTCCGCATCCGAGCCCGTCCGGTCCAGGCCGCGAGCACCCGTGGCGCACGATCGCCGTGGTCGCCGCGGCGCTGGCCATGCTCGAGCTGCTCGGGCTCGTGGTCATTGGCATCGCGCTGGTCGCGAAGCCGATGGCGCACCGGGCGATCACCCAGGCGGCGAAGGCGCCGGTCGTGACGAAGCCCGCGCCGGAACCGATGCTGCCGCTCCTGGCGAGACGGCTCGTCTCGGTGACGATCCTGAACGGGAACGGCGTCTCCGGCGCCGCGGCCTCTGAAGCCTCGCGCGTGCGTGCGCGCGGGTACAAGGTCGGCGTGGTCGGCAACGCGCCGCGCGGCAGCTACGGCCACAGCGTCGTGATGTACCGCGCGGGCCGGATCCGCGAAGCCCGCCGCCTCGCGCGCGACCTCGGCATCGCGATCGTCTCGCCACTCGATGGCCTGCGCAAAGGCGACCTGCACGGCGCCAAGCTCGCCCTCGTCGTCGGCGGCTGAAGCCAGCGCCACCGGTGCCAGGTCGGCGACGTGAGGGCGCCGCCCGGCGGCGGCGCCTCACGCGCGCGGTTACTAGAGCTGAAGCGACCCGCCGAGCGCCGCGCAGCGCTGCGCGAGAATCAGCTCGAACGCAGGCCAGCGCCCGTGCTCCACGGTCAGAGGACCGTCGAAGTCCACGAGCGGGATCCCTTCCGGCGTGATTCCGACGACCGTGCCGGTCAGTCGCTGGTAACCGGCGGCAACGGCGGATCCGGCCCCCGCAGCCGGCCCCGCGAAGCCGGTCAGTGTCACGGTGGCAGTGGAGCCGATCTCGGCACCGGTTCCGTAGTCGTAGGTGGTCACGCCGGGCGAGCGGTTCGTGAACGACAGACCCGTGCCGCCGAGCGCCTTCGGCGAGCTGAAGACGGCCGTGAACGACGACAACACGTCGTGCTCGCGAACGACGAGTCCGCTGCCTTCGTCCCGCCAGAGCGTCACGTGTGAAACCCCTTGAAGCGTGATCACGACGGGGATGCCGCAGACATCGCTCATGAATCCTGCAGCGAACGTGTCGTGAACCGGGCTCGTGATCTGCTCCGGCGCCGAGGCCTGAGCGGGAGTCACGGTGATTGCGGCAGCCAGCAATGCCGCCAGCAACGCAAGCTTGCGCATCTCTCCTCCTTCGTTGAAAGGGCGCCCGCCACAGCGGGCAACCGCACGCTACGACCCTTCGGCGACCCGCGAAACCCCTGAAAACCCTCGACTTGTGCGCAAACCGGCGCCACAATCCACTCGTGGGCGGTCCAACGCCGCTGCGGCAGGCCGAAGGAGTCGAGGACGTCCGCGCACGAGCGGAGGCCGCAGCGCGGGCCGGATCCGCAGCCGCGGCGCTAGCGGTGGTCACGGCTGCGGCCGAGGACCTCGAGCGGGTTGACCCGCTTCAAGCTGCGGTGCTGCTCGCCGATGCGTCGTGGTACGCGCGGATGTCCCACGGTGCGGCGCGCTCGCTGGAGCTGGCACGATCGGCGGCGGAGCTTGCGGACGGCGCCGAGGGCGGCGTCGCCCTGGTCGTTGGCGCCCGGCTCGGGGATGCTCTGCAGTGGAACGGCCACTATGCCGAGGCGCAGCGAGAGTGGCTTGGCGCGGCAGCGGCGAAGACGGCTCCAACCGCAGACCTGCTCTGCCAGCGAGCTGCCGCGCTGCTCCGTGCGGGCGAGCTCACCCGCGCTCGTGAGACGGCGTACGCGGCCACAGCACGTGCTCACGAGGCGGGCGAGCGCAGCTTGCTGCGGGACGCGCTCACCTTCCAGGCGATCTCCGAGATCCATCTCGGCCTGCTGCCGGAGGCAATGGCCTCGGCTCGAGACTTCGAGGCCGCGGTCGGCGCAGCGATGAGCGGTGATCGGCTCGAGGCGCTCGGACTGTGCGCCTGGGTCGACGCGCTCACCGGCGACGAGCGGTCCTGCCGGGCCCGCATCTCGGAGGCCACGGCCGGCTCCGCGGAGCTCGGGTTCACGATGTCCGGCGGGATGGCTGCCGGTCTGCTCTACCTCTCGCTCGGGCGATATCAGGAGGCAGTCGACCAACTCGAGGAGAAGCTGGCGGGCAGCTCCCCAGTCGCCGCGCTGCTGTCGTTGCGTCCGTTCCTGGAAGCGCTGGTCGAGGCCTGCGTCAGGTCCGGAGCGGCACGAGCGCGCAAGCGCGCTTGCGGGTGAGGCGTTCGAGCCTGCCCTGGAGACTCGCCAACCCCGCTACGTCGCGCTCGCGTTGCGCATGCGCGCGCTCACAGTCGGAGCAGCTGTCCGATTTCGAGGCCGCGCTCGTCGAGCACAGCCGGTGGGGCAACCGCTTCGAGGAGGGACGCACCCGCCTGCTCTACGGCGAAGCGCTCCGGCGGGCCAAGCGGCGCGCAGAAGCTCGCGCAGAGTTGTCTGCCGCCGTCTCTGCATTTGGGGTCGTCGGCGCGAGAAGGTGGCGGCAGCGCGCGCTCGAGGAGCTCCGTGCCGCCGGTGCCAGGGTTCCTCGCGTTGCGTCGGGCGCGGCGCTGACCGCACAGGAGCAACGGGTTGCGCTGCTTGTCGCCGAAGGGCTCTCCAACAAAGAGGCTGCGGCCCGGCTGGTCCTCAGCACCAAGACCGTGGAAGGCCACCTGCGAAACATCTTCGAGAAGCTCGGTGTGACCTCGAGAGCCCAGGTCGCCCGCGCGCTGGCCGAGCGCTAGCCCGAGGCGCCTATCATCGGCGCGTGCCCGCCGAAGATCCTCGCAAGCAGGCCGAGATCGAGTACCCGAACCGCGCAGGCGACGAGGGCCGCGACTGGATTCGCTCCAAGCCGTTCCGCCACAACCCCCGCGAGACGGCACGCTTCCTGATCGACTTCGGCTACGTCCTGCAACTGCTCGACCTGCATGCCGGCACGAGCCTGGTCGAGCTCGGCTGTGGCTCGGGCTGGATGACCCGCCTCGCCGCGCGCCACGGCGTCCACGCCGAGGGCTACGACATCTCGCCCGCCATGATCGAGATCGCCCGCGAGGAGGCCGCCCGGGAGGGGCTCGGCGTCGTCTTCGAGTCCGGCGACTACGAGCAGCTCGACCTCGGCCGCCGCTTCGACGCATGCCTGATCTACGACGCACTTCACCACAGCGAGCGTCCCGAGCTCGTGCTGGCCGCGGCGCAACGTGCCCTCAAGCCGGGCGGCCGGCTGCTCGTCGCCGAACCGAATTGGAAGCAGCGCTTCCAGGGCCGCGGCGCCTCGGAGGAGTACGGGACGACCGAGCTCGGCTACAGCCCGCGGCGCCTGAAGCGGCTCCTGCGCGAGGCCGGCTTCGAGGACGTCCGCCGCTTCCACAACAACCGCAAGCGCCTGTTCTCGAACTCGCCCCGAGACACCGCGGCTCACCTCGCGGAGCCGCTGACCTACCGCCTGCTCGCGCCCTTCTGGACGCAGATCTGGCTCAGGGCGCGATCGACCTAGCCAGCTCGAGCTCGGCGTTCGTGAGCGGGTTCAGCGGGTCGAGTTCGACCGCCTGCTCGAGTGCCGGGATCGCCCGACCGTAGTCCTGCTGCCCCACCTCGAAGCTCCCGAGGTAGAACCACGCCTGCCAGTTCAGCGGCTGGAGCTCGACCCCGCCGATGTAGAGCTGCCTCGCGCCCTGGAAGTCACCGAGCTGCTCGAGCGCCTTGGCCTGCGTGAGCAGCGGCGCGAGCGCGAGCGGGTTCAGCGACCGGGCGTCGTGCGCATCGCGGTAGGCGATCTTCGGCCGCCCGTCCACGAGCGCTGCCGTCGCGGAGTCGGTCGAACGCTCGGCGAACCACGGCGTCAACAGCGAGAGCGCCACGGCGATGGCGACGACGGCCGGCAGCGGCGCCCACGCGAGCCGCGGCTCGTCCCGCACGGCTCGCCCCCCGAGCAGCGCGCCCACGGAGAGCAGGAACGGGGCCGTGACCGCCACGAAGTCCCAGTCGAAGTCGACGATCGAGTGCAGCACGTACGCGGCCGCGAGCACCCCCAGCGCGACCGCCGCCGGGTCGCGTCCGCGCAGACGGCGCACCACTCCCACCGCAGCGGCCGCGATCGAGACGATCGCGAAGAAGAAGCCCACCAGCCCGGTCTCGCTGAGGAACTGCAGCGGCACGTTGTGCGGCTCGGTGACGACGATGTTGTTCTCGCGCAGCAGCCTGTGGGTGAGCTCGAACGTCCCCGCGCCGGTGCCGCGCCACGGCTGCGCTTTCCACGCCTTCCAGGCCTCCTGCCACCAGAGCCAGCGGCTCGACGAGCTCGCGTTGGCCAGGTGCTGCGGCCCGCCCTGCAGCGAGGCGTCCGTCGGCTGGGTCGCGAACTCACGGAACCAGCCCTGCGGCTTGGACTCGGCCACGAGCGCGACCACCCCGATCGCGACTCCCGCGACCAGCACGCCCAGCGCGATCCGCCCGACCAGCGCGCGCCGCGCGTCGGTCAGGGGGCGCCGCTCCTCGGCCAGCGAGCCGAGGTAGGCGATCGCCCACACCGCGACCGCGGCGAGCACGAACACGACCGCGAACCACGCGCCGTCGTGTGCCCGCACCGAGTGCGGCTGACCGTCGGAGGAGAGACCCGGCCGCGTGAACGCCCACACGGCGACCCCGAGCCCGGCCCCGCCGCCGAGCAGGAACGCCGCCGCGCTCTCGACCCGCGGCGAGCCGAGCGCCAGCCAGAGCACGACCGCCGCCCCCGCCGCGAGCACCCCGCCGCGCGAGTAGGTCAGCAGCAGCCCGACGACGAGCGCATACACGTACACCACGCCCGCGGCGCGCAGCCAGTGCCGGTGCTCCCGCCGCGCCGCGAGCCAGAGCGCGAGCGGGACGGCCATCGCGAACAGCACCCCGAGCGCGTTCCAGTACCCGATCGGCGAGCTCAGGCGGGCAATGCGCCCCGATGAGCCAAGGGCCGGAATCGCCTTGCCGAGCAGCGCCCAGCCGAGCGGCAGGGCCAGCACGCCGGCCAGCACGTAGGCCCACTGGCGCACCCAGGGCCCGAGCCAGAGGCCGACCGCCGCCAGGGCGAGGTAGACGAGCCCGCGGTTCAGATACGCCCAGGAGCGGTCACCCTCGATCGACCAGGCCACGGAGATGCCGTTCCAGGCCACGAAGGCTGCGAAGAAGCAGAACGCGACCACCGCCTCACGCGAGAGCTCCGGCCGTGGCAGGCCCGCCAGCGCGCCGGCCACCACGCCCATGGCGACTGCCAGCGCGGCGACACCGATCCACACGAGCCGCCCCCCGGACGACCCTGACGAAAGGAGCGTCGAGACCGCCGCCAAGATCCCGCCGGCACCGAGCAGCAGCCAAGCCGCCCAGCGATCCAGCGCCCTGAGCATCCGCGCGGGAGGCTAACATCAGGGCACGGCGAATCCGTCGTTTACAAAACGCTTACCCGGGGATCACCGCGCCCTCAAGGTGGGGCAGCAGACTTCGGACCGGCTCCGGGCCTGAACCAGGCATGCGCATACGATCAGCCGCCATCACAGTCGCCCTGCTCGCCCTTGTGGCCGGGCTCGCAGTGGCCGCCGCGATGCCGTCCTCCGCCGCAGCGAAGGGCAAGCCGTGCTGGGAGAGCGTGATCGACGACTGGCTCGACAACGGCACGATCGACAGGCAGTACAAGCCGGCCTGCTACGAGCAGGCGTTGAAGCACGTGCCGGAGGACCTGCGCGACTACTCGAACATCACCGACGCGATCTCGGCCGCGCTGAGCGCCTCGCTCCACGGCGGCACCGCGACGCCGGTTGGCGGGACCGGTAACGGTGACGGGAACGGCAACGGCAACGGCGAGGGGAGCTCGGGCCCTGCACGCGAGACCCAGGGCGTCCCCGCGCAGTCGTACTACACGAAGGGGCTCAACCACCTCGGCACGACCAAGGCCGGGTCGATCCCCATTCCGCTGCTCGTCCTGGCCGGGCTCGGCACGCTACTGCTGCTCAGCGCCGGCGGCCTCGCGGCGAGCAAGCGCCTCAAGGGCCGGGGCTCAGCGCCTCCTCGATAGCGGCCTCGAGCGACCGGCCCCGCCCCCGCTGCCGCGCCCGCTCGAGCTCCTCGCCCTCGGCGAGCAAGATCCTGACGCGGTAGTCCTCGCGCTCGGACTCCCACTGGCCGATCGGCCCGCGCTCTTCCTCGGCCTCGACAGTCCCCCAGAGGAAGTGCGCCTGCGCGTGGTCTCCGCGGCGCGCCGCGAGCCAGGCAGTGAGGACCAGGCCGATGACCGATGACTGGCGGTCGCCGATGGCGCGTGCCAGCTCCAGCTCACGCCGAGTTGCCGACTCGGCCTCGTCGAGCCGGTCCAGCTCGATCAATACCTCCGCCATTGCGGCGAGCATGCCGACCTCCCACCACGCGAACCCGGTCTGGGCGGCCTGCTCGGCGGCGCGCGAGAACAAGTCCAGCGCGGCCTCCCTGTCTCCCTCCTCCCGCGACACGTAGCCCAGGCCTCCGAGCACCTCGCTCTCGCCGCGCTCCAATCCGGCGCGACGGAAGTGCTCGAGACCCTCGTCGAGCAGCTCGCGGGCCTTCGCCGGATCCTTGAGGTAGACGAGCGTGCTGATGCCGAGCCGGTGCAGGAGGACGGCGATGCCCTCGTCGTCCTCGAGCTCCCGGAAGAGGCCGAGGCTCTCCTCGTTCAAGGGATGCGAGCGCTCATACTCGCCGGAGAGCCAGAGGGAGCCCGCGTAGCAGCGAAGCGCCCGTGCCCGCAGCCGAGTCGGAAGCTCGCCGGGCGCACTCAGCAGCTCGTCGAAGCGCCTGGCGCCCTCGAACGGGTCGGTCGAGACCCAGAAATTCTCGAGCAGGACCATCAGCTCGGTGGCACCTACGCGGTCGTCCGCTGCCACCGCCCAGTCGATCGCGGCGCGGAGGTTCTCCTGGTCAGCGAGCAGTCGCCTCGAGCGGTTGCCGTAGCCCGCCTCCGCCGAGGTGTCCTCGGCCTCCGCGAGGGCGCGGTAGCAGTCGAGGTGCCGCCGGCGCGCCTCCTCGAGCTCGCCGGCGTCGTCGAGCTGTTCGTGCGCGAACTCCCGGATCGTCTCCAGCAGCGAGTAGCGCTCCTCGTCGAAGCGCACCAGGCTCTTCTCGACGAGCGACTGCAGGGTGTCGAGCTCCGCGCCGGCCACCTGCTCGGCCGCGTCGAGCGTCCAGCCGCCGGAGAAGATCCCGAGCCGCCGGAAGGCCTCCTGCTCTTCCTCGGTGAGCAGGTCGTGGCTCCACGCGATCGCGCCACGCAATGTGCGCTGGCGCTCCGGCAGGTCGCGGGCCCCGCCGGTGAGGAGCGGCAGCGCATGCTCCAGCCGCTCCAGGATCTGCGCGGTCGAGAGCGCCTTGACCCGGGCGGCCGCGAGCTCGAGCGCGAGCGGGAGATGGTCGAGGCGGCGGCAGATCGGCAGCACGTGCTCGTCGGGCTCGAAACCGGGCCTGGCCGCTCGCGCGCGCGAGAGGAAGAACCCGACCGCTTCCTGCTCGACGAGCGGAGGCACGGCGTACTCGCGCTCGGCCGCCAGCCGCAGGAGCTCGCGACTGGTCACGAGCAACCGCAGGGCCGGGCACGCCGCGAGCAGCTCGCCGAGCTCCGGCGCGGCCTCGGCCACCTGCTCGAAGTTGTCGAGCACGAGCAGCATCCGCCTCGAGCCGATGTGGCCGGCGAGCTCCTCCCGCGCGCCGAGCGCCGAGCCGATTGCCGCACCGACACGATCCGGCTCGCGCACGGCCTGCAGCGGCACCCACCAGACCCCGTGCTCGTGCTCGTCGACGACCTCCGCGGCGGCCTGCACCGCGAGCCTCGTCTTCCCCGAGCCGCCCGATCCGGTGAGCGTCAGCAAGCGCGTGGTGGGTGCCCGGAGAAGCGCGAGCACCTCGCCGAGCTCCTTCTCGCGCCCGACGAACGGCGTCGGCTGCACCGGCAGGTTCGACTGGTTGAGCGACTTGAGCGGCGGGAACTCGCCGTCGCCGAGCTGGTAGATCCGCTCGGCAGCCGTCAGGTCCTTGAGCCGGTGCTCGCCCAGGTCGCGCAGGCCGTCAGCTCCCGCGAGCTCCCGGGTCGACTGCGAGACGAGCACCTGGCCGCCGTGCCCGACCGCGGCGATCCGCGCGGCGCGATGGACGTCCAGCCCGACGTAGCCCTCCTCGGTGACGATCGGCTCGCCGGTGTGCACGCCCATGCGCACGCGGATCGGCCCGGTGCCGAGCGACTGCTGGCCCTCGCTCGCCGCCGCCAGAGCGTCACGCGCGCGCGAGAAGGCGACGAAGAACGCGTCGCCCTGCGTGTCGACCTCCACTCCGCCGTGCGCGGCGAACGCGTCGCGCAGCGCGCGCCGGTGCTCGCTCAGCGCGTCGGCGTAGCCGTCGCCGAGCTCGTGCAGCAGCTTCGTCGAGCCCTCGATGTCGGTGAAGAGGAAGGTGACGGTGCCGCCGGGAAGCTCACGCATCACGAGCTCAGGCGCGGCCGCGGCTCGGCGCCCTCGATCTCGATCCGCGGCAGCCACTCCAGCCAGCCCGGCAGGTACCAGCACCACGAGCCCAGCAGGCGCATCGCCGCGGGCAGCAGCACCGAGCGGATGATCGTCGCGTCGATCAGCAGCGCCACCGCGATCCCGAAGCCCATCTGCTGGAACATGACCAGGTCGCCCATCGCGAAGCCGGCGAAGACGGCGACGATGATCAGCGCCGCGCCGGTGATCAGCCGCGCGGTCGAGGCCACGCCGTGGATGACGGCCTCGTCGGTCGAGCCGCTCCGGTCGTAGCGCTCCTTGATCCGGCTGAGCAGGAACACCTGGTAGTCCATCGAGAGGCCGAACAACACCGAGAACAGGAACAGCGGCACCCAGGCGTCGATCGCGTCCACCTCCTGGAAGCCGAGCAGCCCGCTGCCGACCCCGCGCAGGAAGACGAGGATCACCAGGCCGTACGCCGCCGCGACGGAGAGCAGATTGAGCGCGATCGAGAGCGCGGCGATCACGAGCGAACGGAAGGCGATCGTCAGCAGCACGAAGCTGAGGGCGAGCACGAAGACGACCACCCTCGGCAGCCACGCGTTCATCGCGTCGATGTAGTCGACGTTGTCGGCCGTGTCGCCGCCGACGACCACGCGCGCGCCGGTGCCGGCGAAGGCGTGCGGGATCGTCGTCGAGCGTAGGTGCCGGATCGCGTTCAGCGCCCGCGGCCCCGTCTCGTCTCCGGCGACGAGCACGCCGATCGCTGCGAGCCCGTCCCGCGAGTAGCGCAGGTCGCTGCGGCCGAAGGCCGGATCCCGGGCCAGCTGCCGGCGCAGCTTCGAGATCGCAGCCTTCTCCCTGCGCGTGTCGCTGTCGGCGACGATCAGCGCCGCGTTGGTGCTGGCCTGCGGGAAGTCCCGCGCGATCGCGTCGAAGGCGCGCTTCGACTCGAGCCGGTCCGGCAGCGTGCTCACGCCGCTCGCGCCGAGCTTGAGGCCGACCGCCGGTGCCGCCAGCGCGAGCAGGAGCGCCGTGAAGGCGACGAGGCTGATCACCGGCCGCCGCATCACCGACCGGACGACCGCGCCCCAGAAGCGCCCCTCCTGGCCTGCGGTGCTGCCCACGAACGGGATCCGCAGGGCATTGATCCGGTCCCCGAGCAGCCCGAGCAGCGCCGGCAGCAGGGTCAGCGCCGCGACCACCGAGACGATCCCGACAGCGATCGCGCCGACCGCCAGGCTCTTCATCACGTTCGAGGGCACGAGCAGCATCCCGGTCAGCGCGATCACGAACACCGAGCCGCTGAACAGCACCGCCCGGCTGGCGGTCGCTCCGGCGGCGGCGATCGCGTCGTGCTCGGCCCGCCCGCCGGCCCGCTCCTCGCGGTAGCGCGAGACGACGAACAGCGAGTAGTCGATCCCGAGCGCCAGGCCCATCCCCGTCAGCATGTTCACGACGAAGACCGAGAGCGTGAACGCCTCCGCCACGAGCGCGCAGAGGCCGAGCGCGACCAGGATGGCGATGATGGCCATCACGAGCGGGATCAGCCCGGCGACGACCGTCCCGAAGACGAGCAGCAGGACGATCAGCGCGGCCGGCAGGCCGACCGAGAGCTCGCCCGACTTGAGGTCGTCCTGCGAGAGCTGGTTGAAGTCGTGGTCGAGCGTCCCCTCTCCGGTCATCAGCACGCTGTAGCCGTCCTGGCCGTCGCTCCGCTCGACGGCGCTCAGCAGCCGGTCGACATCGTCACGACGCTGGATCCCGACCAGGACCGCGTGCCGGTCGGCCGACGTGCCGAGCACGCGCGCCCGGAAGACGACACCGGTGGCTGCGAACCGCTGCGCAAGCTCCCGCGCGTGCGCGCGGAAGGCGGGATCGTCCGCGTTCAGCCGCGCGGAGCGGATCACGATCAGCTCGTCGACCTCGTTCCTGTCCGGGGGAAAGCGCTGGAAGAAGAGCTTCTCGGCCTGCGCAGACTGCGGGTTGCCCGTGACGCGTCCTTCGGTCGTCAGGTTCCCCGGCAGGAACAACGCGGCAAGCACCAGCGCGAGCACGATCGCTCCGAGCCAGCCGACGAGCACCCGCCAGGGGTGGCGGCTCGCTGCCCGTGCGAGACGCTCGGTGACGCCCATCCCGCAACCAGTCTAGGATCGAATCCTGGTGCTGGCCACGGTCCAGGGCGACCTGTGGAGCTGGGTCTCGGGCGTGTTCGAGCGGATCGGCGACGTCTCGCCCTACTGGCTCGTGCTCGCCCTGGCGCTGAAGACCTGCGAGTCGGCGCTGATCGGGCTCGGCTGGCGGAACATCCTGCGTGCCGCCTACCCGAAGAGCCCGATCTCGTTCAAGACCGCGTGGGGCGCCTCGCAGGGCGGGACGGCGATCAACGCGATCACGCCGGCGCAGGCGGGGACGGCGGCGATGATCGGCATCTTCCGCTCGAGCATCCGCGGCGCCTCGGTCGCCGGCGTGACCTCGGCGACCATCGTCCAGGCACTCTTCTTCACCGCGGTCAGCGCGCTGATGGTGATCGGGCTGGCCTTCTCCAGGCCACACTCGGTCTCGAAGGGCTCGCCGTCCGACGAGTCGGGAGGCTTCCTCGCCTCGCACAGGCTGCTGGTGCCGCTGCTGATCCTCGTGGTCGTAATCGTCCTCTACTTCCTCTGGCCGCGGATCAAGCCGTGGCTGGCCAGGGAGTGGCGCAAGGCCAAGCAGGGCGCGGCGATCTTCAGCGACTGGCGCCGCTACGCGCGCTGCGTCGCGCTACCGTCAGCTGCGTCGTACGCCTGCCGGATCGGCGTGAACATCGTCTTCATGACCGCCTTCGACCTGCCGGTCACCGCGTTCACGGTCTTCCTGGTCGCGTCGTCGCACATGCTCTCCGGGATCTTCGCGATCACCCCCGGCGGGGTCGGCCAGACCCAGGCGCTCGACGTGGCCACGCTGAGCAGGTACGCGCCGACGAGCGCGGTCGCCGCGTTCTCGATCACCCAGGATTCGATCCTGACGATCTGGAACGTGCTGCTCGGGATCGTGGTGATGCTCTGGGCGTTCGGCTGGCATCAGATGCGCGACATGCTCTCGAAGAGCCGCCACAAGCCTTCGCACGAGCCTGCCGCTTCCTAATATCCAAACGAGGTGAGCGTGCGTCTCGAAGAGTGGACCGAGGGCGACCTGCCGCTGCTGCGCCGGCTGATGGGCGACCCGGCGATGACCGAGCACCTAGGCGGGCCCGAGAGCGAGGAGAAGATCGTCGAGCGCCAGCGCCGCTACGAGGCAATCGGCGGCACCGGCACGGGCCGGATGTTCAAGATCGTCGACGAGGCGAGCGGCGAGCCCGTCGGCTCGGTCGGCTACTGGGAGAAGGACTGGCCCGACACGACCGTCTGGGAGACCGGCTGGTCGGTGCTGCCCGAGTTTCAGGGCCGCGGAATCGCCGGCGAAGCAACGAGCCAGGCGATCGACCGCGCCCGCGCCGAGGACAAGCACCGCTGGTTCCACGCCTTCCCGTCCGTCGACAACGCGCCGTCGAACGCGATCTGCCGCAAGCTCGGCTTCGAGCTGCTCGGGGCCTTCGACTTCGAGTATCCGCCGGGCCACCCGATGCGCTGCAACGACTGGCGCCTCGATCTGCAGGCGAGCGAGCTCGCCGGCTAGAGAGCCGGCTGGGGCTCGTCCTCGTAGACGCGCTCGCCGCGATGGAGGCGCCGCGCGATCTCGTAGGTCTGTCTCTGCGACCGGGCCGTCGGCGCATGTGCCGCTAGATACCGCGCGGCGGCGATCAAGGGCAGGCCATCGCCGGTCAGCTCGTACTGGCGCACGGCCGCCTCGACGCACTGGATCGTGTGGAAGTTCCGGTCCTCGCGCAGCAGGCAGGCGCCGAGCGCGGCGATCAGCCGCTGCGGGTCGCCGCCCGAGCCGAGGTAGGACGCGACGAGCTGCCCCGCCTCGTCGACCTGCTGCTGGGCGTCGAGCAGCCGCGGCAGCTCCGCGATCAGCGTCTCCGGATCCGAGCCCTGCGCGGTCGGCAACCGAACGGCAGGCACGTTGAGGAAACGGTCGAGGTGGACGCTCATGGCCGCGTCGAGCACCCCGCGCAGGAGCTCCCGCGAGGACGACCGCCGCAGCCCCTGCTCGACCGCGTTCGCGAACGTGAACGTGTGCAGCGCGGTGTCCCAGTCGCCGAACTCGTTGCTCGTCGGGAACCGCGCGATCCGGGTCGCGGCCGCGAAGGTCACTGACGAGGCCAGCTCGACCGCGCCGGCGCCGTCGTCGAGCGCCGCCAGCAGCGCGTCGAGGATCTCGGCCGCCTCGCCGCCGAGCAGGACCTCGACCAGCTCCTCCCGGCCGCCCCACTCGCCTGAAGGCCGAGGCGCGGGCAGCCGCTCGAACGCGTCCTCGAGCAGCGCGACGAGGTCGACCGGGTTGCGCCAGGCGTTCGACTCCTCCATCCGCTCGGCGTTGGCGAGCTGCGACGGCAGCGAGGCGAGCACCGCCTCCGCGTGCTCCCAGCCGGCCGTGTCGAGCGCCTCGAGGGCCTTGTTGACGAAGTCGAGTGTGTGACCGCCGTCGAGGTAGCGGTGGTCGGTCGCGGCCGCGAAGAGCATGTCGGCGAGCTGCTCCGGCGACTCGCCCGCGCGCACGGCCGAGACGAGCGCTCGCTCGGCACCCTCGGCGTCGCGCACTTCGACGAAGCCGCGGAACCAGCGGGCGAGCCGTGCGGGCTCGAGCGCCTCGCCGGGCAGCGGCTCGAGCGGGAAGCGCGGCTCCTCTCCGGCCGAGTCGGAGGCCACGTCCGCGAGGCCGTGGTGGAGCGCGGCCGCCCGCTCGTCGTCCTCGAGCCGCGGCACGAGATTCATCAGACACGTCAGCGTCGTCAGCCCCCGGAACCAGCCGCCGCCGCGTCGAGCGACGCCGAACTCGAGCCCGGCCCGGAAGGCGTCGGCCCCGCTCGGGTCGGCCTGCACTAGCACGATCGCAGCCTTCGCCACCACGAGCGCGATGTCGCGCTCGCAGGCCGATCTGCAGCCGCGCGCGCTGGTGCTCGACCGGATCGCGCCGCGGAGTCACGTCGACGTAGATCTCGCCGCCCTCGACCTCGACCGGGAAGCGCCGCAGCTCGTCGGCCCACTGATCGAAGGTGCCGCCGGTGCAGAGGTCGAAGCGCGCGTGGTGCCAGTGGCAGGTGAGGATCCCGTCGGAGACCGACCCGCGGTGGAGCGGGAAGCCCATGTGCGGGCAGCGGTTGTCGATCGCGCGCACCTCGCCCTCGTCGGCGAGCAGGCAGATCGTGTGGCCCTCGACCGCGACGACCAGGCGGCCCTTGGCCTCGAGTTCCTCGAGCGACGCGGCTCGCGTGCGTTGCGCGGTCTCCACGATGGCCATCGTCCGGCACCCTAGAACCTCAACTATGGTTCAAGTCAAGTGACGAGCGAGCTCTCGATCGGCGAGCTCTCGGCGCGCAGCGGCGTCGCCTCCTCTGCGCTGCGGTTCTACGAGCGGCGCGGGCTGATCGAATCGAGCCGCACCGACGGCAACCAGCGCCGCTACGAGCGCGCCGTCCTGCGGCGGCTCGCGTTCATCCAGGCCGGCCGCGCGGCCGGGATCTCGCTCGAGCGGATCGGCTCCGCCCTCGGCACGCTGCCGGCGAGCCGCACTCCGAGCCGCCGCGACTGGGAGCGCCTCTCGAACCGCTGGCGCGACGACCTCGACGCGCGCATCGAGACCCTGCAGGCGCTGCGCGACCGTCTCAACACATGCATCGGTTGCGGCTGCCTCTCGATCGACAAGTGCGACCTGCTGAACCCGGACGACGAGGCCGCCGCCAGAGGCGCCGGGGCGCACTACCTGACCCGGGACAGCTCTCGCGAGATCTGAATCGGGGCGCGCCCAGCCCGGGCTCGTCGTACGCTTGGTTCGTGCTCACGTGTCCTGCTTGCGGCCGCGAGAACCCCGACGGCTCCAGCTTCTGCAACGCCTGCGGGGCGGACCTGGCCGAGCCCGCGGCCGCCGAGCGCGAGTACCGCAAGGTGGTCACGCTCCTCTTCTGCGACGTCGTCGGCTCGACCGCGCTCGGCGAGTCGACCGACCCGGAGGCTCTGCGCACGCTGCTCGGCCGCTACTTCGACGAGATGAAGGCGATCGTCGAGCGGCACGGCGGCAGCGTCGAGAAGTTCATCGGCGACGCGGTGATGGCGGTCTTCGGTGTGCCGCGGCTCCACGAGGACGACGCGCTGCGGGCCGTCAGAGCCGCGGTCGAGATGCGGGACGCGCTCCCCAGGCTCGGGGTCGAGGCCCGGATCGGCGTCAACACGGGTGAGGTCGTCGTCGGCACCGCCGAGCGGCTCGCCACCGGCGACGCGGTCAACGTGGCCGCGCGCCTGGAGCAGGCCGCGGGCGCTGGCGAGGTGCTGCTCGGCCCGGAGACCGCGGCGCTGGTGCGGGACGCGGTCGAGACCGAGGAGCTCGTGCTGGAGCTGAAGGGCAAGGGCGCGCCACTAGTGGCCCACCGCCTGGTCAGCCTGCAAGCACAGGCGCCGGGCTTCGCCCGCCGGTTCGACGCACAGCTCGTGGGCCGTGAGCGGGAGTTGCGGCGCCTCCAGGAGGCGTTCGGCCAGGCCGAGGCGGACGGCTCGTGCCAGCTGTTCACTCTCCTCGGGACGGCCGGCGTCGGCAAGTCGCGCCTGACCGCCGAGTTCGTCGGCTCGGTCGGCGGCGCGCGCGTGGTGCGCGGACGCTGCCTGCCGTATGGGGAAGGAATCACGTACTGGCCGGTGATCGAGGTGCTGAAGCAGCTGCCACCCGCCCGAGAGCTCGACCTCGATCCGGCGGCCGCCGCGGCGATCGAAGTGCTGCTCGGTGACGAGCCCGCCGTCTCGTCCACCGAGGAGATTCCCTGGGCGCTGCGCAAGCTGCTCGAGAGCGCGGCCGCCTCCGCACCGGTCGTGGTCGTGTTCGACGACATCCACTGGGCGGAGCCGGCTTTCCTCGATCTGATCGAGCATGTCGCCGACCTCTCTCGGGCGGCCCCGATCCTCTTGCTCTGTCTCGCTCGGCCGGAGCTGCTCGAACGCAGGCCAGGCTGGGGCGGCGGAAAGCTGAACGCGACGACTGTGCTGCTCGAGCCGCTCTCGGCGACGCAGACGGACGAGCTGCTCGAGCGCCTACTGGGCGAGGCGACGCTCGACGAGGGGCTGCGAGAGCGCATCCGCGACGCCGCCGAGGGGAACCCGCTCTTCGTCGAGGAGATGGTCGCGCTCGTCGAGGCGTCGGGCGACGGCGAAGTCACGGTGCCGGGGACGATCCAGGCGCTGCTCGCGGCGAGGCTCGACCAGCTCGAGCCGGCCGAGCGCGGCGTGCTCGAGCGCGGCTCGGTCGAGGGGCGCATCTTCCACCGTGGCGCGGTGCAGGCGCTCGCCCCGGAAGAGACGCAGGTGGAGAGCCGCCTGACCGGCCTGGTCCGCAAGGAGCTCGTCCGCCCGGACAAGGCCCAGCTCACGGGTGAGGATGCCTACCGCTTCCGCCACCTGCTGATCCGCGACGCGGCGTACGAGGCGCTCCCGAAGGCAATGCGCGCCGAGCTGCACGAGCGGTTCGCGGACTGGCTGGCCGACCATGGGCTGGAGCTCGTCGAGCTGGACGAGATCCTCGGGTACCACCTCGAGCAGGCGCACCATTACAGGACGGAGCTCGGCGAAGAAAACGGCGAGCTCGGCGTTCGCGCAGCCCAGCGTCTCAGGTCGGCAGGCCGCCGCTCCGTGATGATGGGTGACGGGGCGGGCGCGGCCAACCTGCTTGCCCGTGCGGCCGCGCTCGCAGACCCCCGGGGCAAGGACGGCGTCGAGCTCCTGCTCGAGCTGGCGCAGGCGCTCGTCGATTCGGGCGGCCTACGCGAGGCCCGCGTCCGCCGGGAGGAGGCTTTGGAGCTTGCGCGCTCGCTCGAGGATCGCGCCCTCGAGCTCCGCGCCCGCTGCGAGCTCGACGACCTGCGGATCACGATCGACCGCTCGTTCACTGCCGAGCAAGCGATCGAACGGGGCCGGGAGGCCGTCCGCGAGCTGGAGCCGATCGGCGACCACGAGGCGCTGGCAGCGGCCTGGAATCTCGTCGCGTTCGGCGAAAACCTGCGCGGCACCTGGACCGGAATGGTTCCGGCTCTCGAGCGCGTGGCCGAGCACGCACGCCTGGCCGGCAACCGCAGGCGCGAGAGCGAGGTGCTGTTCTTTCTCGGCCCGGCCATCTTCTGGGGGCCGACGCCGGTCTCGGTCGGGCTACCGCGCGCCGAGGCGATCGCCGAGAGCGCCGGGACCGTGAAGTGGGGCAAGGCGTGGGCGGCTCGAGCAGTTGTCGGGTTCTACGGGATGGAGGGACGGTTCGAGGAAGCGCGCGAGCTGGCCGCACGCGCCAGCTCGGTCCTGGAGGAGCTAGGGCGCCCTATAGAGCTGTACACGCTCGCCTTCTGGACCGCACCGTTGGAGCTGCAAGCCGGAGACCCGGTCGCGGCCGAGCGCGAAGCGGCCACGGCCTGCGACGGTCTCGAGGCCGCCGGCGAGAAAGGCTTTCTCTCGACCATGGCCACGCTGCTGGCCGAGGCGCTCTACGCGCAGGGCCGCCTGGACGAGGCCGAAGCCGCAGTAGAGCGCAGCAGGGAGGCGGCGACGAGCGACGACTTCAACGCGCAGGCGGCCTGGCGCGCATCCCAGGCGAAGATCCTGGCGCGCCGCGGGGAGCTCGAAGAGGCGGAGCGGCTCGCGCGGGAGGCGATCGAGATCATCGACCGCAGCGACGAGCTGAGCCACCAGGGCGAATTCCGGGTCGGCCTCGCCGAGGTGCTCCAGGTGGCAGGCCGCACCGACGAGTCGATTCCGGTGCTCGAGGAGGCGCTCGAACGCTATGAGCAGAAGGAAAACCGTGTCTCGGCGGACGCAACCCGTGCGCTGCTCGCCGAGGTCCGCGGCTGAGCCGAGTTCCGTCCGACCGCCTCCCTACCCTGAGCGGTCCGCTCGAGCCGCGCAGGCACGCCGACCCGGGCGCAGTCAATACCATTGGGTAGAACCCGGGAGGTCGTAGAAATGGCGTCAGCAAGGCAGTTGGAGACCGTCGAAATCGCGGACGAACAGCTCGCGAACACGGTTGTCGAGGACACGGCCGGTCTCGGCGTGCGCCGCTTCTTCACCATCCCCGGGCGCGACCCGTTCGACGAGATCGAGTGGGAGACGCGCGACGCCCTGATCCCCGGCAAGGACGGCCCCGCCTTCGAGCAGAAGGACGTCGAGTTCCCGAAGTTCTGGTCGCAGACGGCCACCAACATCGTCGCCCAGAAGTACTTCCGCGGCCGGATGTCCTCGCCCGAGCGCGAGACGAGCGTCAAGCAGATGATCAACCGCGTCGTCGAGACGATCGGCGCCTGGGGCCGCGAGGGCAGCTACTTCGCCGACGAGGAAGAGGCCGAGACCTTCGAGGCCGAGCTGAAGGCGATCCTGGTCAACCAGTACGCCGCCTTCAACTCGCCGGTCTGGTTCAACGTCGGCTTCGAGGAGAAGCCGCAGTGCAGCGCCTGCTTCATCCTCTCGATCGACGACTCGATGGAGGACATCCTCGACTGGATCCGGCGCGAGGGGATCATCTTCCGCGGCGGCTCGGGCTCGGGCGTCAACCTCTCGCGCCTGCGCTCCTCGAAGGAGCAGCTCTCCAAGGGCGGCTACGCCAGCGGCCCGGTCAGCTTCATGCGCGGCGCCGACGCGTCCGCCGGGACGATCAAGTCCGGCGGCAAGACGCGGCGCGCGGCCAAGATGGTCGTGCTCGACGTCGACCATCCGGACGTCGAGCAGTTCATCTGGTGCAAGGCGCTCGAGGAAGAGAAGGCGCGCGTCCTGGAGGCCAACGGCTACGACATGTCGCTGAACTCGGACGACTGGGCCTCGATCCAGTACCAGAACGCCAACAACTCGGTCCGCGTCACCGACGCCTTCATGGAGGCGGCCGCGGAGGACGGCGACTGGAACCTGGTCGCCCGCACCGACGGCGCGGTCGTCGACACGAAGAAGGCGAAGGAGCTCCTGCGCCAGATCGCGGAGGCCTCGTGGAAGTCGGCCGACCCGGGCGTCCAGTACGACACGACGATCAACAAGTGGCACACGCTCCCGAACACGGGCCGCATCAACGCGTCGAACCCGTGCTCGGAGTACATGTCGATCGACGACTCCGCCTGCAACCTGGCCTCGCTGAACCTGCTCAAGTTCCGCCGCGAGGACGGCGAGCTCGACGTCGAGGCGTTCGAGCACGCGGTCGACGTCGTCTTCCTCGCGCAGGAGATCGCGGTCGGCTACTCGTCGTACCCGACACCCGAGATCGACAAGAACGCGAAGGCGTACCGCCAACTCGGCCTCGGTTACGCGAACCTCGGCGCGCTGCTGATGGCGCGCGGGCTCCCGTACGACTCGGACGAGGGCCGCGCCTACGCAGCCGCGATCACGGCGCTGATGACCGGCCGCGCCTACCGCAAGTCGGCGGAGATCGCCGGCCGCATGGGCCCGTTCGCCGGCTACCGGCCGAACGCCGGCGCGATGATCGGCGTGATGTCGATGCACCGCGCGGCGGTAGGGAACATCGAGAACTCCGACGTCGTGCCGAAGGATCTGCTCGGCGCCGCCCGCAAGGCCTGGGACGAGGCGCTCAACCTCGGCGAGGTGCACGGCTACCGCAACGCGCAGGCGACCGTGCTCGCGCCCACCGGGACGATCAGCTTCATGATGGATTGCGACACGACCGGGGTCGAGCCCGACTTCTCGCTCGTCAAGTCGAAGAAGCTCGTCGGCGGCGGCGAGATCACGATCCCGAACAAGACCGTGCCGATGGCGCTCGAGAAGCTGGGCTACGCGCCGCGCGAGGTCGAGGAGATCGTCGCGTTCGTGGACGAGCGCAACACCGTCGTCGGCGCGCCGAACGTGAAGGCCGAGCACTACCCGGTCTTCGACTGCGCGATCGGCGACCGCGCGATCCACTACAGCGGCCACGTGAAGATGATGGGCGCCGTCCAGCCGTTCATCTCGGGCGCGATCTCGAAGACGGTCAACCTGCCCGAGTCGGTCACGGTGGACGAGGTCTCCGGGCTCCTGCTCGACGCTTGGAAGCTCGGCGTGAAGGCGATCGCGATCTACCGCGACAACTGCAAGGTCGCCCAGCCGCTGTCGGGCCAGAAGGACGGCGGCGCGCAGCTCGAGGCCGTGCCGCCGGTGCCGCTGACGAAGCGCCGCCGGCTGCCGGAGGACCGCACGGAGGTCGGCCGCAAGTTCCGCGTCGGCGACTACGAGGGCTACATCCACGTCGGCCTGTACGAGGACGGCCAGCCCGGCGACATCTTCGTGGACATCGCCAAGGACGGGACGACCATGTCCGGCCTGATGAACTCGCTCTGCATCGCGGTCTCGATGGGCCTGCAGTACGGCGTCCCGCCAGAGGTCTACGTCTCGAAGCTGACCCACATGCGCTTCGAGCCGAGCGGCATGACGAACGACGCCGACATCCGCGTCGCCAAGTCGATCGTCGACTACATCTTCCGCTGGTTCGGCAAGAAGTTCCTGACGACCGAGCAGCAGGAGGCCGCGGGGATCCTCTCGCCGGAGGTGAAGGCCCGGCTCGCCTCGCAGTACAGCGGCGAGTCAGCTCCTGCCGCGGCGGCCGAGGACGCGGAGGCGCCGGCGCCTGGGCAGACGGCGCTGTTCAACGCGTGGGAAGACGCGGTCGAGTGCGCCAAGTGCGGCGGCCGGATGGTTCGGACCGGGTCGTGCTACACGTGCAGGGACTGCGGGACGAACACCGGCTGTAGCTAGCCGAGCGGCGGTTGCAGAACCGGCAAGGCTTCGTCATCCTCGACGGGCGGATGATCGCCGCCCGTCGAGGAGTTGCCGTCGAATGACGACCGCGGTGCAGACCTGGATCGCATTGGTCGCCGGCTTCGCCACGGCTCTGCTCGGGGTTCTCAAGTACTTCAACTACAAAAGCAGGCGCGACCGCCTCGCGCTCGTGGGAGAGCACTTCGGACAGACCGTGGAGGCGCTTGGGTCGCAGGATCAGGTCAGGCGGCTCGCCGCTGCCATCCTGCTTCGTCGGTTTTTCGATCGACGAACCGAGCAGGGCTCGTCTGGAGCGCCCTACCAGTACGAGGCGATCCGTGTGATCGCGGCCCTCCTGCGAGCCACGGAGGTCAGCCAGTTCCAAAAGCTTCTGGCGGACGGACTCGCGTTTGCCCCCGACATCTGCGGTGCGGACCTGCAGGAATGCAACCTCAGCTACGCGTACCTCGGCACGCGTCTCGACAGGGAGGTCGACCTTTCCGAGGCCGACTTGTACAAGGCCGATCTAACGGGTGCGTCCTTGAAAGGGGCGAAGGCTCGGAAGACCGTGTTCTACGGCGCTGTCCTCAAGAAGACCGTGCTCGAGGGCGCCATCCTCGTCGGCGCCGACTTCCGGGATGCCGATCTCGACGGCGCGCGTTTCGCAGGAGCTGTGGTCGGCGGCGCACGGTTCGCGGGCGCGAAGAACATCCCACCGGCGATCACCACACTCCTCGGCCCGGACGAAGACGGCACCGCCGTGCCGGAGAGCCATCTGGCAGCCGTGCCAGCGTGACGCCCGACGTAGTTATCTCCTACGCGCGGGCCGACGAGGCGTTCGTCACCCGGCTGCGCCGCGAGCTCATCGGTAATGGCAAGGAGGTCTGGCTGGACTCCGAGGAGATCTCGCCAACGGCGGGTTGGCGCGAGGAGATCGAGCGTGCGATCGACAGCGCCCCGACTCTCACGTTCGTGATCAGCCCGGACTCGCTCGCGTCCGAGCACTGCGCGTATGAGCTCGAGCGCGCTGTCGCGCTCGGCAAGCGGATCGTCCCCGTCCTGCGCCGGGACGCGCGTAGCACGCCCATTCCGGACAGCCTCGCGCGAGGAAACTGGATCTCCATGCGCGAGGGCGACGACTTTAACGCCGCTCTTCGTAGCCTCATTTCTCTTACCTGAGTTCAACGGCTTCCGCAGGTGACCAGGCCGTAGCAACGCGAAGCGCAGCGGCCCGCCCGCGGGCAGCTGATCCCAGCTCGAGCACGGGACTTCAAGCCGATCGAGCGGTAGGCCGCATAGACGAGCTCTGAGCAAGGTTCGTCGCTCTCACCAAGAGCGGCACTCATTGACCCACAGCGTTGCCGCCGTTAGCTTCGAACGTGTTCGAAATCGCTCGCCGGCGAAGAGGAGGGTCTCAATGGGCCGCTACGAGGAGAGCTACCGCCGTTCGCTCGAGGATCCCGACGGTTTCTGGGCGGAGGCTGCCACGGCGATCGACTGGGACGAGCCGTGGGAGCGCGTCCTCGACGACTCGGCGGCTCCGTTCTACCGCTGGTTCTCGGGCGGGCGCCTGAACACCTGCCACAACGCGCTCGACCGGCACGTCGAGGGCGGCCGCGCCGACCAGTTCGCCCTCATCTACGACTCGCCCGTCACCGGGACGGCGGCGAAGTTCACCTACCGGGAGCTGCGAGACGAGGTGGCGCGCTTCGCCGGCGTCCTCGCCGCACAAGGCGTGCAACCAGGCGACCGCGTCGTGATCTACATGCCGATGGTGCCGGAGGCCGCGATCGCGATGCTGGCCTGCGCCCGCCTCGGCGCGATTCACTCGGTCGTGTTCGGCGGCTTCGCTGCAAACGAGCTCGCGAGCCGGATCGAGGACGCGCGGCCGAAGGTCGTCGTCTCCGCCTCGTGCGGCATCGAGCCGACGACGCTCGTCGCCTACAAGCCGCTGCTCGACGCCGCGATCGAGCTGGTCGAGGCGAAGCCGGAGCGGTGCATCATCCTGCAGCGCCCGCAGCTCGAGGCCGAGCTCCATCCCGGGCGCGATCTCGACTGGCACGAGGCGGTCGCCCAGGCCGAGCCGGCGCCGTGCGTCTCCGTGGAGGCCACGGACCCGCTCTACATCCTCTACACCTCGGGCACCACCGGCCAACCGAAGGGAATCGTCCGCGACAACGGCGGCCATGCCGTCGCGCTTGCCTGGTCGATGAAGCACGTCTACGGCGTCGATCCCGGCGAGGTCTACTGGGCGGCCTCCGACGTCGGCTGGGTCGTCGGCCACTCCTACATCGTCTACGCGCCGCTCCTGCACGGCTGCACGACGGTGCTGTACGAGGGCAAGCCGGTCGGCACCCCGGATCCCGGCGCGTTCTGGCGGGTCGTCGCCGAGCACGGCGTCTCGACGCTCTTCACCGCGCCCACGGCATTCCGGGCGATCAGGCAGCAGGACCCGCAGGGCGAGCACATCGGCCGCTACGACCTCTCGGGCTTCCGCGCGCTCTTCCTCGCCGGCGAGCGCTGCGACCCCGAGACGCTCGGCTGGGCGGAGGAGAAGCTGGGCGTGCCCGTGATCGACAACTGGTGGCAGACGGAGACGGGCTGGCCGATCGCCTCCAACTGCCTCGGGATCGAGCGGCTGCCGGTCGTCCCGGGCTCGCCGACGCGGCCGGTCCCGGGCTGGGACGTTCGCGTCTTCGACATGGACGGCGAGGAGCTCCCGCACGGGGAGACCGGCGCCATCGTGATCAAGCTGCCGATGCCGCCGGGTACGTCGCCGACGCTCTGGAACGCCGACGACCGCTTCCGCGAGGTCTACCTCTCCACCTTCCCCGGCTACTACCAGACAGCGGACGCGGGCTACATCGACGAGGACGGCTACCTCTTCGTCATGTCGCGGACGGACGACATCATCAACACCGCCGGGCATCGCCTCTCCACCGGTGCGATCGAGGAGGTCCTGGCGGCACACCCGGACGTCGCCGAGACGGCCGTCATCGGCGTCGCCGACGAGCTGAAGGGCCAGCTGCCGGTCGGGTTCCTCGTCTTGAAGTCCGGCGTCGAACGCGGCCATGACGAGATCGTGGGCGAGGTCGTCCAGCTGGTGCGCGAGCGAATCGGCCCGGTCGCGTCGTTCAAGACCGCCGTCGTCGTCGACCGCCTCCCCAAGACGCGCTCCGGGAAGATCCTGCGCGGCACGATGCGCCGGATCGCAGACGGCGTGGACTACACGGCTCCGGCGACCATCGAGGATCCAGCGGCGCTCGACGAGATGAGCGAGGCGCTGCGCAGCATCGGGTACGCACGGTCACCGGCCGCTGCTCCGGCGAGCTGAACTAGCGGAGGATGGCCGCCGGACGGCGGCCATCCTCGTTTTCGCTCAGTGATTGCCCACCGGCTGGAAGTAGTGGTCGGTCATGTAGCCGACGACGTTGTCGCCGAGGGTCACCGACTGGACGTCTGCGGCCCGGAAGTGCAGGCCCGCCCAGATGCGCGCCTCGACGATCTCGGCGAGCGCCTGCGAGAAGTGGCTGAACGGCCGCGTCTCGCCGCCGAATTGACTGCTCGTCACGCCGAACGGGACGTCGTCTCCGTAGAACATCTGGAGAACACGCAGGTGCGGAGTATCGAGACCGATGTGCCCCGACGGGTGCTCCGGGTACGGCGCGGTGAGGAGCGGCGCCCAGGGTGCGTCCGGCGGGGAGGTCGCGTCGTTGCCGTCCTCGAGCGCCCGGGGAATCGCGTTCCACGGCCGCCAGAAGTCGTAGTGGTACTTGTCGTTCCAGACGTTGATCGCCGAGTCGGCGGCCGCGAGGTTCATCATCGCCAGCAGCCGAGCGCTGTCGGCCATGTCGAGCGAATGGCTCGGGCTCTCGACGAGATCGTCCGCCACGTCGTTCCAGAGCAAGGCCGGCCCGCCGTTGCTCTGCCAGAAGATCGCGTTGTGCGTCTGGTCCGGCAACCGGGTCGCGCTGTTCACCGCGCCGATCGCCTTGACCTCGTTGAAGTCCGCCGCCCAGGCAGCGCTTCCGAGTGGATTCGGCCCGGCGGTACGGAACTGCGACGAGCTCCGCAGCATGAACGGCCGCACCCCGCCGACCCACGGCGTCGGATCTAGCGCCGGGAGCAGTGTGATCGGGTTGATCAGCGGCTGCCAGTGACCGACAGCGCTGCTCGGCACCCACTGCGACGCGCCGAAGCGCCCGTCGTTCTGACGGTTCGCGATCATCGCGTCGGCCGCCGCGTTCCCGGCGACGATCCCTTGGCGCTTGAACGGGCTCTCGGGGATCGCCAGGAGTGACGCATTGCGTTGTGCCTCGAGCGACGCGAGCAGGCTCGCCCTGTTCGGGAACCCGATCGTCAGCGGCACGCCCGAGACGATGCTCGAGAGGACGCGGTACGCCGCGGTCGCGGCCGCCGCCTCCTTCGAGGCCCTCGCTCCGACACGCCGATTCAAGGCGTAGGGCCGGTAGTGCTTCGGCTCGGTCGCGTTGACGGCGTCGTAGACGGCGCCCTGGGTCATTCCCATGTGGATCTGCAAGGCCGGCGGCGCTCCTCCGGCCGGACCGGGGAAGGCGACGAGCGTGTTCATCGCGATCCGGTTCCAGTGTGTTACTTCGTTCGCCTGTGCTGCTGCCGGCGCTGCCAGCGCAGCCGCGGCGGCGAACACTGCCCACCAAATGCTCCGCATAGGGCTCTCCCTCGTAGCTACGTCACTCGGCCCCTAAGCGAATGACATGGATGCCCCCCGCGAAGGGAGTATCACCCGGCGCAGAATTCGAGTCAACTGCCACTTGGCCGACCGGCGTATCCTTGCCGCATGGGCGCCGCGCTCGGCTGGGGTGTGGTTGCCGCCTCGTCACTCGTGCTCGGGATGCTGCTCGGCCTGGCGCGGTCGTGGCCGTCGCGGCTGATCGGGCTCGTGCTCGCGTTCGGGGCCGGCGCGCTCGTCAGCGCGGTCAGCTTCGAGTTGTTCGAGGAGGGCGTGGACGTCGGCGGGGCCGCGTGGGTCGGGGTCGGGCTCGCGGCCGGCGCGCTCACCTACTTCGTGCTCGCCCGCCTGGTCGAGCGGCTCGGGCCGGGCGGCAGCGACTCGCCCGGCGGGACGAGCCTCGCGCTCGGCGCGTTTCTCGACGGGATCCCCGAGCAGATGGTGATCGGGATCGGGCTCGCCGGCGGCACGGGCGTGAGCATCGGGCTGCTCGGTGCGGTGTTCGTTTCGAACCTGCCCGAGGCGGTCGGCTCGGCCACGGACATGCGCGCGGCGGGGACGCCGGTTCGGCAGATCAGGCTGCTCTGGATCACCGTCGCCGCGCTTTGCGCGCTCGCCACACCGCTCGGCTACTTGCTCGCGACGCACACCGGCGGGCACTTCCAGGCCGCGATCAACGGCTTCGCGGCGGGCGCGCTGCTCGTGATGCTCGTCGACTCGATGATCCCCGAGGCGACCGAGAAGTCCGGCCGCGTGGCCGGCCTGGCGACGACCCTCGGCTTCGCCGTCGCGGCCGGGCTCTCGACGGCGACTGCGTAACTCCGTTCTAAATCCGCGTCGATATTCACTTGCAAACTGCGTTTCGCGCAGGTAATGTCTCGCGTTCAATTCGGGGAAAGGAGGAACGAAGCATGCGCGGTCTTTCGACATATCGTCTAGGCGTCGTCTCCGCCCCGGCCCCTGCCGTCGGTGTAGTGCAGACGTCGAACGACGACTTCAACCTCCGGGCAGCCTTCGACTGGAGTAACTCCGACTAGCGCACAGCGTCAGAGTCACGTTCAGCGAAGGCGACCGATGGGTCGCTTTCGTCGTTTCTTGGACGAAAACACCGTTAGCAGTCGACAGGAGCAGAACCGATGCGAAGCGCCACCACGGCGTAGCCGAGTCGATCCGCACACGAAGAGCGGCTGAGAGACGGTCCGCCTTCCAAAAAATAACCGTGCAAAGAAGGGTGCGCGTTAGCACGGACATTTTTCGGAGGTCGGACAGGAACCTCCTCCGCATCGGGCTCGACATCGGCGAACAGTTGAGACCAGAAGCGAAAGGAGGTGAGCACGGTGATCCATCACGACTACGAGTTCCACCGTCAGCGTCAACGCGAGCGGATCGCGGAGATCCGGGCCGAGTACCAATGTGCCCAGACGACCAGCGACTCGAGAGCCGCCGCCGCGATCAGGCGGTCGGCGCGGTGGGCATGGTCGCGCAGGGGTTGGGCCTTCCCGCGTCGTGCACCCGTCTTCCGTGCATGAGGCGCTTACCAGCAGGACCGCGCGCTTCGGCCGGGCGCGCGGTTCTGCGTGTCGGGATGGATGCTGGGCATAGTCCCGGCGGATGAGTACGGTGGCGACGATCGGCGTCTACGGCTGGACACTCGATCGCTTTCTCGATGCACTGGAGGCCGCCGACGTCGGCCTGCTGGTCGACGTACGTCAGCGCCGCGGCGTCCGCGGACGCGAGTACGCCTGGGCCAACGCGCAGAGGCTCCAGCAGGCGCTCAGCGAGGCCGGCATCGCCTACTCCCACCACCAGGAGCTCGCACCGACGACCGAGCTGCGGCACACCCAGTACCGCGAGGACGACCGACTCGGTGTCGGCAAGCGTGAGCGAACCGAGCTCGCACCCGAGTACCGCGAGCGGTACCTGCACGAGATCCTCGAGCAGGCCGACCTCGACTCGTTGATCCAGGAGCTACCGCAAGACCGCGCCTCAGCGCTTTTCTGCGTCGAGCACGACCCGGAGGGCTGCCACCGCTCGCTCGTCGCCGACCGCCTCGCCGAGCAGTTCGGCGTGACGATCGTCCACCTGCGCTAGCGGAGAAGGCGCCTCGCGCCGACGAAGCCGCCGCGCAGCGACCTCAGGCTCACGTAGCTCACCCGCGCGCCAGAGTGAGGCGCCGAGACCGCGGCGCGCTTCGAGACCACCAGCTGGACGTGACCGCCGCCGTTCGTGAAGACCAGATCGCCCGGTCGGAGTCGGCCGAAGCGAACGGACGTCCCGAGAGCCATCTGGCCCCAGGTCGAGTGCGGAACAGCCCGGCCGATCGAGCGGTACGCCGCGTAGACGAGTCCAGAGCAATCGAAACCGGTGCGGCGCGAGATGCCGCCCCAGCTGTACGGGACGCCGATCTGCCGCTTGGCGAACGCGGCCACCCGGTCGGCAGGCCTGGCGGGGCGGCGGATCGGTACGTGGCCGGGCTCGACCCGCGCCTGGGCGGCAGGTGCGAGCAATCCGGGCAGCACGAGGACGGGCAGCAGGCGGCGCATCCGGGCCTACCTCGGCGGGAAGGCGCCGGCCCGCAAGGGCTAACGGGGTACCTCGATCGAGGGAGGCGGCCTCCAGAAATGACGAAGCCCCGCCGGAGCGGGGCTTCGTGAGCTCAGATGCGTCGACGCCTAGATCGAGCCGCGGCCGTAGTAGCCGCCGAGCTCGTCGCGGTAGTCCTGGTCGCGGTACCGCTGCTCGTCGAACTCGGGCGCGTCCTTGATCTCGTCCTTGGTGCGGTTGACGAAGATCGTCTCGGTGTCCGGATCGACGTCGCGGACCACGCCGGCCGGGAGCATGACCTTCTTGCCGAAGATCCAGGGGCCGGTGTCGACGATGATGAAGCTGCTGCCGACCTCGTTGGTCGCTTCGTCGACCTTGCCGATGTCGCCGTCCGTCGCTTCGACCTTGAAGCCGCTCAGGTCGATGTTGGGCGCTGTCTTGAACGTCCACATCTCAACGGTCGCCATAACACACCTCCTCGAGGCCAACACGGGCCTCGTTGCTTCATCATGGCGTACCCCTGCGGCTACACTCCAAACGGGAAAAACAGGCCAATTTGCAGGGACTTTCTTCGAGCTCAGTCGCGCCGCGTCCCGCGCCACGGCCCGGGCACGAAGTCGAGCACGACGTTCACGACCCAGACCATCACCGTCGCCCAGAAAAGCGTGGTGAACCCGTGGATCGAGAAGCCGTCGATGAAGATCGCGGTCAGCTTCAGCATCAGCATCGCGACGCCGAACCAGATCAGGCCGAGCGTGATCACGGCCAGCGGCAGCGTCAGCAGGCGTATGAAGGGCTTGAGGATCGTATTCAGGATCCCGAACAGCAGCGCGGCCCTGATCAGGTCGCCGAGCGTGTCGACCTCGACGCCGCTGAGGATCCCGGTCACTACTGCCAGCACGACGGCGTTTGCGACCCAGGAGAGCACGAGTTGCTTTGCGAGACGCATCCGGAGGATCATCCTCCCAGGACGAGGCGCTTGCACGAGGTACTCGTCACCCTGAAGCCCTTCAACCACAGGAGGAAAGCGCGTGATCGCAGCGGACTACCCGTTTCTCGACGTGATGTGGACGATGTTCGTCTTCTTCGCGTGGGTGATCTGGTTCTGGCTCCTGATCACCATCTTCGGCGACATCTTCCGCCGGCACGACATCAGCGGCGGGGCCAAGGCGCTCTGGACGATCTTCGTCATCTTCTTGCCCTTCCTCGGCGTGCTGATCTACATGACGACCCAGAGCAAGAGCATGAACGAGCGCAACCTGCAGACCATGCAGCATCAGCGGCAACAGACCGACGAGTACATCCGCACGGTCTCCGCACAGGGCGACCCGGCCGCGCAGATCGCGCAGGCGAAGCAGCTGCTCGACAGCGGCGCGATCAACCAGCAGGAGTTCGACTCGCTGAAGCAGAAGGCGCTCGCCGGCGCCTGAGGGAAGGACCGAGTCCCGGCGGCTGGGCGAGGCCTAGCCGCCGGCGAGCTCGAGCAGGGCCTCGACCGTCGTCCAGTTGCGCGACGTGGCGGTGACGCCGAGGCCCTTGCCGGCGAGCTTCGACCACAGCTTGGAGCGGGCGATCGTCTTGGGGTGCCAGGCGTAGACCTCGCGGCCGGCGACGACCACCTGCTCGCCTTGGGCGGCGGTCTCTTCGAGCTCGCGCACGACCTTCGCCGGGAGCTTCTTCGCGAGAAACGTGACCTGGTAGGCCTTCGGGTCGGTCGCGACCTTGCCGAGCGGGTTGCGCTTCACGACCGCGGCGAGCTCGGCCCGCGCCCGCACGACGACCGCGATCTCGAGGCCGAAGCGCTCCTCGACCAGCTGCTCGACCTTCCGCCGCACGGCCTCGGGCTTGGTGCGGCTCTCGAGCACGACGTTGCCGCTCTGCAGGTAGGTCTGAACCTCGGTGAAGCCGGCCTCCTCGAGCGCCTCGCGCAGGGCGGGCATCGCGATCCGGTTGCGGGGACCGATGTTGATCCCGCGCAGCAGCACGACGTGCTTCGCCATCAGCGTGCCACGAAGCCGCTCAGGGCCTCCGGCTCCTCCTCGGCCACGTCGACGCGGTCGACGCGCGCGCCCCGCGGGCCTTCCCTCGAGATCCGCAGGACCGACTCGACCGCCTCTGGCTCTCCCTCGAGCACCGCCTCGACGGTTCCGTCGGCCCGGTTCGTCACCCAGCCGGCGACGCCGCGCGACTCGGCGGCGCGCGCGATCGCCCAGCGGAAGCCGACTCCTTGGACGTGCCCGTGGACGATCAGACGGCGGCGGATCACTCCGCGGCATTATCGGGCCGATGCAGCAGCTCGAAACGCCACACGGCCTCGCGCGCGTGCACGTCCAGGAGGTCGACCGGCCGCGCGCGGCGCTCGTGCTCGGTCACGGTGCCGGCGGTGGCGTCGAATCGCCCGACCTGAAGGGCGCGGCTCAGGCGGCGCTCGAAGCCGGCCTGACGGTCGTGCTCGTCGAGCAGCCCTACCGCGTCGCCGGCCGCCGCTCCCCCGCGCCCGCCAACCAACTCGACGCCGCGTGGACGAGCGTGGTCGAGCAACTCGCTCTCGAGGTACCGCTGATCGCCGGCGGCCGCTCCGCGGGTGCCCGCGTCGCGTGCCGGACCGCTGCCGCGACCGGAGCGAGGGCGGTGCTCTGCCTCGCCTTCCCGGTCCACCCGCCGGGCCGGCCGGAGAAGAGCCGGCTCGACGAGCTCGACGCGGTCACCGTCCCGACCCTGGTCGTCCAGGGCGAGCGCGACCCTTTCGGCCTGCCGCCTCCTGCACCCATTCGCACCGTCGTGCAGGTCCCCGGCACGCACTCGCTCCGGAGCAGCTCGGCAGTGGCGGAAGCAGTGTCCGCCTGGCTCCTTAGGATCGCGATCTAACTCGACCAGGAGGGTCAATGAGCACCATCGCACTACCCCGCTCCAACGCGGGCCTTCAGCGGTGGGCGGCGCTAGCCGGGGCCGCCTACGTCGTCCTCTTCGTGATCGGCATCGTTCTGACGTATTCCGGCGCGGTGGACACGAGCTCGTCGCCGGCCAAGGTCATCGCCTACTACTCCGACTCCGGTCACCGTGACAGGGTCAATTTCGGCTGGGTGCTGGCCGGGCTCGGCGTCTTCTTCTTCCTCTGGTTCCTGAGCGCCCTGCGGCAAGCCGTTCGGCGGCTCGAGGCCGACGATGGGTTCCTGACCGGCCTGACGACGATCGGCGGAGTCGTGTACGCGACGCTCACGCTGGCGGCGCTGGCCGTTGAAACCGGCATCAGGACGATGAGCGACGACACGTACCACCACGCGGTCTACCCGGGTCTGATCCACGCGGCCGACGACGTCAGCTGGATGCTGCACGCCTCGGGAGGCGCCGGGGTCGGCGTGATGATCATCGCCGCCTCTCTCGCCGCGTTGCGCGCAGGAGCCGTTCCGGGGTGGGCCGGCTGGCTCGGAATCGTCGCCGGGATCCTCGGGCTGCTGCTGATCGTCTTCTTCCCGTGGTTCATCGTCGCGCTCTGGATCCTGGTCGTGAGCATCGGGATGTTCGTCCGCGCGGGCCGCGCCCCGGCGGCGGCCGTGTAGCACGAGGGCAGCACCGGGGCCGCCGTACCGCAGGCCCCGGTGCTCCGCTCTTCCAAGCCGTTCTCGGCCACATTGCTACGCTTAAGGCTCCACAGAGCGAGTACCTGGTCGGCTGACGCCTCCCATCTACCGTTCGTGAATAGGTAGAAGGAGGTGTTTTTTCTATGGCGACAGGAACTGTGAAGTGGTTCAACGACGCTAAGGGGTATGGATTCATCACCCCTGACGACGGCGGCGGCAAGGACCTCTTCGTCCACCACACCGCGATCTCGGGTGACGGCTACAAGTCACTCCCCGAGGGCGCGAAGGTCGAGTACGAGGCCGCCGAGGGTGCCAAGGGCCCCGAGGCGAAGAACGTCGTACAGGTGGCCGGTTAACCGAGCAGGCGCGCGCCGCAACCGCGGCGCGCGCCGACTCCTAGCGGGAAGGACTCAATGCGGGGACAGATGCTCTGGTTCAACGAGGCCAAGGACTACGGATTCATCATGACCGACGACGGCGAGCGGCTCGCGGTCGCGGGGGGAGGGTTCGCCCAGGGCGAGAAGCCTGAGGGCCGGTGCGCGCACAAGGTCGTCACCTTCGAGGTGGACGACAGCAACGGCGAGCGGCAGGCGCAGAACGTCGTCTTCGAGCAGGAGGTCGCATCTCGGCGGGCGAGGATGCGGAGCGGCGGGCGCGGAATTCGACACTAGGAGGACTGGATGGCGACGAAGAAGCGGCAACAGACCATCAACAAGCGCAACCGCGAGCGCGCGATCGAGGAGAAGCGCACGCTCAAGCGGCAGGCCAAGGAAGAGAAGCGCGAGGCGATCAAGAGCGGCGAGATCGAGAAGCCGGACTGGCTCGGCCCGCCGAACGAGCAACTGGGGCCCGGCGACGCGCCGCCCGCCCCGCCGCCCGAGCCATCCGCCTGACGGACTAACCCTTTACGACTCTTCGGAGTCGCAGTGTGCAGGTGAGAACGGCCCTGACCCCGGTCGTGCTCGCCGCGCTCTTCGTGGTCGCCGGTTGCGGTGGCGGCGGGGGCGGCGCGGCGGTCTCGACGCGGCCGTCGGTCGAGGCTGTTCAACCACGGCAGGCGAAGGGCGCCTGGATCTTCCGGCCCGTGGGGAAGCCGAAGCGCCTCGTGATCTTCTTCCACGGTCAGGGCGGCGAGATCGAGGCGACGCCGCAGAACCACCGGCCTTGGATCGACCATCTGGTCAAGCGTGGCGCCGTGGTCGTCTACCCGCGCTACGAGCAGGTCTACAGCCAGGCCGTGCTCGACCCGGCAGTCGCGGGCGTGCGCCGCGCGACCCGGCGGCTCGAGCTGAAGGGCCTGCCGGTACTGGCCCTCGGCTACTCGCGCGGCGCGGCGCTGGCGGTCGAGTACGCCGCGGTCGCAAAGCGTGAGCACGTACCCGTGCCCGACGCGGTCGAGAGCGTCAACCCCGTGCCGTACGGCGAGACGGCGCGCATCGTCGACCTGCGGCCGCTGAAGCGGCGCACGATCCTTGCCGTGATCGTCAGCGAGAAGGACCCGCATGCCTCCGACGGCGCGGGCCTGCTCTTCCAGCGGCTGCGGGAGGCCGGCTTCCCGGGCGCTCAGATCGAGCTGAACATCGCCCGCTCGCGCGGGGGATTCACGGCCGACCACCTCGCGCCGCTGGGCTCGTCAGCTGCCGCGCGATCCGCCTACTGGGCGCCGACCGACGCGCTGATCCGCGCGCTGCACCAGCAGTAGCTGCACCGGCAGCGCGACGAGACAGGCGGCTTCTCGCGCGAGCAGGCGCACCGGCCGCGGGCCGGGCGGCGACGAGCTCGTGACCTCGACGGCGGGGTCGCCGATCGCCGCGCGCACGAGCGCGCGCGCCCGGAAGGCGTGCCACGCCGACGTGACGACCACCACCTCATCCGCCTCGAGCCGGCGCACGGCGTCGGCCACGCCGCGAGCGTTCTCGCGCGTGTTGCGGGCGCGCGTGTCGAGCACGACCTCGCCGCCGCGCCACGCTCCGTGCATCAGCTCGGCCTCGCCGCTCAGCAGGATCGCGTCCGCCTCGAGCCCCTCGGCGTGCCGCACGCGCGCCTCGCAAACGGCGTGCAGCTCGCTACTGCGCCGCCCCGAGTAGCCGAGCACCGCGACGAGCCGCATCAGCGTCGCCGCCGCAAGTAGGCGAGCAGCGTGCCGATCACGGTCACCACCACGAGCAGCGACTTCATCCCGCGCAGCTTGGACTCGCCGCTCGCGCGATCGCGCATGTCGACCGGCACCTCGTCCACGCGCAGCCCGGCGTCGGCCATCCGCAGCAGCGCCTCGACCTCTGGCGCCTCGGTCGTGTACGGCTGCGCGAGCACCGGCAGCGCCTTCGCGTTGGCCGCGTACATGCCGCTGGTCGCGTCGAGGAACGGGCGGCGCAGGACGACCCGCACGGCGCGGCGCAGCAACGCGGTGCCGAAGCGTCGCGCGCCCGACGGCTTGTAGCGGTACGGCGCGAACCCCTCGCCGCTCGCGAACCGCGAGCCGACCGCGACGTCGCACTGGCCCTCCTGGACCCGTACGAGCAGCCGCTTCAGCTCGGCGACCGGGTGCTGGCCGTCGGCGTCGACGCGGCCGCAGAGCTCGTAGCCGTGCTCGAGCGCGTGCGCGTAGCCGGCGGCGATCCCGGCGGGCAAGCCGCGGTTCTCGCCGAACGAGACCACCTCGGCCCCGCCGGCCCGCGCGACCGCCGCGCTGGAGTCGGTCGAGCCGTCGTCGACGACGAGCAGGTCGGCCTCGGGCAGCTCGCGGCTCAGCTCGTCGAGCACGGCAGGCAGGTTCTGCTCCTCGTTCCACGCAGGCACGAAGACGAGCGTCTTCACTTCGAGCCTGCGCTCGTCGCGACGAAGGCGGCGACGTCACGGATCTGCTGCTCGGTCAGCTGCCCGTCGAACGACGGCATCCCCCCGCCGCCGTTCGTGACCTTCGTGAGCACCGTCTCGTAGTCGGGCTGCGCGTCGTCGAGGTTCGGGCCGACCTGGCCGCTCGACTTCGCGGCAGCGAGCGTGTGGCACGAGCCGCAGCCGGCGGCGCCGAACACCTTCGCTCCCGCGGCCGCATCGGCGTTGGCAGGCACGGCCGAGCTCGTCTTGGGCGCCGCCGCCGCTGTGTTCTGCCCGTAGAGCCAGACCGCGCTCGTCCACCAGACGCCGACGAGCACGGCGAAGAGCACGCCGCCGGCGAGAGGCAGCACGAGGCGCGGAAAGTGGTGCAGCCGCACGATCGTCACCTTGGCCGCGAACGCGCCGTAGACGGCGCAGCCGAAGAGCGAATGCGCAAGCACACGGGTGGTCGGGGTCTGGAAGCCGAGCTTGAAGATGCAGTGGTAGGCGACCGGCAGCGTCAGCAGGAAGGCAAGCCGCCCCGACCAGCGATGCGTCGGGTTGACCCAGGCCGGCTTCGACCAAGGCAGCTTGCGGAAGATCCAGGCGGCGGTGAAGAGCTGGAGACAGGCGAGCACGACCACGGCGGTGGCGAACCCGGCCTTCAGGTGGATCGGGTCCTCGAAGAAGAGCCGGAAGTAGCCCTTCGAGCGCGGATCGTGGGCGGCGAGCAATCCGGCCGTCAGCGAGACCAGTGCGAAGGCGGCGAGCGGCGCGGCGAGCCAACGGTACGACCGCTGCCCGGGCGCGGCGGCGAGCTCTGACACACCCCCTATCGAATCGCAGTCGAGCGGACGAGGCAAGCTACGCCGGTGGAGCCGTTCACCACCCGCCCCGAGCTGCGCGGCACGCTCGGCATGGTCGCCTCGACTCACTGGCTCGCCTCGGCCGCGGGAATGGCGATGCTGGAGCGCGGCGGCAACGCCTTCGACGCGGCGGTGGCGGCGGGGTTCGTGCTGCAGGTGGTCGAGCCGCACCTGAACGGGCCCGGCGGCGAGGTGCCGATCTTGCTCTACCACGCCGAGCGCGACGAGGTGCTCGTCGTCGACGGCCAGGGCACCGCGCCGGCCGCGGCGACGATCGAGCGCTTCCGCGAGCTCGGCCACGAGCTCGTGCCGGGGACGGGGCTGCTCGCGGCCTGCGTGCCGGGCGCGTTCGACGCCTGGCTGCTGCTCCTGCGCGATTTCGGGACGCTGCCGCTCGCCGAGGTGCTGGAGCCGGCACTCGGCTACGCGGAAAACGGCTATCCGCTGGTGCCGGGCATCCCGCGCTCGATCGCGAAGGTGGAGCGGGTCTTCCGCGACGAGTGGCCCGGCTCCGCCGAGCTCTACCTCCCGGTCCCCGAGGCCGGCACGCTTTTCAGCAACCGCGCCCTGGGCGCGACCTTCCGGCGGGTGCTCGCCGAGTCGGGCGGCGAGATCGACGCCGCCCGCGACGCCTTCTACCGCGGCTTCGTCGCCGATGCGATCGACGCCTACTCGCGCGAGCACGGCGGCCTGCTCGACGGAGACGACCTCGCCTCGTGGCGGGCCTCGGTCGAGCAGCCGGTCACTCGCTCCTACGAGGGCTGGGAGGTCTCCAAGACCGGCGCGTGGGGCCAGGGCCCGGTCTTCCTGCAGCAGCTCGCGCTGCTCGACGGCTTCGAGCTCGGCGAGCGCGAGGGGCCGGACTTCGTCCACACGGTCGTCGAGTGCGCCAAGCTCGCCTTCGCCGATCGCGAGGCCTGGTACGGCGACGCCGACGTGCCGCTCGACGAGCTGCTGAGCGCGGAGTACGCGGCCGAGCGGCGCAGGCTCGTCGGCGACGAGGCGTCGGGCGAGCTGCGGCCCGGCAGCCCGGGCGGGCGCGAGCCGAGACTCCCACATATCCCGGCAGCGCGGGCCGAACCCGGAACCGGCGAGCCGACCCGCGGCGACACGTGTCACGTGGACGTGGTCGACAGCTTCGGCAACGCGGTCTCGGCCACGCCGAGCGGCGGCTGGCTGCACGGCTCCCCCGTGATCCCCGGGCTCGGCTTCTGCCTTGGGACGCGGGCGCAGATGTTCTGGCTGGAGGAAGGCCTGCCGAACTCGCTGGCGCCTCGCAAGCGCCCGCGCACGACGCTCTCGCCCTCGATCGCGCGCCGCGACGGCGAGACGCTCGCCTTCGGCACGCCCGGCGGGGACCTGCAGGACCAGTGGTCGCTCGTCTTCTTTTTCACGCTCGTCCACTTCGGGCTGAACGCGCAGGAGGCGATCGACGCGCCGATGTTCCAGACCGAGCACTTCCCGGACTCGTTCTACCCGCGGCAGGCGCGACCGCGGTCGCTGCAGCTCGAACGCCGCTTCCCGCGGCAGACCCTCGCGGAGCTCCGGCGCCGGGGTCACCTGGTCGAGCTGGAGGATCCGTGGTCGCTCGGCCGTGTGAGCGCCGCGGGCCGCGACCGCGAGGGCCTGCTCTACGCGGCGGCAAACCCTCGCGGGATGCAGGGCTACGCGGTCGGGCGCTAGCCTCGGGCTACTGGTCGTCTTTCACGACGCCGACGAGGTTGCCCTCCGGGTCGGTGAACTGGCCGAGGACGACCATGCCCATGATGTCCTCGGGGCCCATCACGCGCTTGCCGCCGAGGCTCTCGGCCTTCTGCAGCGCCTCCTCGACGTCCGGCACGGCGACGTAGAAGGTGACGTGGCCGCCGTAGCCTTCGGGACCCTGGCCGACGCCGCCGCCGATCCCGGTGTCGCCGCTGACGGTCTTGTTGTCCTTGCCGTCGACCATCCCGTAGTTCATCGGGTTGTCGCTGTTGATGTTCCACCCGAAGAGCTCCGTGTAGTAGCTCTGGAGCTTGTCGCCGTCCTTGCCGACGACCTCGAAGTGCACGACCGGCTGTCCCATCTCGTTCTCCTCTCCGTACGGGGTCATAGGGTAAGACGACGAAGCCGAAGAAAATTCATCTGCTCCTCGCGACGGCGCTGCTCGCCGGTTGCGGCTCCTCGTCCCCAGTCAAGGCGGAGTTCGAGGACGGGGTGGCGGCGATCCGGGAGACGCACGACTACGTCCGCCTGCGCGCCGAGCTGAGAGCGACCGTGGCGCGGTTGCGAGCAGCAGACGACCGGGCGGGCCGGCAACTCGCGCTGCGGGGGTTCGAGGCGACGCTACGAGGCGTGCAGGCGCGGATCGACTTCGTCGCCAACGACAGCGGGAACATCGAGGCGGCGACGCGCGACTCCCGCCGCGCGGACCTCGCCTTCCGCCGGGGCGCTCACCTGCTTCGCCACGCCGGGCGGCTCCTCGGGGTGCGGGTCGGCCCGCTGAACGGTTACTGACCGGCCTCGGCCGTGCCGAGGCAGACCTGGTTGCCCTCGGGGTCGAGCAGGATCGCCATACGCTCGCCCCACGGCATGTCCTGCGGCTCCTGCCTCACCTCGGCATACCCTCGAAGCCGTTCGACCTCGGCGTCCACGTCATCGCAGTAGAACCACAGCGCTGCGCGGCTCTCCGGCTCGAGCCGCTCGACTGCCGCGAGGCCGAGCCTCAGCGGTCCCTCGAGGCCGACGTAGCCCTCCTCGAAGCGGTAGGCCACGCTCAGGCCGAGCCGCTCGTAGAACGCGGTGAGCCGCGGCAGGTCGGCCGTGTGCAGGATCGGGAAGCCGTCGGAGAGCGTCACGCCCGAAATATGCCAAGGGAGGAGATCCGAGACCCTCGAGTCCTCGCCTCTGGCTCTGGCGCTGGGAAGCATCATCCTCAAACGACGAGAGGGGCCTAGCGGCCCCTCTCACACAATCATCGTTGCGCGTAGCTCAGACCGACGCGCACTGACCCTTCTTGGCGCCCGTTACCTGATTGGGGCTCCCTTCCGAGTCGCCGATCTGCGGCGCCGGCGAGTTTCCGAAGCAGCTCAGGCTGCCGTGGATCGTGTTCGTGACGTACTCGTTCCCGTCGGGGTCGACGAGCACATTGCCGCTCAGATTGACGGCCCCGTTCACGTGGTTCCGGATGAAGCCCATCCAGAACCCGTCGTAGCCGGTGATGCTGACGCGGCCGTTGATCTGACTGTCCTCGATCGTGGTCCAGGTGATGTCGAACGGGCCGCCGAACGGTCCGGAGCCGCCCTGCGACTCGATCCCGCCGTTGATCGTCATGAAGTGGATCTGCAGGTTGGCGGGGTTCGTCGCGTGCACGCCGCCGCTGATGGTGCCGTTGTCGCCCGGAGCCTCTTCGCTGCCGAGCACGAACGTCGCGCCCGGTTGCACGTAGAGACCGCCGCGAACCGTGACGCCGCCGTCGCTGAAGCAACTCGCGCCGGCGGGCACGACGACGCGCCCGTAACTGCCGGGCGCCAGGAAGCCGGTGCAGGTGGTGCCGTTGGCCGCCGCCGCGCCGTTTGCCGAGATCCCGACGGCGAGCGCGACCGGTAGGACAAAGAACGCGCAGAACGCTCCCTTGACTCTCCTCATCGATGTTCCCCTTCCGCAGTTGGCCGTACGGGAGTGACATTAACGACAATGCGGTCATCGAGCAGGTACTAGACGTCGCACCGGGCCTCTGGATCTGGCGCCTCTCCTACCCAGACTGGCACGAGGGCGCGGGCTGGCCGGAGGTCGTCACGTCGACCTGCGTCGCGAGCGGCGGCGAGGTGGCGGTGCTCGACCCGCTCGCGCCGCCGCAGGCGTCTGAGGTCTGGGAGCGGCTCGACGCCAAGCCGCCCACCATGGCGGTCGTGCTGAAGCCCGATCACGTGAGGGACGTCGACCTGATCGTCTCGCGCTACGGAGCGCGCGCCTTCGGGCCGTGGCTGTTCGAGCGCCAGAACATCCCGCAGACCGAGCTCGAGCCGATCGAGCCGGGCTCGGAGCTGCCGGGCGGCCTGCGAGCGCTCTACGACGGCCGCGGCCGGAACGAGACGCCGCTCTGGCTGCCCGAGCAGCGCACGCTCGTCTTCGCCGACGCGCTGACCGGCGCGGGCGGAGAGCTGCGCATCTGGGACACGCCGCACATCGACCGTGCTCGCCCCGCCCTGCGCGAGCTGCTGGAGCTGCCCTTCGAGCGGGTGATCGTCGCCCACGGCGAGCCCGTGCACGACCGCCCGGCGTTCGAGCGGGCACTCGAGCAGCCCACCTGGCGCGAGTGACCGTTACGAGGCCGACCGCGGCTCGGTTTCGTTAAGCGGGCGTTACGCCTATGAACCCCGCCGCCGCGCTGTCCGTACTCCTTTCTGACAACACAATGAAGGAGGACGAGATGGAACGGGTCGGGAAATTGCGGGCCTCCGTAATGGTGGCGATCGCGATCGCCGCCGGCCTGACGGTGACCCTCTTGCTGGTCACGCGCTCGGGCAACGCCAGTGGTGGCGGCTCACTCGTCAAGACCGCGCACAACGCGACGCTGGGCAAGACGATCCTCGTCACGCGCAACGGGCTGACGCTCTACTCGCTCAGCGCCGAGCGGCACGGGCGGTTCATCTGCACGGGCGCAGCGTGCCTGTCGATCTGGAAGCCGCTAGTGGTCGCGCGCGGCGTGACGCCGACCGGCGTCAAGGGCCTGAGCGTCGTCAAGCGGCCGGACGCGAAGCGCCAGGTCGCCTTCCGCGGGGCTCCGCTCTACCGCTTCGTGCAGGACACGAAGCCGGGCCAGGTCAAGGGCAACGGCTTCAAGGACGTCGGCGTCTGGCGGCCGGTCACGACCGGTTCGAGCACGATGCCGGCACCGGCATCGTCCGGCGGATCGAGCTACGGCTACTAAGAGCTGGAATGCGCCGCGGCGCGAGCTGCGCCGCGGCGCACTCGCTCGCTCTAACCTGCCAGGGTGGCGGCCGACTACCGGCTCGTGCTCGTCAACCGCCTCGGGCACGAGCACACGCATCCGTACCGGAGCGAGACCGAGCTCTCCGAGGGCTCACTGATTCGCTTCGGCGGCCGCGACTGGCTCGTCGACGCAGTCGAGGGCGAGCGTCTGCGGCTGGAGCCCGCGCGCTACCGGCTCGTGCTGCGTCACCCGGACGGGCGGATGGAGACAGGCGCGTTCCGCCGCTACCGGCCGGACGCGCCGCGCGTCGGCCACACCTTCAGCACACTCGTGGCCGGCACGACCGCCAGCTGGCAGGTCGCCGACGAGCGGCTGCAGCGCGACGACGAGGGCAAGCCCTACCTCGCGCTGACCGCCGAGCGCGACTACAGCGAGGCCGAGGACGCACCAACCCTGCCGGAGCACGAGCTCGAGCACGCGGTGTCGCGCGACCGCGACGAGGCAGCCGCGGCGCTCACTCGGGCCGAGGAGGCGGGCCAACTCGTGGAACTCGTCGCGCTCGAGCCGGGCGAGGCGCCCGACTGGGACGAGGCCGGACGCTACATCGACGCGCTGATCCTCGAGGAGATCGAGGACGACCTGCTCGTGCTGTGCGGCGTCGACCCCAGGAACGACCCGGAGGAAGGCTGGATCGAGACGGTCAAGGCCCGCCTGCGCGAGGACCTGCGCCGGTTCCGCGAGGACATCGAGACCGATCACCACCAGATCGAGGAGTGGGAGTTCCACGACGGCCGCGTGTTCGCCTCGATCGGCAGCTTCGACGACCAGGCCGACCCGGACAGCGGCCACGGCTGGCTCAGCCGGCTGGTGGACGCGAGCCCGCTGGCGGCGGCCGGCTTCTCCCGCGTCCGCAAAGCCCGGCTGCTGGTCGACTAGCCGTCGAGCCGCGCGCGAATCCGCCCCATGGCGAGCGCGTGACCCTTCGCCTCGGCGATCGTGAGCGCGTCCTCCAGCGCCGCGTGCTCTTCTTCGGTCTGGCCAGCGAGCCGCGCGATCTCCGCACGTGCGAGCGCGACATCGAGGTGAGCGCCGGCGAAATCGGTCGGCTCGATGATGCGACCGGCTTCCTGGATCAGCTCGGCAGCCCTCCCGAAGTCGCCTCGCTGCGCAGCCACCCGGCTCCGGATGATGCGGTCACGGACGTGTGGGTCGACGTCGTCCTGGACAGCGATCTCGACGGCCTTCGCGGTCAGGCTCAGCGCCTCGTCCGGACGTCCCAGCTCGAGCGCGGCGAGGGACTGCATGCTGAGGACGGTCGCGAGGTACCCGGTCTCGGAGCTTGCTGTGAGCACTTCCGCGCCCTCGGCGAGGGCGCGATAGGCGCGATCGGGACTGGCGAGCCCCTGCTCCATGTCGGCCTCCATCGCCGAGAGCCCCGCCCAGGAGATCAGATCCCCGAGCTCGCGCAACAGCGTCCTCCCCGCCCGGACCTCGGCCCTCCCCTCCTCCAGCCGCCCCTGCACTGCGATCGCAGCTCCACGCACGATCCGCGCGTAGCTCTCGAGCCGCTTGGACGACGTCGTCCCGAGCGCTTCGTCGGCGAGCTCACGCACCTCCGCGACCGAGGTCGGCCCCCACCAGGCGCCCAGCAACATCCACCCGAGGACGTCGTTGACGAAGCGGTTGTCGGCGCGCCCTCCGCGCTCGACCGCGCGGCGCCAGTGCACCTGAGCGTCGCCGTTGCTGCCGAGCCAGCCGACCAGCGCGCCGATCACGCGCAGTGCCCAGACTGCTCCGTCGTCGTCGCCGATGCGGTCGAGGTCGGCGAGTGCGGCCTCCGCCTGGGCGAGACCCTCCGCCATCTGCCGTTCCGGAGCGACGAGGAGCTCGAAGTCGATCCTGGCAATCCTGGAACGCGCGAGCACGCGCTCGTCGCCTGCTGCCCGCGCCGCCGCGACGGCCTCGTCCAGCAGCACGACCGCCCGCTCGAGATCGCCCTGCTCGGAGACCGCCCGGGCCAGCTCCAGCTGAGCGGCGGGCGCTCTCGGGTCAGCCGCCGGCAAGAGCGCCAGCGCGCGCGAGAGCAAGCGGATCACAGCGGGCACGTCACCCCGCTCGAGCGCATGGTCTCCGCCCGCCAGGAGACGCGTTGCCGCCTGCTCGGCGAGCGCTGTGGCCCGGTCGTCGAGCGGCCCGAGCTCCTCCCGGTAGTGGTACGCCTGCTCGAAGTGATAGCCGAGGAGCTCGTCGAGCTCGACGAGCGCCGTCCCGTTGACGGCGAGCCAGTCCGCAAAGCGTTCGTGCAGCTCGGCCCGGGTCGCCTTCGGCAACGCCTCGTAGGCGGTGTCGCGGATGAGCAGGTGGCGAAAGCGGTAGGCGTCGTCCTCCGGCAGCAGCGGCTGCTCGGGCCGGACCAGGTCTTTCCGCACGAGCGCGACGAGCTCACCGTCGACCGAGCCGCCGTTCCCGAGAGCCGCGACCGCGGTGCGGTGGAAGACCTGGCCCTCGACCGCGCCTCGCTCCAGCACGTCGCGCTCCGCTGCCGCGAGCTGGTCGAGGCGCGCAGCGAGCAGTGCCTGGATCGTCGGCGGCACGGCAACCTCCTCGCCGCTCTCGGCCGCCATCGCGACCATCTCCTCGACGAACAGCGGATTGCCGCCGGCCGCCTCTAGGATCCGGGCGCGGAGGCCTTGCTCGACGCCGCCCGCCAGCAGGTCGACGAGCTCGGCCGTCTCGCCCGGGGCAAGCGGCTCGAGGAGCACGTTCGTCGCATTCAGCTTTCCCCCGCCCCACGCGGCCCGGACGTCGAGCAGCTCCGGCCGCGCCATGCAGAGCAGCAGGATCGGCGCGTCCCGGCTGAGGTCGGCGACGTGCTCGACGAGATCGAGGAAGGTCGGCTCGCCCCAATGCAGGTCGTCGAAGACCACCACGACCGGCCGCTCGGCTGCGTGGGCCTCGAGCAGCTTGCGAAAGGCCCAGGCGATCTCTTCCGGCGAGCCGGAGGCCGTGTCGTCGCCGAGGATCGAAGCGAGTGGGCCCGTAGTCCCGCCGGCCGGCGCGAGCTGCTTGACGACCTCCGTCACGGGCCAGTAGCTGATGCCCTCGCCGTAGGAGAGACAGCGGCCGCGGACGACCGTCGCGTCGACGCCGGCGAGGAACTCCTGGGCCAGCCGCGACTTGCCCACGCCCGCGGCGCCGAGGATCGTGAAGAGTTGGCAGGAGCGGTCGCTGACGACGTTGGCGAACGCGCCCTCGAGCCGCTCGCGCTGCCGCTCGCGGCCGACCATCGGAGCCTCGTGACGGCGGCCTGGCGCCTCGGCCTGGACGGAGACGAGGCGGAAGGCGGCCAGGGGATCGGCCTTGCCCTTCGCCTCGACGGGAGTCGTGGGCTCGGCCTCGACGCCGTCGCGAACGAGCCGATAGGTCTCCTCCCCGAGCAGCACCTCGCCGGGCTGCGCGGCCTGCTCGAGCCTCGCGGCGACGTTGACTGCGTCCCCGGTCGCGAGCCGCTCCTCGGTGCCGGTGACGACCTCGCCGGTGTTGACGCCCATCCGTAGCTCCAGGCGCGTGCCGTAGCCGGACTCGAGCTCGTCGTTCAGCTCGCCGAGCGCGCCGCGCAGCTCGTCGGCGGCGCGCACCGCGCGCAGGGCGTCGTCCTCGTGGACGGTCGGAACGCCGAACACGGCCATCACGGCGTCACCGATGAACTTCTCGACGGTTCCGCCGTGCCGCTCGACGATCGCCTTCGCGGTCTCGAAGTAGCGCGCCATCACGCGCCGCAGGCTCTCGGGGTCGATCCGTTCGCCGAGCGCGGTCGACCCGGAGACGTCGCAGAAGAGCACCGTCACGACCTTGCGCACCTCGCGCGCCGGTGCCGCCTCGGCCAGGGCTGCGCCGCAGGAGTCGCAGAAGCGTGCGCCCTCCCGGTTCTCGGCCCCACAACTCGCGCAGACGAGCACGGAACGAGTCTAGGGCGCTCCGGGGCGGTTATCGCAGCGCGGTCTGGGTCTCCGGGTCGAAGAAGTGCAGGGTCGCCGGGTCGACCGCGAGCGTCAGCGTCTCGCCGCGCGAGCAGGCCCTTCGGGAGTCCAGACACGCGCAGAAGTCATCGGTGAGCGGGAGCGTCTCGACGTCGAGGTGGACGATCACCTGCGCTCCGACCGGCTCGGCCAGCGTGACCGGCGCGCGCAGGACCGCGTTTCCGTTCGAGCCGTTCGCAAGGTCGAGATGCTCGGGCCGTAGGCCGATGATCACGTCTCGCGGCCGGTCTCGGCTGACCGCCGCCGGCAGCGCGCGCACGGGCAGCTCGAGCGTGGTCGAGCCGAAGCTCGCGACGAGTGCCCCGTTCGAGGCTTCGAGCCGCGCGCGCACGAAGTTCATCGCCGGAGAGCCGATGAAGCCCGCAACGAACAGGTCGGCGGGCCGGTCGTAGAGCGCCTGCGGGGTATCCACCTGGACGAGGCGCCCGTCGCGCATGACTGCCACCCGGTCGCCCATCGTCATCGCCTCGACCTGGTCGTGCGTGACGTACATCGTGGTCGTGCCGAGCTCGTGCTGCAGGCGCTGGATCTCGGTGCGCATCTGCACGCGCAGCTTGGCGTCGAGGTTCGAGAGCGGCTCGTCCATCAGGAACGCCGCGGGGTCGCGGACGATCGCGCGGCCCATCGCCACACGCTGCCGCTGACCGCCCGAGAGCTGCGCCGGCTTGCGCTTCAGCAACTCGAAGAGGGCAAGCGCGTCGGCGGTCCGCTCCACGCGCTCGGCCACCTCGCGCTTCTTGAACCCCCTCAGCTTCAGCCCGAAGCCGATGTTTTCCGCCACGGTCATGTGCGGGTAGAGCGCGTAGCTCTGGAAGACCATCGCGATGTCGCGGTCCATCGGGTGGACGTCGTTGACCACGCGGTCGCCGATGCGGATCTCCCCGTCGGTCAGCTCCTCCAGGCCGGCCGTCAGGCGCAGCACGGTCGTCTTGCCCGAGCCCGAGGGGCCGACGAGCACGAGCAGCTCCCCGTCGGCGATCTCCAGGTCGACCCGGTCGACGGCCGTCGTCCCACCAGGGAAGACCTTCGTGACCTCTCGCAGCGTGACGTCCGCCATCTCAGCTCCCTTCCGAGTGTCGCGCGATCAGGTCGCGGTACCAGAGCGCGCTCCGCTTGGGCGTGCGCTTGAGGTTGTCGAAGTTGACGGCGACGATCCCGAAGCGCCGGTCGTAGCCGTGCTCCCATTCGAAGTTGTCGAGCAGCGACCAGACGTAGTACCCGCGCACGTCCGCGCCGCCTTCGACCGCACGCTCGACGGCCTCGACGTGCCCGCGCAGGAAAGCGACGCGCTGCGGGTCTTCGATCACGGCCTGCCCGTCGAGCGGCGGGTCGTCGTACGAGGCGCCGTTCTCGGTGATCACGAGCGGCACCTCGCCGTAGTCGCGCTGCAGCCGCAACAGGAGCGCGGTCAGCGCCGAGGGCTCGACCGTCCAGCCCATCGCCGTGCGCGGACCGTCCGACGGCACCTGCTCCACCGCGAGCGGCCCGTCGGCGCTGCTGGGACGGACGGCGGCAGGCTGGTAGAAGTTCACGCCGAGGAAGTCGATCGGCGCAGCGATCTCCTCGAGGTCGCCCGGCCGCACGAAGTCGAGCGGGCCGACCCGCTCCTCGTAGAGCTCGACCGTGTCTGCGGGATAGCCGCCGCGCAGGACCGGGTCGAGGAACCAGCGGTTGCGATGGCCGTCGAGCCGGCGCGCCGCCTCGGGGTCGCCGGTCACGTGCGTCAGGTCGAGCGTGATTCCAATCTCGCCGCGGCCGCCGTCTGCGCGGAAGGCGTTCACGGCGCGCCCGTGGGAGAGGAGCGCGTGGTGCGCCGCGGCGAGAGCTTGTGGCCAATCGGCGATGCCGGGCGCCTTCACGCCGTAGCCGTAACCGAGGAACGCCGTCACCCAAGGCTCGTTGTGCGTGATCCAGGTGTCGACGAGGTCACCGAGGCCGTCGAAGACGAGCTGCGCGTAGTCGACGAAGCGGTCGACGATCTCGCGCGAGGCCCAACCGCCCTCGTCCTGCAGGCGCTGGGGGAGGTCCCAGTGGTACAGCGTCGCGAGCGGCGAGATCTCGCGCTCGAGCATTCCCTCGACGAGGCGGCGGTAGAAGTCGATTCCCTTGCGGTTCGCCGCGCCTCGTCCTTCCGGCTGGATGCGCGGCCACGCGACCGAGAAGCGGTAGCCCCGCACGCCGAGCGAGGCCACCAGGTCGAGGTCCTCTGGCCAGCGGTGGTAGTGGTCGCAGGCCCGGTCGCCGGTGTCCCCGTTCGCGACGTTGCCGGGCGTGCGGCAGAAGCGGTCCCAGATCGACTCGCCGCGGCCGTCGACGTCCGCAGCGCCCTCGATCTGGTACGCGGCGGTGGCGGCTCCCCAGACGAAGTCGCGCGGGAACGTCATCCCTTGACCGCCCCGCGCATGATCCCGCTGATGATGTGCTTGCCGAGGAAGAGGAAGACGACCAGCAGCGGGAGGATCGACACGAACGTGCCGGTCAGGACGAGCGCGTAGTCCTGCACGTAACCGCTCGCCAGCGTCGAGACCGCGACCTGCACGGTCGGGTTGCGCGGCCCGAGCACGACCAGAGGCCAGAAGAAGTCGTTCCAGGTCGTCATGAAGGTCAGCAGACCGAGCACGGCCGCGACCGGCCGGACCGCCGGCAGGACCACGTGCCAGAAGACCCCGAACGTGTAGCACCCGTCGACGCGCGCGGCGTCGATCAGCTCGTCGGGGACCGAGCCGACGATGTACTGCCGCATCAGGAAGACCCCGAAAGCGGTGGCGAGGTTCGGCGCGATCACGGCCTGCAGGTGGTTCGCCCAGCCGAGGTGGATCATCTCGATGTAGAGCGGGATCACGCCGAGCTGGACCGGGACGAGCATCGTCGCGATCACCGCCACGAACAGGACCTTGCGGCCGCGGAACCGGAGCTTCGCGAACGCGAACCCCGCGAGGGCGCTGAAGAAGACGACGGCCACGGTGACGACCGACGCGACGATCGTCGAGTTGAGCAGCGCGGTCCAGAAGTTGACGTTCACCTCGCCCGAGTTGAAGAGCCGGCCGAGGTTGTGGAAGAACTCGTGGCCCGGCGTGAGCACGGGCGGGTACGCCGAGACGGCCGAGTTGTCGTGCGACGCGACGACGAACGACCAGTAGAGAGGGAACGCCGACACGATCGCGACGACGATCAGGGCCAGATACGTGAGCGGCCCGGGTGCGCCGAGCCGGCGCGACAGCGGCCGTCGGCGCGTGCGCGCTCGCTGAGGGTGCGCGACGGTGGCCATCAGTTGTCGACCGTCCTGATCCGGCGCACGATCAGGAGGTTCACGAGCGCGATCACCGCGATCAGCAGGAAGAGGGCCCAGCCGATCGTGGCCGCGTAGCCGAAGTCGAACTGCGTGCCGGCGAAAGCCTTCTCGTAGAGGTACATCACCACCGTCTGGTACTGGCGCGCCGAGCCGCCGGTGGCGCCCTGCTTCAGCGGCTCGAACAGGTACGGCTCGGTGAAGAGCTGCAACCCGCCGATCGTTGAGACGATGACCGTGAAGATGATCGTCGGGCGCAGCATCGGCACGGTCACGTTCCAGAACTGCTTCCACCCGCTGGCCCCGTCGATCGCCGCGGCCTCGTAGAGCTCGTCGGGGATGCCCTGCATCGCCGCGAGGTAGATCAGCGCGTTGTAGCCGGCCCAGCGCCAGGTCACCATCACCGAGAGCGCGATCCAGGACGAGAGCCTCCCCGACTCCCAGTCGATGTGGGAAACGCCAAAGGCCCCGAGGCCGTAGTTGACGAGGCCGTACTGCCGCGAGAAGAGCTGCGTGAAGATCAGCGCGACGGCGACCAGCGAGGTCACCTGCGGGAGCAGCACGGACATGCGGAAGAAGGTGCGCGCCCGCAGCTTGGTGTTCAGCAGGTGCGCCAGCCAGAGCGCGATCAGGAGCTGGGGAACGGTCGCGATCACCCAGATGCCGAGCGTGTTCTCGACCGCATTCCAGAAGTACGAGTCGTGGATCAGGTTCGTGAAGTTGAGGAGGCCGACGAAGTGCGTGTCGGGGTTCAGCAGCGTGCGATCCGTGAGCGCGACCCACGCCGTGTAGCCGAGTGGGAAGAGCCCGAAGACGCCGAAGAGGACGAAGAAGGGCGAGATGTAGAGGTACGGCGAGGCGGTCGAGTCGACCCGCTGCAGCCGGCTGCGCAGCGTTCGTCGCGGCCTGGCAACCGAGGCCTCCACCGCCGTCTGCTCGCTCACGCCATCACCTCCTTCAGGGCCGGTAAGGGAGCCCGGCTCGAGAGGAGGGCACATCTCGAGCCGGGCTTGGCCTCACCGTCGGGGCAAACCGCCTAGGCGACTGCCTTGACGTCCTTGAGGAACTGCTTCCAGGACTTCTCCGGACTCTGCTTGTGCTGCTCGACACGCTGGATCGCGTTCGAGGAAGCGGTCTGGATGTCGCCCTGGTGCTTGCCGAGGATCTGGGGCTTCAGCTTCATCGCCGAGGTCCCGAAGATCTTCCCGACCGGGGCGTTGCTGAAGAACGGGTTCTTGAAGCCGAGCACGGCTTTGCTCTTGAGCAGCTTCGGCTGGCTCGGCAGGTTCCCCGTCTGCTTGAAGATGTACGCCTCAGACGCGGGCGAGGTGAGGAACTTCGCCAGGTCGTAGGCCTCCTTGGCATGGGAGCCCTGCTTCGGGACGGTCAGGAACGAGCCGCCCCAGTTGCCGCCGCCGCCGGGGACGGACGCGATGTCCCACTTGCCCTTGGTCTTCGGGGCCTGCCCCTGGATGTAGCCCATCATCCAGGCCGGGCAGGTGACGGTCGCGAAGGTGCCCTTCTTGTAGCCGGTGTTCCAGTCGTTCGAGAACGCGGCCAGTCCGGCGGTCTCGTGTGCCTGGATCGCGCTCATCGTCGTCTTCCAGGCCGCCTTCACCTTCGGGTTGCTACCGACGACCACCTTGCCGTGCGCGTCGTAGTACGCGGGGTTCAGCTGGCCGATGATCGCGTTGAAGACGTTGCTGCCGGCGTCGATGAAGGAGACGCCCTTGGGGGCGTTCTTCTGGAACCGCTTGCCGACCGCGATGAACTTGTCCCAGGTCGGCCACAGCGCCGAGACGGCCGCGCGGCTGCTAGGCAGGCCGGCCTTCTTGAACAGGTCGCGCCGGTAGCAGATCGCAAGGCTGCCGACGTCCGTGCCGAGGCCGATCTGAGCGCCGTTCGACGCGACCGACTGCTTCCACTTCCAGGCCAGCCACTGCTTCTGGAGATTCTTCGCACCCAGCTTGTTCATGTTCACGAACAGGCTCGGCTGTGACTTGAACTGCGCGATGAAGCCGACCTCGACGGACTCGATGTCGTCAGCACCCGAGCCGACCGCCAGGTGCTTGGCCAGGTTCGAGTGATGGTCGGCGTAGCTCTCGATGTCTTCCTTGATGTCGATGTTCGGGTGCGACTTCTCGTACTTGGCGTACAGGTCGTGGTAGCCGAAGTCTCCGAACAGCCCGACCCGGAGCGTGACGTTGTCACTGCGACTGCCCGAGGCGGTGCTCGCGGCCAGCGCTGCAGCTGCCAGCCCGAGAACCACCAGGACAGCGGCCAGCGTGGTCACGCGGCGCCGCGGGGTTTTCAGGTACTTGCTCATCTGTGCTTCCGCCTCCTTGGGAGATTTGACGCGTTGGTGACTCGACTGCCCCGCGGCAGGCGGCTCCGTCAGAGCCGCCGCCAAGCCAGCTAGCGCACCTCCTTGGTCCTGAGCGTCAGTGCCCCCTGCGCTCCGTTTGCTCCAGATGAGGCCCGCACCACGAGCCGCGTCGGCACCAGCTCGCGTGCCGGCGGCGACTCGGGATTCTCGATCATGCGGGCAAGTCCGTTGGCGGCCGCCTCGCCGAGCGCGTGCATGTCCTGCCGCACCGTGGTCAGCGCCGGCTGGATCAGCGAGGCGAGCCCGATGTCGTCGAAGCCGACGATGGCCAGGTCTTCCGGCACGCGCGCGCCCAGCTCGTTGGCCGCTCGCAGCGCCCCGGCGGCCATCAGGTCGCTGGCAGCGAAGATCGCCGTCGGCGGCTCGTCGAGCTCCAGCAGCCGGCGCGTGCCCTGGTAGCCACTCTCGTCGTAGTAGTCCCCTTCGACCACGTACTCCTCGCGGAGCTCGAGCCCGAGCGCGGCGAGCTCCTCGCGGAAGCCGTCGAGGCGGTCGGCGCCGGGGCGCGTGGCGAGCGCGCCCGTGATCGTGGCGATGCGCTCGTGGCCGAGCTCGTGCAGGTGACGCACGGCCAAGGCTGCGCCTTCGCGGTTCTCAGACATCACGAAACCGGTGCGCGGGCCGCCGAGATCCGCGTCGATCACGATGCACGGGACCTCGGAGCTGGCGAGCTTCTCGATCTCCGGGTCGCGACCGTCGAAGCCCATCACGACCGCGCCGTCGACCCCGTGATGGCCGGTGCGGCGCAGGTACGAGTGCGTGCCGCCGAAGCCGTTGCCGGGCTCGTCGCTCGCGAACAGCAGCAGGTCGTACCCGAGCCGCCCCGCGCCGTGCTTGAGGCCGACGAGCACTTCCTGGAAGAACGGGTGCAGCAGGTCCGGGTGCCCGGGGCCGGTCTCGAGGATCACGCCGACGACGTGCGAGCGGCGGCTGACGAGCGTCCTCGCGGCTGCGCTCGGGGTGTAGTCGAGCTCGCGGGCAAGCGCGAGGATCCGATGGCGCGTGGCCTCGCTGACCTCCGACGAGCCGTTCAGCGCGCGCGACACCGTGGCCACGGAAACGCCCGACTGGGCCGCAAGCTGCTGGATGGTCGTCATTTTCGGAAACGTTTTCGGAACAAGATGTGCGCGAGCGTAAACGTTTCCGAACGGCTTGTCAAGGCACGTCAGCCGCGAATGAAGGAAACGAGCTCATTACGCTCGTCGCCGCCCTCGACCGTCTGCTCGAGCACCGTGCCGATCCCACGCACGTAGTACTTGTGGTCGATCACGCCCAGCTCGAGTGGCGTCCACTCCTTCGTCAGCAGCGCTCCGTGGAACGTCTTCAGGGGCACCGTCACCAGCAGGCCGCGGCGGAGGACCTGGAAGTGATCCTCGGCCTCGCCTTTCAAGAACTCCTGCCGCGCGGAGCTGCCCGGGCGTGGGTGGGCGAACATGAAGATCCCGGGCTTCGCGCCGTCGATCCCGGCGTGCCAGGTTCCCTCCCGCGTCTTGACCCGGCCGTCCTCATCGAGCTCGGCCGTGTCCTCGCCGAAGTACCAGACGTTGCCGTCGGCGTCCTGGGTGTAGTAGTCGCGCGTCCGCTCCTCGAGCCTGCCGCGGAGGTAGAGCAGGTCGGAGACGACGACGCAGCGGGCACCGTCGATCGTCCGCGTCCGGTGCGTCACCGTCATCACCTCACGCGAGGGCTTTCCGTCCTTGACGCCGCGGTAGTGGTAGACGGAGCCGGGCCGGAGCGGGAACCAGGCGTTGGTCACGTTCGCGCTGAAGTCGTCGAACCTGCCCCCGGACGACCCGCAGCCCGCCGCGAGGAGCGCCAGCGACGCGAGCCCCGCGCTAGCCGGGACCTTCCACACGTTCGAGCCCGTCTTCGGGCAGCGTCTCCCAGCTCGCGACCGAGCGCGTGAAGATGTGCTTCTCGGGCGCCGCCGGAAGCGGATCGTCGATCGCGCTCAGGCGGATGCTGGCGAACTCGGACTCCGGCCAGCCGGCGCCGAACAGGTTCGAGCCGCAGACCGAGCAGAACGTCTTCGCCGTTCCCTCCTCCGGCTCGTACGTGCGCAGCAGCTCCTCGCCCTCGAGGATCGTGACCTCGTCGCTGCGGAGCCGGCCGTTCGCGGTCCCGCCGCCCCCCGAGAGTTTCTTGCAGGTCGTGCAGTGACAGAACGCCCTCGGCTGGAAGTGGTCGGGGACCTCGAAGAGGACTCCACCGCACTGGCAGCTGCCACGTAGCGCCACGACTGGAGCCTAGCGATCGTAGGATCGCGGTCGTGAAGATCCGCGCAGCCGTCCTGGAGCGATTCGGCGAGCCGCTACAGGTGCAGGAGCTCGAGCTCGCCGAGCCTCGCGCGGGCGAGGCGCTCGTCCGGCTGGAGGCCTGCGGTGTCTGCCACACCGATCTGTTCACGGCCTCGGGCGCCGACCCGTCGGGGTACTCGCCGACGGTGCTCGGGCACGAGGGCGCGGGCGTGGTCGAGGCGGTCGGCCCGGACGTGCGCGACGTGGCGGTCGGCGACCACGTGGTGACGCTCTTCTCGCCTCAGTGCCGCGAGTGCGAGCACTGTCGCGACCCGCGCACGAACCTCTGCACGGCGATCCGCGAGCAGCAGGGGCTGGGCTTCCTGCCAGACGGGACGACTCGTCTGTCGCGCGACGGCGAGCCGGTGCGCCACTTCATGGGCTGCTCGACCTTCGCGGAGTACACGGTCCTGCCCGAGATCGCGCTGGCCGTGGTCTCGCAGGAGGCACCGCTGGACCGCGCCTGCCTGTTCGCGTGCGGACTCTCGACGGGGCTGGGAGCGGCGCTGAACACCGCTCGGGTGGAGGCCGGTTCGACGTGCGTCGTCTTCGGCGCGGGGATGGTCGGCCTGGGCGCTGTGGCGGGCTGCCGCTTGCAGGGCGCCGAGCGGATCGTGTGCGTCGATCTCGCCGAGGAGCGGCTGGAGCTGGCCCGCGGCCAGGGCGCGACGGACACGCTCCCGGGTGGGCCCGACGCGGTCGAGCGCGTGCTCGAGCTGGTCGGGCCGCTGGGGGCGGACTACACGTTCGAGGCGACCGGGAACGTCGCGGTGATGCGGCAGGCGGTCGAGTCGGCCCGCATGGCCTGGGGGCTCGCGACTATGTGCGGCGTGGCCGGCAAGGGCGAGGTGCTGGAGGTCGTGCCGCGCTTCCTGATCACCGGGCGGCGCGTGGCCGGCTCGTCGTTCGGCGGCGTGAAAGGCCGCGACCAGGTGCCGCAGCTCGTCGACCGCTGGCTCGCGGGCGAGCTCGACGTCGAGCCGTTCGTCTCGCACCGGCTGACGCTGGACGAGGTCAACCGCGGCTTCGAGCTGATGGAGGCCCAGGACGGCATCCGCAGCGTGATCTCGTTCGGCTAGAGCAGGCGCTTGATCGTGGCGAGCGTCTTGGCGAACTGCGGCGCCTTTGGATCGATCGGCTCGAAGTGGCCGGTGCCGGGGAGCGTGACGAGCTCGGCCTCTTCGCCGGCGGCCTCGACGTAGCGCTCGCTCATCTCGTACGGGACGCTGTCGTCGGCGTCGCCGTGGATCACGATCTGGCGCGCGCCCAGCGGGAGCAGCTCCAGCGGCGAGCCGTCGGCGAAGCGCTCCGGAGCCATGTAGCGGCCGGGCGCGCTGTCCGGGCCGCGGCGCTCGACGGCGTCGCGAACATCGGAGACCGGCGCGAGAGCCACGACCGGGAGGCCGCTTCGCTTCGCCGCCCACAGCGCGAGCTGGCCGCCGGCCGAGTGCCCGACGAGGACGGTGCGGCCGTCGTGGTCGAACGGCAGCTGCTCGAACTGATCGAGCGCTTGCCTGAGATCTTCCGCCGCCGCGGGCCACTCACCACCCGGATCGCCGAGGCGGCGGTACTCGAGGTTCCAGCTGGCAATCCCCGCGTCACGCACCGCCTCGCAGAGATGGCCGAGGTGGATCAGGTTGTAGGTCGCCTGCCAGTAGCCGCCGTGGAGCACGACCGCGAGCGGGAACGACCCGTCGCCGGGTGGAACCCGGAGGTCGCCGAACTGCAACGGCTCGGGCCCGTAGGCAATCCGCACAGTTGCCGCCGGCGGCGGTGGGTCGGTGAGGATCTCGGCGCTGTCCCTCATCGTGCGGCGACCCTAGCGGCAGGGACTGTCCCCGGGCCTCGGCCCAAAGGGGCAGGGCGATCGGAACGAATGCGTGCCGTTTGATCCACAGAGGCAGCTTCGGCGCCCGCTCGGAGCGATCTTTCGGCCAGGCGGCGGCGGTGACGGACGTGTCCAGAGTGCGATGCCGGCGCCGATCGCCCCTGGACCGAGACTCAGGGCGGGACCGGCACGTTCCAGCTCCGGATCACGCGCTGCTCACGCTCGAAGCCGAGCGTGCTGAGCGTCCCAGAGTCGAGCGCGAAGAGCCGACCGTCCGCCGCTCCGAGTCCCAGCCAGCGTGCCGTGAGCACCCGCAGGAAGTGGCCGTGGGAGAAGACGAGCACGTCTCCCTCGATCCCCAGCAGCTCCGCCACCACCCGGTCCCCGCGGGCCGCGAGCTGCTCGACGCTCTCGCCCCCGAGAGCCCCGTAGCGCCAGATCGTCCAGTCGGGAACGTGCTCACGGATCTCCGGAGTCGTCACGCCGTCGTACTCGCCGTAGTCCCATTCGGCCAGGTCGTCGCGCAGCTCGGGCTCGAAGCCCGCGAGCCTCGCGGTGTCGAGCGCCCGCCTCAACGGGCTCGACAGCACCAGCGCGAGCTCGCGCCCGCGCAGCGCCGCCCCCACCGCCCGCGCCTGCCGCTCGCCCTCCTCGGTCAGCGGCAGGTCGGTGCGGCCGGTGTGCCGGCCCGTGCGGCTCCACTCGGTCTCGCCGTGCCGGACGAGCAGCACTTCCACTCGCGGGAGCCTAGTGCGACTATGCAGGGCGCCGTGCCAGGGGGCCCTCACGACAGGGATCCGCTCGCGCTCGACCCCGAGACGATGCGCGAGCTCGGCTATCGGACGATCGACCTGCTGGTCGAGCGGCTCCAGCGCGAGGAGCCGCCGATCCGCCGTGCCTCGCCTACCGAGATGCGCGAGAGGCTCCACGGCCCGGCACCGGCCAAGCCACAGCCGTTCGACGAGATCCTCGCCGGGCTCGACCGCGACGTCCTTCCCTTCGCCAGCCGCGACGGCCACCCGCGCTTCTTCGGCTTCGTGCCCTTCGCCGGCACCTGGCCGGGCGCGCTCGGCGACCTGATCGCCAGCGCGTGCAACCTCTATGCCGGCTCGTGGATGGAGGCGGCAGGCGTCAGCCAGGTCGAGCTCGAGGTGCTCGGCTGGTTCAAGGAGTGGATCGGCTTCCCGCCGGAGGCGGCCGGCTCGCTGGTCAGCGGCGGCTCGGCCGGGAACCTGACCGCCCTCGCGTGCGCGCGCGAGACGCTCGCCGGGCCGATGCGCGACGACCTCGTGCTCTACGTCTCCGACCAGGCCCACTCGTCGATCGCGCGCGCGGCGCGGCTCCTCGGCTTCCGGCCCGAGCAGGTTCGCGTCCTGCCGAGCGACGAGTCCTTCCGGCTCGCGCCCGACACGGTGAGCGCCGCCATGGACGTGGACGAGGCCCGCGGCCTGACCCCGTTCGCGGTCGCGGCGCTGGGCGGGGCGACGAACACCGGCTCGGTCGACCCGCTTGCCGAGCTCGCCGCGCTCTGCCGCGAGCGCAGGGCCTGGTTGCACGTGGACGCCGCGTACGGCGGATTCGCCGCGCTCGCCGACCGCGGCCTCCTGTCCGGCATCGAGCAGGCGGACTCGTTGACGCTCGACCCGCACAAGTGGCTCTACCAGCCGTTCGAGTGCGGCTGCGTGCTCGTCCGCGACGGCCAGGCGCTGAAGCGCGCGTTCGAGATGCTCCCGGACTACCTGCACGAGGCCCGCACGGCGGCGGGCGAGGTGAACTTCTCCGACCTCGGCCTGCAGCTGACCCGCTCGGCGCGGGCGTTGAAGCTCTGGGTCTCGCTGCGCTACTTCGGCATCGACGCCTTCCGCGAGGCGATCCGCCGCACGCTCGACCTCGCCGCCACCGCGGCACGGCGCGTCGAGGAGAGCGAGACACTCGAGCCGATGGCGCCGCCCTCGCTCGGCGTCGTCTGCTTTCGCCGGCGCGACCTCGACGACGAGGCCAACGCTGGGATCGCGGCGGCGCTCGAGCGCGGCGGAACCGGCCTGATCTCGACCACACGGCTGCACGGGCGCTTCGCGCTCCGGCTCTGCGTGCTGAACCACCAGAGCACCGAGGCCGACGTCGAGCGGGTGCTCGCGTTCCTCGAGACCGCCGAGCCCGAGGCCCGCGAGCCGCAGCGCGAGCGCCACCCGCCGATCGTCAGCTCCTGGCCCGGACTGCCGGAGGCCGACGTCACCTCGCTGCGAGCGTTGCCCCTCTTCGCGGGTCTCGAGCCCGACCAGGCAGCGCACGTGGCGGCGCAGGCGTCCCTGCACGAGGCCGCGCCCGGCGAGGACGTGGTCGAGCAGTGGAGCCTCGGCTCCGAGTTCTTCGTGATCCTCGAGGGCACCGCCTCGGTCTCGGTCGACGACCGGCCGGCGCGCGAGCTCGGGCGGGGCGACTTCTTCGGCGAGCTGCGCGCGCTCGAATGGGGCAGCGGCTACGCGTACCCGCGGCTCGCGTCGGTGCGGGCGACCTCGCCGCTGAGGCTGCTCGTCTTCCCGGAGGGCAGGCTGCAGGAGCTCGTCGACCGTTACCCCTCGCTGGCGGCGGTGATCCGCGCGGCGGTCGGGGAACGGCTTTCGTGAGACGGGCATACGTCGTCCTCAGCGGCGTGTTCCGCAACCCGGAGCTGCGGCGCGTCGAGCTCGCCTTCGCCGGCTTCAACGCGGCCGAGTGGGGCGTGTGGATCGCGATGCTGGTCTACGCCTACGAGCGCGGCGGCGCAACGGAGGCCGGGCTCGTAGCGGTCGCGCAGCTCGTGCCCGCGGCGCTGTTCGCGCCGTTCGCGTCGGTGCTCGCCGACCGGCACCCACCCGGCCGCGTGCTCGCGCTCGGCTACCTGGCGCAGGCGCTGGCGATGGGCGCCGCCGCCGTTGCCCTGCTCGCCGGGGGGCCGGCGCTCATTGCCTACGCGCTGGCAGCTGTTGCTGCGACCGCAGTCACGATCACGCGCCCCACCCAGGCCGCGCTCGTACCCGCGCTTGCCCGGATGCCCGACGAGCTGACCGCGACCAACGTGGTCTCCGGCTGGATCGAGAGCGTCAGCGTGCTCGCCGCTCCGGCCCTGGCCGGCGTGCTGCTCGCCGTCGCCTCGCCGGGCTGGGTCTTCGCCGTGATGGCTCTCGTGGCCGGTGTGTCGGCGCTGCTCGTCGCCCGCGTCCGCGGCCCGTCGCCGGCCCACGACGCGCTGCCCGCGCTGGAGGAGACGCTGGCCGGCTTCCGGGTGCTCGCGCGCGAGCCCTCGGCACGCGTGCTGGTCGGCCTCCTCGGCGGCCAGTTCGTCGCGATCGGCGCGCTCGACGTGCTCTACGTCGTGCTCGCGATCTCCGTGCTCGACCTCGGCGGCTCGGCCGCGGGTTACCTGAACGCCGCCTTCGGCGCCGGCGGCGTGGCGGGAATCGCGGTCACGGCCGCGCTGGTCGGGCGGCGCCGGCTGTTGCCGCCGCTCGTCCTGGGCGTTCTCGTCTGGGGCGCGGCCTTCGTGGTGCTCGCGGCCTGGCCGACCGTCGGTGGGGCGCTTCTGCTGCTCGCCGCCGCCGGGGCCGCGCGTTCGCTGCTCGACGTCGCCGGCAGAACGCTCCTGCAACGGACGGCGCCGACCGACGTGCTGTCTCGCGTCTTCGGAGTGCTCGAAGGGCTGTCGATGGCGTGCCTCGCGATCGGCTCGCTCCTGACGCCCGCCCTGGTTGCGCTCGCTGGGCCGCGCTGGGCGATCGCCGGGATCGGCGCCCTGCTGCCGGTCTCGGTGGCTCTCTCCGCGCGCACGCTGGCCGAGATCGAGCGTCGCGCGCCGGTGCCCGTCGTCGAGATCTCGCTGCTCCGCTCGCTGCCGCTGTTCGCCCCTCTGGGGGCCCCGGAGCTCGAGGGCCTCGCGCACGGGCTCAACGAGACGCGCGTGCCGGCCGGCACGACGGTGGTCAGGGAGGGCGAGCCGGGCGACCGCTTCTACGTCGTCGCCGAAGGCGAGCTCGAGGTCGAGTGCGAGGGCCGGGAGCTGAGGCACCTGACGCGCGGCGACGGCTTCGGCGAGATCGCGCTGCTGCGCGACGTTCCCCGAACCGCGACCGTCACGGCGCACACCGATTCGCGTCTGTACGCGCTCGGGAAGGCTCGCTTCCTCGCCAGCGTCGGCTCGCATCCGCGCGCCGCGCGCGAGGCCGACCGGCTCGTCGACGAGCGCCTGCCCTCGCAGCGCGCGACGACCGCCTTGTGATGCCGGCCGAGGGGGCCGCCCGCGAGTGGCGGCCCCCTCGGAACCGACCGTGTCTAGCCCTCCTGCCGGGGAGCCATCGGGTAGGTCATGCCCCCGATCAGGATCGAGTCGGCGTAGCCCTCGATTCTGATCAGCGCGTCCCTCCACTTCGCGACCTCGGCGGCCGTGAACGGCTCGCCCGGCACGAGTCGCATCGAGAGATCGGCGCTCTTCCCGGGCCCGAGCTTGAGCGAGCCCTGCTTGAGCGGGCTGCCGGCGGCGGAGAGGAGCTCGAGCTTCCAGCCGCGCTTGACCAGCACGCGCGGCAGTGTCGGGACGAGCAGCATCTTCGCCGCGCGGCGGTTCGGGTTCTTGAGGGTGAAGCGCAGCTTCCCGACGGCCTTCATCCAGTCCTTGTGGTTCTTGAAGGGGACCGGAACGACGTTGCGCTGGCCGATGTTGTTGTCGTGGGGCACGAGGCGCCACTCCGGGATCGTCTCGCCGGGCGAGAAGTTGCTGACGTTGCTCGTGTCGCCCTTCGCCGAGACGATCATGAACATGCACTCGTGGCCGACCTGGGACGGCTTCCACTTGAACGGCCCGACAATCTCCTCGACCGCGTTGTTCGGAGCGAGGTTCGGAGCGGCGAGCTGAGCGGTCGCCATCGGCTGCCAGTCGGTGGGATAGACGAGGCCGATGGTCGGGTTCGCGTGGAACGCCTTCACGACCACGCCCCCCGCCTTGTGGGTGCCCCGGTTCTTGATCTTCACGTACGCGTAGTTGGTGACGCCGACAACCGGGTTCTGATGGGTCGTCTGGCCGTCCGCGTGGCGTCGGTTCCAGATTGCCTGGCACTCCCAGTGAACCGGCTGGTACTGGTACTCCCCGTGCCGGCCGTCGTCGATGTACACGTCGACCGGCGGCGGCTGACCCACCGTGCTGACCGGCGGCACCGTTCCCGTGGGCTGGTACAGGCCCTGCTTCTCGAAGGCCCAGCGGATCACCTTCCCGTAGGCGCCGCCGATGTGGCCCTCGGTCGTCCAGTCGCCGAGGTCGGCCGCGAGCAGTGCCTGGACCCAGCCCTGATCGACCTTCGGCGGATTGGTCGCCGGCGTGAGGCTGCCGACTGCGCGGAGGATCAGGTACGACACGAACCGGGCGGCGAACTTCCGGCTGCCGAGCCCCGCGGGAAGTGCTGCGTCGCCCCCGAGCGAGCGGTAGATGCGGAAGTGCGTCGTCGCGAGGATCTGCTCGGTCGAGTAGCCGCCGACGTCGTTCAGGCCGTACCACGCCCAGCCGTTCACCGGACGGTCGTGGCGCCTCCCGATGTTCACCCACGGGAAGGTCACGAACCGGTCCGGAGCCGCGGAGATCGGGTCATTGAGGATCGCCGCGAAGCTGTCTCCGGCACTGTGCGAGAAGCCGAAGTTGGGCGAGTGGACGTGCGGGTAGAGGATCCCGTGGCCGCCCAGCTCGTGCAGCACGACGCGCCAGTCGCACGCGATTCCGATCGGATGCGTCAGGTCGCCGAGGTCGGCCAGGGCGAAGGCGGTCTGCAGGATGCCCGTTCCACCGGCGAGGCCAAGGCAGTGGGCGTTGATCACGTTCCCGGTGCCGCCGAAGCCGCGGTGGTCGACCGGGCTCGGGAAGGGCGTTGGCCCGAAGTAGGCCGGGAGTGAGAAGCCCATTCCCGCCACGAGCCGGAAGAACCGGTCGCAGTGGTAGTACGCGTTCGCGGCTGCGAACTCGTTCGTGCGTGAGTCGAAGTCGAAGTTGTTCCCGGTCGTGGTCGTGGGCGGCGCAACCGCCGGCGACTCGACGTCGGAAACGGTGACGATCGCGCCCTGCAGGGCCTGCGTGCCGTTGGACGGCGGATTCAGCCCTTGCAGCGGAACGCTCGTGCGCTTCGGGTTCAGGAGCGTGTTCGCGGCGTTCGGAAGCGGTCCGCTCGGCGTGGTCGTGATCGGATCCTCCGCGAAGACGAGTGCGCTCACATCGTCCACGAACGGCCGCAGATGGAGGACGGCCCCGGTGGCCACGTCGATGATCGCCCGCCAGTTGAGCGCCGGGAAGGGGCCCGTCCCGAGCTCGAAGTGCACGAGCGCCGAGACGTAGTGGCCGTCCTCGACGATCGCCGCAGGCAACGCCGGGAGCGGCAGCGTCGGGTGGTCGTGCGCGACGAGCTCGTCCTCCCCCTGGCTCTCAGCGTCTGGCTGGCGTTTCGCCGCCTCGTACTGGTAGACGACCAGCCGCCTCCCGGTGATCTTCAGCGACTTGGCGGCCTTCGAGCCCGGCTTGAGCCCGAGGAGCGAGGCCAGGGTCGGCTCGTCGATCTCCTTGAAGCGCTCGAGTGCCCGCGCCGGCGGCCGCTTGGCCGTCAGCTCCGGATGGCGGGTCGAGCTCGCGGCGACGACCCGATACGGGTCGTGCTTGACGTGCACCGCCACGCTCGCCTCCCAGACCGGGAGCCCGAAGTAGGTCTGGTCATAGGCGACTGTGGTCGTGTCGAACTGCTGTTTTTCAGTGTGGATGCGGAACTCGCTCCCCGCGTCCACGGGCTGGGCCTCGCGCTCGGCGGTGAGGTTCTCGAGCGCAGCAGGCTCGACTCCCAGCAGCTCGGCGTGTTGCTCCAGGTACTCCTGAGCTGCGTCCTGGGGCGTGTCGGCGTCGGAGGCAATCGGCTCTTCGGGGGTCAGGCCGCGAACGATTCCCTGCTCGTCGGTGTTGATGTAGGTCTGCGTCGCGGAGTCGTAGTGCTGGTGCATCCCGGTCCTTTCCGACCTCTAGCCTCGCTAGAGCTCTCCTCTTTCGAAGGCGGTTGGACTCGGCCGGGGGCGGCGAGCGACACCGATCTTGCGAGCTAAGGGGTTCAGCGCGGCCGACAACCTTCTGCTGCCAACACTTTGCTGCTCGCGGCCGAGCCGTTTGCACCATGCGATCGATCCTCGATCGGCATCCAGGCACGACGGCCGCAACGCGCACCCCTGGCTAGTGACCGACGCTACAACTCCCTCTCCACACCGTCAAGGAAGACCCTTTGCCTGGCGTAGTCCGCCGCCGCGGGCGACAATCGTGCGGTGATCGACCCGCTCGAGCGCTGGCGGCCGTACGGCGAGAAGCCCGACTACGCCGGCCTGCTCACCTACGGCGGCGCGCCGTACACCCAGGACCCGGCCGAGCTGGCCGGCTTCGAGGTCGCGATCGTCGGGGCGCCGACTGACGATCTCGTTTCCGACCGGCCCGGCGCCCGTTTCGGGCCGCGAGCGATCCGAGCCGCCTCGTGCCCGCCCGGCCCGCATCTCGAGTCGAAGGTCGACGCCTTCGAGGAGCTGAAGATCGTCGATTTCGGCGACGCGGCCGTGCTCCCCGCCGACGCACCCCGCTCGCACGAGGCGATCGAGGAGCTCGTCGGCCAGGTGCTCGACGCCGGCCTGCTGCCGATCGTGCTCGGCGGCGACCACTCGATCGCCGAGCCGGACGTCCGGGCCGTCGCCGCGCGCCGCGGGCCCGTCGGCCTCGTCCACTTCGACACGCACACCGACACCGGCCGCGAGGTGTTCGGCGTCGAGCTCTCGCACGGGACGCCGATGTTCCGGCTGGTCGAGGACGGCAAGGTCGTGCCGGCGCGCTACGTGCAGATCGGCCTGCGCGGCTACTGGCCAGGCGAGCGCGAGTTCTCGTGGCAGACCGAGCAGGGGATCACGAGCTTCTTCATGCACGACGTTCGCGAGCTCGGGATCGAGACCGTGGTCGAGCGGACGGTCGAGCTCGTCGGCGACGGGCCCGTCTACCTGACCGTCGACGTGGACGTGCTCGACCCGGCCTTCGCGCCGGGCACTGGCACTCCCGAGCCCGGAGGGATGACGAGCGGCGACCTGCTCTGGGCCTGCCGCGAGGTCGCGCGGCGGCTCGAGCTCGCGGGCGCCGAGGTGGTCGAGGTGATCCCGACCGCCGTCGGCTCGGCCGACGTCACCGCCCTCGTCGCCGACCGGATCGTGCGCGAGATCCTGAACGGGATCGCGCTGAGTAGGCGCGGCTAGTCCGCGCGGCGCAGCAGCGGCAGCCCGTACCAGAACCAGGCGAAGCCGCCGGCGACGAGGGCGGTCGTGAGCGCCGCCCACCACGCGTCGAAGAGGATGTCGCCGATCAGGAAGACGACCGCCGTCATGCCGAGCGCCAGGAAGACCGTGCCGGCGATCGCGAGCCGATTCGAGGTGCGCAGCATCTGCTCCTTGTCGCCCGCGCGCCAGCGCAGCCGGTGGTAGGACGAGGGCGCGATCAGCAGGATCGAGGCCGCGGCGGTCGCGATGAAGGCGAGGAAGAAGACGTCGCGCTGCAGCTCCGTGACACGCGTCCAGCCGTTCGCGAACGGCACCGCGAGCAGGAACGCGAACAGCACCTGGACGCCGGGAAGAGCCACGCGCAGCTCGTTCAGGAGCTCGATCAGCTCCCGGTCGAGGTCCTCCGGGGACCGCTGCTCGCTCACCGGAAGAGATCGCGGTCGGCGGGCATGACGAGATCGCACGCACTGCCGGTGCCGCCTGCGTCGAACCCGGTGATCACCGCTGCCGGCACGCCGTCGGTCTTACCCAGGACGAGCTGCGCTGCACCTGCGAGCTCGTCGGCCACGGCGATCACGGTCGCGTGCAGCTCGTAGCCGACGGAGTCACGCGTGCCCGCGAGGTCGAGCAGCGGCCGGATCCCGGCGACCCCGATCGCGACATCGGTGGTGCCTTGCCTCCAGGCGCGGCCGAAGGAGTCGCTGACGATCACGCCCACCTCTGCGCCGGTGAGCTCTCGCAGCCGCTCGCGCAGCCTGGCCGCCGAGGCGTCCGGGTCCTCGGGCAGCAGGACGACGGTGCCGGCCTCGGGCGCGTTCGAGGAGTCGACGCCCGCGGAGGCGCAGACGAATCCGTGCCGTGTCTCGGCGATCACGAGCGGCGGCCGGCTGCGGACGATCCGCGCCGACTCGCGCAGGATCACCTCGAGCCGGCGCGGGTCTTCCCCGCCCGCCAGTTCGCGTGCGCGCTCGGACGGCTCGACCTCCTCCAGCCGCACGATCCGGCCCTCGGCCTTCGAGACCGCCTTCTGCGCGACCACGAGCACGTCGCCGTCCGCCAGCTCCACCCGCTCCGCGATCAGCGCGCCGAGGTCGGCGCCCTGCTCGATCTCCGGCAGCCCCTCGACCGGCCGGATCGAGATCACGGCAGGCCGGTGATGCGGAGGCCCGCGTGGACGCCGAGCTCCTTGTTCACGTTCAGGATCACGGCGGTCATGCCCTCCAGGGCGCGCGAGTTCGCGAGCGGGCCGACGTCGAGCGCGCGTCCTCCGACAAGACGTCCGGCCAGCTGGAGCGCGAGCTGCTTGGCAGCCGGGTCGTCCCCGCAGATCAGGGCGTCCTGGTCGGGGGGCTCCGGACCCGAGAGATCGATCGCCGAGACCGTCTGCAGGCCCGAGGCGAGTGGCGCACGGATGACCTTGGCGACGTGCTCGGCCAGCGAGCCCTCCTCCAGGCCGGGGCACGATCCCGATGTCGGTGAAGCGCAGATCGCTCGCCACGCAGAGCACGGGCGTCTCGCCGATCGCGTCGGCCAGTGCGGCCGCCGTCTCCAGCGCGGCGTTCGACTTCGTCGCCAGCACGACGAGATCGACGCCGCGGACGACGTCCTCGTTCGTGCCGCCCTCGACGCCCAGCTCGAGCGCCCTCTCCCGTGCCCGCTCCGCGTCACGCGAGCCGATGTAGACGTCCTCGCCGAGCAGCCTCAGCCGCCGCGCGAGCGCGCGGCCGAAGGAGCCCGTGCCGCCGATGATCGCGACCTTCACCGCAGCGCCGCTGCCGACTCGAGCACCGCGTCGGCCACCCTGCGGCGGCCCTCGGCGTCCTCCATCAGCGTGCGCGTGACGATCGTGCGCACGCCCGCTTCGGACTCCGCGTCGGCCTCGTCGATCACCAGCGCGTCGATCAGGCCCTCGTAACAGTCATTCACGTGCTGCGGGCCGGTTCCACCCCGCAGGCGCGACAGCATCCGCGCCGCCGGGCCGCGTACCGCCTCGCCGCCGATCAGCGGGCTGACGGCGACGGCCGGCACGGAACGCTGCGCGAGCGCCTCGCTGATCCCCGCAACCGCCAGGATCGGGCCGACGCTGACGAACGGGTTGCTCGGCGCGATCGCGATCAGGTCGGCGGCCTCGAGGGCCTCGAGCACGCCGGGCGCGGGCCGCGCTGCCTCGGCTCCTTCGAAGCGGACGCCGTCCACCTCGTCCCGGTGCCGGCGCGCGACGAACCACTCCTGGAACGGGAGCTCGCCGGCCGGCGTGCTGAGCCACGTGCGCAGCCGCTCGTCGGTAGCGGGAAGCAACGCAGGCCCGAGGCCGAGCGCCTGCGCGATCCTAGCGGTGACCGCCGAGAGCGGCTCGCCGCGACGCAGTGCCTCGGTGCGGACGAGATGGACGCCGAGATCGAGGTCGCCGAGGCGGAACCAGCTCTCGCCGCCGAGCTCGGCGACCGTGTCGAGGGCGTTCCAGGTCTCGTGCTCGCGACCCCAGCCCCTGGCCTCGTCGAGCCGCCCGGTGAGCGTGTAGAGGATCGTGTCCAGGTCGGGCGAGACGTGTAGGCCGAGGATCTCGACGTCGTCGCCGACGTTGCCGACGATCGTCAGGTCACCCGGATCGATCGTCTCGGCGAGGGCGCGCGCCAGGCGCGAGCCCCCGAGCCCGCCTGCGAGCACGACGACGTTCACCGCGAGAGCCCGGCGCGCAACGCGTCGAGCGCCGCCGCCGTGCGCGCGCCGAGCCGACCCTCGAGCCGCTCGAGGTCGGCGAGCTGGTCCACGTCGTCGGCCAGGTTCGGGATCGTCGCGATGGCCGCATCGACCTCGAGCCGCTCCGCCCGCGCGAGGAAGCGCTCCGCGCTGCGCTCGCCGTAGAGCGGCGCGAACAGGTGCGGCGCCGCGAGCGCGAGCGCGTTGGTCGTGCCGTCGGCCGCCTCGACCAGCGCGATCCCGCCTTCGGGCAGCGCGCCGAGCAGGGTCAGCAGGTCGCGCGGCCTTGCACAGGGCAGGTCGGCGTTGACGATCAGCACCGGCCCGCGCTCGACGCGCCGCAAGGCGCCCTCGACCGCCGGTCCCTGGCCGCCGGCCTCGTCGGCGACGACGACCGCGCCGACCGGCTCCGCAGCGGCGAGCACGTCCTCGAGCATCGCCTGCGCGAGGGCCGCGCGAACCTCGTCCGGAGCGGGCGCGAGCCGCTGTTTTGCCGTTTCTCGACGGAAGGGAACAACAACGGTCGGCATGCCGTCGAGAGACTATCCAGCCGTGCAGGGGTCACCGCCGGACAATGCCGAGATCGCGTCGCGGCTCGACCAGTTCGCCTCGCTGCTCGAGCTGGCGGGCGCCGGGCCGTACACGGCGCGGGCCTACCGGCGCGCGGCCGACCTGATCCGTCTGACGCCGGCGCCGGTCGCCGAGCTCGTGCGGCAGGGTCGGGGCCGCGAGCTGCGCGGGATCGGCCCGGGAATCGAGCGCCGGCTGCAGGAACTGGTCCAGACGGGCGAGATCTTCGAACTGAAAGAGCTCGAGCGCGAGGTCTCGCCGGAGCTCGCCGGGCTCGGGCGCTTCCTCGGCGTGTCGGTCAAGCGGATGCTCGAAATCGGCCGGGTGCTCGGGGTACGCACGCTGCCGGAGCTGCGCGAGGCTGCGGAGGCGGGGCGGCTGCAGGAGGTGCCGGGGATCGGGCCGGAGACCGAGCGAAAGCTACGCGCCGCACTGGCTCGCGAGCCGCGGCCTGCTGCACCGCGACCGCTGCTGCTCCACCGCAGCCGCCCGCTGGTCGAGTCGATCGCCGAGGCGCTCGGCGGGATCGCGGCCGGCGACCCGCGGCGCTGGCGCGACGCCTCGGAGCGGCTTGCCGTCGTCGTCCCCGCTGACGACTCGGCGCTGGAGCGGTTCGAGGCGCTGCCGCAGATCGTGGCCGTCGTCGAGCGCGGCGAGCGCCGGGCGCTGGGCGTGACCGTCGAGGGCGTGCCGGTCGAGCTGGTCGTCGCCGAGCCTGGCCGCCTCGGCACCGAGCTCGTCCGCGCGACCGGCTCGCCCGAGTGGGTCGCGGCGATCGAGCCGCTTCCCGACGCGGCCGACGAAGCAGGCGTCTTCGCCGCGCTCGGCCTCCCGTTCGTGCCGCCCGAGCTGCGCGAGGCCGGCGCGCCGGAGGCGGCCGAGCTCGTCGAGGTGGCCGCGATCCGCGGGGACCTGCACTGCCACTCGACCTGGTCCGACGGGAAGGCGACGATCCTCGAGATGGGCCAGGCCGCCCGCGACCGCGGCTACGAGTACCTGGCGATCTGCGACCACACGGTCAGCGTCGGCGCCGTGCCCGGGCTGGACGCCGACGGCGTGCGCCGCCAAGCCGAGGAGATCGCCGCCGCGAACGAGCAGCTCGCGCCCTTCCGCGTTCTGCGCGGCACCGAGTGCGACATCCGACGCGACGGCACGCTCGACCTCCCGGACGACGTGCTGGCCGAGCTCGACTGGGTGCAGGCGAGCGTCCACGGCGGCCAGCGCGGCTCGCGCGAGGAGCTGACCGAGCGCGTGCTCGCCGCGCTCGACTCGCCTTACGTGAGCTGCCTCAGCCACCCGACCGGCCGCCTGATCAACCATCGCCCGCCGAACGCGGTCGACCTCGAAGCGGTCTTCGCACGCCTGGCCGAGCAGGGCCGGGCGGTCGAGGTGAACGGCCTCCCCGACCGGCTCGACCTCCGCGACGAGCACGTCCGCCTGGCGCGCGAGGCCGGCGTCGCGATCGTCTGCTCGACCGATGCGCACTCGACCCGCGGCCTCGGGAACATGGAGCTCTCGGTCGCGACGGCCCGGCGCGGCGGCGCCTCTCCGGCGGACGTGCTCAACACGAGGCCGCTGGAGGAAGTGCTGGCCTGCCGCTTCGGCGGCTAGACGCCGGCCGGAACCGCGGTCGACTCAGCCGGCTCCGGCGCGCGCTCGCGCATGACGTCGAAGCCGATCAGGACCAGGTTCGCGCAGGCCAGGGCTCCGACGATCGTCGTCAGGACCGCGAACAGGCCGCTCAGCACGTTGAAGCCGAGCAAGGCTCCGACGAGCGCGCCTGCGAGCGCGCCGGCGAGCCCGATCGCGTTCGCCCGCCCGGGCCGACCGGTGTGGAACCACGCGAGGAAGACGCCCAGGCCGACCGGGATCCCGATCGAGAGCGTCGCCACCAGCTGGCTGTCCAGCGCGACGGTCGGCAGTGCCGTGAGCACGATCAGCATCCCGATGAACCAGCCGCCGAGACCGAGCACGATCACGTAGGCGCCGCGAACGACCCCGCTCGACTTGCGGCCGAGGCCGCCACGCCTGCGCACCCGCAGTGCGAGCAGGAGCAGCGAGACGACCGTGAGCGCGGCGAAGGTGAGGAAGACCGCGAGCATGATCTTGGCGATCGTGGTCTGCGCGAAGTCGGGCTCGAGCTCGACCGTGTTCGTGACGTAGAGCGAGTCGTCCACCACGCCGCGGTTCAGGTAGGTGTTGACGAGGTGGGAGCTGGCGCCCGGCTGGTAGTCCCAGAAGTCGTCCGTGTGGCCGAGGCCCTGCAGGACGATCTCGTGGCCGTTCGGCAGGGACGGCATCAGCTCGCGATGGGCTTGCTGCGGCGGGGTCGCGAAGTCGAGGTCGCCGTTGATCACGAGCGTCTCGACCTTCGACGTCCGCACCCGCCCGTAGAGGTTCTCGTCCGGGTTCGCCGGCCAGCCTTCCAGCAGGCGGCCGCCGGCCCAGAGGAAGTCGGTGGCGGGGCTGCCGATCACCGAGCGCTCGCCGCGCGGGGCGGCGAAGTACCGCCTGGCATAGGCGGCGTCCGTCCGCGCGACGGCGGCCGAGTCGCCCTTCACCTGGACGTCCGGGAACGCCACCTGGGCGAGCGTCGAGAGGAACCAGAGCCCGCTCGGGTCACCGTCCTCGGCCGCGAGCCACGAGCTGATCGTCATCGGCGAGGAGATCGGCGAGGCCGCGCCGGTCGAGTGCATCAGGCCGAAGAACGCGCCGACCTCGGCATTGCCGGGCTTGATCCGCAGGAGCCCCCAGCGGTCGGGGATGTTCCGGCTGGTCGAGCGGAGCGTCGCGGCGAGATCGCTCGTCCGCGAGCTGCACCACTCGTCGCGCTTGCAGATGGCCGAGTACTTGGCGATCTGCGCGTCGTTGAGCCGCGGATACCAGAGGAAGTGGCCGGGCGGGTTCACCCCGACCAGCACGGAGCGGTGGATGCTCCCCGGGTGGCGCCAGGCGTAGATCATGGCCGTGCGCGTGCCCGCGCTCTCGCTGAGCAGGTCGATCGGCCCGTAGCCCAGGGCGCGGCGCGCGGCCTCGAGGTCGTCCACCCGCTCCGGCAGCGAGTAGCCGGCGAGATCGACGCCGTCGCCCTGCAGGCGGGCGGCGCAGTCCGACAGGCCCTTCCGGTAGGCGTCGTAGAACGAGTCGCTGCGGAAGTCCTTGGCGTGCTTCATCGCCGAGACCGCCTCCCGGCACTGCAGCGACTGTGAGCCGTCCACGCCGCGGTAGCCCACGAGCACCACGTCGCGGTCGCCCGCGAAGCGGCTCGCGTCCGGGAAGTCCATGTTCGTCAGGCCCGGCCCGCCCTGCAGCCGGAAGACCGGCTCGCGTGGACTGGCCGAGAGCGCCTTGATCCGCTTGACCGGCAGCGCGATCAGCCGCGACTGCGCGTCGTGCCGGTTCTCGGGCACGACCAGCGTGCCGCAGTCGGCCGCGTAGCCACCCTTCTCCGTCGCGTACGTGCACGGATGCATCGTTAGCTGACCGGCGTGCGCGCCCGACGGCACCGAGACCTCGCTCGAGCCAGAGGCGAAGCGGAGGTAGGCGAGCCCCGCCAGCGCCAGTGCGATCATGACCAGCGCGACGATCCGGGCGGTGCTGAACACTCGTGTCGTCGGCTGCTCCACCGTCCCGACGATATTCCTCGGGCTGCGGAACGCCTAATCCGCCGAGGCGGGCTTACGGGCCGGTTGCCGCCCTGCCGGGCCCGCGGGTCGACCACTCGCGCAGCTCGAACCAGTGCGAGCCGCGCAGTGCCGCGGCTACACGCGGGTCGGTGTGCGCGTCGTAGAAGACGTTGTGGTCGAGGTCGGCACAGACCGCCACGTCCTGCAGCGAGACTTCCTGCAGCTCGGCCAGCGCATCCGAGGGCAGCTTCGCCTCCGCGACCGTGTAGTGCATGAACTGCAGCTCGGGCGCGAGCTCCATCAGCAGCGGCCAGTCGGGGCACGTCCGGGAGCTCACGCGCCGCTCCTACCCGGAACGGCCGGCTCTGCCACTCGAGCGCGCTCGACGACGCCTGCCAGTGCGGAGATGAAGGCCGGGTCGTCGTTCAGGGACGGCATCCGCTCCAGCTCGAGGCCGAGCTCCTGCGCCTTCTCGCGCGCCTCGATCTCGAGGTCCCAGAGGATCTCGAGATGGTCGGAGACGAAGCCGACCGGAGCGACCAGCGCCTTGCCGACGCCCTTTGCGTGCAGCCGCTCGAGCTCCTCGAGGACGTCCGGTCCCAGCCAGGGCTCTCCCGTCGGGCTTGCGCTCTGGAACGCGAACGACCAGCGCTCACCGAGGCCCGCGCGCTCGGCAACGAGGCGCGAGGTCTCGAGCAGCTGCTCGCGGTAGGGGTCGCCGGCGGCCAGGATCCGCTCGGGCAGCGAGTGCGCGGTAAAGACGACCCAGGCGTCGGTTCCCCGAATCCGCGAAGCCACGACGTCGACGAAGGCGGGATCGTCGTGCCAGCTCTCGACCAGCACGAGCTCGGCGCGGTACTCCAACGCTGCCTCCAGCCGCTCGCGGTACTCGCCCACCGACAGCCGTGAGAAGTGCGGCGCGAGCACGAGTCCGATCAGCCGCGTCGCGCCGCCGGCGAGCGCCTGCTCGACCGCCTCCGCGATTCGCGGACGCCAGTGCTTCATCCCGACGAAGACCGGGATTCCCAGCTCACGTTCGAGCGCTGCGCGCTGCGCCTCGGTGTATTCGTCGAGCGGCGAGCGCCCGCCGATCCGCCGGTAGCGCTCGGCCAGCTTCGCGACCGCTTGGTCCGAGACCGGCCGGCCGCCGCGGATGTCCTCGAAATAGGGACGGATGTCGTCGGCAGTGGCCGGGCTGCCGTACGCCATCAGGATCACCGCGTCCTCCTTGATGCCGTTCATGACACCCGATCGTGTCGACCGGTCATTTCAGACGGACGAGCGGGCAAAGCCCGCCCGTCCTGAGTCGACGCCGCAAGCGGCGTCTCGGTCGGAACCATGGTCGTTTCGTGCACGAGCTGGACCAGTCGGCCAAGCAGCTCCGGGTCGGTCTCGGGGAGCACGCCATGGCCGAGGTTGAAGATGTGTCCCGGCCGCCCACCGGCGCGCTCGAGCACGTCACGAGCTCCGTCCGCCGCGCGCTCCCAGGGCCCGAGCAGCACGGCGCCGTCGAGGTTGCCCTGGATGCCGCGGTCTTGGCCGACCCGCTCCCAGGCGACGTCGAGCGGGACGCGCCAGTCGACGCCGATCACGTCACCTCCGACCGCTGCGCGCTCCTCGAGCAGGTGCGCGTCCCCGGTGGCGAAGTGGATCGTCGGCACGTCCACCGCCTGGAGCACCCGGGCGGAGTAAGGCGCGACGAACTCGCGGTAGTCGGCGACCGAGAGCGCGCCGGCCCAGGAGTCGAAGAGCTGGATCGCGTCCGCCCCGGCCCCGGCGCAAGCCGCGACGTACAACGCGAATGTCTCGGTGAGCTTCTCCATCAGCGCGTGCCAGACGTCGGGCTGCGAGTACATGCACGCCTTGGTCAGCTTGAACTCGCGCGAAGGCTTCCCCTCGATCAGGTAGCCCGCGACCGTGAAGGGGCCGCCGGCGAAGCCGACGACCGCCTGGTCGTCCCGCAGTGCCTCGCGCACCAGCCGTACGGACTCGAGCGTCCACGGCACCGACTCCTCCGGCACTGGCACGACGAGTCGCTCGACGTCGGCGAGCGAGCGGATCGGCGCCGCCACCACCGGCCCGACGTTCTCGACCAGCTCGACTTCCACGCCCATGCCGAGGACCGGGAGCATGATGTCGGCGAACATCACCGCCGCATCGACGTCGTGACGCCGGACGGGCTGCAGCGTCACGTCCGCGCAGAGCTCCGGCTGCCGCGCGATCTCGAACAGGCCGTACTGCTTGCGGAGCTCGCGGTACTCCGGCAGCGAGCGCCCCGCCTGGCGCATGAACCAGACCGGCGTGCGCTCGACGGGCTCGCGCCGGGCGGCGCGGACGAGAAGCGGCTCCACGCGAATCACGTTACCCGTCGTTGGTTCCATCGACGGCCGGTAGCTCCCACGTGCCGCCGAGGCGAATCGCGCCGCCGCCGTCCGGGTCCTGGCCGAAGACGCTGAGCTCGAGCGCGCGCTCGGCGTGATCGAGCACCACGTCGCCGTCGCCGCTCTCGAGGCGGACGTCGACGTAGAAGCGCCCCTCGCGCAAAGGCAGTCCCGGGAAGTGGAGCCGTAGCCGCTCGAGGCGCCCCGGGCGCAGGCGCACCGAGTCGACGGTCTGGGAGCCCAGCGTCTGGTCGCCCGAGTCGTGCAGGCCGAGCGTGACGCGGCCGTCGTCGAGGCCGGACTCGGCGTAGAGCCAGAGCTCGAGCGCCATCGGCTCGCCTTCCGTGAAGCGGTCGCGCACCGAACCGTCGCCTGCGACCGCCCGCACCTCGTGGACGCGAACAGGACCGCCGGCGCGCCCCTCGCGACCGTGGACACTTTCGTGCGAGGCCCGCACGAGGCGCCGGTGGTACGCGCGCACCACGTCGCCGGCCGACCCGCGCTCGACCGACCGGCCGTGGTCGAGCAGCACCGCCTCGTCGCAGAGCCGCTCGACCGCGGCGGGATCGTGCGAGACGAAGACGATCGTCCCGCCGCCGCGCTTGAAGTCGGCGATCTTGCCGAAGCACTTCTGCTGGAACGGCTCGTCGCCCACCGCCAGCACCTCGTCCAGCAGCAGCACGTCGGGCTGGACGTGCATCGCCACCGAGAAGCCGAGCCGCATGTACATCCCCGACGAGTACGTCCGCACCGGCACGTCGGCGAACGACTCGAGCTCCGCAAAGGCGATGATCTCCTCCAGGTGGCGGTCGACGTAGTCGCGCTTGAGGCCGTAGATGGCGGCGTTCAGGTAGACGTTCTCGACTCCGGTGAACTCGGGGTGGAAGCCGGCTCCGATCTCGATCAGAGAGCCGACGCGGCCCCCGACCGCGAGCGTCCCGGTCGAGGGCGCGAAGATCCCCGCGAGCAGCTTCAGCAGCGTCGACTTGCCCGAGCCGTTGGGACCGACGATCCCGAACGCCTGCCCGGGCGCGATGTCGAGGTCGACGTCGCGGAGCGCCCACAGCTCGCGCGTGCGCGGCAGCTCGCGGCGTAAGAGCGCGGCCTTCAGCGAGCGGTTCTGGGAGAGGCGGATCGTGAACACTCGTCCCAACCCGCGGGCGCGGATCTCCCCGGTCCTCACCGCAGCGGCCTGGGTCATCTCAGAGCTCGATCGCGACGCGGTCTTCGAAGCGCTGCATGACCCAGAGCCCGAGCAGCGCGACGAGCGGCCCGACGAGGAAGATGTAGACCAGCAGCGGCGCCCCCGGCACGGTCGCCTGCAGGACGACCGCGCGCACGCCCTCGACGTACGGCGTGACCGGGTTCCCGTAGCGCATCAGCAGGATCAGCCAGCGGTGCGAGCTGGCCGCGCTGAACTGCTCGAGCCCGTACAGCACCGGCGTCAGGAAGAACCAGGGCAGGAAGACGACCGCGAGCAGGTGCTCGACGTCGCGGTAGAAGACGTTCGCGACCGAGAAGAGCCACGCGAGCCCGAGCACCAGGCAGATCAGGGCGGCGACCATCGGGATCACGAGCACGACCGTCCTCGCATTGGCGGGCTCGACGATCAGGTCGACCGGGATCACGATCGCGAGCATCACGAAGATCGTCACCGTCTGGGCGAGCACGGCCGAGGCAGGTACGAGCTCGCGCGGGAACCAGACCTTCTTGATCAGCTCCCCGTTCTGTACGAGCGAGGTCGTCCCGAGCTGGATCCCGGCCTGGAAGAACCCCCACACCGCGAGCCCCGAGAGCACGAACAGCGGGTAGTGCGAGATGTCGCCGGTCACCCGCCACAGCACCGAGAAGACGAGCGTGTAGACGCCGATCATCGCGAGCGGGTAGATCAGCGACCAGAGGATCCCGAGCGCGGAGCCCCTGAAGCGCGTGCGGAGCTCGCGGCGGACGAGCGTGCGCAGCAGCTCGCCGTAGCGCGGGAGCCAGCTGAGAGTGGGCAGTCCGGCTCTGGAGGCGGTGTCGACGGCCATCCGGCCAGGATACTTTCGAGCCATGCGCATCGTCGTCGACGTCAGCCCGCTCGCACGCCCCCGCACCGGGATCGGCAACTACATCCGGGGGATGGTCGCCGGTCTCGCCGAGGCGGCCGGCGACGAGCACGAGCTGGTCGCCTTCGGGCCCTCCGGCCCGCGCGGGCGAGCGCGGATCCGGGAGGCGCTCGAGGGACTCGACGTCGAGGTGCGCACGCCGCTCGCGCCGCACGCGCTGCGACAGGCCTGGAGCCGATCAGGGCGCGTGGCCGTCGAGCGAGTGGTGGGCCGGCTCGACGTCTTCCACTTCTCCGACTGGATGTACCCGCCTCAGCACGCCGGGCTGCGCGCGACGACCGTTCACGACCTCGTGCCGCTGCGATTCCCGGACTGGGTCGAGCCAGAGACGCTGCGCATGCACGGGCCGAAGTACGAGCACGCGGCTCGCAGGTGCGACCGGATCTTCGTCAACTCGCGCTTCACCGGCCGCGAGGTGGTCGAGCTGCTCGGCGTGCCCGAGGAGCAGGTTCGCGTCGCCTACCCGGGGATCGACCCTCGCTTCTCGCCTGCGGGCGAGGCCGCCGACCTGGGCGGTCCCTACGTCCTGGGTGTCGGAACGCTCGAGCCGCGCAAGAACCTGCCGGCGCTCGTGGGCGCCTTCGCGCTTCTCCGGGAGCGACATCCGGAGCTGACACTCGCCCTCGCCGGGCTCGAAGGCTGGGAGCGCGAGCCGCTGGCCGCCGAAGGCGTGCGGCTGCTCGGCTTCGTCGCCGACGACGAGCTCGCGCGTCTCTACCGCGGCGCCGTCGCCTTCGCCTATCCATCGCGCTTCGAGGGCTTCGGGATCCCGGTGATCGAGGCGCTGGCGAGCGGCGTGCCGGCCGTCGTCTCCTCACACCCGTCGCTGGACGAAGCGAGCGGCGAGGCAGCGCTGAGGGCCGATCCCGACGACCCCGAAGCCTTCGCCGGGGCGCTCGAGCGGGCGCTCTCGGCCCCACGAGGGACCGGAGTCGATCACGCCTCCCGCTTTACCTGGCGGGCCTGCGGCGAGGCGGTCCTGAGGGGCTACCTAGACTGACCCCGTGCGCCTGAGAGTGGGCATGGACATCTCGGCGCTCGCGCTCACGCGGGCGGGCACGGCGCGGCACATCCGCGCCCTGCTGGCAGCCCTGGAGGACGAGGACGTGGACGTTCACCGCTACGCGCTCCGCGGTTCCTCGCGGCTGCTCGTGCCGGCTCGCGATCTCGGCTGGTACCTGGCCGCGCTGCCGTGGCGGGCGCGACGCGACCGGATGGACGTCCTGCACTGCCCCACCCAGCGAGCGCCGACGCGGTCGCGCGTGCCGCTCGTCGTCACCTTCCACGACCTCGCCGTGCTGCGGCATCCGGAGACGTTCAACCGCTGGACGCGCAGCTACTCGCGGCGGGTGCTGCCGCGCGTGGCGCATGCGGCGACGCGGCTGATCGCGGTCTCGGAGTTCACCAAGCGCGAGCTCGAGGAGCTGCTCGACGTGCCTGCGGAGAAGGTGCACGTGATCCCGAACGCGGTCGGCGAGCCGTTCACCGCCGACGGCGAGTCGGCGGCCGGCGACTACGTCCTCGCGGTCTCCACGCTCGAGCCGCGCAAGAACCTGCCCCGCCTGGTCGAGGCCTACAAGCGTGCCGGGCTCAACGGCCTGCCGCTGCTCGTCGCGGGCCAGGCTGGCTGGGGCGACGTGCGCGTCGGCGGCGAGGGTGTCCGGCTGCTGGGGGAGGTCGATGACGACGAGCTTGCAAGGCTCTACCGCGGCGCGCGGGCCGTCGCCTACGTCTCGCTCTACGAGGGCTTCGGGCTGCCGGTGCTCGAGGCTATGGCCTGCGGCGCGCCGGTCGTGGCCGCCCGGAACGGGGCGCTGGCCGAAGTGTCGGGCGGCGCGGCGGTGCTCGTCGACCCGCTCGACCCGGACTCGATCGCGTCCGGGTTGCTCGAGGCGATCGATCGCCGGGAGGAGCTGCGCCCGCTCGGCCTCGCTCGGGCTCGGGTCTTCGACTGGCGAGAGGTGGCGCGGGCGACGGTCGAGGTCTACCGTGAGGCAGCCGCCTGAGCACACCACTCGTCGCGATCGACGCCGACGTCCTCGGCCGCCGGCGAACCGGGGACGAGACGCACGTCGCCGGTCTCCTGCGTGAGCTCGCCGCGGCCGAGCCTCTGGATCTGCGCCTCGCCGCGATGACGCGCCGGCCTGAGCTGGTGCCGGACGGCATCGAGCCGGTCGCGCTCCCGGCGCGTAGCCAGGTATTCCGCATGGCGGTGCGGCTACCGCGGCTTTTACGCCGCCTGGGCCCCGCGCTGGCGCACTTCCAGCACTCCTTGCCGCTCGGGTGCCCGTGCCCGGCCGTCGTCACTGTCCACGACCTCTCCTTCGAGCGCGACCCGAGGGTGATGGGTCTGCGTGACCGCACGATCTTCCGCACGGTCGTGCCTCGCTCCGCCCGCCGCGCCGCCCGGGTGCTCGTGGTCTCGGAGAAGACGAGGCGAGACCTGATCGAGCTCTACAACATTCCCGGGGAGAAGATCGTCGTCACTCCGAACGGCGTCGATCCCGCCTTCACGCCGAACGGACCCATCCCCGACGGTGAGCCGTACGCGCTGTTCGTCGGTGCGCTCCAGCCACGCAAGGACCTGGGCACGGCCATCGACGCCCTCGCCCTTATGGGCGACGGAGCGCCGCGGCTCGTCCTGGTCGGAGGTAACAAGGGTGGCCGCGCGGACGCAGAGCGGACAGCCGCCCGCGTCGGCCTCGCTGACCGCGTCGAGTTCCGCGGCCACGTTCCCCAGGACGAGCTGGCCGCCCTGTACCGTGGAGCGGCCTGCCTGGTCTTTCCGTCCCGTTACGAGGGCTTCGGGCTACCGGTACTCGAGGCGATGGCTTCGGGCACGCCGGTCGTCGCGACCACCGCGGGAGCACTACCCGAGGTCGCCGGCGACGCTGCGATCCTCGTCGAGAAGCAGAACCCGGTCGCTCTCGCCGGCGGGATCGAGCGGGCGTTGGCTGACCGCGACCGCTTGCGCGAGGCGGGCCTCGCACGGGCGCGACTCTTCACATGGACCGAGACGGCCCGGCGCACACTGCAGGCCTACCGGGAGCTCGTCTAGCGTCGGCCGCGGCCCACGACGAGGTGGACGCGAGTCCCCGCCGCGACGAGCGCGCCGGCGCGCGGCCGCTGCGCGACGATCCGTCCTTTGTGCCGCGCCGTCGAGTAGGAACGGCGGACGGCTCCGACGCGGCAGCTGGCCCTCAGGATCGCGTTCCGCGCCCTCGCTGGCAGCTTCCCGACGACCCCCGGCACGCGGCATTGCGCCGGGGGCGTGGGCGGAGGCGGCGGGGGCGGAGGGGGTGGCGCGGAGCTGACGAACGACCAGATGTCGCTGTCGGGGTTCCAGTCCCACGCGTAGAGGTGAATCTTCCAGTAGTAGACCCCGGGCGCGAATGGCCCGGCGGTGGTCCCCTGTGGACACGTCGCGAGCGGTGGACACCAGTCGCCGTGCTGCCAGACGACGTTCGTGAAGTCGGGGTCGGTGGCGACGTAGAAGACCTGCGAGAGGCCGAGAACGTGGTACGTAGGGTTGTCCCAAGTGAACTCGACTGGCGACAGACTCGACACGGCAGAGCCGTTCAAAGGCTGCTTCAGGTACGCCCCCTCCGCGAGCCCCGCGGGCGCGCACGCCAGCGCCCCCACGATCACAAAGAGGAGCACATAACGCATGTCGCTCATGATCGCTCATGACTGTTAAGAAATCCGCCGCAGTCGCCGCCGTCGTGATCTGGACGCCGGGTGACCCCAATCCCGCTCCGTGCCTCGAGTCACTCGCGCCTCAGGCCAATGAGCTCGTCCTCGTGGCGAATCCCGGCGGCTCGCCCGATCCAGCCGGAGCGACCGTCGTCGCCAACGAGCTAACGCTCGGTTTCGGCGCGAACATCAACCGCGGCGTGGCGGCCACGAGCGCGCCCTACGTGATCGCCGCGAACTCCGACATCGAAGTCACGCCAGGAGCGATCGCCGAGCTCACCGGCTTCGCCGACGCCCACCCGCGCTGCGGGATCGCCGCGCCGCAGCTCCGCTACCCGGACGGACGCCGGCAGCCCTCCCGCCGTAGCTTCCCGACGGTGCGCGGCACGCTTGTCCGCCGCACGCCGCTCCGCCGCTGGCTCCATCCCGAGCAGCGGCAGCGTCGCCACTACCTGCTCGACGAGCAGCCTGACGAGCCCGTGCCCGTCCGACTGGTTCCTCGGCGCGTTCTTGCTCCTGCGTCGCGAGATGCTCGAGCAGCTCGGCGGCCTCGACGAGGGCTACCACCTCTACGGCGAGGACATCGACCTTGCATACCGCGCACGCAAGGCAGGGTGGGACCGCTGGTACGTGCCGAGCGCCGTCGTCGTCCACCATCACCAAGCGGTTACCGACCGCAGCTTCTTCACGCGCCGCACGCTCTGGCACTGGCGCAGCATCCTGCGCTTCGTGCGCAAGCACCCTGAGACCCTCCGCGCCCTTTAGGCTCTCGCTTCTCAGGTGGACGGGCGAGATCGACATGTCCTTCTGATCTCGTGCCTTGGCGAGCAGACGGGCGGGGGTCTCTTCGAGTACGACGGAGAGCGCTTCGAGCGCCTGGACACGCTGAGCACGACAGGCTTGGCGCTTGGCGGCCCCCGGCTCGGGCGGCTCTTGTGGTCGTCCGGCGAGAGCGGCTCCGTTGGAGAGCTCTTGCTGTACGACGAGGTGGGCGTCGAGCGGTACTTGAGGATCGACGCGCTGCGCGAGCCACATGACCTCGTCTGGGACGGCGACACGTTCGCGGCGGTCTCGACGCTTTCGAACAGCGTTCTCTGGATCTCTCCCGGCGGGGACATCGTCCGCACGTGGCAAGCCGAGGGCGACGGCGACTCCTGGCACCTGAACGGCCTCTCGATCGCCGAGGGAAAGCTCGTCGCGTCGGCCTTTGGCCGCTTCTCCAGACACCGAGAGTGGTCGACCGGCGGCGCTGCAGGGGCCGGCATCGTGTTCGATCTGGAGACGGGTGATGACCTCATCCGCGGCCTGGACTGCCCGCACGACCCGCGCCTGGTAGACGGTCTGTGGCTCGTGTGCAACTCCGGCCGCAAGGAGCTTCTGGCCGTCGATCCCTGCGATGGTCGCATCGTTCGCGTCGCCTGGAGCTCGATGGTTGGACCCGAGGGCTCGAGGTCGGGGACGACGTTCTTCAATGTGGGCGAAAGCGCGAATCGCGCGGAACCGTCTCCGGAGCGGTTGGCGAGCGTCGTCCTGATCGACCGGCGAACGTGGAACGTGATCGGCCGCGTGCCGCTCCCGTGCCAGGAGGTCTTCGACGGGATCCGCGTGCCGGAGCCGCTCGCCAAATCTGTGCGCAGAGGCTTCCGAACGAATCCTCTACGCACCGCCGAGCAGGACCAGCATCCGCTCTTCAACGAGGTCGGAGTGCGGCCGGCCCGACTGTGGGCCGTGAAGTCGCCGCCGAGCTCAAGGCCGACACCCTGCAAGAGAGCACCTGCTCATTGGAGAACCACGGACAGGCGATCCTCGTTTCAGCGCCGCCAAACCCGGTTCACATCTCGTATCGCTGGGTCAACCACGACGACCCGCGCGTCGTGATCGAAGGCGTTCGGACGCCGCTTCCGGAGGCGCTCCCTCCCGATGGCGAGCGCATCTGCAGGTTCAGCTTGCGCACGCCTGCGGCGCCAGGTCGATACCGGCTCGTCGTGACGCTCGTCCAGGAGCACGTCGCCTGGTTCGACCATCTCGACGCCGCCAACGCCTGGTGGAGCGACGTGCGGATCACTCGAGCAGCGGCTGAGTAGGCTTGGGACCGTGAACGCCGATGGGGGACCAGCGCGTTCGGGGGTGAACGTCGTCGGGTTCTTCCGAGCGGAGTTCGGCCAAGGCGAAGCCGCACGTCGCCTGGTGGCCGCCCTGGAACAGACCAGCATCCCCTTCTCGACCGTCACGTACGACCGGGTGCCGCATCGCCAGTCCCATCCCTTCGACGATCGGACCGGCGAGGCCCCGTATCCCTCGAACATCCTCTGCCTGAATGCCGAGCACCTGCTGCAGTTCGTCCAGGGCGAGGAGCGCGAGCTTCTGCGTGGACGCTACTCCGTGGGGCTGTGGTTCTGGGAGACCGCCAGGCTCCCCCGGGAGGTCCGGCCGGCGCTCGACTTCGTCGACGAGGTGTGGGTGGCCAGCGACTTCGTTCGCGAGGCGATTCAGGCGGAGACGGAAAACCCGGTGCTGATCATGCCGTTGCCCGTCGTCGTGCCTGCCTCGCCGGGGCTCACGCGGGCCGATCTCGGCTTGCCGGAGAACGCAACCGTCTTCCTCTTCGTCTTCGACTTCTTCAGCACGATCGAGCGCAAGAACCCGCTCGGCCTGATCGAGGCCTACAAGCGGGCTTTCCCGGAGCCCGTCGATACGTTCCTCTACCTGAAGAGCATCAACGGCGAGCACTCGCGAGACGAGCTCGCGCGCGTTCGGTCGGCCACTGAGAGCCGGCGGGACATCGTGGTCTCCGACGAATACGTCGACCATGACCGCCTGACTGCGCTGACTGCTCAATGCGATTGCTACGTCTCGCTCCACCGCAGCGAGGGGTTCGGGCTGACGATCGCCGAGGCAATGGCCTATGGCAAGCCGGCGATCGCCACGGGCTACTCCGGGAACCTCGCGTTCATGGACGCTGAATCGAGTTTCCTCGTTCCGTATTCGCTCACCTCGCTCGACCGCGAGATCGGCCCCTACCCGGCCGGCACAGTCTGGGCGGAGCCCAACCTCGACGAAGCTGCACGCTTGATGCAACTGGTCGTGGAGAACCCCAAGCAAGCTCGCGAGCGAGGTAGTCGGGGGCGGAAGGCCGTCGAGTCGAAGCAGTCACTGGATCGGGCGGCGTCCTTTCTGGCCGAACGGGTTCCGGAGCTCGAGCGCCTGGGAGCGGAGCGGGCACAGCGCGAGACGCCCGCCTCGCGTGCCCTGGACTTCCTGCGTGACGGGCCGACGGTCCGCTGGGACGCGCCGTCTCGAAGCGGCCAGGTCGGCCTCCTCTGGCGACGTGTGCTGCTGCGGCTCCTCCGTCCGTACCTGATCCGGCAGCGGGAGCTAGAGACATTGCTCGTCTCAGGACTGGAGGAGCTCGAGCGCTCCCGCGCCCGGCTCGAGGACGCCGTCCGCGTCCTCCAAGCGCGCTACGGCGAGCGCATGGACGAGCTCGACGCGCGCATCGCACGGCTGCTGAGCGAGCTCTACGCGAGGCCGTTCGAGGCGGCAGCCGACCCAACGCAGGCTCGCGACAGCACCTACGACGCGTTCGAAGAGATGTTCCGCGGCTCCGAGGAGCGCGTTCGCGGGCTCCTCCGGCCCTATGTCCCGATCCTCGTCGGTCACGCGCCTGTCCTCGACGTCGGCTGCGGCCGCGGCGAGCTCCTCGAGCTTCTGCGAGAAGCAGAAATCGAGGCCCGGGGCATCGATCTGGACCGGGGCATGGTCGAGCGATCCCGGCGGAAGGGCCTGGACGTCGAACTCGCGGAGGCGATCGCCTATCTCGAGCAGCGGGATCCGGAGAGCCTCGGGGCGGTCATTGCTTCACACGTGATCGAGCACCTGCAATACGAAGAGCTCGAGCGGCTGTTCGACCTCTCTCGGCGGGTACTTCGGCCAGGCGGCCTCTTCGTCGCCGAGACGATCAACGTGCATTCGCTGTCGGCGTTCAAGACATTCTGGACCGATCCAAGCCACCGCGCGCCGATCTTCTCCGAAGTCGCGCGCTCCCTAGCGCTGATCCACGGCTTCGCAAGCGCGGAGATCATCTACCCACGCGGGAGCGGGGACCCACTGGTCGATCATGACGAGGCGACCGAATACGCCCTTGTCGCCCGGGCCTAACGCGGCCGGTAGTCGAGTCGCTTGAAGAGCAAGCCGAGCACGCGCGGATCCTTGTTACCGAGCACCTTGGCGGGGATCGCCGTCGGCGAGATCGAGAAATTCACGAGGCAGTAGCCACGGCGCGGCTCCAACGGCAGGGTCAGGACGCGCCGCCCACCCGGCGGCACCACGATCCGGCCCAGGAGACGTCGTGCGTTCCTCGCCACGACCGTGACCGCCCGAGGCTGCAGCGGCCGATACCCCGCGAGCGCGACCGAGAGCGTCCCTGCGGCGCACGGGTACCGGGTGTACTGGACGCCGGGTCCCGACCATTTGTCCGGGTAGATCCCCTGAGTCTGGCGAACGACCCTGACCGGGCCATCCACTCGATAGACCGCCATGCTGATCCCCGGATCGGTAGCGACCGTCTTCCCGGCCACCTGCATTGATCCGTCCGAGAGGACGTACTCGGCCCTCAGCACCTTGCCGGTCCCATGCCTGATGAACGCGGTGCCAGGGTCGAGCGTGAGTGTTTCCTCAGGCAGGCCGTCCGGCGGGGCGGAGAGGTTGTATACGGGTCCCACCGTGCGGTTGAAGAACTCGTTGTTCCACAGCGCCACGTAGTTCAGCCCCGGCGCTCCGCTCCAGATCGCCGCCACCTTCGGCTGCGTCCCGCCGACCGCGCGATCTATCCAGTTCAACGGCCCCTGGATGCCGCCGAAGCGCGAGTCTCTCGAGGCCTCGCTCGTCTTGCCCTCGACCGGCGAAGTCGCCCACGCGAGGTAGAGGAACACAAGCAGCGGTGCGATCAGCGCCAGCCGGCGCGGCACGAACACGAAGATCAATCCGGCCGCTATGCCCGCGACGACTACGGAATCGGTAAGGCGGCCGGGCGTCACCCAACCGTGCTCCTCGATCCTCCAGAGCGGAAGGAGCGCGAAAGCATTCGAGACAGCGCGCGGGCCAATGAACGAGCCGTACGGCGCGCGCCCAACGAGGACGACAGCGGCCACCGCCGCCACGCCCGTCGAGAGCCAGGACCGAGGAAGCACGCCCGCCGCCCACACTACGAGGGCGATCAGGAACAACGGCTCCAGGTAGAAGTCGTTCCGCTCGAGGATCTGCAGGCCGAAGGGGCTCGAGGCGAAGGCAGCCACCTCGGCCAGCAGCCAGACCGAGGCGGAGAGGGCGACCACGGCGAACACGCGAGCTTCACGCGAGGGCGGCATCCGTCTGAACGCGGCGATAACGAGCAAGAAGAACGCGGCGAACGGCAGCACGCCGACCGCGAGGTCGAGCTCCGCCGAGTGGTAGAGGAACCAGCGAGCCACGTCGTTCGCGGAATAGCTGGAGGTCGTCAGGATGGTGTAGCCGCCCAGCACCGCGGTGGAGAACGTCTTCCCTCTGATCCCGACCTCGAGGAGGAGAAAGCCGCCGGCGCCGATCACCAGAGTCAGCCAGGTCGCCCAGAATGCCCGCGTTCTGGCGAGCGCCGCCCGCCAGAATCCGCGCTCGTCACTGAGAGCGTCCAGCACCACGAGGAGGACGATCGCCGTCACGAGCGCCGGCACGAGCACGGCGCCCTGGCTCCGCGTCAGGTACGCGACGAACGTCAGCGCGACGGCGGCGAGCTGCCGGAGCACCGTCGGCCGCTCGAGCGCCTGGACGACCGCGAGCACCCAGAAGAGGAAGACGGGATAAAAGGCGTTCTCGGTCATGATCACGCTCGTGTAGACCATCCCGGGGAGGGTGAGTGCGAGCACCGCCGCGGCGAGCGCCCAAGCCTTGCTGACCATGCGTCTCGCGAGCAAGTACACCGGGATCGCGCCGAGCGACATGACCAGGGAATTGATGATCTTGGCAGCCTCGTAGGCCGTCGGCACGTTCTGGAAGAGCTTCCAGGCCGGCGCGATCAGCACGGGGTAGACGACCCCGAAACCGCCTGCGCCGGGGACGGGGACCTCGCGGACCGCGAAGTGGCCGGTCGCGGCGAAGCTCTTGGCAAGCTCCGAGTACAGGAGCTCGTCCTGGAAGATCCAGGGCGACGGGTCGCGAACCGCCAGGACCGCGCGGATCGCCCATGAGCCGCCCATGAGGACCGTGAGCCAGACCCAGGCGGGAACGGCCGCAACGAGCTCGGTCGCCCGGGCCCGCAGTCGTTCCGTCGACGGCCCGAACGCAGCCGTCTCCCCCTGCTCAGCCGCCACGGCGGTCCCGTTCGAGATCGGCTGACACCATCCGCTCCACCAGCTGCTCGAACGAGACCTCGGGCTGCCAGCCGAGCTCGTCGCGGGCGCGTGAGGCATCACCGATCAGGTGATCGACCTCGGCCGGGCGCAGGAGCGCCGAGTCGATCACGACGCGGTCGTCCTGCTCGAGCCCCGCCGCGACGAACGCCCGGTCGACGAACTCCTGGACGGAGTGCTCGGCCCCGGTGGCGACGACATAATCGCCCGGCTCGTCCTGCTGGAGCATCAGCCACATCGCCCGCACGTAGTCGCCGGCGAAGCCCCAGTCGCGCCTGGCCTCCGTGTTCCCGAGCCGGAGCTCCTCGGCAAGACCGAGCTTGATGCGAGCCACAGCGTCGCTGATCTTCCGCGTCACGAACTCGAGCCCGCGCCGTGGGCTCTCGTGATTGAAGAGGATCCCGGACACCGCGAACAGGTCGTAGGACTCCCGGTAGTTCACCGTGATGTGGTGTGCATAGGCCTTGGCAACCCCGTACGGCGAGCGCGGATGGAAGGGAGTCAGCTCGTTTTGTGGCACTTCTCGCACCTTCCCGAACATCTCCGAGGAAGATGCCTGGTAGAAGCGGATCTCCGGGTCGATTGAGCGAATCGCCTCGAGCACCCGCGTCACCCCCACAGCCGTGAACTCCGCGGTCAGGACGGGTTGGTTCCACGACGTGGGTACGAAGCTCTGGGCGGCGAGGTTGTAGACCTCCGTCGGCTTCGCACCGCGCAGGGCCTCCTCGAGCGAGTGCGCGTCGAGCAGGTCGCCTTGCACGAGCGTGATCCGATCGACGAGGTGCGCAATGCGCTCGACGTTCTCGGTCGAGGCCCGCCTCGTCATGCCGAAGACCTCGTAGCCCTGGTCGAGCAGGAGCTCGGCCAGATAGGAGCCGTCCTGGCCCGTGACGCCGGTGATGAGCGCGCGCCGGTCGCGGCTCATCGGGCGGTTGTCCTCTCTTCCTGCACGGCCACTCGAGCGTAGTCGAGCGTCTCGGCCAGAGTGCGCTCCAGCGGAAGCTCCGGCCTCCAACCCGTGGCGCGCGCCAGACGAGCGGCATCGCCCTGCTGGACCGGGATGTCGGCTGTTCGCCTGCGCTCGGGATCGAGCTCGACCGTGATCGGGCAGCGAGCAAGCGAGAGGAGCACGTCGACGACCTCGGCCAGGCGCACGGCGACCCCGGACGAGACATTGTACGTCCCGGCCGGCACCGTCCGGTCGAGTAACAGCCGGTAGGCCCGACAGACGTCGCGCACGTCGGTGAAATCTCGCCGGACCTCCAGGTCGCCGACCTGGAGCACTCCACCTCCGGCCTCCTCGAGCCGCGCCGCCTGTGCCGCCCACGAGCCGACCGCGAAGGCCTCCGCCTGCCCGGGACCGATGTGGCTGAACGAGCGGACGACGACAGCGTCGACCGCCTGGGCGCGGCGGGCACGATCGACCGCCAGCTCGGCCGCTGCCTTGGAGGCAGCGTAGGGCGAGAGGGGCTGCACCGGGGCGTCCTCCGGCGTCGGGAAGACGTCGGCGCGACCGTAGACGTCTCCGGTGGACACGACGAGCACCCGCGCGTCCTGGGCCTCCGAGGCTACCGCCGAGAGCACGTTCACCGTCCCGACGGCGTTCACGAGCCACACGTCTCCCTCGTCTCCCCAGCTCGAAGCCACGGAGGAATGCGCCGCCAGATGGACCACCGCGGTGGGCTGCTCGCGGCGCAAGCCCTTGGCCACGGCGTCGACATTTGCGACGTTGGCCTCGAGCGGCACCGCCTCGTCGCCGAGCTCGGCCAGCAGATGACTGCCGACGAAACCATGCGCACCGGTGATGAGCGTTCGTGAGGACGTCATGGAAGCTTCGAGATCGTCCAGCCGTTCCGTGCCCGCATCGCCAAAGTATCGCCGTGGGGCCGTTAAGGAAGCTTCAAGACGGCCGTTGAGTGCACTCATGTAGCTTCGCCGGGTGGTCGGGATCAGCCTGCTGACCCTCGTGCCGGGGGTCCTCGGCGGCTCCGAGCGTTATGCGCGGGAGCTCGTTCGCGGCCTGGCGCGGGTGGGCGAGCTCGAGTACCGCGTGCTGACGCCGAGCATCGCGAGCGACGCCGCCGACGGCCTTTCGAATCGGACGATTCACAGCTACCGGGCGGGCCGTTCGACGGTGGGCCGGATCGCCGCGATGTCTCGTGCGCTGGCCGCACCGGGCCCAATCAGGCGCGAGGCCGGCGCCGACGAGATTCGGTGCGTCCACTATCCGCTCACGACGACGATCCCACCACTCGGACCTCCGGCGGTCGTGACGCTGCAGGACTTGCAGCACGAGCTCTTTCCGCAGTTCTTCAGCCGGGCCGAGCGCGTGTACCGCCGCCTGCTCTACCACGGGGCCGCCCGTCGAAGCCGGCTGGTGATCGTCCCGACTGAGCACACGAAGGAGACCGTGATCGAGCGGCTGGGCGTGGACTCGCCGCGAATTCGCGTCATCCCGTACGGGGTCGACCACGAGCGCTTCAGGCCCTCGGCCGGGACGCGCCAGGAGTTCATCCTCTACCCCGCCAACCGCTGGCCGCACAAGAACCACGCTCGGCTGTTCGAGGCCTTCGCCCTGCTGCGCCTCGAAAGGCCCGAGCTCAGGCTCGTCCTGACCGGCTCGGGCCACGACTCCGGGGCGCCACCGGGAGTCGAAGTCCGCGGTCATGTCACCGACGACGAGCTGACTGAGCTGTACGCGACTGCATCGGCTCTCGTCTTCCCGAGCCTCTACGAAGGCTTCGGGCTGCCGCCGCTCGAGGCGATGGCGTCCGGGTGCCCCGTCGTCGCCGCGCACGCGGGGTCGCTCCCGGAGGTGTGCGGCGACGCCGCTCGCTACTTCGACCCGACCTCGCCGGCCGAGATCGCGCAGGCTGTCCTCGACGTCATCGCGAGCCCGGACGCGTGGTCGGCACGCGGCGTACGCCGAGCGGCAGTGTTCACGTGGGATCGCGCGGCGCGCGCCCACGAAGCCGTCTACCGCGAGCTGACCTCGGCAGGAGGCTGATCCTCGGCCACCTGGTACTCGAGCTGCGCCAGGCGCTGCGCCAGCATCATGTTCTGCTCCGAGAGCTTGGAGATGACCGTCGAGTAGTGCAGCAGCAGCAGGAGCACGAAGAAGGACGCGAGCACGAACAGGGCCGACGGTGGATACGAGATGCCGACCAGGCCGGCCAGCCAGCCCAATGCCCCGCGCCAGAGCGCGAGGACGAGGATCACGAGACCGGTGAGCAGCCACAGCAGGGCGTAGCGCTCCTGCAGGCGCCGGCTCCGGATCAGCTCGAAGATCACGAGCAGCAGGATCACCGCCGCGGCCGCCGCGATGATCGAGACCTTGAGTGGGGTCATGGTTCCTCCATCGGAGACGAGTAACGGCGAAAGAGGCCGATGAACAGCGCCAGGACGACCTTGATCATGTAGTAGCCGGCGTGCAGGGTGGTGATCGACGAGCTGCCGCTCTCCCGGACCCGCATCACCACCGGCACCTCCACCATGGTCAGCCCGCTGCGCGAGAGGAGCACGGTCGCCTCGACCTCCGGGTAGTCGTGCGGGTAGTCGGCGGCGAAGAGCCGGATCGCCCGCTTGTTGGCCGCACGGAAGCCAGAGGTCGTGTCGGTGACGCGCTGCCGCATCATCATCGAGACGACGGCCGCGAAGAACCTGATCCCGAGCCGCCGCGCGGGCGTTCCTCGATAGCCCCCGCCCTCGGCGAAACGCGTGCCGACGACGAGGTCTGCGCGACCCTCGAGGAGTGGCTCGATCAGCTTCCCGATCTCCCCCGGATCGTGCTGCCCGTCACCGTCGACCTGGACGGCGAGGTCGAAGCCCCGGTCGCGCGCGAACTGATACCCGGTCTGAACGGCGCCGCCGATGCCCAGGTTGAAGGGAAGCCTGATCACTGCGGCGCCCGCGGCCTGCGCCGCCAACGCGGTTCCGTCCGCCGAGCCGTCGTCGACCACAAGGATCTCGAACTCACTCCCGACTGCGGCGATCTCGCGCACGACCGCACCGACGGACAGCTCCTCGTTGTAGGCCGGCACGATCGCCAGGCAGCGCAAGCCGACGGCGCGCTCCGCCCTGGGCTCAACGGTCTGGGAGACCAGCTCGCTCACGAGCGCTTTTGAGAGTAGCCGGTGACCTCGTCGTACACCGCCAGCAGCCTGTCGACGACAAGCCGCCAGCCATGGTGGCGCTCGACCCAGTCCCGCCCCGCCTCGCCGAGCTCCGCCCGGGCCTGCTCATCGCGCGCGAGCCGGCGCAGCGCGCGGTAGATCTGCTCCGGCGTCCGCACGTCGACGATCGGCGGCAGCTCCGGGAAACACCATTCGTGGAGTTCCGGCTCGAACGCCATCAGCACCGGCGTCCCGCAGGCCATCGCCTCGGGCGCGACGGCTCCGAACGTGCCGATCAGGAACTGGTCGAGGACGACGTCCGCGGCCCGATAGGCGTCGATCAGCCCCAGCTTCGGCAGCGGCTCCAGCCAGCGAACGTTCTGCTCGATCCCGAGCTCGGCGATCAGGCTCCGGCTCCGGTCGACCTCGAGCCCCCAGTCGTTCAGCAGCAGCAGCGCGTGTGGACGGTCCTGCCGCACGAGCTCGGCGAACGCCCGCAGCATTCGGTCGCTGCCCTTGACGTCCCAGTCGTGGCGCGAGGGCGAGATCGCCACGAACTCCCAGCCCTCCGCCCCGAGCTGCCGGCCCAGCTCGGACGGGCCGGGACAGTACTTCGTCTCGTCCACGGGGTGCGGGATGAAGACGTAGTCCTCCGGCCCAAGCCCCAAGCGGTGCGCGGAGGCGATCACGTCGGGGTTCGTGATGATCACCTTGCCGGCGCTACGGTAGGCCAGGCTCAGCATCCGGCCGTACCAGTCGTCCTGGAACGGCAGGTCTCGCATCGTCCCGTGCTCGAAGGCGACGAAGGGGCTTTTCCCGGTGAGCAGCAGCAGGATCGGATGGATGCCGTAGGCGTGGACGATGTCGTAGGACTCGAACAGGCTGGCCGGCCCGAAGAGCCGCTCGAGGTGGTCCAGCCAGGCGCCGGCGCGCAGCACATCCACGGGATGCAGCGGGAAGCCGACCGCGGAGCGGCGCAGCGATGCGTACCGGCGCAGTAGCCAGGGAGCATCCCGCAGGAGGTCGAAGCGGGTCCCTAGCCAGGTTTCACGGGAGTTCGTCGGATCCCACCACCGCGGGGAGAGAACCCAGTCGGGGCGATGCCAACCCGCTGCTTCGGCCTTCTCCATCAGCGGCGCCTCCGGATCGCCGCCGTTCCAGTCGATGGGTGCGTCTTCCCATTCGGGCTGGCTGATCATGTGCCACTCGTCGCAGAGCGCGTCCGCCTTGACGCCGACACGCCGGAGCAGCTTCGCGTTCAGGTAGCCGTTGTTGGCCACGTTCCCGACGTGGAGGACGCGCAGGGGACGGCTCACCGGTTCACTACGCTTTGCCCGTGGCTGCCGAATCCGCGAGCCCGCCGACGGCCCCGGAGACAAGCCATTTCCTCGGGCTCGCCAAGCAGACGCTCGTCTACGGACTGGGTGGCGTCGCGATCCAGGCGATCGGCGTAATCACGCTCCCCATCTACGGCCACCTGTTCTCGCAGGCGGAGTTCGGGCTGCTCGAGCTGGCGACCGTGCTCACGGCGGTGGCACTCGCCCTGATCGACGCCGGCTTCGCCTCGGCCGCGCAGCGGAGCTTCTACGACTACACCGACCACGAGCTCGACCAGCGCCGGGGGGTGATCTTCACCGCGATTGCCTTCACCAGCTGTCTCGCCGCGCTGGTCACGCTGATCCTGCTGCTTGCGCGCAACGGCATCTCGGACTGGCTCTTCGGCGGGCACGGGACCGGCCTCGTGGTGGCGGTCGCGATCTCGCTGCCGCTGATCAACGCCGCCAACTTTCTGCGCGAGACGATGCGGCTGCGATTCCGCGCGTGGCACTACGTCGCCTCCTCGGCGCTCGCGTCGGTCGTCGCCGCCGGAGTCGGCGTCGCGGCGGTGGTCGTGTTCGACCGCGGGGTGACGGGTGTCTTTATCGGCCTGATCGTCGGCAATGCGCTCGCGGCAGCCTACGGGGCGGCCGTCGTCCATTCCGACCTCGGCACGCACTTCTCGGTGCCGGAGCTGCGGAAGATGCTGGCGTACGGCCTGCCGCTCGTCCCGGCCGGGCTCGCCCTTTGGGCGCTGGCGCTCGTCGACCGGATCATGCTGAACAAGCTCGGCTCGCTGCAGGACGTGGGCCAGTACGCGGTCGCCAACCGGGTCTCGAACGTGCTCCTCCTCGCAGTCACCGGCTTCGTACTGGCGTTCGGGCCCTACGTGTTCTCCATGTACTCGCAGGACCGTGCGCTCGAGCTGCAAGTCCGAGGGAAGACGCTGACCTACCTCATCGTGTGCCTCTGTGGCGCCGGGCTGACGCTGACGCTGTTCGCCAAGGAAGTGATCCAGCTGGTCGCGCCCGGCTTCGACGATGCGTACAAGGCAGTCGGGCTGCTGACGCTCTCGGTCGTGGCCTTCGGTGTCTCGACCGTTGTGATGGCGGGGATCTCGATCATGCGCCGGACCAAGGTGATCGCCATCCTCGCCGTCCTCGCTGCCGCGTTCAACATCGGCCTCAACTTCGCTCTCATCCCGCCGTTCGGGATGCTCGGCGCGGCGGTCGCGACGGCAGCCGCCTATGTGGCCCTGTCAGTAGCCCACTACCGCGTCGCCCAGCACTACTACGCGACGCCGTACGAGCCGGGGCGCGTCCTGACCACGATCGCTCTCGCCGCGGGCTTCGGGATTCTGGGCGTCGTGCCGCTCGGGCCGACCGCGGTCGCCGTCGCCCTCAAGCTGTTTGCGTTCGGCGCATTCGTCGTGCTCCTGCGGGTCTTTCGCGTCGTCGACCCCGAGGAGGTCACGCGCGTGCGGTCGCTGCTCGGCGGTCTGGCGCGGCTAAGGGCGACGCAGGCGTGAGCGAGAAGCCGCCGCTCGTCAGCGCGATCATGGCGGCCCACAACGGCGCGGCGTTCGTGGGCGAGACGATCGAGAGCGTCCTCGGCCAGACCCACGAGCGCCTCGAGCTGGTCGTGGTCGACGACGCCTCGACGGACGGCACGCCCGAGGTCGTCGCCTCGTACGCCGAGCGGAGTCCCGGCCGGATCGTGCTCGTCCGCGGCGACGAGCAGCTCGGCCCCTGCCGGCGCCGGAACGACGCCATCGACCGCTCGAGCGGCGAGCTGATCGCGTGGATCGACCAGGACGACCTCTGGGTCCCGGAGAAGACCGCGCTCCAGGTCGAGCTGATGCGCGAGCGGCCGGAGGTCGGGCTTGTCTACTCGGGATACGAAGCCTTCGACTCGGAGACCGGAGAGACGATCCCCTGGCGCGACCGGAGCTCCGAGGCCGAGGGTGACGTGCTGGTGCCGCTGTTCGTACGCGGCTGCTTCGTAGCCGCGCCGACCGCACTCTTCCGCCGGGAGGTGCTGACCCGCCGGGGCCTGCGCCTGCGGGAGACCGACTTCTCCTTCGGCGACGACTATTTCCTCTGGCTCGCGCTGTCGCTGGACTGGCAGGTCGCCCGCATCAACGCAGTGCTCGCGCGCTACCGCCGGCACACTGCGAACGAGAGCGCGCGGCTGGCCCAGACGAACTTTCACGAGAAGCGCATCGCGCTGCTCCAAGAGTTCCTCGACGTCTTTCCCGAGGCTGGCCCGCGCCTCGGCCGTCACCGGCGTCGAGGCCTCGCCGAACAGCAACTCAAGGCGGCCGGCTTCGAGCGGGCAGCGGGGCGCGCAGGACCGGCTGCGACCGCTTTCGGTCGCGCCCTCGCCACCGCGCCGCTCTATACCCTCCGGTCGCTCGTGCGCCGATGACCCAACTTCACCGACAGCTGGCATCCGCGACGCTTCGAACGAGCCGCTCGCTCGTCCGGAGCCGCGTCGTGAACGCCTTCCACAAGCTCTTCTACGATTCGGGCGTCGAGACGTGGTCGAACACCCGCTGGCTCGGCGTGCCCGCTCAGAAATGCGCCTTCGACCTGTGGATCTACCAAGAGCTGCTGCACGAGCTGCGACCGGCCGTGATCGTGGAGTGCGGAACTGCCAACGGCGGAAGCGCCCTCTTTCTCGCCTCGATCTGCGACCTGCTCGGGGAGGGCTCGGTCGTGACGATCGACATCGCCGACTATCCCGACCGGCCCCGGCACGACCGGATCGCGTATCTCGCGGGCTCCTCGACCGACCCTGCGATTTTCGCCGAGGTCGAGCGGCTCGTCGCCGGGCGCGAACCCGTGCTCGTGATCCTCGACTCCAACCACGAGTGCCGGCACGTGCTCGACGAGCTGCGGCTATACGCGCCACTCGTCAGCCCAGGGAGCTACCTGATCGTCGAGGACTCGAACATCAACGGCCACCCGGTCGTGCGGGACTTCGGACCAGGCCCGACCGAGGCACTCGAGCTGTTCCTTGGCGAGACGGATGAGTTCAGTGTCGACCGATCGCGGGAGAAGCTCATGCTCACGTTCAACCCGGGCGGCTACCTGCGCAAGGCCGACGTGGCTCAGACGTAGACGACGCCGATTCCAAACCCGTCCTGCTCGGGGTCGGCGATCAGCTCTTCGGTCTGGTGCGACTGCTTGAGCTCTTGCCAGAAGCGAGGCACCTCGCCGGAGATCGACGGAGAGTCCACGCCGTGGCGGGTGCGGAAGTCGTCGTTTACGTCATGCAGCGCGATCAGTCCGCCGGGCCGTACGAGCCGCCCGTAGCGCTCGAAGTCGGCGCGGACACCGTCGTAGCTGTGGTCGCCGTCGATGAAGAGGAAATCCAGCGGCTCGCCTTCGAGCAAGCCCTCCAGGCGCGAGACCGTCTCGTCGGCATGGGAGTCGCCCTCGACGCTGACCAGGCGCTGGCGCTGTCCGGCCAGCCGGGCCCGCAGGCCCCGCGTATGCAGCGGAATCGTGATGTCGACGGAGATGATCAGTGCATCCGGAGCACTGATGCGCGTGAGCAGGTATAGCGTTCCTCCGGCCGAGGTTCCGATCTCGCATACCCGTCGCGGCTCGAGCGCCCGCACGCGTTCGAGCAGGGGCAGCAGCTCGTCGAGCCGTTGCGAGGCGACCACCGGTGCCACGTCCAGGCGCAGGTCGGTGAGGTCGGCGGTCGTCTCGAGCAAGCGGCCGTCGGTGCTTGGCCGCACGAGCTCGTCCGGTTCTCCACAGTCGCGACCGGCACGGGAGAAGTCGCGCGCGCTCCGCCGCAGCCTCAGGAAGACCCACGCCGCGGTCGCCGCGTTGGGAAATCGCTCGGCCAGCCGCCGGGCGGCCGACGTCATGCCTTGCGCACGCCGCGGACCCTGACGGCGCCGCCGGTATCGAGCGTCGCGACTTGCTCGAAGCCGGCCTCCCTAAACCAGCCCTCGACCTCCGGGCTCGCGTGCAGATGGTTGTACCGGGGGGAATAGGCGTCGAACAGCCCGAACTGCAGGGTCTTCTCGTCCAGCGCCGAGTCGGGAGCGGCGTAGCTGATCATCAGGAATCGGCCCAGAACGGCAGCGACGCGTGGGTTGTGCACGACCAGGTGGCGCATCGCATCGTATCGCCGCTCGTCGGAGAGTCGGCGCATGAACCAGCGCAGGATGTCGGTGAAAAAGAACATCACCGGGCTGTGCTTCTCGTAGACCATCACGAACATCGTCCCGCCCGGCTTGACGAGCGGAACGAGCCGCTCGAACGCCTTCCGCGTATCCGGCGTGTGGTGGAGCACTCCCCAGCTCATGACGAAGTCGAACGACTCGTCCTCGAACGGCGGCTGGAAGACGTTCGCCTGGCAGATCGTGACGTTGTCGCGATCGCCGAGGTTCGCGTGGGCCGATTCGATCCCGCCGCTCGTCAGGTCGAACGCGACGAGATCCGCGCCCAGCTCGGCCAGGGCGTAGGACCAGCGGCCGGACCCACAGCCGGCGTCGAGCGAGCGCTTGCCTGCGAAGAACTCGCGCGGTAGCCGGCACTCGCCGAGGAACTGCTCGACGAGCCGCGGCTCGAAGCGCGTGTACCAGGAGTCCTGGAAGCGCCGGTGCTCGAAGTCGAACACGCGCTGGATCTGCTGCGAGTCGGCGGGGACGTCCTCCAGCAGCCGCGGAATGCCCCCGGTGACCGGGTACCGGTGGCCGCACGACGGGCACACGTAGGCCTCTCCCTCGCGGACCGGCTTGCCGGCGGCGCAGGCAGGGCAGCGGATGATCGCGTCGAGCGTCGTGCTCACGTCGCGCGGACGGCTCGCGTGCGTTCGGCCAGGGCGGTCGCGGCGTCGCCGTCCATGAAGAGTCGGTTCCACCACTCGAACGAGAGCAGCGACCAGATCAGCAGCCGGTGGTTGACACGCCCCTCGAGGTGCTCGTGCAGGACGCGCTTCACGTATGCCGGTTCGAAGTAGCCGCGGTCGAGGCTGCGGCGGTCGAGGAGCACCTCGCGGATGTAGTCCATCGTCGGGCCGCGGTACCAGGACTGGTCGGGCGGGCTGAAGCCCTGCTTGCGCTTCTCGACGATTTCCGCCGGCAGCAGCGGCGCCATCGCGTCGCGCAGCAGCTTCTTGCCGCCGCCCTCACCGTGCTTGAGCCGGCTCGGGATCTTCTCGGCGAGCGCGACCAGCTCGTTGTCGAGAAACGGCACGCGCACCTCGAGGCTGTGCGCCATCGAGACCTTGTCCTCGACCACGAGCAGGCCGTGCAGGAAGGTCTTGGCCTCGAAGTAGAGCGCCTTCGAGAGCGGGTCGAGCCCGGCCGCCGGCTGCATCGTCTGGCGGAAGAGCTCGAACGGCGAGTGTTCGCCCGCGCGCGCGAGGACATCGGGCGTGAAGAACGAGCTCTTCTCGCCGTCCGGCACGAGCCGTGCCCAGTAGTCGTAGTAGGCGTTGTCGAACGCCTGCGCGTCGTCGAGCTCGCGGACGAGTTCGTAACGCCACGGGTAGCCCGCGAACAGCTCGTCCCCGCCCGCGCCGCCGAGCGCGACCTTGACGAACTTCGAGGCGAGCCCGGCGATGTAGTAGTTCGGATACGACATGCCGACGCGCAAATCCTCGAGGTGCCAGACAAGCTCGGGCAGCGCCCAGGCCATGTCGCCCGCGTGCATGACCATCTCGTAGTGCTGGGTGCGGAAGTGGCTGGCGACGAGCTCGGCGTCGGCGCGCTCGTCGAAGACCATCTCCAGGCCGGTGACCGACGAGAGGTCGAAGCCGCCGGTGAAGGTCATCAGCCGCGGCACGTTGCGCGAGGCGACCGCCGCGATCGAGGCCGAGTCCATGCCGCCGGAGAGGTAACTGCCGACCGGCACGTCGCTGATAAGTTGCCGGGTCACGACCTGCTCGAAGACGTCGCGGATCCGCTCGGTCCATTCCTCCGCGGACACGCCGTCGTCCGGGTCGAAGCTCATGTCCCAGTAGCGCCGGAGCTGCGTGCCGGCCTCGGAGACGGTCAGCGTGTGCCCGGCCGGGAGCATGAGCACGCCGTCGAAGAGCGTCAGGTCGCTGAGCAGGTTCTGGAAGGTGAAGTACTCGACGAGCGCCTCCGGCGAGACGCGGCGCGGGGCGCCGGCCTGCAGCAGCGACTTCACCTCCGAGGCGAAGAGGAAGCGGCCGTCGACCTGCGTGTAGTAGAGCGGCTTGATCCCGAAGCGGTCGCGGGCGAGGAAGAGCTCGCGCTTGCGCTGGTCCCAGATCGCGAAGGCAAACATCCCGTTGAAGCGCTCGACGCAGGCCGGGCCCCACTCCTCGTAGGCGTGGACGACGACCTCGCTGTCGGTCTTCGAGTGAAAGCGATGCCCGCGTGCCTCGAGCAGCGGCACGAGCTCCTGGAAGTTGTAGAGCTCGCCGTTGTAGACGAGTAGGACGGTGCCGTCCTCGTTCGCCATCGGCTGGTGGCCGGCCGGCGAGAGGTCGATGATCGCCAGGCGCCGGTTCGCCAGCCCGACCCCGCGCTCGACGTACTCGCCGCGGTCGTCGGGCCCGCGGTGGACGATCGCGTCGTTCATCGCGCGAATCTCCGAGGAGGCGACGGGGCGGCCGCGAGGGTCGTAGATGCCGGCGATCCCGCACATCAGGCGTACCGTTCGTACCAGTAGGGCGGCGTCGGCTTCGGGAGCAGGTGGGGCCTTATGGCGGGCGCGTGTCTCAGGCCGCGGACGAAGAGCTCGGTCGCCGGAATCGTCTGCACAACGTCGTCGAAGCCCTCGGCTTCGAGCAAGGAGCGGATGTCTTCGAAGGTGTGCCTCGTGTTGATCGTCGGCGACAGGCAGTCGAAAACCTGGTGGATGTCCGAGCGGCGAAACACGGCCGAGAGCACCTTCCTCTTGAGCGCGAACGGCAGCGGTGCCAGCACGAGACGGCGTAGCTCGAGCAGCGCCCGCCCTACCGGCGAGAGCGAGCGACTCCCGTACAGGTAGAGGAAGAGCATACCGCCGGGCCCGACGAGCCCGGCCACGTTTCGAAGCGCCTTGCGGGTGTCCCCGGTGTGGTGCAGGACCCCAAACGAGAAGACGAGCTCGAACCTCCTCGCTGCGAGCTCCGGCGGAAGCTCCAGCAGGTTGGCGGTGCCGACCGTCAGCCGCTCCCGCTCCTCCGGCGTGCAGAGCTCCTCGACCGAGTCGCGGAGGCGTTCGAGCGCGTGCGGGCTTGCGTCGACGGCCGTCACGCGGGAGCCGAGGCGCAGCAGGCCGATCGTCCAGCGCCCGTTTCCGCAGCCCGCGTCGAGCACCTCGCGGCCGGGGAACCACTCCCGTCGAACCGCGAGCAGCTCCTCGGCGACGATCGTGTCGACGTGCTCGCGGAACCACTCCTCGGTGAGCAGGGCGCCACCTTCGGGCAGCTGCGCCCACTGTGAGTCGAACGACTTGAGCGTCTGCTTCTGCAGCAGGCCGCGCATCAGCTCGCCGCCAAAGTGCGCCGCAGGCCCTCTTCGAGCGGCACGAGCGGGCGCAGGTCGAAGAGCTTGTGCAGGCGAGTCGTGTCTGCGACCAGGTCGCCCGGAGCGGAAGCCGAGCCGTCCTCGAACTGCGGCTCGCGCCCGACCACGCGGCCGATCGTCTCGGCGATCTCCTTGATGCTGACGGCCTCGTCGCCGGCGACGTTCAGGACGGCGGGGCGGTCGAGCTCGAGCAAATGGAGCACGATCCTGATGACGTCGTCGATGTAGAGCGGGTTCATCCGCGGGCGGCCACCGTCGTTCAGCGTCACCGCCTCGCCGTTGGCGACGCGGTTCGCCAGCGCGGGGATCATCCGCCCCGCCTGGCCCGGGCCGTACGGCACGACAAGCCGGAGGATTGCAGTGGTCAGCAGCTCCGCGTAGGCCCCTACCGCCTTCTCCGCTCCGATCTTGGTGGCGGCGTAGAAGTCGCTGCCGTCCAGCGGAGCGTCCTCGGCAAACGGCTGGTCTCCGAAGCCGTAGACGGAGGCCGACGAGGCGTAGACGAAGCGCGTAGCGCCACTCTCGCGCGCGTGGTCGAGCAGCTCGACGACGCTCGCAGCGTTGACGCGGTCGAGCTCCCGCGCGCCTTCCGGAAAGCCCACGTTCCCCTGAGCGAAGTGCAGGACGGCGTCAGCCGACGGCAGCGTCTCTGGGTCGAGCGGCCGGTCGAGGTCGAGCTCGATCCGCTCGGCGCCTCCGGGCGGCGTGTAGTCGCTTGTCGCGCGAACGGCGCAGATCAGGTCGTGGCCTGCCTCCACGAGGCGAGGCGCGAGGTGGCCGCCGACAAAGCCGGAGGCACCGACGAGGAGAATCCTCAAGGCGTCTTGGCGACGACGTCGGCGAGCCCGCGCTCGAGATCGAACTCGGGCTGCCAGCCGAGCTCCGTCATCGCCCGCTCGCTGCTCCCCACCCGTCGCGTCATCGGCACCTCGACTTCGGCGTGTACGTCGGGCTCGAGCTCCGAGCCCGTCAGCTGCAGCAGCTCGTCGACGATCTCGCGGACGGACACCTCGTTGCCGCCGCCGACGTTGTAGCTCTCCCCGCTCACGTCCGAGGCCATCGCCTGGACGTTCGCGCCCGCGACGTCGGCGACGTGGACGAAGTCGAAGGAGGCGCTGCCGTCACCCATGATCGTCGGCGGATCGCCGCTCCGGATCCGGCGCAGGACGTTGATCACGAGGCCGCCCTCCTGACGCGGACCGAACACGTTCATGTAGCGGAGGATCACGTAGTCCAGTCCGCGAAGCCCGGCGAGGGCGTGCACGAAGTACTCGCCGGCGATCTTGGAGGCCCCGTAGGCCGTGCGGGCATTGAGCGGATGCGACTCGTCCATGGTCTCGTTGGTGTCGCCGTACACCGACGAGGCCGACGAGAAGACGACCTTCTGCGCGCCGGCCTCGTGGGCGGCCTCGAGCACGTTGAAGGTGCCGACGACATTGACTTCGAGGCACTGCCGCGGATCCTCCGTGCACGGACCGAGTGGCAGCACCGCCATGTGGAAGACCCCGGCAGCGCCCTCCGCCGCGGCGCCAATCGACGCCGGATCGGTCACGTCGCCTTCGACGAGGCGGACGCGGCCCGACTCGAGTGCCTCGATCAGGTTCTCCTCTCGCAGCCGCGAGTCGAGCACGACCACCTCACCCGCGCCTTTCGCCAGCAGGGCGTCCACGACATGCGAGCCGATGAAGCCCGACCCGCCGGTGACAAGGAAGGTGTTGCCGTGGATTTCCATTCTGGAGGGCGAGGGCTCGGGAGACACCGGCCGACAGCCGAGGGCCGAGGCTACCAGGGGCCGAGTTTCGTCGGTCGCAATGTGCCCCGCTATCCTCAGGGCGTGTGCGGCATCGCGGGCATGACTGGTGCCGCCGACGAGGCGCTGCTCGGGCGGATGGCCGAAGTGATGGTCAAGCGAGGGCCCGACGGCAGCGGGGTCTGGACGGGAGACGGGATCGGTCTCGTGGCCACCCGCCTCGCGATCATCGACCTGCACGCGCGCTCGAATCAGCCGATGCACTTCGGCGGGCTGACGCTGACGTTCAACGGCGAGATCTACAACTACCGCGAGCTGCGCGCGGAGCTACAGGGTCTGGGCCACGCCTTCCGGACCGAGGGCGACGCCGAGGTCCTCCTTCACTCCTGGGCCGAGTGGGGCGAGCGCGCCCTCGACCGCCTCAACGGGATGTTCGCGTTCGCCGTCTGGGACGAGCAGGACCGCTCGCTCTCGCTGGCGACCGACCCGTTTGGAGAGAAGCCGCTCTACGTGGCGCAAACCGGTGCTGACCTCGTGTTCGCCTCGGAGGCCAGGGCACTGGCGGTCGATCCTCGCGTGCGCCTGCGCAGCCGTGACGACGCGCTCGCTGCCTATGTGACCCGCGGGGCGATGCCGATTCCGCCGGACTCGTTCTTCGCCGGCGTCGAGCGGCTGCCGGGAGCGCACCTGCTGCGCTGGCAGGAAGGGCGCGTGCGCAGGCGGTCCTATTGGCATCCGCGTCCGGTCGACGTTCCCGTGGCATACGAGGACGCCGTCGCGGAGCTCCGCCGCCTCTTGAAGAGCTCGATCGAGCTCCGCCTCCGCAGCGACGTTCCCGTGGGGACGTCGCTCAGCGGCGGCATCGACTCGTCGACAGTCGTAATGCTGAGCGCCGAGCTCGCCGGAGACCACCGGCGGCACGCGTTCACGGCTCGCTTTCCGGGTTACGAGCGGGACGAATGGCGCTTCGCCGAGGAGGTCGCCTCGGCCGCGGGCGTCGTCGAGCACCATGCGGTCGAACCGACGGCCGCCGAGGCCGTTACCGATCTCGAGCAACTCATCCTCGACCAGGAGGAGCCCGTCGGCTCGCTCAGCATCTACGCGCAGTGGCGCGTCATGAGGGCCGCCCGCGAGGCGGGCGTGACGGTGATCCTGGACGGGCAGGGCGGGGACGAGCTGTTCGGCGGCTACCCGATCGCCGCCGGGTTCGCCGTCCGTTCGCGGGGCCTCGTCGCCACCCTCAAGGAGCTCGTCGCAGCGCCAGCGCAAGCGCCGGTGGTCGGCAGGTCGCTCGCAATCGACCTGCTGCCGGGCTCGGCCCGCCGGGCCTACTGGCGCCGGAGCTCGGCGCCGTACGCGTCGCGGGCGGCGGCGGCGGCCGGGGCCATCGTCGACTCTCGGCGGCCGCAGCCCTGGATCTCGTCACACGACCCGCTTCGGCGCGAGCTACTCACCGAGTCGTTCGAGACGAGCCTGCCCGAGCTGCTGCGCTACGCAGATCGGAGCAGCATGGCCCACAGCCGGGAAGTGCGGCTCCCATTCCTCGACCGGCGCGTTGCCGAGTTCGCCTACTCGCTGCCTCCGGCCTGGGTCTACCAGCACGGCGTCACGAAGAGACTCCTGAGAGACGCCGGTCGCGCGCTCGTGCCCGAATCCATTCTGCGACGGACCGACAAGATCGGCTACGAGCCGCCGCAGCAGCGCTGGCTCTCGAGCGAAGCCTTCCACGAGCGCATTGGCGCCGTGCTGCTCGACGACGGCTCCCGGGCACGCGATCTGTACGACGCAGAAGCGATCGAGCGCGATGCCAGAGAGGGTTCGTGGCGGGATCCGGCCGGGATCTGGCGCGCGCTCAACGCGGAGCTCTGGCTGAGAGCGCTTGCTCCGACGCCGGCATAGCGGCCCCGCCCGGGAACCGGACAAGGCCGTCCAGCACCGTGCGTGCGATCCGGCGCGGATCGTGCTCCTCCTCCACGAACCGCCGCCCGGCGGCGCCGAGAGCGTGGCGATCGGCCCGGTCGGCGGCGAGACGCCGGAGATCCGCCTCCAGCGTCGCCGCGGTCGTGCGGGCGATCGGAAGCTTCGAGCCAAAGGGATTGTCCTCCGGCTCGTCCTCACGGATGTAGGCGAGCACAGGGCGGCCGAGGGCCATGGCCTCGACGGCCACCGCGCCGTACCAGCCGAGCACGAGCTGGTCGACGACGAGATCGGCCGCAGCGAGGCGACTCAGCGCCTCGTCGTGGGTCACGTGCTCGATCAGGTCGAGGCGAACGCTCACTCCCTCCTGCCGAAGGGCCGCAACGGCTGAGACGACCTGCGCGGTGCCCTTGACGTCCCGATCGGTCGGGGCGTGGGCGACCAGCAGCTCGTCGGCGTCCGGCGCGGGAACCTGCCGAAGCTGGCGAACGTCGACGCTCGCGTACGGGACGAAGCGTGCGCCCGGCAGCCAGTGCCTCAGGTCGGGGTTCAGGAAGAACACCCTGTCGGCGTAGCGGAGAGCGCGGTTCGCCGCGGGCTGGCGGTACTGGTGCGTGGCGAGGCAGCCGGGATTGCGGCATGGGCACGAGGCTTTGGGCCGGACATCGCAGCCCTGGTACGTCACGAGCACGGTCTTCCCGAGCCGCTTGAGCAACGCCAGCTCGTCGGCGACGTGCCCGAGCTGACGCACCGTCAGCAGCGTCAGCCCGAAGTTGAAGTGGAAGATGTCGTACCTGCGCACGGCGCGTCTCAGGAAGTCCGCCCGCCGGGCGAGCCGAAGCCAGACAGGCCGTTCGATCCCGGCTCGGAGGTCCAGGTCGTACCCGTATCCGAGGGAGCCCGGCGAGAAGACGGCGACGTCGCTGACGAGGCCCAGCTCGCGCTCCGCCCGAGAGAGGCCGTAAGCGTTTCCCCCGACGTCCGCCGGCGCGTGAAGGATCGCGACAGGACGGTCAGCGGCCACAGATGCTCTCGATCAGCTCCGCGAGCTGCGCGGCGAGCACCGGGTAGGAGTACTGCTCGACGTTTCCAGGGGACAGTGGCCCGGCCACCGACTCATGCACCTGATGGAGGCATCCCGCAATCGCTCGGGGATCGACGGCGGAGACGGCGACGGCGCCGCCCGCGTCCGCCGCGATGCGCGCGGCCTCGGTCCCTTCGCCGAGCACGAGGATCGGTCTACCCGCGGCGAGGTACTCGAAAAGCTTTCCGGTCGCGACGCTCTTTCGGCGATCGCCTTCGGTGATCACGAGCAGCCAGTCCGCGGCGCGCTGGAGTGCGAGCACCTCGGGGCGCGGGAGCTGGCCGAGCGCGCGCACCGACGAGCGCAGGTCCGGCGCGTCGACCAGCCGCTGCTCGTCTGCTGAAAGCGGGCCGGCGAGCACCAGTTCCAGGCGCTCGGCGCTCGCCGGATGCTCGGTACGCAGCAGCCGCAAGGCCGCGAGCAGTGGCGCGAGGCTGCTGCGAGCAGCCTCGATCCGGCCCGTGTGCACGAGGCTTACGCGCGCGGGGTCGAGCCAGGCGGAGGTGCCGTCCGCGACCGGATCGTCCGGGTCGAAGCCGTTCGTGATCACCTCGACACGGGCTCCGAAGCGGCGGCGGAGGTCTTCGGCAATCGGGTCGGTTACTGCAACGGCAGCGTCGGCTCTGCGAACGACCCGTTGCTCGAGCGCGCTGTCGGCGCGGCGCTGGAGGCCGGCAGGCCACTCCGCCCCGTGCGGCTCGAACCTCCAGCCGTCGCGAAAGTCCGCGATCCAGCGCAGCCCCCGTCGCTTGAGCGCAAGCCCGACGAGGTGAGCGGACTGCGGCGGCGCCGAGGTGACGACGACATCGAAGCGTCCTCGGGCGAGCCTCAGCGCGCGCGGAAGCGCGTACGGAAGCCACGTTGCGAGGGCGACGTCGGGCACGACGACACGCTCGAGCACGCTCGGCTGGACGTAGCCGCCGGTCTCCTCGCCCGCGAAGGCCCGAAAATGACGGCGGCGCCAGTTCAGAGGCGTGAGCATCAGGTCGCCGGTGCGCACGACGTCCGCCGCGCCTTCGATCGGGCCGTCACCGGAAACCCTGGAGGTCAGCACCGTGACGCGATGGCCAAGGCGGGCCAGGTACTTCGTGAAGCCCGCGACCCGCCTCGCCGCGACCAGCGTCGACGGCGGCGCGACCTGCGCAACGAGCAGGATGGAGCGCATCAGCCGGCGACGGTGGCGCCGGCGCCGACGAGGTCGAGCAAGCGCCTCGCCCTGTGGGCGAACGTGTGCTCGTCGAGTACGCGCTCTCTCGCCCGCCGGCCGAGCTGCTCGGCGGCTCCTGGGTCGGCCAGGAGCTCGCGGTAGGTGGCGACCGCCTCGGCCGAGCTCGAGACGACGCGCAACTGGCTCCCGGGCTCGAACCAGCGTTCGATGCCCTCGTACGGGTTCGTCACGATCGCCGCGCCTGCTGCCGCGAGCTCGAAGAGCCGGCTCGTCGACGACGCCTGAACGGTCGCGTGCGGCCTCCGGGCGACATTCAGGTTGATGCGGCTTGCCGAGATGACGCGCGAGAGCATGTTGACCGGGAAGTAGCGGAGCATCCGCGCGTGGCCTACGTCGCCCTGAAAGTCGGTGCCGCCGAGCGCGAAGTCGACGTCCGGGAGCTCTCTGCTCGGCTCTCCGATCATCCGTCCCATCCAGTCGCGGCGAAACTTGTCCCCGTACGCGTAGAAGAAGACGTCGTGCTCCTTCTCGACGTTCAGCGGCGCGAACAGCTCCGGGTCGGCGCCCCAGAAGAGCGCTTCCGCGCGCCGGGCGCCGAGTTCGCGCAGCCTCCCGAGCCCGCCTTCGGAGTTCGAGAGGAAGAGGTCGTACTCGCTCGGGTCGGCGCCGTGGTAGATGTTGAAGCCGGTGTCCATCCCACCGAACTCCGGCAGGCTCATCGGCACGTCGGCGTCGTAGTAGACGACCGGCACGCCGAAGCGCTCGCGAATGAACGTCGGAATGCCGCGCAAGTGGCTCATCGGCACCGTGAAGACGACGACGGCGTCGACGTCGCGCTCCCGCTCGAGGATCCGCTCCAGGTGACGGCGCCAGCGAGGGGTCACCCGGCGCTTGATCACCTCGCGTGCGGCGCGCTCGCCGGCCGACTCGCCGGGTTGCTCTTCGCTTCGCCGAACGTGCGTGTCCCGCCGCAGGCGCGCGAGCGCCGCCTGTGACGCCGCGAACATCTCGCCTTCGCGGTAGCAGGGGTTCGGCTCGGTGCGCCACCACGGCAGATTCGATCGCGCGGCCGCGGTACGGCGTGAGGATGAGGTCGACGCCCGCCTCGTACAGGCCCTTCCAGATCTGCCACCAGGCCGGCGTGCAGCCGTAGCGGAAATCGAGGTCGATCGCGGAGACGACGGCTAGGATCTTCGGCGGCCGCACGCGGCCTAGTATGCCCGGCGGCCCTTCTCCCGCCGTCCTGTCAAACGTGAAGCGCGCACTCGTCACCGGTTCGAGCGGCCTGATCGGCTCGGAGGCCGTCGCGTTCTTCGACGAGCGCGGCTGGTCGCGTGCGTCGGCGTCGACAACAACATGCGCCGCGACTTCTTCGGCGAGCCACGGCGACACGACCTGGAACCTCGAGCGCCTGCAGCGCGACCGACGCGCGTTTCGACGCACCACGACCTCGACATCCGCGACCGCGACGGGGTGCTCGACCTCGTCGAGAGGTGCGGCCGGACGTCGATCGTGCACTGCGCCGCGCAGCCCTCGCACGACCTCGCCGCCTCGCGCCCGTTCGACGACTTCGACGTGAACGCGGTCGGGACGCTCAACCTGCTCGAGGCGGCGCGGCGCTCGTGCCCGGAGTCTCCGTTCGTCTTCCTCTCCACGAACAAGGTCTACGGCGACGCTCCGAACGAGCTCGAGCTGGTCGAGCTCGAGACGCGCTGGGACTACGCCGACTCCGCCTACCAGGACGGGATCGACGAGACGATGCGCATCGACGAGACGATGCACAGCCTCTTCGGCGCGTCGAAGGTTGCGGCCGACGTGCTCGTGCAGGAGTACGGCCGCTACTTCGGCATGCCGACCGTCTGCTTCCGTGGCGGCTGCCTCACCGGCCCGCATCACTCCGGCGCCGAGCTCCACGGCTTCCTCGCGTACCTCGCCCGCGCGTTGCGCGACGGCCTCACCTACCGGATCTACGGCTACAAGGGCAAGCAGGTCCGGGACAACATCCACTCCTACGATGTCTGCACGGCGATCCTGGCCTTCTGCGAGCGACCCAAGGCCGCCGCTGTCTACAACCTCGGCGGCGGCCGCGCGAACAGCGTCTCGGTGCTCGAGGCGATCGAGCGTTTCGAAGACGGATCTCGGCCGGAAGCTCGCACGCGAACACCTCGACGAGCCGAGGCGCGGCGACCACATCTGCTACATCAGCAACCTCGCGCGCCTCCGGGCCGACTACCCGGAGTGGGAGCTCACGATCTCGCTCGACGAGATCTTCGACCAGCTCGTGGGGATCACAGCCCCGGCGGCGCCGGCCTGACGCTCAGTAGGCGCCGCGACCCGAGAAGACCGCCGGCACCGTCTTCGCCAGGATCGAGATGTCGAGCCAGATCGACCAGTTCTCGAGGTAGTAGAAGTCGAGCCGGACGAGGTCGTCGAAGCCGAGATTGGAGCGACCCGAGATCTGCCAGAGGCCGGTCACGCCCGGCAGTACGAGGTAGCGCTTGCGGTGCCAGCTCTCGAGCCGCTCGAAGTCGCGCAGCGGCAGCGGCCGCGGGCCGACGAGGCTCATCTCGCCGCGCAGGACGTTCCAGAGCTGCGGGATCTCGTCGAGCGAGAACCGCCGCAGGAAGGCGCCGACTCTCGTCACGCGCGGGTCCTCGCGGATCTTGAAGAGCGGCCCGTCCGCCTCGTTCGAGGCCTCGAGCTCGGCCTGCCGGCCGGCCGCGTCGGCTCGCATCGTCCGGAACTTCAGCATCCCGAACTCCTGCTCCCCGAGCCCGACGCGACGGTCGCGGTAGAAGACCGGGCCGCGCGAGCTGAGCTTGACCGCCGCCGCGATCCCGAGCCAGAGCGGCAACCCGACGAGCAGCACGATCCCCGAGACGACCAGGTCGAACGCGCGCTTGACGACCCAGTCCATGCCGACGAAGGCGGGCGGCCGCAGCTCGAACAGCGGGATCCCCTGGCCCGGGACGAACTCCACGCGCGAGGTCAGCAGCTCGGTGGCCTTCGGCGCGATCCGCACCTCGACCCCGCGGCGATGAGCGTGGTCGACGATCTCGAGCAGCTCGCGCTCGCCGAAGTCCGAGTCGGTCACGATCAGCTCGTCCACGCGCTCGCGGTCGAGGACGGCCGAGAGGTCGCGAACGTCGCCGAGCACCGGCAGGCTGACGCCCTCGGGCGAAGGCGCGACCGCGCCGACGAACTCGTAGTCGATCCCGTTGCGCCCGGAGCCGAGCGCGCTGTGCAGGTGGGCGATGTTCTCGCCGGAGCCGGCCAGCAGCGCGTACCGGCGAGCGCCCAGCTTCCGCAGGACTTCGCCCGTGACGATCTCGTAGCTCGTCCGCAGCGCCGTGATCGCCGCGCAGCAGAGGATCACCGCGGTCGGGGCGAGGCCGTAGCGTCGAGAACTGGTGGCCGGTGCCGACCGCGAAGGCGAGCGTGATCAGCGCGACCAGGATCAGCGACGAGAGCACCCGCCCGAAGCCGGGCCGCCGCTCTCGCTCCTCGTACAGGCCGGCCTGCGAGAAGACGAGCACCGTGACGAACGTCAGGAACGGCAGCCAGTCGGTCTCGATGCGCCAGAGCACGCCCCACAGCACCGGCTCGCGGCCGTAGTAGAGCTCCCGCGCGACCAGCGCCGCATAGAGGCCGAGCACGAGCCCGCCGAGGTCGCAGCAGACGAGCGCGGTGATGCTCGCAGCCGCCGTCCGGCCGCGAGCAGCTGCGCCCGCGTGAGCAGGAACGGCGCGCCGGCACGGATGTCGCTGACGATCCGGACCGGTGCGTCGTCCTCGGCAACGGGGGCGGGGATCCTGCCCCGCCCCCGTTGCGATGTCGGTGTCGCCACGCCTCTTAGTGTGGCAGGCGGCGGAACGCGTCGTAAGCGGGCTTCTTCTTCCCGCCGACGGTGAACAGACCGGACTGCCAGCCGCTCAGCCGGCCCTCGTCACGGAGCAGGAACCAGAGCATCATCGTGATCTTCGGGTTCTTGCGGGCGATCTTGTAGGCCTGCGTCAGGTACTTGGCCTGCTTGGCCCAGGTGACGCCGAACGAGTGGTCGGGGGGACGCGTCTGGTAGCCGTACTCGGTGATCCAGAGCTTCTTGTTGCCGTACAGCTTGCCTAGGAGCTTGGTCAGCACGGAGATGTTCCCGAGGGTGACCGTCTGCTTGCCCTTCGGCTTGGTCGACGGCGACTCGTTCGGACGGCCGTAGTACGGATGGTGCGCGTAGACGTCGAAGCGGCTCCGCTTCAGCCCATAGCGGCGCAGGTCCTGCAGGAACGCGAGCGGAGAGATCGACGGGCGGCGGCTCCGGGCGGCGTTGTTGCCGCGCGGGTCGGTCGCGCCGCAGCCGACCACCTCCTTGGCGAGGTGGGAGGCATGGATGCCACTCCAGATCGCCGTGCAGATGCCCACGTAGGCCTTGGCCGCCACGGGAGCGTAGCGCCGCCCGACCTTCGCCCACTGAGGCTTGAGGAAGACCGGGTTGTTCGGCTCGTTCCAGGCGAGCCACTTGCGCACGGCCGGAAGCTTGGTGCCGTCCTCGCGCTTGAACGAGCCGCTGTAGCGCTTTGCTGCGGCCAGCGCGAAGTAACGCAGGTCCTTCATCTTCGCCGGAGCGCGGTTCGCGCCCTTCAGCTTGCCGTTCGCCCACTTCGGGGTGCCGATGATCGTGAACAGCACCTGGATCTTGTTCTTGGCCGCGTTCAACAGCACCCGGTCGTAGCGGGACCAGTCGTAAGCCGGATCGGCCGGGTCGGTCGGCGTGGTCGGCCGCTTGGTTGCGATCAGGTTCCAGTCCAGGTTCAGCCGGATGATCTGCGCCCGTAGCTTGACGAGCGTCGAAAACGTCGCGTCCGGCGCGGCGATTGGCTGAACCGGATCGAAGATGCCGACCAGCATGCCTCGGGCTGCGCCTGCGGGCTGCGGCCTGGCCGTCGCGGCCAGCGCGCAGAGGACGATCGTGATCAGGGCGATGCAGATTCTCTTAGACCCCAAGTGGCTCCCTTCCGAGGCTCGGCAACATCCGCCTGAGCCCCTCTTCAAGCTGGATTTCCGGCTCCCAGCCCAACACCTGCCTGGCTCGGGTGATGTCTGGCTGACGAACCTGCGGATCGTCCACGGGCAACGCCTCGTAGACGATCTCGCTCTTAGACGACGTCACGTCGATGACGGTTTGCGCGAGCTCGAGAATCGAAAACTCCTCGGGGTTGCCGAGGTTGACCGGCAGGTGCTCCTCGCTCTCGGCGAGCAGGTGGAGGCCGCGGATCAGGTCGTCGACGTAACAGAAGCTGCGCGTCTGCTCGCCCTGGCCGAAGACGGTGATCGGCGTGTTCTCGAGCGCCTGCCGCATGAAGGTCGGGATCGCGCGCCCGTCGTGCGAGCGCATGCGCGGCCCGTAGGTGTTGAAGATCCGGACGATCGCCGTGTCGACGCCCTGCTGGCTGTGGTACGCCATCGTGAGCGCTTCGGCGTAGCGCTTAGCCTCGTCGTAGACGCCCCGTGGCCCGATCGGGTTGACGTTGCCCCAGTACCTCTCGGGCTGCGGGTGCACCTTCGGGTCGCCGTAGACTTCGCTGGTCGACGCGAGCAAGAAGCGCGCGCGCTTGAACTTGGCGAGCCCGAGCGCGTGGTGCGTGCCGTACGAGCCGACCTTCAGCGAATGGAGCGGCTGGCGTAGGTAGTCGATCGGGCTGGCGAGCGCGGCGAGGTGGTAGACGACGTCCACCGGCTCGTCGACCTCGAGGTGCTCGACCATGTCGTGATTGCGAAAGACGAAGTCGTCGTCACGCAGATGCTCGAGGTTCTCCAGCGAGCTGGTCTCGAGGTTGTCCACGCAGAGCACCCGGAACCCCTTCTCGAGCAGGTACTCGCATAGATGAGAGCCGAGAAACCCGGCTCCACCGGTCACGACCGCAGTGGGCATCCATCGGATGCTAGCGGCGTACCTGGCTGGATTCGGCGTTTCAAGGCCTGTCTTACGAAGTCCTTACGCCGTCTCTCGAGAGGCTTGGCGCCCGGCTTCGTGGGTCCTGCTGCAAGACTGCGGCCGATGCTTCCCAACAGCGCCCGAGAGCTGATCGAGTCAGGCGCGCTCGCGCACCTGGTCACGCTCAACGAGGATGGCTCGCCCCAGGTGACGTGCGTCTGGGTCGGGATCGAGGGCGACGAGCTCGTCTCCGGACACCTCGCAGCGAGCCAGCGGAAGCTGGGCAACGTACGCCGAGACCCCCGTGTCGCGGTCTCGTTCGAGGGCACACGGATCCACCCGCCCGGGCTGAAGGAGTACCTCGTCGTGCAGGGCCGCGCAAGGATCGAGGAGGGCGGCGCGGCCGAGCTGCTGCAGCGGCTCGCGCGCGTCTATCTCGGCCCGGACGTGAAGTTCCCGCCGATGGACGACCCGCCGCCCGGATACGTGATGCGCCTCGTGGTCGAGCGGCTCGGCGGCGTCGGCCCCTGGCGCTCGTGACGAACCGCTTGCGCGTCCGCTGAGCCGCCGTTCATGGTCGCCGCTGCCGACGCGGCCCGGAAGCGACACCGATCGGCCTCTCTGGCCGGATCCCCGCCTCGGCGCCCGAGCCTCACGAAGTCCTTACGCCGCCGCGTGGGCTTCTGTGTCGTCCCCATCCTGGAACCGCCAGGAGCCTTCGACGAGCACCTTCTTCACGCGGCGGGGTGTGCTTTCGCCGTCCTCGGGAAACGCGTAGAGGCGGTAGTCGTCGCCGATCGACTCGAGGTAATCGGCGTCGGGATCGATGTGCGGCTGCTCACCGCGGTGAACGCTCTGCGCGGCCAGCCATTGCCGCGCGGCCAGCCGCTCCGTCAGGATCTTTGCTCCCTTTATGTCCATTGACCTATAAGTGTGAGAGGAGCGCCGGGCGGCGCTCCTCTCAGTCCGACCCCGTCTGCCGAGTCGTCTATGCCTTGTGGATCACAATCGAGCCGCCGGCGATGTTCTGCGGGTTCGCCGAGTCCATGTCCATCGAGGCGCCGATGCGGTTGTCGAACACGACAGCGCCGGTCGCGTAATTGGTGATGACGATGCGGAAGCGGTCAGAGCCCGTCTGGCCGGTTCCGCCGATGTTGCCGTCATACGCGGTCAGCGAGAAGTCGTAGTTGCCGGCACCGTTGATCGTGCCGTTGCCCCTGAACTGCGCCTTGAAGCCGCTCACGACGAGCCAGCTGAAGTTCTCGCTGTGGAAGTTCAGGTTCCCGATCTGGAACTGGAACTCCACGTTGCCTGTCGGAACCGTCGCGCCCTTCTTGTACTGCGAGTTGAAGCCGAAGTTGGCGCGACCAGACAGCGTCGGATCCGCGGTGTACGAGGTGGGCTGAACGTCGATCCAACCGCCGCCTGTTACGAACCCCGCGGAGGCGTCGTATACGACGACCATCGTCTCGTCGTAGCCCGACGCCCCGTCGTCGTCCGTGACCGTTACGCGGATCGTGTACACGCCCGGCACGGTGTAGGTGTGGCTTCCCGAGCACGACCCTGAGCCATTGCTCTCCGTGACATTCCCGGACGTGTTCGGCATCCCATCGTCCCAGCTGATCGAGCAGGTGTGGGTGTCAGCCGTGCCCGGGTCGGTGAACGTTGCGTTGGTCGTCACGGTCGGGCTCGTGGTCGCCGTCTTGGCGTAGAGCGTGCCGAACGCCGGGCCAGTGACATGGACAGACGGACCGACGTTGTTCACTACGACGGTCGTCGTGTACTCCGTCGAGCCGTTGTTCTTGTCGATGATGCGCGCCCGCACGGTCTTGTTGCCGTTGTCGTTGAAGGTGCAGCTCGTGCTGGCGGCTGTCGCAGCGGTGCTGTAGTTGGCCGAGCCCGGGAAAGCCGAGCCGTCGCAGCGGTACTCGTAGTGGAAGCCCGCGCTGGCGTCGGCGCTGCCCGGGTCGGACTGACCCGAGAAGCTGATCGTCGCCGGGGAGCCTTCGTTCACCGGGCCGTTGTTCGACAGCGTCGCCGTCGGCGCGACGTTTCTGACCGTGACCGACTGGTGGGCGGTCGCGCCAGTGATGGTGTCCGAATCGGTCGCGGTGGCGGTGACGTCAGCCGTCGCAGGCCCATCCGGGAAGGTGCACTTGAAGGAGCCGCTCGTGTTCGTGTTCGTGTCGGAGCCGGTGACCTTCACCCCGCTAGGCGGATTACAGCTCGTGACCACGCCGGTGATCGCGTCGTTCCCCGGATCGCTGATCGTGTAGCTGTAGGTGTGGTGCGTTGCGCCCTCGTCGACGGTCGTGTCGTTCAAGGCGCTGAAGGTCACGGTCGGAGCGACGTCGTTCACGTAGACCGAGAAGGTCTCGCTGTCGCTCGCGAGGTCCTTGTCCCTCACGGTCACTGTGACCGTGTAGTCGCTCGGCCCGTCTGCGTAGATGTGTGACCGGGAACCGAGCGAGCCGGCGGAGGTGACCTGGAACTGGGTCACCGGCGAGCCGTCACCCCAGTCCACGGTCACGTCCCAGGGGCTGTCGGAGCCCGGGTCGGTGAACGAGCCGAGGTTGAACGAGTGGTTCTCCCCCTCGTCCGAGCTCTGGTTCGGCGCCGCCGTGAGTGCCGGCGGAACGTTGGCCACCTCCACGATCTGGATCGACTCAGAGTCGGTGTCGGAGGCGCCGTCGGAGTCGGTCACCTTGATCGCGACGTTGGTCGTCGCCGGGCCGTCCGGGAAGAAGCAGTCGAAGCTGCCGCCGCCGGAGTTGGTGCTCAGCGAAGAGATGACCAGGTTGCCGCCGGTACCGCAGTTCGGGTAGGTCGGCCCGCTGACGGTGAACGTGTCCTGACCCGGATCGGTGACCGTGTAGGTGTAGGCGTGGGTCGTGCCTTCCTGCACCCTCTCGTCGTTCGTCGCCGAGCGTCACCGTCGGAGCGACGTTGTTGACCGTGACCGCATGCGACGCCGAGTCCGGTGCCCCCGTCGCCGTCGGTGACGTTGATCGAGATCGAGGGCGAGTCGGGCCCGTCCGGGAACTTGCACTTGAGCGTGCCCTGGTTGGTGCTCGAGTTGAAGCTGTTCGAGGCGACCACGTTCGGGCTGCGCCGCAGCTGACCGAGTCGATCGTGATCGGATCGTTGGCGCCGGCCGGGTCGGAGACCGAGTAGCCGAAGCTGCGCTCGGCCGTGCCCGACTCGTCGAACGCGTAGGGGTTCGCGGCTGCGAGCGTGACCGTCGGGTTGACGTTGTCGACGTGCACCGAGAGCGCGTTGGCGCGGTCGGTGAAGGTGCCGTCCTCGTCGACCAGGTCGACCTTGACGGCGTAGTGTTCGGGCCGTCGGCGTAGGTGTGCGTCTTGGCGCCGTTTGTGGTGTAGGTGTCGCTCGAGCCCGTCGCCCCAGTGCACGACGTAGCTCGAGACGGTGTCGGTGCCTGGATCGGTGACGGCGCCGAGGGTGAGGGTGTAGACCGAGCCCTCGTTGACGTTGGCCGGCGCCGCTGATCGCGACCGTCGGCGCCACGTTGTTGACGTGCACCGAGAACGTCTTCGTGTCGTGTCGCGTGCCGTCCTTGACGGTGACGGTGACCGTGTAGTCGTTCGGGCCGTCCGCGTAGGTGTGGGTCTTCGTGCCGAGCGAGCCGGTCGAGTTCGTCGTGAAGGTCGTCGACCGGCGAGCCGTCGCCCCAGTCGACCGTCACCGTCCACGGGCTGTCCGGCCCGGATCGGTGAACGAGCCGAGGTTGAACGAGTGCGACTCGCCCTCGTTCGAGGACTGGTCCGCCGCCGCCGTGACCGCTCGGCGCGCACGTTCGCGATCGCCACGACCTGCACCGACTCCGAGTCGGTGTCGCGTCGCGCCGTCGGAGTCCGTCACCTTGATCGCCGACGGTCGGTCGTGTTCGGGCCGTCCGGGAAGTTGCACTCGAAGCTGCCGCCGCGGAGCCGTCGTGCGTCGGCGTGCCGACGAGCGTCGCCGACGGTGCCGCAGCGTCGGGTAGCCGCCGTCGACCGTGAAGGTGTCCTGACCCGGATCGGTGACCGTGTAGCTGTAGGTGTGGGTCGTGCCCTCGTTCCGACGTGTCGTTGCGCCGCGTCAGCGTCACCGTCGGCGCGACGTTGTTGACCGTCACCGTCTGCGTGGCGGTGTTGCCGGCGTCGCCGTCGGAGTCGGTCGCCTGCGCCGAGACCGTCGAGCTGTCGGGCCCGTCCGGGAAGGTGCAGTCGAACGAGCCGCTCGTGTTCGGTGTTCGACGGCGTTCGCACTTGCGTGCCGTTCGCGCCACAGCTCGTCGCGACCGACGTGACCGTGTCCTGACCCGGATCGCTGATCGTGTAGCTGTAGGTGTGCGTCGAGCCCTCGTTGACCGAGAGGTCGTTGCGCGGCCGAGCAGCGTCACCGTCGGCGCGACGTTGGCGATCGACACCGTCTGCGTCGCCGTGTTGCCGGCGTCGCCGTCGGAGTCGGTCGCCTGCACCGAGACCGTCGAGCTCGCCGGGCCGTCCGGGAAGGTGCAGTCGAAGCTGCCGCTCGTGTTCGTGTTCGACGCGTTCGACTTCGTCCCGTTCGCGCCACAGCTCGTCGCGACCGAGGTGACCGTGTCCCGCCCGGATCGGTGATCGAGTACGTGTAGGTGCTTCGTCTGACCCTCGTTCGCCGAGGTCGGAGCCGCCGTGAAGGCGACCGTCGGCGCGACGTTGTTCACGTGCACCGAGAACGTCTTCGTGTCGCTGGCGCCGTCCTTGTCGGTGACCGTGACGGAGACCGTGTAGTCGTTCGGGCCGTCCGCGTAGGTGTGCGACTGCGAGCCGAGCGAGCCGCGTCGACGCTCGTCGTGAAGCGTCGTCGGCGGCGAGCTGTCGCCCCAGTCGACCGTCGACCGTCCAGGGGCTATCCGGGCCCGGATCCGTGAACGAGCCGAGGCTGAACGAGTGCGACGTCGCCCTCGTTCGAGGTCTGGTTCGCCGGCCGGCGGTCACCGTCGGCGGCACGTTCGCGACCTGCGACGACCTGCACCGACTCGGAGTCGGTGTCGCTGCGCCGTCGGAGTCCGTCACCTTGATCGCGACGTCGTCGTGGCCGGGCCGTCCGGGAAGATGCACTGGAAGCTGCCGCCCGTCGGCGGTCGTCGTCGGCGTGCCGAACGAGCGTGCCGCTCGGCGCCGCAGGTCGGGTAGCCGCGGTCGACCGTGAAGGTGTCCTGACCCGGATCGCGTGACCGTGTAGCGTGTAGGTGTGGGTCGTGCCCTCGTCGACGCGTGTCGTTGGCGGCCGTGAGCGTCACCGTCGGCGCGACGTTGTCGACCGTCACCGTCTGCGTCGCGGTGTTGCCCGCGTCGCCGTCGGAGTCGGTCGCCTGCGCCGAGACGCGTCGAGCTCGCCGGGCCGTCCGGGAAGCGTGCAGTCGAACGAGCCGCTCGTGTTCGTGTTCGTCGCGTTCGACTTGCGTGCCGTTCGCGCCACAGCTCGTCGCGACCGACTGAGACCGTGTCCTGACCCGGATCGCTGATCGAGTAGCGTGTAGGTGTGGGTCGTAGCCCTCGTTCGACCGAGAGGTCGTTCGCGGCGCTGAAGCGTCACCGTCGGCGCGACGTTGGCGACCGTGCACCGAGCTGCGCGTTCGCGGTGTCGCCGGCGGTGCCGTCCTAGTCGACGCCGGTCGACCGTGACCGTCGAGCTGTCCGGCCCGTCGGCGAAGGTGCAGCTCTTGACGCGCCGTTCGAGTCGCGTAGGTGTCGGCGTCGCCGTCGCCCCAGTGCGACGACGTAGCTCGAGCACCGTGTCGCTGCCCGGATCGGTGATCGAGTAGCGTGTAGGCTGTTGGTCGAGCCCTCGTTCGACGATGGCCGGCGCCGCGTGAACGCGACCGTCGGCGCGACGTTGTTGACGTGCACCGGAACGTCTTCGCTGTCGCTGGCGTCGTCCTTGTCGGTGACCGTGACCGTGACCGTGTAGTTGTTCGGGCCGTCCGCGTAGGTGTGCGATTGCGCGCCGAGCGTGCCGGCGTCGCCGTCGTCGAAGGTCGTCGGCGTCGAGCCGTCGCCCCAGTTGACCGTCACCGTCCACGGGCTGTCCGCGCCCGGATCGCGTGAACGAGCCGAGGCTGAAGGTGTGCGTCGCGCCCTCGTTCGAGGATCTGGTCGCCGGCCGCGCGTCACCGTCGGGGCGACGTTGGCGACCGTCACGACCTGCACCGCCTCGGAGTCCGTGTCGCTCGCGCCGTCGGAGTCGGTCACCTTGATCGCGACGGTCGCTCGTGTTCGGGCCGTCCGGGAAGCTGCAGTCGAAGCTGCCGCCCGTGGCCGTCGTCGTCGGCGTGCCGACGAGCGTGCCGTTCGCGCCGCACGTCGGGTAGCCGCGTCGACCGTGAAGGTGTCCTGACCCGGATCGGTGACCGTGTACGTGTAGGTGCTTGGTCGTCACCCTCGTTCACGGTATCGCGGCGCGCGGTGAAGGTCGACCGTCGGCGCGACGTTGTTGACGTGCACCGAGAGCGCGTTCGCCCGGTCGGAAGGTGCCGTCCTGTCGACCGATCGACCGTGACCGAGCAGCGTTCGGGCCGTCGGCGTAGGTGTGCGTTCTTCGCGCCGGCGGTCGTGTAGGTGTCGGTGTTCCCGTCGCCCCAGTGGACGACGTAGCTGCGAGACGGTGTCGGTGCCCGGATCGGTGACCGAGCCGAGCGTGAGCTGTAGGGCGAGCCCTCGTTGACGCGTGGTCGCGCCGCTGATCGCGATCGACGGCGCCACGTTGTTGACCGTCACCGTCTGCGGCGTTGGCCCGGTCGCGGAAGGTGCCGTCCTGTCGTGAGGTCGACCGTGACCGAGTAGGTCGTCGGGCCGTCGGCGTAGGTGTGGCGCTGACGCCGTTCGAGCTGTAGGTGCCGGTCGCGCCGTCGCCCCAGTGGACGACGTAGCTGGAGACGGTGTCGCTGCCAGGATCGGTGACCGTGCCAGCGTGAGGCTGTAGGGCGAGCCCTCGTTCACGCGCGCCGCGCCGCTGATCGCGATCGTCGGCGCGACGTTGTTGACGTGCACCGAGAAGGTCTTGCGCGTCGTCGCGTCGCCGTCGTTGACCGTGACCGTGACCGTGTAGTCGTTCGGGCCGTCCGCGTAGGTGTGCGACTCGCGCCGAGCGTGCCCGTCGACGCGGCGATGAAGGTCGTCGGCGGGGAGCTGTCGCCCCAGTCGACGCACCGTCCACGGGCTGTCGGCGCCCGGATCCGTGAACGAGCCGAGGTTGAAGGAGTGGCTCTCACCCTCGTTCGAGCTCTGGTCGGCCGCCGCGGTCACCTCGGCGCCACGTTCGCGACCGTCGACGACCTGGACCGACTGCGAGGCGGCGTCGCTCGCGCCGTCGGAGTCGGTCACCTTGATCGCACGGTGCGTCGTGTTCGGGCCGTCCGGGAAGGTGCACTCGAAGCTGCCGCCCGACGGCGTCGTGGTCGGCGGTGCCGACGAGCGTGCCGTGCGCACCGCAGCTCGGGTAGCCGGCGTCGACCGTGAACGTGTCCTTGCCCGGATCGGTGACCGTGTACGTGTACGTGTGGGTCGTGCCCTCGTCGACGCTCAGGTCGGACGCGGCCGGAGCGTGACCGTCGGCGCGACGTTGTTCACCGTCACCGAGAAGCGCATTCGCCCGGTCGAGGAACGTGCCGTCCTCGTCGATCAGGTCGACCGTGATCGAGCCGTGTCGGGCCGTCCGCGTACGTGTGGGTCTTGGCGCCGGCGGTGCGTGTAGGTGTCGGTGTTGCCGTCGCCCCAGTGGACGATGTAGCTCGCGACCGTGTCGGCGCCCGGATCGGTGACCGCACCGAGGGTCAGGCTGTACGGCGAGCCCTCGTTCACGCTCGGCGCGCCGCTGATCGCGATCGACGGAGCGACGTTGTCGACCGTGCACCGACAGCGCGTTGGCGCGGTCGAGGAAGGTGCCGTCCTCGTCGACGAGGTCGACCGTGACGCGTAGGTGTTCGGGCCGTCGGCGTAGGTGTGGCGTCTTGGCGCCGGCGGTCGCGTAGGAGTCGGAGTTGCCGTCGCCCCAGTGGACGACGTAGCTCGAGACGGTGTCGGTGCCCGGATCGGTGACCGCACCCAGGGTCAGCGTGTAGGCCGAGCCCTCGTCCACGTTCGCCGCACCGCTGATCGCGATCGTCGGCGCGACGTTGTTGACCGTCACGGCCTGCGATGCCGTGTTCGACATGGAGTCCGCGGCGTCCCTGATCTGAACCTTAACACTCGACGTCTCCGGGCCGTCCGGGAACGAGCACTGGAAGGTTCCGGTCTTTGCAGCGCTGTTGATCGAATTTGATCCCGGCACGAGCGTTCCGCCGGTACCGCAGGACGGGAAGCCGGTGACGAACGTGAATGTGTCGCCCGCGTCGGAATCTGTGATCGAGAAGTTGTAGGTCTTCGTGTCGCCCTCATTGGCACTCGTCGGCGGAGCCGTGTACGCGATCGACGGCGTCGCATTCGAGTTCTTGAAATGCGCGTAGAGGTCGGTGAGGTTGCCACTTCCCCCGGCGCCGTTGTCGTTCGTGACACAGGGGGGCGAGGAAGCGTCACCGCCCCGAGTCGGTGGTGTTGTCCCCGCTTGTCCAACGGTCGAAAATCTTGCCCGTGGCTGGATTGAGGACGGCCACGGATTTGAGGAGAACAGAAGACGTGTTGCCGCCAAACCCCGGGATGTTCACGTTGTTTGGCGAGGTAACGGTGAGCGTCAGGTTTGTGGAGGTCGGGCTCGGCGTGGTGTGAGCTGCTCCGCCACAGGTAGTGGAAGTCTTGTCCCAAAGGTCGTAGGTCACCGCGATATTGGGTAACGCCCTCTCCCGCGGGAGCGGAGTAGCGTAACGTTGCCGTCCGTGAAATCCATCGAGGCGAGCGTCACGCCCGCGTAGCCCAGGGCGTCGAGGTGGTACGGCCCGATCACGCCGGGCGGCGGCGGGAGCGGGTAGTCGTACGTGAAGTTGCCGAAGAGGTCGGTGGTGACCGTGGCAGTGTCGACCACGCTGTCCGGGCGCGCGATGTTCAGCTGGACGTCGCGGTGGAGGTAGCCGGTGCCGGAGAAGTGCGCGTCGACCGGGGATAGTCCTCCGCGTCGCTCGCGACGGTCTCCATGCCCGTCGCAGGGCATGGGTCTCCCGTTGCAGCGGAGCCGTTCTGCGCGAGGGCGAGCTGGACGAACATGAACGACAGCGCTGCGAGCAGCGCCGCCAGCAGATGTACTCGCCGCCGCGACGTCGCCGTCGCAGGCTCCCCGTCCGTGGACGGGACCACGCCGGTCGCGGCCTCGGGCCGCGCCACAGAACTGCTCAAACGCATCTCATTTCCCCCCTTTGTCGCAGCCCAGATCGCTCCGCTTCCGCAGTGCGCCGCGCGCTGCATTCGCCCATTTCTCCCAAACCGCAGTAGAACCACCTAACTCCCCTTGGCTAAGCCGTTCCCAGCATTTCGCGGTGGGCTCCGCAAGTCACTAGACCTTCGGCTGGAATGCTCGGAAGAAGGTCCAGGGAGCGCTATTGCGCGGCGATCCGCGCAGATCCGCCCGCGAGGCGGTAGAGCCGTACCCCGCTCGTCCGGTCGCGCGCCACGACGCGGCCGTGGAGGATGACCCAGGGATCTACGAGCGCGTACCGGGCCCGCAGCGGCGCGCCCGTCTCGTCCACGGACTCGCCCTTCCGCAGGACGAGCTTCTGCTCGGGAAGCCCGGCCCAGCTGGGCCCGC
>CAVXOR010000005.1:0-116727 GCA_963763475.1 uncultured Actinomycetes bacterium | reverse complement strand
TTTGAACCTGCGACCTCCGGGTTATGAGCCCGGCGAGCTACCTGACTGCTCCACCCCGCGTCGCAGGCCGCATTGTAGCGCGGCGCTAGCATCGTTGCGATGCGCGTCGGAGTCGTCGATCTAGGCACGAACTCGACCCGTCTGCTGATCGCGGACGTCGACGGCGAACGGGTCGCGGAGGTGGAGCGGCACACTGAGATCACGCGGCTGGGTGAGGGCGTCGACGGGCGTCGCAAGCTGCTGCCGCTCCCGATCGCACGGGTTCGCAACGTGCTCACGGAGTACCGGCGGGCGCTCGAGCGGCTCGGGGCCGAACGAGTGCTCGCGATCGCGACCAGCGCCGTGCGCGACGCGGAGAACGGCGAGGCCTTCCTCGGCGAGGTCGAGTGGAGCTACGGCTTCACGACGCGGCTCGTCACAGGTGAGGAGGAGGCCGACCTGACCCTGCGCGGCGTCGGCAGCGACCGACCGCTCGACGAGGGCACGCTCGTGCTCGACGTCGGGGGCGGCTCGACCGAGCTGATCACGACGGACGAGCGCACGAGCCTCGACATCGGCTCGGTGCGCCTGACCGAGCGGCACCTGCATTCGGACCCGCCGACCGCCGAGGAGCTGCAGGCCGCCGCCCGTGCGGTGCGCGAGCTCGTGCCACCGCTCGAGCCGAGCGGCGCGATCGGCGTCGCCGGCACGATCACGACCCTCGCTGCGCTCGAGCTCGGCGCCTACGACCCGGAGCGGGTGCACGGCTACAGCCTGTCTCGGGAGGCCGTCGGCCGGCAGCTCGAGCGGCTCGCCTCCCTCCCGCTCGCCGAGCGCCGCGAGCTGCCCGGCCTCGAACCCGAGCGCGCGCCGGTGATCGTCGGCGGAGCCCTCATCGTCCGCGAGGTGCTCGACCACTATGGGCTCGGGGGCCTCGAGGCGAGCGAGCGCGACCTGCTCCACGGCGCAGCGCTCGAGGCAGCGGAGCTACCGGAGCCGATCGATGGCGACGCACCGCCCGGCGCCTACACGTGCTGCTGAGCTTCGACCTCGGCCGGCGGCTCGTCCTCGGCCAGCCGTCGCTGCAGGACGCTGCGGGAGAGCACGCCGACCAGCTTGCCGCCGTCCACCACCGGCACGCGCTCGGCATCCCATTCCTCCAAGCAGGCCGAAGGCCTCGTCCAGCGGCAGCTCCGGGTCGATCGTCCAGTTCGCAGGCTCGGCCAGCTCGCCGACAGGCGTCGAGCGTGGATCGCGACCGGCCGCCACCACCTGCTCGACGAGCGTCTTGCGCGTCACCACGCCGACGAAGCGCTCGCCGTCGCTGACGTAGACCGCGCGCACGTCGGGTTGCACGAGGTGCTCGCCCGTCTCCTGCGCGGTGGCCGACACGTCCAGCGTGACCGGGTCGGGGATCATCGCGTCGCGGACCCGGCTCACGGGTAGATCCCTCGCGACCGCAGCGCTCCGGCGACCTCGCGGATCCCGGCCACGAGTGCGGCGCTGCGCAGCGACAGGCCCTTTTGCTCGCTCAGGGTCCAGACGCGGTCGAACGCGTCGCTGAGCTGCTCCGCGAGCTTGGCCCGGATCTCGCGGCGGTCCCAGAACAGCCGCCCGAGATCCTGCACCCACTCGAAGTAGGAGACGGTCACGCCGCCGGCGTTCGTGAGCACGTCCGGCAGCACGAGGATCCCGCGCTCGGCGAGGATCGCATCCGCATCGAGCGAGGTAGGGCCGTTGGCGCCCTCGGCGATCAGCCGAGTCTGAAGCCGGCCGGCGTTGTCGGCATGGATCTGATCCTCCCGCGCGGCCAGCACGAGGACGTCGCAAGGCAGCTCGAGCAGCTCCTCGTTCGTCAGCCGCTCGCCCTCGGTCCAGTCCGCGAGCGAACCGTGCTGCTCGGCGAAGCGGAGGAGCGCCTGAACGTCGAGCCCGGCCTCGTCATGGATTCCCCCGGAAACGTCGGAGACCGCGACCACGGTCGCACCCTTCGAGTCGAGCTCCGCCGCTGCGATGCCACCGACGTTGCCGAAGCCCTGGACGACGCAGCGTTGGTCGGCCAGCTCCCAGCCGAGCCGCCGGCAGGCACGCTCGACGACCATCACAACGCCCGCGCCGGTCGCCTCGTGGCGGAAGAGCGAGCCGCCGAGCGAGATCGGCTTGCCGGTCACGATCTCCGGGACCGCGTGGCCGATCTCCATCGAGTACGTGTCCATCATCCACGCCATCGTCTGCTCGTTGGTCGCCATGTCGGGGGCCGGGATGTCCTTCTGCGGGCCGATGATTGGCAGCAGCTCCGACGTGAACCGCCGCGTGATCTTCTGTAGCTCGTCGATCGAAAGCTCTCGCGGGCTGCAACGGACGCCGCCCTTGGCACCGCCGTACGGGAGGCGCAGGAGCGCGCACTTCCAGGTCATCCACATCGCGAGCGCCGCGCACTCGCCCAAGGACACCTCGGCGTCGTAGCGGACACCGCCCTTGGTCGGCCCGAGCACGGTCGAGTGCTGCACGCGGTAGCCGGGGAAGACCGTCCATTTGCCCGAGTCGAGCCGCACCGGGACGCTGACTACCAGCGAGCGCTCCGGATAGCGCAAACGCTCGGCAACGAACTCCTCGACGTCTGCGTACGGAAGGGCCAGCTCGTACTGGGCCAGCGCCGTGCGGTAGAGCGGCGTCTCCCATTCCAGGTGCCCGTGCTCGGGCGAAACCTCCTGTACTTCGGCCACAACCGGAGTCTAGGGAGACTCGAGCCGTTGTCGTTCGCTTTCCCACGCATCGGGTAGGTGGCCCCCATGCAGAACCCCCTCGACGACCTCGTGCGCGGCTTCGAGGTCCTCCGCCACAACGTCCGGCAGCGCCTGAGCGGCCAGGCAGACTGGACCGACCGTCTCGACCTGGGCCCGCCGCGGACCGAGGACACCCGCACCCTCGAGGAGCTGCAGGCGGAGCTCGACTCGCTCGTCGGGCTCGAGTCGGTGAAGGAGCAGGTCCGCGCGCTGGTCGCGTTCCTGCAGGTGCAGGCACGTCGGCTCGAGCACGGGCTTCCGGAGGTGGCCACCTCGCAGCACCTGGTCTTCCTCGGCAACCCGGGCACGGGCAAGACGACCGTCGCACGGCTGCTCGCGCACATGTACCGCGCGATGGGGCTGCTCGCGCGCGGCCATCTGGTGGAGGTCGACCGCGCCGGCCTCGTCGGCGAGTACGTCGGCATGACCGCGATCAAGACGGACCGCGCGATCCGCCGGGCGCTCGACGGCGTGCTCTTCATCGACGAGGCCTACGCGCTCGCTCGGCCCGGCCACCAGGGCGCGGACTTCGGCCAGGAGGCGATCGAGACGCTCCTGAAGCGGATGGAGGACCACCGCCATCGCCTCGTCGTGATCGTCGCCGGCTACCCGACGCTGATGCACGAGTTCCTCGACTCGAACCCCGGGCTGCGTTCACGCTTCGCGCGGGAGCTCACCTTCGAGGACTACTCGACCGCCGAGCTCGTCGCGATCACGGAGCGTTTCGCCGAGCGAGAACGAGTACGGCCTGACCGAGAGCGCCGTCGAGGCCTTGCACCGGATCTTCGAGCGGGCGCCGCGAGGCGAGGGGTTCGGCAACGCCCGCTATGCGCGCACGATCTTCGAGCAGGCGCTGAACCATCAGGCCCTGCGACTCGCTTCGAGGCTCGAAGAGGTCGCCGCGGACGAGCTGACGAGCCTCGAAGGCGCCGATTTCGAGGCGGCCGCGCGAGCGCTGGGCGAGCCCACGCGCGAGTATCCCCGCCGGCGCCGCTGGCGTCGAGCGTCCTAGGAGGGTTTGGCGGAACACTGCACGCCCTCGGGGTGTGCTGGTCGTTCCGAGGCAAGGACGCAGGGAGTGCTCGTAGCCGGAGGCTACGGGTGCGACTGAGGACGCCGCCTCGGGGCGAGCAGCGCGGCCCGAGGGCCTCAGCAGTGTTTGGCCAAACCCTCCTTTAGCTCATCCGATCCGGGTGATGCGGCGCCTCGGGCCGCCTGCGACCCTCCACGCCATGGCTACCGCCGAACAGATCCGAGTAGACGCAAGAGCCGCCAAGCTGCTGACGCGCCTGGCTCTGGCCGAGCTCGCCCGCTGGTCGCTCGAGAACGCCGATGTCAGGAACCGGCTCCACCGCCACCGCGCGTCGCGCCGGGATCGCGCGTTCAAGATCGGCGCCGTCGCGCTCGGCTTCGCCGTCGCCGCGCTGGTCGCGAGCCGCGCGCGTCGTCACGACGGCTCGCCGCCGGACGCCGCGCCGCCCGTCACGTAGTGCCGGGGGAGGGACTCGAACCCTCACGCCCCTCGACGGGGCACCTGATTTTAAGTCAGGCGCGTATGACCAATTTCGCCACCCCGGCGCCCGAAGGATAGGGCGGCTACAACCCGGCGGGGAAGGTGTACTTCGAAGGGATCTTCTTCGGCGGCGTGCCGATCACGAAGGCGATCTCCTGGTGCTCGCGCAGGACGAGCTCGGCCGGGTTGCCGGTGTACGGCTGGCCGTTCACGTAAACCGTCCACGGCGTCACCTGGCGACAGTAGCCGCCGATGCAGTCGCCGTTCAGCCGGACGCCCCAGACCCCGAAGAACTGGCCGAGGTCGAAGTGCTTGGCGACCGGCGACTCGACATGCATGATCCCCGTCGGGTCATGCGTGTGCAGCTCGGTCAGGAACTGGCCGTCGTAGATCCCGATCCCCTGCGGAACGGGCTGGCGCTTGCCGTTCACGAAGACGTCGAGGTGCTGATGGATGTGCAGCACCTGGCCCTCGGTCGTCAGCGCGGTCACACCGACGGGGTCGAGCCGGTCGGGCAGCGTGTCGAGGCCGGGGTTCCACGGAGCGGGCCCTGTCTGGAGGCCCGCGAGCTCGCTCTGCTCCGGCACGACCGCGCCGGCGTCGTCACTCCCGCCGCGCGTGAGGACGACTCCGATCACGATCGCGGCGATCACCGCGGCGGCCGCGACAGCCACTGCCAGCCAGAGGCCGCGGCGCTCGGAGAAGCGCCCGGGACGCCTGGGGTCGCTGCGCCGCTGAGGCGCCTGGACCTTGCGCGGCGGTGCCGGCGTGCGGGGTTTCTTGGCCACGGGCGGGCGATGCTACCAAGGGCCTTGACGCGCACTGACGGGGGCGTTAGTGTCGTCGCGTCAGATCCGGAGGGCCGCAAGGTTTTCCGGATCTGGCGTTTTTTGTGGCCATGGGGGACACTTGCTGGGTTAACCCCGCAAGGAGGCTACGGATGAGTTTCTTGGACAAGATCCTCGGTCGCGGCAAGAAGGCCGCGGGCGACCTGACCGGCGACGACTCGATGCGCCAGGACGGCATGCACCAGGAGCAGGAGGGCATGGCGTCCGAGCGCGCGGAGAGCGCCGAGGAGCACGCGCAGGCCGAGCGCGAGCGCGCCGCCGAGCACCACTCCGAGCGCACCGACACCTAGGCGCGACCGGCATCAACGCTTCAGAGGGCGGCGAGAGCCGCCCTCTTCTCTGCCGTCCGACGGTCTCTCTAGGGTTCGTCGGCTGATGGTCTTCGCGATCACACTGTTCCTCCTGCTCGCCTGCGGCGGAGCGCTCGCGTTCTGGCTCAACCGTCGGCTCGGCGAGAGCGGCGTCGAGACGGCACGCGTGCTCGACGAGCTGCTCGCGCTGCGCAACCGCGAGGTCGATGGCCGCCTGGAGGCGATCACCGAGACGATGGACCGGCGCCTCGGCGAGCTCGACACGAAGGTCGACCGGCGGCTCGAGCACGCGGCCAAGCAGACGAACGCGATCCACAAGCAGCTCGGCGAAGTGGGGCAGGCGACCGTGCAGATGGCCGAGCAGGCCAAGGGGCTCAGCCAGCTGCAGGAGATCCTGCGCCCGCCCAAGGCTCGCGGCGGGTTCGGCGAGCTGCTGCTCGAGAACCTGCTCCGCGACCGGCTGCCGGCGACGGCCTTCGAGTTCCAGTACGGCTTCTCGGGCGGCGAGCGCGTCGACGCCGTGATCAAGGTCGACCGGATCGTCCCGATCGACTCCAAGTTCCCGCTCGACAACTTCGAGCGGATGCTGCGCGCCGACAACGACATCGAGCGCCAGCAGTTCGAGAAGCTGTTCGCGCGCGACGTGAAGTCGCACGTCGACGCGATCTCGAGCAAGTACATCCGGCCGGACGAGGGCACCTACGACTTCGCCTTCATGTACCTGCCGTCGGAGGCGATCTACTACGAGCTCGCCTGCGGCCGCACCGGCGCGCTGCTCGCCTACGCGCACGACAAGCGCGTGCTGCCCGTCTCCCCCACCACGCTGACCGCCTACCTGCAGGTGATCGTGCTCGGGCTGAAGGGCCTCCAGATCGAGCAGCACGCGCACGAGGTGATGGCCTACTGCGCGCAGCTGCAGAAGGACTTCGGGCGCTTCAAGGAGGACTTCGAGCTGGTCGGCAAGCACCTCGGCAACGCGAGCGACCGCTTCGTGGATGCCGAGAAGCGGCTCGGCAGGTTCGAGTCGAAGCTGGAGCAGGCGGTCGACTCGCAGCCGGAGCTCGAGCCGGCCGAGGCGCACGAGCTCCCGCGCGCCGTCGACGCCGCGTAACTAGAAGCGGAGCAAGGCTCCGATGCCCTCGACGGGCTCGAGGTCCTGGCGCTGGCGGATCGCCCAGACGGTGCCGCCGTGCGCGAGAGTCTGGTGGACGGCGAGATCGAGGCCGTCCTCGCGGTGCTCCAGCTGCGTGCCGTCGAGTGGGCACGCGCCGCCCTCGATCTCGAGGCGGCCACAAGCCGGGCACTCCCAGGCTTCCCGGTCGGCGCCCTCCTGGAAGAGGAGCAGGTCGACGCGCCCGTCGGACGCGGCCTCGAGCGTCGGCCCCCAGCCCGAGGAAGCCCGGGCGTTGCGGCCCGCCTCCTCCTTCCAGCGCTCGACGGCTTCGGTCTCCTGCTCTCCCCGCCACGACTCGAGCAGCGGCTCGACGAGCTCGAGCAGCTCGGCCGGCGTCGCGTGGGCTTCCGCGCTCGTCCAGCCGATGATCGCCTTGCGGGCGTCGTTCGAAAGCTCGGACTCGAACTCAGGCCTGGTCTCCTCGGAGGCGACGACGATCAGCCGCGGGCCGCGCAGCCGGCGCACCTGCCCGTCGACGTGCTCGGCGACCTCCTTCAGGTGATCGTGGACGAGCTTCTCGATGTGGCGCTGGTAGCGCGCCTGCGACCAGCCGCCCTGGTCGTGACGGCCGGGGGTCTCGTCGTGCTGCTCGACGATCTCCTCGAGCCGGCCGGCGCGCAGGCGGTAGACGTCTCCGCGCTCGCGGCCGACGAAGACGACCAGCGCGCCCTCGCCGCGCCCGACCAGCGAGACGAGCGGAGCCAGGTACAGGCTGCGGTTGACCTTGACCGCGTCGGGCACGCTCGCGCTCAGCGGCAGCGCCGCCCAGAGGTTGTCGAGCGAGGCGCAGAAGACGGCCAGACCGAGCGTGCCGTCCCGGTCGAACTCGTTCTCGAAGTACTCGCGGACTCGTTCGCGGTCACGGCGCAGCCCTTCGCGCTGCTCGTGGGTCAGGTCGGGCCGCTTCGAGGCGTCGGAGCGCTCGATCTCGTCGATCAGCGCGTTCACGCGCGTGTCCGCGGTCGCCGCCGTGGGCGTGTCGCTCGGGTCGAGGTCGAGGTAGAGGCTGATCGCGCAGCCGTTCTGCGCTCGAAAGCCCGCGAGGTCGCGCAGGCTGTCCCACGTCACTGTCGAGGCCACCGAAAGTCCCTTCGCCGGAAGGCGGCGATTCTAGTCATACCCTTTCGGGCAAGCTGTAGCGCGGCGCTCGAACGGAAGGTTTGACCGACCCGGAGCGTTTAATACTGCGGAGGCAGAAATGAACGGGGACACAAGAGAGCTCATCATCATCGGCGGAGGCCCGGCTGGGTACACGGCCGCGCTCTACGCCGCGCGCGCCAATCTGCAGCCCCTCGTGATCGAGGGTTTTGCGTGGGGTGGGCAGCTGATGATCACGAGCGACGTCGAGAACTATCCGGGCTATGCCGACGGCGTCATGGGCCCCGCGATGATGCAGGACTTCCGGCGCCAGGCGGAGCGCTTCGGCGCGGAGTATCTGACCGACGACGTCACCAAGGTCGACTTCAGCGAGCATCCGCTGCGCGTCTGGGTCGGCGACAACGAGTACACCGCGGAGAGCGTGATCGTCGCCACGGGCGCGAGCGCGCGGCAGCTCGGGCTCGAGTCCGAGCGCTCCCTGCAGGGCCGCGGGGTCTCGTACTGCGCGGTCTGCGACGCGGCCTTCTTCCGCGACAAGCAGGTCGTGGTCGTCGGCGGCGGCGACTCGGCGATGGAGGAGGCGGTCTTCCTGACGAAGTTCGCCACCAAGGTCAGTCTGGTGCACCGGCGCAACGACTTCCGGGCCTCGCAGATCATGCTCGACCGCGCCCGCAACAACGAGAAGATCGAGTTCGTCACGCCGTACGTCGTGGACGAGGTGCTCGCCGAGAACGGTCAGACGAGCGCCGTGCGCCTGCGCGAGCTGGACTCCGACGAGACGCGCGAGCTGCCGGCGGACGGGCTGTTCGTGGCGATCGGCCACGACCCGAACACGAAGCTCTTCCTCGACCAGCTCGACCACGACGAGGCGGGCTACCTGGTCACGAAGCCGGGCTCGACGGAGACCAACCGCGAGGGCGTCTTCGCGGCCGGCGACGTCGTCGACCACACGTACCGCCAGGCCGTCACCGCCGCCGGCAGCGGCGCGATGGCCGCCCTCGACGCCGAGCGCTGGCTCGCCGCCCGCGAGGGCCACGCGGCGACCGCGCTCGCCGCGCCCCGGGAGGGCTAGCCGACCGCAGCAGTAGCCTCGGCCGGATGGCCGAGTGGATCGACCTGCTCGACCCGACCGAGTCGGAGCTGCGTGGAGCGCTCGAGCTCGACGTTCACGACCTTGCGTTCGAGCAACTGCTCGAGCAGACGCGCCACAACGACGAGCTGCGCCCGCGACTCGAGGGTCACGACCACTATGTCTTCGGCGTCTTCCTGGTGCCGATCGCGATCCGCGAGGAGAACCGCGTCTACTACCAGGAGGTCGACCTGATCGCGACGCGGGATCGGCTGGTGACTGTGCGCAAGACGCCGGAGGAGGGTCAGGCCTTCGACATCAGCGCGGCGAGGCAGTCGGCGGAGCGCGACGACGACAAGCGGGCCGGCGTGATGGTCTACCGGCTCGTGGACCAGATCGCGGAGTACTTCCTCGACCTGGTGGACGCGATCGACGACGAGATCGACGAGCTCGAGGACGGGATCGAGGACTGGCCGTCCGCGCAGGTCCGCCAGCGCATCTCCACTCTGCGGCACGACCTCCTGCACGTTCGTCGCACGGTCTCGCCGACCCGTGATGCGATTCGGCGGGTCGTGGACCGCAGAATCGATGTCGGCGAAGGCCCCGAAGTGCTCCCGCGCGACGTCGAGCTGGACTTCGCGGACGTCTACGACAAGCTCCTGCGCGCGCTCGACGGGCTCGACTTCTCCCGCGACCTGCTGGCAAGCGCCCGCGACTACCAGCAGGCGAAGATCGCCAACGACCAGAACGAGGTGACGAAGCGCCTGACAGTGATCGCGTCGCTCCTGCTCGTACCGACGTTCATCGTCGGCGTCTACGGCCAGAACTTCGACCACATGCCGGAGCTGCAGTGGAGCTTCGGCTACTGGTGGAGCTGGGGCTGGATCATCGGGACGACCATCCTCCAGCTGCTGTTCTTCCGCTGGCTCGGCTGGATCGGCGGCCCGCCCGTGCGGGCCAAGCTGCCGCCGCTGGGACGCCTCGACCCGCGCACGCTGGCCGGGCGTCGGCGCAGACCCACCTAGCTACGATCGCGCGGTGCCCTACTTCATCTGCCCGAACTGCAAGGACCGCTCGATCGACCACGACAGCCGCGAGGGGCTGACCCAGCAGGCGGTCTCGTGCCATCGCTGCGGCTTCGGGTTCCTGTTCGAGCTGCTCGAGGACTACTACCCCGCGCCCACCACGGGCTTCGTCGTCTGCGACAGCGAGGCGCGCGTGCTCGCCTGCGGGCGCGACATCTTCGAGCTCTCCGGCTACCGCGAGCAGGATCTGATGGGCCGCGACGTGGTCGATGCCCTCGGGATCACCGGCTTCGAGGGCGACAGCCCGGCGAAGGTTGCGATCGAGTGGGGCGTCAGGCGCCTCGGGCAGCAGCTCGAGCTGCGCTCGCGCGCCGGGACGCTGAAGGCGGTCACCGGAGACTTCTTCCCCGCCTACGACGAGGACGGCGGCCTGCTCGTAGGGCTCACGCCGCGCTAGCGAGCTCGGCCTCGAGCCAGGCCTGCAACTCCTCGACCGCGTCCAACGCAGCCTCGAGCTCCCGCAGCTCGGCTCGCGTCGCCGGTTCGTCGACCGCGCCGAGCACGCCGAGCGCCTCCAGCCGCTCGACCGCCACGGCGGTCAGCTCCGTGCGGGCGCGCTTCTCGATCGCGGACTGCCGCAGGCGCGAGCGCGCCCGCTCGGCCCTGGCGGCAAGGCTCGCCGACTCACCTGCGAGCGCATCGGCGTAGATCGCGAGATCGACCCCGCGCATGCCTCGAGCCTATGCGCGCGCCTGTGGCCGATCTGTGCCGACTTCGACCCGACTTGCAGGACAGAGATCGTTCAAGACGCAGACCTCGCATCGTGGCGCGCGTGCGATGCAGACCCGGCGCCCGTGCCAGATCAGCAGGTGCGGGAAGTCGTTCCAGTACTCGCGCGGCACCAACCTGACCAGGTCGCCCTCGATCTTGACCGGATCTTCCTGCCGCGTCAGCCCGAGCCGCTGCGACAGCCGGCGGACGTGCGTGTCGACCACGATTCCCACCGCCTGGCCCCGCTCGGCGACGACCACGTTGGCGGTCTTGCGCGCCACGCCCGGAAGCCGCAGCAGCTCGTCCATCTTCCTCGGCACCTGGCCGTCGAACTCTTCCAGCAGCATCGCCATCGTCCCGCGCAGCGCCTTCGCCTTCTGTCGGAAGAAGCCCGTCGCGCGGATGTCGTTCTCGAGCTCCTCCGGCGAGACCGCCAGATAGTCGTGCGGCGTGCGGTACTTCTCGAACAGCCGCCCGGTGACGCGGTTGACGTTCACGTCCGTCGTCTGGGCGGAAAGCATCACCGAGACGAGCAGCTCCAGATCGTTGCGAAACTTGAGCGCGATCGTCGCGTCCGGGTGCTCGGCCAGCAGCCGCTCGACGATCGGCCGGATCCGCTCGCGCTTCGGGCCGACGCGTCGGCGCGCCTCGCGGACGTAGCTGCGGGCCATCAGCCGCGGAGCTTCGGGCCCGCGCAGACGAGGTCGAGCGCCGGGCAGTCCTGGCAGACGAACTCGTCCGGCGTCGGGCGGAACTCGTTGGCCTGGATCTGTCCGATCGCCTCGGAGAGCTGGGCCTCGAGCGCCGGCACGTCCTCGAGCTCGAACGTCGCGGTCACTACCGCATCCGGGCGCTCGAGGAAGTGGTAGACGACCTCGACCTCCTCGGCCCCGGCCCGGAAGCAGGCGAGCGCATAGACGAGGCGCTGCAGGCGGTAGTCGTGCTCGACGATCTCCTCGGGTGCTCCCTCGGCGAGTGAGTTGGTCTTGTAGTCGAGCACCAACGCCCGCTGGCCGTCGCGATGGAGGACGTCGATGCGTCCGTGGAGCAGGACGCCGTCGTGCTCGAAGGCGAACGGCAGCTCGGCGGTTGCCCCTTCGAGAGCGGCGATCCGGGCCGCCAGCTCCGAGTCGCAGTAGGAGGCGACGAAGGCGCGGATCCGCTCGAGCTCCTCGTCGCTGACGGCCGGATAGCGGGCGCGAACGAGCTCGGCGAGGTCGTCGGGCACGGCCGGCGCGCCCAGGTCGACGCGCTCCAGCAGCCCGTGCACCGCGTCGCCGATCTCGGTCGCAGCGAGCCCCGACTGGCCCGGCACCGTCCCGGCCGCATCGGCGGGGCGCAGGCCGACCACGCGCTCGGCGAAGTAGCGATACGAGCACCGCTCGAAGAGCGAGAGCGCGCTGTACGAGAGCCGGCGCACCCGGTGCAGCGGCGGCGCGGGCACCTCGGCCAGGGGCGCGAGCTCCGGCGCCTCGGGCGCAGCCGTGCCGTTCTCCGAGACGGCGAACAGCTCGAGCTGCTGCTCGTCGATCGGTCCCGGCGCAACCTCCGGCTCGGTCGAGAAGCGGTCGAGCCGCACCAGCACCCGCGCGCCGCCGCGCTCGATCTCCAGAGGCCCGGCCGCCGCATCCTCCAGCTCACTTGCCTCGAGGCGGTCGAGCACCCAGCCGATCGGCGTGCCTACGTCGGCCCCGCGCTCGCCGATCGCGCCGGAGACGATCAGCCGGTCGATCGCGCGGGTCATGGCGACGTAGTAGAGGCGCCGCCGCTCGGCCTCCTCCGCGTCCTGCTCGGCCGCCTTCACGGTCTCGTACTCGGGGGTCGTCAGGCGCTTGCCGGTTTCCGGGTCGGCGACGCGGAAGCCCAGCCGCCCGTCCGGGAGGCAGAGGATCTCGTCCGCATCGGGCCGTGCGCGGTCACGGCCGGCGTCCGCGACGACGACGACCTTGAACTCGAGCCCCTTGGCCGAGTGGATCGTCAGGAGGCGGATCACGTCCGTCCCTTCCTCCTCGGCCACGGCCTCCAGCTCCGAAGCGCCGACCGCGTCCTGCTCGGCGACGAAGCGGACGAAGCCCTGGACGTCCGGCCCCCGCAGCTCCTCGTAGGAACGGGCCATCCGCGCGAGCTTGCGGAGGTTGGCGTAGCGGCGGCGGCCGTCCCACTGCGCGAGCACGGCGAGGTCGTAATCGTGCTCGGCGACGATCTGCTCGCACAGGCGCTCGAGCGAAAGCGACGGCGCCTGCGCAGCGAGCCGGTCGAAGCGCTGCTTGAACGCCTGGAAGAGCCGCGCGTCCCGCTCGGAGACGCCCTCCGGGATTCCCTTCTCCAGCCCGACGAACAGCGGCCGCTTCGGCGCCGCCCGCCGCAGCAGCACGAGCCCGTCGTTCGAGACGCCGACGAACGGCGAGGCGAGCACGCCCAGCAGCGCCTCGTCGTCGTAGCGGTTGTGCAGGAGGCGCAGGTAGTTGAGCAGGTCGACCACCTGCTGCTGGTGGTAGTAGTCACGCCCGGTCGCGCGGAAGGTCGGCAGGCCGAGTGAGCGCAGCTCCTCCTCGTACATGCGCGCGTCGGTGCCTGCCGCGAACAGCAGCACGATCTCGCCCGGGGTCGCCTCGCCGGCGTCGACGAGGTCCCGGACGCAGGTGGCGATGTGCCGTGCCTCGGCCTTGCGCCAGTGAACCCCTGTCTCCGCGTAGCTCGTCTTGTCGGTGACGAGCAGCTCGACCGCCGGGCCGAACGCGGGATCCGGGAAACGCCCTGCGGCCTCGAGCGGCTGGAACGTGTCGCCGAAGTCGGACGCGAACAGGTGGTTGATCACGTCCAGCACCTCGGGCCGGGAGCGGTAGTTCTGCGTCAGCGCCAACACTCCGCCGACCTGCTCGCGCCGCTCCCGGAAGACCTCGACGTCGGCGTGGCGGAAGCGGTAGATCGACTGGAACTCGTCGCCCACGAAGAAGATCTCCGAGTCGTCGTCGGCCAGCAGGTCGACCAGCTCGCACTGGAGCCGGTTCGTGTCCTGGAACTCGTCGACCATGATCGAGCGAAAGCGCCAGCTCTCGCGCTCGCGGATCTCGGGGTTCTCACGCAGCAGCTCGCGCGCCAGCAGCTGCAGGTCCTCGAAGTCGAGCGCCGACTCGCGGTCCTTGGCCTCACGGTAGGCGCGGTCGTAGGCGAGCAGCAGCTCCTGCAGCTGCTCGCGGTCGCGGGCGGCGAGCGCCTCGAGTGCGGCCTGCTCGACCGCATGGCGCGGCTCCTCGAGCTCCGGCGAGCGCAGGTCGGAGAGGTCGAGCAGCTCCTCGGGGCCCTGCGCCGAGTCGAGGTAGCGGAGCGCCGCGTCGTCCCCGGCGGCGGCGACTCGCAGCTCCGCCAGGCGCTCCTCGAGCCGCGGCTGCACGGACACCTCGATCCGCAGCTCGAGCCCGGACGAGCGCAGGGTCTCGTGCACGCCGGTGAGCATCCTCCGCAGCCGGCGGCCGCCGTACGACGCGAGCAGCCGCAGTCGTGCCTCGTCGTCGCCGCAGAACTCCTCGAGCGCGGCCCGGAAGGCCTCGCCACGGAGCACGCGGCCCTGGCTGTCGTCGACCACGCGGAAGCGCGGGTCGATCCCGGCGGCGAACGGGTGCGCCTTCAGCAGCCGGTGGCAGAAGCCGTGGATGGTCGAGATCCACGCGGCGTCGAGCTCTCGCGCGAGTTCGTGCCGGCCGAGCTCGAGCAGGCGCTTGCGGATCCGGCCGCGCAGCTCACCGGCGGCGCGCTCGGTGTAGGTGATCACGAGGATCGAGTCGACATCCACGCCGTGCTCGCAGACCGCGCGGCAGAAGCGCTCGACGATCACCGTCGTCTTGCCTGTTCCGGCGCCCGCCGAGACGAAGACGACCCCCTGCTCCTCGATCGCACGGAGCTGCTCGCGATTCACGGTCTCGACCGCGCTCACGACCGTTTCACCCGGCACATCGGCCAGAGCTCGCACCAGGTCGGGCAGGAACCGCCGCGCGGGTCGTGCCGAACGTCGCCCTCGCGGATGCGCTCGACCACGCCGACCGCGTGCTCGCGCGCCCGCTCGATCCCGCCCCAGAACGTGTCCTCGTCGACATAGTCGTTCTGCATGAACCCCTGCAGGCCGTCCTCGCGCGCCTCCTCGCGCAGCAGCCCGCGCGCCCGCGCGTCGCCGGCCAGAGTGCGGTAGACGCCGCCGAGCGGCTCCATCCCGACCAGGTCGCGCAGGACGAGCATGTAAAGCGGGATCTGCAGGTGCAGCTCGCGGTCGATCTCGCGGGCCGTCGGCGCGCGGCCGGACTTGTAGTCGACCACGATCGCGCGGGCTCCGAACGGATCTCGGTCGATCCGGTCGATCTTGCCCGTGACCGCGAAGCCGCCCAGGTCGAGCCCGCGCTGCAACTCCGGCGCCGAGCGCTCGGAGCCGAACGAGACCTCGAAGCGACTCGGGACGAGCGGCGACTCCGACTCTGCCTCACGGCGGATCAGCTTTTCGAGGTCGCGGGCCAGGCTCTGCTCGAGCTCGTTCCGCTCCAGCTCCGGCAGGTCGAAGCGCACGTGCGCGGCCAGCGCGTCGGCGAGGCACTCACGCAGGAAGACGAGCGAGTCCTCGAGCGTCTCGGGCTGCACACGGTCGGCGCCGGTGCGCTTGGGCAGGCCCTTGAAGAACGTGAACAGCGCCTGGTGGACGATCGTCCCTTTCAGGCGGGCGTCGACCTCGACGTCGATGGTCCGCGGCTGCAGGACACGATCGACGAACCACATCGACGAGCAGGCGGTGAAGCGCTCGAGCTCGGTGACGGCGAAGGTCGCCTTCTGGCGCAGCTCCTCGAGCACGACGGGATGCGTCAGGCGCGTCGGCCGGTCGAAGGCCGCGAGCGCGCGGTCGAGGCGGCGCTCCCAGCCGTTCGCGCGAGCGAGCGAGGTGGCGGCCGGGCGGTCGGCGGGGGCAAGTGAGGCCAGCGCGCGCAGGCGCTCACGCTCGCTCGGGGCGGACTCCAGCGGCCAGGTCAGCGCGGCGAGCGGCCGTCGGCGCGTCCAGCGCTCGACCTCGTCGGCGGCGAACAGGCCGCGCGTCTCGTCCCAGAACGGGCTCGGCTCGCGCGGAGCGCCGTCGTCGCTCGCGGCCTCCCGCACGAGGTAGAGCCGCCGGGTCGGGCGCGTGCATGCGGTGTAGAAGAGGTAGCGGTCGCGCGAGACCGGGTCGGTGCGCAGCAGGCGCCCAGTGCGCGACGACCGCTCGAGCTCTGCTTTCTGCTCCTCGTCCAGGAACGGTGAGCCCTGCGAGCGGCGCGGCAGGCGGCCCTCGTCGAGCCCGACCACGAAGACGACCTGGAAACGTCGTGTGCGCGCGCGCAGTAGGTCGAGCACCGCGACGCGACCTGCCTCCCCGGCGCCCCCGAGCCGCACGGGCGCGTCGGCGAGCAGCGAGACGAGCTCCTCGCGGGACGCCTCGCCGCCGCGGTCGCGCCAGCCCTCGAGCTCGGCGACGAGCTTCGAGGCGGCTTCGTGCGAACGCAGGTCGAGCCGGGCGGCCTCGTGCGTGGGCGGCGAGTCGAGCCGGTGGGCCGAGCTGATCATGATCCGCGCGTGATCCCGGACCGCGGCGAGCGCGTCGGGCCCGCTGCGGACGGCGTCGAGATGCGGCAAGGGCTGGCCGCGCAGCTTCGTGACCTCTTCCTCGACGCGCTCCGGCTGGGTGACCCCGCGCCCGCGCAGCCGGCCCTCGAGAAAGTCGACGTGGTGTCGCGCCAGCCCGGAGTACGGCGAGCGGAGGAAGGCGAACAGGTCGCGCCGCTGGCCGTCGAGCCAGGCGTAGCGCAGCAACGAGAGCAGGGCCTGGCCGAACGGCGTCTGTCCGAGCCGCAGGCGGCCCTCGAGCGCGTAGGGCACGCCGAGCGTGGTGAAAGCCGTGTCGAGCGACGCCCGCCAGCGGTCGAGGGTCGGGCAGACGATCGCGATCTCGTCCGCGGGCGCGCCGTCGCGTAGCAGCGCCAGGATCTCGTCCGCGACGAGCTCGAGCGTGCCGCGGATGCCGGCGCCCTCGAGGAAGCGCAGCGAGCCGTCGAGCTCCGGCCCTTGCGTGGCTCCCGCACTGAAGAGCGAGCGCTCCAGGTGGGCGAGCACCGGCGAGCGCACCTCGCGGCTCGGCGGGAGCTCCTCGATCGTTCCCTCGGCGAGGCGCGAGAGATCCTCCGCCGTGCGCTGAAGCGAGGCGAAGGCGTCACGACCGGGCTCGTACGGCAGTGAGACGGTCACCTCGGCGCGCGCTGCCAGCGCTTCCAGCAGCGCCCATTCCGCCCCGGTCAGGTCCTCGAAGCCGTACGCGAACACCGGCCGCGGCTCCCAGGCGCCGAGCTCACCCGCGGCGCGCTCGGCGGCGTGCCGTCGCTCGAGCTCGCGGTCCCAGAGGCCGAGCCGGTCGAGCTCTTCGCGATAGGCCGCGTAGAGCTGCGCGAGCTCGCCTTCGAGCTCACCGGGCTCGAGCAGCGCCGACTCGAGCTCGGCGACGGTCGAGCCGAGCGAGTCGGCGAAGCCGGAGAAGCGAGCGGAGCGGCCCTCGGCGCCGGTGACCACTCGCCGCAGCAGCAACGTCCGCTGGGCCGGGGTGATCACGGCGCGGTGCGAGCCGTTCCCGCGCGCGATCCGCTCGAAGAGGTCGTCGAAGGTGCCGATCGAGCCGCCCACGAGCGCGCCCGCGCGCGTCAGCAGCTCGCGCTCGGCCCGGTCGACGTCCGGCCGGTTCGGCACGATCAAGATTGGATCGGACTCGAGCGCGGCGAGATAGCGCTCGAGCAGGAGCGCGACTTTCCCCGCGTTCGCAGGACCTGCGAGCAGGCTCAGCGGCACCCGGCCAATCCTAGTGTCGCCAGGGGACGACTCCGAGCGCGCGAAAAGAACGGGGCGGGTCGCCCCGCCCCGCAGGCTCTACGAGGCCGACTTCGGCCGGCGGCCGCGCCTGGCGACTGCCCGCCCGCCGAGCCGTTCGGCTTCGGCGTCGGTCAGATCGAGCTCGCGAACGCCCTTGCGCGCGTCCGCAAACGTGATCCGCACGGTCGCGCCCTTACCCTCCGGTATCTCGCTGCCGGATTGGTCACTGACGCGGATCGTTTTACGTGCCAATTGTCACCCTCCGTTTTCGCCGGGATTTCGGCCAGCCTAACGAAGACCCGGTTGAAATCTCAAGCGGCTTCGCGTGCCCGGCGAATGCGCCACGAGCGCAGCAGGCTGACCAGCGCCTGCTCCTCGGGATCGAGCTGGGAATTCCGCGCGCGCACCACACGCAAATGGCGAGGCCGAAAGTCGTCGATTGTTCGCCCGTCGAGATACTGCTCGACAACCGCCGGGCTGACGTACGAGGCCCGCGCGACCGCGGGGGTGTTCCCGAGCCGCTCGCCGACGGAGCGCATCACCGCCGCGACGAGGCGCTTCTGCTCGGTCACCGTCTCGGCCTCCCCGCGCTCGGCCAGCTCGATCGCCGCGAGCAGCGTGCCGCCCCAGGTGCGGAAGTCTTTCGCGGTGAACTCGTCGCCCATGTGCTCGCGGATGTAGTCGTTCAACCGGCGCGCGCCGAGGTTGACGAGCTCGCCGTTGTACTCGTAGCGAAAGAGCCGTCGTCCCCCGGGTAGCGCCAGCAACTCCTTCATCGCGGCCGCGAGCTCGGCATCGACGAGCACCGTCCGGCAAAGGACGCGGTGCTTCGCACGGAAACGAAAGGAGATCCTGCTCCCGCGCACCTTGACGTGCCCTTTGCGCAGGGTGGTGATTCCGAAGGTCTTGTGCGTCTTCGCATACTGCTCGCCGCCGACACGGAACCAGCCTTCGTTGATCAGCCGCACCGCGACCGCCGCCGTCCATTCGAAGCTGAGCGGCGCCTGGTCGAGGTGCTCGTCCATCGCCTTGCGCAGGTCGGGAAGCCGCTCCGCGAAGCGCACCAGCTTGTCGAATTTTGCCTGCTCCTGGCGGGCGCGAAATTCCGGGTGGTAGAGGTACTGGCGACGCCCGGCCTTGTCGACGCCGGTTGCCTGCAGCTTTGCGCCGGCGCGCGGCGAGATCCAGACGTCCTTCCAGGCCGGCGGGATGCGCAGTGACTCGATCCGCGCCAGCGCGGCCTCGTCCGTGATCGCGCGGCCGCGCGCGTCCTCGTACCGGAAGCGCCGCGTCCCGAGCCGTCTCCATCCTCCTCGCCTGGCCATAGAGTCTGCGGTGTAGCCGCGGGCGCGCGGTCCTAATCCAAGGAGGCTGATGGCGGGCACGACGATCGTCGTCCTCGAGGGCGACGAAACCGGTCAGGAGCTGCTGGAGGAAGCGCTGCGCGTGCTCGCGCCCGACGTGATCGGGACCGAGGTCGAGCTCCCGCGCTACGACCTCTCGCTCCAGTCGCGCCGGGCGACGGACAACGCCGTCGTGCACGAGGCGGCGGCCGCGGTGCGCGAGGCAGGGCTCGGGCTGAAGGGCGCGACGGTTACGCCGGAAGGCGCGGACGACGTCGGCTCCCCGAACCGCATCCTGCGCGAGGAGATCGGCGGCCGCGTGATCGTGCGCACCGGCAGGCGCATCCCAGGGATCGTCCCGTTCGGCGGTGTGCACGCGCCGATCTCGGTCGTGCGCATGGCGGTCGGCGACGCCTACGGCGCGAAGGAGTGGCGCGAGGGCGAGGGCGACGACGAGGCCGCCTTCCGCACCGAGCGGATCGAGCGGCGCATCTGCCACGCGGTCGCTGAGTTCGCTTTCCGGCTCGCCGAGGAGACGGGCGCGAAGGTCTTCGGAGGCCCGAAGTACACGGTCAGCCCGGTCTACGAGGGGATGCTGAAGGAGGAGATGGACGCGGCCGCCGAGCGCCACCGCAACGTGACCTACGAGCCGCAGCTGATCGACGCGACCTTCGCGCTGCTGATCGCGGCCAGCGGCGACCCCCTCGTGATCCCGTCCCTGAACCGCGACGGCGACATCCTCTCCGACCTGGTGCTGCCGCTCTTCGGCTCGATCGCGGGCTCGGAGTCGTTGCTCGTCGGCTTCGGCGACGACTACGTGCCGACGGTCGTGCTCGCCGAGGCAGCGCACGGCACAGCGCCCTCGCTGCAGGGCAAGAACGTGGCGAACCCGATGGCGATGATCCTCGCTGCCGCCGCCGTCCTCGGCTACGCGGGCGAGCAGGCGGCGCAGGCGTCGAGGGCGATCCGCGAGGCCTGCCTGGAAGCGGTGGCCGACGGCGTGCGCACCGCCGACCTCGGCGGCCACGCGGGTACAAGCGAGTTCACCGACGACGTGATCCGCCGGACGAGACAGAAGCTCGAGGTCTGGGCCTCGCTCTAACGTGACGGCTGAGGAGGCCCGAGCACTCGCGCTGTCCCTGCCGGAAGCGGTCGAGCAGGATCACCACGGCCGGCCTTCGTTCCGCGTGGACGGGAAGATCTTCGCCACCCTCTGGAGCGCCGGGCGCATGAACGTGATGGTCGACGAGGGCGGGGTCCGGACTGCGATCGACGCAGCACCGGATGCCTGCGAGGAGGTCTGGTGGGGCAAGCGGCTCGCCGCGGTCGGCGTCGAGCTCGCCCGTGTCGAACACGATTTCCTGCGCGACCTACTCGAGGACGCGTGGGAGCAAAAGGCCCCGGCGCGGCTACGAAGCGGCCGCGGCGCTGGGTAGTTCCGCCTCGGCGAACAGCTCGAGGAAGATGCGCGCGATCGCCGGGTCGAACTGGGTCCCTGAGCAGCGCTCGACCTCGGCCAGCGCCTCCGCCCGCGTCAGGGCGCGCCGGTAGGGCCGGTCGCTCGTCATTGCGTCGAAGGCATCCGCGATCGCAAGCACGCGCGCCTCGAGCGGGATCTCCTCGCCGGCCTTGCCCGAGGGATAGCCGTGCCCGTCCCAGCGCTCGTGGTGGTAGAGCACGTACGGGATCGCCTCGCGCAGGGCGGCCATGCGCAGCAGGATCCGCGCACCGATCTTCGGGTGCTCGCGGATCTGGGCGAGCTCGCCGTCGTCGAGCCGTCCCTCCTTGCGCAGAACCTCGTCGGAGACCGCGAGCTTGCCGATGTCGTGCAGCGGCCCGCCGATGCGCAGCGAGGCGAGCCGGTCCTCGCTCCAACCGAGCCGGCGCGCGACCTCCTCGGCGAGTGCAGTCACGCGCGTGGAGTGTCCGCGTGTGTACGGATCACGCGCCTCGATCGCCCCGGTCAGCACCGACAACATCGCCACGAACGCACTGCTTCAAGGTCGAAGCGCAGATCCCTTTTTGACTCAGCGCCAGATGCCGGTCACCGGACCGGTGCCCGCCGAGGCGCCTAGTCGAGCAATGCCGAGCCCGTCCTCGACCATCCGCAACAGGCCGTAATGCGTGATCTTCGGCACGAATGCCGAGCCCGGCCGGACGAGCGGGCCCAGCACCAGCGCGGGCACGCCCGGATCCGGACCGGAGGCCTCGTCGAAGGTGACCACGACGACCGTCCCGGGCAGCCGCAGCAGTGGCGGCAGGAAGCGGCCCAGCCACGCATCGCCCGTCGAGACCGGGCAGTCGTGCATGTCGTGGCACATGTCCGGCGTGACGAGCGCAAAGTCCGGCAGCCGCTTGGCCGCCAGGTCGCGCGAGAGCTGCGCGAGCGGCACGACCCTCCGCAGACGCGCGCGGCTCGCGAGCACCCGGCGGAAGTACAGGAACGGCTCGTGCTTCTTCGCGTACCGCCCGCTCACCAGGCCCGTCCACCCGGGCCGCGGCAGGCCCTCGGCGTAGGCCTTCCAGGTCAGGCCCTTGGCCTCGAGCGCGTCGGCGAGGCTGCGTCCGGCCACCGTGCAGCTCGTGCAGTTCCAGGCGATCCCGTGCATCGAGCCCGAGACGAGCGCGAGGTAGTTCGGCAGGCTCGGATGCACCAGGCCGCGGTAGTCGGAGAGGACGGCTCCGCGCTTTGCGAAGGCATTGAAGGCGGGCGCCGCGGGGCTGCCGAGCACCTCGGCCCGCGCCTTGTTCTCGAACACGATCACGATCACGTGGTCGAAGGCCGGCACCTTCGGCGCCGCAGACTGCGCTCCCGGACAGAGCGCGAGCGCGGCGAGCACGAGCACGCGCTTCACGGCGACTCCACCAGCCGCTTGCGCCAGAAGTGGAAGCCGACCAGCCCGACCAGCGCGACTGCCGCGATCGCCGCGCCGCCGATCAGCCCGTACTTCGCGATCGCGTCCGCCGCGGCCTGGCCGAAGAGGTAGGCGACGAGGCCGACGAGCAGCGCCCAGCAGATCCCGCCGGCCGCGTTCCAGAGGAAGAACGTCCACCAGTGCATCCGCGAGACGCCCGCCATCCAGGCCGCGGTTACCCGGAGAATCGAGAAGAAACGCCCGATGAAGATCGTCTTCGGGCCATGTCGCTCGAAGAAGCCCTCCGCCCACGGCAGCGTGCGCGAGGTGGCGGTCCAGCGCGTGAGCACGCTGCGACCGCCGGTCCGGCCGACCCAGTAGCCGAGGTTGTCGCCGATGATCGCCGCCGCGGCCGCGACGGCGATCACGGCCGCGATGTTCAGCTCCCCGTGCGAGGCGAAGACGCCTGCGGCGATCAGCGCCGTCTCCCCGGGCAGGGGCACGCCGGCGGACTCGAGCATCACGATCAGGAACAGCGCGAGCAGCCCGTAGTGGTGGACGAAGCCGCTCATTCCGGGAGTGTGGTCAACGCCATCAGGATCGCGTCCAGGTAGTCGCCGTCACGGCGGTAGTGACGGCGGCGGTAGCCCTCCTGCACGAAGCCGAACGACTCGTAGAGCGTGATCGCGGGCGTGTTGTGCGCAAACACGTGGAGCTCGAGCTTGGCGACGCCGTTCGCGCGCGCCCACTCGACGGTCCGCTCCAGCAGCGCGCTGCCGATCCCCTGCCGCCGGTGGCTCGCGGCGACCATCAGCCCGAGGTCGGCCACGTGGCGGCTGGCCGGATGGACGTCGCGCGCGACCGACAGGCGTCCGACCAGACCGTCGGGCGTCTCGGCCACGAAGACGGCCGCGTGCGGCGACCGCCGTGCCGCGCGCAGGTAGCGCCGCTCGGCCGCCACGCTGCGCCACTCCGCGGCCGCGAGCAGCCAGTCCCCAGGCTCCGAGCTGACCTCCCGCGCGAGGGAGACCAGCTCGGCCGCGTCGCCCGGCTCTGCCTCCCGGATCTCGAAGCTCACTCGACCACAACGCCGTGTCCCCCGCGCCGCGGGTCACCGGCGGCGGCCAGCGTGCCGTCCTCGAGCAGCTCGACCCCGGCCGCGCCGCCGAAGAAAAGATTCAGGCCTTGCCAGCGGGCGAGCTCGTAGCCGAACGCCTCGAGCCGGTCGATCTCGGCGGGGTCGTTGCGGCCCTCGACGTGCACGGGCCCCTCGAGGTGGACCCGCGGGCGCTCGATCGCCTCGCGCACGCCGAGCCCGTGAGCGACCACGTTGACGACGATCTGCAGGATCGACCCACGCAGCCGCAGCGAACCGGCACTGCCGACGACGAGTCGCGGGCGACTGTCCCGCAGCACGACCGAGGGCGCCATGCCGCTGGTGAAGCGGACTCCCGGCCGAGGATGCCCGCCGGTGGCTGCGAGGTCGAACTCGCCGAGCATGTTGTTCAGCTGGATCCCGGTGCCCGGGACGACCACCCCCGAGCCCGCGCCGGTGGAGGCGGTCAGCGAGGCCGCGTTGCCCCGTCCGTCCACGACGGCGATGTGTGTCGTGCCGCGCTGCAGCTCGGGCAGGCGTTCCCGGGCGCGACCGGCCGCCGCCGCGAGGAAGTCCTCGTCGGCCAGCCGGCGCGCGAGCCCGCCGCGGTAGAGCTCACGGGTGAACGGCCCGCCGCGGGCGGTCTCCTGCTCGCGCATGATCTCGACCAGCTGTGCCATCGCCTCTGCGCTCCCGGGCGGACCGGCCAGCCCGAGCCGGTCGAGCAGCCGCAGGCCGAGCCCGATCAGGACGCCCCCGGTCGAGGGCGGCGGGTTCGAGCGGAACTCGTGCCCGAGGAAGGCGACGCGCACCGGCTGCCTGCGGATCACGCGGTACTCGCTCAGGTCTCGCAGCGTGATCTCCCCGCCGTGCTCGCGCAGGTGGCTCGACAGCGCCGCCGCCAGCTCGCCGGTGTAGAGATCGTCGGCGCCCCGTTCGGCCAGTTGCTCGAGTGTCCGCCCCAGGTCGGAGAGCACGAGCAGGTCGCCGGCGACCAGGCGGTTGCCGTTCGTGCTGTACATCGTCCGGCCCTCGTCGGTGTGGCGCATGATCGGGTCGAGGATGTCGTGCAGGTACGCCTGGGGCTCGGTCAGCTCGATCCCCGCGCGAGCATGCGCGATCGCCGGCTCGAGCAGCGTCCGCCAGGGCAGCGACCCGAAGCGGCGATGAGCCTCGCCCAGCCCGGCCGCCGCGCCCGGGACGGCACACGACGCGGCACCGATGCGGAAGAACTGCGACGACTCGGGCGTGAAGTCGATCCCGACGTCGTCCATCGGCGTCTGGCCGTGCTCGCTCAGGCCGAGCCCGGGCACCGTGACGAAGTGGTCCAGCACGCGGGTGGAGTCGTCGCCTGCCCGGTGCACGAGCAGGAAGCCGCCCGCACCGGGCCCGGTGAGCGTGCTCTCCGCCACCCAGGAGACGAACGCGGCAGCGATGCAGGCGTCGACGGCATTGCCGCCTTCGGCCAGCACCTGCGCCCCCGCCTCCGCGGTGAGGGCGTGTCCCGCTGCGACTGCGCCACGCATCCCTCCAAGGCTACTCAGGTCAGCCCGATATCCTCGACCGCAGCCGTGACGCGAACCTCCGTCCAGCGAGAGGCGACTCTCGCCGCCGGCGCCGCGGCAACGCTCGCGACCGCCCTCGTCTGGCTCGGCCCACCGGGCTCCGACCTGGCCGAGCACGCCTACCAGCGCACGCTCTTCCTCAACGACGGCTTCGCCCTCTGGAACAACTTCTGGTACGCGGGCCGCTACAGCTTCGTCACCTACAGCGTCCTCTACTACCCGCTCGCCGCGCTGCTCGGGATCCGGCTGCTGGCCGTCGCGACCGTGTCGACGGCAGCGCTCGCCTTCGCGGTCGTGGTCTCGCGCCAGTGGGGACCGACGGCGCGCTGGTCGAGCCGGACGTTTGCGGTCGTCTGGTGCGGGATCGTCTTCTCGGCGGCGTTCCCGTTCGCGCTCGGCGCCGCGCTCGCGCTGCTGTCGATCTGGGCGCTGCAGACGAGACGCTCCTGGCGCTTCGCGGTGCTCGCCGCGCTGACGCTGGCGGCGAGCCCGCTCGCCTTCCTGCTGCTCACGCTGCTGCTCGCCGCGTTCGGGATCGCGCGCTGGGAAGAACGGCGCACCTTGCTCGCGCCCGCGCTGACCATTGCCGCCTTCGGCGTCGTCGAGATCGCCCTCTGGCGAGCGTTCCCCGGATCGGGGCAGTATCCGTTCTCGTGGCAGGAGCTGCTGGCCGCGCTCGTCTTCTGCTTCCTCGGCCTGGCGATGTCGTGGCGCGTCGAGCGGGCGAGGCCGCTCTGGTGGATGTTCGTCGTCTACCTCGGTGCCGTCCTCGCTGCGTTCGCTATCCCGAGCGCGGTCGGCGAGAACGTGCTGCGGATCCGCTACGCGGCGATCCCGATCGCAGTGCTGACGCTCTCGCTGCGACGTTGGCGGCCACTGCCGGTGGCGCTCGCCGTGCTCGGGCTGGCCGTCACGTGGAACGTGACGCCGCCGCTCTTCGGGTACCTCCACGCCCGCAGCGACACGGCCACGCACCGCTCCTACTGGACCCCCGCGATCGGCTTCTTGCGCGGACACCTCTCGCCCTCCTACCGCGTCGAGGTCGTGGACACGACGGGTCACTGGGCCGCGGCCTACCTGGCCGAGGCGCACATCCCGATCGCCCGCGGCGGTTACCGGCAGGACGACTTTCCGCAGAACGAGCTGCTCTACGACGACCTGCTCGGCCCGAAAGCGTACGGCGCCTGGCTGCGCGGGCTCGGCGTCCGCTACGTCGTGCTCTCCAGCGCGCCCGCCGATTACAGCGCCCGCGCCGAGGCGGCGCTGCTTCGCTCCGGCCGCTCCGGCCTGTGGCGCGTGCTCGAGACGCCTCGGCTGACGATCTTCGCGGTACCTCGGCCGCAGCCGATCCTCACCGGCCCTGCGCCGGGCCGCGTGGTCGAGCTGACCGGCACCCGTGTGCTGCTCGACCTCCCGCGCGCCGGCGACTACCGGCTTGCAGTGCGCTTCTCGCCGTACTGGCGCGCGCCCAATGCCTGCCTGCTCAGGCGCAAGGACGGGATGACGACGGTCTCGGCGACGCGGCCCGGGCCGCTCCAGCTCTCGTTCCACGTCGGTGCCGCGAGCGCACTGGCGACCGCCGTGACCGGCGGGCGGGACCGCGTCTGCGACGAGGACTAACGCAGCAGCGGCGCTAGCTCGCGCAACAGCTGGCGCACGATCGCGGCCGGGCTGTTCTCGAAGCGAAAGTCGAAGAATGCGAACCCGGCCACGCCGCTCGCCGAGCGCGCGCGGAGATACTCGGCCCGCCAGCGCTCGGCAGCGACCCGGGAGAGCCGGTGCGTGTTGCCGCCGAGGCCGGGGCGCAGCCGGAACCCCGGCTGGAGGCCGCAGAGGTACTTCCTCGCGAGCGCCCGCCGTTCAGGGCCACCGCCGGCAAGCCGCCGCTGGCCGGACGCGCCGGCGCGGGCTGCTGCGCGCGGATCGCCGGCAAACACCGGGTACTCCTCGCCGATCAGCCCGACGCATGCCCGGTTCAGCATCCGCCAGAACGCTGCCAGCTCCGCAGTGATCGGGCGCGACGGCAGCACGTGGGCGGTCTTCGCCCACCAGACCAGGCCCTGCAGCGGCCGGTCGCCGAGCACGGGTCGGCCGAACGTCAGGCCTCGCAGCGTTCCTCGCGTGTGTTCGCGATACGCCTTGCCCGAGCGGCCGGCGCACTCGGCGACGATCTCGTCCAGCTGCCACGTGTCTGCGACCTCCGCGGCGCGCAGCGTGTCGCGGAAGCGGGCACCGAGCTCCACGCTCCACGAGATCCGAGCAGCGGTCGGGAGCCGCAGCAGCTGCTCGAGCTCCGGCAGCGGTCCGGCGAGCCGCTCCGAGCGGGGGTTGTGCGCGAGCAGCTCCTTCTCGGCGCGCGGCTCGAGCCGGCGACGCTCCCAGAACCACCCTGGCTGGATGTGGAAGATCGGCGCATACCGCGCCCGCGTCAGCTGGTGCACCCGTGTCGCGAGCCTGTCGCCGACGCCGTAGCTGCCGATGTACACGGGCGCCCGCGGCGGCAGGCCGGCGCCGCGCGCGGCCGCGACGATCGTCGCCAGCTCACGCGGCTCGAAGTACGAGAGGACGAGCGAGCGCGTCGACTAAGTCTGCAGGAAGCTCGGCGGCTCGAGCGAGCCCTCGTCCGGCGCCTCGGCCCGCATCGAGATGCGCCGCTGCGCCGCGCGCTGGCCGAAGCCCGTCGCCACGACCGTGACCCAGACCTGGCCGGTCAGCCGGTCGTCGACGGTCGCGCCAAAGATGATGTTCGTGTCGTCGGTTGCGGCTCCGCGCACGACCTCGGCGGCCTCGTTGACCTCGTAGAGCGAGAGGTCGTCGCCGCCGGCGATCGAGAGCAGGATGCCCTTCGCGCCGCCGACGTCGGTCTCGATCAGCGGCGAGCGCAGCGCCCGCTCGGCCGCCTCGCGCGCCCGGTTCTCGCCGGTTGCGGAGAAGCCGATGCCCATCAACGCTGTCCCCGCATCCTTCATGATCGTGCGCACGTCGGCGAAGTCGAGGTTGATCAGGCCGGGGAGCGTGATCAGATCGCAGATGCCCTGGACGCCTTGACGCAGCACGTCGTCGGCGATGCGGAAGGCGTCCAGCATCGACGTCTCGCGGTCGAGCACCTCGAGCAGCTTCTCGTTCGGGACGACGATCACCGTGTCGCAGTTGGAGCGCAGCGTGTCGACGCCGTCGGTCGCCTGCTTCGCGCGGCGGGTGCCTTCGAACGTGAACGGGGTGGTGACGATCCCCACCGTCAGCGCGCCGAGCTCCCTGGCGATCCGGGCGACGACGGGTGCCGCGCCGGAGCCGGTGCCGCCACCCTCGCCGGCGGTGACGAAGACCATGTCGGAGCCGCGCAGAGCGCGCTTGATCTGGTCGTAGGCCTCCTCGGCGGCTCGGCGGCCGAGATCGGGGTCGGCGCCCGAGCCGAGGCCTTCGGTCAGCTCCCGGCCGATGTGGATCTTGACGGGCGCGTCGCTCGTCTGCAGCTGCTGGATGTCGGTGTTGACGGCGACGAACTCGACCTGCGAGATGTCGGCGTCGATCATCCGGTTGACCGCATTCAGGCCCGCGCCGCCGACGCCGACGACGCGGATGACCGCGATGTAAGCGCCAGGCTCGGGCACGCGGTGCAGCCGCGGCGGCGCCTCGGGCAGTGGCTCGAGCTTCGGCTTCGGTGCCTCGCGCTTGGGCTCGGGGGCGCGCTCGGGCAGCCGCACCGGCTCGGGCGGAGGCGGCGGCGGAGGAGGCGCCTCTTCCTCCCACTCGGGGACGTGCTCGACAGTCTTCTCGGGCGGCTCGACCGGGGTCGGCGCCGGGACCGGCGGCGTCTCGGCCGGCGCTGCTTCTGCCTGCTGCTCGGGCTCCGGCTCGCGCCCTTCCTTCTCGGCCTGCCGCTGCGCCGCTTCGGTCGCTCGGAAGAGCTCCGCCAGCGGGCCTTCACGCATGCTCGCGCGCCTGCGCGCCATTGAGCACCTCCTTCGCGAGGTCGCGGTAGGCCTGGGCGGCGCTGCCGCTGGGGTCGTATTTGAGGACGGAGGTGCCCTTTACCGGGGCCTCCGCGTAGCGGACGGTCTTCTTGATCTTCGTGTCGAAGACCAGGTCGCCGAAGTTCTCCTGGAGGATCTCCACGGCCTCGCGCGAGTGCAACGTGCGGCTGTCGTACATGGTCGGGAGGATCCCCTCGATCCCGACCTCCGGGTTCAGGTTCTCGCGGATCATCGAGAGCGTGTTCTCGAGCTGCACGAGGCCGCGCAGCGAGAGGTACTCGCACTGGACCGGGACGATCACGCCGTTCGAGGCGACGAGCGCGTTGATCGTGAGCAGGCCGAGCGACGGCGGCGTGTCGATCAGGACGTAGTCGTAGGAGTCCCGCACGGGCGCGATGGCCTTCTCCAACGCGCGCTCGCGGCCGATCATGCTCGAGAGCGCGAGCTCGGCGCCGGCCAGGTCGATCGACGAGACGGCGAGGTCGACCTCCGTGTGGTGGATGACCTCCTGGATCGGCAGCCGGTGCACGAGCACGTCGAACATCGAGCGCTCGATCGTGTCCGGGTTGAGCCCCTGGCTCATCGTCAGGTTGCCCTGCGGGTCCAGGTCGCAGAGCAGCACCCTCAGGTTCTGCTCGGCCAGAGCCACGCCCAGGTTGAGCGTGGTCGTCGTCTTGGCGACGCCGCCCTTCTGGTTCGCGAATGAGATCACTCGTCCCATCGGCGGCCCCTGGGCGGTTTCGGTCCGGTTTCCCGGTCGCGGAAGCAGGCGTGCGAGCCCCATCGAGCCCCTTTCTTCGCTCTCATGCTAGCGATACCTCCGCGGAAAACCAGCGACTTCGCGGCGTCGGTTCGGGCCGGTCAATGCCTCGGAATGTACGAGAGCCGCAGGACGAACCTCACGTGACGAGCCGCGTGAGCGCGGTCGCGACCGCCGCGACCACGACCACGACAGGCAGGGGCGCGCGGGCCGCGATCGCGACCGCACCAGCCCCGACCCCGGCCAGCCGCGCGTCGAGGACGAGCTCGTTGTCGCCTCCGACCGTCTGCGTGACGACCAGTGCCGAGAGCAGCACCGGCGCCAGCAGCGCGGTCACGCGGGCGACCCGCTCGGGCAGCTCACGATCGCCGAGCAGCACCGGCCCGGTCGCCTTGAGGGCCACCGTCGCGATGCCGACCACGAGCACGACGAGCCAGACCGAGCTCACGGGCCACTCCGGCGCAGGCCGAGCAGGCACGCGGCGCTCGCGGCCACGATCGGCGTCCCCGGAGGCGTGACCGGGATCAGCACCAGCGCGATTGCTCCGCCGACCAGGGCGGCAAGAGCCGCGCGCGGCGCCCGCAGCTGCGGCACGAGCAGCGCGAGAAAGAGCGCGGGGAACGCGCCGTCGAGGCCGAGATCCTTAGGGTCGCCGAGCGCGTCTCCCGCGAGCACGCCGACCGCGGTGCCGCTCACCCATGAGACGTACAGGAGGAGCCCGGCCCCGAGCAGGATCCGGCGGTCGAAGCGGCCACCGCCCCGGCTCGCGAGCGCCCACGACTCGTCCACGATCAGTTGTGACTCCACCAGCCGGCGCAGGCGGGGGCCGTGGAAGAGCCGCGCTACCGAGATCGAGATCGGCGCGTAGCGGGTGTTCAGCAAGACCGCGGCGACGATCGCGGCCGCTGTGCCGCCGCCGGCGCCCAGGATCGAGGCGACTGCGAACTGGGCAGAGCCCGCGAAGGTCGTGGCCGAGAGGACGAGGGGTGCGAGCACGCCCATCCCGGAGGCCCGCGCCAGGAGCCCGAAGGAGGCGCCGAAGAACCAGACCGTCGCCGCGACTGCGATCGCCGCACGCAGGCCGTCGCGGGGGCGGGCGTCCGAGTCGGAGGCCAGCGAGGACACGCCGAATCATGCCGCGCGCGCCACCACTCACCGCGCCGCCGCCGTGGAATCGGCGAGCGCATCGCGGCAGCGCTCGAGCGCGGCCTCGGCGAGCTCCACCCCATCCCGCTCCGCGGCCGCCCACGCCTCCGCTTCGGCCAGCAGCGCGTGCACCTCGGCGAGCAGCGAGCGTGGCGGCGCGCCCTCGCGCTCGAGCGCTTCGATCCGGCTCAACCTTCGCAGTACCGCGCGGGCCTCGTCCATCGCTCGAAGGTAGCCCGGCAATCGGCGCGGGTGTGTGTCCGGACCGTGCCGAAAGGGATACGGTTCCTCCCCAGCGTGGCCGCCAGTCCCGACCGCGAGCTCGGCGAGGCCCGCGCGGCGATCGATCGCGGCGATGGCCGCGCCGCTCTCAAGCGGCTCGACCGCGCGCGAAAGGGCTACGCCCGCGCGCTCGACCCGGAAGGCCTCGAGCACGTGCTCGAGATGGCTGCGCTCATCGACTCTTCGGACGACCGCGGTCGGATCGGCCGCGAAAACCTCACCTACGCCGTCAAACAGAATCTCCGACAGGACAGTCGCCGCCGCGCCCGGCAGCTCGGCCGGCCGTGGACCGATCCATTCCCCGATCTCCAGGCTCCCACCGAGCACACGAGGCTGATGCTGACGCGCGGCGTCAAGCTTTGGATCGCGATCGGCGTTCTGGCCGCGTCGGCCGCGATCGTCGGGGTCGTGGTCGCCGGCATCCTGGTCGACACGGGCCCGGAGACGACCGTCACGCTGCGGCTCGCAAATGACACGGGCCGGGCGGTGACCGTGCGCGCATGCCACGACGCGAGCTGCGACACGGCGTACACCAGTCACGACCTCGACCCGGGCGAGCTGGCCGTGTCGGAGGTCGACGCGAACCGGCTGGTGCAGGTCTTCCGGGTCGAGCAGCCCGGCCCGGACGACTGCCTGCCGCTGCGCGTTCACGACGCCTACCAGCTCGGCGGAGGAGCAACGTTCGCGGCGAAGCTCTCACAGGCCACACCCTGCCCGGGCACGACCGTGCTCCCGCGCCCCGCGACGTCGGTGCCCTCCCCGCTCTAGGAGGCCAGCGCGGCGAAGTAGCCTGCCGGACGCGGCCGGACTCCGACGAGCGCGTCGTCGAGCGCTGCCACGAGGCCGGCGCGGTCGCCGTGAGCGAGTGTCTCGACGACCGCCTTGCGCACCGCGTCGGCAGCCGCGCTTCCGGCCGGCTCGCCGCGCGCGAGGCCACGCAGGCGCTCGAGCTGCTCGGCCCGCTCGCTTCCGGTTTCGCCGAGCAGCACCGCTGCCCGCACCGAGGCCGCCCAGAGCCCGTCGGCCCCGCCCAGCAGCGCGGCCAGAGCCTCACGGAGCTGCTCCGAGCGAAACGGCTCGTCCGCGAACAGCGACAGCTCCCAGCGGTCGAGTGCCTCCGCCAGCTCCGGGTCCTCTTCGGCCCGCCCCAGACGCGCGAGCAGATCCGAGGCGAGCCGCGCGCGGAAGGAGTCGAGCCGTGTGGGCTCGCCCCTTGGCTCGGTCGCGGCAATCGGCAGCATCGGGCGGATCGCCAACGGCCGCCAGTCGAGGCGTTCGAACAGCACCGGCCCGGCCGCGACGGGCGCGGCGGTCGCCAGGCGCAGCGCGCTGACGGCGTCGGCCAGCTCTCCGGGCGCGTCGGGCGCCCGCGGCTCGTTGGGCAGCAGCGCGCGCTCCAGCTCGAGCACGCAGAGCCGGTCGGGCTCGGTGCCGAAGCCGGCCGGGAGCAGTCCGTTCGCCTCGGGCCAGTGCGCGGCCAGCTCGCCCGCGGCGGCAACGCGAATCCGGAGCCCGTCCGCGAGCTCCAGCTGCGTGCCGAGCGAGATCCCCACGAGCGGCGCGACGGCGGCATAGGTCCGGCGCTCCCCAAGCAGCGAGCGCTCGAGCTCGACGTAGGCGCGGTCGAACGCCTCGTCGCTCCAGTCGAACCCGCCGCAGGCATCGGCGACGTCGGCGAGCAGCGGCAGCACGATCGTCCGCAGCAGCGGCTGGTCGCCGGCCTTGCCCGAGTGGGCCGCGGCGTAGATCGCCGCCGCCGGCTCGCGGCCGAGGTCCTCGATCGCCAGCCTCGCGTCTGCGAGCGCGCTCAGCCGCTCCGCCCGGGCCTCGACGTAGGAGCGGGTGAGCGGCCGATACTCGTAGAGCGAGCTCGGCCCGCGCGAGGCGTGCTCCTCGAACGCGAACGGAAGCTCGTCCCCGCGGGCCACGTCGTCCGCGAGCAACGAGAAGCCCGCCAGACAGAAGCAGCGCAGGGAGCGGTAGAGGTGCGGAGCGCGCACGGCCACGGATGGCCACTACGCGCCCGGCGGCTCCTCTCCTCTTTGGCAGCCAGGACACCAGTACGCGGTGCGGTTGTCGTCGCCCTGGCCGCGCGAGCGGATCGGAGCGCCGCAGCGCTGACACGGCCGCCCGGCGGCCGGTACACGACTCGCTTGCCGCCGTGACCGTCGAGCGCGGAGCGCATCAGTTGCGCTGCCTCTCCGAGCACGCGCTCGAGCTCCTCGTCGGACACCGCGCGAGCCGTAGCCACGGCGAGAGCTCGGCGCGCCAGAGCGACTCGGCCTTCCAGACGTTTCCGATCCCGGCGACCAGCCGCTGGTCGAGCAGCGCATCGCCGAGCTCTCGGCCCTGCCGCTCGCGGCGCAGGTTCGCGACCATCCCGGCGAGATCGGGCGGCTGCGCGAGAATGTCCGGCCCGAGCCGCCGAGTACCGCGCCTCGTCAGCTCGAGCACCGGCCCGTTCCAGAGCACCGCCTCGCGCTCGGTCCCGGTCAGCACGAGCCACGGCTTGCCGTGCTTCTCGGCGCCGCGCTCGACGCACCTGCCAGCGGCCGCTCATGCGCAGGTGGCTGCGGAGCACCAGCCCGCCCTCGAAGCGCAGCAGCAGGTTCTTGCCGACCGCCTCGACCGCCTCGAGCCTGCGCCCGTCGAGGCGCCCGGCCGCGAGCACCGAGGCCGCGCGCGGGTGTGGCGTCTCGACCGCGACGCGCTCGCCGACGAGCGCCTGCAGCCTGCGCGCGGCGCGGTGGAGCGCGTCTCCCTCGGGCATGACCCGGCTACCCTAGCCGCGCAGTGATCGCCCGCATCGTCGTCGGCCTCGGCCGCCGCTCTGGTGCTCGCCGGCTGCGGCTGCGGCCGACGGTGCCACGGCGGCGGACTCTTCGGCACGGTCTACGTCTCCCCCGCCACACCCGTCTGCCGCACGGGCACCAGCTGCACGCGACCCGCTCGACGCTTCCGCCTCGTCTTCACCCGCGGCGACCACCAGACCGTCGCGACGACGGACCGGGGCGGCCGCTACCGGGTCGAGCTGACCGGCGGCAGCTACACGCTTCCGGCGCACGTGGCCCCGCACCGCATCGTCGTCGGCGGTGACGGATTCAGGCCACGCGACTTCACCTACGACCCGGGGATCCGCTAGGGGCGGAGAACGGCCCGGCGAGGACCGGCGACGAAGCCGGCCTCGAGCAGCAACGGCAGCACCTGGCTGTTGCCGACCGGCTCGCTGTCGAAGCGCTCGACCGCGAGGCGCTTCGCCCCGCCGGCCTTGACGTGCGCGACGAGTGCGGCGATCGCCGGTCGCAGCCAGTCCTCGTCGGGCTCCCGCAGCGGCACGAGCGACCGTCCGCCGCGCTCGATGTAGAGCGCTGGCTCGCCCCCGAGCAGGACGACGTAGGCGCCTGCAACTCGCGCGGCGCGCCCTTCCGAACGTTTCGGCCACGGCAGGGCGGCACCATAAGGCTGGGCCGGGTCGGCGGCGGCCAGCACGAGCGGCTCCGCCTCTTCCCCATCCTTCGGCCGCAGCTCGCGCAGCCGCTCGACTGCGCCGCCGAGCGCGAACTGCGCTCCCCCCAGCCCCTCGACGAAGTAACCACGCCGACAGAGGCCGAGCGTCTCGAGTGCCTTCAGCTCGCCGTAGACCGCTCCATAGCCGCCCGGAATGCCCTCCCCGCGCACTCCGTCGCGGGTGACGATTCCCTGCCGCTCGAGCAGCAGCTCGGCGAGCGCGCGCCGGTCGGGGCGGCCCGGGAAGAGCCGCGCGGTCAGCGACCAGCGTCCCTGCGTGGCGGTCACCTCGCCGGCGCGACGGCGCGAGAAACGGCGCGGCCTCGGTCGCTGGGCCTGCGTCTTGTAGCGGCGGCCTGCCCGCAGCGGCGTCCACGCGTCGTTCGTCACCTCGCCGGCCCAGACGAGATCCCAGAGCGCGGGCAGTGCCTCCTCGGCCTCCAGGCCCGTGTCGAGCAGCAGGTCGTACCAGAAGAGCGCGCTGCGGCCGAGCGCGGCACGCAGTCGCTCGTGGATCTCCTTCTCCGGCCGGTCCGCCGCAGGCGGCGGCCCGAGGGCGGGCGCATCCTCGCGGAAGTAGAGGGCGACGCGGTCGAGCCCCGCTCCGGCCCACACGACCTCGCCGGAGGCGCAGAGCGCGTCGAGCTGCTCTGGCCGGTAGCCCGGAACGCGGCGGGGGAGCACGTCGCTCTCCCAGAGCGCAACCGGGGTAGGCAGACCCTGGAGCGGCACCAGCGCCTCGCGCAGCGATGCGCGGCGACCGATCCCGTGCCAGGAGGGCAGGAACCGTCCGAGCGCAGCCTGCTCGGCCGGCTCGACCTCGCGCCGCAGCGCCGCCAGCGAGGCGCGGCGGAGCCGTCGCAGGATCTCCGGGTCGCACCACTCGCGCTCGCTCCCGCCGGGCCGCAGCTCGCCGCGCACCAGCTCGTCGCGGCGTTCGAGCTCACGTAGCACCTGCTCGACGTCGCGGCCGAAGCGCTCGCTCGCCTCCGCGGTGGTGAACGGACCACGAGAGCGGGCGAAGCGGCGCACGAGCGAATGCAGCGGCTCGTCGTCGGGCTCGAGGAACACCTCGGGAAGCCCGCCGGGAGGCATCGCGCCGACCGCGTCGCGGTAACGCCCGGCGTCCTCGGCGGCGATCAGGCGCCGCTCGCCGGCGACACGGACGTGCACGGCGCGGCGCTCGGACAGCAGCGGCTCGGCCAGGTCGCCGGGGTACTCGCCCTCGCGGAGGTCGCCGCGGCGGCGGAGCAGGTCGTGCAGCTCGTCGGGCGAGCGCGCGTCCCCTCGCAACTGGCTCTCGACGTTCGCGAGCGCCCCGGGGTCGATCAGGTCCCGCAGCTCCTCCTGGCCGAGCAGCTCACGGAGCAGGTCGCGGTCGAGCGACAACGCCTGCGCGCGACGCTCGGCGGCCGGCGTGTCGTCCTCGTACATGTAGTTGGCGACGTAGTCGAAGAGCAGCGAGGCCGCGTACGGCGACGCCGAGGGCGTCTCGACGTCGACGAGGTCGATCTGCCGCGTGCGCAGGCCCTGCAGCAGCCGCTTAAGCGCGGGTAGGTCGAAGACGTCCTGCAGGCACTCGCGATAGGTCTCGAGCACGATCGGGAAGGCGGGGTAGCGGCGCGCGACCTGCAGGAGCGACTGCGACTTGAGGCGCTGCTGCCAGAGCGGCGTGCGCTCGCCCGGTCGGCGGCGCGGGATCAGCAGCGACCGGCCCGCGTTCTCCCGGAACCGCGCGCCGAAGAGCGCCGTGTCGCCGAGCTCCCGGGTGACGAGCTCCTCGACCTGTTCGGGCTCGAGCAGCACCTCGTCGACCGGCGGGGGCGCGTCGGCGTCCGGCAGGTGGATCGCGATCCCGTCGTCCGACCAGATCGCCTGCGTCTCGAGGCCGAGCGAGTCGCGCAGCCGCGCGCCCAGGGCCAGCGCCCAGGGCGCGTGCACGCGGCCGCCGAAGGGCGTGAGGATGCAGAGCCGCCAGTCGCCGATCTCGTCCCGGAACCGCTCAACGACCACGGTGCGATCGGAGGGCACGGCGCCGGTGGCGCCTTCCTGCTCCCGCAGGAAGGTGAGCAGGTTCGTCGCCGCTCGCTCGTCGAGCATGTGCTCGGCCTGCAGTCGAGCAGTCGCCTGCTCGTCCGACAGCGCGACCAGCTCGCGAGAGGTCGCGCCGATCGCCTCGCCCAGCTCGTAGGGGCGGCCGACGCCCTCGCCTTTCCAGAACGGCACCGCGCCAGGGACCCCCGGCGCCGGCGAGACGAGCACACGGTCGCGGGTGATCTCCTCGATCCGCCACGTCGAGGCGCCGAGCAGGAACGTCTGGCCCGCCCGGGCCTCGTAGACCATCTCCTCGTCGAGCTCGCCGACGCGGCCGCCGCCGTCCACCAGGTGGACACCGAAGAGCCCGCGGTCGGGAATCGTGCCGGCGTTCGTGACGGCCAGGCGCCTCGCGCCCTGACGGCCCTTCACCACTCCGGCGGTGCGGTCCCAGACGACGCGTGCCCGCAGCTCGGCGAACTCGTCCGACGGGTAGCGCCCGTCGAGCATGTCGAGCACGTTCTCGAGCTGGACGCGCGAGAGGTCGGCGAACGGATAGGCCCCGCGCACCAGCCGGTGCAGCTCCTCGACGGCGATCTCCTCGTCGGCGCAGATGGCCACGATCTGCTGGGCGAGCACGTCCAGCGGGTTGTGCGGGATCTTCGTCTCCTCGATCCCGCCTTCCAGCATCCGCTTGACGACGACCGCCGACTCGAGCAGGTCGGCGCGGAACTTGGGGAAGATGCGGCCCTTCGAGACCGCGTCGAGCTCGTGGCCGGCGCGGCCGACGCGCTGCAGCCCGCGGGCGACTGACTTCGGCGACTCGACCTGGATCACCAGGTCGACGGCGCCCATGTCGATCCCGAGCTCGAGCGACGAGGTCGCGACCAGGCACGGGATCTCGCCCTTCTTCAACAGCTCCTCCACCTCGGTGCGTTGTTCACGCGCGAGCGAGCCATGGTGGGCGCGCGCGATCTCTTCTTGGGCAAGGTCGTTGAGGCGCAACGCCAACCGCTCGGCCAGGCGCCGGTTGTTGACGAACACGATCGTCGAGCGGTGCGAGCGGACGAGCTCGAGGATCTCCGGGTAGATCGAGGGCCAGATCGACTGCTGCTCCTCCGGCTCGCGCATGTCGTCGAGCGGAACGACCACCTTCAGGTCGAGCTCCTTCGCACGGCCGGCGTCGACCAGCTCGATCTCGCGGCCGCCGGAGACGAAGCGCCCGATCTCCTCGAGCGGCCGCTGGGTCGCCGAGAGGCCCACGCGCTGAATCGGCTTGCCCGTCAGCCGGTCGAGCCGCTCCAGGCTCAGCGCCAGGTGCGCTCCGCGCTTCGTGCCCGCGACGGCGTGCACCTCGTCCACGATCACGGTCTCGATCCCGCGCAGTGTCTCGCGTGCCTGCGAGGTCAGCAGCAGGAAGAGGGACTCCGGGGTCGTGATCAGGATGTCGGGCGGCTTGCGCACCATCGCGGCACGCTCCTTCTGGGGCGTGTCGCCGGTGCGTACGCCGACCCGCAGCTCGGAGCGCAGCCCGGCAAGCGGCCCGCGCAGGTTGCGCTCGATGTCGTAGTTGAGCGCCTTCAGCGGCGACACGTAGAGCAGGCGCAGGCCCTCGCCCGGGCTCGAGTTGAGCCGGTCGATCCCGTAGAGGAAGGCCGCGAGCGTCTTGCCCGAGCCGGTCGGCGCCTGGATCAGCGTGTGCCCGCCGCGCGCGATCGACGGCCAGCCGAGCTCCTGCGCGGGGGTCGGCCCGTCGAAGGCCTGCTCGAACCAGGCACGCGTTTCCGGTGAGAAGACGTCGAGCGCAGCCATGATTCGACGTTAGCATCGGCCCGCCAAGTGCCGGAGACGCCCGAAGAGCTCTACGCGCGCGCCAAGGACGCGCTGCGAATGCCGCCCGTCGAGGAGTGGGAGACCTGGCCGTTCGAGGGCGAGCTGCGGCCTCGGGCTCTCCAGCCGCCCGTGGAGCGCGAGCGTCCGCGCTTCGGCGAGGGTGGGGTCGACTGCCGCCGCTGTGACGCGTGCGACGACGAGTACCTCTGGACGAACGAGCACTGGCGCCTCTGGACGTTCGACGAGCCGACCGGCCTGCCACTGATCGTCCTGCTCGAGTCGCGCGAGCACTACGCGGACCCCGGCGACCTGTCGGACGAGCTGGCCGCCGAGCTGGGCGTCCTGCTCGCGCGGATCGAGCGCGCCATCCGTGGGCTCGGCAACATCGGCCGCGTCCACGTCTGCCGCTGGGGCGACGGCGGCGAGCATCTGCACTGGTGGTTCATGGCCCGTCCCGCGCGCGTCCCGCAATTGATCGGCAGCTTCGCGGGGATCTGGGACGACGTCCTGCCGCCGGTCCCCGAGCAGCAGTGGCGCGCCGACCTCGAGGCGCTCAAAGCCGCGCTCGCTTGAGGCGCGTCAACGTCAAGGGCACATCGGGCTCCGGCAAGACGACGTTCGCCCGGGAGCTGGCGCGGCGTCTCGAGCTGCCCTTCGTCGAGCTCGACTCGCTCCACCACGGGCCGGACTGGTACCAGCCGACGGCGGAAGAGTTCCGCGCCCGCGTGCTCGAAGAGCTGGCGCAGCTCCCCGACGGCTGGGTGATCGACGGCAACTACGAGTCGAAGCTCGGCACCACGGTCATCGGGCCCGCGGACACGATCGTGTGGCTGGACCTGCCTCTCTCGCTGAAGCTGCGGCGTTTGTGGCGGCGGACGATCGACCGCATTCGCGACAACGTCGAGCTCTGGAGCGGCAACCGCGAGTCCTGGCGCGGCGCCTTCTGGGGCCGGGACTCGCTCTTCTGGTGGATGTTGAAGACGCACTTCCGCCACCGGCGGACGTGGCCCAAGCGCTACGGCGCCGACCCGCGCTTCGTTCGTCTGCGCACGGTCGCCGAGGCGCGCCGCTGGCTCGACGCGCAGTCGTAGCGCGATACTGGCGTAATGGCGGCACCCCCGAGCGGCACCGTCACGCTCCTGTTCAGCGACATCGAGGGCTCGACCCGGATCTTGCGCCGAACGGGCGAGGCCTACCCGGCGTTGCTCGAACGCCACCGCACGCTTCTACGCGAGGCGTTCGAGCACCACGGTGGCTACGTGGTGGGCAGCGAGGGCGACCAGTTCTTCGTCGCGTTCGCGTCGGCCGGTGACGCTGCGGCGGCGGCCGGGGACGGACAGCGCGCGCTCGCCGCGTACGAGTGGCCCGACGGCAACGAGGTCCGGGTGCGCATGGGCCTCCACACCGGCGAGCCGCGGGCGGTCGAGGACGGCTACGTCGGCCTCGACGTCCATCACGCTGCCCGCGTGATGGCGGCCGGCCACGGCGGCCAGGTGCTGGTCTCCGCGGCCACCCGCGCGCTGCTCGGCCCGACCGTAGAGCTGCGCGACCTCGGCGAGCACGTGCTGAAGGACCTGGCCGGCCAGCAGCAGCTGTACCAGCTCGAGCTCGAGGGGCTGCCGGATGAGTTCCCGCCCCTGAACACGCTGGACAACCGGTTCACGAGCCTGCCCTCGGTGCCGAACGCCTTCGTCGGCCGGGAGCGCGAGCTGGCCGAGGCGGCCGAGCTGCTCGCCCGGAAGGAGGTGCGGCTGCTGACCCTGATCGGCACCGGTGGCACCGGCAAGACGCGGCTGGCCCTCCAGCTCGCGGCGAACATGCTCGACCGCTTCCCGGGCGGGGCGGCCTTCGTCCTGCTCACGCCGATCCGGGACTGGGAGCTCGTCGTGCCGGCGATCGCGCAGGCGCTCGGCCTGCGCGAGCAGCCCGGCGAAAGCGCGCTCGAGACCCTCGGCGAGTACCTGCGCGACAAGCGGCTGCTGCTCGTGCTCGACAACTTCGAGCAGGTGCTCCCCGCGGCTCCGGCGCTCTCGCGCCTGCTGGCCAAGGCGCCCGGCCTGAAGCTGCTCGCGACGAGCCGCTCGCCCCTGCGCCTCAGCGGCGAGCACGCCTACCGCGTCCCGCAGCTCGCGCTGTCGGACTCGGTCGACCTGTTCGTCGAGCGAGCCCAGGCGGCGGCCGCGGACTTCGAGCTCACCGACGAGAACGCCGAGGCCGTCGAGGCGATCTGCCGCCGGCTCGAGGGCCTGCCGCTGGCGATCGAGCTGGCCGCGCCCCGGGTGCGCACGCTCACGCCTCAGGCCCTGCTGCGCCGGCTCGACCAGCGGCTGCCGCTGCTGACCGGCGGCGCGCAGGACGCGGACGAGCGCCAGCGCACGCTGCGGAACACGATCGCGTGGAGCTACGACCTGCTACCCGAGCGGGAGCGGGCGCTTTTCCGGCAGCTGGCCGTGTTCGTCGGCGGCTTCCGGTTCGAGGCGGCTGCAGCCGTCGGCGACCCGAACGGCTCGACGGATGTGCTCGCCGACCTCGACTCGCTCGTGGAGAAGAGCCTGCTGCTGCGGCTGCGCGAGGACTCCGATGGGGAGTCGCGCTTCTGGATGCTCGAGACGCTGCGCGAGTACGCGCTCGAGCGGCTCGGCGCGTCCGGCGAGCTCGAGGATGCGCGGGCGAGGCACGGCGCGTGGTTTGCCAACCTGGCCGAGTGCCTGGACGCGGAATCCGGCACCGGTGACCACGCCGCCGCGGTCGCCCGCCTCGCCGACGACTACCCGAATCTCCGCGTCGCGATCGAGCGCGCGCGCGAGAGCCGGGACAGCGAGCTGCTGCTGCGCCTGGCGACCGCGCTCTGGTCGTTCTGGTCGACGCGCGGCTACGTCGCCGAGGGCCAACGGGCGCTCGAGGACGCGCTCGAGCTCAGCGGGCGCCGCCCGGCCCGCACGCTGCTGGGGCTGTGCTCGCTGCGGGTCTTCAGCGGCAGCAGCGACGGGCTGCTCGACGACGTGGACGAGGTGCTGCGCGCGGCCGAGGAACTCGGCGACCCACTCACGCTCGCGCAGGCCTGGAACCTGCTCGGCCGGGTCGAGGGCACGCTCGTCGGTGCGCTGGCCCGCGCCGAGGACGCCTGGCGGCAGGCGCTCGTCCATGCCGAGCGGGGCAACCTGCCCGCCGAGCGGGCCGAGATCATCGGCTGGCTGATGATGGCCGCCAATTTCGGGCCGCTGCCCGTCGAAGAGGGCATCGCGCGCTGCCGCCGGTTCCACGACGAGGCGGTCGACGATGCGTTCATCCGCGGCAACGCCCTGGTCGAGCTGGGCGCGCTCGAGGCGATGCGCGGCGATTTCCGGCTCGCCCGGGAGCTGCTCGGCGAGGGCCTCGACACGATCGCCGAGCTCGGGTTCGCGCTCCGAGCCGCGATGAGCACGCAGGAGGCGTTCTACGTCGAGATGCTCGCCGGCGACGTCGACGCCGCCGAGCGGATCGCCCGCGAGGCGTATGCGACGCTCGAGCGGATGGGCGAGCGTGGCTACCTCTCGTCGGCGGCGGCCCTGCTCGCGCACGCACTCTCGGCGCGAGGCGAGCTCGACGAGGCCGAGCGCTTCAGCCGCGCCAGCGAAGAGGCAACGGCTCCGGACGATGCCTTCTCCCACGTCCTCTGGCGTAGCGCCCGGGCCAAGATCCGCGCGCGGCGCGGCGAGCTCGTCGAGGCCGAGGCGCTGGCGCGGGAGGCGGTCGCGCTGGCGGAGCGCACCGACCTGCTGAACACCCACGGCGACACGGTCGCCGACCTGGGCGAGGTGATCGCGCTCGCCGGCCGGCCTGACGAGGCCGCGGCCGTGTACGGGCAGGCGGCCGAGATCTTCGAGCGCAAGGGGAACCGCACCTCGCTCGAGCGCGTTCGCAACACGGCGCAGGAGCTCGCGGGGTGACGTACGACGTGCTCGTGCTCGGCGGCGGGTCGGCGGGCTGCGCGCTCGCGGCTCGCCTGAGCGAGAACCCCGACCGGAGCGTCTGCCTCGTGGAGGCGGGCCCGGACTACGGACCGCTCGTCGAGGGCCGCTGGCCGGCCGACATCCTCGACCCGCGCTGGCTCGCGCTCGAGTCGCATCTCTGGGCGCGCGACGACGAGGACGACCGTTCCCAGGCCCGGGCAAGGATCCTCGGCGGCTGCTCGGCCCACAATGCCTGCGTGCTGCTCGAAGGCGCGCCGTCCGACTACGAGTGGGGCGGCGAGTGGACCTACGAGGCGTTCGCGCCCTACCTGCGCCGCGCCTACGAGACCTTGCGGGGCCATGTGCTGGCCGACGAGGAGCTGACTCCGTGGCACCGCGCCTTCCGCGACGCGGGCGGCGGCGACTCGATCGTCCACCCGGTCAACACCGTGGACGGCGTGCGCTGGCACACGGGCTTCGCCTACGTCGATCCTGCTCGCACGCGCGAGAACCTGACGATCCTGGCCGAGACACTCGTCGACCGTGTGCTCCTCGAGGACGGCCGCGCGGTGGGCGCCCTGGCTGATGGTCGCGAGCTACGGGCCGAAACGGTCGTCGTCTCCGCGAGCGCCTACGGCTCGCCGGGAATCCTGCTGCGCAGCGGCATCGGGCCCGAGGGCGAGGTGGCGCAACTACCGGTCGGCGAGGGCCTGCTCGACCACGTCGGAACGGGTGCGGCGTGGCGGCCGACCGAACGGCTGCTGGCCGAGACGGCTGCGCACGAGGCCGAGCACGGCCTCTACATGGGCCAGGTGACGGTCGCAGGCTCGAGCCGCTCGAGCCCGCAGGGAGTCCGCGACCTGTTCGTCTTCCCGTCACTCGACGTCGGGCCCGAGATCAGCGGCGCCGTGTTCGCGATGAAGCCGCGCTCGCGCGGGTCGGTGCGGCTGAACGGCCCGGATCCCGAGACCCCGCTCGCGATCGACCACGGCTTCCTCCGCGACGAGCGCGACGTCGAGGTGGTCGCCGAGGGGTTCGAGCGCCTGCGCGAGCTCGTCGCCTCGCCGGCGATCTCCCCGTACGCGGGCGACGAGCTCCGGCCCGGCCCGGACGTCGGCGCCGAGGAGCACGTCCGCGCGACGGCGCGCGGCTTCTTCCATCCGGTCGGCACGTGCGCGATCGGCAGCGTGCTCGACGAGCGCTGCCGCGTGCTCGGCTTCGAGAACCTGTACGTCGTGGACGCCTCGGCGATCCCGGACATCCCCGCGGCCAACACGAACCTGACCACCGTCGCGCTGGCCGAGCGCGCGGCCACCTGGTTGTAGGATCGCCGCATGGCCACGAAGACCAAGCCGGACAAGCTGCACTACACCGGGGTCGACGAGGCCGACGCGTTGCTCGCGCAGGATCCGTTCGCGCTGCTCGTCGGGTTCGCGCTCGACCAGCAGGTACCGGTGCAGACCGCGTTCCAGGGGCCGCTCAGGCTCAAGCAGCGGCTCGGCACGCTCGATCCCGGCCAGATCTCAGCCACCGATCCCGGCCGGCTCGAGGAGGTCTTCCGCGAGAAGCCGGCGATCCACCGCTTCCCCGGGAACATGGCGCGGCGCGTGCAGGACCTGGCGAGCGTCGTGGCCGAGGAGTACGGCGGCGACGCGGAGCGCGTCTGGCGTGAGGCGGCCGACGGCGCCGACCTACGCAAGCGGATCTCCGGTCTCCCGGGCTTCGGCGAGATGAAGGTGAAGGCCTTCGGAGCGGTGCTGTGGAAGCGCTTCGGCGTCGCGGCGGCGGAAGAGCTCGATCCCGGCCACCCGACGCTCGGCGACGTGGACTCGCTCGAAGCGCTCGAGGCCTACCAGGCCAAGAAGCGCGCGTACAAGGCGAAGCTGCGCGCTGAACGCCAGGCCTAGAGTCGTCGTCTACGTCACGCGCGAGGAGCCGCTGACCGGCGCGGACCAGCTGCTCGTCTTCGACCTTCCCGACGAGCCGGGGTTCTCCTCGGTCGTGCCCGGCGGGCGGCTCGAGCCCGGCGAGACCGCAGCCGACGCCGCCGTCCGAGAGCTGCGCGAGGAGACCGGGCTCGAGGTGGAGGTCGTGCGCGAGCTCGGCATCCAGGAACAGCCGAGCTGGCGTGTCCCGGGCGTACACGACGAGAACCACTTTCTCCAAGCCGTGCCGGCAGGCCCGACGCCCGCCGAATGGGACCACGAGGTCGACCGGGCGGTCTTCCGCTGCCGCTGGGTGCTGCTCACGGCCGATACGCGCGTGTACGGCAAGCACGGTGCCTTCCTCCACTTGCTGCTCCGGAAGCGCGTCGTCGCGTACGTGACCCGCGGGCGCGACCTGCTGGTCTTCGACCATCGGGACGAGCCCGACGTGCCGACCCAGGTCCCGGCAGGTCGCGTCGACCCCGGCGAGAGCCTCGAGGCGGCTGTGCTCAGGGAGGTCGAGGAGGAGACGGGTGTCGCCGTGACTGTCGTGGGCGAGCTCGCCGCTCCCGAGGAGTTCGCGCAGCTCCACGGACCGGGTGTCCACGAGAGCCACGTGTTCCACGCGGTGTCCGAGCCCGGCGGCCCGTACAGCTGGGAGCACGGCGTCCGCGGATCGGGAGTGGACGCCGGCCTCGTCTTCACCTGCCGCTGGGTGCCGCTCGACGACTGCCCACCCCTTTGGGGGAACGCGGACCCTTTGGTCGAACGGCTCCGGCGGTCGATACCGGAGCCATGAGCCGCCGCTTCTTCCTCCCGGTCCTCGCCTGCCTGCTCGCGCTCGGCGCACCGTCGGCTGAGGCGTTGCGCGTCCCGGGTGCGCCGCGCTGCGCGGTCTTCCCGAAGTCGAGCCCGTGGAACCGGCGAGTGGACAAGCTGCCGGTGGCGCGCAACTCGCCCGCGATCATCGCCTCCATCGGCGTCTCGACCGGCCTCCACGCCGACTTCGGCTCCGGCCTCTGGGAGGGCTCGCCGATCGGGATCCCGTTCGACGTGGTGACCCGCAAGACGCCACGCTCGAAGGTCGGTTTCGAGTACGCCGACGAGAGCGACCGGGTCGGCTACCCGATCCCGAAGCGCGTCCACGTCGAGGGCGGCAGCGACCACCACGCGCTGTTGCTCGACCGCGACGCCTGCCGCCTCTACGAGCTCGGCGGGCTGAAGCAGCGGAGCGGCCGCTGGCACGCGTGGTCGGGGGCGACCTGGAGCCTGCGCTCGAATCGCGTCCGGCCCGCCGGCTGGACGTCCGCCGACGCCGCCGGCCTGCCGATCTTCCCCGGGCTCGCCCGCTGGGACGAGGCGAAGCGCGGCGTGATCGACCACGCGCTCCGCTTTACCGTCCGGCGAACGCGGCGCGCCTACGTGTACCCGGCACGGCACTACGCGAGCACGCTCACCGACCCGAGCCTGCCGCCCATGGGCCTGCGCGTGCGGCTGAAGGCGAGCTTCGACATCCGGCCGTTCCCGCGCCAGGCCCGGATCGTGCTGACGGCGCTGAAGCGCTACGGGATGCTGGTCGCCGACAACGGGGCGGACTGGTACATCAGCGGCGCCCCGAGCCCCGGCTGGTCGAACGACCAGCTGCACACGCTCGGCCGGGTCACGGGGTCGAACTTCGAGGTCGTCGACACGACCTCGCTCCACCCCTAGCGGGTCGCGTCCAGCGCCGAGCGCGCCGCCCAGTAGCCGCACATCCCGTGGACGCCGCCGCCGGGAGGCGTCGAGGCCGAGCAGAGGTAGACGCCGTCGAGCGGCGTCGGGTAGGCCCGCGCCGTGGGCCGACGAAAGACCTGCCCGAGATCCATCGCGCCGCCGTTCAGGTCGCCGCCGACGAGGTTGCGGTTGCGGGCTTCCAGGTCGGCCGGGCCGAGCGTGGAGCGCGCGAGCACCAGCTCGCGGAAACCCGGCGCGAAGCGTTCGACCTGCGCCTCGATCCGCTCGCTCATGTCGACCTGGCAGCCGTTCGGCACGTGGCAGTACGCCCACGCCACGTGCTTGCCTTCAGGGGCGCGGGTCGGGTCGAACATCGTCTGCTGCGCGAGCAGCACGAAGGGCCGCTCGACCACGTGACCGCTCCACGCAGCCCATTCCGACCGCGAGATCTCCTCGAGCGTGCCGCCGAGATGGACCGTGCCGGCGCGACGGCACTCCTCGGCGCGCCAGGGGATCGGGCCGTCGAGCGCCCAGTCGAGCTTGAACGCGCCAGGACCGTGCCGGTAGCGGAGCAGCCGCTGTTCGTACCGAGCGGGCAGCCTGCCGCGTGCGAGACGGACGAGCTCGCCCGGCGGGACGTCGGCCAGGACGAGCCGGTGCTGCGGCAGGTCGTCGACCGGCGAGCCGGTGACGAGCGTGCCGCCGAGCCCGCGAACGCGCTCCGCGAGCGCGTCGGCCAGGCGGCCCGATCCACCGCGGACGAACGGCCAGCCGACGGCATGCCCCAGCACGGCCAGGGCGAGCCCGAAGCCGGCGCTCGGGCGGCGCTCGAGCGGAAGCATCGAGTGCGCGCAGTGCCCGGCGAGCCAGGCGCGGGCACGCTCGGTCTCGAACAGCGACTCGGCCACCGAGCGCGCGTCCCCGAGCGCCGCGCGTGTGCCCAAGGCCAGCGGCCCGAAGCCGGCCGCCCGAATCGCCCGCAGGGCCCTTCGCGGCGGCGGCGGGATCCGGCCGAGCAGCGCGGGCGCCAGCTCGTCCCAGGACTCGACGAGCGGCTCGACCAGCTGCCGGTAGGCCGCGCCGTCGCGGCCGAGCTGCTCGACCGTGGCGTCGAGCGAGCGCTCGAGCACGACTGCCGTGCCGTCGTCGAGCGGATGCGCGGCCGGCGCGCCGGGATGCACCCAGTCCACCGGCAGGTCGAGCGTGCGGAAGAACGGCGAGCCGAGCGCCAGCGGCTGCACCGTCGCGCAGACGTCGTGCAGGAACCCCGGCAGCGTCAGCTCCTCGGTGTGCAGGCCGCCGCCGAGGTGGTCGGCGGCTTCGCGCACCTCGACCTCCACGCCGTGCTGCGCGAGGACGATCGCGGCCGCGAGGCCGTTCGGCCCCGAGCCGACGACGAGGGCGCGGCTCACGCGCGCAGAGTCCGCAGCGCCGGCCCGAGCGCCTGCCCGCCCTGCAGCACCGGCTCGAACAGGTCGCCGTGCTGCTCCACCCGCTCGAGTGCCTCGCGCCTGCCGAAGTCGCGCGGCCGCACCTTCGGGCCGAGCTCCTCCCAGCGCAGCGGCGTCGAGACGGGCGCGCCCGGCTTCGGCCGTACCGAGTATGCGGACGCGATCGTCTTGCCGTGGCCGTTCTGGCGATGGTCGACGAGCACGCCGCGCCGCTTCTTTTTCAGCCACTCCGTCGTCACGAGCCCGGGATGCTCCGCCTCCAGGCTGCGTGAGACGAGCTCGGCGAACTCGTAGGTCTCCGGGTAGGACGAGCGCCGCGTGATCGGCACGAGCACGTGGATCCCGTCGGCGCCGCTCGTCTTCACGTACGAGCGCAGCTCGAGCCGGTCGAGCGCCTCGTGCACGAGATGGGCGACCTCGATCGCCTGCGCGAAGCCGTTGCGCGACTCGGGCGGGTCGAGGTCGAAGACGACGTAGTCGGGCCGCTCGGGCTTGTCCACCCGCGAGTACCAGGCGTTCATGTCGATGCAGTTCATCTGCGCCATCCAGACGACCGCGGCAGGCTCGTTCACGAGCGTGAAGTCGACGAGCCGCGAGCCGCCCTCGCGCGGCCAGGTGCGGAACTGCCGGGTCGGGATCCACGCCGGCTTGCCCTTTGGCGCCTGCTTATGGAAGTACGCCTGGCCGTGGATGCCGTACGGGTAGCGCTTGAGCGTGAACGGCCGGTTGCGCAGATGCGGCACGAGCACGGGCCCGATCTCGGCGTAGTACTCGGCCAGGTCGAGCTTGGTCACGCCGTCGCCGGGGAAGAGCAGCTTGCCCGGGCTCGACAGCCGGACCCGCCTGCGGCCGACGTTGAGCTCGACGTCAGACACGGCGCGTCCACTGGAGGACGGTGGTGATCTCCAGCCGGTACGAAGACTCGAGCAGCGCCAGGGCCGCACGCTTCAGCTCCTCGCGCTCTGCGGGCGGGAGCGAGGCGACCGCGCTCACGGTCGCGTACAGCGCGACGACCTCCGCGCCGGACAGAACCGTCGAGCGCGAGAACGCCTCCTCGACCAGTGGCTCGAAGGAGTCGCCGGCGAACGCCTCGAGCGGAGCGGCCATCTCGGCGCGCGCCGCCGCCCGGCCGGAGCTGTAGTAGACCTCGTCGAACAGCGCCTGCGCCTCGGCGGGGAGCGGCGGCTCGAGCGTGTTCACCATCCGGTCGTCGCCGTCGCTCCACCAGTGGTTCCAGAGCAGCGCGACACCGCCGCGCGGCCGCAGCACCCGCCTGAGCTCGACGACGGCGGCCGGCCCGTCGAACCAGTGGAACGCGTCCCCGACGAAGACTGCGTCCGCCGAGTCGTCCGCCAGCGGCATCCGCTCGGCAGTCCCGGCGAGCACCTTCACGCCGGCCGACCGCCCGGCGAGAACGGCGCGCATCGAGTCGTTCGGCTCGACGGCCACGACTTCGGCGAAGCGCGCGACGAGCGGCCGCGTCAACTTCCCGGATCCCGCGGCGAGATCGACCACACACGACTCGGCGGTGAGACCGAGCACCTCCTCGGCGCGACGGAGCGACTCGGGGTCGTACTCGGGCCGCACGTCGTCGTACTCGGCGGCGATCCGCCCGAAGCTGAACGCCAGCTCAGACACGGCGGGTCCAATGGGCGACGGTGCGGATCCGACGACGCACCTCGCGTTCGGCAGGTACGAGCTCACGCAGTCGGCTTGCGAAGGCCGCCCGATCCTCGTCGGGCTGGTGAGCGATCGAGCTGACCGAGAGCAGGTTGGCGATCCACTCGTCGCGCGTGTTCAGGACGTCGCGCTCGACCTCGGCCTCGCGCAGCTCCTCGAACGGGCCGCTCTCGATCGGGCGCCGCCACTCGCCGGAGAGCACGCGCGGAAGGCCAGGCACTCCCCCACGCTCGAACGCCTCGTCGATCACGGCCTCGGCCTCGTCACCGACGTGCGCGAACTCGACCGGGATGTTCCAGAAGATCACGAGCGCCCCGCGGGGACGCAGAACCCGGGCGATCTCGGCAACCGACTCGTCGGTGGCGAACCAGTGGAACGCCTCGGCCGAGAAGACGGCGTCGAGCTCGCCGTCGGCGAGCGGGATCGCGTCTCCACGGCCGGCAAGGGCCTCGGCGTCCGGGACGACTTCTTCCAGAACCGCCCGCATCGCGTCGTCCGGCTCGACGGCGACGACGCGAGCGAACCGCGGCACCAATGCGCGGGTCAGCTTGCCCGTGCCCGCGCCGAGGTCGAGCACGTCCGCCTCCCCCGGCAGGCCGAGCTCGGCGACGACGCGGTCGAGCAGCTCCTCCGGCCACCCCGGCCGCCCGAGCTCGTACTCGCGGGCGGTGCGCCCGAAGGCGTCGGGCGGCGCCTCTCTAGCCAACGCCGGCGAGCAACGACGAGCGCTGCTCCTTGACCATCTCGCGCGCGATCACGAGCCGCTGGATCTGGTTCGTGCCCTCGTAGATCTGCGTGATCTTCGCGTCGCGCATCATCCGCTCGACGGGGTACTCCTGGATGTACCCGTAGCCGCCGAGGATCTGCACGGCATCGGTCGTGACCTCCATCGCCACGTCCGTGCAGTAGAGCTTCGCCATCGCGGAGATCTTCGTCAGCTCCTGGCCGTCGGCGCCCTCGTCGATCAGTTGGCCGCACTTGTAGAGCAGGCCGCGCGCGGCCTCGCACTTCGTCTCCATGTCGGCGAGCGTGGCCGCGATCAGCTGGTGCTGTGCAATCGGCTTGCCCATCGTCTCGCGGCTCTTCGCGTACTCGAGCGCGTAGTCGGTCGCGCCCTGCGCGAGCCCGAGGCCCTGCGCCCCGATGCCCGGCCGCGAGCGGTCGAGGATCCGCATCGCGATCCGGAAGCCCTCGCCCTCCTCGCCGAGCAGGTTGTCGGCCGGTATGCGGCAGTCGTCGAAGAAGATCTCGCCGGTGGTCGAGCCCTTGATTCCCATCTTCGGCTCGATCCGCCCGACCTCGAAGCCCGGCGCGTCGGCCTCGACCACGAACGCCGAGATGCCCGAATGGCCCGCTTCCGGATCGGTCTTGGCGAACACCACGTAGACGTGGGCGACGCCGGCGTTGGTGATGAAGCGCTTGCCGCCGTTGATCACGTACTCGTCGCCCTCGCGCCGCGCCTCGGTGCGCATCGCGGCCGAGTCGGAGCCTGAGCCCGGCTCGGTCAACGCGTAGGCGGGCAGCCATTCCCCGCTCGCGAGGCGCGGCAGCCAGCGCTCCTTCTGCTCGTCGGTGCCGGCGAGCTTGATCCCGAGCGAGCCCAGCTCCTGAACCGCCAGGATCAGGCCGGTCGTCGCGCAGACCTTCGAGAGCTCCTCGATCGCGACGAGCACCATCAGCGCACCGGTGCCGGTGCCGCCGAACTGCTCCTCGAACGGCAGCCCGAGCACGTCGTGCTCGCGCAGCACCTCGACCAGGTCCCACGGAAACTCGGCCGACTTGTCGATCTCGGCCGCGCGCGGGGCCACGTGCTCGCGCGCGAGGTCGCGCACGAGGTCGCGGATCTCGCGCTGCTCGTCGGTCAGCGGATCGCTCGGCACGCCTGAAGCCTAGTAGGCGCCGCGCCCAGAGGCCTGCTCGGCCTCGGCGAGCAGCCTCGCCGTCTCGTCGTGGCCGTTCTGCTCCGCAAAACCGCGCGCCGTCAGGCCGTGGTCGCCCGGCGGTGCCGCATCGGCTCCCGCCTCGAGCAACCTCCGCACGATCTCCGCGTGACCTCCCTGGGCGGCGAACATGAGCGGTGTCGAGGCACCGTTGTCGCGCGCGCTTACGTCCGCCCCCGCGACGATCAGCTCGTCGGCGGCCGCGAGCTCGCCCGCGCCGGCGGCGTACATCAGGGCCGTGTATCCGTCCTCGTCCCGGGCCTCGAGCTCGCCGCCTCGACGGACGAGGTCGCGCACCACCTCCACGTCGCCGGCGCGCGCGGCGGCCATCAGCGTCGTCGCGCCTCCGGGAAAGCCGGCGTTCGGATGCGGCTCGGCCAGGAGCCGGATCGACGACGGCTGCGCCACGGCGATCCGCCTGAACGTCCGCTCGACGATGTCCGGTGGATCCCGGTCCGCCGCGCCGCGGCTGTAGAGCAACTCGCCACCGCGCTCCTTCAGACGCTCGAGCTCGAGGTTGAGCGTTCCCTCCGTGATCCACGCCTCCCGGCCCGTATCGCCCCACACCGCGAAGATGCCGTCGTCGTCGGCGAGGTGGACGTAGAGCGCGTTCTCGGCCTCGCCCACGCTCAGCCGCCCTCCGCGCCGTGGAACACCGCTTCGACGTTGTTGCCGTCGGGGTCGCGCACGAAGGCGCCGTAGTAGCCAGGGTGGTAGTGCGGGCGCGGCCCGGGCGCGCCGTTGTCCTCGCCGCCGGCGCCGATCGCGGCCGAGTAGAACGCATCGACCGTGTCCGTGTCGGGCGAGGCGAAGGCGACGTGGATGCCCGCGGCCGGCTCGCCCTCGCGGAGCCAGAAGAACGGCTTGCCGTCGCGGCCGAAGCCGCCGACCCGGCCCTCGAACTCCATCATCAGCTCGATCCCGAGCGGCGCGAGCGCGGCCAGGTAGAAATCCTTGCTGCGCATGTACTCGCGCACCTCCAGGCCGAGGTGGTCGATCATCGCTCCTCCTTCCGATCGTGGAAGACGGCCTCGATGTTGTTGCCGTCCGGGTCGAGCACGAACGCGCCGTAGTAACCGGCGTGGTACTCGGCGCGCTCACCCGGTCCCCCGTTGTCGCGGAAGCCGGCCTCGAGCGCCGCTCGGTGAAACGTCTGGACCATCGCTTGGTCGGAGGCTGGGAAAGCCAGGTGCACGTTCTGCGTCACGGGTTCGCCCTGCACCAGGGCGAAGGAGCGCATGCCGCTCGTGACGTGGAAGCGCCGCTCGTCGCCGTCGTGAACGCGCAGCCCGACCGTCGGCGCGACCGTCTCGTAGAAGAGCCGCGACTCGGCTAGGTCGCGGACGCGGATCCAGAGATGGTCGATCCGGTTCTCGCCCTCGCGAGGCTCGTCGTGGTGGACGGCCTCGAGGCTGTTGCCGTCTGGGTCACGCACGAAGGCGCCGTAGTAGGAAGGCGAGTACTGCGGGCGCGGGCCGGGCTCCCCGTCGTCGGGATGGCCGGCGGCGGTCATCGCGCGCCACCAGCTGTCGACAGCCTGGCGCGAAGCTGCGACCAGCGCCACGTGCAGGTTCCGCGTCGCCGGCCGCTCCTCGCTCGCGGGCCCGATCGCGAGGTCCTCCCATTCGATGAGGTCCGGCCCGCGATACGGCGCGTCGTAATCGAGCTCGGCGAGGGCGAGCTCGTAGCAGCGGCGCGAGGCCTCGAAGTCGGCCACGCTTACCCCGACGTGATCGAAGACGTCCAACACGGCAAGATTGTCTCAGTGATCCTCGAGAACGGCGTCGTCCGCACGATGGAGCCCTCGCTGCCGCTGGCGCGCTCGCTGGCAATCGCCGGCGAGCTGATCGCAGGCGGGGTCTCCGCGCATGAGGCCGCGCTGCCCGGGCCGGAGCGCGTCGACCTTGGCGGCCGCTGCGTCGTACCGGGGTTCACCGACTCGCACGTGCACTTCCCGACCTGGGCGACGGCGCAGCACGAGGTGCGCCTCGAAGGGACGGGCTCGCTGGAGGAGGCTGTCGCGCGCGTGCGCGAGGCGCTGCCCGGCTCGAGCGGCACCTGGCTCCGCGGCCGCGGCTGGCGCAGCGGGGACTGGTCGCCGGCGGTCGAGCCGACGAAGGCCGACCTCGACGCGATCGCGCCCGACCGGCCGGTGGCGCTGATGGCCCGCGACTCGCACTCGGTCTGGCTCAACTCGGCGGCCCTTGCTCGCGCAAACGGCGACCTGCAGGTTCCGGGCGGCGTGGTCGAGCTCGACGACCGCGGTGAGCCGACGGGCGTGCTGCGCGAGGAGTCGTGCTGGCACTTCCGGGACCGCTACATCGAGACGACCGACGACGAGTACGTCGAGGCGATGCGGACCGGCGTGCGCCTGGCCGCCTCTCGCGGGGTGACCGCGGTGCACGACAAGGACGGCTGGCTCGGCGCGCTCCGCTTCTGGCAGCGACTCGAGGAGGAAGGCTCGCTCTGCCTGCGGGTCTGGCAGTCGATCCCCGCCGACTTCGCCGGCGAGCTCGCGCGGGTGGACGTGCGCAGCGGCCTCGGCGGGCCGCTCCTGCGGGTCGGTTACCTGAAGGCGTTCATGGACGGCACGCTCGGCTCGCAGACCGCGCGCATGCTCGACGGCTCCGGAGTCGAGATCACCAGCCGGGTGCAGTTCGAGGAGTACATCCGCGACGCGGCGGGCGCCGGCTTTCCGGTCGCAGTGCACGCGATCGGTGACCTCGCCAACCGCGAGGCGCTCGACGCCTTCGAGGCGACGCGCGAGTCCTGGCAGCCGCTCGGCCTGCGCCAGCGGATCGAGCACGCGCAGCTGCTGGCGCCGGAGGACGTCCCGCGCTTCGCCGAGCTCGGGATCGCGGCGTCGGTGCAGTTCAGCCACGCGCCCTCCGACCGTGACCTGGCCGATCGCTTCTGGGGCGAGCTCGAGAGCGAGCCGTACGCGTTCCGCTCCCTGCTGGACTCTGGCGCCGTGCTGGCCAACGGCTCGGACGCGCCGATCGAGGAGCTCGACCCGCTGCTCGGGATCCGCGCCGGAGTCGCCCGCACGCTCGACGAGCGGGAGGCCTGGCGGCCCGAGCAGGCGCTGACCGTCGAGCAGGCGCTGCACGCGACGACGGTGGCCCCGGCCTGGCTGGCCCGCGACGAGCGCCGTCGCGGCAAGCTCGTCCCCGGCTACCTCGCCGACCTGGTCGTGCTCGACCGCGATCCCCTCGCCTGCGAGCCCGGGGAGCTTGCCGAGATCGAGGTCGTGGCGACGATGCTCGGCGGCGCTTGGACCCACAACCCGCCTCCCTGGTGAACATTCCGTAAAGCCCGCTAACAGCGCTCCCGCGTCGCCGTCGGATCTCTCGACAAGGCAAGGAACCCGCGGCGGCGCCCCTCCCCCCTCTCCCCGGCGTCGTCGAGGCACGGAGGGCCGGCTGAGCCGGCCCTCCTCACGTTCTAGCGGTCTGGGTGCGAGGCGTCCGTGAACTCGCGGAACTCGGCGGTCAGCAGGTAGGCCGTCTGCTCGCCGATGTCGACCGCGTGGTCGCCGATCCGCTCCAGCGTCCGCGAGACGATCACCATCCGCAGCACCCACTCGCGCAGACCGGGCTCGCCGACGACCTCGACCACCCGCTCGACGAAGCGGCGGTTGGAGCGGTCGATCAGCTCGTCGAGCTCGACGAGCGACTCGGCGGCCTCGAGGTCGCGGTTGGCGAACGAGTCGAGCGCGACCCGGATCATCTCCTCGGCGCGCTCGCCCATCTCCTGCAGGCTCTGGACGAGCATCGGGTCGCCCTCAACGTCGGCGACGAGCTTGGTCAGCTTGGCGACGGTGACCGCGTAGTCGGCCATCCGCTCGAGGTGCAGGTTCATGTGGAGCATCGCGAGCACGAGCCGCAGGTCGGTGGCGACGGGCGTCTGCCGGGCGAGCAGCGACTGGATCGCCTCCTCGATCAAGACGTACTGGCGGTCGACGTCGTCGTCGAAGGCGATCACCTCGTCAGCCAGCTCGACGTCGCGCTGGGCCAGCGCGTTCAGCGCGCCGCGCAGGACCCGGAGGACGAGCGCTCCCTCCTCCTGGAGGCTCGCCTCGAGCTGGTCGAGCTCTTCCTGGAAAGTCACGCGGACGTTGCTCATCCGAAGCGACCGGTGACGTAGTCCTCGGTGCGCTTGTCGGCGGGGGCGGTGAAGATCTTCTCCGTCTGGTCGTACTCGACCAGCACGCCGTAGCGCTGACCCTGGTCGACCTCGAGGCTGAAGAACGCCGTCCGGTCGGCCACGCGGGCGGCCTGCTGCATGTTGTGGGTCACGATCACGATCGTGTACTGCTGCTTCAGGTCGCGCATCAGCTCCTCGATCTTCTGCGTGGCGATCGGGTCGAGCGCGGAGGCCGGCTCGTCCAGCAGCAGCACCTCCGGCTCGATCGCGATCGCGCGCGCGATGCACAGTCGCTGCTGCTGCCCGCCTGACAACGAGAGCGCGCTCTTGCGGAGCCGGTCCTTGACCTCGTCCCAGAGCGCGGCGCCGTGCAGTGCCCGCTCGACCCGGTCGTCGAGGTCCTTCTTCATCCCGAGCACACGCGGCGCCCAGGCGACGTTGTCGTAGATCGTCTTCGGGAACGGGTTGGGCCGCTGGAAGACCATCCCGATCCGTCGGCGCACCTCGACCGGCTCGACCCCGTTGCCATAGAGGTCGATCCCGTGGTAGAGCACACGGCCGTCGAGCTTGAAGCTGGCGACCGTGTCGTTCATGCGGTTCAGGCAGCGGATGAACGTGCTCTTGCCGCAACCCGAGGGGCCGATCACCGCGGTGACAAGGTTCTGCTCGATCCCGAGGCCGACGTCCTTGAGCGCGAGATTCGACCCGTAGCGGACGGTGAGGCTCTCGAGCTCGAAGACCGTCTCTGCGGCGTGCGGCCGGGCCTCTTCGCGCTCGGCGACATCAACCGGCCTCATCGGCGGCATCGTAACGGTCTCGGTCACTTCCTCCTCCTCGCTCATCGGATCATGTTGCGGCGGCTCCGGGCCAGCGCGAGCCTGGCCAGCAGGCTCGTCACGAGCACGAACACGATCAGCACCAGCGCGGTCGCCCAGGCGCGCTCGTGATCCTGCGGGTCTGGCGACTCGGACCAGATGAAGATCTGCACCGGCATGTTCGGCAGCGCATGCCGCGGATCCCACTGGATCGTGTTCGCGTAGATCGAGGTCACGAACAGCAGGGGAGCGGTCTCGCCGACCGCACGGGCGACGGCGAGCACGCTGCCGGTGACGATCCCACCGAGAGCGCTCGGCAGCACCACGCCGAGCACGGTCCGCCAGCGGCTCGCCCCCAGCGCAAGCGCTCCTTCTCGCTGACTGCTCGGCACCAGGCGGAGCACTTCCTGGGTCGCGCGCGTGACGAGCGGGAGCATCACGATCGCCAGCCCGTACGAGCCGGCGAGGCCGTTCTGCGGATGCCCGTAGACGAGCAGGCCGAAGACGAAGATCGCGATGATGATCGAGGGCAGGCCGTTCATCAGGTCGATCACCATTTGGATCGCGCGACCCACCCTCGGCGGCGCGAACTCGTCGGTGAAGATCGCGATCAGCACGCCGGTCGGCACCGCGATCAGCGCAGCGATCCCCACGAGGATGGCCGAGCCGACGATCAACGGCGCGATCCCGCCGCCGGGCTGGCCGAACAGCGGCAGGTCCTTGGTGAGGAAGTCGAGCGAGAGCTGCGAGGCGCCGCGCTTGGCCACCGACCAGACCACGATCCCCAGCACCGCGACGGCCGTGAGCGCGGCGATCAGGGCGACAACCTCGGCGACGCGGTTCATGAAGAGCCTGCGGCGCGTGCGCCCGCGGCCCTTGAGCTCGAGTGCCGGCGGCGGCGGGGACATCAGTCCGCACCGATCCGGTGTGGGTCGAAGCGGCGAACGATCAGCCGTGCGACCAGGTTGGTGACCAGGCCGATCACGAGCAGGATCGCCCCGAGGTAGAAGAGTGCCGAGACCTGCATCTTGGAGACGGCGCCCTGGTACTGGCCGGCGATGCGGCTCGCCAGCGTGTCGCCCGTGCTGAACAGCGACCACTGGATCGTGGCGCCGGCGCCGATCACCTGAGTGACGGCGATCGCCTCGCCGATCGCCCGGCCGAGGCCGAGGATGACCGCCGCTGCGATCCCGGGCCGAGACGAGGAGAGCACGACGCCCTTGACCATCTCCCAGCGTGTCGCGCCGAGCGCGAGCGCGCCCTCCTCCAGCTCGTGCGGGACGCTCAGGAAGAGCTCGCGGCAGACGCTGGCCACGATCGGGACGACCATGATCGCGAGCACCAGGCCCGCGATGAAGATCCCGCTCGACTGCGGGGTGCCGCTGAAGAGCGGGATGAAGCCGAGGGTGTCCTGCAGCCAGGGCTCGAGATGATCGGCCGCGAACGGCCCGAGCACGAGGATCCCCCACAGTCCGAGCACGACGCTGGGCACGGCGGCGAGGGTCTCCACCAGCGCTCCGATCACACCACCGACACCGCGCGGAGCGAGCTCGCTCAGGAAGAGGGCGATCGCGATCGCGAGCGGCACCGCGATCACGAGCGCCATCAGCGAGGTGACCGCCGTGCCGTAGATGAACGGCAGCGCTCCGTAGACGTCGACGTTCGCGTCCCAGACGCGCCCCCAGAGAAACGCGATCCCGAACTTGTCGTACGCGAGCTTCGACTCGCCGAAGACCTTCAGGACGATCGCGACCATCACGGCGATCGCGGCCAGCGAGGCGAGCCCGGTCACGCCGAGTAGAACGCGGTCGCCGAACCAGTCGCGGAGGCGACGGCCGTGACCCAGGCGCTCGGCTGCAGTGACCGCGCTCACAGCCAGGCCACCGTAACGAGCACACCGGCGTTTCCTCCCCGGCGTCACCGGACCGTTACCAGATCACAACGGCCTTTCAGCCCACGCCTCTCCGGCGGCGAGCGACGCTGGTGGTGGTGCTACGCAGACTGAGAGGAGAGAGACCAATTGACTAGCAAGCGACTTGCCGCGATCCTCGCGGCGCTCGGTGTTGCGGCCGCCGTGCTGACCGGTCTGGCCTCGGCCCGGCCGACAGCGTCGCTGTCCGGCGCCGGCAGCACGTTCGTCGTCCCGCTGGTGACCGCCTGGACGCAGCACTACCACAGTGGAAGCGTCAACTACAGCGGCATCGGCAGCGGCGGCGGCATCGCCGCGATCACGGCACGCTCGGTCGACTTCGGCGCGAGCGATGCGCCACTGACGCCGGACCAGGCCTCTGCATGCAGGGGTTGCGTGCAGATTCCCTGGGCGTTCTCCGCCACGTCGATTCCGTACAACGTCAGCGGCGTCGGCTACGGCCTCAAGCTGACGGGCCCGATCATCGCCGCGATCTACAGCGGCTCGATCAAGTACTGGGACAACTCGGCGATCAAGAAGCTCAACAAGGGCGTCAAGCTGCCACACGAGAAGATCGTCCCGATCTACCGCAGCGACGGGAGCGGCACGAGCTACAACTTCACCGACTACCTCTCGCACGTGAGCAAGGCGTGGAAGGACAAGATCGGCAAGGGCACGCAGCCGAGCTTCCCCGTCGGCGTCGGTGCGCGCGGCAGCTCCGGCGTGGCGGCCAAGCTGCAGAGCACGCCCGGCGGCATCACGTACGTCGACGTCGCCTACTCGCTCAAGAACCACTTCAAGATCGCCAAGGTCCGCAACCGCGCAGGCAAGTTCACGCTGCCGGGCCTGAAGCAGATCCAGGCGGCCGCGGACTCGATCCGCAAGCTCCACAACAGCCAGAACGCCTTCACGGCGGTCGATCCCAACCCGCGGGCGAAGAACGCCTACCCGATCTGCACCTTCACCTGGGTGATCGTGCCGCAGAAGACCGGCAAGGCCGCCGAGCTGAAGAAGTTCATCACCTGGGCGCTGAACCGGGGGCAGACCTACGGGCCGAAGCTGCTGTTCGTCCCGGTCCCCAAGGCGGTCAAGCAGGCCGGCCTGAAGACGCTGGCCAAGGTCCATAGCTAGCTCAGACCGGAAGCGCGCACCGAACGTCGAGCCCGTGGCCCTGCCCGCCGCGGGCTTCGACGTTCCCGCCCGCGGACTCGATCACGTGCTTGACGATCGCGAGCCCGAGGCCGGTACCGCGCGTGGTGCGGGCCCGGTCGGAGCGAAAGAAGCGCTCGAACAGCCGCGGCACGTCCTCGTCGGGGACGCCGCTGCCGTCATCGGAGACGCCGACGACGACGTAGCCGTCCTCGCGCCTGAGGGCGACGGTGCACGTCGCACCCTCGCCGGCGTAGCGGAGGGCGTTCTCGAGCAGGTTCTCGACGACCAGCCGGAGCATGCGCCGACGAAGCGGAACGTGGATCGTCTCGTCCTCGATCCGCAGCTGGAGCCGCAGGCCGGCGAGCTCGGCTCGCTCGGTCAGCTCGTCGACGACCGCCCTGAGGACCGGCGCCGCCTCGGTGTCCCCGAGCGCCACGATCTCCCGGCCCTGCTCGAGCTCGCTCAGGAAGAGGACGTCGTCGACGAGCTCCGTCATCTCGACCACCTCGTCCTGCGCTTGGCGCAGCAGCCCCTGCAGGTCGGCGTCGGGCAGCTCCGCGGATTCGAGCAGCGCCGAGAGCCGCGCGAGCGGGGTGCGGAGCTCGTGGGAGACGGACGCGGTGAAGGCGGTACGGAGCGCTTCGTAGTCGGGGTCCGTCATTAGGGTGAGTATCGCGTGACCAAGGTCCTGATCGTCGAAGACGACGACACGATCGCCGAGGGGATGGCGCAGCACCTCGACGCGGCCGGGCTCGACCCGATCCGCGTGGGTGCGGGCGAGGTCGGCCTCGCACGGCTGCGGTACGAGCGGCCCGACGTGCTCGTGCTCGATCTGATGCTGCCCGGCCTCGACGGCTGGGCGCTGATCGAGCAGGCGCGCTCCGAGGGGATCGGCACGCCGATCCTGGTCGTCTCGGCGCGCGGCACCGAGCACGACCGCGTGCACGCGCTCCAGATCGGCGCCGACGACTACCTGGTCAAGCCGTTCTCGATGAAGGAGCTCGTCGCCCGCGTCGAGGCGGCGGCGCGCCGCGGCGTGCGCGGCCTGCACGAGGACCGCGGCGAGGAGCTGGTGATCGAGGAGCTGCGGATCGACCCCCGCTCGGTGCAGGCGTTCGTCGACGGCGAGAACGCCGAGCTGACGCCGACCGAGTTCAGGCTGCTCTACGCGCTGGCACAGGACCGCGGCCGCGTGGCGAGCCGGGACGAGCTGCTCCAGCGAATCTGGGGCCGGCGGGCCACCCACCGCGACCGCACCGTCGACGTCTGCGTCAGGCGCCTGCGCGAGAAGATCGACACGCGCGCCTCGAGGCACACGTTCATCCAGACGCGCTACGGCGTCGGCTACAGCCTCGAGCCCGTTCCCAAGAAGTAGCTACTCGAGCCTGTACATCGGCACGAGGCTCTTCTCGGCCTCGTTCTCGATGCGCGCGACGACCTCGACGTACGGCTCCAGGCCCGAGCCGTGCAGCTTCGACTTCAGCAGCTCGTCCACCTGGTAGACGCCGGCCGAGTTGTTCATCTTGATCTCGACCGAGACCGGGCGCTCCTTGCCCTCGCTGATGATCACCTCGTCGATCGCCGCCGCGGAGATCGAGTGGATCGAGACCCGGCCGCGCTCGAACGGGATCCGCGAACGGCCCTCCTCGATGTCGAGAGCGTCGGCGACGCGGACGATCCCCGCCTCGAGCGTCAGCGGATGGCCGGACTCGCGGTGCGAGGTGATCGCCTGCAGGACCTCGGTGACGACAACCGTCAGCTCGGGCTCCTCATAGATCCCGGCCAGCAGCTCGCGTGCCTTCGGCTCGGCGAGGAACAGGCTCCAGTCCTCGTGCCGGTCGCGGTGGACGGCCATGCCGACGCAGTGCAGCAGCGCCCCGAGCAGGACGACCACCTCCGCGTCCTCCTGCTTCATGTCGTAGTCGTCGACCATCGCCGGCTGGACGCCGCGCTTGGCGAGGATGCGCAGGAGCCGCAGGCCGATGTTGGCCACGATCTGGATGTGCACCCAGGAGTGGTCGTTGATCCCGAGCCGCTTGACGGCGTTCACGTTGGAGACGTGCCACCAGGCCTTGAGCCCGGCGTCGGCGTTGACGCGGTCGAGCAGCGTGCGCAGCTTGCGGCTCCGCTGAGCCGGAACCTTGATCCGCATCTGCGCGACGGCGTCGGCCGGCGAGAGTCGGGCTTCGCGCTCGGCCTCCTCGGAAGCCGGCTCCTCGATCCGCTCCCGAAGCTCCTTGTCGAGCTGGGACACGGCTCCCGACCCTACTCGTTCCGGCTTCGTGCCGTTACGATCTGAGCGCGATGCGCACGATGAACCCGGTCCACGACGCGACCTGCTCGGTCGCCGCCTGCGCCGAGATCCTCGGTGCCAAGTGGACAGCGGTGCTCGTCCACGACCTCTCCGAGGGCCCGCGCCGCTTCACGCAGCTCGAGCACTCCTGCAAGGGGATCAGCCCGCGGACGCTCTCCGAGCGGCTGCGTGCGCTCGAGGACGCCGAGATCGTCGTCCGTCGCAGCTACGCCGAGTCGCCGCCGCGCGTCGAGTACGAGCTGACCGAGAAGGGCGAGGCGCTCTTGCCGATCATCGACGAGATGCGCCGCTTCGGGCACGAGTGGCTCGTCGAGTGCTGCTAGGCGCTTAGCGCGGCGAGCCTGCGGTAGAGCTCCTTCGCCGTCTCGATCCCGAGCGGCATGTACTCGGCGAGGAGCCGCTCGTTGGGCGAGTGGATGCTGCTCTCGGGGGTGCCGAAGCCGGTCACGACGGTCGGGATGCCCTTGTCCACGAGCGCCGGCACGATCGGCAGCGTGCCGCCGGACCGGACGAGCAGCGGGCGACGGCCCATCGTCTGCTCGAACGCGTCCTGGGCCAGCTTGATCGCCTGCGCGTCGGGCGGGACGAGCCCAGCCGGCGACGAGGAGAGCCGCTGGACGTCCAGCTCCGCGCCCTCGGGCGCCGCCTCGCGCAGCAGCCGCTCGACGGCGGCGCCGATCTCGTCCACGTCCTGACCGGGAGCGAGCCGGATCGAGACGTTCGCCTCGGCGGCCACCGGGAGCACCGTCTTCTGCAGCACCGGCGAGCCGCCCACGACGCCGTTGACCTCGAGCGAGGGCTCTGCGGTCGTGCGCAGGTAGAACTCCTCGGCCGCTCGCGGGTCGACCGGGTTGACCTCCGCCTCCGCCAGCATCTGCTCGCCGGGGACGAGCTCGGCCCAGGCGGCGCGCTCCTCGTCCGTCGGCGGCGCGATCCCCGCCCGTAGCGGCTCGGGCAGGCGCCCGTCGCGGGCCTGGAGCGGGACGAGGGCCTGCATCAGCGCATGCGTCGCGTTCAGTGCGGCGCCGCCGAAGATGCCCGAGTGCAGGTCGCGCGCGCCGGTGCGGACCGTGACGTGGAAGTAGACGAGCCCGCGCGTCGCGACCGCGAACTCCGGCACGCCGCGTGTGGTCATGCCGCTGTCGAAGATCAGCGCCGCATCGGCGCCGCGCTCGTCGGCCGCGAGGAAGTCGACGATCTGGTGGCCCCCCGTCTCCTCCTCGCTGTCGCAGGCGAAGCGCACGTTGACCGGCAGCTCGCCCGCGGCCGAGAGCTCGGCAGCCGCCTTGGCGAGCATGTAGAGCTGGCCCTTGTCGTCGACCACGCCGCGGCCGAAGAGCCACTCCCCGCGCTGCTCCAGCGTGAACGGGTCGGAGTCCCAGAGCTCCAGCGGATCGGGTGGCTGGACGTCGACGTGCCCGTACACGAGCACGGTCGGTGCCGAGCCGTTTGTCGAACTGAGGTCGCCCAGGATCAGTGGCTGCGTCTCGGTCGGGACGACCTCGGCCGAACCGCCGGCGTCGTGGATGAAGCCGGCCAGCCACTCCGCCGCGCGCGCCACGTCGTCCTTGCGGTCGGGGTCGGCGCTGACGCTCGGAATCGCGAGCAGCTCGCTCAGCTCTTCGAACCAGGGCTCGGGCACGGCGCGCGAGTCTACGCGAGACCCCGAGGGGAGCCGCCCGTCAGGCGGCTCCCCTCATGCCTTCCAAGCTAAGCGACTTCGCGCAGGGCGATCGAGTCGGCCAGCGCGCGGAGCTTCTTCAGGCTCTGGTTCTCGATCTGCCGGATGCGCTCACGCGTGACGTTGAAGGTCTTCCCGACCTCGTCCAGCGTGCGCGGATGCTCGCCGTTGAGCCCGTAGCGAAGCTCGAGCACGCGGCGCTCGCGGGCGCTGAGCGTCTGCAGCACGCGGCCGAGCGTGGCCTTCCGCATCTCGACCTCCGCGACCTCCTCGGGGAGCGGCTCGGTCTCGTCGGTGAGGAAGTGTCCGAACTCCGACTCCTCCTCGTCGCCGACCGGCTTCTCCAGGGAGACCGGCGCCTGCGAGCTACGGCGGATCTGCTCGACCTCGTCCGGGGTCAGCTCGACGTCGATGCCGATCTCCAGCGAGGTCGGCTCGCGCCCGAGCTCGGCACGCAGCTTCCGCTCCGAGCGGACGATCTTGTTCAGCTTCTCGACGATGTGGACCGGCATCCGGATCGTCCGCGCCTTGTCCGCGAGCGCGCGGGCGACGGCCTGGCGGATCCACCACGTCGCGTAGGTCGAGAACTTGAAGCCCTTGCGGTGGTCGAACTTCTCGGCCGCGCGCACGAGCCCGATCGTCCCCTCCTGGATCAGATCGAGGAAGGGCAGGCCCTGGTTGCGGTACTTCTTCGCGATCGAGACGACGAGCCGCAGGTTGGCCTCGACCATCGCCTGTTTCGCAAGGTGCTCGCCGCGCTCGATGCGCTTCGCCAGCTCGACCTCCTGCGCGGCGGTGAGGAGGTCGACCTTGCCGATGTCCTTGAGGAAGAGCTGCAGCGAGTCGGTCGTGACCTCCCGCGCCTGCGGGGTCTGCTCGCGCTCTTCCGCCTCGCTCGCGTCGACGACCTCGATGTGCAGCTCCTCGAGCGCGTGGTAGAAGTCGTCCAGCTGGGCGGCATCGAGCTCGAGCTCGCCCAGCGCGAGCGCGATCTCCTCCGTGCTCAGCGACCCCGCCTCGCGCCCTGTTTCAAGCAATGCCTTGGCCTCGTCCGTCTCCAGCACCTCGGCGATCGTCGACGGCTTGACCCTTACCCCCTGCTCGCTCACTCGCGCTCCCTCCTGGGCTCGTGACATTCCGCACGCGGCGCTGCGGGATGCGGCACTCTTTCACTTGGCTCGGACGGACGCCATAGGCCGAACGGCCCTAATTTCGGTCAGTCGGTCCCAATGCGCTCGAGGGCCGCCAGGTACTGCGCGGCCTGCCTGCCGAGCAGCGAGCGCGGAGCCTGCCGCCGGGCTTGTTCGAGCTGTTTTCGGGCCTCCTTGACCTGAGCCGACCAGAGCAGCAGCAGGCCGAGGTGGAAGCGGACGGTCTGCGAGCGCGGGAACACGCGAGTCAGCGGGCCGAGCTTGCCGAACGCGCGGGCGGGATCGCCTTTGTCGAAGCGGCCGACCGCCTCGGCAACCCGCGCGTCCGGGTCGTCCGGGTCGAGCTTGGCGGCCGCGGCGAACTCGCGCTCGGCGGAAACCGGGCGGCCGAGCTGCTGGAGCGCCGTGCCGTAAAGGAGCTTCGCGTGGGCGCCCCCGCGGGCGGCGTCCGCGCGCAGGGCGGCCACCTGGTTGGGCCCCGGCAGCGCCCGGATCCGGAGCGGCGGCTGGAACGACGGCACGAAGCGCGGCAGGCCGGGCGCGTACCGTGGATGGAGGAAGTCGTCCGCCCGGACCGCGTAGGGCGTGTCCGGCTGCTGCCGCGAGGCCGAGCGCCACTCGGCGAGCGCGTCGTCGTCGCGGCGGTCCCAGTAGTACGCGAGCCCGAGATGCAGCGCGACGAGCGCGCTTCGGCGATGGGCAGCCTGGAGCTGCTCGAGCCGCTGGATCGAGCCGGACGGCCAGGCGGCCAGTGCCGTCCCCACCTGGGCCTCGAGCGAGCGGAAGCGGCCGAAGACTGCCGCGGCCTGCGAGTAGCGCTTGCCGGCGTAGAGGCGCTGTGCCCGGTTCAGCTCACGGGCCTCTCGGTCGGCGCGGTCGCCGAGGGCCAGGGTCAGGGGCGGATGCCCCGCGCGCGGCTTGGCGGAGGCAGGCACGTGGCCTCGAGTCGCCACCACGCCGAACACGACGACCCCCGCGGTGGTCAGCGCAGCGAGGGTGACGAAGGACCAGATCCGGCTGCGTGAGCTCACCGCGCGACCATAGCCGCCGAGCTCTCGGCCACTCGCGATCCCCGCTATACAATCGAAAGCCATGCCGAGCTACCGCGAGCTGCTGCAGGAGGCGAAGGCGTCGATCGAGGAGGTCGACGCCCGCGGCGCGCAGGAGCTGCTCGAGGCCGAGGAGGCACCGCTGCTCGTCGACGTCCGCGAGCGTGACGAGTGGGAGCAGGGCCGCATCCCCGGCGCCGTCCACGTGCCGCGGGGGAACCTCGAGTCGCGCATCGAGGGCGTCGCTCCCGACCGCTCGCGCGCGGTGCTGCTCTATTGCTCGGTCGGCGCCCGGTCGGCATTCGCGGCGAAGACGCTCAGCGAGCTCGGCTACGAGCGCACGCTCTCGCTGGCAGGCGGGTACACGGACTGGCAGCGCAGCGGCTTCCCCACCGACCTTCCCCGCTCGCTCGGCCCGGAGCGAGCCACGCGCTACAGCCGCCACCTGCTGATCCCCGAGGTCGGCGAGGAGGGTCAGCTACGGCTGCTCGACTCCCGCATCCTGCTGATCGGCGCCGGCGGCCTCGGCTCGCCGGCCTCGCTCTACCTGGCCGCCGCCGGGGTAGGGACGCTCGGGATCATCGACGCCGACGTGGTCGACGAGACGAACCTGCAGCGCCAGATCGTGCACTCGACGAACTCGCTCGGCGAGCCGAAGACCGACTCGGCGCGCCGCACGATCGAGGCGCTCAACCCCGACGTCGAGGTCGTCCCCTTCCGCGAGCGGCTGACCTCGGAGAACATCGAGCGGATCCTCGAGCCGGGCTGGGACGTGATCGTCGACGGCGCCGACAACTTCCCGACGCGCTACCTGGTCAACGACGCCTCGGTCTGGCACGACATCCCGGTCGTCCACGGCTCGATCTTCCGCTTCGAGGGACAGGTGACCGTCTTCAAGCCGGCCTCGGGGCCGTGCTACCGCTGCCTCTTCGCGCAGCCGCCCCCGTCGGAGCTGGCTCCGAGCTGTGCCGAGGGTGGCGTGCTCGGCGTGCTGCCCGGCGTGATCGGCTCGATCCAGGCCGCCGAGGCGCTGAAGCTCGCGCTCGGGATCGGCGACCCACTGGTCGGCCGGCTGCTGCTGTACGACGCGCTCTCGGGCGAGTTTCAGGAGATGAAGCTGCGGCGCGATCCGGGCTGTCCCGTGTGCGGCGAGAGCCCGACGATCACCGAGTACGTCGACTACGTCGAGTTCTGCGCGGGGGTCGGACACTGAGCCGCGTCCGCATCCCGCCCACCCTGCGCTCGGAGACCGAGGGCGCCCGCGAGGTCGAGGCGAGCGGCGGCACCGTGCGCGAGCTGCTCGACGACCTGCTGGGTCGCTTCCCCGCGCTGCGCGCGCAGCTGCTCGAGGACGACAGCCTTGCGCCCTTCGTGAACGTCTACGTTGAGGGCGAGGACGTGCGCACGAAGAACGGGCTCGAGACGCCCGTCGAGCAGAGCTCGACCGTGATCCTGCTCCCGGCAATGGCCGGTGGGTAGCCGGCAGGTCGCGCGCAGCCTCCTCGACCTGGTCGGCAACACCCCGCTCGTCGAGCTTCCGCGCCTGAGCCCGAAGCCCGAGGTCAAGCTCTACGCGAAGCTCGAGGGCCAGAACCCGACCGGCTCGATCAAGGACCGCGTCGCGCTCGCGATGGTCGAGGCGGCCGAGCTCGAGCCCGGACAGGCGCTGCTCGAGCCGACGAGCGGTAACACCGGCATCTCGCTCGCGCTCGTCGCCCGGTTGAAGGGTTACCGGCTCACCTGCGTCATGCCGGAGAACGTGACCGAGGAGCGCCGGCGCCTGTTGCGCCTCTACGGCGCGGAGATCGTGGAGAGCCCTGGCGAGGAAGGCTCGAACGGGGCCGTGCGCGCCGCGCAGGAGCTAACCGAGCGCGAGCCGCGGTTCCGGATGCTCTTCCAGTACGCGAACGAGGCGAACCCGCGCGCGCACTACGAGGGCACCGGCGCGGAGATCGCGGAGGAACTCGACCGCGTCGACGTGCTCGTGGCCGGCCTCGGCACGGGCGGCACGCTGATGGGCGCCGGGCGGCGCCTGCGCGAGCGCTTCCCCAAGGTGACCGTGGCCGCCGCCGAGCCGCTCCCGGGCGACCCGGTGATGGGCCTGCGCTCGCTCGCGGACGGCTATGTGCCGCCGATCCTCGACGTGGAACAGCTCGACCGCAAGCTGCTCGTCTCGAACGCCGAGGCGGTCGCCGGCCTGCGGGCGCTGCTCGACCGCGAGGGCATCTTCGCCGGGGTCTCGTCCGGCGCGGTCGTGCACGTGGCGCGCAAGCTCGCGGCCGAGCTGGATGAAGGAGTCGTCGTGGCCGTGCTCGCCGACGCGGGCTGGAAGTACCTCTCCGCTCCGTTCTGGGAGGCCGCCGACCCGGAGGCCGAGATGGAGGCGGCGGTCTGGTGGTGATCCCGCCCGAGGTGCGGGCCGCGCTCGAGACGCACGCGAAAGCCGAGGCGCCGAACGAGGCCTGCGGCCTGGTCGTGCTCAAGGACGGGACGGCCGAGCGCTACCTCCCGGGGCGCAACGCGGCTGCCAGCCCGTACCGCTTCGAGCTCGAGATCGAGCCCGAGCACTGGTTCCTGGAGGACGAGGGCTACGAGCTCGCCGTCTTCCATTCCCACGGCTCCTCACCCCCCAGGCCCTCACGCACGGACGTCGAGAACATCGGCCTCTGGGAGAACCGGCCCTACCTGATCCTCTCGCTCGGCACGGGCGAGCTCGCCGCCTGGACGATCCAGGGCGGCGAGGTATCGCCCGTGGAGCTACAGCCCTAAGTGGCCTTGAAGCTGCCCTTCATGCCGGCGGCCGCGTGGCCGGGCACGGTGCAGATGTAGCTGTACTTCTTGCCCTTCTTGAGCGTAACCGTGAAGGACGCGGTCTTGCCCTTGCCCAGCAGCGGCGTCTTCTTGCCGGCGATCTTGAAGTCATGCTTGGTCGAATCCTTGTTCGTCACGACGAACTTGACCTTGCCGTGCGTGGCGCTGTGCTTCGAGAGCTGGAACCGGAAGCTCTTGATCGTGACCTTGACGGTGGTCACGGTGGCCTGGTTCGAGCCCGCGTAGGCGACCACGGCGAAGACGGTTGCTGCGGCCACGGCGAAGACCGCGGCCAGGGAAACGATGCGCTTCATCAGACTCCTCACGAGTAGTTGACCCCGCCTGTGAGGAGGTTACCTACGAGGCGGCTTCGAACCGCTCCTCGTTCGGTTCCTGTGGCGGCAGCGCCACCTCGAGCCGCTCGATCCGCGAGCCCTCGACCTCCAGCACCTTGAAGCGGATGCCCTCGTGCTCGACCTCGTCGCCGGGCTCGGGTGCGCGGCCGAGCATCCCGAAGACGAAGCCGCCGATCGTGTGGTAGTCCTCGATCGGCAGCGAGACGCCGAACTGCTCGTTGAAGTCGTCGATCGGGAAGGTGCCATGGATGCGGACTCGGCCGTCGTCCAGCCGCTCGATCGACTCGTCCGGCAAGTCGAACTCGTCCTCGATCTCGCCCACGATCTCCTCGAGCAGGTCCTCGAGCGTGACGATCCCCTCGAGCTCGCCGTACTCGTCGACCACGATCGCCAGATGCTGGTTCGTGCGGCGGAACTCGGTCAGCAGCGCGGCCAGGTCCTTCGTCTCCGGGACGATGTGCGCCGGCCGCAGCAGCTCCTCGAGCTGGACGCCGGCGATGCCGCGGTCGACGAGCGCCGAGAACAGGTCGCGCACGTGCAGCACCCCGACGATCTCGTCGAGCGAGTCCCGGTAGACCGGGTAGCGCGTGTACGGCGAGTCGATCACGGCCGCAAGCGCCTCCTCGGGCGGCATCTCGATCGAGAGCGCGACCACCTCCGGCCTCGGCACCATCACGGCCGAGACCTCCTTGTCCGCGAAGTCGAAGACCTTGTAGAGCATCTCCTGCTCTTGGGCCTCGAGCTCGCCCTCCTCGGTCGAGCGGGAAAGCAGCATCTTCAGCTCGGCCTCCGAGTAGACCTCGACCTCGCCGCCCGGCGGTTGCAGGCCGAGAGCGCGCAAGATCCCCTCGCTCGAGCGCTGGAGGATCCAGATCAGCGGTTTGAAGGCGACGAAGAACCCCCGCACCGGCGTCGAGACGGAGAGCGCCACCCGCTCCGAGTAGCCGAGCGCGATCCCCTTCGGCACGAGCTCGCCGATCACCACGTGCAGGAAGGTGATGATCAGGAACGCGAGCACGAAGGCGATCACGCCGGCCACGAGCGGGTCGAAGACGTTCGCCAGCGCCTGCTCGCCCAGCGCACCGATCGCCAGGCTGGTGGCGGTCACCCCGAGCTGCATGGCCGCGATGAAGCGCGGCGGGTCGGCGACGATTCGCAGCACGGCTCGTGCGCCGCGGCTGCCCTGTTGCGCGAGCTCCTGGATCCGCGTGCGCCGCGCAGTCACGAGGCCGTACTCGGCCGCCACGAAGTAGCCGTTCAGCAGGATCAGCACCGCGACGGCGAGGAGTTCGAGGAAAAGGATCACGTCTGCGCCCCGTCGGGCGGACGTCTAGGAATGACTTCGTCGTCCAACCGGATCTACGCCGCAGTATAGGAGACGCGGTTGTCGTCACCCGCCCGCGCGGCGCGGCCCTCCTGGACGAGGCGTTCCAGGTGGGCGAGCGTCTCCGCCAGGGCGAAGCGGCGACCGCTCGCGTCGAAGCTCTCGCCGAAGAGCGTGACGGAGACCTCGAAGGCACTGCACGGCTCCGGGCCGAGCGCCCCCGCTGTCTGGTCGAGCCGGCGCTCGTGGTGCTCGAGGATCTCGCGCGCGCGCCCGGCCGGGTCGTGGACGAGCTCACCGTGACCGGGCAGCGCGACACGCGGCGCGAGCTCGATCGCCCTCCGCAGGCTCGCCTGGTAGTCGGCCAGCGGATCCGGCCGCGACTCCGGGTAGAGCCCGACCGTCGGCGTGATCACGCCGAGCAGGTGGTCGCCGGCGACGAGCACGCCGTCACGCTCGAGGCAGATGTGACCGTCGGCGTGCCCGGGCAGCTCGAGCACACGCCAGCCGTCGACGTCGTCGCCCTCGCGCAACGGCTCGGGATCCCGCGCGAAGCGGATGAAGGGCGCGAACGTGCGCGACTCGTGTCGCAGCTCTGCCGCCACCTCCGCCGGCAGGCCGTGGCGCTGCAGATAGTCGGCGAGGCGCTCCGACCAGTCGTCGGTGCCCCAGACGCGCAGGCACTGCTCGTAGTCGTCACCTCCCTGGTGGACGCGGGCGCCGGTCAACGCCTGCGCGTCTTCGCCCCCGCCCGCGTGGTCCGGATGGAAGTGCGTGACCACGATCCGGGCGATGTCCACGCCGTCCAGCGCGGACTCCCAGCGAGCGGCGGCGTCAGGGAGCCCGAGGCCAGTGTCGACGAGCGTCCAGCCGTCCGAGCCCGGCAACAGGTAGCAGTGGACATGGTCGATCCCGAGCGGCAGGGGAAAAGTCAGGCGGCGGATCCCGCCGGGGAGTTCGTCCATCCGCCCATTCAACTCCAGCGCCGACGCGAACGTACGTTCTATACTGATGCGATGCGCGCCGAGTACCGCGAAGAGCCCTGCAAGGTCGCGCTGAACAAGGTCAAGGGGATGGGCTTCAAGTGGTCGCTGAACCCGTACATGGGCTGCGTCCACCGCTGCACCTTCTGCTACGTCCGTGCCTTCGAGCTGCGCGCCGACCGACCCTTCGACGACCGCTACGGCCGCTCGATCCGCGTGAAGACGAACATCGCCGAGGTGCTGCGCCGCGAGCTCGGGCGGCCGAGCTGGGAGCGCGAGGCGGTCGCGATCGGCGCGGCGACCGACCCCTATCAGCCCGCCGAGGGGCGGTACCGCCTGACGCGCGCCTGCCTCGAGGCGCTGAGCTACGCCTCGACGCCGTTCAGCATCATCACGCGCGGGCCGCTGATCGTTCGCGACGTCGACGTTCTTGCCAGGGCGGCACAACAGGCAGAGGTCTCGGTCACCTTCTCGGTGCCCACCCTGGACGACGAGGTCTGGCGTCGCACCGAACCCGGCACGGCCCACCCGCGCCAGCGGCTGCGGGCCCTGAAGACGCTGGTCGACGCCGGCATCCGCGCGAGCGTCGGCATGGCGCCGATCCTGCCCGGCCTCTCCGACCAGCCCGAGCTGCTCGAGCAGGTGGTGCGCGAGGCGCGCGAGGCCGGCGCGTGCGGCGTCTGGGCGAACCTGGTGAACCTGCGGCCCGGCACGCGCGAGCACTTCCTGACCGCGCTCGCGGAGGACTACCCCGAGCAGCTGCCGATGTACGAGCGCCTCTACGCTCGGCGCGCCTACCTCTCCAGCTCGCAGACCGCGCCGGTGCGCGCGCTGGTCGCCGAATTGAGCCGAAAGCACGGCATCCGCGACCGCCGCAAGACGCGCCTGGCACCGGCTCCGGAGCCGGAACAGCTGGCGCTCGGCCTCTAGCAGCCGAGTTCCGGCTTACAATCTGTGTGCATTGACGGAGCGGGCCGCCACAGAAGAGCAGAGGACCGCGCAGGGAGAGATCACCTGCCTGATCGTCGACGACCACGAGGTCGTCCGCGAAGGCCTGCGCCTGTCCCTCTCGCGCGCGCCGCACATCAGGGTCGTCGGCGAGGCCGCCGACGGCGCGACCGCTGTCTCGCTGGCCGAGCGCCGTAAGCCCGACGTCGTGATCATGGACGTCCGCATGCCCGGCATGGACGGGCTCGAGGCGACGAAGATCCTCACCCAGAAGGTCCCGGACACCGCCGTCCTGATCTTCACCGCCTACAGCGAGCGCAGCCTGCTCGGCCGCGGGCTGGAGTCGGGCGCGAAGGGTTACATCCTCAAGGAGGCGCCGCACCAGACCCTGCTGAAGGCGATCGACAAGGTCGTGGCGGGCGAGGGCTTCGTCGACCCGGCGCTGATGCCGGCCTTCCTGTCCGGCGACCGCGAGGACATGCTGACCGCCCGCGAGCGCGAGATCCTGCAGCTGCTGGCCGACGGGATGTCGAACGCCGACGTGGCCGGGCGGCTCTTCATCAGCCAGGAGACCGTGAAGAGCCACGTGCGCCACATCCTCACGAAGCTCGAGGCCGACACCCGCACGCACGCCGTTGCGATCGCGCTTCGTGACGCGATCATCGACTAGAGCAGTCTTGATCGTGGCGGCGGTCGCCGCCGCGGCGATCGTCTCGCTCCTCGGGCTCGCAATGGACTCGAGCTGGCTGGCCTTCGCCGGGCTCGGCGCTGCCATCATCGGCGCGGCTGCGTTCGCGCTGCACCTGATCATGACCGAGCGGCGCCGGCACGAGGTCGCCGAGGAGGAGCTCTCGGCGCAATCGAGCTTCCTCGAGTCGCTGATCGACTCGATGAGCTCGATCGCCAGGCCGCACGAGCCCGAGCAGGTGCTCGACCAGACCCGGCGCGAGGCGAAGACGCTCTTCGGCGCCAAGGCGACCTTGCTGGCGCCCGGCGCGCGCGGGCTCGCGGGAGCGGTCGTGTTGCCGCTGCGAATCCGCGGTGAGGAGATCGGCTCGCTGCAGCTCGTTCGAGCGAAGCCGCTCGACCGTGAGGAGCTTGCGCGGGCGAAGCTGCTCGCCGACTTCGCCTGCCGGGCGGTCGAGAACACGCAGCTACTCGCCGAGGCGAAGGAGCGCGAGGCCGAGCGCGGACGGCTCACCGACCAGCTGATCATCGCCGAGCAGGAGGAGCGGCGGCGCCTCGCGCTCTTCCTTCACGACGGGCCGGTGCAGTCGCTCTCCGGGATCAGCCTGATGCTCGACGCGGTGATCGACTCGATCGAGGGCGGCCGGCTGGAGGAGGCGACCGGAGTGCTCGACTCGGCGGTGAAGCGGCACCGCGACACGATCCGCTCGCTGCGCGACCTCTCCTTCAACATCGAGCCGGTCGTGCTGCGCGACCAGGGCTTCGGGCCGGCGGTGCAGGCCTTCGCCGAGCAGGTTGGGCTCACGCACCAGATCCAGGTCGATCTTGACGTCGAGGCGGCGGACGGTCTCGCCGAGAACGCGCGCGTCGCGATCTACCAGATCATTCGCGACGCGGTGAACCAGGCGATCAGGCGCGGCCCGCCCTCTCGGATCGCGATCAGAGTCGCCGAGCGCGAGGACGGGACGGTCGAGGCGGTGATCGCCGACGACGGCGCGGGCGAGCGGCGGCGGACGAGCTTCGAGGACATCGAGGAACGCGCCCGGACGCTGAGCGGCCGGCTCGACATCGAGGCCGGCGAGTTCGGGGGGACCGCGGTTCGGATCGTGCTGCCGTCGTACGCGGCCCGCCGTTAGTCTTCGGCCCGTGGACGAGAACCTTCGGTCCGTGGACGAGAACGGCCAGCGCCCCACGCATCTGCGCTTCGTCTGGACGACGAACGGCTACGAGCTGCGCGAGCGCGAGGGCGACGTGCCAGGCGCGGGAGACGTCGTCGAGGAAGGCGAAGAGCGGCTGTACGTGACGAAGGTCGCGCCCTCTCCGCTCCCGGGCGACTCTCGCCGCTGCGCCTACCTGCAGCCCGTCAGCTGAGCGCGGTCTCGGCGGCCGTCCGGCCGAGGACCAGCGCCGAGGCGAGCCCACTCGCATAGCCGCCTGTCGAGATCCCGCCTGCATCCGCGCCCGCTGCGAAGAGACCGTCGAGCGGCTCCCCCTGCTCGTCCACGACGCGGGCACGTTCGTCCACGCGGAGGCCGCCGATCGTGTGCGTGATCGCGGCGGCAACGCGGACGGTCGCGACGATCCCGGGCGGCGGGTCGAAGGGCAGCCCGGCCGGCTCGGTGCGGGTCGGTGCCTGTGCGACGAGCTCGCGGACGGTGCCGTAGCGGACGCGCTCATCCAGCGCCTGCTCGTCGAGCAGGTACCAGGCCCTCGCGCCGGGCTGGTGGGCGGTCGCCTGGACGAGATCGAGCTCCGACCAGCTCACGTCGCGGCCGTCGAAGAACTCCTCCCCGCGCTCGTTGAAGATCCGGGCATGGCGGCCGTAGACCTGCGCGAGCGGGACGAAGCCAGCCTCGTCGAAGTCGACGTCGGCCATGTTGCGTCCGTAGAACTCGTCGAGGCTGGCCGATAGCCCAGCGCCTCGTTCGAGGCCCAGGCGGAGGCCGTCGCCAGCGCTCCACGGATTGGCCCGCAGCCTCAGAGGCGCGGCCGGTCGGACGTAGCGCTCGACCAGCTCGGGGTCGCCCTGAAAGCCGCCGCTCGCCAGCACGAGCGGATCCCCGGTGACAGTCACAGTGACTGTCACTGGTTGTTCGAAGCGGACCTCGCCCGCGGCTCCGCACAGGGTGTCGGTCAGGCCTTGCGGATCGAAACGGACACCGGTCGTGAGCGGATTCCCGGTGTCGCGTGAGACGACCGGAGCACCGAGCGACTCGAGCCACTCGAGCCCTTCGTCGAGCCCCTCGAAGACCAGCCGCTGCAACCGCTCGTCGCCTCCGGGGCATTGCGCGCGGAACTCCTCGAACGCCCGATAGCGCCAGATCATGCCGCTGGAGAGCAGCATCGAGCCGCCAGGCCGCGTTCCCTTCTCCAGCACGACCGGCGAAGCTCCGAGTTCCCGCGCGCGAGCAGCCGCACAGAGGCCAGCCATGCCCGCCCCCGCGACTACCAAGTCGCGCTCCTGCCGCCTTACGTCAGGGAGAAAGTCGGCTTGTGCTCGACGTACTCGACCTTGACGCGCTCGGGGCCCCAGACGAAGACCGCATACGTGTTCGCAGCGTCGACGATGTTGTCGATCTCGAGCCCGCGCTCTCGAGCCTCCGCGATGTGCTCCTCGGCCGACTCGACCAGCACCGCGAGATGGTTCAGCAGCGGCCGCTCCGGGTCGCCGGGCTCGCCCCGGTGGAACTCCACGAACGCCCCGCCGACCTCCACGCGCGGCGCGCCCGACGGTCCCTCCGGGGCCTCCGAGAAGCCGAGGCCGACGTACTCCTTCGCCGTCTCCTCCGGGTTGCTCGACCAGAGCGCGACGTGGTCGAGGTCGTACTCGACGACCGTCGGCGCCTCGACGAGCCCCAGGCGCAGGCCCTCGGAGACGTCCATGTACGCCTCGGCCTCACGTGGCCGCTCGACCCGGGTCCCGTCGAGCGAACCGAGCGCCGCGTCGAGGCTCGACACCCGCAGCGCCACATGCTTGAGCGCGCCCTGTTCGCGCGGCCCCTCGGCCGCGAACAGCGTCAGCTTCCCGCGCCGGGCGTCAGAGCCGACCAGAGTGAAGGCGTCGGTGCGGTCGACGATGTGCATCCCCAGCCGGGCTGTTGCGAAGTCGGCGATGCGGTCGCGGTCGGCGACCCACAACGCAACGTGATCGAGCGTCTCCGGCGTCACGGCCGGAGCATAGCCATGCGCCTACTTGCGGCGGTCGACAGCACGCTCGAGCTGTTGCTTGTTCATCCGCGAGCGGCCGGAGATGTTCATCCGCTTGGCCTCGTTGTAGAGCTGCTCCTTCGTGCGCCCCTTGGGCCGGTTCGTGCCCGAGCGCCGGCCGCCGCGACGGCCCGAGGACATGTCGCGCCGCGACGTTCGCGAGGACTCCTTGGCCTCGCCGGTGCGCGCGCGCTCCTTGTTGACCGTGCGCGCCGCGATCTCCTTGGCGCGCTTCGTCGAGCGGCCCTGCTCCTTCTCGCCGTCGACGATGTGCTCGTACTGCCGCTCGCGCTTGGCACTCCACGCTTTCTGTGGCATGGGATCCTCCTCGGTCGAGTCGAGGGACCGATCCCCGCGCGGCGGTATTTGTAACTACTCGAGCGGCTCGTTCTGGACGTTGTGCTCGGTGGCGTACTCGTCGGTGAGCTTGTTGATCACGTCCGCGCCCTCGGGGTAGGCGTAGTTGATCTTCACGAACGGCTCCCACTTCGAGGGGAGCGCGTCCTCGGGGAAGATCGCCTCGACCGGACACTCCGGCTCGCAGGCCCCGCAGTCGATGCACTCCTCGGGGTCGATCACGAGGATGCGTTCGAACTCGTGGATGCAGTCGACCGGGCAGACGTCGACGCACGAGAGGTCTTTGATGTCGATGCAGGGCTCGGCGATGATGTACGTCACGGCGGGCGCCAGTCTACTGAGAGCCGCGGGTCAGGCCGTGAGCTCTTCGACGATCTCCTTGGCGCGCTCGTCGAGGGCCGACTTGGCCACCACCTGGTCGAAGCCGGCCGCGTGCGCGCGGCGCAATCCCTCGGTGTCCGTGTGGTTCGTGAAGCCGACAATCGGGATCTCCGGATACGCGTCCGCGACCTCGTCCGGGTCGATCCGGGCGATGTCGGCGATCACGCAGTCGGGCGGGTCGACGTTCTCCGTCGTGATCAGGTGGTGGCCCGGCAACAGGCCCTCCAGCTTCCCTCGGAAGAACAGGTCGACGCCTACCAGGAGGATCGTCGCCATTCGGCAAACGTACCACCCTCCGCTCTAGGCTCCAACGCGGTGAGCCACCTCGAAACCGGCCTCGAGCTGATCCGTCGCAGCGAGTACTTCGCTGCGCACGAGGAGCTCGAGGACGCCTGGCGAGCAGCCGAGCCGGACGAGCGTGACTTCTACCAGGGGCTCGTCCACGTGGCCGTCGCCTGGTACCAGGCCGGCCGCGGCAACCGCGTCGGCTGCGAGCGCCAGCTGGAGAAGGCGGCGAGGCGGCTCGGGCCGTACGCGCCCGAGCACAACAGCGTGGACATTGACTCGCTGCTCGAACAGGTCGCCGCGGCCGCGCGCGCGGTCGAAGGCGGGTCGCTCGCGTTGCCGGCCCTAGAGCTGCCCGCCGAGGCCTAGCTCGTCGAGGGCCCGGTTCAGCAGCACCCGCAGCCACCAGTCGCGGTTGAAGAACAGCAGCAGGCCGAGCGCGACGAGCGTGCCGCCGCTCAGGTAGCGGATCCAGTCGTAGTGGTCGCGCACCCAGCGGAAGGCCGCCATCGCGCGCGTGAAGGCGATCCCGATCGCGACGAACGCGACCGTGATCCCGAACGAGTAGGCGGCGAGCAGGATGCAGCCGCGGACGACCGTGCGCGAGTCGGCGGCCAGCGCCAGGATCGCGCCCAGCACCACCCCCACGCACGGCGCGGCGCAGACCGCGAAGGCAGCCCCGAGCAACGCGCGCGATCCGCTCGCGCGGGCCCGCGTCAGTGCACCCGGCGCGAACATGCGCTCGGGCCACGGGAGCAGTCCCATGAACGCCAGCCCGAGCACGACCAGCACGAAGCCGGCGAGCTTCGTCCGGGTCTCCTGGTCGACCCACCCGCCGAGGGCCGCGGCGCCTGCGCCGAGGATGACGAAGACGACCGTGAAGCCGATCGCGAAGGGCACGCTGGCGGCAACGACGCGGCGGGCGACGCCGCGCTCGCCGAGCCGGTCGACCTCGACCGCCGTGATCGCCGACAGATAGCCCGGCACGAGGGGCAGCACGCACGGGAAGGCGATCGAGATCAGGCCGGCGGCAAAGGCGGCCGCGATCCGCTCAGCCATCGAAGCGGGTGAGCTCCTCGTCGAGCCTGCGCTCCTCCTCCGGCCCGAGCGGATGCCCGTTCAGCGACCAGCGCTGCGGCGCCGGCTCCGGCTCGCGCTCGCGGGTCCAGCGCCAGGCCAGCACGCCCAGCACCGCGGCGCCGCCGAGCACGCCGACGATCGGAAGCAGCCAGGCGAGCAGGTCGAAGCCGTGGCGCGGCGGCGCGGCCAGGATCCGCTTGCCCCACATCTCGACGAGCTCGCGCTTGATCTGGCTGCGCGTCGCGCCCTGGCCGATGCGGAGCCGGATGTAGGCCTTGATCCGCTGCGCGGGCGGCGAGTCGGACTGGGCCAGCGTCTCGCCCTCGCAGATCGGACACATCAGCTGGCCCTCCAACTCCGGCAGCGTCGGGTGCTGCTCGCTCGCCGCCGCCGGCGCGGCCAGCGCCAGCGCCACGAGCGCGAGGAGGAGCAGCCTCACGATTTCAGCGCCCGCTCGACGCCGTCTCGGATGTCGGCCGCCTTGACCTGTCCCGGGACGTGGGCGACGACCTTGCCGCGGCCGTCGATGAAGAAGGTCTCGGGCAGGAGCGCGATGCCGTACTTCGGCGAGGTGACGTTGTGGTTGTCGTGCACGATCGGATAGCTGAGCCCGTACCTGGCGGCGAACTTGCGGGCGTCGCCGGCGAAGTCGTTCACGTCCACCCCGAGCACGACCACCCGGCCCGGCCAGCGCTTCGCGGCTGCGGCCAGCGCGGGCGCCTCCTGCTTGCACGGGTAGCACCAGGAGGCCCAGAAGTTGAGCACGACCACTTTCCCGCGCAACGAGGCCAGCTGCAGGGTGCCGGGCTCGTCGATCCGCTTGAGCGTGAAGTTCGGCGCGGTCTTCCCGACGGCCGCCTCCTTGCCGCTCCCTTTCGCGACCTTCCAGATCAGCAGCGCGAGCAGCAGGGCGACCAACCCGACCGCCAGTGCCTGCGCGCCGAGCTTCAGCCGAGCGGCGGTCATCTCACTGCTGGACGATGAAGACCGGCGTGCCGACGGTCACGTGGTTGAAGAGCCACTCGGCGTCGGGGATGTGCATGCGGATGCAGCCGTGCGAGGCCGAGTAGCCGATCGAGGTGTCGTCAGGCGTGCCGTGAATGCCGACGCCGCTCGCCGAGAGGCCCATCCAGCGCGTGCCGAGCGGGTTCCCCGGCCCGGGCGGGATGGGCTTCTCGCCCTTGGCCCATGGCGAGTCGGGCGGGTACCACCAGGGGTTGCGCCACTTGACGACGACTCGCCAGTGTCCGAGCGGGGTCGGGTAGGCGGACTGGCCCGTCGCCACGCCGAAGACTCGTTGGAAGCGCATGCCCCTGTAGAGGTAGAGCCGGTTCGAGCCGCGCCGGATCACGATCACCGGGCCGAACGAGCCACGCGTCACGGAGGGCTTCAGCTCGGTGAACTGGAGCGCGACATCGGGCCGGGTGTTCGTCACCAGCGCGGTGAAGAGCCCGTTCATCGCCCGCACCTGGCGCAGCTCGCGGCCGGTCTGCTCCTTCGTGATCACCGGACGCAGGTTGCGCAGCAGCAGCTGCGAGTCGACGGGCTGCCGGTCGAACCGCTTGGCGACCGCTTCGAGGTAGCGCTGCGTGCCCTTCCGGCTCACGATCACCCGCAGCTTCAGCGCCGTGTCGGCGGGAACGGTCAGCGCCCGGGCGACCGCGGCGCGGACCGCGGCCATCGCGCCGATCCGCGTGGGCACGACCGCGAGCCGGTGGCGTGGCACGACGAGCGTGAGCGGACGCGCGAAGGAGGCGGTCACGACCGCGAAGGCCTGGTCGGAGGTCATGTCGCCGACCTCGACACCCGAGATGGTCACCCCGCTAGCGATCGTGGACGGCGCGGTGGTGGTCGTGCCGGTCGTCGTGGTCGCGGCGACGACGCCGGCGGACAGGCCGCCGGCGGCAACCAGGCCGAGCACGAACAGCAGCAAGAGACCGACCCTTCTCATCCCGCGGGAAAGTCTAGTTGTCGAAGATACGCGGATCGTTCGTGATCACGCCGTCGACGCCGATCCGGTCGAGCCAGGGCAGCAGCTGCGCGTCGTCCACCGTCCAGACGAGCACCGGCGCCCCCAGCGCGTGGCAGCGCGCCACGGCCGCCTCCGTGACCACTTCCCAGTAGAGCACGGCCGCCGTTGCGCGTGAGCCCTTGAGCATGGCCTCGATCCGGCGCGGGAGCGTCCGGCGCAGGACACGCACGATCGCCCGCGCAGGCGGATGGAAGACCGCCCGCTTGGTCAGGCCGGTGCGGTCCTGTGGGTACGTCCGCCCCAGCCTCACCCCCGGCTCGGCCGAGTGCAGCGCCCGCAGCGTCGACGGGCGGAACGAGCTGACGACCGTCCGCTCGACGAGCCCGTGCCGCCGCAGCGCCTCGGCGACCGGCCGTGCCGCTCCCTGCGCCTTGAGGTCGAGGTGCACGCCCGTTCCGGCCTCGCCCAGGAGCGCGAGCACCTCGTCGAGCGCCGGCAGCCCGTCCGCCGCGGCCGGCCGGTCGTGCGCAACCACCAGCGCCTGTCCGACCGCGTGGACGTCGAACTCGACCAGGTCGCAGCCGAGCTCGACCGCCAGTCCGACCGCCTCGAGCGAGTTCTCGGGAGCGAGCGCGGCCGCGCCCCGATGGCCGATCCGCAAGGGCCGGCCGTCCCGCCGCGAGAGCTCGATCACGTGCGCTTGAGCACGACGACGGCGCAGTCGTCCGTCAGGTCGCCGCCGAAGGAGCGGCAGTCCTCGACCAGGGCCTCGGCCAGCTCCTCGGCCGACAGTGAGGCGTGCCTGGCCAGAGAGTCGAGGAGACGCTCCTCGCCGTACAGCTCGCCGTCGCGGCGCGCCTCCAACAGGCCGTCGGTGAAGAGGACGGCCGCATCGCCCGGCTCGAGCCGCACACGCTCGACCTCGTAGGCCTGCCCGCCCGCGATTCCGAGCGCGAGCCCGGGCACGCCGAGCGGCGAGGGCTCGCCGGTCACCCGTGCGACCAGCAGCGGCGGGTGACCGGCGCTCGCACAGGCGAGCTCGCCCGCGCGGCCGTCGGCGGTCACGTAGAGCATCGTGATGAACTTCCCGTCCGCGATTTCCTCGAGCACGATCTCGTTCGCGGCGGCCAGGAACTCGGACGGCTCGGAGTGCTCGCGCGCGAGCGAGCGGAAGACGAATTTCGCCATCGCCATGTCGGCGGCCGCGTCGATCCCGTGGCCGGTGACGTCGCCGAGCACGACGGCGAGCCGTCCGTCCGCGAGCTCGAGGAAGTCGTACACGTCGCCGCCCACGTCCATCCGCGCCGACGAGGCGTAGACGGCGCCGACGTCGAGCCCGGCGGCCTGCGGGCGCTCGCGCGGCAGCAGCGACTGCTGCATCGAGTCCGCGAACTGCTTCTGCTGCTGGTAGAGGCGCGCGTTGTCGAGGGCCAGCGCCGCCTGCCCTGCGATCGAGGTGGCCGCCTCGAGCGTGGCGCCCCCGATCGGCCGGTCGGGATCGAGCGAGACGAGCGTCAGCGTCCCGAGGATCTCGGACTGCGTGGCGAGCGGGATCACGGCGGCCGTGGAGCCCTTCTCCAGGAATGGGATCAGCGGCTCGTGCGCCGGGCCGAGCGAGGCGGCGCTGCGCGGGTCGAGCTCGAGCGCGCGGCCGCTGCGGAAGACGTTCGGCCGCACGGGCAAGAGCGGCTGCGGCAGCGAGAGGATCGCCTTCAGCGGCTCGGCGAGCCGCTCCTCGCGGACGTGCATCGCGACCGGCTCGAGCGCTGTTCCACGCGCGTCGGGCATCCGCAGCGAGGCGGCGTCGATCTCGAGCGTCTCGACGATCGTGCGCGTGATCGCGTCCAGCGTCAGGTCGAGCGACAGGCTTTCCGAGAAGACGCGCGAGATCTCGTACAGCGCTTGCAGCCGGCGCGAGGCCTCACGTTCGGCCTCGAGCGCGACCTTGCGTTCCTCGTCTGCGAGCTTCGTCTCCTCGTGCAGCCGCGCGTTCTGGACGGCGACGGCGAGCTGGGCGGCGAGCGCCCGCAGGAGCTGCTCCTCGTTCTCGGTCAGCTCCCGGCCGGCGGCCGGGTAGACCGCGAGCACGCCGATCAGGTCGTCGCGCACGCTCAACGGGACGGCGATCGCCGCCTCGATCCCGAGCTCCTCGAGCACGTCGAGCACGCCGCCGAGACGCGGATCGGTCGCGGCGTAGGGAATGCAGAGCAGCCCGCGGCCGCGGGCCGGGCCGAGCAGCAGCTCGAGCAGGCGCTCGGCGACGCGCGCGTGTGGACCGGTCAGCTCGCGCTCCGCTGCGGCCTCGAGCCGCCCCGGCTCGGACGCGAGGTAGACGGCGAGCCGCTCGGCCCCCAGCAGGCCGGAGACGTGCTCGATCACCGTGTCCAGCGTGTGCGCGAGCGAGAGCTGGGCGATTGCCTGGCCGACGATCGTCAGCAGCGCGCGCGTGCGCTCGAGCTCGACGGAGAGCGTGCGCCGCCGCTCCCCCGCCCGCAGCGCGTGAGCCGCGCGGACGGCGAAGGTGCCGAGCCGGTCGAGCAGGGCGTCGCTCGGATCCAGCTCGTCTGCGAGCAGGAGCTGGAGCGCCCCCTGGGGCGGCTCGCCGAGCTGCAGCGTCACGACCGCGCCGCCGTCTTCGAGCGACTCGACCGCGAGCGAGCCGGGCACGTCCCGCGCGCGGCGGACCGCGTCGAGCGCAACCGCGGCCGGGAGCGCGGCTCCCGAGAGGGCCGCCAGCACCGGTCCCTGCTCCTCGTAGCGCCAGACCACGCAGGCCCGCGCGCCCGTTGCCTCGGCTGCAAGGGTCGCGACCTGGTCGGCGGCGCGCGTCTCGTCCGAACCCGCGGCCAGCGCGTCGCCGGCCAGGGCGAGCAGATCGGGCGCTTCGGTGGCCGCGCCTCCCCCGTCGCCGAAGACCCGGCGTGCAAGCGCGATCTCGTCCGCGGCCGCGAGTGCGAGCCGCCGCTCGCGCTCGTCGAACTCGCCCCGGCGGCGCAGGAGCTCGAGCGACCCGACCACGGCGTTGTCCTCGCGCACGGGCAGCTGCAGCACGCCGACGGCGCCCAGCTGCAGGGCCACCCGCTGCAGCGGTGCCGGCAGCTGGCCAGGCTGCTCCAGCGGCTCGGACGGAAGCAAGTGGGCCGGCAGCAGCGAACCTTCGAGCTCGGCCCGTAGCGCGGCGGACTCGGCGTGCACGGCCCGCGCGGTCGCATCGCCGGACTCGTCGACCAACCGCACCACGGCGACGTCAGCGCCGCTCACCTCGGCGGCCCGCCCGGCGATCTCGCTCAGAGCCCGGGCGAGACCCGTCAGATCACGTGCTTCCCCGGTCACGGCCATGTCTGACCGCATCAAAGCACGGCCTACTAGACTGCGGCGCGTGGCCCTGCCGGAGCGACAGCCCGTCGAGGAGGAGCTACTCGACCCGACGGCGATCCAGCGGAACTACCGGCGCCAGCGAATCAAGCGCCGCGCCCGCGAGGACCGGGCCCGCGAGCGCAACCTCGCCCGCCTGCGGTTCTGGCTCGCCCTGGCCGCGGTGCTCGCCACGAGCATCGCGCTCGCGGTCGTGATCTGGAACCAGATCCAGCGCCTCTTCGGCCTCTAGGCCGGCTCACTGGAGCTTGCTGGCTCGGCTGAACGGGCTCCAGGCGGCCTGCTCCCACGAGCTGCCGGAGCAGATCGGGCACACCGGCAGCGTCCGGTAGACGGTCACGCCGTAGGCGCACTCCGAGCAGCGGTACTCGCCCTTTCCGCTCTCGCCGGCGGCCCAGAACCGGACGTAGTCGTCGGACGTCTGGGTGACCTTCCGCGGCGGCTCGGCGGCCATCTGCTTCCCCCTTCTCCTGAAATCGTGGCACGAAAATGCCCATACTGCGCGCGTGCAAACGCCCGAGTCGTTCCCTCCGCCCGAGCAGGAGCCGTTCTTCGAGCCCGAGGACGAGATCTTCGCCCGTCCCGCCGCCACTGGCTTCTGGTCGCTCGGCGGCCGGCTGACCTGGGTCGCGGCGCTCGTGCTGACGGTCTCGGTCTTCACCGACTGGTATGCCGGCCCGAACACCGCCGGCCCAACCCTCGCGGTGATCGCCTGGCACACCGGCGTGCTCGGCAAGCTCGTCTTCGTGGTCGGGCTCGTGCTGCTCGGGCTCGCCGTGGCGCGCGAGTTCGGCTTCGAGCTGCCGCCGGCGGTGCCCGAGAGCCTGGTCGTGATCGCGCTGGGCTCGCTCGCGACGATCTTCGTATTGATCCGGCTGATCTCGATCCCAGACTCGATCCCGCCGCCGGCGGGCCGCGGGATCGGCATCTGGATCAGTCTGCTGGCGAGCCTGGCCGTAATCGTGGCCGGGTTGCTACGAGCTTCAGAAGAGCTATAGCGACGAGCACGCCGAGCGCGGCGCCGCCGAGCACGTCGAGCGGCCAGTGCACGCCGACGTAGACGCGCGACCAGGCAACCAGGGCGGCCAGCACGAAGGCCGGCAGGGCCAGCCGCGGCGAGGCCCACGCAATCACCGTCGCGCACGCGAAGGCCGTCGCGGAGTGTCCGGAGGGGAACGAGCCCGTATGCGGCGTGGGCACCAGCGGGCGCGGCTCCGGGTAGACGAGCGGCGGCCGCAGCCGCCCGATCCACTGACGCAGCACCAGCGAGATCCCGTCCGCGGCGAGGTCGGCGGTCACCACCAGGAGCAGGAGCCAGGGTCGGCGCCAGAGCACTGCGAGCGCTGCGACCACGAGCACGAACAGAAAGCCGTCGGTCGCGATCCGGGTCAGATCGACGACGACCGGGTTCAGCCAGCCGACGCGGTGATGAACGACCCAGCGCTGCAGGTGGTGGTCGAGCCAGATCAGGTCGGCAGCAGCTGCTTGGTCTGCGCGATCAGCTCTTGCGGGTCGAACGGCTTTCCGATGAAGCCCTGGGCTCCGCGCTCGACCGCTTCCTCGGCCGCTTCGTCGACCTTGCCGCTGAACATCACGACCGGGAACGAGCCGACGCCGTGCCGGTCGTGCATCAGCTGCAGCATCTCCCAGCCGTCGAGCTCGGGCATCATCACGTCGAGCAGCACGAGGTCGGGCCGCAGCTCGTCGAGGATGCCCATTCCGTCCTTGGCGCTGGCCGCCTCGTGGACGGTGTAGCCCTCCATCTCCAGGTTGACGCGCACGTACTCGCGCAGACGCTCGTCGTCGTCCACGATCAGCACGACCGGGCCCGAGCGGGACTCCGGCGCCGAGCGCTGGAGGAAGGCGTCGAGGTCGTCCCGGCGGTAGCGGCGATGCCTGCCGGGCGTCTTGAAGGCTCGCACGCGGCCGCTGTCCGACCACTTGCGGATCGTGCTCTGCGCGACCCCGAGGTACCGGGCGGCCTGGCCCAAAGTGAGCCAATCGGCCTCGCCGAGCGGCGTCTGTCTCCCCGGCTCACGCGCCATCGCGCGGCGAATCTACCCAAAGCTCTCGTTTCTGAGACATCCGTCTTTCACGGCGCCGTGACGGTCACCGTCGCCGACTCGGGCGGCAGCGTGATCGTCTGGTCGTGCGTGACCGTCGAGGCCGGCTCGGGGTTGTCCTCGAGCGCCTGCCCGAGCGCGATCCCGACCGCGAAGACGAGCACGAACACGAGCACCCAGACCACACGGCGGCCAGTCGAGCTCTTCCTGCGCCGCCGTCGTTCATACGAGCTCATGGCCGGTAGTCGAGCGCGCCGCGGGAGTAGAGGTGGAAGGCCGCGTCCTGGGCGATCGTCGTGCGGGCCGGCCAGCCCGGTGCCGGCTCGGCCTCGATCATCGCCTCCTGCACCCAGCGGTCGGCCTCGCCGTACGCCGAGGCGAGCTCGCGCAGCGTGAACGTCTGTCCGACGCGGCGGCGTAGCTGCTCGAGCACGAGGTCGACCTCGGCCAGCAGGCGCTCGTAGAGCGTGCGGTCGCCGACCGCGGCGGCCTGCAGGCGTCGATTGCCCTCCGCCCACTCGTGGCGGGTGCTCTCCAGCGTCCCCTCCATGCGCGGCGACTCTAGTCGCTGCAGCAGCGGGCGGGCCAGAGCGGCTCGACCTCCGCGAGGATCCGCTCGCCGAGCTCGTAGCCGGGCCGCGCGAGCGCGAACGCCGCGTGTGCGTGCAGGCATTTGAGCCCGCCGGGACGGGTCTGGCCGCCGATCCCGCCGGGCAGCTCGGGCCGCAGTCGGCGCTGCTGCTCGTGGCCGCGCTCGAGGCTCTCGGCGAGCGCGGGATCTTCACGGGCAAGCTGGCCGAACCGCTCGACGCCGCCGTCGGCCTCGAGCCGTGCGATCGCCGCTGCGAGGTGGCGGCAGGTGATCCAGAACGTCGTCGGGAAGGGCTCGCCGGACTCGTCGAGCGGCGCCTGCTCGGTGACCGCGGGCCGCCCGAACGGGCAGCGGACGGCTACCCGCCGGAACGCGCGCGGGGACCGGCCGAGCTGGCGCTCCACGATCGCGCGGTCATCGTCCACCGTTCGTGAGCCTAGCCTTGGAATGAACCCAGGCCGTGATGCCCTTGACGATGTAGAGCTTCTCGCCGGGCCGCACGAGCCCGAGTCGCCTGGCCTGCTCGGTCAGCGCCTCGCCGGTGCTGCGACTCCGCCAGCCGGTGCTGGAGCTCGCGCTTCTCGGCCCTCAGCGCCTGCACGTCGGCCGTGCGGCGCGCGAGGTCGTGCTTGGCGTCGACGTAGCTCCGCAGCGGGCGCGCGTAGAGGAGCCCGACGAGCACGATCGCGGCGAGGCCGACCCAGCGCATCACGTAACGCGAGCGCGGCGGCTGCTTGCGGGAACGCTTGGCCACGCGGCGCGATTCGCCATCTGGCCCCGCAGACCTCCCCGGAGGGATTGACGGAACGTCGCTCGCCGCCGGGGCGCGATGGTCGTTCCGAGACAAGGACGCAGGGAGTGCTCGTAGCTGGAAGCTACGGGCGCGACTGAGGACGCGGGCCTCGGGGCGAGCAGCGCGTCCCGGCGGCTCAGCCGTCGTTTCGTCAAGCCCGGAGATTCAAACGGCGTCGACTTTGATCAGGTTGGTCGTGCCGGGCAGGTTGACTGCCGTCCCGGCGGTGATCACCACACGGTCGCCCTCGTCCACGAGCCCGCTCTCGCGCGCGGCGTCGCGCGAGGCCTGCAGGAGCTTGTCCACGTCGTCGCACTCCGGGATCAGAAAGGCGGTCACGCCCCACTCGATCGCCATCTGGCGCAGCGCGTAGTCGTGGTGGGTGAGCGCGATGATCGGGCGCCTCGGCCGCAGGCGCGCGACCACCGACGCGGTGCGGCCCGTGTACGTGGGGACGAGGATCGCCTTCGCGCGCAGGGTCTCCGCGAGGTCGCAGGCCGCGTTCGACATCGCCTGGCCGACGGTCGGCTCGTCGGCGACCTCGGGCAACTGGTGGCGGTAGTCGAGGCTGGGCTCGACCGCGCGCGCGATCCGGTCCATGTAGGCAACCGACTCGACCGGGTACTCGCCGACGGCGGTCTCGCCGGAGAGCATCAGCGCCGAGGTGCCGTCGAGGATCGCGTTCGCGATGTCGCTCGCCTCGGCGCGGGTGGGCTCGGCCTGGTGGATCATCGATTCCAGCATCTGCGTCGCCGTGATCACCGGCTTCCCGCGCTCGAGCGCTGCGATGATGATCCGCTTCTGCAGCAGCGGCACGAGCGCCGGGCCGATCTCGACGCCGAGGTCGCCGCGAGCGACCATCACCGCGTCGGTCTCCTCGAGGATCTCGTCCAGCACGTCGACGGCCTCCGACTTCTCGATCTTGGCGATCACGTGCGCGTGCGAGCCGGCCTGTTCGATCAGCGCGCGCAGGTCACGCACGTCCGCCGCGGAGCGCACGAAGGAGAGCGCGACGAAGTCGACCCCCAGCTCGAGCGCGAGCTCCAGGTCGTCCATGTCCTTGCGCGTGATCGAGGGAATCGGGATCGGCACGCCCGGCAGGTTCACGCCCTTGTGCGCCGAGACCAGGCCTCCTACGACGACCGTGCAGCGCGCCCGCCCGGCCTGGACGGTGTCGACCCGCAGGCGCACGAGCCCGTCGTCGATCAGGACGTCGTGGCCCGGTTGCAGTACCTCGCTGATCACGGCCGGGCTGACCGGTAGCTCGCCGTTGCTCGAGCCGTCGGCGGGGCCGACGGTCACGTCCTCGCCGCGGCGCAGCGAGACCGGCTCCTCGAGGTCGCCGATCCGGAGCTTCGGGCCTTGCAAGTCGGCGATCAGCGCGATCGGCTTCTCGAGCTCTCGCTCGATCTCTCGCACCAGGCGAGCCCACTCGCGGTGCTGGTCGTGCGTGCCGTGCGAGAGGTTCAGTCGGGCGCCGTCGACGCCCGCTCGAACGAGCTCGAGCAGCTGCTCGCGCGTCGAGCACGCAGGGCCGATCGTGGCGACGATCTTCGTGCGGCGGGGAGGCGCTTCGGCCACCGTTCCAGCGTAGCGAGTGACACGAACGGCGCTAGCGCTGAAAGCGAGGAAACGCGTCCCAGCCCGGGTAGACCGCGCGGTCGCCGAGCTCTTCCTCGATGCGCAGGAGCTGGTTGTACTTCGCCACGCGGTCGGTGCGCGAGGGCGCGCCCGTCTTGATCTGACCGCAGCCGGTGGCGACCGCCAGGTCGGCGATCGTCGTGTCCTCCGTCTCGCCCGAGCGGTGGGACATCACGCACCCGTAGCCGGCCTCGCGCGCCAGCGCCATCGTGTCGAGCGTCTCGGTGAGCGTCCCGATCTGGTTGACCTTGATCAGGATCGCGTTGCCGACGTTCTCCATGATCCCGCGCCGCAGCCGCTCGGAGTTGGTCACGAACAGGTCGTCGCCCACGAGCTGCACGCGCGAGCCAAGCTCGGTCGTCAGCGTCCGCCAGGTACTCCAGTCGTCCTCGGCCAGGCCGTCCTCGATCGAGACGATCGGATGGCGCGAGGCGAGCTCCTCCCAGAACGCGACCATCCCCCCGCCGTCCTCGTCGCGACCCTCGAAGCGGTAACGGCCGTCCTCGAAGAGCTCGGTCGCGGCCGGGTCGAGCGCGATCGCCACACGGTCGCGGTGGCCGGCGCGCTCGGCCGCCTCGAGCACGGCCTCGATCGCCTCCTCGCTCGAGCCGAGGTCCGGGGCGAAGCCGCCCTCGTCGCCGACCGCGGTCGCGAGCCCGCGCTCGTGCAGGAGCTCCCTGAGCGCGTGGAAGACCTCCGCTCCGACACGCAGCGCGTCGGCGAAGGTGTCCGCGCCAGCCGGAACGACCATGAACTCCTGCAGGTCGATCGAGTTCTGCGCGTGGGCGCCGCCGTTGATCACGTTCAGCATCGGCACGGGCAGGGTCGCCGCCTCGTCGCCGCCGAGTTGCCGGAAGAGCGAGAGCCCGGCATCGGCGGCGGTCGCCTTCGCCACGGCGAGCGAGACGCCGAGAATCGCGTTCGCGCCGAGGCGGCCCTTGTTCGGCGTGCCGTCGAGCTCGATCAGCCGCTGGTCGAGGGCGCGCTGGTCGGCGGCGTCCAGGCCGCGCACCGCGTCGGCGAGCTCGCCGTTGACGTTGCCGACCGCCGTCGTCACGCCCTTGCCGCCCCATGCTCGGCCGCCGTCGCGCAGCTCGAGCGCCTCGTGCACGCCGGTCGAGGCGCCCGAGGGAACGGCAGCGCGGCCGCTCGCGCCCGACTCCAGCGACACCTCGACCTCCACGGTCGGGTTGCCGCGTGAGTCGAGGATCTGCCGCGCGTGCGTGCGCGAGATGGCCGTCATGTGCCTGCCTCCTTGGCGAGGTCGAAGTAGCGGTCCTGCTCGTCGAGGGCGAGCTCCGTCCAGCGCTTGCCGTCCTGCTCGGCCAGCCGCTCGGCCCGCTGGACGCGCGCGACGAAGCGCTCGCTCATCATCCGCAGCGCCAGCTCGGGGTCGACGTTCAGGCGGCGCGCGACGTTGACCGAGGCGAACAGCACGTCGCCGAGCTCCTCGAAGACATGGGGGTGCGGCTCGGTTTCCGGCGCCGGCTCGCCGCCCCCCTCGTCGATCGCTTCCTTCAGCTCGCGCACCTCGTCGTCGAGGTCCGCGAGCGCGCCCTGGACGTCCGGATACTCGAAGCCGACGGCGCGGGCGCGACGCTGCACCTTGCGGGCATACAGCAGCGACGGCAGCGCGTCGGGGACGTCGTGGAAGACGCCCTCGCGCTCCTCCTGCTCGCGCTTGATCCGCTCCCAGTTCTCGCGCACGCGGCCAGGCGTCCCCGCCTCGACCTCACCGAAGACGTGCGGGTGCCGGCGGACGAGCTTCTCGTGCACCGCGCGGGCGACGGCTTCCAGGTCGCCCTCGCCCTGCTCGGCCAGCAGCAGCGAGAGGAAGTAGACCTGGAAAAGGAGGTCGCCGAGCTCGTCCAGCAGCTTGGCCGGATCGCCGCCGATCGCCGCGTCGGCGACCTCGTACGCCTCCTCGACCGTGTGCGGCACGATGGTGCGTGCCGTCTGCTCCCGGTCCCAGGGACAGTCGCGGCGCAGCCGCTCGGTCAGCTCTTGCAGCTCGACGAGCGCCTCGGCGAGCGCCACGAAGCTAGCCGGTGGTGGTGGCCGCGCCGGTCGTGCCCGTCGTCGACGACTGCTTGCAGGGATCCTGGCCCGGCGGCGGGGCGTAGCCCTTCTGGTAGCCGATCGACCCGCAGTAGTGCTTCTTCATGTCGGCGAGCCACTTGTCCATCTCCTTCTGCTTGTCCGAGGAGAGGAGCTGCTGGCGGATCGCCTCCTTGACCTGGGCGAGCGGGGTCGGCTTGGCGGCCGTCCCCTCCTTGACCGGGCCGAGCGCCTCGATGATGTGCCAGCCGAACTGCGAGTGAACGGGCTTCGAGATCTGGTGGGCCTTGATCGCGAACGCGACCTTCTCGAACTCCGGCACGAGCCGACCCTTGACCGCGGTGCCCGGCGGGAGCTTGCCGCCGTTCTTCGCGGACGAGGTGTCGGTCGACCACTTCTTCGCCAGCGCGGGGAACTTGCTCGGATCCGCCTGCAGCTGCGCGTAGAGCTCGTCGGCCTTCTGCTTCGACTTGACGAGGATATGTCGTACGTCGCGGCTCTCCGGCTGCGCCGGGGTCGCGTACTGCTGCTTGTTCTTCTCGTAGTACGTCTTGATCTCGTCGTCCGAGACCTTGACGTCCTTGGTCACCTTGTTGAAGACGTCCTCGCGGATCAGCTGGAGCTTGATCCCCTGCCGGACCTCCTCGTCGGTGAAGCCCTGCTGCTTGAGCGCCGCCTTGTAACGCTTGTCCATCTGCTCCGGCGTCGCCTGCTTCTGGCCCGCAGGGTTGCCGTAGTACTGCTTCTTGATCTGGTCGAGACGCGCGTCGACGTCCTTCTCGCTGACGTCGATCCCAAGCTTGTCGGCCTCCTGCTTGTACTCGCTGCTCTGGATCAGGAACTGCGTCGCGTTCGTCCTCAGGTTCGCGAGGTCGACGGTGCCGGCTTTAGGGAACGCGCGCTTGGTTGCGAGGAAGTTGCGCTTCGTCTGCTCGATGAGCGCGTCCCACTCGGCCTTCGTGATCGTGTCGTCGCCGACGACCGCGACGCCGTTGTCGGGAACGCTCTTGGCGCCGCTGTCTCCGCAGGCCGCGACGACGAGCATCAGCGCCGCACAAAGGCAGATCAATACGAGTCGTCTCATGGAAAAAGCGCCAGCAGCAGGGATTTTGCTCAAGCTGCCCGACGCGCGTCGAGTATAGCATCGACTAACCGAACCGCTGACGAAAATTCATCTGAACGCAACGAAACCTCGCGGCGGGCGGTCGTGTAGACGGCGGTGTCGAGCTCCGCGCGCAGGGCACGCAGCTCGGCCGACCCCATCAACAGCGGCCCGACGGTCGCCTTGCCCCCGCGGAAGACGAGGTAGTCGGCCCCGGCGGTGGCGAGCTTCAGCTTCGCCTCCTGGATCGCGAACAGGTTCTCGACCGGCTCGGGCAGCGGGCCGTAGCGGTCCTCGGTCGCCGCGCGCAACTCGCGCAGCTCGTCCTCGTCGGCCGTGAGCGCGAGCCGCCGGTGGAGGTCGATCTTCAGCGCCTCCGCCTCGATGTACGGCGCGGGCACGTAGGCGTCGACGCTCGCCTCGACGCGCACCGGCCGCGCCGCGGGCCGCCGCTCGCCGGAAAGGTCCGCGACCGCCTCGGCCAGCAGCTCGACGTAGAGCTCGAAGCCGAGCGCGGCGACGTGCCCCGACTGCTCCGCGCCGAGCAGGTCGCCGGCGCCGCGAATCTCGAGGTCGCGCATCGCGATCGCGAAGCCCGCACCGAGCTCCGTGTGGTCGGCGAGCGTGGCGAGGCGCGCCCGCGCCTCCGGCGTCAGCTCGCGGGAGTCGGGATAGAAGAGGTAGGCGTGGGCAAGCACGTCCGAGCGGCCCACGCGCCCGCGGATCTGGTAGAGCTGGGCCAGCCCGAGCGCGTCGGCGCGCTCGACGACCAGCGTGTTCGCCTGCGGGATGTCGAGGCCGGACTCGATGATCGTGGTCGAGACGAGCACGTCCGCGTCGCCGCGCAGGAACGCGTGCATCTTCTCCTCCAGCTCGCGTTCCCTCATCTGGCCGTGCGCCACCTCGACCCGCAGCGCCGGGACGAGCTGCTGGATCTTCCGCGCCGCTTCCTCGATCGACTCGACCCGGTTGTGGAGGAAGAAGCTCTGGCCCTCGCGCGCGTGCTCGCGCTCGAGCGCCGCCTTGACCAGCTCGTCGTCGTACTCGCCGACGTAGGTGCGGATCGGCCGCCGGCCCTCGGGCGGGGTCTCGATCACCGAGATGTCGCGCAGGCCCGAGAGCGACATGTGCAGCGTGCGCGGGATCGGCGTGGCGCTCAGCGAGAGCACGTCGACCTCGAGCCGCAGGGCGCGCAGCAGCTCCTTCTGGGCGACGCCGAAGCGCTGCTCCTCGTCGACGATCACCAGGCCGAGCTCCTTCGGGATCACGTCACGGCTGAGCACGCGGTGCGTGCCGATCAGAACGTCGACCTTGCCCGCTGCGAAGTCGGCCACCACCTGCTTCTGCTCCTTCGGCGACCGGAAGCGCGAAATCATCTCCACGCGCACCGGGAAGTCGCGGTAGCGCTCGCGGAACGTGTTCCAGTGCTGCTCGGCGAGCACCGTCGTCGGAACGAGCATCAGCGTCTGCTTGCCGTTGACCGCGACCGCGAAGCTCGCACGAACGGCGACCTCGGTCTTGCCGAAGCCGACGTCGCCGCAGACGAGCCGGTCCATCGGCCGCGGCGCCTCGAGGTCTTCCTTGACCGCCTCGATCGCGCTGCGCTGATCCTCCGTCTCACGGTAGGGAAACTCGGCCTCGAGCCGCTCGAGCCACTCGTTCTCGAGCTCGTAGGCCACCCCCGGTGCCTGCTGGCGGCGCGCGTACAGCGCGAGCAGCTCGCCTGCCAGCTCGCGCAGGCTCGTGCGCGCGCGGCTCTTCAGGTTCTGCCAGGCCTTGCCGCCGAGCTTGGAGAGCGCGGGCGCACCCGCATCCGCGCCGATGTACTTCGAGACCTTGCCGATCTGCTCGTGCGGCACGTAGAGGCGATCGTCGCCGCGGAAGCCGAGGAAGAGGTAGTCGCGCGTGACCTCCGCGACCGTCTTCGTCTCGAAGCCGAGCAGCTTCCCGATCCCGTGATCCTCGTGGACGACGAAGTCGCCGGTGCGCAGGTCGGCGAAGCTCTGCAGCGCGCGGCCGGCCGGGGCGGCGCGCGTGCGGGCGCGCTTGCGGAAGACCTGCGTGTCGGGGAGCAGCACGAGCCCCAGGTCACGCCAGACAAAGCCTCGCCGCGCGGGCGAGACAGCGAAGTAGAGCTGCGGCTCGTCCGGGAGCGGGTCGCCGGGCTCGAGGATCTTCGGCTCGACCCGCCGCAGCAGGTTGGCCGTGCGCAGCGCCTCGCCGCGGTGCGGGAAGGCGACCACCACCCGGTTCCCGGCACGGACGAAGCCGGCGAGCTCGTTCTCGGCCTCCGCCAGCCCGCGCGCCGCGATCGCCGGCCGCTGGGCCTCGAACGCGTGCGCCTGCCCGCGCGGGAACGACTCGAGCTCCGCGCTGCCCTCGAGCGAGGGCTCCTGGCCGGAGAGCTCCTCGGCCCAGACCTCGCGCACCTGCTCGGGCTCCCAGACCAGGTCGGGAGGGGCTTCGAGCGGCGGCACGAGGTCGTCCGGGATCGGCTCGGGCTCGTCCTCCTCCCGGAGCGTCGGCTCGCGCAGGTCGAGCCGCCGTTCGGCTGCCGGGTAGACCACCGCGCCCTCGACCTCGTGCAGCGCGCGCTGGGTGAAGGCAGAGAAGGCGCGCACGGCCTCGATCTCGTCCCCGAAGAACTCGACGCGCAGCGGCTCGCGCCCGGTGGTCGGGAAGACGTCGATCAGCCCGCCGCGGACGGCGAAGTGGCCGCGCTCCTGGACGCGGTCGACCCGCTCGTAGCCCGCGAGCCCGAGCAGCTCGGCGAGCGCATCGAGCCCGGGCGCCTCGCCCGCCGCGAGGCGGATCGGAGCCGGCCGTTTGTCCGGCGGCGGGAGCGACTCGGCGATGGCCGCCGCCGACGCGCACACCAGCCCCCCGGCCGCGAGCACGTCGAGCGCACGCGCCCGCTCGCCGACGAGGTGCGGCGGCGGATCGAGCCCCGAGCCCCAGCGCACGCCGCGGCTCGGCAGCAGTGCGACCCGCTCCTCGCCCAGGAACCAACGCGCTCCCTCGGCCGCGTCACGGGCGTCCGCGTCCTCGGGCAAGAGCACGACGAGGGCGCGGCCGAGCTGCTCGTGCAAGGCGGCCAGCAACAGCGGCAACGCCGGCTCGGAGACGCGCGCACGGTCGGGTAGCGCGTCGGCAAACGCGGCCAGGCGCTCGTCGCCGAGCAGCTGCTCGACGAGCGGATGCAGCACGGGGCGGGTGGTCTCACGCAGGTCCATGACGAACGACGGAACCGGCGGTTCCGCCCCCCAATCGTAGCCGTGAGTACGATCTTCCCCGGGTTGTCGAAGTCGGGGATCGCGGCACTGGCCGCCGGCGCGCTCGTGCTGGCCGTGTCGGCGTGCAGCGGCGGGGACAGCGGTAACGTCAAGACGATCGAGCCCGCTGAGCGTCACCTCGTCTACGTCGCCGGCGACTCGGCGAAGAACGGAGCCGTCTGGATCGCCCGGCCGAACGGCGAGAACGCCCACCGCCTGACCCCGGGCGTCGTCGCGCTGCTCGCGCCCGACGGCAAGACGGTCGCGGTGCAGCGCCCGGGCAAGGGGATCTTCCTGGTCTCGAGCGACGGCGCGAAGACGCGCCGGCTGACCCCGCGGACGTTGCGCCCGCTCGCCTGGTCTCCCGACGGCAAGCAGCTCTACACCTCGGCCGCGACCGGCCCGGCGGTAGTCGCGCTCGTGGCGCTCGACCGCGACACGGGCGACGCGCACACGCTCGCCAAGGGCTCGTTCTACGGCTTCGACGTCTCGCCGGACGGGGAGCAGCTCGTCTACTCGCGCGCGCCCGTCGCGACCGACCAGGGCATCTGCGGCGACCAGTTCGACCTGTACGTGACGAAGCTCGACGGCTCCTCGCCCAAGCGCATCACGCACGACGGCCTGAGCGCCTTCCCGGCCTGGGGCCCGGCCGGGATCGCCTTCTCGCACTTTCCGAGCGGTGGAAGCCTTGACGACTGCGGTTCCCCCGGGATCGGGACGATCGACGCGGACGGCTCGAACCGCGAGATCGTGATCGGGCGCGCGCCGGAAGCGATCACGCTGCTCGGCTTCTACGGGTACCAGCCACTTGCCTGGCTGGACGACTCCCACGTGCTGATCGGCCTACGCAGCGAGTCGGGGACCGAGGGCGCGGTGCTCGACACCGAGAGCAAGAAGCTGCGGCGGCTGAACGTGTTCGCCGACGAGGCCTCGAGCGACGGCCGCTTCTCGGTCGGCAGCGGAGGCGACCCGGAGATCTCGCTCTCGATCGTGCGGCTCTCAGACGGCAAGCGCGTCTTCGTGCGGAAGGGTGTCTGCTGCCCGGACTGGAACCGCTGATCAGTTAAACCGCTGCTGGGCGGCCTCGAGACCCTCGGTGGCGATCGCCTCGACGGCGTCGGCCGAGCGTGCGACCAGGGCCCCGGCGTCCTCCTCCGGCGCAAACGGCGACAGCACCCAGTCCGCGACCGGTCGCGGATCTCCGCGGCCAGGGCGACCGACGCCGATTCGCAGGCGCAGGAAGTCCTGCGAGCCGAGGTGCTGCGCAAGCGAACGCAGGCCGTTGTGCCCGGCTAACCCTCCCCCGGCGCGCGCCTGCAGGCGGCCCGGCTCGAGATCGACGTCGTCGTGGACGACGAGCACGTGCTCGGGCTCGACCTTGAAGAAGCGCACGGCCCCGCCGACCGAGCGGCCGGACTCGTTCATGTACGTCTCGGGCTTCAGCAGGCCGAGCCGCAGCTCGCCGAGACGCACCTCGGCCAGCGAGCCCGAGAACTTCGAGCGCCACGAGCCGCCGTGCCGGCGCGCCAGCTCGTCGAGCACGACCCAGCCGGCGTTGTGACGGGTCCGCTCGTACTCGCGGCCCGGGTTGCCGAGGCCGGCGACGAGCAGGTCCAGCGTCGAGGCCCGCTCGCCCCGACGGAAGAGGCGCACTAGTGGCCCGCCCGGCGATGCTGGCGAGTCTCTGGTTCAGGAGCACCGAGCCAGGGGCCGCAATCGGCCGCAGCCAAGGCTGGTTGCCTTGGCAAGGCCGAGTGTGGTTCCTGGCGCAGTGTGATCGTGGACCAGAGGCCGCCGGGCATTGCCGGGCGGGCCACTTAGCCCTCGGTGGACTCTTGTTCGTCCGAGGCGCCTTCGGCCGGGGCTTCCTCGCCCTCGGCGGGAGCCTCCTCGCCCTCCGGCACCTCGCCCTCGGGCAGTTCGCCCTCTTCGAGCTCTTCGCCCTCGACCTCTTCGGGCTCAGGCTCGACGATCCGGGTCGGCATCGTCACCGTGGCGAGCACCGTCTCCTCGGGGTCGTCCAGGAACGCGACGCCCTCCTGGACGGGCAGGTCGACGAGGCGCAGCGTGTCGCCGATCGCCATCCCGGTGACGTCCAGGTCGAGGTGCTCGGGAATCTCCATCGGCAGGGCCTCGACCGTGATCTCGCGGTTGACTTGCGAGAGAACGCCGCCCTCGGTCACACCGACCGGCTCGCCGATCAGCTCGACCACGACGCGCGCCTGGATCGGCTGGTCGAGGCGGACCTCCTGCAGGTCGACGTGGATGATCCCGCCCCTGACCGGGTGCTGTTGGTACTCCTTGAGGATCGACGGGTGGGTCGTATTCTGGCCCTCGAGCGTCACGTCCAGGATCGCGTGCAGGCCCTGGCCGCCCGTCAGCACCCGGCGCAGCTCGCGCTCGGGGATGCAGATCGGATGCGGCGTCTTGCCACGCCCGTAGAGGACACCGGGAATCAGCCCCTCCTTGCGCAGGCGGCGCGACTCGGCTGAGCCGCGGCTGTCGCGCTCCTGGACCTGCAATTTCACTCGTTCGCCGGCCATCGGCGGCGCAGTGTACCTACGGTTCGACCAGGAGCTCCTCGATGGACTTTGCGGCGAGAGCCGCGGTCGCGATCGCCGAGATTCCGAGCGCGACCTCGTGCGCGTCGTCCAGCGGCAGCGAGTCGATCGTCCTGTCGAGGTTCTCCCGGTGCCCGGGGTCGAGCTCCGCGTGCTCGACGTATGTGCGGAAGGCCGCTCTCGGGTGGCGGCTCCGGTCGATCAGCTCATCGATCAGCTCGGGCGTTGGCGGGTAGCCCTCCATCAGCGCGACGTAGCCGAGGAACGCGATCGGGTGGTAGTGCTGGATCCAGTAGTACTGGCCGCCCACGAGCCCGGCGACCGACGGCGGCGGCATCCGCTCGAGCACGGACGCGCGATCGAGCCCCAGCAGCTCCAGGTCGCCGAGCAGCGTCTCGTCGTGGCCGAGCTCCTCGTCCACGTGCTCCTCCAGATAGCGCGCGAGCGGCTCGGCCAGCGGGTCGCCGTCGAGCTCGCGTGCCCGCGCCAGTGCCGCCTCGGTCAAGGGCACGGTCGCGCGGATGATCTGGTGCTGCAGGATCAGGTACTCGGGCCAGAGCTCGCCGAGGCGCGGATGCTCGACGAGCGCTGTGTAGGCGCGCGCGAACGGCACGACCAGGATGGCGAGCTTCGCCCGCAGGCGGGCGCTCGCCGTGGCGGTCAGTGGACCGCGCTGATCTTCTGGTTCGAGTCGAGCATCCCGTCGTTCATGAGCGCGTCGCCGAGCTCGTCGACCTTCTTCAGCTCGTCGTCCGAGAAGGCGTTCAGCGCTTCGATGACGTCGTCCGTGAGCTTGTCCTCGGGGATGTCCCGGTCCTTGATGTGCTTCTTGGCGTGTTCCTTGAGGTGCTTCGGCATGGGACGAATATCGTCGCTGCGGGCCGCAGTGTCAACCGAGGTCCCCCGCGCGTGCGCGAGCGCGCGCGAGGGCGCTGAGGTTTCCCTTGCGCTCGTACAGCTCGGAAGCGTCCCGCAGGGCCGCCAGCGAGTCGTCGCTGCGCCCGGCCAGCACGAGCACCTCGGCGAGGTCGCAGAGCGCATCCGCGTGCGTGCTCAGCAGGTCGGTCGGCTCCGCCACCGCGACCGCCTCTCGCGCCAGCGCCTCGGCCGGCGCGAGCTCTCCGCGTCTCGCCAGGAGCTTCGCCCGCGCCGTCCGCCAGAGCACCTGCGAGAGCACGTCCTCGGGCGAAGCGGCCCGCTCGCTCTCGCGGCTGAAGCGCTCAGCCTCCACGTCCTCGTTCTCGGCGAGGAGCGCGTGGGCCAGGAAGCCCGCGATCGTCGACCGGTAGGCGCGCTCGCCGCCCTGATCGAGCGTCGCGTAGCTCTGGCGCAGGGTCTCCACCGCCGCCTCCGGCGTGCCAGCCAGCAGCTCGACGAGGTAGGCCTCCTGCGCGTTGAGCGCCGCCCAGAGGGTGAGGCCCGACTCCTCGATCGTGCTCCTGCCTTCGGCCAGCAGCTCCCGCGCCGAGCCGAAGTCCCCGCGCATCGCCTCGAGCACGGCGCGCTCGACCGAGCACGTCGCCCGGATCGTCGGGTCGTCTCCGTCGAGCTCGAGGAACTCGCGGCAACGGGCAATCCCCTCTTCCACCGGCAGCGGGCCGAAGACGGCACTGACCATCAGCCAGGAGACGCTCTCCGCCTGCTCGGAGCGGTAATTCTCGCGGCGCGCGAACGAGAGGGCCTGCCGCCACGCCTCCTCGGCGGTACCCAGCGACCCTTTCACGGTTCCTTCGACCCTCCCGACGAGATTCCAGGCCTGGGCGAGGCTGTAGTCGTCGCCCAGCTGCTCGCAGGCCGCGAGCGCCTCCTCCGCCATGCCGCTGAGCTGTTCGCCGGCCCCGCTGAGCATCCGCAGCGTGCAGAGCCCGAGCAACGTTCGCGCCGGCCGCCGGCCGCTGAGGTCCAGCGCATCCTCGAGCGCGCGCGTCCCCTCCGTCCCGTACACGCGGGAGGACCAGAAGCCCCAGAGCGCCGTCGCCAGCCGCAGCAGCAGCTCGCCGTCGCGCGTCTTGCGCGCGAACGCGATCGCCTCGCGCGCGTTCGGGTACTCGTCGTCCGTGCGCGCGAGAAAGGCCGGGTGGTCGCCGGTACGCGACTCGACATCGAGCCGCTCGGCCTCGTCCGCCGTCCACGCTGCGTAGCGCCCGCAGGCCTCTTCCAGCTCGCCGGCCGACTCCAGCCGCTCGAGGCCGAACTCCCGGATCGTCTCCAGCATCCAGAAGCGCGGCTCCCCGTCGGAGTCTGCGCGCTGGCGCAGAAGGCTCTTCTGAACGAGCGAGTCCAGCCCGTCGAGCAGCTCGCCGCCGAAGGTGCCGTCGAAGTCGCAGACCGCTTCCGCCGCCTCCAGCCGGCAGCCGCCCACGAAGATCGCGAGCCGGGCGAAGAGCGTCTTCTCCTTGGCCAGCAGGAGGTCGTAGCTCCACTCGATCGTCCCTCTGAGTGTCCGCTGGCGCGGGTCGACGTCCTGCGCGCCGCCGGTGAGGAGGGCCAGCCGCTGGTCGAGGCGGCGCAGCAGCGCCGGGGGCGTGAGCGTCCTGACGCGAGGCGCCGCGAGCTCGATTGCGAGCGGCAGCCCGTCGAGCCGAACGCAGATCTCCGCCACCGCCTCGGCGTTCACGTCCGTGACGGTGAAGTCGACGGCGGCCGCCCGCGCGCGGGCGACGAACAGCCGCACCGACTCGTAGTTCATCACCTCCTCGGCCCGCGCCGGTCGCCGCAGGTCGGGAACGGCGAGCTGCGGAACCCGGTGCGCCCGTTCCGCCTGGAGGTGCAGCGGCATCCGGCTCGTGACGAGCCCCTGCAGGCCGGGCGCAGAGTCGAGCAGCCCCGCCACTGCGGGCGACGCGGCCATGACGTGCTCGAAGTTGTCCAGCAGCAGCAAGAGCTCCTTCTCGCGCAGGTAGTCGGTCAGCGTCTCGAGCGGCGTCTCCCCCGGCTGCTCGCGCAGGCCGAGCGTCCGCAACGTCGTGGGCACGACCAGCTCCCAGTCGCGGATCGGGGCCATCGAGACGAAGAACACGCCGTTGGGGAACTGCTCGACGACGTCGGCGGCGAGCTGGAGCGCCAGGCGGGTCTTCCCCGTCCCGCCCGGCCCGATCAGGGTCAACAGGCGCACCTCCTCGCGATCCAGCAACGCGCGCGTCTCGGCCAGCTCGCGCTCGCGGCCGATGAAGGCGTTCGGTTGCGCGGGCAGGTTCGTCGGCCGGTTGTCGAGCGTCGCCAGCGGCGGGAACTCGTTGGGCAGGCCGTCGAGCTCGAGCTGGTACAGCTGCTGCGGTCGAGTGAGGTCCTTCAGCCGGTGCTCGCCGAGGTCCCGCAGGCGCGCGGCGTCGTCGAGCAAGGCCCGCGTCGCCTCGGAGACGAGCACCTGGCCGCCGTGACCGACGGCCATCACGCGCGCGGCGTGGTGCACGTCGAGCCCGACGTAGCGGCCCTCGACGGCGTGCGGCTCGCCGGTGTGGAGGCCCATGCGCACGCGGACCTCGTAGCCGCCGGGCCAGTCGTGCTCGGCAAGCGCGCGCTGTCCCGCGGCGGCGCCGGCGACCGCGTCTTTCGCCGACGCGAACGCCACGAAGAAGGCGTCTCCCTCGCTGTCGACCACGACCCCGCGGTGCCGCGTGAACGCCTCGTCGAGCAGCGCGCGGTGCCGGGCCAGCAGCTCGGCGTAGGCATCACCGGCCCGGCGCAGCAGCCGCGTCGAGCCCTCGATGTCGGTGAAGAGCAGGGTGACGGTGCCGGTCGGAAGCTCGGCCATGGCCCCAACTATCGCGCCTGCAGAAGGCTAGGTGCGCTTGATCGTGATCAGATCGAGCAGCAGCAGCGGCCAGAGCAGGATCGCGAGAATCGCCGCGACCACTGCATGCACGCCGTGCACGTGCTGGAAGTAATTGCGCTCGGCCGCGACCGCGACCCCGATCCCGAGATAGACCAGCACGAGCAGCGGGGGGAACCTGCGCACGACGGATCCCCTACCCGGGGCAGCCGAACTTACTCGTAGAAGGCCAGCACGGCCAGGATCACGTAGAAGGCGACCAGGGCGACGCCCTCGAACCTCGTTCCCTCGCCGTCGGCCGTGATCTGCCAGAGCGCGATCGCCGTCAGCAGCAGCGCGCCGATGTAGACCGGGCCGAGCGCGAACGTGAGCTGCGTGGTGAACAGCAGCGAGACGAGCACCAGGGCCGGGAAGAGGAAGGCGGTGATCTGCGCGACCGAGTTCTTCACCACCGAGATCGCCAAATCGGCCTCGCCCTTCAGCGCGAGCACGATCCCCGTCGTGTTCTCCACCGCGTTGCCGGCGATCCCGACCACCACCAGCCCCGCGAACGCCTTCGAGACGCCGATCTTCTCCATCGCCGGGGAAAGGGCCGAGACGAACCAGTCGGAGACGAACGCCGAGGCGACGCCGGCGACGGCCAGTAGCGCGAGCGCCCGAGTCAGGGGAATGCGCGCCTCTCCGGCCTCGCGCGGCAGGTCCCCGCGCAGGTAGTCGAAGAGCCAGACGCCGTACGTGAGCAGGAGCGCGATCGCGCCGACAACCGAGATCGCCGTCACATGGGTCGACGCGTTGTCGTCGGTGGCGACCGAGAGGCCGATGATCACGATCAGGAAGCTCGCCAGCAGCATCAGGAGCGCGTTGTCCTTCGGCAGGCGCGTGTGGAAGCGCATCACGCCGTCGCTGCTGGCGTGGCAGCCGGCCACGATCACCAGCCCGAGCACGAGCAGCGCGTTGGCGAAGATCGAGCCGAGGATCGAGGCCCGCGCGACCACCAGCTCGCCCGCCGAGAGCGCGAAGATCACGATGAAGAACTCGGGCAGGTTCCCGAGGGTCGACTGCAGCACACCGGTCACGCCCGGCCCGTAGCGCTGCCCCACCTGCTCGGTGGCGAAGGAGACGATCCACGCCAGCCCGGCCAGGGCGAGCGTCGCGAGCGCGAAGGTCAGCAGCGCGGGCGCGTCCGCGAAGTGCGCGACCGCAGTCACGGCCGTCAGGGCCGCGGTCACCGCGACCAGGGCCCAGATCCTGGTCAGAAGAGCTGGTTCTCGCCCGCGAAGATCGCGGAGACCGAGTCGTCTGCGAAGACGTTCAGGATCGTCTCCGCCAGCAGGCTCGAGACGGGCAGCACGTCGATCTTGTCCGGCCGGTTGACCGGGTCGATCGGGACCGTGTTCGTGACGGTGATCTGCTTGATCTTGCTGGCCGAGAGCTTCTCGAAGGCGTTGCCGGGAAAGAGCCCGTGCGTCGCGCAGGCGTAGACCTCGGTCGCACCGGCCTCGAGCAGCGCCTCGGCGCCCGCGATCAGCGTGCCGCCGGTGACGACGATGTCGTCGCTCATGATCGCCACCTTGCCCTCGACCTGGCCGATCACCTCGGTCACCGAGGCCTCGTCGTGGCCGGGCCGGGTCTTGTTCAGGATCGCCAGGTCGCCCTCGAGCATCTGGCCGAAGCGGCGCGCCATCTTCGCGCGGCCCGGATCGGGCGAGACGGCCACGATCCCGTCGCCCTGCAGGCCCTTGTCGCGGTAGTACTGCGCGAACAGCTGCAGCGCGGTCATGTGGTCGACCGGGATCGAGAAGAAGCCCTGGATCTGGCCCGCGTGCAGGTCCATCGTCACCACGCGGTCGGCGCCGGCGGTCTCGAGCGCGTCCGCGACCAGCTTGGCGGTGATCGGCTCCCGCGGCGCCGACTTCTTGTCCTGGCGCGAGTACGGGAACCACGGGACAACGGCGGTGATCCGCTTGGCCGAGGCGAGCTTCGCCGCCTGGATCATGATCAGCAGCTCCATCAGGTGGTCGTTCACCGGTTGATTGCCCGACTGGACGATGAAGACGTCCCCGCCGCGGATCGAGTCCACGTAGCGGACGTAGGTCTCGCCGTTGGCGAAGGTCTTCAGCTTCACCTCACCGAGATGGACGCCGAGCTTCTCCGCGATCTGCTCGGCGAGCTCGGGGTTCGAGCGGCCCGAGAAGAGCATCAGCCGCTTCTGCGGCCCGCGCTCGATCCACGGCGTGCGCTCGGTCACGGGCAGCACCGGCTCGACCGTCTCGAGCCCGGGCAGCGTCGCCTCACTCATCCTCCTGCTCCCGTTTCTTTCGCACGTAGCCTTCCTTGTTCTCCTGCCGCGCCCGCGCGACCGCGAGCGACTCGGGCGGCACGTCCGTCGTGATCACGGAGCCCGCCCCGATCCACGCGTCGTCGCCGATCTCCACGGGTGCGACGAACGCATTGTGGACGCCGGTCCTGACGTTGCGACCGATCGTCGTCCGGCCTTTCGGCTTGCCGGGCTCATGGGGGAAGTTGACCGTGATGTTGCCCGCCGCGATGTTCGTGTCCGCGCCGATCTCCGCGTCTCCGATGTACGACTGGTGCGGCACCTTCGTTCGTTCCCCGATGCGCGAGTTCTTGATCTCAACGAACGCGCCTGCCTTCGCGCCGGTCTCCAGCACCGTTCCCGGGCGAAGGTAACAGAAGGGGCCGACGAGCGTGTCGGGGCCGATCGCCGAGTCCACGGCGACCACGTGCGGGCCGACCTCGGCCCCGCGGGCGACGCTCGTGCCACCCCGCAGGACGGTGAACGGCTGGATCGTGCAGTCGGGCTCCAGCTCGACGGTCGGGTCGATCCACGTCGTCGCCGGATCGACGATCGTCGCGCCTGCCAGCATATGGCCGAGGTTGATCCGCTCGCGCAGCACGGCCGCGGCGGCGGCGAGCTCGGCGCGCGTGTTCACGCCCTCTGCCGCGGCCGGATCGTCGGCCTTGTGCACCGCGACGGGCTCTCCCGCGCCGACGAGATCGCGGACCGTATCGGTCAGGTAGAGCTCGCTCTGGGCGTTCTGGGGCTCGAGTCGCTCGAGCGCCGGCCAGAGCTTGGCGGCGCCGAAGACGTAGATCGAGGAGTTGACCTCGCGGATCGCCAGCTCGTCGTCGCTCGCGTCGCGGGCCTCGACGATCGCCTGCAGCGCGCCGTCGCCATCACGCACGACCCGGCCGTAGGCGCCAGGCTGGGCCGGCTCGAACGAGAGCACGGTCGCGGCCGCCCCGGCCGAACGGTGTGTCTCGAGCAGTGCGCCCAGCAGCTCGCTCGTGATCGTGGCCGCGTCGCCGGTGACGACGAGCACGTCGCCCGCGAAGCCCTCGAGGCTCGCGCGCGCCGCGGCCGTTGCGTCGCCGGTGCCGCGCGGCTCCTCCTGCACGGCGACCGTCTCGCCTTCGAAGGCGTCCCGGGCGTCCGGAGAGGTGACGACCACGAGCGGGTCGGGCGCAAGCCCGCGCACCGCCTCGATCACCCACTCGGCCAGCCGCCGGCCGAGCAACGGGTGCAGGTGCTTCGGCGTCTCCGACCGCATGCGCGTGCCGAGGCCGGCGGCCAGGACGATCGCTGCGGGCGGGGTCTGGGTCACCGGTGAGATGGCTGGGGCGCCAGGATTCGAACCTGGGATCGCGGGACCAAAACCCGCTGCCTTACCACTTGGCTACGCCCCACCAATATGTCTGTTTGCGCAACAACGGGTGTTAGACGGCCCCGCCGGCAAGGCCGGCGTGGCCTCTTGGCGGCATCGCAAGCGATGCCTCAGCACTTGGCTACGCCCCACTGAATATGTCCGATTGCGCAACAACGGGTGTTAGACGGCCCCGCCGGCAAGGCCGGCGTGGCCTCTTGGCGGCATCGCAAGCGATGCCTCAGCACTTGGCTACGCCCCACTGAATATGTCCGATTGCGCAACAACGGGTGTTAGACGGCCCCGCCGGCAAGGCCGGCGTGGCCTCTTGGCGGCATCGCAAGCGATGCCTTGGCACTTGGCCAGCGGAGCTTAGCCCCGGTCCGAAAACAAAAAGAGGAGTGCGATCGCGGCGAAGATCGCGGCGAGCAGGAGCGCGAGCCAATTGAGGATGAAAGCCAGGATCACGACCACCACCGCAAGCGCCTGCGACGCGGCCGCGATCCAGAGGACCTGCCTGACCGTGTGCGAGCGCGCCTCCCGGCCCCAGAAGATGTAGAGGGCCAGCACGGGGATCGCGAGCCCGATCACCGTCCAGCGGGAGAGGTCCTTGGTGAAGGCGACGATCAGGCCCTCGAGCACCGCGATCCAGAGCGTGATCCGGATCCGGCGCACCTGCAGCCAGCGGCCGAACCGCGTCGTGCCGTGCTCGACCGTGCCGCGGTGCTGAAGGGACTCGTTGGCGTCCATTTGCATCAACCGTACCAAGCGGGAACGGTGATCCAAGTGCGCCCCAGAGACCGAAGCTCGCGCTCCGCGGCGGCGGCCTGGGCGCGGTGCAGGAAGAGGCCGTAGACCGTCGGACCGGCTCCGCTCACGTCGGCGCGAAAAGCCCCGAGCTCGAGCAGCCGCTCCGCATGCGGCGACGACTGGACGAGGTCGTTCGGCGGCAGCGCGGCCAGGTCGCGCGGTCGCTTGGCAGCGGCGAGCGCGTCGCGCAGGGTGGCGAGCCGCTCCTCGAAGTCCGTGGCGCCGTCGCGGCGGTCGAACGCGGCGTAGACCGAGGCCGTGGACGGCTTGCGCTCGTCCTGCGGCAGGAGCAGGACGACCCAGTAGTCCTGCGGGAGCTCGAGTGGCTCGAGCTTCGTGCCGGTGCCGGTGCCGAGCTGCGGGCCGGAGGTGAGGAAGAAGGGGACGTCGGCGCCGAGGCCGGCGGCGAGCTCGTGCAGGCGCTTGGTCGAGACCGGCTCGACCAGGGTCTCGTTCGCGAGCCTCAGCGCCGTCGCCGCGTCCGAACTGCCGCCGCCGAGGCCGGCCGCGACCGGGACGTGCTTCCAGATCCGCGCAAGCCAGCGCGGCTCGGCGCCCGCGGCCTCGGCAAGGCGCTGCAGCGCATCGCGGACGAGCGTGTCGTCGGCGAAGCCCTCGATGCGGAGCTCGGCCGCCGGCTCGATCGAGACACGGTCGGCCAGGTCGAGGCGCTGCAGCACCGTCGCGACCTCGTGGTTCCCGTCCTCGCGGAGCGGCCCGACGACGAGCGCGAGATTCAGCTTCGCGGTCGCGGGCGCACGGTTCACGCGTCGAGTGCCTCGGCGAGGGCCACGAACTCCGGCGGCGAGAGCTCCTCGGCGCGGACATTCGGTTTCCGGCCGAGGCCGGCGAGCGCCCCTGCCGACTGGTCGCGGGTAGCGACGGCGGCGAGCTCGAGCGAGTTCGCGAGCCACTTCCGCCGGTGCGCGAAGGCGGCGGTCACGAGCCGCTTTACGCGCGGGAAGCCGGCCGGAAGCTCACGGCGGCGGAAGGCAACAAGGGCTGAGTCCACGTTCGGCTGCGGCCGGAAGACGGTGCGCGAGACCGGATGGAACCCCGTGCGCTCGGCAGCGAGTTGGACGAGCACCGAGACGGCGCCGTAGGCCTTCGTCGACGGCTGCGCGAAGAACCGGTCGGCGACTTCGCGCTGGACCATCACGCACCAGAGCTGGAGGCTCGGCAGGCCGTCGAGGCTCTCGACGATCAACGGCGTGGCGATGTTGTAGGGCAGGTTCGAGACGAGCTTCGTGGGCGGCGGCTCGAGTGCGCCGAGGTCGAGCCGAAGCGCGTCGCCGAAGTGGAGCTCGACGTTGTCGCGGTCGCCCAGCGCCTCTCGCAGGCGCGGTTCCAGCGAGCGGTCGAGCTCGACCGCGTGCACCCGGGCGGTGCGGTCGGCGACGTAGGTCGTCAGCACGCCTAGCCCCGGCCCGACCTCGAGCACTACGTCCTCGGCGCCGAGCCCGGCGAGCCGGTCGATCACGCCGAGCAGGTTCTCGTCGACCAGGAAGTGCTGGCCGAGCTCTTTCTTCGCGGCCGGTCGGCTCACGGGAGGCCGAAGGCGGCGCTCGCGTTGGCGTCCAGCTGCGCAACCAGGTCGGCCGGGTCCTCGCCTCTGGCCTCGGCCAACGCCCTGACCGTGTGGACGACGTTCGCGGGCTCGTTCGGCCGGCCGCGCCGCGGTTGCGGCGCGAGGTATGGGCTGTCGGTCTCGGAGAGCAGCCGCTCGCGCGGAACGGCGCGCGCAGCCTCGCGCAGGTCCTCGGCCTTCGGGTAGGTGACGTTGCCCGCGAACGAGACGTAGTAGCCGCGCTCCAGCGCGACCGGCAGCAGCTCGGGCGCGGAGAAGCAGTGCAGGACGACCGTGCCGGCGAAGAGCTCCAGCGCGGCGGCCGTCTCCTCGGAGGCCGCGCGCGTGTGCACGACAACCGGCTTCCCCAGCTCTGCGGCCAGCTCGAGCTCGCGTTCGAAGAGCTCGCGTTGCCGTTCGTGCGGCGCGTAGTCGCGGTAGAAGTCGAGGCCGGTCTCGCCGACCGCGACGGCGCGCTCGTCGCCGAGGAGCTCGCGCAGCTCGTCGAGCCTGGCCGTATCGGGATCAGCCGCCTGATGCGGGTGGATTCCGAGGGCCGCGAAAACCCCCTCGTGGCGCGCGGCGATGGTGAGGGTCTCGCGGCAGGAGTCGAGCCCTGACCCGACCGAGACGATGCGCTCGACCCCGGCCTCGCGAGCTCGGGCGACGAGCTCGTCGGCCGGGTCAGCGCACGCGTCGAGGTGCGCGTGCGTGTCGATCACGCCGCAGCGGTCGGCTGCTCGACCCGCGGGAAGAGCGGCGCCGCGGCGGCGATCCCGTCGGTCGACGGGGTCAGGCCGTACGCGACCCGCTCGAGGGCGAGGTCGACCGGCTGACCGAGCGCAGCCAGGATCTCGGGCGCCGTCCGCGGCAGGTACGGCGACAGCGCGACGGCGACCGCGCGCAAGCCGTCCGCCAGGTCGTAGAGCACGGCGTCGAGCTCCGCGGCACGGGCCTCGTCCTTGGCGAGCTGCCACGGGGCCGTGTGCTCGACGTGGCGATTGAGCCAGCGGACGAGCTCCCACGCGTCGTCGAGGGCGCCGGTCAGATCCCAGTTGTCGAAGCGCTCGACGAGCTTGGCTCGCAGACCTTCGAGGGTGGCCCGCAGCTCCTCGTTCGGTTGTCCGGGCGCGATGCGCCCGTCGCGGTAGCGGGCGACCATCGCCGTCGTCCGGGAGACGAGGTTGCCGAGGTCGTTGCCGAGCTCGCGCTCATAGCGCTCGTGGAGGGCATCGATCGAGGCGCTGCCGTCCTGGCCGAACGAGACCGACCTCAGAGCCCAGAAGCGGACCGCGTCCGAGCCGTAGACGTCGATCAGGTCGAGCGGATCGATCACGTTGCCGAGCGACTTCGAGATCTTGCGATCGTCGAGCAGCAGGTAGCCGTGCACGAACAGCTGCTGGGGCACCTCGTAGCCGGCTGCGAGCAGGAGCGCGGGCCAGAAGACGCAGTGGAAGCGGAGGATGTCCTTGCCGAGCAGATGGTGAACGTGCGGCCAGAACTGCTCGCGCAGGTCCTCCCCGTCTCGCGCATACGTCAGCGCGCTCAGGTAGTTGATCAGGGCGTCTACCCAGACATAGGTGACCTGCCCTTCGTCCCAGGGGATCGGCACGCCCCACGGCTGGCCCGCGCGGCTGACGCTGAAGTCCGAGAGGCCGCCCTCGATGAAGCTACGCGCCTCGTTGTAGCGGAACCGCGGCAAGACGACATCCGGGCGCTCGTCGTACAGCTGCAGCAGCTTGTCCTGGTACGCCGAGAGTCGGAAGAACCAGTTCTTTTCCTCGATCCGCTCGGGTGGGATGCCGTGGTCGGGGCAGAGGCCGTCGACGAGCTCGGACTCCGACTTGAACTCCTCGCACTGAACGCAGTACAGGCCCGAATAGACGTCTTGGTAGATATCGCCGTTGTCGTAGATGCGCTGCAGGAACTCCTGCACGAAGCGCTTGTGCCCTTCGTCCGTGGTGCGGATGAAGAAGTCGTACTCGGCGTCGACTTGCTTCGGCAGCTGACGCCAGTACTTCTCGACGATCTCGTCGACGTACTCCTTAGGGTCGAGCCCCTGCTCCTCCGCGACGCGGTACACCTTCGACGCGTGCTCATCAGTGCCCGTGAGGAAGAAGGTCTCCTCGCCGCGCTGCTTGTGGTGCCGGACGAGCACGTCGGCCGCGATCGTCGTGTACGCGTGCCCGATGTGCGGGCTCGAGTTCACGTAGTAGATGGGTGTCGTCAGGTAGTAGCTCATCGCCCTCAATGATACGAGCGGCCCTGCGGAGGCCCTGGGCTGCCGCCGCGAGTGCGGCCAGCGGCAAGAGCGCGGCCGCAAGCAGCTTCCAGAACGAGGCATGCCCTTGCGGCGCGACGCCGTCTGCGACCGGGGCGGGATCCGGCTCGCGCAGCCACGGCGCGGCCCGCGGGTGCGACACGGGCTGCGATGCGTGCTCGACGCCCGAGAGCGACGCCGGCCGGGCATCCACGCCGGGCGCCGGAGCCGGCGCGGCCGGAGCGTGCTGAGGCGCGGCGACGGGACGGGTCGCTGGCCAGGGCTCGGAGACCGGCGTGCTCGGCTTTGGATCGCTCGCCGAGGGCTCCGCCGGGCGCAGGAGCTCGGGCGCCGGCCGTGGTTCGACCGGGTCGACGGGCTCGGCCGCGCGTAGCGGCGGCAGCGCCGGGGGCGTCGTCGGCGCAGGAGCGGGACCCGGAGCAGGAGGAGCGGGCCGCGGCGCCGGCTCGGGTACGGGCGGCTCGCTCGGCACGGGTGGCGCCGCGAGTGGCGGGAGGAACATCTCCGGATCGCGGTAACCCTGCGGGTCGGCGAGCAGCCGGATGCCGAGCTGCACGTACGGGACGGAATGCGCGAGGACGCCGCTCGTGCCGACGATCGCGACCGGCTGGCCCTCGGTCACGACGGCGCCCTTCGCCACGAGGAACGAGCCCAGATGCAGGAGCGTGACGGCGTAACCGTCGACCGTCTCGATCGTGATCGTCAGGCCGTTCGCAGCGACCCTGCCCGCGAAGGTCACGATCCCGGCGGTGGGTGCCAGCACGGGGCCACCGAATGGCCCCTGGATGTCGATCCCACGGTGCTGACCGGGGGTGAGTGGATCTTCCTGGTCGAAGTCGAACACCTGCAGCACCGGGCCGGGAACCGGCCAGCTCCACGCGCCGGCCGCGGCGGGGGCAGCGAGTGCGACGAGCGCGACCGCGACCACTGCGCGTGCGAGAACCGAGTGTCGTTGCCAGTTTTGCAAACCGCCACCACGGTAGCAGGCCGGGTCCGCTGTTGTCAAATCGGCTTACAGCGACGACCGGTAGAGCCGGTTTCGAGGCACGCCGGTGAGGCGTGCGACCAGCTCTGCCGCCTGTCGCCGCGGCAGCCCGGCCGCCACCAGCTCCGCGACCGCGGCCGAAGCGCCTTCCTCGTCGGCCTCCGCCGGAGGCGCCGCGCCGAGCACGATCGTCACCTCGCCGCGCACCGGTTCGCCGAAGCGCTTCGCCAGCTCGGCGACCGTTCCCCGCTCGACCTGCTCGTGCCGTTTCGTCAGCTCGCGGCACACCGCGCACGGCCGGTCGGGGACCACGCGCGCGAGGACCGCCAGCGAGCGCGGCAGCCGCTGAGGCGACTCGAATGCCACCACGGGCCACCGCCAGCGCGCGAGCTCCTCGGCCAGCTCCAGCAGAGCCCGTTCGCCACGAGGCAGGTAGCCGACGAACTGGTAGCGCTCTCCCACGAGCCCGCTCGCCACCAACGCGGTCGCCACCGCCGACGCGCCAGGGAGCACCGTGACCGGCACGCCGGCGTCGAGTGCGGCCGCGAGGAGCCGCGCGCCCGGGTCGCTGATTCCCGGCAGGCCGGCGTCGCTCACCAGGGCGACCCGCTCGCCCGCCTCCAGCCGCGGCAGCAGTTCCGCCGTCCGCTTCGCCTCGTTGTGCTCGTGGTAGGAGACGAGGCGCGCGCGGATGCCGTGCCGCTCGAGCAGTCCACGCGTGTGCCGCGTGTCCTCGGCGAGCACCACGTCGGCCTCGGCGAGCTCGCGGAGTACGCGCAGCGTTACGTCCTCGAGGTTCCCGATCGGCGTCGCGCAGACCGCGAGCGGCACTAGCTCTCCGCGCCGAGCGCCTCGAAGGCGACCATGCCGGCGCCGATCACGCCCGCATCGGCGCCGAGCTCGGCCTCGACAATCCGGACCGTGTCGCGTCCGGGCTCGAGCCCGTCGACCGCGACCACCTCGCGGGCCGGTGCTAGCAGCAGCTCGCCTGCCTCGCCGAAGCCACCGCCGACGACCACTAATTCCGGCTCGAAGACGTTGACGAAAGTCGCGATCCCCGCCCCGAGGTAGCGGCCGATCCCGGCCAGCGCCTCGACGGCTTCGGGCTCGCCGGCCCGGCCGCGGCGGACGAGCTCGTGTGCATCGGCTGCGTGCCCGTAGAGCGACCGGGCGGCACGGTCCGCCGCCGGGCCCGCCGCGAACGACTCGAGGTGACCGAAACCGCCGCAACCGCACGGCGGCCCACCCGGCTCGAGCACGATGTGGCCGAGCTCCGCTCCGCTTCCGGTCGCGCCACGATACGGCTTCCCGTCGAGGATCAGGCCGCCGCCGACGCCAGTCCCCAGCGTGAGCATCACGACGTTGCCCGCCCCCCGTGCCGCCCCCGCCTGCCACTCGGCAATTGCCGCGGCGTTGGCGTCGTTGTCGATCGCCACCGGCAGCCCGTGCCGCTCACGCATCCGATCGCGGAAGTCGACGTCCTCGAGCGGGATGTTCACGGACTTGATCGCCCTACCAGCCTGCTGGTTGATCCGCGAAGGGATGCCGAAGCCGATCGCCCGCACATCCGGCTCGGCGCCGCACAGCTCCTCGACGAGCGAGTCGAGGCCGGCGAGAAGCGCGTCCTGCGACGAGTGGTCGCTCGGACACTCGAGCCGCGCGCCCACCGAGCCGTCGCGCGAGACGACCGCGGCGAGGATCTTCGTCCCGCCGACGTCCACCCCGATGACCCGCGACTGCTCCAAAACCGCGCGGGTACCATACGCCGCCGGATGTCGACGCCCGGCGGAGAGAAGCCCTATCGCGTCTACCGGGGCGGGCGCACGAAGGGCCGGGTGCCGACGGTCGGGAGACCTGAGAAGTCACCCCCGCGCCCGAAGGCCGGGCGCGACGGGCGCAGCAACTACCGCGGCCCCGGCCCGAAGGCGACCGCACGGAGACCACGGCAGATCCGCTGGGGCCGCGAGCTGACGATCGCGCTCGTCGTGATCGTCGCCTTCTTCATCGCCTGGGCCACGATCGGCTACCTCGTCTTCCGCGGCGGCGTGAAGGAGGCGAACAAACGGCTACCTCGGAACGCGCGCACCGCGCTGACGCCCGACCAGGGCAGCCTGTTCTCGACCCCGACCGCGATCCTGCTGCTCGGCACCGACCACTCGATCGCGGCCGCACGGGCCGGCGACCGACACTCGGACTCGATCACGCTGCTGCGCACGGACCCGCCGCACAACCGGCTCTACTACCTCTCGATCCCGCGCGACCTGCGCGTCGAGATCCCCGGCTACGGCGGCGCGAAGATCAACACGGCCTTCCAGGTCGGCGGCCCGCGCCTGGCGGCGCGAACGGTCTCCGCCTACACCGACATCCCGATCAACCACATCGTCGTGGTCAACTTCGCCGAGTTCAAAGACCTGATCGACGCGGTCGGCGGGATCGACATCGTCGTCCCGGGGAAGATCCAGTCGAAGTTCGACTGCCCGTACGGCACCGAGGCCCGTTGTGCGCGCTGGCCCGGCTGGCGGTTCTCCCCCGGGAAGCAGCACATGAACGGCCAGCGGGCGCTGATCTACTCGCGCGTGCGCAAGAACGCCCTCGACCCGGCCGAGAGCGACATCACCCGCGGCGAACGCAACCAGCAGGTTCTGCAGGCGTTGATGAGCAAGCTCGCCAGCTTCTCGACCTTCATGCGCCTGCCGCTCGAGGGCAAGAAGCTGATGAAGCCGCTCGCGACCGATCTCTCGGCGAACGACTTCGTCGGGCTCGGCTGGGCCAAGGTACGCGCGGGCCGCACGCTCCACTGCCGCCTGGGCGGGACCTCGACGGGCGGAGACATCACGCCGAGCGAGGACAACGCGAAGGTGATCCTGATGGTGCTCGGGAAGTCGGCGCCGCAGCCTCCGGCGCCCTCCGGCGACACCTATCCGCCCGGCTGCCTGATCGGCAACAGGGGTTAGACCTCAGGCCTCTGCGGCCTTCTTCTTCTCTTCCTTGGGCTTGGCCGGCTCGGAGGCGGAATCGCCGTCCTTCGAGGGCTGCTTCTTGCCCGAGCCGCGTCCGTAGTCGGTCGTGTAGAAGCCCGAGCCCTTGAAGTGCACCGCGACCGGGTAGAGCACGCGCTCGAGCGGGCCTTCGCCGCACACCTCGCACTTTTCGGGCTGGGCGTCGCCGATTCGCTGGAACAGCTCGAACACGTGCCCGTTCGGGCACCGGTACTCGTAGATGGGCATCGCTCGCCTAAGGATAGTTGGGGGGCTGGCTGCGCCCGCTCTCGCGCTCGAGGGTCTCGCGGTAGCAGGGCGCGTCCTCGAACGCGGTGAGACCCGGCTGGACCGGGCGGTTCGGACGGCGCCGGCGGCGCGCTGCGGCGAGCGCGGCCGAGGCGCCGAGCAGGCCGCCGATCACGAACGAGCGCAGGCGGCCCGACTGCGGCTCTCGGTCCATGCCACGATTGTAGGGGTGGCCTCGTGATCTGCACTCTCGGCGACGCGCTGCTCGACGTGATCGTGCGGACGTCCGAGCCGCTCGCGCGCGGCGCCGACACTCCGGTCGAGACCCGGCTCGCGACCGGCGGCCAGGCGGCGAACGTTGCTGCCTGGGCGGCCGAGCTCGGCGAACGCGCCCGCTGCGTGGCCAAGCAGGCGGACGACGCGGCCGGCTCGCTGGCGCGAGCGCTGCTCGAGCTGCGCGGAGTCGAGCTCGTCGGGCCGGTGGCGGCCGGTACGACCGGCACGGTGGTGGCGCTCGTCTCGCCGGACGGCGAGCGGACGATGGCGACCGATCGCGGGGTCTCGGTCGAGCTGCGCGAGGACGAGCTCGAGCCCGTGTGGTTCGAGGGCTGCTCGTGGCTGCACCTCTCGGGCTACGCGCTGCTGGCGGAGCCGATCGCCGAAGCAGCCCTGGCCGCGGCAAGGCTGGCCCGGGCGCGGGAGGCGCGGGTGGCCGTCGACCTCTCCTCGTGGAGCGCGATCCGCGCCTACGGTCCGGAGCGCTTCCGTGCGAACCTCGACGCGGCGGCGCCGGACGTCGTCTTCGCCAACGAGCCCGAGTGGGAGATGATCGGCGGCGCCTACGCTCTGGGGGAGACGGCCGTGGTGAAGCGCGGCTCGCGCGGGGTCGAGGTGCGGTCCTCCAAGGGCGTCGAGCAGTTCTCGCCGCTCGACGCGGAGGTGGTCGACACGACCGGCGCGGGCGACGCGCTCGCGGCCGGCTTCCTGGTCGGTGGGATCGAGCTCGGGCTGGAGGCGGCGGCACGCTGCGTCGGCGCGCTCGGGGCGGTGCCTTCGTGACCGAACTGCTCCGAATCTCCGCGGAAGTGCAGCAAGTCCTCCACGAAGGCGGTTCGGTCGTCGCGCTCGAGACTACGCTCGTCGCACACGGTTTCCCTCCCGAGGTGGGGGTGGAGGTGGGGCGCGCCGCGGAGGCGGCGGTGCGGTCCGAAGGGGCCATGCCCGCGACGGTCGGCGTGCTGGACGGCAGTGTCGTGGTCGGGCTCGACGCGCGCGAGCTCGAGCGCTTCGGTGACGCCGGGGCCGATGCGCGCAAGGCCGGCCCCCGCGACCTGGCAGCCTGCGTGGCGAGTGGCGAGCTCGGCGCCACCACAGTCGGCGGCACGCTGGCCGCGGCGCGGCTCGCCGGGATTCGCTTCATGGGCACCGGCGGAATCGGCGGAGTCCACCGCGGCTACGCGGAGCGCCCCGACGTCTCCGCCGACCTCGCGCAGCTCGCGCGCACGCCTGCGCTGGTGGTCTCCTCCGGGATCAAGTCGCTGCTCGACGTGCCGGCGACCGCCGAGCTGCTCGAGACGCTCGGCGTGCCGGTGCTCGGCTACCAGGCCGACGAGCTGCCGCTCTTCTACAGCGCCGGCGGCGGCCCGCCGGTCTCGGCCCGGGTCGACACGCCGGAGCAAGCCGCTCGGACGGCCGCTGCGCACTGGGAGCTCGGCGGCGCCGCGCTCCTGCTCGCACGCGACCCCGACGACGGAGTCGACGTCGAGCCGCTCGTCCAGGAAGCACTCGCCGCCGCGGCCACTCAGGGCATCTACGGCCAGGGGGTGACGCCGTTCGTGCTCTCGTTCCTGCACGAGCGCAGCGAGGGGCGGACGCTCGAGGTCAACCGCGCGCTGATCATCGCGAACGCGCGCCTCGCGGCACAGGTCGCCGTGGCCGCTACTGGTTGAACGAGCCGAGGAACTCGTCGATCGAGAGCGCCGTCAGCGTCTGCAGCTTCGCGCTGCCGCGGGCACCGAGCGCCACCGACACGCGGGCGATCGTCTCGGCGTCGGGAGCCTCGACCACGTTGACGAAGTCGAACGGCCCCAGCGTCGCCCACTGGTGGACGACCTTCGCGCCGAGCTCCTCGACGTCACGGTTGACCTCCCGCAGCCGGTCGGGGTTCGCCTTCAGGGTCTGCACGCCCTGGGCGGTCAGGCTCGTGAGCATGATGTAGGTCGGCATCGCTCCTCCTCGCTCGCGGACCGCCCGACTCTACTCGCGCCGCCTGGTCGAAGTAGAGGAGGGCCGCGCCGAGCACGACCACCGGCCAGAGCACGCCCTCGGCGACCGGGCGGGCGATCTCGGCCGCCTGCCCGCTGCCTGCATTGAGCGCGACCGCGAGCACGCGCGTCGAGAGGTAGAACAGGATCCCGAGCGCGGCCATCGTGCCGAGCGAGTGCACGTAGTCGGCGCGCCCGAGCTGGTAGCCCCGCTTGAACGAGGCGAGGAAGCCGGTCCCCTCGATCACCGCCGCCGGGACCGCGAGCCCGAACAGGGCGAGCCAGGCGACCGCCGGAAGGATGTAGAGCAGCACCAGGGGCAGGAACGGCAGGAACACGAGCACGCCGACGCCGGACGCGATCACGAGCCGGCGGCGCGGCACTGGGCGGTCGACTGCGATCACCGACGCGCCGACGTAGCTGAGCGTCAGCAGCAACGTGCCAAGGGTGATGCTGAAGATCGCGTAGGTCCAGCCGTCCAGCGCGTTCGCGATCGCGCCGAAGGCCCCGATCGGGAGCCCGAGCACGAGCGAGATCCAGAAGCGACGGCCGTACAGCCGGATCGCCTCGGCGATCAGTTGCCCGATCGGCCGCGTGGCCGGCGGCAGCGGCGGCGGCAGCGGCTCCTCGGGTCGACCCTTCCTCGCCACGGAGCAACCGTAGCGGGGCCGGCGTCGTGCCCGGCCCCGCTACGCGTAGAGCTCAGTTGCCGTTCAGCCGCTCGCGCGTGGTGACGTAGTGGTCGCTAGAGCCCTCGCCGCCCGGCTTCGTCGAGCCGAAGTAGAGCGTAGTCCCGTCCCACGAGAGGGACGGACGTGTCTCCGCTGCCGCGCTGTTCACGTCGGGCCCGAGGTTCACCGGAGTCGACCACGGATCGGATCCGCTCGAGCGCGTGGCCGAGTAGAGATCGGCCATCCCGAGCGTTCCCGGCCGCGTGCTGAAGAAGAACAGCTCCAGGCCGTCGCGGCGGACGTTGGGCTGGCCGTCCTCGGCCGCGCTGTTTGCTCCCGGGACGAGCTCGGCGGTGCCGAAGGTCCCGTCGTGCGACGCGCTGACGTAGAGGTCGCTGTCGCCGACGGCAGCACCCGGTGCTTCGGCCGAGAAGCCGCCCGGACGCGTGCTCGAGAAGTAGAGCACCGGGCCCGCCCCACGCTCGGGCAGCGGCATCGGGCTCGCCTCGTTCGCGGCGCTGTTCACGTCGCACCCGAGGTTCACGACCGGATCCCACCCGCCTGGGCGGAGCCTCGTCGTGTAGATGTCGTCCCCACCGCATCCGCCGGGACGGTTGCTGACGAAGTAGAACAGGCGCCCGTCGCGCGCGATCGTCGGGCAGAAGTCGTTCGCCGCGGAGTTCACCGGGGCGCCGACGTTCACCGGCGCGCCCCACGCGTCGTCGACACTGTCTCGTGAGGCAACCCAGATGTCGATCCCACCGAGTCCGCCCAAGCGGTTCGACGCCATGTAGAAGCGCTTCCCATCACGCGAGACGAACGGGCAGCCGTCGAGCGCCGCGCCGTTGAACGACGGATCTGTCCCCGGAATCGACTCGACCCGAGCCGCCGGCGCCCAGGACGAGAACTCGCCTGCGGACGCCAGGGCTGCCATCGACGCGGC
>CAVXOR010000004.1:0-597199 GCA_963763475.1 uncultured Actinomycetes bacterium | reverse complement strand
AAGGCCCCGGAAACGGGGCTTTTCAATGGGAAGCTGCTCACTCAGAATCAGGCCGTCTTGCCCCGGACGACCACCCAAATGTCGTCGTCGCCCGCGGCGACGCCCCATGGCGCGTACGGCAGCGCGATCCGGGTTCTGTGGCTGGTCGTTGGATCGATCCGCCACACGGCGCGGCTCGTCTGGCACTGTCGCCCAGACACTGCCTGCACCCGCCGCGACGGTCGTCACCCCGGCTTGGCCGAGGACACTCGACCACGGCAAGGAGACACGGTGTGGTCTGCCAGATCCGACGGCGGGGAGGCGAGACTACCTGTGGGAGACTCCAGTCTCCGACCCATACCGAGTCGCCTTCGACCACGATTGTGGCCGGGTTGCGGCCTATGGAGTCGGACGTCTGCACGGGTCCGGTTGGTGCATGCATTCGCGACACACTTCCGGCGTCGAAGTCGTTCATCCAGAGGTCGCCGTATCCGTCCGACCACGCCAGCCAGCCCGCATGATGATCCAGCTCGATCGGCCGTTCGTCACCGGTCCGTGGATTCACTTGCGTGACCCGGTGGTAGTCGAAGGGGCTGCCACTGACGTCTGCGACCCAGAGCGAGCCGCCGCCGTAGGCAAGACCACGGAAATAGCCGTCGCCGGGCGGTACTCCGAATGTGTGCTCGAACTTGAGCGTCCTCGCGTCGACTCGCACGACGTTGGTCACTGGGCCTGAGCCCGATCGCGAAACAGTTCGCCACCCACACATCGCCGGACGGATCGGCTGTCAGTCCGCAGGGTGCGAGCCCACCGACGGTCTTGACTTCTCCCGTCGAGGGGTCGACTCGTGTGAGCGTCCGGTCACCGCCGTTGAAGGGGGTATCGGGGCCTGTATACGCGAGGATGAGGTTCGTGACCCAGACGAAGCCCCCGGCGGCGACGACGAGGTCGGGATCACGTCCGATTCGCGCCACCTGTGTCGGTTGGAGCGTGTGTGGGTCGATCCGGACGAGGCTGTTCGGCAGCACCGCCGCCGGAGCCGCGTCGCCGCTCGTCAGCACGAATGCGGCGGCAGCGACTCCCGCGACGAGCAGAACGGCGGCGGTGAGAGCCGCCAGCTTGCGCCGGTCTCGCGTGGGCGGTTCCGCGTTCGCGAGCGGCGGAGATTCTGAGCGTGGGCCGTCGAGGTTGCCCTGATCGAGCTGGGCAGCCGAGCTCCTCGGCGGGCTTCGCAGGATCTCGAGATAGACCGCCTCCGTCTCCGGAGAGGGATAGGCCCCGAGTTCCTCGGAGAGGAGCGCTCGGCAGCGCTCATACGTGCGCAGCGCCTCGGCGTCGTTGCCGGCAGCGGATTGCGCTTGCATGAGAAGGCGGTAGCCGCTCTCCCGGAACGGCTCGAGGATGATGAGCTCGTCGGCCGCACGAACGGCTGCCGCCGGATCGCCCGCGCATTCGATTCGCCTCTGCGAGACACTCGAGCGCGCGTACGAGGATCTCCCGGAGCTCCGCGCGCCTCTCGCTGACCCACCGAGCGTCCTCCCCTGGCAGGAAGGTCCCGTGCGCGAGCGACTCCGCGGTCGACGCGTTGAGCCACGCCGCATCCGCGTCGCCTGCCGCGAGGGCTAGCTCGGCCGCGTTCGCCGCCTCGTCGGCCGCGGCGATGTCGATCCAGCTCCCGGGTGGCAGGATCAGCTGGTAGCACCCAAAGGCGCTCGTCAGCGCCGTGGAGCCGTCTACGTCGCACTCGTTGAGCAGAGCCCGGAGCTTGCTGACGAGGACGGTGAGCGCCTTCTCCCATCTCGCCGGTAACTCGTCCCCCCAGAGCGCCTCGGCGAGCTCGTCCTTCGGGAACCGGCTTGCCGTCCGCGGCGAGCAGGTAGGCAAACACGAGTCGGCCCTGCCGGGGAAACCGCTGTTCGCCTACGACGACGCCACCGCCCTCGATGGAGAGGCGTTCGGTCAATGACACCCTCACGGCCACCGCCTCCACTCCTTGCCGGCTGCATACCTCTCACTTGCCGCCCTCTTGCTCACCACACCAAGTATCCGCGGTGCCATGCCCGACGACAACGTTCTGCGCTGCGAATGCGGATATCAGGTCTCCGGCAACGACGAGGACGACCTCGTCGAAGCGATTCGCCGCCATGCGCGAGACGCCCACGGAATTGCCTTCTCCGTCGAAGACGCCCTTCTGGTCGTCTTCCGGTCGCAGCTCGACCTGTCTCGGGAATCACTCACGGGGGAGACGCGCTCGTCGCGCGTTTCCCCCAACGACGAAGGAGAGAGATGAAGTCATCTCGATTCGCGTACCGCCCGGCCATCGCTGTTGCGATCGCGCTGGTCGTGCTTGCTGCCGTTGCTGCGGTGGCGCTGGCGTCGCCACCGAGCGGCGTGACACCAAAAGTGCTCGCACGGGGGACGTACGACGCCTTCAAAGTGAGGTCGTCTCCGCATAGCCCGGTTGACTTCAAGGCAAAGACGAAAGGGCGGACCGACATCGTCGTGCGACAACACGACTACGCCGTTGGGTCCTCCACCGGCTGGCACAGCCACCCAGGCCCGGTGTTCATCACGGTCACGCTTGGAGAGGTCACGTTCTACGAGCGCGACGACCCGACTTGCACGCCGCATGTTGTGTCGGCAGGGCACGGCTACGTGGACACGGGCCAGGGTCACATCGGGCGCAACGAGTCAGGCCAGCCCGCTCAGGACATCAGCGTGATCATCGCCCCGGTGGGCGGTGCGTTCCGCGGCGAGCTCGACGCGCCGTCACCCAACTGCGGCTTCTGAGATGAGGAACGTGAGGCCTATCGGTCTGGCAATCCTCGTCGCGTCGGTCGCGTTGAGCATCGGTGCGAGCGCAGAAGCCGTCAGCGGAAAGCAGCGAGTCGTGATCCAGTGGAAGGGAGCCGGTGGGTTCGTCCTGGCCCCGCTGACGTCCGGAAAGCTCAAGGGCGACACAGGCACCGCCACCTTCTGTTGCTGGAAGTCGCGCGTGGTCGTCCGCAGCGGGCTGGAGGTCGAGATCGGCAACCCCAAGATGACCCTCGTCGGGCAGCGCGGGACATTGGTGGCCAGCAACCGGATGGAGTTCCTCGACATCCGAGGGGGCTACTCGGTGTTCAGCGGAACGTGGAAAGTGATCCGCGGGACGGGGGACTATGCCCAACTGTCGGGAAGTGGACGCGTCGCCGGGATCGTGCTCCCGAACGGCACGACGAAGTGGCAGCGCGAGGGTTTCCTCGGCTCGAATTAACGAGGCGTAGAGGGAGGAGCGGCTTTGGTCGCTCCTCCCTTCGAAGCAGAGAGCCTGCAAAGGAGAAGGCCCACATTTCCGGGCTCTTACAGGGCCGTCTTCCCGGGAGTCGAACCGGAGACTCCCTCCTTGCGCCTGCAAGCGTTCTGCAAGCATCGGACTTCCGCGGCGACGTCACCGTGTTCCGCCTAAATGCAGGGTGTGCGGGAGATTCCGGCCTGGAACCTGCGTTTAGGTGGAACGCGGCGGCACGACGCATACACAATCGAGGCGGCTCATAACCCGGAGGTCGCAGGTTCAAATCCTGCCCCCGCTACTCCAAAAGGCGCCGGAAACGGCGCCTTTTGCTTACCTCACCCAGAGCTGGTCGAGCAGCACGTTCCAGAATGGGTGGTACTTGTAGTTGCCGACCCGCGGGCCGAGCACAGTCACCGTGCGCAGGTTGTACACCGGCACCCACGGGGCGCGGTCGACGAGCTCGTGGTCGATCCGGCTCCAGAGTTCGCCCGCCGCCGCGGGGTCGCGTGCCTGCAGCGCCGCTGCGCGGGCGCTCTGCGCATCGATCCGCCGGTCGCAGAACTCGGCGGCGTTGAGGTTGTCCTGGCTGCGCGGAATGAAGGAGCGGCAAGTAAACAGCGGCTCGATGAAGTTCGACGGCGTCGGGTAATCCTGGAGCCAGTTCGACCAGCCGATCTGCGGCCGCTTGCTCGAGTCGCTGAGTTCTCCAAGCCCGGCGCCGGTGTTCGTGATCACCTTCAGCGAGGCGCGGTAGCCGAGGCGGTCGAGCACCGAGACGACGTAGCGGCCGATCCGCAGCATCGGCGTGCCCGGTGGCGGCGGCGTCATCAGAAGCGTTACCTTCGTGCCGCGGGTCCCGGAGCCCGCGACCAGCCGCTCCGCTCGGGCGAGGTCGGGCGCCGTCCACGAGCCGCTCGGGCTCGGGTCGAGGGTGTACGGACAGTACGGCCGGTAACCCGGGAGCGTCGGGGGAAGCACCTGGCACGTCGGTGGGGCGGTGAGCGAACTGCCCGTCAGGCGCGCGATGCGGTTCCGGTCGATCGCGTAGTTCAAGGCCTGCCGTACCGCGAGCCGGTCGAACGGTGCGACCCGCGTGTTCATCACGAGCGGGAACGTCGCGCCGGCCGGATCGATGTGCACCTGACTCGCAAAGCGCCTGGCAAGCGCGTCGACACCGCCGAGGGGCGGCGCAAGCAGCACGTCGGCGGCGCGGTGCTCGAGCGCCGCGACCTGGTTAGACGGTGCGGCCTTCAGGACGATCCGGTCCGGGAAGCCCGCGGGCTGCGCGTCGCGCGACCACTCGTGGAACTGCGGGTTTCGCACCAGCACCCACTCGCGGTGCGGTGTGAACGAGGCCGTCGCGTACGGCCCGGTCGCCGGCAGCGCCTTGCCATCGAACGTCCCTTCCGAGACCGCGGAGGCCATGGCGAACGCGAGCTTGTAGAGGAAGTCGGGGTCGGGGCGGGTGAGGTGGAACGTGACGCTGCGGGCCTCGCGGTCGGTGACGATCCCGTGCCGCAGTTCGCAGGCGCGCGGGCGGCAGCGCGCAGCGCCGACGATCCCCGCGTACTGGTTTGCGAGGTACGGGTTCCCGGAGCGCATCGTGCGCTCGATCCCGCGGCGAATGTCGTCGGGGCGGAGGGTGGCACCGTTCGAGTAGCGGATGCCGTCCCGGAGGGTGAACGTGTACGTCAGGCCGCCGTCGGTCGGCTCCGGGATCGCCGTCGCGAGGTCCGGCACGAGTTCCGCGCCGGCGAGACCGCCGACCTTCCGGTAGGTGACGAGGCCGTCGTTGGTCAGGCTCAGCAGCTGCCACTGCGGCGGCCCGGAGAACTGCGTCGGGTCCGGCGAGTACGGCACGTCCGCAGCGGGTAGCGCGAGCCGGAGCGTCCCGCCGCGGTGGCTCGCCCGCCCGGGGAGGACCGTCACCCAGGCGTCGCGACCGACGGTCGCCACGCCGCTCGGCTCGTTGCCGACGACGACCGGCTCTGGCGAGCCGCTCGCAGGGTCGAGCCGCAGCACGTTCCCGCTGCGGCCGGCGGCGACCCAGACCTTGCCGTGGCCGTACGCGACACCGGTCGGCGACTCGCCCACCGCGACCTTGTTGATCCGGCCGGTGCGCGGGTCGAAGCGCGAGACGGTTCCGTCGGGTGTGTTCGCCACCCAGACCGCGCCGCCGCCGACGGCCACGCCTTGCGGGCCGTTGCCGATCGGGACGGATTGCGTAATCGAGTTAGTGCGGGCGTCCACCAGCAGCAGCTGGCCGGTCGACGCGCTCGACACCCACATTCCCCGCTGCGAGGCCGCGATCCCGCCCGGCGCGCCGGCGAGCGGGATCGTCTTGACGTGACCGCTCTCGGGGTCGATCCGCGAGAGCGAGTAGTCCGTGGCGTTCGCGACCCAGATAGAGCCGTGCCCGAACGCGATTGCGCCGGCGCCGTTCCCGACCTGGATCGGGCGCACGACTCGCAGTGCCTGCGGATTCACCTCCGAGACGGTGCGGTCGAGCTGGTTCACGACCCAGACCTGCCCGGCGCCGACCGCCACACCGGTCGGGCGATGGCCAACCGGGATCCGGTCGACGGAGCGGCCGTTGTCGGTGATCCGAAGCAGCAGGTCCGAAGCGGTGTCGGTGACCCACACCGCGCCCGCGCCCGCGGCGATCCCGCCCGGCTCGCCGGCGGCCTTGATCACCAGGCGCAGCTGGTTGCGTTTCCCGTCGACGACGCCGACGCTGTTGGGCGCGGCGGTGAGCGCGCGCGTCGCGTTCCCGGAGAGCGCGGCCGCGAGGATCGCCGCGGTTCCGCCGGCCGCGAGCAGGCCCGCGAAAGCGATCACGACCCCGCGGCCGCGAAGCGTCCGAGCTGTCGCGACCGGGGCGGCTTCTCGACGCGGCGCCTCGAGCGACGGGTCGTGCTCGAGGATCCTCCGCTCCAGCTCCTTCAACTCCGGACCCGGCTCGACTCCCAGCTCGTCGACGAGCCGTCGTCGGGTCGTGCGATAGGCCTCGAGGGCCTCCGCTTGGCGGCCGCAGCGGTAGAGGGCGATCAGCTTCAGCCGCTGCAAGCGCTCCCGCACCGGGTGCTCGCGCGCCAGCGACTCGAGCTCGGCGACCACCTGCTCGTGCTGCCCGAGGGCGAGGTCCGCCTCGATCCGGTCCTCCAGAGCCGAGAGCCGCAGCTCGTCGAGCCGCCGGATTTCGTCCTGCGCGAACGGCTCGTAGGTGAAATCTGCAAGCGGCGGCCCGCGCCAGAGTGCGAGCGCCTCATGAAGCCGCGGCGCCGCGAAGGCCGGCTCCCCGTGCCGAGCCTCCTCGACGAGCGTCTGGAAGCGCGTGGCGTCGAGTGCGTCGACCCGCAGTGCGTACCCCGGCGCCTGGGTGAGCAGCGCGCCGTCGCCGAGCACGCGCCGTAGCCGGGCGACGTAGCCCTGGACGTTCTTCGCCGCGGTCGGCGGCGGCCGCTCGCCCCAGAGCTCGTCCACGAGCCGGTCGACCGAGACGACCTCCCCCCGGCTCAGGAGCAGGACGGCAAGCAGCGCGCGCGGCTTCCCGGTCGGAAGGTCGAGCCGACCGTCATCGCCCGCTACCTCGAGCGGCCCCAGGATCCGGAAGTCGAGCGGCGTGCTCACGGCCGATCAACCGGCGTCAACCGATCGTCAACCGCCGCGATCGAGGCTTTGCGACGTCGTGAAAGCAGAGCCCGCACCGGCCAAGCATAGGAAGCACCTGCGTGAGCGCCAACCCCGGCCGCTGCGGCACACAGAGAGGAGAGAACCATGCGCATGAAGCCGTTGCTGGCGGCGAGCGCGGTCGTCGTGACCGGCGTTGGAGCGGGTGTCGCGCGCGCCGACGCGCCGCCGCACGAACTCGCGGGCCAGCCGTTCTACTTCGCGGCGAGCTGCACCGGGCTCGGCGACGTGATCGTCGTCAACCAGTCGCTCGCGCACACCGGTGCGGTGCGGGTGGTCGGAAGTCAGGCGGTCATCGTGCTGGGCAAGCCCGGAATCGAGCGACACGCAAACGGGGAATGCACGTTCACCGGCGGCGGGTTCTCACCCGAGACGATCGAGCCGTTCGACGAGCCTTTCACCTTGCCGGTCCATATCGCCGGCGAGTAGGCGCGTGCTTCGGCAGGCAACCCTGGTGCTGGCTGCCGCCGCCGCGCTCGCGCCGGTGGCGGCGGCCAGCAGGTACAGCCCCACGCCGCAGACGCCACCGCAACGGGTGGTGGTGCGGACCGAGCTCGTGCCCGCGAGCGGCGGGTTCGACTGGCTCGACGCCGCAGCGGGCTTCGGCCTGGCGATCGCCTTGGGCGCGCTCGTGCTGCTCCTCCTGGCCGGCGACCGCAACGGCGGCCTGAAGGCAAGCAACCGACGAAAGGACACTTGATCATGGAAAACACGGATTCCGCTCAAAGCCGACTGTGCCATCGCGGCAGCGCTAGTGCTCTTGAGGGGGGAGGAGGGAGTAGGACGGTGAAACGTTTTTCTAGTTTGGGCGGCGCCTGCAGGCTTGTGCTGCTGATGCCTGGGATGGCGGCGCTTCTCTTCCTTGCTTCGGGACAGGCCTCCGCGGCGACGCTGAGCGTCTGTCCGAGCGGCTGCCCGTACACCCAGCTCGCACCCGCCCTTGCTGCGGCCGACGACGGCGACACGATCAGGATCGGCCCTGGCACTTATGACGGCGGCGTGACGATCGACGTGAGCGTCAGGCTCGTCGGCGCAGGCGCCAGTCGCACGATCATCAGGGGCGGCGGCCCAGTGGTGACGATCGGCGAGTTCGGAGCAGTGGTCGAGCCGACCGTCTCGATCGAGGGGGTGACAATCACAAGCGGCATCACACGGTCGAGCCCCGAATCGACGCCGTTCACCGGCCAAGAGGGCGTCTTCGCCGCTGGCGGAGGCGTCGAGATCCCGCCCAACGCCGACTTCAGCGGCGGCGCGACCGTGACGATCGCGAGCAGCGTCATCACCGGCAACCGTGTCGCCCCAAGAGACACGGCGCCATTCGGTCCACCCTGTCCGAGCGGCCCCTGCCCCTTCGCATTCGCCGGGGGCGGCGGGATCGATAGTTGGGGCACGCTGAGGCTGGCGAACACGACGATCAGCAACAACCGCGTCGGCTCGGCGTCGGGACTGTCGACGCTCGCCAGCGACGCCGTCGGCGGCGCGATTACCAACCGCCTTGGCCCGCTCACGATCATCGGCTCCGTCATCCACGGCAACCGCGCGAGCGCAACGGGTCAGAACGGGCGGTTCGCCGAAGGCGGAGCGATCATGGCGTTCGGCGGAACCCTGAAGGTCAGCAACAGCTCGGTGACCGAAAACAGCGCTGCCCTGGCGGCGTCGCTGCCGAACAGCGTCGAGCTGCTGGCCAACGGTGGGGGGATGCACATCAGCAGCGATGTGTCCACCGCCGCAATCAGCAACACGACCATCTCCGGCAACTCGGTCACGATGACGAACACCGTCGGCGACACCGAAGCGTTCTCCGGCGGCATCCTCGTCGACCTCGATGTCGACTTCACGATGAGCAACAGCGTCGTCGCCGACAACAGCGTCAGCTCGGCGACGCTTGCGGGCTCGTCGGGCAGTGCTGAGGGTGACTCGGGCGCCGGCGCGATCCTGGGCACGATCAGCAACACGCGCTTCACCGGCAACACGGTCTCCGTCACCTCCTCAGCTGGCGACGCGACCGCCTTGGCGGGCGCGATCATCGACTTCGGCTCGATCACGAACAGCGTCATCAGCGGCAACCATGTCCACGCCTCGAGTCCGAGCGGGACAGTATTTGCGGCGGGCGGCGCGGTCGTGGTCGATGAGCCGGGCCTGACGTTACGCAACAGCGAGGTAAGTGGGAACACGACCGACGCGAGCGGGGCGAGCGGGAGCGCTCAGGGTGGCGGAATCTTCGACGCACCGATCGCCAACGGTCCTCCAGGCGGCCCATTGAAGCTCCTGAACAGCGGTGTCACTGGCAACGCGCTGAACGGAAGCCCAGGCATCGCGCTCCAGGGCGGCGGACTGTACATCGCAAACAAGCTGCCGACGTTGACTCACAGCTTCATCGCGAACAATTCGCCAGATCAGTGCTTCGGCTGCTGAACGGCAATGCACGGCCCACTTTCACGGCCTCCCGGGAAACCGGGAGGCCGTGTTGGTCGTGGGCAACGTCCGATGTCAACTATGCCCGTGCCAGACGAATCGACGTAGCTTTCGCCGGCCCAGGATCTCGCGGGCGGCGTTGAGGCCGGGGGTGCCCATGACGCCTCCGCCAGGATGGGCGGCCGAGCCACACAGGTAGAGACCGGGGATCGGCGTCCGGTAGCGCGCGTAGCCGGGCACGGGACGGAACGCGAAAAGCTGGCCCGGGGTCATCGCGCCCTGGAAGATGTTTCCGCCGGTGAGGTTGAAGACGCGCTCGAGGTCGGGCGGCGCAAGCACCTGGCGGTCGATGACTGCGTTCTTGAAGTTCGGCGCGTACTCGTTCAGTACGTCGAAGCAGCGATCGGCGAAGTCGTCCCGCTGGTCGTCCCAGGTGGTGTCGCGCAGCTCGTACGGCGCGTACTGGATGAACATCGACATCAGGTGCTTCCCGGCCGGCGCCACCGTTGGATCCATAACCGAGGGAAGCTGGCACTCGATCACGGGCTCCGCGGACGTCCGCCCGTACTTGGCGTCGTCGTAAGCGCGCTCGATGTAGTCCTGATCGGGACAGAGGTGGATGGTTCCCCGGTGCTGAGGCCCGGGCTCCGTCCCGGGCAGCGCAGTGAAGTTCGGCAACTCCTCCAGGGCCACATTGATCTTCAACGAGGCGCTCGAGTAGCTGATGCGTTCGACGTCGGCCACGAACGGCTCCGGTAGGACGCTCCGTTCGAGCAGCTGCAGAAACGTCACGTTCGCGTCGGCGTTGCTGGCCACGATCGGGGCGTGGAACTCGTCGCCTGAGACGAGCGCGACGCCGGCGACCCGGCCGTCGCGCACGAGAATGCGAGCCACCTCGGCCTCGCAGCGGATGTCGGCGCCGAGGTCGCGCGCGGCAGCGGCGAGGGCCTGCGTGATCCCGCCCATCCCACCGCGCATATATGCCCATACGCCTCGGGTCCCGCCGGCCTCGCCCATGACATGGTGGAAGAGCACGTAGGCGGTCCCCGGCATCGACGGGCTCGCCATTGCTCCGATGATCGCGTCGGTCGCCAGCGTTCCCTTCAGCTCCTCGGACTCGAACCAGCGATCGAGGATCGGCCGCGCCGCCCCGGTGAGGATCTCCACCGCCTCGCCGGTTGCGTCACCGAGCTGCTGGAAGGATCGCCCCAGCGTCAACAGTGTCCGGAGATCGCTGAGACGGGGCTTCCGCAGATCGGGGGGCGCCATGGTGAGCGTGGGCTCGACGACTGCCGCCACCCGCTCGAGCATCGCCTCGTATTGCGGGTACCGCTCGGCATCGAGCTTGCTGAACTTCGCGATCTCGTTGCGCGTCATCTCCGCGTCCGGGCCCATCATCAGCGAGCGCCCGTCCGGGAACGGCGTGAACGACGACGGGTCGCGCGGGATGACTTCGTAGCCGTATGACGAGAGGTTCAGGTCGCGAACGATTGCCGTGTGGAAGAGGCTGTTGACGTAAGAGGCGGTCGAGACCTTGAAGCCGGGGAAGGTCTCCTCGGTGACGCAGGCGCCGCCGACGATGTAGCGCCGCTCGAGCACCAGCACGCGCAAACCGGCGCGGGCGAGGTAGCAGGCAGTCACGAGCCCGTTGTGGCCGGCACCGACCAAGATGGCGTCGTACTGCGTTGGGGTCTGCGCCATTGGACGCAGATCCTGCCACGCGCCCCTCGCCTAGCCCACCGCGGCGAGGCCCTTGGCGAGGGCTTTCCGCCCACTGCGCGCCCGCAGCGCAAGACCGGCTCGGCGTCGGCGTTTCGGCGGATACGGCGGAACGCGTCTACGCGATCGAGGCTCATAAGCCGGAGGTCGCAGGTTCAAGTCCTGCCCACGCTCTTCTCAGTAGCGCAACACTACGCTGGTGCCGGAAACGCGCTACGCCAAGAGTGGCGACGTCAACATCGCCTACCAGGTAGTCGGTGACGGCAGCCCTGACCTCGTCGCCGTCGAGGTGATCTCTCACATCGAGCTGGATTGGGAGATTCCTTCCAAGGCTCGGTTCTTCAACCGGCTCGCCTCCATCTGCCGGTTGCTCAGGGTGAACCAGCGTGGGACCGGCATGTCCGACCGAAACGTCGGCGTGCCCACGCTGGAGACGCGCATGGACGACATCCGCGCCGTCCTCGATGCGGTCGGATCGGAGCGGGCGGTGCTCTTCGGCCTCGGCGACGCCTCTCCGCTCTCGGTCTTGTTCGCGGCCACCTATCCCGAGCGGACCGCCGGGCTGATCTTGATGAATGCTTCGCCGCGCTTCGTGAAGAGCCCGAGCCTGCCTTGGCTTCCGACCCGGGAAGAGACGCTACGACAGGCCGACGACTTCGAGCGTCGCTGGGGGGATCCCGCCTTCGCCCGCGAGGCCATCGGCACAGCCAACCCGACCGCGCCCGAAGAGGAGCTTCAAGGCATTGCCCGTGTCTTTCTGCTCAGTGTCAGCCCCGGTGCTGCGGCCGCCTACATCCGGATGAATATCGACGTTGACGTCTGCGACGTGCTGCCCCTGATTCGGGTCCCGACGCTGGTCATGCACCGGAAGGACGGGGGAGGTTGGGACCTCCGCAGTGGGCGCTACCTGGCCGAGCACGTTCCAGGCGCGCGTTTCGTGGAGTTGCCCGGCGCCGACTTCTCCCCCTCACTTGGCGAGCAGGAGCCGTTCTTCGCCGAGCTGGAGAGCTTCCTCGCCGGCGTGGTGGCGGGCACGCATCCCGAGGTCGAGCCCGACCGGATGCTGGCCACGGTCCTCTTCTCGGACATCGTCGGCTCCAGCGAGAAGGCGGCGACGCTCGGCGACAGGGCCTGGCGCGAGCTCCTGCTGCGCCACCACGAACTCGTCCGCCGTCAGCTGGCTCGATTTCGCGGCCAGGAGGTGGATACGGCGGGCGACGGCTTCTTCGCTTCCTTCGACGGCCCGGCCAGGGCCATCCGCTGCGGGTGTGCCATCGCCGAGGCGATGCCGGAGCTGGGGCTCCAGGTGCGGATCGGCCTGCACACGGGCGAGTGCGAGCTCGTGGACGGCAAGGTGGCCGGCATCGCGGTGCACACGGGGGCCAGAGTCGCCGCCAACGCACAGCCAGGCGAGGTGCTCGTCTCCTCCACCGTCAGGGACCTGGTCGCCGGCTCGGGGCTGACCTTCGAAGACCGCGGCTCGCACGAGCTCAAGGGCATTCCCGGCGAATGGCGCCTCTACGCGGTCACACAGAGCGGCTAGTTCGGCGGCGTTTCGAGGAAACGGATCAGCTCGCCGACCGTGTGGTGCCGATGCCGCGGGTGGCGGAGCGGCAGCTCCTCGTGCACCTCGTAGTGGTTGCGACGTCCGTTGCGGAACTTCGTGAGGTAGCCGGCGTCGACGAGATCGTTGACGATCTGCGCCGCGGTCCGCTCGGTGATGCCGACGGTGCGGGCAATGTCTCGGAGACGGCTCGTTGAGTCCCCCGCGATCGTCTCGAGCACCTGGGCGTGGTTCGTGACGAACCGCCAGCCGTGGTGGTCGTCGCCAGAAGTCAGTTGCATCGATCGCCCAACAACGGATCACCGGCGATGCAGGCAGGGGCGTTGCCGTCGTTCGTGACCACGTACCAAGAGCCGTTATCTCCGGAACTTGACTTCATGTGTTCACTCACTATAGTCGAGTCTCAGGCATCGGAACTCACCTTTTCGGGGGATGAAAACAGGGGGTTGAGACGCATGGCAGATTCGGGTCAGCGGGAGAACCTTGCAGCTCGAGTGGGTCGGTGGAGCGCGCGGCACTGGAAGAAGGCCGTCTTCGGCTGGCTGGCGTTCGTGGTGGTGGCGTTCGCAATCGGCGCGCTCGTCGGGACGAAGTCGCTTTCGCTGACCGAGCCCGGCCCCGGGGAGTCGGGCAATGCCCAACGGATCCTGAACAACGGGTTCGAGCAGCCGGCCAAGGAGCTCGTGCTCGTGCAGAGCGCGTCCGCGGTGGCGTCGAGCGCAGAGTTCCGCGCCGCGGTGCAGGACGTCGTGCGCAGGCTCGAGGCGCAGCCGAACGTGAAGAACGTCGACTCGCCGCTCGCGGCGGGGAACGGCGGCCAGGTATCGGCAAACGGGCATTCGGCGCTGGTCGAGTTCGACATCCGCGGTGAGGCGGAGGACGCGAAGGACAAGATCGGTCCGATCGAGGCGACGCTCGCGAAGGCCGAGAGCGCGAATCCGCAGTTCACCATCGCCGAGTTCGGCGGCGGCAGTGCCAACAAGGCGATCAGCGAGCAGTTCGGCAAGGACTTGCTGAAGGCGGGCGAGCTTTCGTTGCCCGTGACGCTGGGCATCCTCCTGCTGACCTTCGGAGCGCTCGTCGCAGCGGGGATTCCGCTGCTGCTCGCGTTGACGTCCGTCTTCGCGGCGATCGGCCTGCTGGCCGTGCCGAGCCACGTGCTTCCGATGGACGACGCCGTGAACGCAGTAGTACTGCTGATCGGGCTCGCTGTCGGCGTCGACTACTCGATGTTCTATCTCAAGCGGGCTCGCGAGGAACGCGCGGCTGGACGGACCGAGTGCGCCTCGATCGAGGCCGCGGCGGCGACCTCTGGCCGCTCGGTCCTGATCTCGGGCGTCACGGTGATCGTGGCGATGTCCGCGATGTTCATCAGTGGCGACGCGACCTTCAGCGGCTTCGCAGCGGCGACGATCCTAGTCGTGGCCGTGTCCGTGATCGGCTCGCTGACGGTCCTTCCGGCCCTGCTCTCGAAGCTCGGCGACCGCGTGAACAAGGGCAAGGTGCCGGGGCTGCGCAGCCCCGACGAGCGCGTGGGCGAGAGCCGTTTCTGGAGCGCCGTGATCGGGCCCGTCCTGCGGCGACCGCTCCTGTGGGGTGGCCTGGCGGCCGCCTTGCTGATCGCAATCGCGCTGCCGGCGGTCCGTCTGCACACGACGCAGAACAGCACGGAGTCGTATCCGCGCTCGCTCGAGGTCATCCAGGCCTACGACAAGATCCAGGCGGCATTTCCCGGTGACGCGGTCGCCGCGGAGGTCGTGGTCGAGGCAAGCGATGTCCGCTCGGCCGAGGTGCAGGCCGCGATTGCCGACTTGAAGCGCAGAGCACTCGCGACCGGCGTGCTGTTCACGCCGATCGAGGTCGATGTCAACCCGGCCGGCACGGTCGCGCTGATCTCGGTCCCCATCGCCGGCAACGGCACCAACTCCGCCTCGAGGTCCTCCGTCAACACGCTGCGCGACGACATCGTCCCCCAGACCGTGGGGAGGCTCCCGGACGCGACGGTGGCAACCGGTGGAATGACGGCGCAGTCGATCGACTTCGAGCAGCAATTCAGAGAGCGAACGCCGTTCGTGTTCGCCTTCGTCTTCCTGCTGACCTTCGTGTTGATGCTGCTCGCCTTCCGCTCGGTCGTGATCGGACTCAAGGCGATCGTGCTCAACGGGCTCTCGGTCGCCGCCGCCTACGGAGTCTTGGTGCTCGTCTTCCAGGAAGGCATCGGACGCGGATTGATCGGCGCCGGGTCAGGCGGCATCGAGTCGTTCATGCCGATGTTCCTCTTCGTGATCCTGTTCGGGCTCTCGATGGACTACCACGTCTTCATCATCAGCCGGATCCGCGAGGCCGTCGACCACGGCATGTCGACCGACGAGGCGATCGAGCACGGGATCAAGAACACCGCCGGCGTCGTGACCAGCGCCGCGCTCGTGATGGTGCTCGTGTTCTCGGTGTTCATCACGTTGTCGTTCGACCTGCTGAAGCAGTTCGGCGTCGGCCTGGCAGTGGCAGTGTTGATCGACGCGACGATCATCCGCGGGGTCTTGCTCCCGGCGAGCATGAAGTTGCTCGGCGACTGGAACTGGTACCTGCCCAGCTGGCTCGAGTGGCTGCCGCACGTGGCCGTCGCGAGCGAGACCGAGCCGGTGCCCGAAGTGCCTGAGGCGCCGCCCGTACCGGCGAGGTAGAGAGGCTCAGGCCGCAGCGAGAACCGAGTCGCGGCTGACCAGCTCGGCCAGCCGCGACTCCAGGCCTGCGAGCTCCCGCCGCCGGGAGCAGAGGCCCGGGCCGTCGAGCCCGTCGCCCTCGAGCTGACGCAGCTCGAGGGCGGCGGTTCGAATCTGCAGCAGCACGACGTCGAGCTCGTGCTCTCGCATCAGGCGGCCTCCAGCGCGGGCGCCAGCTCCGGCTTCTCCTCGACCTGAACGGCGTCGGCGGCCTTCGGCTCGATCAGCACCGCTGCCAGCACGGCGGCCAGAGCGGCCACGCCCGCTAGGACGTAGAAGGTGATCTGGAAGCCGTAGGTCAGCGCGGGCCCGCTGAGGGCGGAGGTCCCCGGGTGATCGGTGACGTAGTGGGCGGTGAAGGTGGTCGCGATCGTCGACGCGGCGGCCAGGCCGATCGCGCCGCCGATCTGCTGGGTCGTGTTCAGCAGGCCCGATGCGACGCCGGCCTCGGACTCTTGCACGCCCATCAGCGCCGCGATCGTCAGCGGGATGAAGGTGAACGCGAGCCCGACGGCGCTGATCACGAAGGCCGGGAAGACGTCCCAGAAGTAGTGGCCGTCGGCCGGCAGCTGCGCCAACAGGACCAGGGAGCCCGCCGCCAGGACGAGTCCGAACGGCAGCACGCGCCTAACGCCGATCCGCGTGACCAGGGACTGGGCGACCCCGGCGAGCGCGATGATCGTCAGCGTCAGCGGCAGGTAGGCGACGCCGGTCTTGAGCGCCGAGTAGTGCAGCACCTGCTGCATGTAGAGCGTGCCAAGGAAGAACTGCGAGAAGAGCGCCGTGCCGACGAGGAACGAGGTCACGTTCGCGCCGGTCAGGGAGCGCAGGCGGAAGATCTGCATCGGCAGCAGCGGGGCCTTGGAGCGGAGCTCGATCGCGACGAACGAGAGGATCAGCGCGGCGGAAGCGACGAGCAGGCCGATCGTCTCGGCGCTGCCCCAGCCGACTTGCGGCGCGCGGGTCATCGCGTAGACGAGCAGCATCAGTCCGCTGGTCACGGTGGCTGCACCGGCGAAGTCGAAATGCCGGTGACCCAGCTCGGCGCGGCTCTCGCGCAGGAGCAACGGGCTGACGGCGACCAGCGCGACGCCGACCGGGACGTTGATGAAGAAGATCCACGACCAGTCGAGCGAGCTCGTCAGGAAGCCCCCGAGCAGCACGCCGGCGGCCGCGCCGCTGCCGGAGACGGCGCCCCAGACGCCGAGCGCGATGTTGCGCTCGCGTCCCTCGGCGAAGGTCGTCGTCAGGATCGAGAGCGCCGCGGGCGCGAGCAGCGCGCCACCGAGGCCCTGGGTGGCCCGGAAGGCGATCAGCGAGGCCTCGGACCAGGCGAACCCGGCGAGCAGCGAGCTGAGCGTGAACAGGGCGATGCCCGCGATGAAGAGGCGGCGCCGGCCGAGCAGGTCGGCCATGCGTCCGCCGAGGAGCAGGACGCCGCCGAACATGATCGCGTACGCCGTGATCACCCACTGCAGGCTCTCCTGGGTGAAGTGGAGGTCGGTCTGGATCGACGGCAGCGCGACATTCACGATCGCGACGTCGAGCACCACCATGAACTGGGCAGCCACTAGGACGGCCAAGGCGATCCAGCGGCGGTCTTTCGTCTCGCTAGACATTTGGGATTCTCCCCTCTCTTCGTTGCTGTTCACAATCCTTTTCTACCGTAAATGATCCTGACTTGTCAAATATCCGTGATATGCTAGGGTTTCGTCATGGCAAGCACTGACGTGAAGCACGCCCACTGGGCGCCGACCGCGGGGATGCTGCTGCTGAAGATCGGCAAGTCCGCGGAGCGCCGGTTCGCCGACGCGCTCAGGCCCAGCGGGCTGACTCCTCGCCATCTCGGCGTGCTGTTCGAGGTGCAGGCCTGTCCGACGAGCCAGCAGGCGCTGATCGAGACGGTCGGCGTCGACCCGAGCAAGCTCGTCGGCTTGCTGAACGACCTCGAGGCCGACGGCCTGATCGTGCGCAAGCGCGATCCGCAGGACCGGCGGCGTCACATCGTCGAGGTCTCGGCCAAGGGCAGTGCCCGGCTCGTGGACGCCAAGAAGATCGCCGCGAAGGTCGAGGAGGAGCTGCTCGCCGGGCTCGACGCGGCTCAGCGCGAGGAGTTGCTGGTGCTCTTGGCGCAGGTCGCCGACACGAGTGGCATCTTCGAAGGCTGCATCGAGCGGCTCGGGCTCTAACTCGCCTGCTGGGTGAACCGCGCCACTCGGTTCCGCGTAGGGACCCGTGGATGAGCGAGCGAGGAGGAAGGATGAGAAGAGGCGTAGTGATCGTGGCGGCCGGCCTGCTGCTGCTCGCCGCCGCCGGGTGCGGCTCGAGCTCCAGCAGCTCGAGCGGCGGCACGACGACCGAGGAGAGCAGCGGCGGCGGCGGCCAGAAGACGATCGCCGGCGTGAAGGCCAACGACCACGGCACGAAGGCCGTCGAGGACAGCGGCAAGACCGAGGTCGAGCTCGACGACTACTACTTCGAGCCGACCGTGCTCGAGGGCAAGCCGGGCGAGAAGATCACGCTCGAGCTGAAGAACGAGGGCCAGACGGAGCACTCGTTCACGATCGACTCCCAGGGAGTCGACCAGGACATCCAGCCGGGCGACGAGGCTGAGGTGGACGTGACGATCCCGAAGTCGGGCGTCGTCTCCTTCTACTGCAAGTTCCACAAGAGCTCCGGGATGGCCGGCGCGCTCGCGGTGACGGGCCAGAGCGGCGGCACCGGCGGCATGACCGACACCGGTACCACGACCGGCAAAGGCTACGGCTACTAGAAACCCACTGGAACCGATGAGTTTTCGACCGGCGCGGCGTCTGTGCCTACGATGGCGGTCATGGAATCTGTCGCGCAGACGCCCGCGTTCGGCGAGCTCGAGCAGCACCGCCGTGAGCTGACCGCGCACTGCTACCGCATGCTCGGCTCGCCCTTCGAGGCCGAGGACGCGGTGCAGGAGACGCTGCTGCGCGCCTGGAAGAACCTCGACCGTTTCGAGGGGCGCTCGACGCTCCGTTCCTGGCTCTACCGGATCGCGACGAACGTCTGTCTCGACCAGCTCGAGGGCAGCCAGCGCCGGGCGCGGCCGATGGACCTCGGCCCTGCCGGCGAGCCCGTGATCGAGAACCTGAGCACGCCCGAGGTGCCGTGGCTGCAGCCGGTGCCCGACTCGCTCGTCGCCGACCCGGCCGAGACCGTCGCGTCCCGCGAGACGATCCGGCTGGCATTCGTCGCCGCGCTGCAGCACCTGCCTCCGCGGCAGCGCGCGGTGCTGATCCTTTGCGAGGTGCTGCGCTGGAAGGCGGCGGAGGTCGCCGAGCTGCTCGAGACGAGCGTCGCCTCGGTGAACAGCGCCCTCCAGCGGGCGCGCTCGACGCTGGAGCAGGTTGAGCTCAGCCCCGAATCGTCCTTCGACGAGCCCGACCGCGAGCTGCTCGAGCGCTACGTGGCCGCGTTCGAGGCCTACGACCTCGACGCGCTCACCACCCTGATCCACGAGGACGCGACCCAGTCGATGCCGCCGTTCGACCTCTGGCTCTCGGGCCGCGACGACATCTTTACCTGGTGGTGGGGGCCCGGAATCGGCTGCAAGGGCTCGCGGGTGATCCCGACGACGAGCGCGAACGGCTCGCCGGCGTTCGGCCAGTACAAGCCGAGCGAGTCGGGCGAGGGCTACGAGCCCTGGGCCTTGCAGGTGCTCGAGCTCTCAGGCGACCGGATCGTCGAGCTGACCTTCTTCCTCGACACCGAGACCCTGTTCCCGCTCTTCGGGCTGCCGGCCCGACTCGACTCGTAGCACCCCGCCGAGGCCGGTGAGCTCGATCAGACAGGTCAGCTCGGCCGAGGCGTGGATCAGGCGCAGCTCGAAGCCCGCCTGCCGGGCGGCGAGCTGGAGGCGGGCCAGCGCGTCGACCGCGGCCACGTCTGCGGGCAGCGCACGGACGTCGCAGGAGAGGTTCTCCATCGCGAGACAAGACGGTCTGGCGGCTCGGAACTCATCGCGTCAACCGATGAGTTTTGGGTTCGCCGCGCGTCTCAGTACCGTGGAGAGACGATGAAGCTGGACCGGCGAACACAGTGGCTCGCGCTCTACGTCCTCTGTCTCGGGGACCTGATGATCGTGCTCGACGCGACGATCGTGAATGTCGCGCTGCCCTCGATCCGCGACGACCTCGGCTTCACCGAGGAGTCGCTCGCCTGGGTCGTGAACGCGTACCTGCTGACCTTCGGCGGCTTCCTGTTGCTCGGCGGCCGGCTCGGCGACCTGTTCGGGCACCGGCGGCTCTTCCTGGGCGGAATCGCGCTCTTCACGCTCGCGTCGCTCGCGTGCGGGCTCTCGACGACACAGGGGATGCTGATCGCGGCGCGCGCGGTGCAGGGCCTCGGCGGGGCGGTCGTCTCGGCGGTCGCGCTCTCGCTGCTGATGCTGCTCTTCCAGGAACCGGCCGAGCGCACGAAGGCGATGGGCTTCTTCGGCTTCGTGATGGCCGGTGGCGGAAGCATTGGCGTGCTGCTCGGCGGCGTGCTCACCGACGCGCTCAGCTGGCACTGGATCTTCCTCGTCAACATCCCGGTCGGGATCGCGGTCTTTGCGCTCTGCCTGCCGCTCCTGCCGGCCGACGGCGAGCGCGGCAAGGGACGCGTCGACGTGGCCGGCGCGGTGACGATCACCGGTGCGCTGATGCTCGCGGTCTACGCGATCGTGAACGGCAACGACCAGGGCTGGCTCTCGGCGCAGACGCTCGGTCTGCTCGGCGCGGCTCTGGTGCTGTTCTCGGCCTTCCTCGTGATCGAGTCGCGGGTGGCCGCGCCGCTCGTGCCGCTGCGGCTCTTCCGGAAGCGCAACGTCTCGGTCGCCAACGGCGTGGGGATCCTCTGGGCCGCCGGGATGTTCGCCTGGTTCTTCTTCGCGGCCCAGTTCCTCGGGCTCGTGCTGGGCTACGACCCGCTGCACGTCGGCCTGGCGTTCCTGCCGGCGAACATCATCATGGGCGCCTTCTCGCTCGGCCTCTCGGCGCGCCTCGTGATGCGCTTCGGGACGCGCGTCCCGATCGGCGTCGGCATGAGCCTCGTCACGATCGGGCTGCTCCTGTTCGCGCGCGCGCCCGTCGAGGCGAGCTTCTGGGTCGACGTCCTGCCCTCGATGATCGTGCTCGGCATCGGGGTGGGGATGGCGATGAACCCGGTGCTGATCGCGGCGATGAGCGATGTCGAGCCGGCCGAGTCGGGCCTTGCCTCCGGCGTGGTGAACACCGGCTTCATGATGGGTGGCGCGCTCGGCCTGGCCGTGCTCGCCAGCCTGGCCGCATGGAAGACCGGCGGCGAGACGTCCGCGGAGGCGCTCACGAGCGGCTACCACCTCGCCTTCCTCGTCGGGGCGGCATTCTCCGGGATCGCCGCCGCCCTGGCCGTCACGCTGCTCCGCGACCGGCCAATGCCGGCCCACGGCGAGGCCGAGCCGGCGCCGGCGCTGGCCGCGGAGTAGCACTCGAACGTGCCCTCGGGCCGACTTGACGCCGAGCACATGCACGAGCAAAGGGGCGGCTTCGGCCGCCCCTTTTGCGTTCAGGTATGACTACCGCCGTGCGCGCGCCGGTCAAGGAGACGCGGGAGGTCGCGAAGGGCACGCTGCTCGTGACTTTCGACACCGGGGACGAGTACGGCGACTACCGGCCGGGGCAGTACTTCTGGGTCGAGCTGCCGGACCGTGGCCACGAGGACGACAAGGGCCTCCGTCGCCACATCTCCGCGGTCACCTCGCCGACCGAGCACGGAGTGATCGGCCTCTGCACCCGCCTGCGCGACTCCGCCTTCAAAAAGACGCTCGCCGAGCTCGAGGTCGGCGACGAGGTCGAGGTCGAGCCGCCGAAGGGCGACTACGTCCTGCCGGAGGACACGAGCCGGCACTACGTGTTCATCGCCGGCGGAATCGGGATCACGGTCTTCCGTTCGATGCTGCGCTACATCTCCGACACGCGTGAGCGCTACCGCGTGACGCTCGTCTACTCGAACCGGGACCGCGCCTCGACGCCGTTCCTCGACGAGCTGCAGGAGCTGGAGGGGACGTTGCCGGACTTCCAGCTCGTGCTGACGATGACCGAGGACGACGGGTGGGAGGGGGAGAGCCGGTACGTGAGCGCCGAGCTGCTGAGCGACCACCTCGAGGGCCAGCTCGAAGACCACACGTACCTAGTGGCCGGGCCACCGGCAATGGTCGAGGCGGTTACGGGGCAGCTGAGCGAGGCCGGCGTGCCGGAGGAGCAGGTGCTCCCGGATCGCTTCAGCGGCTACTAGTACGGCCGTCTACAGAAGCTCGGGGGCAATCAGGTCGGCGAGCTCGGAAACCGTGACGTCGGCCGTCGAGGCGAACGAGAGGGAAGCGTCGCTCCGGTTGACGGCGATCACTCGCCCGACTCCCGCGCTCCGGCCGGCCGCGATTCCCGCAGCCGTCGTGTCGAATGCTGCCACCGCTGCCGGCTGCACGTCGAGGCGCCGGCACGCGGCTAGCACCGAGTCGGGCGCCGGCTCCGCGCGCAGGCCCTCCTCGCGCATGACGATGCCGTCGACAACCTCGTCGACGAGCGGCAACAGTCCGGCGCGTTCGAGGATCTCGAGCGTGTTCGCGCTCGCGGAGACGACCGCCAATCCGAGCTGCGCCTCCCGTGCAAGCTCGAGGAAGTGAATCGAGCCCTCGTAGGCCCGCACGCCGTGCTGGCGCAGGTTGCGCTGGAGAACCTCGTTCTTGCGAGCCGCGAGACCCCACTCCGTCTCGGCCGACTGGAGGTCAGCCGGCGTGCCCGCCGGCAGCCGGATGCCGCGACTCGCGATAAAGCTGCGAATGCCTTCGATCCGTGGCTTCCCGTGCAGATAGCGCTTGTAGTCGGCTCGGACTTCGAAGGGCCGCCACGAGCCGTAATGCTTGCCGGTCCGCGCGTGGTGCCGGGCGAGGAACTCGTCGAAGGTCTCGCGCCAGGCCGCTGCGTGTAGCGCCGTACTCGTAGTCAGCACTCCGTCGAGATCGAAGACACAGGCTTCGACCGACGAGCCGAGCCCGAGGAGCCTTCCGGTCGCGCGGGGACCTTCCATGTGCCGGTGCAAATGCGCGTGCGTCGCCCGCGCGAGGCGCTCGAGGTCGACGTCGGTGAGTACGCGCTCGCGTTCCACGTCCGCGATCCAGGCCTGGAGCTCGGCTGCGGAGAAATGAAGTGTCTGTCGACTGCGCCCGACCTGCGCAAGGCTGTCGGCCGCGGTGTCGAGGGCACCGCGCCAGCGAAAGGCAAGGGTGTCCAGCTGAAGATCGTTCATGATTCAAGTGTCGGCCGAAGGCGCCTGCCGCGCATCGTGTCCTTGCCGCTATCGTGCTGCGGCCTTGCCGCAAGCCCGGACGCCCCGCAGCGCAGCTCAGTCCGAGCCGAGCTCCAGCTTCGCGTCCTCCTCCATCCGTTCGAGGCGCGTGTAGTAGTCGGGGAACTCGTTCAGGTGAGCGAGCGCGATCTTGCCGGTGACGAGAGCGTCGTCGTCGGTCACGTTCGTGGACGGATCGTGGAGCCCGTGCTCGAGCTCGACGTCCATGCCGCTGCGGAACTGCTCGACGTCGAACGGAGCTGTGGCCCAGTCGATGCCGATCTGCTCGCCGATTCGATGCGCCTCGTCTGCAGTGAATGCGGTTCGCTTGCTCATCAGACGAGCGCCGGCTGCTCCACGAGGACCTTGCTCGCGAGCTCGACGAGGCGGTTCGAATAGCCCCACTCGTTGTCGTACCAGGCGATCACCTTCACCTGCGTGCCGTCGACGACGGTCGTCAGGGGGGCATCGAAGATTGCCGAGTACGCCGAGCCGACGATGTCCGACGAGACGAGGGCTTCTTCGCTGTAGGCGAGGATCCCTTCGAGCGCCCCGATCGAGGCCTGCTCGCGGAACAGGCCGTTGAGCTCCTCCGCCGAGGTCTCGCGTTGCGCCTCCACCGTCAGGTCGACCATCGACCCGGTGGGCACCGGTACTCGAACGGCGAACCCGTGCAGCCGGCCTGCGAGCTCCGGGATGACGGAACCGATCGCCTTCGCGGCCCCGGTCGTGGTGGGGATCAGGTTCAGCGCTGCGGCGCGGGCCCGGCGCAGATCCTTGTGCGGTAGGTCGACGATCCGCTGGTCTGCGGTGTACGCGTGAATGGTCGTCATCAGGCCATGACGGATGCCGACGCTCTCGTGCAGTACCTTCGCCACCGGCGCGAGGCAGTTGGTGGTGCAGGACGCATTCGAGATCACGTCGTGCCGGTCGGCGTCGTACGCCTCGTCGAAGTTGACCCCGAGCACGACCGTCGCGTCGGGGTTCTTCATCGGCGCGGACACGACGACCTTCTTGGCACCGGCCCGGAGATGGCCCGCCGCGTCCTCGCGTGTGCGGAATCGACCGGTGCACTCGAGCACCACGTCGACCTCGAGCTCCCGCCAGGGCAGCTCGCCGGGGTCGGGCTCGTGGTAGATCATCAGCGCGTTTCCGTCGACGGCAAGCACGTCGGCGGTTCGCTCGACCTGCGAACCGAACTCCCCGTACACGGAATCGTGCTCGAGCAGGTACTCGAGCTGGTCGCTGGTGGCGAGATCGTTGATCGCGACGAACTCGACGTCGAGCCCTCGCTCGTGGGCGGCGCGAAACGCTGCTCGTCCCACTCGACCGAAACCGTTGATTGCAACTCGGGTCGCCATGACCGTCTCCTTCGTCGACTGCCCAGTGAGTGTCGCCGGGCACGAGCCGAGGCCCATCGGGGGCGTCACGGACCTCGATGCGGCAAGTCCGCACCAGTGGACATTGCTCCTCCTTTCAGCGACTGTTGACAGCGTCGCCGAACACCGGCGCGCTGCCATCCGAAGTGCGCGCGATCGGAGCTGCGGCCAACTACCGAAGCGAGGCCTCGCCGCCCAACGCCGGTCGAGGCGGTCTCACTAATAGTAGAAACCGACGGTGGACCTGCTCTGGGTCACCCTAGCCGCGCTCGTGACCGCGCTCGCCACCGGGCTCGGCGCCGTGCCCTTCGTCTTCGCGCGTCACATGAGCCGCAGCTGGCTCGGGATCTCGAACGCCGTCGCGGCCGGCTTCATGCTCGCGGCGAGTGGCCTGCTCATCATCGAGGGAGCGACCCGTGGCGTCTGGCCCGTCGTGGCTGGCGCAGCAGTCGGCGCGGCCTTCATCTGGCTGACGCATCGGCTCATCGGCGAGCACGAGCTCAACTTCGGCGAGCTGCGCGGCGCCGACGCGAAGAAGGCGGTGCTGATCGTCGGTGTGATGACGCTGCACTCGTTCAGCGAAGGCATCGGGCTCGGCGTCTCGTACGGCGGCGGCGCGGAGCTCGGCGTCTTCATCACGATCGCGATCGCGATCCACAACATCCCGGAGGGGCTCGCGATCAGCCTGGTGCTCGTGCCGCGGGGAGCCAGCGTCCGCTCGGCTGCCTGGTGGAGCGTCTTCTCGAGCCTTCCTCAGCCGCTCGTAGCGGCGCCGGCCTTCCTGTTCGTCGAGCAGTTCACGCCGTTCCTACCGGTTGGGCTCGGCTTCGCCGGCGGCGCGATGACGTGGCTCGTGCTGGCCGAGCTGCTCCCGGAGGCGCGGGCGGACCTGCGCGCGAGCCGCCTCGCCCTCTGGCTCGGCGGCTCGCTCCTCGCGATGTCACTCCTGCAGCTCGCCCTGCTCGGCCGTTGATGCCGCCGGGCGCTCAGCGCGCTGTCGTCGCAGGCGGTAGTCGGACCTCGGTGTCGTACTCGTGGACGACGGCCGAGATGTGCATCGCCATGTGGTCGGCTACCGACCCGATCGGATTGGCCGTCAGGAGCATCGGCAGCGAGATCAGGACGTTGCCGGTTTCTGGGGCCCGCACGCCGTTGTCGCGGTACTGCGCGTACCCGAGGTGATAGGTCGCGGTGATCGACACGACTAGAGCGAGCGCCGCGCCGAGGTAGGAGAGCCTTCGGGGCCACGTGGGCAGCCGGCCGCCCAGTGATCGGTACACGATCACACACGGCAAGACCGTCAGAAGGAGCGCGTCGACAGCACCGTAGATCCCGCCGCGCCAGACGATCTCGAACCAGAAGTAGGCACCGCTCGGATGCGCAGTCGCAGCTTCCGAGAAGACGTTGCGAACGAGTGCGAGACCGACCGCGAGCCCCAACAGCACACCGGGCTTCCAGTTCCGCAGGACGACGCTGCGAACGTCCAGCCTCGTCGCGGTCGCATAGGCGCACAGCAGCGCGGCGACGATCAGGAAGTAGACGGCCAGGTAGAGGTCGTGCTGGAGGCCGAGCACGCTCGAGCCGAGAAAGGGCACCGCGAACGCGACAATCGCCGCGAACGCGAACCACGAGAGCTGGACGGCCCAGCTTTCGGGGCTGGTCTCTCCCCGTAGCACGAGGCGTGCGCCGAGGTCGTGGCCGCGGTGGTCATGAGCATGCGTGTGCACGGAATTCACTCCTTTCCGTCCGAGCGTCGATCACTGGTATCTCAGTGCCTCGGCGGGGTAGACGCGCGAAGCGCGCAGCGCCGGGAGCCACGTCGTCGCCAGCGCCACGAGGTAGACGGCGCCGAAGATGATCACGAGGTTTGTCCACGGCACGTCGAAGCTGAGGTTCTCCCAGCTCGGCTGGCTCTGGGAGTCGCTGATCACGTTGTGCGCGACCACCAGGCCGAGGATGGTGCCGACGACGATCGAGGTCAGCGCGACGAACGAGGACTCGATCAGGAAGCTCAGCTGCACCATGCCCCGGCGGAAGCCGATCGCGCGCAGGACGCCGATCTGCTGCCGCCGCTCGACCACGGCGCGAGCCGTGATCACCCCGAGCGCGGCGACGCCGACGATCAGCCCGAGGCCCATGAAGCCCATCACCAGCCGGTTCATCGTCACGTTCGCCCCGACGATGTCCTGGAGCACGTCCTCGAGCGCGTCGGCCTGCATCCCGCTGGGCAGGAAGGCGGACTCGAGCTTCTGAGCGGTGGACTTCGCGTCGACTCCCGGCTGCAGCGCGAAGAGGTGGATCGTCGGGAGCACCCGGTTGCCGAAGACAGGCTCCAGCGAGCGCTGTGAAGTCCACATCCCGCCCATGAACTGCGGCGCGCTGTCGGAGAGGACGCCGATCACGGTCAGGGTCACGTGCTTGCCGGTCTGCTGGTCGCGCACGCTGACATTGACCGGGTCGAAGGTCTCGTCTTCCAGGTAGAAACCCGTGAGCCGGAACTCGGGGACGAGCCCGAAGTTCCAGTTCTCCCGCCGCGGCACCACGAACTGGTCGACCACGGCGAGGTTCCGCTGTGTCCGCAACGCTCGCCAGACCGCCTCACTCGAGCCGTAGCCGTTTCCGCGGGCGGCGAGCTTGTAGGTCGTGTGCGCGAGGAAGGCGTCGTCGGCGCCGTTGACGACGTAGGACTCCGGCGCGGCGCCGACTCCGAGCTGGCGCGCCTTCACGGGAAGCGACGACTCGCTCGAGATCACGCGGAAGTCGCCGCCGTCGAGACCCGGCGTTCGGGCGACTGCCGCCGGCATGTTCACGATCGGCTGTGCCGGCGAGCTCGTGGCGCGAACGTCGAAGCCGCCGCCGAATGCGCTGAGGTCGTTGAAGGCGTTCGTAAACGCTCCCGACGTCGTCGCGCCGACGACCAGCGTGAAGACGACGAGCGTGAACATCGCCAGCGTCACGCCGGTGCGGAAGAGGCTCCGCAGCGGATAGGCGATCGACATCCGCAGCACCGGCGCGAGGCGGCGGATCCGCCCCCCGGTCGCGGCGAGCGCTCCAAGCAGCAGGTCAGCGTTGTACATGATCGTCCAGGAGGCGCCGATCACGATCATCAGGCCGCCGAGCACGAAGATCGAGAAGTTGACCTTCAGCTCGCCGAAGAGCCAGCGGCTGATCGGCAGCACGAACCAGAGCACGAGCGCCAGGCCCGCGCCGGTGTGCACCGCCCGCTCGGGTAGGCCCAGCAGCTGCAGGATGGGCACCAGGCTGAGGATCACGAGCGAGACTCCGAGGCCGAGCACGACCGCGTCCTTGCCACCGATCCCGGCGGCCACGAGCGCCGTCCCGGCGAGGAGGCCCAGCGCGGCCCAGAGCCAGCGGCGCCTGTGACCCTTCTCCTCGGGCGGCTCGGGCAGGTTCCGGATCGCGGTGACGATGTTCATCCGGCTCACACGCCTGGCCGAGAAGGCGACCACGACAAGCGTCAGCAGGACGCCGATCGCATACCCGAGCACGAACGTCGTCGGCTTGACCGAGTAGGAGATCGTCACGTCCTCCGTGGCGGAGAACGCAGAGGCCATGGCGAGCACCATCACGTACGCGACGCCGACGCCGAGCAGCACGCCGACTGCGGCTGCCAGCAGGTCGTACGCGACGCCCTCGAACATGAACAGCTGGACGAGGTGACCGCGCCGTGTGCCCACGGCTCTGGCGATCCCGAGCTCACCGCGGCGCTCGGCTGCGAGCATCACGAAGATCAGGAAGATCAGCAGGATCCCCGCGGCGATCGAGAACGAGCCGAAGGTGGTGAAGAACGACATGAACGCGGCTCCTGCCGCATCCGCCTGCTCGAGCGCGTCCTGCTTGGTGTTGTCGGCCTCGAGGCCCAGCGGCGCGACCTTCGGCTGCAGCACCTGCATCACAGCGTCCGTGGCGGCGACGCCGCCGGTATTCGCGACGAACAGCGCTCGCACCAAGCCCTGCCGCCCGAGGAAGTGCTGGGCGGCGGGAAGGGGCATCAGCACGCCCGCGCCGTCGGTGGCGCCGCCCTGGTAGCGCACGATCTGCTTGACACGCATTGTCGAGGTCGAGTTGCCGGAGAGCAGCTGGAGGATGTCGCCCGGCTGCGCGGCCAGCTTGTCTGCGCCCTCCGTGTTGACGTAGATCTCGCCGGGGCCGAGGTCGGCCAGCGAGACGGCCCGCCCGCCCGCGCGGATCTGGCCGAAGCCCTGCATCCGTTGCGGGTCGGTTGCGAAGAGCGTGACGCGCGGCTCGGTCTGGCGGCTCGAGGTGTCGCGCACGGCGACCGGCTCGATGATCACCGGTTGGATCCCGGCGACGAGCCCGGTGCCGCGGACCTCACGCGCTACCACGTTCGCATAGCCCTCGGGGAAGTAGAGCCCGCCGGTAGCCGCGTTCTGGGAGCTGAGCGCGGCCTCGACGCCGCGTGCGGCCACAACCTCGTCGGTGCGGCCGAGCGCCGTCACTGCTGAGGCTCGGATCGTGTGGCTCATCGTGTCACCCGTGGCCAGAGCGGCGGAGATGATCGCCGTGCCGAGCATCAGGCCCGTGACGATCAGGGCGGTTCGCCCGCGCCGGCGGCGGAGGTTGCGCACGCCGAGGCGGAAGAAGACGCGGTTTCGCAGTGCGAGCACGATGAGGCTCGCGAGGGCGATCAGCAGCAGAATCGTGAGCGCGACGGTGAGCCCGCCGGCCGGGATGCCGAAGATCTTGGTCATCGTCCTGCCCCCTAGTCGAGTGCCCCCGCCGGTGTCTCGGCGACCACGACGTCGTACGTCTCGCGGCCCGGCGGCGAGCGGTAGATGGTGATGAACTTCTCAACCTGTTCCGCATAGAAGCTGCGGCCGCCGGCGAGCCCGGCCTCCGCTGCCTCCTCGTCGTTCCAGAACGTGAGCACCAGCGCCTTGCCCTCCGGCGAGAGCAGCACGTACACGCCCTCGTAGCCGTCCTGCTCTCGCAGGGCGGGAGCGACGGACTCTTCGAAGAGCTCGACCGCCTGGTGGACGCTCATGCGGACGGGATCGATCTCGGCGATCGTCACTCGGGCGACCATCACGACACCTCCTGCTCGTCGACGATTCGACCGTCCACCATGCGGACGATCCGGTCGGTCGCGCGGCCGACGCCGATGTCATGCGTGACGATCAGGAACGTCAGCCCGCGCTCGCGGTTGAGGCGCCGCATCAGCGCGACGATCTCCTCCGCGTTCTCGCTGTCGAGGTCGCCGGTCGGCTCGTCCGCCCAGACGATCGCCGGGTCGTTGACCAGCGCTCGCGCGATCGTGACGCGCTGGCGCTGCCCGCCCGAGAGCTCGTCGGGGACGTGGCCTGCGCGCTCGGCGAGCCCGACGAGGTCGAGCGCGGCGAGCGCCTTGCGGCGGGCCTCCTTCGCCGGGACTCGCGCCACCAGCAGCGGCAGCTCGACGTTTTCGGCGGCGGTCAGGACCGGCATCAGGTTGTAGAACTGGAAGACGAAGCCCATGCGGCGGGCCCGGTAGTCGGTGCGCTGCTCGTCGGTCATCGCGCTCAGCGCCACTCCCTCGATCAGCACCTCGCCGCCGTCGATCCGGTCGAGCCCGGAAAGGCAGTTGAGCAGCGTCGTCTTGCCGGAGCCGCTCGGGCCCATGATCGCGACCATCTCGCCGGGGCGGACCGCGAAGCTCACCTCTTGCAGCGCATTCACTTGGAGCTTGCCGGTGTCGTAGACCTTGTCGACCTCGCGCGCCTCGACAATCGGCTCGAGTGCGATCTCCTCGAGCCGTGGCTGCGCGGGTCTCATTGCAACGCTCACGGCCATTGCGAACCTCCTCGTCTCGCTCGTCACCGCATCGTGCGCCCCCGCGCGCGAATAGCCATCGGGCCAGTCGCCGATCCTGCGTGCGGTCAATTACGGAAGCCCCGATCGGGGCGGCTCCCGATGCCGGTGCCGGCCCGCGGCGCGACGCTTGGAGCACTACGACGCGAAAGGAGGAACCATGGACAGGATCCTGATCGCAGTCGACGGCTCGCCGTCGGCCCAGGAAGCGGTCGACTTCGGGCTCGAGCTCGCAGCCGACCAGGGCGCAGCGGTGACGTTCGTCCACGTCGTTCCGCTACTGGACGTCGTCCCGATGGGCGGCTTCGGCATCACCGGGGCCGTGCAGCACGAGCTGACCGAGCACGACACCGAGCTCCTCGAAGACGTCCGCGCACGTGCGGAGGAGGCCGACGTTACCGCGCACACGAGGCTGCTTCGCGGTGATCCGGTCGACGAGATCGTGGCCTACGCCGATACCGTCGACGCCGACCTAATCGTTGTCGGCTCGCGCGGGCACGGAGCCGTCACGAGCGCCCTGCTCGGCAGCGTCTCGCGCGGCGTCCTCCGAGAGGCCCGCCGGCCCGTGCTCGTCGTACGCGGTGCCGCGGCCCGACACGAAGCGGCACTTGCCTAGCGCGGTTCGGGAAAGCCGCAACGCGAGCCGGGAACTCCCGCAGGAGATTCCCGGCTCGCTACCGATGGCGTAGGGACCGGGACGGCCCACACTCCGCGAAAAGGTCGAGGCAGTGAATGGGCCCCGACGCGACGGAAGGAGAGAACGATGAGGAAGTTCTTCGAAATCGGCGGAGTTGTTGCAGCTGCCGTCCTGATCGCGTTCGGCATCGCAGCGATCGTGATGGGCATCAACGGCCAGTCGACCGTGAGCGACAGCCTCAAGCAGGAGCAGATCGTCGGCTCGCCGGACATGACCCCGACGGCGGTCAAGGGCGAGGTCACGGCCGCCAAGTCGGCCCAGTCCAAGCTCGTCTCGGACCTGCAGTCGGCAGGCGCGAAGATCACGCCCTCGCCGATCGAGGCTCCGACGTGCTCGGTCGCGGGCAAGTCAGTGGACACCGGCAGCGAGGCACGGTGCTTCGCGCAGTACATGCGGATCCACACCTTCGGCGCCACCTCCGGCCTGACGTACTCCCAGATGGGCCGCTACATCGCCAAGCCCAACACCCCGGTTCAGTACACGGACGGGCTCGGCGCGACCAGTGACCCGAAGTACGCGCTCACCGACCCGAAGACGCAGCAGCCGGTCAGCAACGGCCGCCGCGACATCTGGGTCACCTACACGGCGCTGACGACGGCGCTCAACACGAGCTACTTCGCCACGCAGATGGCGCTCTTCGGTCTCGTCATCGGGATCGCCCTGCTGCTCGCCGGGATCGGCTTCGGGATCCTGGCGCTCGGCGGAGCGCTGGAGAGCCCGAAGGCGGCGTTCGGCCTCTTCAAGAGCCGATCCGCCGGCGGAGTCGCAGCAAAGGCTTAGAGCCTCCTCCGTCGCACACAGCGAAGGCCGCCCTCGGGCGGCCTTCGCATACCATCGAACGGAGCCTCGTGGACGACGAACAGCGCCTCATCACTGCCCATCCGTTCGACATCGCGGCCTGCCGGCAGCGTCTGGTCGAGGCAGGCGGGGGCTACGAGGTCGTCCACCGCTCGGAGGGGCTCGAGCTCGGCGTCTACGTGCTGGTGGCGCCGGAGCCCGACCGCCAGCAGCCGCACGAGGACGACGAGGTCTACGTGGTGCTCGAGGGCAGGGGCACGCTCGACGTCGAAGGCACGACGGTCGAGCTGCGCCAGGGGAACGCCGTCTTCGTCCCCGCCGGTGCCGAGCACCGCTTCTCCGGCTACGAGCAGCTGAGCGTGCTCGTGCTGTTCGAGAAGCGCTGAGCTGCGGTCACTGCTCGAGCAGGCCGCGCTCGAGCGCGTACCTGACGAGCTCGGCGCGGCTCGAGAGCCGCAGCTTCTGCATGATGTGCGCGCGGTGCGTCTCGGCCGTTCGCACCGAGATGAAGAGCTGCTTGGCGATCTCCTGGTTGGTGTGGCCGAGCGCGAGCAGCCGCAACACCTCGCCCTCGCGCTCGGAGAGCGGATCCTCCTCGGCGCGCTTGCGCTCCTCGGACTCGGCGGCGATCAGGCGCGCGCCGAGCTCGGGATGGACGTAGCGCCCACCGCCGGCGACCTCGCGGATGGCCTGGACGACCTCGTTGTCGGCCGCTTCCTTGAGCACGTAGCCGCTGGCGCCGGCGGCGAAGGCCTCGCGCACGTAGTGCGGGTCGTCCTGCATCGAGAGCACGAGGATCTTGACCGCGGGGTTCTCGTGCAGCAGCGTCGGGATCGCCTCGAGCCCGCTCTGCTCGGGCATCACCACATCGAGCAGGATCACGTCCGGCTTGGTCGAGCGCGCCTCGAAGATCGCCTCACGGGCCGTGCCCGCTTCGCCGACCGGCTCCAGGTCGTCTTCGGCCTCGAGCACGAGCCTCAGCCCCGAGCGGACGACGGCGTGGTCGTCCACGATCAGCACCCGTGTGCTCAGGCGGGCACCTCGGCGGCGAGCGTCGTGCCGCTGGCCTCGCTCGACTCGACGGTCAGCGTGCCGTCGAGCAGCGCGATCCGCTCGCGCATCCCGACCAGGCCGATGCCACCGCTGAGCTCGGCCGGGTCGAAACCGGTGCCGTCGTCCTCGATCACGGCTCTGATCCTGCCATCCAGCCGTGTGACCAGCACGCTGACCCGTTGGGCGCGTGCGTGCTTGACCACGTTCGTGAGCGCCTCCTGGACGATCCGGTAGATGGCCGTCTCGACCTCGAGCGGCAGCCGCTCGGTGATCGTGCCGGCCTCGAGGTCGACGGCGATGCCCGTTTGCTCGCCGAAGCCGTGCGTCAGGCGCTCGAGCGCCGGAATGAGGCCGAAGTCGTCGAGCACCTTGGGCCGCAGTTCGACCGCGAGCCGACGTACGTCCTGCAGCGTCGCCACGACGAGTTCACGCAGCCCCGCCACGGCCTCCGGCGACTCGGAGCCCTCGAGCTGCTTGAGTCCGAGCAGGATCGAGGTCAGCGCCTGGCCGGTCTCGTCGTGCAGCTCGCGAGCGAGGCGCCGGCGCTCGAGCTCCTGGGCCGAGACGACCCGGCGCAGGGCGTCGCGCTCCACGCGCTCCGAGAGTTCGACCGAGACTGCCGCACGCGTGGCGAAGATCTCGGCGAGACGCACGTCGTCGTCGGTGAAGCGGGCGTCCGACGCCGAGAGCTTGTCGTAGGCCGAGATCACACCGATCGCGCGGTCCTGGACGAGTAGCGGCACCCAGAGACCCGCGCGGGCGTCGACGCGGCGTGTGAAGACCCGGTCAACTTCGGCGTCGTCGAGCACCGAGTCGACCCGCTCGCTGCGCCGACGTTCCAGCACGCGCCCCGTCTTGGACTCGTGCAGCGGCAGCAGCTCGCCGGTCACCTCGTCCGCCTGCTCTCCCGCGGCGGCGACGATGCGGACTTGCTCCGGGCCGGACGGCAGTGCGACCGTGACGAGGCGCGCTTCCAGCAGGTCGTGCAGCCGCTCCGCGATCAGCTCGAGCAGGCCGTCGACGGACGTCACTCGCGCCATCGCGCTGCTGACCTCCATCAGCGACTCGAGCTGATACGACCAGCGCGTGGCCGACTCGTAGAGCCGCGCGTTCTCGATCGCCACGGCCGCCTGCGAGGCGAGCAGCTCGACGAGCCCCTGATCCTCCTCCGTGAAGTCGCCGCCGCCCTCCTTCTCGGTCAGGTAGAGGTTGCCGTAAGCCGTCCCGCGCAACAGCACGGGCACCCCGAGGAACGTGCTCATCGGCGGGTGGTTGGCCGGGAAGCCGACCGAACGCGGGTCGTCGCCGATCGCATGGAGTCGGAGCGGGGAGGCGTCAGTGATCAGCGCGCCGAGGATCCCGCGGCCGTGGGGTGGATCGCCGATCGCCGTTCGCTCGCTCTCGTCGAGGCCATGGGTGATGAAGCGCTCGAGGTGCAAGCCGCTCGGGTCGAGCACGCCGAGGGCCGCGTAGCGGGCGCCGGTCAGCTCCGCCGAGAGCTCGGTCAGGCGCTGCAACAGGCTGTCGAGCGAGAGCTCGGAGGACAGGGCGATCCCGGCCTCGAGCAGGGCGCGCAGCCGGGGCTCGCTCGGCGTCGTGGATTCCACGGCGCCAGCGTACTGCGCTGCGCAGTGCGGATCAGGCGGCCCGGCGCCGAGCAGCCCTGCGAGCGGCGACGAGGACCGGCCGGTCGGCGTGGTGCAGGACGTCGCGCGAGACGCTCCCGAGCAGCGTGCCGGCGAAGCCGCCCAGCCCACGGGAGCCGACCACGATCAGGTCGACGTCGCGCTGCCGCGCGAGCTCGACGATCCGCTTGGCCGGATCGCCTTCGAGCACCTCGGCCTCCGCCTCGACGCCTGCGGTGTGCGCGACGCCGGCCGCGATCGCCACCGTCTCGTTCGCGTGCCGTAGATCGGCGCTGAGCGAGCGCTGGTACACCGGGTCGCCGAGCATCGGCAGCGGTGCGTGGCGGACATAGACGATGGTGAGCTTGGCCCCGGCGGCGGCTGCGAGCTCGACTGCTTCTTCGAGCGCGTAGCGGCCGTTCTCGGATCCGTCCGTGGCTACGAGGATCTGCTTCATGGAGACCTCCTTTCGTGGCTCTCAGCATGGACGCGCACAGAGGCGCCGCCATCAGGGGCCCGGCTGATCTCGGTGCGGGAAACCCGAAAACGGGTTCGGGGCGCGCGCTGATGGCGAACGAGCCGCGCGCGACGAGAGTGGGGCTACACGAAAGGAGGAGCCATGAAAGCTCTGGTCTACCACGGTCCCGGCGAGCGCTCCTGGGACGAGGTCCCGGATCCTGGCATCGAGCAGCCGACGGACGCGATCGTCCGCATCGACTCGTCCACGATCTGCGGGACCGACCTGCACATCCTCAAGGGTGACGTGCCCGAGGTCCAGCCCGGCACGGTCCTCGGCCACGAGGCCGTCGGGACGGTCGTCGAGGTGGGCGAAGCGGTCACGACGCTCGAGCCCGGCGACCGCGTGCTCGTCTCCTGCATCACCTCCTGCGGCCGCTGCCGCTTCTGCAGGGAGGGCCGCTACGGCCTCTGCACCGGCGGCGGAGGCTGGATTTTCGGCCACCTGGTCGACGGCCTGCAGGCGGAGCTGGCGCGGGTGCCGTTCGCGGACACCTCCGTCTACAAGATCCCCGACGAGCTGAGCGACGAGCAGGTGCTCTTCCTCGCCGACATCCTCCCGACCTCGTTCGAGGTTGGCGTGCTGAACGGCGGCGTCCAGCCGGGCGACACGGTCGCGATCGTCGGCGCCGGCCCGATCGGCCTCGCGGCGATCCTGACCGCGAAGCTGTTCACGCCCGGCCGGATCGTCGCGATCGACCCGGCGAGCCCGAGGCGCGAGAAGGCGCTCGAGTTCGGCGCCGACGTGGCGATCGACAACTCCACCGAGGACGCGGTCGAGCGGGTCATGCACCTGACCGGCGGCCTCGGCGCGGACGTCGCGATCGAGGCGGTCGGCGTGCCCGAGACGTTCGAGCTCTGCGCCGACCTTGTCCGGCCGGGCGGCCACGTCGCCAACGTCGGCGTCCACGGACACCCGGCTACGCTCCATCTGGAGAAGCTGTGGATCCGGGACGTCACGATCATGACCGGCCTCGTGGACACGTTCTCGACGCCGAGGCTGCTCGAGCTGATCGCCAGCGGCCGGCTCGACGCCACGCCGTTCGCCACGCATCGGTTCCCCCTCGGCGAGACGATGGCCGCGTACGACACGTTCGCGGCGGCCGCCGAGACGAATGCGCTCAAGGTCGTGCTGGAGGCCCAGCCGGCGGTGCCGGAGGAGCGCGACCGTGAAGGAGCGGCGGTTGGCGCTTAGCGTCGAGGAGCAGGCAGCCGGAGCTGTCGACGTCATCCTCAAGGACGGCGGCACGCTCCGGCTGCGGCCCCCGTCGGCCGCCGACGAAGACGGGGTGCTCGCGTTCCTCGCGGCTCTGAGCGAGCGCAGCCTCTACCTGCGCTTCCACGGGATCCGGCACGTCGACCGCGCGCTGGCGGACTCGATGCTCGACCCCGACTGGGACGAGACGGGAGCGCTCGCAGGCTGGCTCGGAGACCGCGTGGTCGGGCTCGCGAACTACGTGCGCCTGCGCGACCCGAGCACGGCCGAGGCCGCGTTCGTCGTCGCCGACGAGGAGCAGGGCCGCGGGATCGGGACGCGACTGCTCGAGCAGCTCGCCGCCCGCGCGGCCGAGAACGGCATCTCCCGCTTCGTCGCGGAGGTGATGGCCGAGAACCAGGCGATGCTGGGCGTCTTCACCGGCGCCGGCTTCGACGTGGTCCGAGAGCTCGAGCACGGCGAGGTCGAGGTCACCTTCCCGATCGCAGCGACCGAAGACTTTCAGGTGCGAGTCGAGGAGCGTGACCACGTCGCCGTGGCCGCCTCGCTCCGACCGTTCTTCGAGCCGCGGAGCGTGGCGGTGATCGGCGCTTCTCGCCGGCGAGGCTCGATCGGCGGCGAGCTCTTTCGCAACGTGCTCGAAGCGGACTTCGACGGCGCCGCGTATCCGGTGAACCGCGGCGGCGAGCCAGTCGCCGGCGTGCGCGGGTACGACTCGATCACGGAGATCCCGGACGAGGTCGAGCTCGCGGTGATCTGCCTGCCCGGCCCGCGTGTGCTGGACGCCGCGGAGGAGGCGCTGGTCAAAGGCGTGCGCGCGATCTGCGTGATCTCCTCGGGCTTCGCGGAGACCGGTGAGGAAGGCCGCGAGCGACAGGCGCAGCTGCTCGCACTCGTGCGCTCGCACGGGGCTCGCCTGCTCGGGCCGAACTGCCTCGGGATCGCCTCCTCGAAGGCGAACCTGAACGCGACCTTCGCGCCGCGCGCGCTGCCTCCCGGCCGGATCGGCTTCTCCTCGCAGTCGGGTGCGCTCGGGCTGGCGCTGCTCGAGCAGAGCTCGGCGCGCCTCGGCTTCTCCGCCTTCGTCTCGATCGGGAACAAGGCTGACGTCTCCTCGAACGACCTGCTCGAGTGGTGGGAGGACGACCCCGGGACCGACCTCGTCCTGCTCTACCTCGAGTCGTTCGGCAACCCGCGCAAGTTCGCCCGCCTCTCACGGCGCGTCGCCCGGCGCAAGCCGATCCTCGCGCTCAAGGCGGGCGCGACGGCGGCCGGAGCCAGGGCAGCGAGCTCCCACACGGCTGCGCTGGCCGGCTCCGAGGCCGCTGTCGACGCGCTCTTTCGTCAGGCCGGCGTTCTGCGGGCGCAGACCCTCGAAGAACTGGTCGACGCGGCGGGCCTGCTCTCGAGCCAGCCGCTCCCGCGTGGTCGCCGCGTCGGCGTGCTCACGAATGCGGGTGGCCTCGGGATCCTCTGCGCCGACGCCTGCGAGGCCGCCGGCCTCGAGCTTCCGGAGCTGGCCGAGGAAACCGTCACCGCGCTGCGCGAGGTCCTTCCGGGCGACGGCAGCGTCGCGAACCCCGTTGACATGCTCGGCTCCGCCACCGGCCCGACCTACGAGCGCGCGATCCCGCCGCTGCTCGCCGACCCGCGCCTCGACGCGCTCATCGTCCTGTTCGTGCCTCCGGTCGTGGCCGGCGCACCTGAGGTCGCCGCCGCGATCTCCCGGGCGGTCGACGGCATGCAGTCGGACAAGCCCGTGCTCGCCGCCGTCATGAGCGCGGAGGGAACGCCGGTCGAGCTGCTCGAGTCCCGGGTCGCCTCGTTTGCCTACCCCGAGTCCGCCGCGCGGGCGCTCGGGCTCGCCGCCGAGCGCTCCGAGTGGCTGCGCCGGCCCGCCGGCTCGGTCCCCGAGCTGGACGGCATCGATCGCGAGGCCGCGGAGGCTGTCGTCGGGGTCGCGGAAGACGGGTGGCTCGACCCTGCCCGGACGCGCGCCCTGCTCGGCGCCTACGGCATCCCGCTCGTTCCCGAGCGGACGGCCGCGAGCGCCGACGAGGCAGTCGCGGCGGCGGAGGAGATCGGCTATCCGGTCGTCGTCAAGACGGCGGCTGCGGGCGCGCACAAGACGGAGACGGGCGGGGTAGCCCTCGACCTGGACGAAGAGGAGCTGGTCCGTGCGGCCGTGGAGCGGATCGGGACGCCGGCGATCGTCCAGCGCTACCTCCAGGGCCAAAACGTCGAGTTGCTCGCGGGCGTCGTGCAGGACCCGGTCTTCGGCCCGCTCGTCGCGTTCGGCCCCGGAGGCGTCTTCGCCGAGCTGATCGGCGACGCCGCCTTCCGCCTCGCGCCGCTGACTGACGTCGACGCGGAGGAGCTCGTCACCGGCGGCAAGGCCGGGCGCCTCGTTGCCGGCTTCCGCGGCGCGCCGGCGGCCGATGCAGCGGCGCTTCAGGATCTCGTCCACCGCCTCGGCCGGCTCGCAGAAGACATACCCGAGGTGAGCGAGCTCGACCTCAATCCGGTGATCGCGGGCCCGGACGGGTGCGTCGCGGTCGACGCGCGCGTTCGCCTGCGCAGCCGCCCGAGCGATCGGGCGCTCAAGAGCTGGTAGCCGTCCGGAGAAACCCGCAGCAGCTCTGCGGGAACGCTGGGACGCGAGGCCGCCGCGCCGGCCCTACCTTGGGCGCTGAGCTACGAAAGGACAACGATGAGCGCTACTTCACAGACGTCTTCCCTGCCGCCCGCGCGCGCCCCGAGACGAAGGTCCGACTCCGGAATGTGGGCCGTCGCCTCGCTCCTGCTCGGCCTGCTCGTCGGCGTTCTCGGCCTCGCGGTGCTGATGATGTGGTCGGATGCGAAGAACGCGCGCGACGACGCGCACGCTTCGCAGGCGGTCGCGGCCCATGACATGGCCTCGATGCCAGGCATGGACATGAGCGGTCAGGCCGTCTCGCTCGGCGCGCTGGAGAGCTATGCCGGCGCCGCTCCCACGAATGCGGCCGAGCTTGCCGCCGCGCACAAGCCGTATCCGGCCACCATGCCTGCAATCCCCGCGGGCCCGGTCGCAAATGTGAACCTGGCGCTGACGGATCGCGTCGTGCAGATCGCTCCGGGGGTCAAGTACAGCGCGTGGGCCTGGGCGGGGGGCGCGCCCGGACCGGTGATCCACGTACGGCAGGGCCAGCTCGTGAAGATCACGCTGACGAACAAGGGCGCGATCCCTCACTCCGTCGACTTCCATGCTGCCCGCGTCGCTCCCGACAAGGCCTTCAGGGACGTCAACCCCGGCGAGTCGATCAGCTACACCTTCCGGGCCGACGACGCGGGCGTGTTCATGTACCACTGCGGAACCAAGCCGGTTCTGATGCACATCGCCAACGGGATGTACGGTGCGATCGTGGTCGAGCCGCGAGCAGGCGTGCTCGCTCATGCCGACCGCGAGTACGTGCTCGTCGCGAGCGAGTGGTACCTGGGCGCCGACGGGCTGACCAAGCCCGCGCAGTTCAACATGGCGAAGGCACGTGGCCGGCTGCCGGACTGGATGACGTTCAACGGCTATGCGGGCCAGTACGTCGCCCATCCGCTGACGGCCAAGCCCGGCGAGCTCGTCCGCTTCTGGGTCGTTGATGCCGGCCCGTCTCTCGACACCGACTTCCACATCGTCGGCACCGTCCTGAACACGGCCTACCCCTTCGGCTCGATGCGGGCGGAGGACGCCCTGCACAACGTTCAGACGGTCACCGTGCCCGCAGGCGGGGGCGGCGTGTTCGACGTCCGGATCGACAAGCCGGGCCTCTACCCGTTCGTGTCCCACGCGTTCGCCGCGGTGGACACCGGCCAGGTCGGCCTGCTCAACGTCGGCAACGTCAAGGGGACGATGTCGCACTGAGGGTGAGACGATGGCGGCGATGGGCACTCACGCGCCGCAGCTCGAACGGCTCGACGCCTTCTGGCGCGCCGCGAACTACCTCTCCGTCGGCCAGATCTACCTGCTCGACAACCCGCTGCTGCGCGAGCCGCTGCGCCACGAGCACGTCAAGCCGCGGCTGCTGGGCCACTTCGGCACCGTCCCGGGGCTCAACCTGATCTGGGCGCACATGAACCGGGCCATCCGGGCGCGGGAGCTCGATGCGATCTACGTCTGCGGCCCCGGCCACGGCGGCCCGGGCGTCGTCGCCTGTGCCTACCTGGACGGCACCTACACCGAGCGCTACCCGCACGTGACGCTCGACCAGGCCGGGCTGAAGCAGCTCTTCCGGCAGTTCTCCTTCCCCGGCGGGATCCCCAGCCACGTGGCGCCGGAGACGCCGGGCTCGATCCACGAAGGCGGCGAGCTGGGCTACTCGCTCGCGCACGCCTACGGCGCGGCGTTCGACAACCCCGACCTGACCGTCTGCTGCGTCGTGGGCGACGGGGAGGCCGAGACCGGGCCGCTGGCCGCGAGCTGGCACTCCAACAAGTTCCTCGACCCCGAACACGACGGCGCCGTGCTGCCGGTGCTGCACCTGAACGGCTACAAGATCGCGAACCCGACCCTGCTCGCGCGCATCCCCGAGCAGGAGCTGATCTCGCTGCTCGAGGGTTACGGCCATCGACCGATCCTCGTCACCGGCGGGTTCGACGCCGAGGACTCGCTGGGCGTCCACGAACGGTTCGCGGCCGCCCTGGACGAGGCGCTCGACGGCATCCAGGACGTCAAGAACGGCCGCGGCGGCAAGTGGCCGATGATCGTCCTGCGCACGCCGAAGGGCTGGACCGGGCCGAAGGAGGTCGACGGATTGCCGGTCGAGAACACCTGGCGTTCCCACCAGGTCCCGATCGCGGACGTGCGCGGGAACGACGAGCACCTCAAGCTGCTCGAGGAGTGGCTTCGCTCCTACCGGCCGGAGGAGCTCTTCGACGACGACGGCGCTCCGCTGCCGGAGCTGCTGGAGTTGTCGCCCCGCGGCGAGCGTCGCATGAGCGCGAGCCCCCACGCGAACGGCGGAGAGCTGCTTCGCGACCTGCTGCTACCGGACTTCCGTGACTACGCCGTCGAGGTCGAGCAGCCAGGCACGAGCTTCAGCGAGCCCACCCGCGTGCTCGGCCGCTTTCTCCGCGACGTGACCGCCGGCAATCGCGGCAACTTCCGCGTCTTCGGGCCTGACGAGACGGCGTCGAACCGGCTCGCCGACGTCTTCGAGGCGACCTCGCGCGTGTGGGAGGCAGGGCTCGAGCCGACCGACGAGCACCTGGGGCGCCACGGCCAGGTCGTCGAGGTGCTGAGCGAGCACCTCTGCCAGGGCTGGCTCGAGGGTTACCTGCTAACCGGCAGGCACGGGCTCTTCAACTGCTACGAGGCGTTCATCCACATCGTCGACTCGATGTTCAACCAGCACGCCAAGTGGTTGAAGGTGACACGCGGGATCCGCTGGCGCCGCCCGATCGCCTCGCTGAACTACCTGCTCAGCTCGCACGTCTGGCGGCAGGACCACAACGGCTTCTCGCACCAGGACCCAGGTTTCATCGACCACGTCGTCAACAAGAAGGCGGAGATCATCCGCGTCTACCTCCCGCCCGACGCGAACTGCCTGCTCTCGGTGTACGACCACTGCCTCCGCAGCCGCGACTACGTGAACGTCGTGGTCGCGGCCAAGCAGCCGGCGCTGGACTACCTCTCGCTGGACGACGCGATCGTCCACTGCACGCGAGGGATCGGGATCTGGGAGTGGGCCTCGACGGAGGCAGGCGCCGAGCCGGACGTCGTGCTGGCCTGTTGCGGCGACGTGCCGACGCTCGAGACGCTCGCGGCGGCCGCGCTGCTGCGGGAGCGGCTCCCCGAGCTGAAGGTGCGAGTCGTCAACGTCGTCGACCTGATGCGCCTGCAGCCGCAGACGGAGCATCCGCACGGGCTCCCCGACAGCGAATTCGATGCGATCTTCACCACCGACAAGCCGGTCGTCTTCGCATACCACGGCTACCCGTGGCTGATCCACCGGCTCACCTACCGCAGGCGCAACCACTCCAACCTTCACGTGCGCGGCTACAAGGAGGAAGGCACGACCACGACGCCGTTCGACATGGTGATGCTGAACGACCTCGACCGGTTCCACCTCGCGATCGACGTGCTCGACCGCGTGCCGGGGCTCGCGAACACCTGCGGGCCTTTGCGCCAGGAGCTCGAGGACCGCCGCCTGCACGCGCGCGCGTACACGCGCGAGCACGGCGAGGACGATCCCGAAATCGCCGGCTGGACGTGGCCCGGCTGAGCATCCTCGTCGTCAATGCCGGCTCGACGAGCCTGAAGCTCTCGGTCGTATCGGACGACGATTCGTCCGTGGCAGTCCCGTCGCTCGCCGAGGCGCCGAGAGATGTTGCGGCGGTGGCCCATCGGGTCGTGCACGGAGGCTCCAGCTTTTGCGAGCCGATGCTGGTCGACGACGGCGTGCTCGCCGAGTTGGAGCAACTGGTTGAGCTGGCGCCGCTGCACAATGCGCCCGCGTTGCAGGCCATCGGGGAGGCCCGGAGCGCGTTTCCGGAGCTGCCGCAGGTCGCGGTGTTCGACACGGCGTTCCACGCGACGATTCCGGAGGTCGCCTTCACCTACGCCGTGCCGTCGCGCTGGCGAGAAGAGTTGGGGATCCGCCGCTACGGGTTCCACGGGCTCTCGGTCGCGTGGTCGGCCGAGCGCGTTTCGGTGCCGAGGCTGGTCGTCTGCCACCTCGGGGGCGGGTGTTCGGTGACGGCCGTGCTCGACGGACGCTCCGTCGACACGACGATGGGCTTCAGCCCGCTCGAGGGCGTCCCGATGGCGACGCGCTCGGGCTCGATCGACCCGGAGATCCTCCTCTACCTGCAGCGGCATGTCGGCATCGGGCCCGACGAGCTCGAGCACGCGCTGGAGCACGAATCGGGGCTGCTCGCCCTCGGCGGCTCGGCGCGGGTCGAGCAGCTCGAGGCCTCCTCGGAGCCCGGAGCGCAGCTCGCGCTCTCGGTCTTCTGCTACCGCGTCGCCGGGGCGATCGCCGCGATGACGGCGGCACTGGGCGGCCTCGACGCGCTCGTCTTCACGGCGGGTGTCGGCGAAGGCTCGGCCCTCGTGCGCGAGCGAGTCTGCGCGCGGCTGGCGTTCCTCGGGGTCGAGCTCGACCTGCAGGCCAACAGCGACGTGCGTACAGATGCCGACATCGCCGCGGCGGCCTCGCGCGCGCGTGTGCACGTGACCCACGCTCGCGAGGACGTGGTCGCGGCCCGGGCGGCTCGCTCGCTCGTCTAGGCGAGCGCCAGCTTCGCCAGGTGCTCGGTCAGCTCAGCTACCACGCCGGACTGCGCGACAGCAGCGATCACGACGGGCGCGCGACCTCGCCCCTGGAGCACCAGCGTGGGGTGCCCGTTGAGGCGGTCAGCGATCGCACGCCCCGTTCGGACTTCCTCGAGCTCGTCGTACGGGATCTCCAGCGCGACAGGGTCCGAGCCGGCGAGCCCCTCGAGTCGCACCCCGAGCGGGAGCAGCTCGAGCTTCCCTCGTGCAAGGGGGTCGGCGCCCGCGCGCCAGACCACGCCGTACGTCGTTCTCATGCCCTGATCGTGCTCGTGAAGCGGGTGCGCGCCATCGGGACGGGCGCGGATCGTGCTCGCGGAAAACCCGCAGCCGCCTACGAAGGCCGGGCCCGCAGCAGGTCGGCAGCCGTCCCGATCGCGATCAGCGGGGCTGCCGTGGGCCGGAGCCACCGCAGCGTGGCGACCAGCCGCGGCAGCGGCAAACTGACGCAGCCGAGCGTCGGCCGCCCGGTGGTGACGTGGAGGAAGATCCCCGACCCGCGGCCCGGCACGACCGGCTTCGTGTTGTAGGCGATCACGGCGAAGTGGCGGTAGGCGGTGGGCGAACGGGAAAGGTCCTCGCTGGTTGTCCGGAACGGCGGCGTCGAGCCGCAGCGCACGTGCCGGAAGCGGTTGTAGTAAGGCGAGGCGGGGTCTTCGACCCACCAGTCGCCGCAGACGACGCGGCGGTAGCCGTAGTGGACGCCCGGACTCGCCGCGACGCCGTACAGCGTGCGCAGGAAGCCGAAGATGCCGGTCGGTGTGCGCAGGTCTCCCTCCTGCTTGGCCGGGGAGGTGCCGCGCCCGCCGAGCCAGGCGGCCCAGGGCCCGGCGACCTCGTGCCAGCAGGCTCCGCGCCTGCTCCAGAGCCTCAAGCTTCCCTGCGTCGAGGCGCGGGTCCGGGCGACCACCGTGACCAGCTGGGTCGCCGAGCCCGTATTGAGTCGGCCGGCGAAGGTCGGTGCACAGGCGGCGGCGCGCTCGCCGCGCGCGGAGGCGGAGGCCGCGACGGCCAGCGCGACGAGGGTGAGGGCGAGCAGCCTCATCGACCTGCAGACTACGGACGATGGCCGCGCTCCTGCTCGTAGCGCTCGCGCTCCAGCCGCCGCCGTTCTCGCACTCGGTCTCGCGCGTGACGGCAGGCGACCTGCCGCACTCATGGCACCACGGCTGCCCGGTCGCGCCGGCCTCGCTGCGGCGGCTGCGGCTCTCTTACTGGGGCTTCGACGGCCGCCGGCACAGCGGCGCGCTGGTCGTCAACACGCGAGCCGTCCGGCCGCTGACCCGGGTCTTCGCGCGGCTGTACGCCGCGCGCTTCCCGCTCCGACGCTTGCGCCCGGTCGACGCGTACGGCGGCAGCGACGAGCGCTCGCTCGACGCAGACAACACGGCCGCCTTCAACTGCCGCTACGCCGTCGCGCCCGGGCCGAAGCGCTGGTCGGTGCACGCGTACGGGCTCGCGATCGACGTGAACCCGGTCGAGAACCCGTACCTCGAGGACGGCCGCGTGCACCCACGCGCCGGGCGGGCGTACCTCGACCGCTCCCGCTACCGGCCGGGCATGGCCGTTCGAGGCGGGCTGCTCGTGCGCGCGTTCGCCGAGGTCGGCTGGCAGTGGGGCGGCCGCTGGACCGGCTCTCCCGACTACCAGCACTTCTCCGCGACCGGCGGCTAGCGAACCTCTGCGGCGGAGCCGAGCCCGCGTAGCAGCCGTGCCGCGATCCCGCGCAGCGTCTCCTTGCCATAGGCGTGACTGCTGTCGAGGTGGGTCAGGATCGCGACCGACATGCGCTCGTCGCCGCGGGTCAGGAGCGCGACCTGGTGGTCGACCCAGCCGGTGCCCGAGCCCCAGCCGCCCTTGAAGTAGAGTCGCCAGCCCAGCGGCCGGACGCGCGCGATGCCCCAGCGCGGCGCGGGCGTGATCGTGTTCAGCAGCTTCAGGAAAATGCGTACGCCCGGTGGCGAGGCGCGAGCAGCGAGTCGATGTGCAGGAAGTAGCGTGCCTGGTCGGCAGCGTCGATGCGGCTCAGGCCCCAGATCCCGGTCACCGGCGTGAACCGGCGCATGCCGGCGCGGTGTGCGAGGTCGCGTAGGCGACTCGCCCCGACGATCCCGATCACGCGGCCGGCCGCGTCGTTGTCGGAGCGGCGGATCATCGGCGTGAGCAGCTCGCGGTCCTGCGGCCCGAGCGGCGCGACCGGACCGAGGGCAGGTCGAGGTAGGCGACGAGCAGCATCGCCTTGAGCACGCTCGCCGAGGGGAAGACGCGGGCCGCGTGCCAGCCCCAGTGGCGGGTCGGCGTGCGGACGGCGAAGGCGATCACGCCGTGCCGGTGCGAGGCGTAGCTCACCACGGCGGCCATAGGCGGCTGCCACGGCCGGGAGGCCGCAGACGCGCTCGGAACGATCGCCGCCGCGGCGAAGACGGCTACGATCTTCACGCCGCCAGCCTTCCGAGCACGGTGCCGAAGAGCATGTGCCGCCACGTCGCCTGCGCGAACGCGCGCGGGTTCGTCAACAGCGGCGGAATGCCGGGCTCGCCGCGGGCCGGGTGGTACCGGTCGATCAGCGCGCAGAGTGGGTACAGCGTCGTGTGCTCGGCGAGTGCCATGCCGACCGCGAGGCGGCGCGGAGGCACCGGAACGCGGCGGCGCAGCTCGTCGAAAACCAGGCCGAAGACGACCCCGTTGAGGGCGTGCAGCGCGAAGCCCGCGAGCCGCCAGTCCGGCCCACGCGTGACAGCCTTGCCGAGCACGGCGACGTCCGAGTAGTCGCAGCGCAGTAGCCGCTGGTCGAGCGGCTCGGCGAGACCCCAGGCGGTCGCGGCCACGGCTCCGGCCGCCGCTGCGCGCAGCCGGCTCAATCGTCCAACCCGCGCAGGAACGTGCCGCCACCCACGAGCCGGCCCGCGTTCCCGCCCGCAGCCTCGCGCAGTGCGCGGTCGGACGTCACGAGCCAGGCGCCGGGATGCCCGGGCGCTTCCCGGATCAGCCAGTCGTCGGCGCTCTCGCCGCCGGTGCCGACGAGCATCGTGCGCTCGTCGAGCCGGCTCGAGCCCACGCCTTCAGGCGCCTTGCCGTCGAAGACGAGCACCAGCTCGGCGTCGTGTCGGTCGGCCCAGGCGCGGGCGCGCTCGACCAGCTCGTCGTCGGACAGGTTCGGCCACTGCGAGCGCTGCACGTTGCGCGCGTCCACGAGCACCGTCGTCATGCGTCGAGTGCTTCCCGCAGCGAGGCGACGTAGTCCCGCAGGGCCGCGGGCCCGTCCTCCGCAACCTCGACGGCGCGGGAGCCGACCACGATCCCGTCGGCCAGATCGGCGGCGGCCCGTGCCTGCTCCGGCGTCGAGATCCCGAAGCCGGCGTAGAGCGGCAGGTCGGTGTGCGCGCGGGCGCGGTCGACCAGCCCGGCGAGAGCGGGGGAGAGCTCGCTCCGCGCGCCGGTCGTGCCGGTGAGCGTGACCAGGTAGAGCCAGCCGTCCGTCTGCGCGGCCGCGAGCGCGAGCCGCTCGTCGGTCGAGGTGGGAGCGACCAGCTGCACCCGCCGGACCTCGGGCCGGTCGCCGGCCGGGAGGTCGGCGACGATCACGCTGGTCGCGCCCGCTTCCGCGGCGTCCCCGGCAAAGCGCTCCCAGCCGTAGGCCTCGAGCAGCGAGGAGTACGTCATCGGCACCAGCGGGGTCTCCGGCAGGCGCTCGCGGGTCGACCCGAGCATCTCCAGGCAGGCGCCGGTTCGCATCCCCTGTGCGAGCGCGCGCTCCGCGGCGCGGCGGATCACCGGGCCGTCGGCGAGCGGGTCCGAGAACGGGAATCCGAGCTCGACCAGGTCGGCGCCGCCCTCGACCGCGGCTTCCGCCAGGGTCGGCGCCTCCGGTCCGCACATCAGGTAGATCGCGAGCGTCTTCACGGCTCGCGCCGCAGGACCGCCAGGATGTGCTGGCCGCACGAGATCGCGCCGGGCTCGCCTGCCAGCTCGAGCTCGACCAAGGAGAGGAACTCACGCAGCTCGGGCTCGTTGGGCCGCACGGACGGCAGCAGTCCCGCCGCACAGGCATCGACGATCGTGCCGTGCGGCGACAGCAGCGCCTCGAGCTCGCTCCAGCGGAAGAGCTTCATCGCCAGGTGGCCGTAGTCGGTCTCGTCGGGAAGCAGGCCTGTCCTGATGATCGCCTCGTTCTTGGCGACGCCGTCACGGCGGGCGAGGTCGACCAGGATCGGCAGGAAGTGGACGACCGTGCCCACGAGCGACATCACCGACACGAGCACATGCCCGCCGGGCCTGGTCACGCGCACGAGCTCGGCGATCCCCTGCTCGGTGCGGTCGACGACGTAGCTGAGCGGGCCCCCGAAGCAGACGGCCGCATCGAAGCTCGCGTCGTCCCAGCGCGAGAGATCCAGCACGTCGGCGATGGCTCGCTCGGCGACCCGCTCCTCGAGGCCCTCCGCCGAAACGTGCTCGCGGTTGAGCTCGAGCTGGCCGGGTGAGAGGTCGCCGACGGTCACCCGCGCGCCGAGGCGGGCGAGCTCGATGGTGAACCGCCCGGGCCCGGCCCCGAGGTCGAGCACCTCGTCGCCGGCCTTGACGAACCGGCGGAGACGATCGAGGTGCACGTCGAGGCTCGGCGCCGGAGTGCGGCCTTCCTCGAAGCGTGTCCACTCGCTCTCGCCGTAGCCGTCGAAAAAGGAGGCCGCGCGCTCGGGGTTCCAGCCGAGCTGCTCGCTCACCGGGCGGTGACCTCGGCCAGGTCCTTGTCGCCGCGGCCCGAGAGGCAGACGAGCACGAGCTCCTCCTCGAGCTCTTCAACCCGAGCCAATGCGTGGGCCGGCTCGAGGGCCGGGAGGATGCCTTCCGTGCGCGCCAGCCGCCGGAATGCCGCCAGCGCTTCCTCGTCGGTCGTGCCGAGGTATTCGGCCCGGCCGCTGTCGCGCAGGAATGCGTGCTCGGGGCCGACGCCCGGGTAGTCGAGGCCGGCCGAGATCGACTCCGCGTCGAGCACCTGGCCGTCCTCGTCGGCGAGCACCGACGAGCGCGAGCCGTGCAGCACGGCCGGCCGACCCGACCCGAGCGACGCGGCGCCGCCGGCCTCGACTCCGACGAGCCGAACCTCGGCGTCGTCGACGAAGCCGGCGAAGAGCCCGATCGCGTTCGAGCCGCCGCCGACACAGGCGAGCGCGACCTCGGGCAGCCTCCCCTCGGTGGCCAGCAGCTGCTCCCGAGCCTCGCGCCCGATCACCGCTTGCAGCTCCCGGACGATCTCCGGATACGGCGCCGGGCCAACGCAGGAGCCGATCAGGTAGTGCGTGTCCTCGACGTTCGCGATCCAGTCGCGGATCGCCTCGCTCGTCGCTTCCTTCAGCGTGCGCGTGCCGAACTCGACCGGCCGCACCTCCGCGCCGAGCAGGGCCATCCGCTCCAGGTTGGGCGCCTGGCGGCGCATGTCCTCGCTGCCCATGTAGACGACGCAGTCGAGGCCGAAGCGCGCGCACACCGTCGCAGTCGCGACGCCGTGCTGGCCCGCGCCCGTCTCGGCGACGATCCGTCGCTTGCCGAGCCGCAGCGCGAGCAGCGCCTGGCCGAGCGCGTTGTTCAGCTTGTGCGCCCCCGTGTGGAGCAGGTCCTCGCGCTTCAGGTAGAGGCGCTTGCCCGGAGCGAAGCGCTCGGCGAGGGTCAGCGGCGTCGGCCGGCCGGCGTAGTCGCGGCCAAGCTCGTCAAGCTCCGCCTGGAAGGACGGATCGTCGCGGGCCGCGCGCCAACCTGCCTCGAGCTCGTCGAGCGCGGGGATCAGCGTCTCGGGTACGAAGCGGCCGCCGTACTCGCCGTAGGTCAGCACCTCGCCGCCTCCACGTAGGCCCTGATGCGCTCGTGATCCTTGACGCCCGGCTCGGTCTCGAGGCTCGAGCTCGCGTCCACCGCCCACGGCCGCACGCGCTCGATCGCCTTGCGGACGTTCTCGGGCGAGAGCCCGCCGGCGAGCACGATCCGGCCTTCGGCAGCGTGCGCCCGTTCGAGGTGACCGGGGTCGTCTGCCTGCCACTCGCGGTCGACCACGCGGGCGACCTCGCGGCCGCGTCGGAGCAGGACGCCCTCGCGCGAGCGGTGGCCGTTCTCGCGCGCGTAGAGCTGCACGAGGTCGGCGCGGTCGTCCGTGATCTCGCCGACGTGGACGGCGACCGAGAGCATCGTCTCCGGGACCGGCAGGACGGCGGGGGCGCGCCTAAGTGTCTCGCGCGCGAGCACGAAACCCGCCAGGTCGGCGCCGGCCTCGGCGGCGGCGGCGACGTCCTCCTCGCGCGTCAGGCCGCACACCTTGACCAGCGGCCGCGCGAGCAGCTCCTCGAGCCTTGCCGCTGGATCGGCGGCCCGCATCAGCGTCGAGCCGACGAGCACGGCGTCGGCGCCCGCCAGCTCGGCCTCGGCGCCGTGTGCGCGAGTAGCGATCGCGCTCTCGGCCACGATCACGCGGTCCCGCGGCGCCGATTCGACCAACTCGAGCTGCGCGCCACGGTCGATCGCGAAGGTGTTCAGGTCGCGCGCGTTGATCCCGATCACGGCCGCGTCGAGCTCGATCGCGCGCTGCAGCTCGTCGGCGTCGTGCGCCTCGATGAGCGCGTCGAGCCCGAGCTCGTGGGCGGCAGCGAGCAACCCGCGCAGCTGCGTGTCGTCGAGGTCGCGCAGCAAGAGCAGCACCGCGTCGGCGCCGAGCCGTCGCAGCTCCTCGAGCTCTGCGCGCTCGGAGAAGAACCCCTTCGCCAGTAACGGAACGTCACTGGCCGACCGCGCGGCGGCGAGATCGGCGGGGCTGCCGGCGAAGCGCTCGTCCACCAGCACCGACACGGCCGCAGCACCGGCGCGCTCGAATCCGGCCGCCAGGGCCGCGGGGTCGGCGTCCGGCCGCAAGGCCCCGGCGGACGGCGAGCGCCGTTTGATCTCCGCGATCGCAGCCAGCCCCTCCCCTGCGAGCGCGTCCCGGAAGCGGCCCATCAGACGTTCACCTCGGCCGACTGCGAGAAGGCGACCAGCGCATCGAGGCGCTCGAGCGCGGCACCCGAGTCCAGGGTCTCCCGCGCGACCTCGAGCCCCTCGCGGAGGTCGGCCGCGCGCCCTGCCGCCGCGACGGCGCCCGCCGCGTTGAGCAGGATCGCCGAGCGCTTGCCGCCGTTCTCGCCGCGAAAGACGGCGCGGATCGCCTCCGCGTTGTCGTGTGGCGAGCCGCCGCGCAGCTCGGCCGGGTCACAGCGGGGCACGCCCAGCTCCAGCGGGTCGATCTCGCGCTCGCGAACCTCGCCGTCGACGACCTCACAGACGAGGTTCGGGCCGGCGGGCGAAAGCTCGTCGATCCCGGCCGCCCCGTGCACCACGAAGGCGCGCCGCGAGCCAAGCTGCGCCAGCACCTCCGCGATCGTGCGCACGAGCGACGGCGCGTAGACGCCGAGCACCTGCGCGCGCGCGCCGGCCGGGTTCGTCAGCGGGCCGAGCACGTTGAAGACGGTACGGGCAGCGAGTTCCTGGCGCACGGGAGCCGCATGCCGCATCGCCGGGTGGTGCGTCGGAGCGAACAGGAAGCCAAAGCCGAGCTCGTCGATCGAGCGCTCGATCTCCGCGGGCGGCAGCTCGAGCCGAAAGCCGAGCGCCTCCAGCACGTCCGCGGAGCCCGAGGCCGACGAGACCGCGCGGTTGCCGTGCTTGGCCACGCCTGCGCCGGCAGCGGCCGCGACCAGCGCTGCCGCGGTCGAGATGTTGATCGTGCGCGCCGCGTCGCCGCCGGTGCCCGCCGTGTCGACGAGGTCGTCGCGCTTCGGCCGCACCTGCAGCACGTGCTCGCGCATCGCCTCGGCGCAGCCGGCGATCTCGTCCGCGGTCTCGCCCTTCAGGCGCAGCGCAACGAGGAAGCCGCCGATCTGGGCCGGCGTCGCCTCGCCCACCATGATCTCGTTCATCACCGTTCGCGCCTCCTCGCGCGAGAGTCCATGACCGTCGAGCAACCGCGCGAGCGCCTGCTGCACGGTCATCGCCGGCCCTCCAGGAAGTTGCGCGCGAGCTCCGGCCCGGCCGGGGTCAGCACCGACTCGGGGTGGAACTGGACGCCGTCCACGGGGAACTCTCGGTGGCGCACGGCCATTACCTCGCCCTCGGCGCACGTGGCCGAGATCTCGAGGCAGTCCGGGACGGCCGTTGCAGCCAGCGAGTGGTAGCGGCCCGCCTCGAAGCGCTCCGGCAGGCCTTCAAAGAGCCCGCGGCCGTCGTGATCGATCTCGCTCGGCTTGCCGTGGACCAGCCGGCTCGCCTGGCCGACCTTGCCGCCGAAGGCCTCGACGATCACCTGGTGCCCTAGGCAGACGCCGAGCGTCGGCACGCTCGGGGCGAGCCGCTGGACCAGCTCGACCGAGACGCCCGCGTCGACCGGCCGGCCGGGGCCGGGGGAGACGACCAGGTGCGAAGGGGCGAGCCGCTCGGCCTCGTCGGGGTCGATCGCGTCGTTGCGTCGCACCGTGACCTCGGCCCCGAGCTCGCCGAACAGATGCGCGAGGTTGTAGGTGAACGAGTCGTAGTTGTCCACGAGCAGGATCATGCCGACCTCGCCTCAGCCAGCTCGATCGCCATCTCCAGCGCGGCCAGCTTGCGCAGGCACTCGTCGTGCTCGGCCGCCGGGTCGGAGTCGGCCACGATCCCCGCGCCCGCCTGTAGCAGTGCGACCCCGTCGTGCAGGACGACCGTGCGGATCGCGATGCACGCATCGAGCGCCTCGCCGGGCAGCGCGTAGAGAACTGCTCCCGCGTACGGCCCGCGGCGGTAACGCTCGAGCTCCGCGATCAGCTGCAGCGCCCGCACCTTCGGCGCCCCCGAAACGGTGCCGGCCGGGAAGCAGGCGCGCAGCAGGTCGAAGTGCGAGACCCCGGGCTCGAGCTCGCCGACGACCTCCGAGACGAGGTGCGTGACGTGCGAGAAGCGCTCCGGCTCGAGGAAGCGCGCCACCCGAACCGTGCCTGGGCGGCAGGCGCGCGAGAGATCGTTGCGGCCCAGGTCGACGAGCATCACGTGCTCGGCACGGTCCTTCTCGGAGGAGAGCAGCCGCTCGGCGTCGCCGTCGCCCGGCCGCGTCGTCCCGGCGATCGGGTTCAGCGAGGCGCGGCGACCCTCCACCTTGACGAGGGTCTCGGGCGAGGACCCGACCAGCGCGAGCCCGTCGAGCTCGAGCAGGAACAGGTACGGCGAGGGGTTCACCCGCCGCAGCGAGCGGTAGAGCTCGAGAGCGCTAGCCGAGGTCGGCCGCTCGGCGCGCTGCGCGAGCACGACCTGGAAGGCGTCCCCGGCGCGGATGTGCTCCTTCGCCTTCACGACCGCGCGCTCGTACTCGTGCCGCGAAGGCAGCCGGCGCGTCGAGCCCGAGCGCGTGCGCGAGCCCGGCTCTGGCGACGGCTGCGGCCCCTCGAGCAGCTCGGCGACGGCGTTCGGGTCGCCGCAGAGCACGTCGGCCATGCCGCGCCCGTGGTCGAAGCGGACGAGCATGTCGGCCACTACGAACCGGCTCTCGGGGAGGGCGCGCCCCTCGGCGGGCACGGGGACGGTCGGCTCGAGCCGGGCCGCGTGCTCGTAGCCCAGGTAGCCGACGACGGGCTGCCCGCAGGCCTCGGCCTCCTCGAAGGAGACGAGGCGGGAGCCGCAGCCGACGAACGAGTGGCGTCCGAGCCTGCCCTTCTCGACCGACTCCAGCAGGACGCTCGCGCGCCCCCCCTGGCGCAGCCGGAGGTATGCCCCGAGCGGGGTGAGCAGGTCGGTTGAGATGACGGTGAGTGCGTTCATGGCAAACAAAAAGACCCTCCATCCGGAAGGTCTGCGAGCGGAACGAGATGCGTCTGGGTTAGGTCAGGCGACGCTCCCGCTCCGCTCGTGCGGCCAGGGCCAGCCCCAGATGCGCGGTGCGAGAGTCATCTCACCCAAGGTAGACGCACCCGGGGCGGCCCGTCAAGCTGAACTAGGTCGTTTGCGCAGGCTCGGTCTCGAGCAGCTCTTCGAAGAGCGCGCGGTAATGGACCATCGCCGTGCGCAGGTTCTCGGTCGAGGCGTTGCCGCGCAGGTTCGCCTTCGAGATCTCGTGCGCGGCCCGGTAGTTCGAGATCACCTCGGGATGGTCGACCGAGAGGTCGTTGGCGCGCTGGTCGAAGTCGTCGACCGGGTAGCCGCGGTCGCGCATCACCTGCTGGATCAGGCGGTCCGCGTCCGTTACGGCGCCCTCCGGGTCGTCCACGAACTTCGCCTGGGTGTTGTGCCACTCGCTGGCGTAGCGGTCCCGGGCCCGGGGCTCCAGCGGCCGGATCTCGAGCTCCTCGCGCCGCTTCTGCCGCTCGGCGAGGTCGGCTTCGGCCTGGCGCCGGCTCTCCGAGTCGGCGACCGTGCGGTCGTACTCGCTGCCGAAGCGGTCTTGCAGCCCCCTGCGGCGCCGGCGGTTGTAGGCGCTCCAGGCGATCGCGGCCAGGACTACGACGGCGGCGATCGCGATCAGGATCCATCCCCACGTGGGCACGTCTGCTCCTTTCGTTGTCTGCTGGTGGGCTTCCCGCCTCGGGCAACGGCAAACGGCATACGCTCCCGGGGATGGCCGTTCCGGAGCTCCTGCGCAAGCTGCTGACGGCGCCCAGCCCGTCGGGCTACGAGACCGCCGCCTCCGCGGTTTGGCGCGAGGCCGCCGAGGGCTTCGCGAGCGTGACGAGCGACGCGATGGGCTCGTCAGTCGCGCGCGTGCCGGGGACGAGCGACGGCCCGCTGCTGGTCGTGCTCGGGCACATCGACGAGATCGGGCTGATGGTCACGCATGTCGACGACGAGGGCTTCGTCTACTTCCTCCCCATCGGCGGCACCCGGCCGGACGTGCTCCACGGCCAGCGGGTTGAGGTGGCGACGCGAGGCGGGCCGGTCCCGGGAGTGATCGGGCGAAAGGGCGGCAAGCGCCTGAAGGCCGGGGAGAAGCCCGAGCAGCTCGAGCACGAGCACCTGCACATCGACGTCGGCGCGCGCGACCGCAGGCAGGCGCTCGAGCTGCTGCAGATCGGCGACGTGGCCGTGATCGCAGGCGAGCTGGTCGAGCTGGCCGACGGGCGGCTGGCCTCTCGCTCGCTGGACAACAGGCTCGGCGCCTACGTGGCGCTCGAGGCCACCAGGCGCGTCGCGGAGGCCGGAGGCGCGCCGGGAGACGTGGCCGCGGTGGCGGCGGTGCAGGAAGAGGTCGGCGACTACGCAGGCGCGCGCACGACGGTGTTCGCGCTCGAGCCGAAGGTCGCGCTGGCGGTGGACGTGACCGGCGCGACCGACATCCCCGACGGCGACCCGAAGATCGACGGCGAGGCCAAGCTCGGCGGCGGCCCGATCATCAACCGCGGCTCGACCATCAACCCGAAGGTGTTCGAACGGCTGGTCGACGCCGCCGAGGCAGAGGGGATCGGCTACACGATCAACGTCTCGGCCGGCGACACCCACACCGACATGGACGCGGCCTACGCGAGCCGCGCCGGCGTCGCGACCGGCCTGGTCTCGCTGGCGACGCGCTACATCCACACGCCGGGTGAGGTGGTCTCGCTGGACGACGTCGAGGCGACCGTGCGGCTCGTTGCGGCTTTCGCGCAGCGCCTCGAGCCCGGGCTCGACTTCACTCGCTAGGGTTTTTGCGATGTCCCGCTCGGTGATCGTTTCCGCCGTTCGCACGCCTTTCGGCAAGCTCGGCGGCGCGTTGGCCGGGTACGAGGCGACCGAGCTCGGGTCGGCCGCGATTCGCGGGGCGCTCGACCGGGCCGGCGTCGAGGACGGCGAGGTCGAGTACGCGATCATGGGCCAGGTGCTGCAGGGCGGCGCCGGCCAGGCGCCCTCGCGCCAGGCGACCGTCGGCGCGGGCCTGCCGATCGAGCTGCCCTCGGACACGATCAACAAGGTCTGCGCCTCCTCGATCCGCGCCGTCGAGATCGCCGACCAGATGATCCGCGCGGGCGACGTCCAGGTGGTCGTCGCGGGCGGGATGGAGTCGATGTCGAACGCGCCCTACGTCCTGAAGCGCGCGCGCTTCGGCTACCGGCTCGGCGACGGCACGCTGATCGACCTGATGACCCACGACGGGCTGACCTCGAGCTTCGACTCGAAGCACATGGTCGAGCAGGCGTCGTTCGTCTCGCGGGAGCTCGGCATCTCGCGGGAGGAACAGGATCGCTGGGCGCTGCGTTCCCACGAGCGCGCGGTGCAGGCGATCGACGAGGGCCGGTTCGAGCCGGAGATCGTCCCGGTGGGCGACTTCGCGGTCGACGAGGGGCCGCGACGGGATACGTCGATCGAGAAGCTCGCCAGTCTGAAGCCGGTGTTCGATCCCGAGGGCACGACGACCGCCGGCAACGCGCCCGGCGTGAACGACGGAGCCGCCGCGCTCGTCGTCACCAGCGACGAGTTCGCGAAGAAGCGCGGGCTCGAGGTGCTGGCCACGATCGTCGCGCAGGGCTACGTGGCCGACGAGTTCGCCTACCTCGCGCGCACCCCGGCGAAGGCCGGTGCGATCGCGCTCGAGAAGGCCGGCAAGTCGATCGACGACGTCGAGCGGGTCGAGCTGAACGAGGCCTTCTCCTCAGTCGTGCTCAACTCGACCGCCATGCTCGGCGCCGATCCCGAGAAGGTGAACGTGAACGGTGGGGCGGTAGCGCTCGGCCACCCGATCGGCGCGTCCGGAGGCCGGATTCTGACGACGATGATCCACGAGTTGCGCCGAAACGGCGGCGGCCTCGGCCTCGCGGCGATCTGCTCCGGCGGCGGCCAGGGCGACGCGCTGTTGCTGGAGGTCTGAGGAGATCTCGCGGTGAGGTTCGAGCACGTGCTCGTTGTCGGCGCCGGCCAGATGGGCGGCGGAATCGCCCAGGTGGTGGCGGCCTCCGGCCGACGGGTCTCGCTCCACGACGCCATGCCCGGCGCGGTCGACCGCGGGCTCGAGGCGATGGGCAAGAGCCTGTCGAAGCTCGCCGAGAAAGGTGGGCCCGAGCCCGACGAAGTGCTCGCGCGGGTGACGCCGGTGGACGACCTGGTCGCCGCCGACCTGATGGTCGAGGCGGTGGTCGAGGACGCGAAGGTCAAGGAGGACGTCTTCCGGCACGCCGACGAGACCCTCCCGCCGGAGGCCGTGCTCGCCTCGAACACCTCCTCGATCCCGATCAGCTCGCTCGCCGCCGCGACCGCGCGGCCCGAGCGCGTGATCGGGATGCACTTCTTCAACCCCGTGCCCGTGCTGAAGCTCGTCGAGGTCGTCCGGGGCAAGGAGACCTCGGACGAGACTGCCGAGGCGATCACCGAGCTCGCACTCGAGCTGGGCAAGACGCCGGCCGTCGCGAACGACTTCCCGGGCTTCGTCTCGAACCGGATCCTGATGCCCTATCTCAACGAGGCCGTGTGGGCGCTCCACGACGGCGTGGCGGAGCCAGAGGCGATCGACACGATCGCGAAGCTGGGCTTCGCGCACCCGCTGGGTCCGCTCGCGCTCGCCGACCTGATCGGCCTGGACACCTGCGTCGCGATCATGGAAGTCCTGCGCGACGGTCTTGGTGACGATCGGTACGAACCCTGCCCGCTGCTCAGAGAGTTGGTAGCTGCAGGGAAAACGGGCCGCAAGTCTGGGGCCGGCTTCTACATCTATTCGTAGGCAAAGGCCGACAGCTCTAGCCCAAGCCCCCCGAAGGAGGTCCGTTGCGCCTCTTGCTGGTCGACGACGACGACGCGTTTCGCGCACTGCTGCGGACGACGTTCGAGGCCGTCGACGTGGAAGTCGACGAAGCTCCTGACGCCGCCGCGGCCCAGGAGCGGATCGCCGCCGCCCGGCCGGACGCGATCGTGCTGGACGTCGCCATGCCCGGCCTCGACGGCGCCGCGCTCTGCGCTCTGCTGAAGAGCGCGCCGCAGACCCGCGACATCCCGATCGTGCTGCTGACCGGCTCCGGCGGGACCACCGAGTCGAGAGCGGAGGAGGTCGGCGCCGACGCGCTGATGTTGAAGCCTTTCAGCCCGCTCGAGCTGCTGGCCGTGGTCGAGCGCGTCGCCGCCGGGCTGCGCGCGACCCCGTTTCGCGCCAGCAGCAAGCGCCGGCCGGACGAGCAACTCCTGCTCTACGCGCGCGATCTCCGGCATCTGCTCGAGCTCGAGCGCGGCCAGCGGCGCCTTCTGCAGAACGCCTACCACGAGACGGTGACCGCGCTCGCCAGCGCGCTCGAGTCCAAGGACCACGGCACCGGCGAGCACTCGCAGCGCGTGCACCGGTACGCCCTCGAGCTGGCGCAGGTCGCGGCGCCCGAGGTCTGCGACGACGAGAGCGTCGCGTACGGCTTCATGCTCCACGACGTGGGCAAGATCGGGATCCCGGACCGGATCCTGCAGAAGCCGGGGCCGCTGACCAGCACGGAACGCCGCCTGATGGAGACCCACACCGTCCTCGGAGAGCAGCTCCTCCGCGGAGTCTCCTTCCTGCGCGGCACCGGTCTCGAGGTCGTCCGCTCGCACCACGAGCGCTGGGACGGCCGTGGCTATCCGGACGGACGCGCCGGCAACGAGATCCCGGCGGCCGCGCGGATCTTCGCCGTCGCCGACGCGCTGGACGCGATGACCAGCGACCGGCCGTACCGCCGCGCGATGAGCTGGGCCGCGGCCGGCCGTGAGCTCGAGCAGCAGACGGGCCATCAGTTCGATCCGTCGGTAGTGGACGCCTTCAAGACGCGGGACCGCTCGCTGCGCCGCATCCGGCGGGAGCTGGAAGAGGCGGCGCTGGTGGCCTAGGCGGACTCGGTCGGTGGCGGTGGCTGCGTCACCGGCGAGTCGGTCTGGTGCCAGAGCACGATCTTTCCCTTCACCACGCGGAAGATCGCCGTCGCACGCTCACCCGGCCCGTCGCAGCGGCTGTCCTGGCGGTCACCGAGCTCGAACGTGGCCCGCGCCGTCTGGCCGTGGCTCTTGATCGAGACGATCCGGCCCGAGCACGGGAGGGCGGAGTTCCACGCCTCGGCTTCGGCATGCGTCCGCAGCCGCGTGACCATCGAGCCCTGCACGATCTCTGCGCCCGGCGCGAACAGGTCGGCGGCGCGCTTGTTGTCGTCGGCGTTCAGGGCCTGGCTCCAGGCGCGGACGACGCTCTGTGTAGAGGGCGGGCTCCCGCCGCAGCCGGCGGCGAGCACCGCAAGCAGTGCCGGGAGAAGCAAGACGACTCTCAGGCGAGGGCCTCCCGCACCAGCGATTGGAAATGTGCAAGTAGGCACTCGCTCTCGGGCAGCAGCCGGCCCTCGTCCAGCAGGCCGGAACGGACGCCGGCCTGCACCGACTCGACGAGCGCACGATCCTCCAGCCCGACCTGGTCGTCGAAGGCCAGCAGCTCCTCGACCTGCGCGTCGGTGACCTCCTCCGGAAAGAAGTAGTCAAGGAAGCCGCTGGTCCGCTCCGGGCCGGCCGGCGCGACCGGGCCGGCCGCGAGGTTCGGCGGGCCAGGCAGTGCGTAGATCTTGGTCGCCGGCCAGAGCCAGTGGAACTGTCCCTCGACCGGCCCGCCGCCGTTGCGGCTGGGGCCGAACTGGCTCGAGCCGCGCGCGTGAGTCTCGAGCCGGTACGCGCCGGGCGAGACGTCGACGACCTGGCTGAAGCCCGGATGCGCCACGGCGCAGTGGTAGCACTCGAGGTAGTTCTCGACCGCGATCTTCCAGTTGCAGGCGAGCTCGAACTCCCCCCGGCGACGGAAGCGCAGCCTCTCCAGCTCGATGCCGCCGCCCGAGAGGAGCTCCGGCAACGGGCCGAGCGTCTCGGCGAGCGGGGCTGGCTCGGCATCCGGGTGGACGAACAGCAGCGGTCCCCACGCCTCGACCGCGAGCCTGCGCAGGCAGATGCCTTCGAGCTCGAGCTCGGGCCCGCGCGGCGCCGAGCGCAGGCGTCCGTCGAGCTCGTAGGTCCACGCGTGGTACGGGCATTGCAGCGTCGCGCGGTTGCCTCGTCCCTGGGCGACGATCGAGCCGCGGTGGCGGCAGACGTTCAGCAGGGCGTGCAGCTCGCCGTCGCGCGCGCGCGTGACCACCACTGGAACGTCGCCCACGCTGCAGGTGAGGAAGTCGCCGGGCTCCGCAGCGTGCTCGGCCGGGCCGGCGTACTGCCAGCCGTGGCGAAAGATCCGCTCCTGCTCCCGCCGGAGCAACTCCGGGTCGGAGTACCAGCTCCACGGAAGCGTGCCCTGCGCAGTCCCGGAGGCCAAACCGGCCACGACTATAGGTGAACGCGCGAGGCGCCTTATACTCGCGGCCCGATGGACTTCGAGCTTTCCGGCGACCAGCGGGAGATTCAGGAGCTGGCGCGGGAGTTCGCGCAGGCGGAGATCGAGCCGAACGCCGGGGACTGGGACCGGGCGCACGGCTTTCCGCGAGAGTTGTTCGGCAAGCTGGCCGAGCTCGGCTTCATGGGCGCCTGTATCCCGGAGGAGTACGGTGGCGCGGGCGCCGACTTCCTCTCCTACATCCTCGTGCTGGAGGAGCTGTCGCGGGCCGACGCGGGCGTGGGGGTGACCGTCGCCGTGCACACGAGCGCGGTGACGTTGCCGATCCTCAGCTTCGGCACCGACGAGCAGCGCAGCCGCTTCGTCCCGCCGCTCGCCCGCGGCGAGGCGATCGGCGCGTTCGCGCTGACGGAGCCCGAGGCAGGCTCCGACGCCGGCTCGTTGCGGACGGCGGCCGTCGCGGACGAGGACGGCTGGACGATTACGGGCACCAAGCAGTGGATCACCAACGGCGCCTTCGGCGGCACGGTGCTGCTGTTCGCGCGCACCGACCCGGACACGCCGGGGCCGAAGGGCGTCTCGGCCTTCGTGCTCGACGGCGACCAGGTACGTGTCACCCGCGAGGAAGAAAAGCTCGGGCTGAACTCGTCCTCAACCGTCGACCTGGCGATCGAAGGCGCGCGGGCAGGACGCGAGCGGTTGTTGCACGAGGAAGGCAAGGGCTTCACCGTCGCGATGTCCACGCTCGACGGCGGCCGGATCGGGATCGCGGCCCAGGCGCTCGGCATCGCCCAGGCAGGTTACGACGTCGCACGCGAGTACTCGCTCGAGCGGCGGCAGTTCGGCAAGCGGATCGCCGACTTCCAGGCAATCCAGTGGAAGCTCGCCGACATGGCGACGGAGATCGACGCGGCGCGGCTGCTCGTCTACCGGGCCGCCTGGCTGAAGCAGAAAGGCCGGCCGCACACCGAGGAGGGCGCGAAGGCGAAGCTGTACGCGTCGGAGGTCGCGCGGCGGCAGACCGCGGAGGCGATCCAGGTGCTCGGCGGCTACGGGTACACGAAGGAGTTCCCGGTCGAGCGCTACTACCGGGACGCGAAGATCACGGAGATCTACGAGGGCACGAGCGAGATCCAGCGGCTCGTGATCGCCCGCTCGATCCTCGGCCTCCGCGAGCGGGAACTCGCGCAGGGGTGAGCTGTTCGATGTTCACGCCCGCGAAGTGGGTGCCCACCACGCCCGCCCTCCGACACGATGTGAGCGGAAAACGCGCGTGTCCGTCGCGGCTTCGTGCCGAAAGCGTGACAACCGCGGGCGGTTTGGGTCGGCCAACGCCAGGCAGCCGACCGTGAGCCCCCGCAAGCCCGACGAGCCGGTCCGGCTGACCAAGATCTACACCCGCGGCGGCGACCGGGGCGAGACGAGCCTCGGCGACGGTTCGCGCGTGTCGAAGCTCGACCCGCGGGTGGTTGCCTACGGCATCGTCGACGAGCTCAACTCCCAGCTCGGCCTGGTGCTCGCGCACGAGCAGCTCGATCCGGAGCTACGCGAGCCGCTCGCGCGGATCCAGAACGAGCTCTTCGACCTGGGCGCCGATCTCTCGGTGCCGTACGACGAGAGCGGAGCCCGGCTGCGTGTGACCCAGGCTCAGGTCGACGAGCTCGAGCGGCTCTGCGATCTGCACAACGAGCGCCTCCCCGAGTTGAAGAGCTTCGTGCTACCGGGCGGGAGCGAAGCCGCCGCGCGGCTGCACGTCGCGCGAGCGGTCTGCCGCCGGGCGGAGCTCGCCGCGCTGGCCGCCGGGAACGAGGTCGAGATCGACCCGCTGGTGCCGGTCTACCTGAACCGGCTCTCAGACCTGCTCTTCATCCTCGCGCGGGCATCGAACCGCGGCGACGAGCCGCTCTGGCGTCCAGGCGCCTAGCGAACCGGTTTGATCAGGCCGTTCAGTGCCATGCGACGCGCGGCTCCGGTCGAGGCGTCGTACACCTCGACCTGGTAATCGGCATCCGGAAACGCGATGTAGGCGCTTTTCGGTAGTCGCTTCGGCGCGACCAGCAGGCCCCCGTCACGCAGCAGGTTGGAGTGCACCGCCGGCCCGGTCGAGACCTTCTTGAGGTTTGTGTAGGCGTTGTCGCCGGGGTAGGTGCCGACCGTGAGGAAGTTCGCACGCGAGTCGCCGGCCGCGGCGCCCGCAGGCAGGTACCGCACATAGATCCGGCCGCTGTCGGTGGTTGTCAGCTCGTAGGCGAACCGGTCTCGAGGCCCTGCCCAGTAGATCGGGCGGTCGAGCGTGGCCGAAGCCTCGGCCAGCTGGGCCGACGTCACGATCACCGGCCCGAATGCCGAGACGACTGGCTGCGTCGACGAATCGTTGCGCTGCAAGAGCCAGCCGACGAGAGCCGCCGCGAACAGCGCCGCGGCGGCCAGCGCCACCAGCACGAGGCGCTCGGATTGCCGGTGGGCGTGCGCGGTCAGGTCCATCGACCTCCGCGTTCCCGCCAGGGACACTCGCTCCTGCATCAGCCCAGCTTGCGGGCCATCAGGGTCGAGCCCGCGCGCGTGGTCGAAGTACGGCTCGCCGCGGCTGCGTTGTTCGCGAACTGGAACTGGACGGTGCCGTTCGCGGTCGCGTTGATCATCATCTGGAGCGTGAAGGTCCGGGGCGTGTTCGCTCCGTCCGTCCCCAGCGCGATCGCAGTGAGGCTGGTCGCGGCCGAGATGCGGATGCCGGTCGAGAGGTTGATCAGGTCCGCCGTGGTGCTATCGCCGACGTAGCTCACCCAGCCCGTGCCGGTGGGGAAGGTGAAGCCGCACTTGTAATCGCTGTTCGCGTTGCTTCCGCTGTACGAGAGCAGCAGCTGCACGTACCAGGTCTCTCCGGAGTTCACGCTGAAGCTGAGCTCGCTGTCGTTCGCGAGGACGGTGCTGTTGGTGACAACCTGGTCGGCGCTCTTCTTGACCAGCACGTCCCACGCGTTGACGCCCTGAGCGCCCGTGGTGCCCTTGGCGCCCGTGACTCCCTTCGATCCGGTCGCTCCCTTCGAGCCAGTCGGTCCCTTCGATCCGGTGGCGCCCTTCGAGCCCGTGGCGCCCTTGCTTCCGGTTGCGCCCTTCGACCCGGTCACGCCCTTGGCGCCGGTCGCGCCCTTCGAGCCGGTGGGGCCCTTCGCGCCCGCCGGGCCCTGGGTGCCGGTTGCGCCCTTGGAGCCCGTGACGCCCTTGGCGCCGGTCACGCCCTTGACGCCGGTCGGCCCCTGTGCACCGGCCGGTCCCTGCGCGCCAGTCGCGCCCTTGGCGCCGGTCGCACCCTTCGAGCCGGTCGCGCCCTTCGAGCCCGTGGTGCCCTTTGCGCCCGTCGTGCCCTTGGCCCCGGTGGCTCCCTTGGACCCGGTCGCCCCCTTTGAGCCGGTCGCGCCCTTAGAGCCGGTCACACCCTTGGAGCCGGTGGCGCCCTTGGAGCCCGTGACGCCCTTGGCACCGGTGCTGCCCTTGGCGCCGGTCGTGCCCTTGGCGCCGGTTGCACCCTTGGAGCCAGTCGCTCCCTTGACACCCGTGGTGCCCTTGGCGCCTGTAGTGCCCTTCGCACCGGTTGCGCCCGTCGTGCCCGTCGGTCCGCGCGCGCCCGTCGGGCCGGCGGCACCCGTCGTGCCCTTGGCGCCGGTCGCGCCCTTCGCTCCGGTCGCGCCCTTCGTGCCCGTGGAGCCCTTCGAGCCGGTCGTTCCCTTCGCGCCCGTGGTGCCCTTTGCACCCGTCGCGCCTTTGGCTCCGGTCACACCCTTGGAGCCGGTCGCCCCCTTTGCGCCGGTGACACCGTTTGCTCCCGTCGTGCCCTTCGCCCCGGTCGCGCCCTTCGCGCCCGTGGGGCCCTGCGCGCCAGCAGGACCGGCGACACCCTGTGCGCCGGTGGTTCCCTTGGCTCCGGTCGATCCCTTGGTGCCGGTCGCACCCTTCGACCCGGTCGCGCCGCTGGAGCCCGTCAATCCCTTCGCGCCCGTCGTGCCCTTGGAGCCGGTCGCTCCGTTGGCCCCGGTCGTACCCTTGGCTCCGGTCGCACCCTTCGAGCCGGTTGCACCCTTGGCGCCGGTGGTTCCCTTCGCCCCGGTCGCGCCCTTCGCGCCCGTGGGACCCTGCGCGCCGGCAGGACCGGCGACACCCTGTGCGCCGGTGGTTCCCTTCGCTCCGGTCGATCCCCTGGCGCCCGTCGCGCCCTTCGAGCCGGTCGTTCCCTTGGAGCCGGTTGCGCCGTTTGCGCCGGTCGCGCCCTTGGAACCCGTGACGCCCTTCGCACCGGTGATGCCCTTGGCGCCGGTCGTTCCCTTCGATCCGGTTGCGCCCTTTGCGCCGGTCGCGCCCTTCGAGCCAGTCGTCCCCTTGACGCCCGTCGTGCCCTGGGCTCCCGTGGTTCCCTTCGAGCCAGTCGTCCCCTTGGAGCCTGTGACGCCCTTCGAGCCGGTGGTGCCCTTAGCACCCGTCGTCCCCTTGGCGCCCGTCGTTCCCTTCGAGCCGGTGGTGCCCGTGTCACCCGTCGTGCCCTTGCCGCCCGTGGCACCCTCTGCCCCGGTGGCGCCCTTCGTTCCGGTGACTCCCTTGGCGCCGGTCACGCCCGTGGCGCCCGTAGGACCGCGCGCGCCGGCGGGACCGACGGCGCCCTGTGCCCCGGTCGCTCCCTTGCTACCGGTCGCGCCCTTGGCGCCGGTCGACCCCTTGGCTCCGGTCGATCCCTTCGCGCCCTGCGAGCCGGTGACGCCCTTCGCGCCCTGATTGCCGGTCGCGCCGCGGTCGCCCTTGGGGCCCTGTGGGCCGAATGGGCCTTGCGGGCCTTCCGGGCCGGTCGCGCCGGTTGCACCGCGGAAAGCCGCGGCGCCCGGGATTCCCTGCTTGCCCTCGGCGCCGGTGGTGCCCTTGGGGCCGGCGGGGCCGGTGACGCCGCTCGGCCCGGTCGGGCCGGGAATACCGGCGGGGCCGACGGGTCCGTTCATGCCGGGCGGGCCGACCGCGCCGCGGGCGCCCTGGGGCCCGGTCGCGCCCTTGCGGCTGGCCGAGAAGCCCTGCCGCGCCGACGAAGGCGTGGTGGAGGTCTGCTGGGCGGCTGCTGGAAGATCGGAAGACTGGGTCGTCGAAGACCCGTTGGTGGAGGAGCCCCCGGTCTGCCCGGACGCCGTCGAGCCCTGAGAGGTCCCGGAGCTCGAGTGCCCCGACGCCGGCGAGCTTCCCCCGTGCGAATGCTGTTGGAGGACGACTGCCGAGAGGGGCGTGCCGACCGACCGCGCGTCGGCCGACCCTGGCGCGACCGCGCCGCGGAGGAAGAAGGCGCCGATCGCCAGCGCGATCGCCAGCGGGATCAGCGCCATCGAAGGCAGTCCGATCAGGCGCCGGAAAGTCCGCAAGGGTCGTCCGCCGCGCAGGGGGGTGCGCTCGCTCGCCACGGGGTCTTCATCGGCAACTGAGGGCTGTTAACGGGGAGCGTTCGGTCTGAAATTCGTATGACCGGCGCAAAGATCCCCGCTCCGAGGGACAACACTCCACTCAGACAGCCAGCTCCTGCGGGGAACGGCTCAGCGCGGACACCGGAAGCGGCAACTCGACGCGTACGGTCGTCCCGAGGTCGACAGCGCTTTCGAGCTCGATCCGGCCGCCGTGGCGCTCGACGATCGTCTTCGCGATCGCGAGGCCCAGGCCCGTCCCTGGGATCGCGTTCTGGCCGGCGCGCGAACTGCGGAAGAAGCGCTCGAAGAGGTGGCCCTGCTCGTCCTCGGTCAGGCCGAGCCCGGTGTCGCCCACCTCGACGACCGCCGCGCCGTCGACCGCGGACAGCCCCACTTCGACCCGGCCGCCGGCAGGGGTGAACTTGAGCGCGTTGGAGACGAGATTGTCGAGGACCTGCGCGAGCCGCGCCGGATCTCCCTGCACGGGAGTCGGCAAGCGCTCCGTGCTCGCGACCAGCTCGATCTCCTTGGCCGCCGCCGTCGGCTGCGAGGCCTCGATGCACTCGGCCACGAGCACCTCGAGGTCGACGGGCTGCAGCTCGAAGGTGAGCTTGCCCGCGTCGACCTGCGCGAGGAAGAGCAGGTCGCTGACGAGGTCGAGCAGCCGCGCCGAGTTCCGGTCGACGACGCCGAGGTAGCGCTGCTGCTCCTCGCCGAGCCCGTCGTCTTCCTGGAGTAGCTCGACGTAGCCACGAATCGAGGTCAGGGGCGTGCGCAGCTCGTGCGAGACCAGCGAGATGAACTCGTCCTTCAGCGCGTCGAGCTCGCGCAGCCGGTCGTTCTGAGCTGCCAGCAGCTGCCGCGCGGACTCGGCTTCGGCACGCGCCGCGCGCTCCGCTTCGAGGAGGCGCTCGCGCTCGACCGCGTCCTCACGCAGGAGCCGGTTTCGCGCTTCGAGCTCTCGCGTGACGCGCTGGAGGATCGGGAAGAGCGAGATGTAGAGCGCGAGCAGCGCCAGCGTCAGGATCAACGCGAGCGGCCAGCGAGCGTCGCCGATGCTGACCGCGACCAGGCGGTAGTCCTGGTCGAGCAAGACGGCGCCGATCGCCTGCCGTTGGCCTTTCAACCGCACCGGCGCGACCACGCGCAACACCTTCAGGTTCTTCTGGCCGCGCCATGTCTGCGTGTGGGCGACGCTGCGCTGCACCGAGCCGCCCAGCACCCCACGAAGCTCGGCGGGATGCAGGACGCTCGTCCCGATCAGGCGATGGTTGGCCGCGTAGGTGATCGTCCCGCGCGGGCCGATGAGGCGGCCGCCGACGACGCCGGGGATGAGGATGCTCTCGCGGAAGAGCCGGTCGAGAGTGTTCCGCCGCGCGCGGGTGACGGGACCCGCGAAGTCGGAGGGGCGGAGGTGCTCGTTCAAGTTGGCAGCGACGACGGCGCGGGCCTGGCTCTCGACGGTGCGCTCGGCACGGTTGGCGACCTCGCGGTTGACGAGCCACGCGATCGCGAGGCCGGCGACGAGCAGCACCGCGCCGGCGTACAGCGCGAAGCGCAGCACCAGCCTCGGCCGCCGCTCGGCGAAATCCTTTTTGCGGTTCGGAAAGAGGTTCATGCTCGCCGCCTGGGGCATCGGCAGCAAACCGCCCCGTATCCATGCCTTTCTGGCTTTCAGCGGGCATGCCACCACGAAAATCCCCCCTTTGGGGGAGCGATTTCGCTGGATTTCGGGGTGTGGGCCGCTCCGGCCACCGGGAACGGGCACAATCCGCGAGATGGCCACGACCGAGGACAAGCGCACGCTCGGCGACGACGACGAGTGGAAGCGCGAGCTCTACGAGGCCGCGCCCGAGCGCCAGGGCGAGCTCTTCAGCACGATCTCGGGGCTCGAGAACGAGCCGCTCTACACGCCTGAGCGCGTCGAGCTCGACTACGACCGCGACCTCGGGTACCCGGGCGCCTATCCCTTCACGCGAGGCGTCTATCCCTCGATGTATCGCGGCCGGCTCTGGACGATGCGCCAGTTCGCCGGCTTCGGCACGGCCGAGGAGACGAACGAGCGCTTCCGCTACCTGCTCGAGCACGGTCAGACCGGCCTCTCGACAGCGTTCGACATGCCGACGCTGATGGGCTACGACTCGGACCACGAGCGCTCGCTCGGCGAGGTCGGGCGCGAGGGAGTCGCCGTGGACTCGCTCGCAGACGCCGAGACGCTGTTCGGGGGGATCCCGCTCGGCGAGGTCTCGACCTCGATGACGATCAACGGGCCGGCCGCGATGCTGCTCGCCTTCTACGTGTGCGTCGCCGAGCAGCAGGGCGTCGAGCGGGGCGAGCTGCGCGGGACGATCCAGACCGACATCCTCAAGGAGTACATCGCGCAGAAGGAGTGGATCTTCCCGCCGGAGCCCTCGATGCGACTCGTGACGGACATGGTCGAGTTCTGCGCTCGCGAGCTGCCGCGCTGGCACCCGATCTCGATCTCCGGCTACCACATCCGCGAGGCCGGCTCGAACGCCGTGCAGGAGCTCGCCTTCACGCTCGCCAACGGGTTCGCGTACGTGGACGCCGCGATCGCCCGCGGCCTGGACGTCGACGAGTTCGCGCCGCGGCTGAGCTTCTTCTTCAACGCGCACCTCGACTTCTTCGAGGAGATCGCCAAGTACCGCGCCGCCCGGCGGATCTGGGCGCGCGAGCTGCGCGACCGCTACGGCGCGAAGAGCCCGCGCTCCTGGCTGATGCGCTTCCACACCCAGACCGCCGGCGTCTCGCTCACGGCCCAGCAGCCCGAGGTGAACATCGTCCGCACGGCGCTCGAGGCGCTCGCGGCCGTGCTCGGCGGGACGCAGTCGCTGCACACGAACTCCTTCGACGAAGCGCTAGCGCTGCCGACCGAGGACGCGGTGCGGATCGCGCTACGCACGCAGCAGGTGATCGCGCACGAGACCGGCGTCGTCAACACGATCGATCCGCTGGGCGGCTCGTACTACCTCGAGGACCTGACCAACCGCCTCGAGACCGAGGCCTACGACTACTTCTCGAGGATCGAGAAGCTCGGCGGCGTGATCCCGGCGATCGAGGAGAACTTCCAGCAGCGCGAGATCGCCGAGGCCTCGTTCCGCTACCAGGCCGAGGTCGAGTCCAAGCAGCGGATCGTGGTCGGCGTCAACCGCTACCAGCTCCAGGAGGAGGGCGAAATCGAGCTGCTGCGCGTCGACCCGGCCCTCGAGCAGAAGCAGGTCGACCGCGTTCAGGGCGTGCGCGCGCGGCGCGACTCTGCGGCCGTGGAGCGTTCGCTCGCCGACCTGAAGGAGGCGTCCCTCAAGGACGACGTGAACCTGATGCCGCTCCTGATCGAGGCCTCGCGCGCCTACGTCACCCTCGGCGAGATGTGCGATGCCCTGCGCGAGACGTGGGGCACCTGGCGCGAAACCCCCGTCTTCTAAGGCGTCGCTTGCGATGCCGCTCTGGAGGGCGGCCGGGCTTTGCCCGGTTGCCCGTTCTAACTTTGGCGCTATTCTGAGCGTCGTATCGCTTTGACCCCGATGAACTCAGTCGCGACGACCTTCAGCTCACCTCGGTTCCAGCGCTATCTGCTGTGGTTCGGCGTGGCCGTGTTCGCTCTCGGTGCGCTCACCCTGGTGATGGTGTTCGTCAAGGGCAGCGACAACAACCACGCCAATCCGGACAAGGGCTTCCACCCGACGCTGCCGGCCAAGAGCGTTCCCCTGCGGAGCACGGACGGTGTGTTGATCAAGACCTACACGCAGCTCGATCCGAAGATCCGCGACGCGGTGAAGACGTTCATCGGCACCGCTGTCGCCCGCGAGCACGTGGATCAGTCGTGGAACGTCGTCGCCCCGACGCTGAAGGCCGGTTACACCGCGGCTCAGTGGAAGAGGGCCAACGACCTGCCGGTCGTGCCGTACCCGGGCGTCGACGTGAAGCACGTCCAGTACTACCTCGACTACGCCTCGACGAAGGAGATCCTGGTCGAGGTCGGCCTTGCCGGCAAGCCCGGCATCAGCACCCGGCCGGTCACCTTCCAGCTCGGCCTCGTCCCCGGCAAGAACGGCCGCTGGCTCGTGGACTACTGGATGCCGCGCTGGACGCCGCCGGTCCCGCAGGGCCAGTAGCGCTTCTTCTCTAGATCTCGATCTCGAGGCCGTCGTGGGCGAGCTCGAGGGAGTCCTCCTCGAGCGGGCGCTCGAACGGCCGGTGGGTGAGCAGCAGCCGCTTGGCTCCTGCTGCCTCGAAGGCTTCGATCGCCTCTTGCGAGCTCAGGTGCCCGCGCGTGCCACCTTCCGGATTCGGTTTCTGCAGCGTCGCCTCGCAGACGAACAGGTCGGCGTCGCGGGCGATCTCGGCGAGGCCGTCGCTGGGGCCCGAGTCGCCCGAGTAGCCGATGACCGTTCCGTTCGCCGAGGCCCGGAAGCCGAACGCGAGCAGCTGGTAGTGGAGCACGCGGTGGGCTGTGATCTCGAAGCCGGCCGCCGTGAACGCCTCGCCGTCGGCGTACTCGTGCAGGCGGAAAGCCTCCTCGAACATCTCGGGCTGACCGAGCCGGCCGCCGATCGAGCACAGCAGCTCGCGGCCTTCCGGGGGGACCCAGAGCTCCGGTTGCTCGATCCCCTCGCCTGGGCCGAGGGTCGAGCCCCACACCCAGGGGACGAGATCTCCCCAGTGGTCGAGGTGCCAGTGCGTGATCGCAATTGCGTCCACCTTCGGCCAGGCCTCGCGCTCGCGCAGCTTCGCCAGCACGCCCGGACCGCAGTCGAGCAGCAGGCGCCCCGGGCCCTCGAGCAGGTAGCCGGACTGGGCGCCGCCGGGGTTCGGCCAGGCCGGGGAGCAACCGACGACGGTCAGTTTCACACTCATATACTCGTGGAGATGTCCGGCAAGATCCGTGTCGTCATAGCGAAACCCGGTCTCGACGGGCACGACCGGGGGGCGAAGATCATCGCACGTGCGCTCCGCGATGCGGGAATGGAAGTCATCTACACCGGACTCCACCAGACGCCCGAGCAGATCGTCGAGACCGCGATCCAGGAGGACGCCGACGCGGTCGGGATCTCGATCCTCTCCGGCGCGCACATGACACTCGTGCCGCGGATCCTCGACGGCCTGCGCGAGAACGGGGCGGAGGACGTGCTGGTCGTGCTCGGCGGGACGATCCCGGCCGAGGACGCCGAGGAGCTGCAGCGCCAGGGCGTCGCGGCGGTCTTCACGCCGGGCGCGCCGACGAGCGAGATCGTCGAGTTCCTGCGCGGGAAGGTTCCCGCCTGAGCGTTCTCGTCGAGCGCGGCGGGGCGATCGCGACCGTCACGATCGACCGGCCGGAGGCCATGAACGCGCTCGACCGGCCCACGCTCGAGGAGCTCCGCGACCGGCTGCAGGAGCTCGCCGGCGACGATGGGGCCCGCGTCGTCGTGCTGACCGGCTCGGGCGAGAAGGCGTTCGTCGCCGGTGCGGACATCAAGTACATGAGCGGTCTCTCGGTCGAGGAGGCGAGGGCCTGGGGCGAGCTCGGCCACGAGTGCGGGCAACTGCTGGAGACGATGCCGCAGCCGACGATCGCCGCGATCCAGGGCTTCGCGCTCGGTGGCGGGTGTGAGCTCGCACTCGCCTGCGACCTGCGCTACGCCTCGCCGGGGGCCAGGCTCGGCCAGCCGGAGATCAACCTCGGCATCATCCCGGGCTGGGGCGGGACGCAGCGCCTTGCCCGCGTCTGCGGCCTCGGCGTCGCGAAGGAGCTGATCCTCACCGGCCGCCTCGTCGACGCCGACGAAGCGCTCCGCATCGGCCTCGTCAACGCGGTGCACGATCCGGCTCTCGAGCAGGCGCGCGAGGTCGCCGAGCTGCTCGCCTCCAAGAGCCCGGTCGCGCTCGCCGCGGCCAAGCGCGCCACGAACCACGCGCTCCAGGGCGACCACGTCGCGAACCTGCAGCGGGAAGCGGACGAGTTCGGCGCCCTCTTCTCCAGCGAGGACGCCAGGGAGGGCATGACGGCGTTTGCCGAGAAGCGGGAGCCCCGCTTCACGGGTCGCTGACAAGCCCGCTGCAGTTGGACGGCCACGCCGGCAAATCCGGCATGGCTTCAGACGGAATCGCAAGCGATGCCTTGGGCAGAAGCGCGAGCCGAGGTTCGTCGGCCGCTAGGGCACGACCAGCGAGACCAGCGAGGCGTTGAGGGCGAGGTCGTCGCCGCGCTGGGCCTTCAACGTCGTGGGCGCGGCAGCGGTCCAGATGCCGACCTGCTGCTTGGGCTTCGCCGACGCGAGCGCAGCCGGCGTGCCCGAGCCGCCCAACCTGCGGACGCGCTGGATCGTCGCGTCGACCGGGACGGTCACGAGCAGGCGTCGCTTCAGCTGCGACTGGCGCTGGCGCATCGGCCAGGCGCTCACGGCGGAGAGCCGGATCTGGACGGCGTCGTCGGTGACCGAGACGATCGTCCCACGCAGCTCGAGCGTGAACGGCATCCCGCGCGGCGCTGAGAAGAGCAGGTGCGTCGCCCGCTGCAGCCACGGGTAGGGATCGATCGCGCCACCGCGCGCCGGGTGCAGCTCGAAGTGCAGGTGGGGGTGGATCCCGTTTGCGTCGCCCGAGTCGCCGACGTAGCCCACGGGCTGGCCGGCGGCCACCTTCGCGCCGTCCTTCAGGCCCTTCGCGTACGCGGTCCCGGCGACGCATTTGCCGCGGTTGTCGTTCTTCGCGGTCAGGTCGTTGTTGAGGTGGATGTAGTAGTAGTCGGTGCCGCTCTGGCCGTGGAGGTAGAGCATGCAACCCGCGCTCCCGGAGTGCGTCCAGAACTCGACCTTGCCCGCTTCGGCGGCGAGCGCGAGGCTCCGCTTGGCGGCGATCATGTCGATCCCCTGGTGCGCCCCGCCTGGCCGCGGTGAGCCGAAGTCGTCGGTGTAGGTCGCGGTGCCAAGTACCGGGAAGACGATCTTCTGCGGCGCGGCGGCGCTCGCCCCGCCCGCGAGGGTCAGGAGCGCGAGTGCGAGAACCAAGGTTCCTCGGGCTGTCGTCCGGTGGCTGAGCATGGGCTCCGGTCGTGCTCGAAGGGCAGGAGGCTAGCAGAGCACCTGCTCTGCGCTTGTATTCTCGCCCGCGAATGAAAATCGCCGTCTGCGCCAAGTACGTCCCGGAAGCGACCGCCACGCGCCGGATCGACCCTTCGACGAAGCGGCTCGACCGCTCCGGCGAGGGGACGCTGAACCCGTTCGACGCGAACGCCGTCGAGGAGGCGTTGAAGCTCCGCGACGGGGCCGGCGAGGGTGAGGTGGTGATCGTCTCCGTCGGCCCTGAGCGCGCCCTGGAGGCGATGCGCCGCGCCCTGGCGATGGGCGCCGATCGCGTCGTATTGGTCTCGGACGAGGCCGCTGCGGGCTCCGATCTCGTCGCCACCAGCCGCGTGCTTGCCGCCGCGCTCGAGCGCGAGGGCGCCGACCTGGTGCTCTTCGGCCAGCAGGCAAACGACGGCGACGGCGCGGTGCTCTGGGCCGCGGTCGCCGACCGCCTGCAGCGGCCGTTGATCTCGCAGGTCGCCGAGCTCTCGCACGATGACGGCAAGGTGCGCGGGAAGCGCCAGACCGAGTTCGGCTACGACGTGATCGAGGCGCCGCTGCCGGCCGTGGTTGCCGTCTCGGACGCGATCAACGTCCCCCGTTACCCGGCGCTGAAGGGGATCATGGGCGCGAAGAAGAAGCCTCAGGAGACACTCTTGCTCAGCGACCTCGGCGTGCCGGCGGAGGAGGCCGGCGAGCCCGGCTCGCGCACGACCGTCGAGGCGCTCAACGACCCGCCCGCGCGGGGTGACACGCAGAAGATCGAGGACGACGGCTCCGCCGCGGAGAAGATCGTCGCCTTCCTCCAGGAGCGGAAGGCACTGTGAAGTTTCTGGTCTTCGTCGAGCACCACGAAGGGAAGCTGCAAAAGGACGCGCTCGGCGTGCTCGGCAAGGCCGCTTCGCTCGGCGACGCCGAGGCCGTGCTGCTCGGCTCTGACGTCGAGGCCCTCGCCGCCGACGCCGGCCGCTTCGGCGCGCAGCGGGTGCACGTGATGGACGACGTGCTGCTCGACAAGCCGTTGCCGCAACCCCGCGTGGACGCGCTCGAGACGCTGCTCGGCGAGGGCAGGTTCGACGCCGTCCTGTTCGCGGCCAGTGTGCTCTCGGCCGACGTGGCCGGGGGACTGGCCGCCCGACTTGACGCAGGCCTCAACTACGACCTCACCGACCTCGTCGTCGAGGAGGGCAAGCTGATGGGCAAGCGCCCGGCCCTCGGCGACTCGGTCTACGTCGACGTCGCCTGGAGCTCCGAGCCCGCGCTTGCGCTCGTCCGCTCGGGCACGTTCGAGCCCCAGGAGAGCGGCGGCAGTGCCGACGTGCAGAAGTTCGAGTCGCGCCTGCAGGACTTCTCGCTGGCGGCGACGATGGTCGAGCAGGCGCACGAGGAGAGCGAGGGGCCGTCGATCGAGGACGCCGACGTGATCGTCGCGGGCGGTCGCGGCCTCGGCGGGCCGGAGGGGTTCGGCGCGGTCGAGGAGCTGGCGAAGGCGCTCGGCGGTGCGGTGGCGGCCACGCGCGCCGTCGTCGACGCGGGCTGGTACCCGTACTCGGCCCAGGTCGGCCAGACCGGCAAGACGGTCTCGCCGAAGCTCTACGTCGCTCTCGGCATCTCCGGCGCGATCCAGCACAAGGTGGGGATGCAGAGCTCGGGCCTGATCGTGGCGATCAACAAGGACCCGAACGCGCCGATCTTCGAGTACGCGGACCTCGGCGTGGTCGGCGACCTGAACGAGATCCTGCCGAAGTTGACCGAGCTCGTGCGCGCCCGGCGCGCGGCATGAGGCCCTCCGACTACCCAGCGCCGTTCGACGCGAACGAGTTCGTCGCAGCGCCCGGCGAGGCGGAGATCGAGGTCGGCGTCCTGATCGTCGGCGCGGGGCCGGCGGGGCTGGCCTGCGCGATCCGGCTGGGGCAGCTGCTCGAGGGCGCGCCCGAGCTGGCCGAGCGGCTGGGCGACGTGCCGGTCGCGGTGCTCGAGAAAGGCCGGCAGCCGGGCTCGCACCTGCTCTCGGGCGCGGTCGTCAACCCGCGCTCGCTGCGGCGCCTCTTCGACGGCCGGTACCACACGCGCGACCTGCCCTTCTACGGGCGCGTCGAGCACGAGTCGGTCTACTTCCTCACCCCCCAGCGCTCGCTGCGGATCCCGACGCCGCCGACGATGAAGAACGGCGGGAACTACGTCGCCTCGCTCTCGCAGCTCGGCCGCTGGCTCGCCGAGCGCGCCGAGGAGGGCGGCGTGACGATCCTGCCAGAGACCTCCGGCCACGCCCTGCTCGTCGGCGACGGCCGCGTCCGCGGGGTGCGGACGGGCGACCGGGGCCGTGGCAGGGACGGACAGGAGCTCGGCAACTTCGAGCCCGGGTCCGACGTTCATGCGCGCGTGACGGTGCTCGCCGAGGGGACGCAGGGCCATCTCACTGGCGTGGCGCTCGACCGCTTCGGGCTGCACGGCGAGAACCCGCAGGTCTGGGCGCTCGGCGTGAAGGAGGTCTGGAAGGTCGCTAAGCCCCTCGACCGCGTGATCCACACGATGGGCTGGCCGCTGCGCGCGTCGGCCAAGTACCGCGAGTTCGGCGGCTCGTTCGTCTACCCGATGGGCGAGGACCTGCTCACGGTCGGGATGGTGGTCGGGCTCGACTACCGCGACGCCGAGCTGTCCGTCCACGACCTGCTGCAGGAGCTGAAGCTGCACCCGTTGGTGCAGGAGCTGCTGCTCGGCGGCGAGCGCGTGGCGTGGGGGGCGAAGACGATTCCGGAGGGCGGCTTCCTCTCGCTGCCGAAACGCCTGCACGCGCCGGGCCTGCTGATCTGCGGCGACGGCGCGGGCCTGGTGAACGTGCCGGCGCTGAAGGGAATCCACTACGCGGTCGAGTCGGGCCGCCTCGCGGCCGAGGCGGCGTTCTCGGCGCTCCAGCGCGGCGAGACGCCGGGCCGCCGTGGCGCTCTGGCCGGCTACGACAAGGCACTCGAGGAGAGCTTCGTCTGGAAAGACCTGAAGCAGGTGCGCAACATGCGGCAGGCCTTCGGCCGAGGCTTCTGGCTCGGCGGTGCGGTGGCCGGGGCGATGACGGCCACGCGCGGCGCCTTCCCGCCGGGCGACGCGCGTACCGAGCCCGACGCCGAGCAGGAGCTGATCCGCACCGGTCGCGCAGGGGATTACCCGGCCGCGGACGGCAAGCTCACGTTCGACAAGCTCTCGTCCGTCTTCCTCTCCGGCAACGCGACCCGCGACGACGCGCCGAACCACATCCGGGTGCAGCGCGAGGTGCCGCAGGAGATCGCCGAGCTGTGGACGCGGATGTGCCCGGCGGCGGTCTACGAGGTCGCCGAGAACGGCGTCGAGGTCACGCCCTCGAACTGCGTCCAGTGCGGCGCGATCACCGCCAAGGGCGGCCGGCTGACCCCGCCCGAGGGCGGCGCCGGGCCCGACTACAAGGTCGCCTAGCCGCGTGGTCGAGCTGGCCGACGTCGAGGCCGCTCGCGAGGCGATCGGCGGCCGGCTGCACCGCACGCCGACGTTCTCCTCCGCGACCCTTAGCGAGCTGACCGGCGCCAGGGTCTCGCTCAAGGCCGAGCTCTTCCAGCGCACGGGCTCGTTCAAGCCGCGAGGGGTGCTGACGAACCTTGCCGCGCTGACGCCCGAGGAGCGGAAGCGCGGCGTGATCGGAATCTCCGCCGGAAACCACGCGCAGGCGCTCGCCTGGGGGGCGAGGGCGGAGGGGCTCGACGCCCTGCTCGTGATGTGGCAGGGAGCGAGCGAGGCGAAGATCGCGGCGACTCGTGGCTACGGCGCCGACGTCGACCTCGAGTCCGCCGATCCAACCGAAGCCTTTGCCCGGCTCGACGTCCTGATCGAGCAGACGGGCCGCACGCCGGTGCACCCGTTCGACCACCCCCGCACGATCGCCGGGCAGGGCACCGTCGGGCTCGAGCTGTTCGAGGACGTCCCGGGCGTGGATGTGGTCGTGGTCCCGGTCGGCGGGGGCGGACTGATCTCCGGAATCGCGACTGCCCTGCGAGCGCTCCAGCCGACTGCGCGCGTGATCGGCGTCGAGCCCGAGCTCTCGCCGGCCATGCACGAGGCGCTCGCCGCCGGCGAGCCGGTGCCGGTCTCTCCCGGCTCGATCGCCGACGGCCTCGCCGCGCCTTTCGCCGGCACCCACGCGCTCGAGATCGTGCGCGAGCGAGTCGAGCGCATCGTGCTCGTCAGCGAGGCCGAGATCGAGGAGGCGATGCGCTTTCTCTACACGCGCGCGAAGCTCGCCTGCGAGGCGGCGGGAGCGGCTGCCACTGCGGCACTGCTGGCCGGAAAGGTTCAGCTGGAACCCGGCGAGAGCGTGGTCGCGGTGGTCTCGGGCGGCAACGTGGCCAGCGACACCGCCGTTGCTATCCTGGCCGGACGATGAAGCCCGAAATCCATCCCGAGTACGTGCTCGCAACCGTTCACTGCGCCTGCGGGAACGAGTTCCAGACGCGCTCGACCAAGGCCGAGCTGCACGTCGAGGTGTGCTCGAACTGCCACCCGTTCTACACCGGAAAGCAGAAGCTGATGGACTCCGGCGGCCGCGTCGAGCGCTTCCAGCGCCGGCTCGAGAAGGCCGGCCGCAAGGCCTGAGGAAGCCATGAGCGCCCCGATCGGCGGGCAGGCCGTCCTCGAGGGCGTGATGATGCGCGGCCCTTCGAACTGGGCCGTCGCGGTCCGCAAGCCCGACGGGCAGATCACGCAGGTCTGCCGTCCGATCGAGTCCGTGATGAAGCGGCACTGGTTCTTCCGGCTGCCTGTCATCCGTGGCGTGATCGCGCTCGGCGAGTCGCTCGCGATCGGCTTCCGCGCGCTCTCGATCTCGGCGCAGTACGCGGCGCAGGAGGAAGGCGCCGACTCGGAAGAGGTCCAGACCGAGCTCTCGCGCGGCGCGCTCTTCTTCGCCTTCGCGGTCGCGATCGCCTTCGCGGTGCTGCTCTTCAAGGTCACGCCCGCGCTGATCACGAACTGGCTCCCGATCGACACGACCGGCTGGTTCGTGATCGTCGAGGGCGCGATCCGGGTGACGCTGTTCATCCTCTACCTCGGCCTGATCTCGCTGCTGCCCGACCTGCGCCGCGTCTTCCAGTACCACGCGGCCGAGCACAAGGCGATCAACGCCTACGAGGCCGGCGAGGAGCTCACGCCGCAGACCGTCCAGCGCTACAGCCTCATCCACCCGCGCTGCGGCACCGCCTTCCTGCTCTGGGTGATGGTGATCGCGATCTTCGTCTTTGCCTTCTTCGGCCGGCCGGACTGGTACTGGCTGATCGCGACGCGGATCCTGCTGCTGCCGGTGATCGCCGGGATCGCCTACGAGCTGATCCGCTTCGCCGGCAGGCACACCGACAACCGCGTGCTGATGACGCTGCTCGCGCCCGGGCTGTGGCTGCAACGGCTGACCACCCGCGAGCCGACGCTCGACCAGCTCGAGGTCTCGATCCGCGCCCTGCGCGAGGTGCTGACGCTCGAGGGCCGCGAGGATCCGGCCGCAGAGCGGGTCGAAGTGATGGCGTAGCACTACGCTTCCGCAATGGCGGATTTCCAGGAGCTGGTCGACGAGCTCGAGCGCTCGTACCGCGAGGCGCAGGAGCGTCTGAGCGACCCTGCCGTCTACAACGACCACCGCGAGGCGGCGGAGGTCGGCCGGCGCGTGAAGGAGCTCGAGGGCCCGGCGAAGCTGGCGCAGCAGTGGCGCGAGGTCGCCGACGACCTCGAGGCCGCCCGCGGCGACGTCGACCTACGCGAACTCGTGCCGGAGCTCGAGGAGCGCCAAGTTTCGCTCGAGGAGGACCTGAAGCTCGCGCTCGTCGAGACCGACCCGGCCGATCGCAAGGACGTGATCGTCGAGATCCGCCAGGGCGTCGGTGGCGACGAGGCGGCGCTCTGGGCGGCGGACGTCTTCCGCATGCTGACTCGCTACGCCGAGCGCCTGGGCTACAAGGTCGAGCAGCTCGAGGTGAGCGGCAACGAGTCCGGCGGCTTCAAGGAGGTCGTGTTCGCGGTCAAGGGCGACGGCGCCTACTCCGTCTTCAAGTGGGAGGCCGGCACGCACCGCGTGCAGCGCGTTCCCGAGACCGAGTCGCAGGGGCGCATCCACACCTCGACGGCCACGGTCGCGGTCATGCCCGAGGCCGAGGAGGTGGAGGTCGAGCTCGACCCGAACGACCTCAAGATCGACGTCTACCGCTCGACCGGGCCCGGCGGCCAGAGCGTGAACACGACCGACTCTGCGGTGCGGATCACCCACGTGCCGACCGGGATCGTGGTTGCGATGCAGGACGAGAAGTCGCAGCTCCAGAACAAGACCAAGGCTCTACGCGTCCTGCGCGCGCGGCTGTACGAGGCCGAGCGCGAGCGGCAGCAGGCCGAGGAGGCGGCGGCCCGACGCTCGCAGATCGGCTCCGGGCAGCGCGCCGAGAAGGTACGCACCTACAACTTCCCGGAGAACCGGCTGACCGACCACCGCGTACACCTGACCGTGCACCGGCTCGACAAGATCCTCGAGGGGGAGCTGGACGAGTTCACCGAGGCGCTCGCCGCGGAGGACCGACGCCGCGCCCTCGAACCGGCGTGACCCTCGGCGACGCGCTTGCCCGGGCGACCTCGCGGCTTGCCGCAGTAGGCGTGGAGTCCGCTCGTCTCGAGTCCGAGCTGCTGCTGGCCAAGGCCTGCGACGACTGCGCCCGGGCGCTCCTCTACGCCGAGCTCGACCGGGAGATGACCGACGAGCAGGTGGGCGCCTTCGACGCCAACCTCGTCCGCCGCGAGCAGCGCGAGCCGCTCGCCTACATCCTCGGCGAGTGGGGCTTCCGGCGGCTGACGCTGAAGACCGACCGGCGCGCGCTGATCCCGCGGCCGGAGACGGAGGTCGTGGTCGAGCGCGCGCTCGAGCACATCCGCGAGCTCGACGAGCCGACGGTGCTCGACGTCGGTACGGGCAGCGGCGCGATCGCGCTCGCGATCGCCGACGAGGCCCCGCGCGCGCGTGTGACTGCGATGGACGTCTCGCAAGACGCGCTCGCGCTCGCGCGCGAGAACCTGGAGCTGACAGGGATCAACGGCAGGGTGCGGCTGGTCGAGCACGACCTCACCAGCGGCCTCGGCGAGCACGATTTCGACCTCGTGGTCTCGAACCCGCCCTACGTCGAGCCCGAGGAGCTGGCGAGCCTGCAGCCCGAGGTGCGCGACTGGGAGCCCCACGTCGCACTCGTCGCCGCGGGCGCGACCGAGAAGCTCGCCCTCGCTGCCCGTGAGGCTCTCCGGCCAGGCGGCTGGCTTGTGCTCGAGACGGCCGCCGGCGCCGGCGACCGGGTCGAGCGGCTGTTGTCGGACTTCGGCTTCGTCGACGTCACGATCACGCCCGACCTGGCCGGCCGCGACCGTGTCGCAGAAGGCCGGTGGCCAGTGTGAAAGGCGCACAGAACCGCCGTTACGATCAGCGGCGATGAGCGAGCGGTTCACGACCCGGGACGGACGGACGCTCGGCTACCACCGGCGCGGGTCCGGCCCCACGCTCGTCTGCCACCCGGGCGGCCCGGGCTTCTCCTCGCTCTACTTCGGCGACCTGGGCGGGCTCGACCGGGAGCTCGAGCTCGTGCTGCTCGACCCGCGTGGTACCGGCGGGTCGGATCCTGCTCGTGACCCGAGGGCCTACGCGATCGCCGACTACGCCGCCGATGTCGAAGAGCTGCGCGAGCACCTGGGCCTGGAGCGAATGCTCCTCTTCGGCCACTCGCACGGCGGGGTCGTCGGGATGGAGTACGCGGCCGGCCACCCCGACCGCGTCGAGCGGCTGATCCTCGCGAGCACGCTCCCGCGCCACGGGGCCGAGCAGGAGGTCGCGATGCAGCGGGCCGTGGCGGCTCGGCAGGGCGAGCCCTGGTACGAGGACGCCGTCGACGCGCTCCAGTCGGAGCTGCGGGGCGAGTTCAGCGACGGCCGCGAGCTGATGGAGCTCGGCCGCCGGATGATGCCGCTCTACTACGCCGACTACGGCGAGCGCGAGCAGCAGCATGTGGCCTCGCTCGCGGACGACTCGCTCTGCGTGGACGCGACGCGGCTCTGGGAGAAGGAGATCTTCGAGCGCTTCGACATGCGTCCCCTGCTGCCGCGCCTGACGATGCCAACGCTCGTGATAACCGGCGACCGTGACTTCATCACCGGCCCGGCCTGCGGCGCCGAGCTCGACGCGGGGATCCCCGACGCTGAGACGGTCGTGCTGCCGGGGGCGGGCCACATGATCTTCGTCGAGGCACGCGAGCCGTTCCGTGACGCGGTGCTCTCGTTCCTCGGCGTCGGGGCCCCCGCCTGATCGAGCCGGCCGTTCAGGCCATTCGCGACGGGCGGCCGGTGGTGCTGCCGACCGACACGGTCTACGGGCTCTGCGGAGACCCGCACAGCGAGACGGCCGCGCGCGAGCTCTACCGGCTCAAGCAGCGACCCGCCGAGCAGCCGCTCGCGCTGCTGGCGAAGGACGTCGAGACGCTGCTCGAGCTCGTCCCGGAGCTCCCTCTGGGTCTCCTCGAGGCGCTCCTGCCCGGTGCGTACACCCTCGTCCTGCGCAACCCGGCGCAGCGCTTCCGGCGGCTGACGGGCTCGGCGCCGGAGACGATCGGCGTGCGCGTCCCGGAGCTCGCCGGCCCGGCGGCCGAGGTGCTCGAACAGGTCGGCGCCCTGGCGGCGACGAGCGCGAACCTGCACGGCGGCCCGGAGGCGCGGGTGCTCGAGGACATCCCGCTCGACCTCCGCGCCGGCGCGGCCGCCCTGGTCGACGGCGGCGAGCTCCCGGGCACCCCCTCGACCGTGCTCGACCTGACCGGGGAGGAGCCGCGCGTCCTGCGCGAAGGCGCAGTCCCCGCGGCGGAGGCGCTGGAGCGCGGGCTGGCGGCCTTCGGCAGGTGACCCGAGTACCATCCAGGCGATGGCGATCGCGCAGGAAACGGTCCAGCACCTCCGCACAGCAGGCCTGACGGAGATCGACCCGCAGATCGCAGAGCTGCTTGGGCGCGAGCTCGAGCGTCAGCGCGGCCAGATCGAGCTGATCGCCTCCGAGAACTTCACCTGGCCGGCCGTGTTCGAGGCCGTCGGCTCCGTGCCGACGAACAAGTACGCCGAGGGCTACCCGGGCCGCCGCTACTACGGCGGCTGCGAGGTGGTCGACGAGATCGAGCAGACCGCGATCGACCGGGCGAAGGAGCTGTTCGGCGCCGAGCACGCGAACGTGCAGCCGCACGCGGGGGCGCAGACGAACATGGCCGTCTACATGGCGGCCTTGCAACCGGGCGACACGATCCTCTCGCTCGAGCTCTCGCACGGCGGACACCTGACGCACGGCCTGAAGGTCAACTTCAGCGGCCGGCTCTACACGATCGTCCACTACGGTGTCTCGCGCGAGACGAACCTCGTCGACTACGACGAAGTGCTCGCGCTGGCCAAGCAGCACAAGCCGAAGCTGATCGTCTGCGGCGGCTCGGCCTATCCGCGCACGGTCGAGACCGATCGCTTCCGGGAGATCGCCGACGAGGTCGGCGCGCTGCTGCTCTGCGACATGGCGCACTTCGCGGGCCTGGTCGCCGCCGGCCTGCACCCGAACCCGGTCAAGGACTGCCACTTCGTCACCTCGACCACGCACAAGACGCTCGCGGGCCCGCGCGCGGGCTTCATTCTGTGCACCGAGGAGCACGCGCAGGCGATCGATCGCGCGGTCTTCCCGGGAATGCAGGGCGGGCCGCTCGTGCACACGATCGCGGCCAAGGCGACCTGCTTCCGGATCGCGGCGACCGACGCCTTCCGCGAGTACCAGACCCAGGTGCGCGCCAACGCGGACACGCTGGCCTCGGCGCTGCAAGAGGGAGGCCTCGACGTGCTCACCGGCGGCACCGATACGCACCTGCTGCAGGTCGACCTGCGCTCGACCGAGTGGAGCGGCAAGGACGCCGAGGAGCGGCTGGCCGAGGCGAAGCTGACGGTCAACCGCAACACCGTCCCCTTCGACGAGCGCCCGCCGACGGTGGCCTCCGGGATCCGGATCGGCACGCCCGCGGCCACCATGCGCGGCTTCGACGAGGACGACTTCCGCGAGGTCGGGGCGATCATCTGCGGCGCACTCGCGGACGGCGCCGAGGTGAGCGCGCTGGCGGCGCGCAGCGAGGCACTCTGCGAGAAGCGGCCGCTCTACGCGGGCTTCCGCGGCTTCACCACCTACGTCACGTGACCGAGACACTCAGCGGCGTGACCGTCGTCACGCACCCGCTCGTCCAGCACAAGCTCTCGTACCTGCGTGACAAGGACACGCCGACGGTCCACTTCCGCAAGCTGGCGAACGAGCTGACGCTGCTGCTGACCTACGAGGCGACGAAGGACTTCCCGACCGAGACCGACGAGATCGAGACGCCGCTCGAGCGAACCGAGGTGCAGCGGATCGCCGGCAAGAAGGTGGCCGTCTGCCCGGTCCTGCGCGCCGGTCTGGGCATGCTCGACGGCGTGCTCTCACTCGTCTCGAGCGCGCGAGTCGGGTTCATCGGCCTCTATCGCGACGAGGAGACGCTGCACCCCGTCGAGTACTACGTGAAGCTACCCGAGTTGGGTGACGGCGAGCGCGACGCGATCGTGCTCGACCCGATGCTCGCCACCGGACGCTCGAGCGCCGCCGCCATCGAGGCCGTGAAGAAGGCCGGCGCGCGCTCGGTGACGCTCGTCTGCCTGGTCGCCGCGCCCGAAGGGATCGAGCATCTGCGGGGCGAACATCCCGACGTGCGCATCGTGACCGCCGCCGTCGACCGCGGCCTGAACGAGAAGGGCTACATCGTGCCCGGCCTCGGCGACGCCGGCGACCGGCTCTACGGGACGAAGTAAGGCGAGGACTTGGTCTGGCAGACGCTAACCGACCACCCCGAGGTGGTCTACGGAGCAGCGCTATCGCTCGTGATCGTCGTCCTGCTGACCCCCGCCGTGGGCGGGATGGCCCGGATGCTCGGCGTCGTCGACCGGCCGGGCGCGCGACGTCTGAACCGCGGCTCGGTGCCCAGGCTCGGCGGGCTCGCGCTCTTCTTCGGGATCTTCGTGCCGGCGCTCGCCTTCCTGCCGCTCGGGCGCGAGACGAAGGGCCTGCTGCTCGGAATGGCGGTCGCGACCACCGTTGGAGCGATCGACGACTTCCGCGGGCTCGTCTGGTGGGAGAAGCTCGGTGGGCAGATCGCCGCCGCGGCGATCCCGACCGGCTTCGGGATCTGGGTGCACCGCTTCACCTTCCCGATCCTCGGCGTGCATGCGCTGCCGGAGTGGGTCGGCATCCCGCTGACGATCGCCTGGATCGTGGCGATCATGAACATGGTCAACTTCCTCGACGGCCTCGACGGGCTGGCGGCGGGGGTGTGCGCGATCTCGGGCGGCACTTTCTGCCTGATCGCGCTCTCGCTCGGCCGGCCGGACACCGCGATCCTCGCCGCGATCGTGCTCGGCGCCTGTGTCGGCTTCCTGCGGCACAACTTCTACCCGGCCCGGATCTTCATGGGCGACTCCGGCGCGCTGCTGCTCGGGTTCACGCTCGGGGCGTTAGCCGTGCAGGGCCTCTTGAAGACGGCGGCCGTCGCGACGCTGCTGTTCCCGCTGCTCGTGCTGGCCGTGCCGATCATCGACACCTCGTTCGTGGTCGCCAAGCGGATCAAGTACGGCCAGCCGGTCTACGCGGCCGACCGCACGCATCTGCATCACCGCTTCCTGAACATCGGCTTCTCGCAGCGCCGGGCGGCACTGACGATGTGGGGCTGGTGCGCGATCCTGGCCGGGGCGGCCCTGGCGACGCGGTTCATCCATCCGCACGCACACGGTGACTGGCAGACGGGGCCGACGATCGCCGTCGCGGTGATCGGCGCGCTCGCGCTCGGCGCCTCGATCTACATGGTCTACCTGCTCGAGATCGTCAAGCTCGCGAACCCGCGCATCCGCCGCCGCGAGGCCGAGGCGCGCGCCGCCGCCGAGCGCCGAACCGCCTAGCCGAGAAAGGCCAGCAGCCGTTCGGCGTAGCCGGGTGCCCTCGGAAGACTGTGCCCGGCGCCCGGCAGAACCGCACGCTCGGCGCCGAGGCGCCGCTCGAGCACGTCGCAGACCGCGTCGAAGGCCTCGTTGTGCGCGCCGGAGACGACGAGCTTCGGAAACGGCGCCGCTGCGAGCTCGTCGAGCGGGATCTCGGCCTCCCAGGGCGGCCGCTCGGCCATCGCGGCGCGGATGCCCTGCTCGAGCTCGAGCGGCAACCGTTCAGGTAGCCGGACCTCGCTGCCCACCAGCGCGAGAAAGCCCTCCGCGAAGGCGCGCGGCTCGCGAGGCCCCTGCTCGAAATGCTCGGCGAGGCGTTCGACGAGCGCGTCCACAACCGGGTTTCCGCGCACGAGGCCGAACGCCGGCGGCTCGCTGACTGCGAGCGAGCGCACGCGCTCCGGGTGCGCCGCGGCGATCAGGAGCGCGATCACCCCGCCGTAGGAGTGGCCCACGAGGTGTGCCTCCTCGCCGAGCAGCTGCGCCAGCTCCTGGGCCTGTCGCTCGAAGTCGATCCGCTCCAGCAGCGGCCCGGGCGGATAGCCGCCTCGCGTGGGTGCAACGACCTCGAATTGTCGCTCGAGCGCTGGCAGCACCGGCGCCCAGGCTTCGGCGTTCCCGACGCTGCCGTGGATCAGGAGGAGGCGCACTCGACGATCGTACAAAGTCGGCGAAAAACGGCGATTTGAGGCCGGTTTTCGCTGTCACAAGGTTTGTTATGCTCGGCCCCGATGGAGCCCAGTCCCCGTTCGACGTTCGAGCCGGCCGGAGCCGGCGCGCTGCTCGGGGGCGTGACCGCCGCGAGCGTGGGCGCAGGTGCGCTCGTCGGCTGGGCCGCCGGCTCGGTCGGCTACGGGATCCTCGTCGGCGCCTTCGTCGGCATCCCGGCCGGGGTGTTCGCGGTCTACAAGCGCTACCGGGACGTCCTTTGACCCGCGTCGGGATCCTCGGCGCGCCGCGGCCCTACCCGGAGCGGCAGCGCTGGCTCGCGCCCGCCGCCGGCGCGGTCGTGATCGCGCTGGCCCTGCCGCTGTTCCTGGTCGCCGCCTGGCCGCTGAAGGGCTGGGCCGCCGCGGCGCTGCTCTGGGCCGCCGCCCAGGCGCTCGGGCTGCTGCTCGCGCGCGTGAAGCCTTCTCCCGACAACCTCGCTGCATCGGGCATGCTCGCGTTCGGGATGATGGCGCGCCTGCTCGTCGTGCTGGCGGTGCTGCTCGCCCTGGTCGCCTCGGACAAGAACGCCGGCCTGGCCGCCGCTCTCGTCTACGGCGCCGCCTACACCGCCGAGCTCGGCTTCTCGCTGCTCGGCTACTACGTCCAGGAGCCGCGAGCATGAAGCGCGTCCTGCTGGCGGCGACGATGTTCTTCCTCGCGCTGCCTGCGCCCGCCTTCGCGCGCGGCGAGTTCGACCCGACGACCGAGTTCGAGCAGCACGAGTGGGTCTCGATCCACCTCGGCCCGCTCAACCTGTCGATCACGAAGGCCGTCGTCTACCTGATGCTCGGCGCGGTGATCACGATCCTGCTGGGCCTCTTACTGATGCGAGGCAAGACGCTCAACCGCCGGCAAACGATCGGCGAGTCGATCTACGAGGTCGCCCAGGTGCAGATCGCCGAGCAGGGTTTGCCGTCGAAGGCGATCGGCCTCTGGTTCCCGTACGTGGCGTCGCTGCTCCTGTTCATCTTCGTCGTCAACCTGATCGGCTTCATCCCGCTGCCGCTGACCGGGGAGACCTGGCACGGCGTCCCGACCTGGGGGATCTACGCGGCCACCTCCTCGCTCTCGGTCACCCTCGCGCTGGCGGTGCTGACCTTCCTCTTCACCCACGTCGAAGGCATCCGCTGGAACGGGCCGGTGCGCTACTTCAAGAGCTGGATCCCGGAGGCGCCGAAAGGCCTGTTGCTGCTGATCGTGCCGCTCGAGGTGATCGGGCAGTTCATGCGCCTGCTCTCGCTGAGCGTCAGGCTCTTCGCCAACATGCTCGCGGGGCACATCCTGATCCTCACGTTCATCGGCCTGATGTTCATCCTCGAGTCGATCTTCCTGGCCCCGCTCGTCCTGCCGGTCGCGACGGTCTTCTACCTGTTCGAGGTGATCATCGTGGTCGGCATTCAGGCGTTCATCTTCGCCGCCCTGTCCGCCATCTACATCGGCTCGGCGATCGAGCCGGAGCATTAAGGAGGTACGCCCGTGCTTGGAACGGTTCTCGCCGCCACGAGCGGCGACGTCACGAAGGCCGGCAAGGCGATCGGCCTCGCGCTCGGCGTCGGCCTCGGCGCGCTCGGCGCCGGCGTCGGCATCGGCAACATCTTCGCCGCGATGATCCAGTCCGTCGCCCGCCAGCCCGAGCTGCGCGGCGAGCTGCAGGGCATCCAGTGGCTCGGCTTCGCCCTCACCGAGGCGGTCGTCTTCTACGGCCTGCTCGGCTCGATCCTCGCCTTCGTCCTCGTCTAGCCCGGTGTCGATGCCGCTCGCAGCCAACGCCCTGATCCAGGTCACGCCGGGGCTGATGATCTGGACGATCGTCTGCTTCCTGATCACCCTGTTCGTGCTCAAGCGCTACGCGTTCGGGCCGGTGCAGAAGCTGATCGACGACCGGCGCGAGCGGATCCGGCAGTCGCTGGACGAGGCCGACCACGCCCGCGAGGAGGCGCGCAAGCTGCTCGAGGAGCACCGCAAGCTGATCGCGAGCGCGCAGACCGACGCCGAGGAGATCCTCAGCGAGGCGCGCCGGATTGGTGACGCGAACGAGCGGCGGATGCGCGAGGAGCTCGAGGCCGACCGCCAGCGGCGGCTCGAGGAGACGCGGAAGCAGATCGAGGCCGAGACCCGCCGCGCGCTCGAGCAGATCCGCCTCGAGGTCGTCGACCTGAGCCTGCTCGCCGCCACGAAGGTCACGCGCAAGTCGCTGGACGACGCCGACCACAAGCGCCTGATCGAGGAGGCCGTCGGCGAGCTCGACTTCTCCGTCCTGGAGCGGGCCGAGTGAGCGTCGTAGATCGCGTGTACGCGAGCGCGCTGTTCGAGGCCGCGGAGGCCGAGGGCCGGCTCGACCCTGTCCGCGAGCAGCTGGCGCAGCTCGTCGAGGCCGAGCGCGACGTGCCCGAGCTGCGCGAGCTGCTGCGCAACCCGCAGCTCGACCCGCGCGCTCGCCGGGCGGCGCTCGAGGACGTGCTGGCCGGCTCCGACGAGCTGCTGCGCAACTTCCTGCTCGTGCTGTCCGACAAGGGCCGCGCGGCGCAGCTGGAGGAGATCGCCGTCGAGTTCGAGCGCCTGCTCGCCGAGCACGAGGGCATCGTCCACGCCGAGCTGACGACCGCGATCGAGCTCTCGGACGCCGAGGCCCAGAAGCTGCTGCAGCAGATCGAGGAGGCCTCGGGCCGCAAGGTCGAGGCGACCCGAGCGGTCGACCCCGAGCTGATCGGCGGCATCGTCCTGCAGGTTGGTTCCCACCGTCTTGACGCCAGTGTGCGCGGCCGGCTCGACCGGCTCCGCCGCCAGCTGGTGACGGCCTAGATCCATGAGAGGAGTTTCATGAAGCTGCGCCCCGATGAGATCACCTCGATCCTGAAGCAGCGGATCGAGGACTACGACGTCGAGAGCGACCTCGCCGAGGTCGGCTCGGTGCTGCAGGTCGGCGACGGGATCGCCCGCGCCTACGGCCTCGAGAACTGCGTCTCGATGGAGATGCTCGAGCTCGAGCACGGCGTCACCGGCCTCGCCTTCAACCTCGAGGAGGACAACGTCGGCGCGGCGCTCTTCGGCGAGTGGGAGCACGTCAAGGAGGGCGAGCCGGTCAAGCGCACCGGCTCGGTCGCGAGCGTCCCGGTGGGCCCCGAGCTGATCGGCCGCATCGTCGACCCGCTCGGCAACCCGCTAGACGGCGCGGGCCCGATCAAGGCCGCCGAGCGCCGGCCGCTCGAGTTCAAGGCCCCGGGCGTGATCCAGCGCCAGCCGGTCAAGGAGCCGGTGCAGACCGGCCTGAAGGCGATCGACTCGATGATCCCGATCGGCCGCGGCCAGCGCGAGCTGATCATCGGCGACCGCACCACGGGCAAGACCGCGATCCTCGTCGACACGATCCTCAACCAGCGCGGGCAGGACCTGATCTGCATCTACGTCGCGATCGGCCAGAAGGCCTCGACCGTGGCGCAGGTGCACGAGAAGCTGAAGGAGGAGGGGGCGATGGACTACACGATCATCGTCCAGGCCGGGGCTGCCGAGGCCGCGCCGATCAAGTGGATGGCGCCCTACGCCGGCTGCGCGATGGGCGAGTACTTCATGTTCAAGGGCCAGCACGCCCTCGTGATGTACGACGACCTCTCCAAGCACGCCGACGCGTACCGGCAGATGTCGCTGCTGCTCCGCCGCCCGCCCGGCCGCGAGGCCTACCCGGGCGACGTCTTCTACCTGCACTCGCGGCTGCTCGAACGCGCGTGCAAGCTCTCCGACGAGCAGGGCGGCGGGTCGCTGACCGCGCTGCCGGTGGTCGAGACGCAGGCGGGGGACGTCTCGGCCTACATCCCGACCAACGTGATCTCGATCACCGACGGCCAGATCTTCCTCGAGTCCGAGCTCTTCTTCTCGGGCGTGCGGCCGGCGATCAACGTCGGCATCTCGGTCTCGCGCGTGGGCGGCTCGGCCCGGATCAAGGCGATGAACAAGGTGGCCGGGAGCCTCAAGCTCGACCTCTCGCAGTACCGCGAGCTCGAGGCCTTCGCGCAGTTCGGTTCCGAGCTCGACCAGTCGACGCAGAAGATCCTCGCCCGCGGCGAGCGGCTGGTCGCCTTGCTGAACCAGCCGCAGTACGACCCGTGGCCGGTCGAGGAACAGGTCGTCGGTGTGTACGCCGGCGTGAAGGGCTACCTGGACGAGATCCCGGCCGCAGACGTGCCGCGCTACCTCCAGGAGCTGCGGGACCACTTCCGTGCCGAGGAGTCGGTGCTGAAGGAGATCCGCGAGACCGGCGCTCTCCCGGACGAGCTGGAGCAGCGGCTCGACCAGGAGATGCAGCGCTTCGGGAAGATGTTCAACCCCTCCGAGGAGACTCCCGCGGCCGCGTAATGGCGACCGTCCAGGACCTCAAGCGCCGGATCCGCTCGATCCGGAACACGCGCAAGATCACCAAGGCGATGGAGCTCGTCGCCTCGGCGCGGCTGCGGCGGGCGCAGGCGCGGATCGAGGCAATGCGCCCGTACGCGGACCGGATGACGGAGCTGATGATCGGCACCGCTCGCGCCAGCACCTCGCTGCAGGGGCTGGCGCTGCTGCAGCGCCGCGAGGTGCAGAAGGTGGCGATCGTCCCGCTCACCGGCGACCGCGGGCTGGCCGGCGCGTTCAACGCGCAGGTGCTGCGCCACGCGTTCGCGCTCGAGCGGCAGCTGGCCGGCGAGGGCGCGCAGGTGCGCTGGCTCGTCGCCGGCAAGAAGGGCCGTTCGACCCTGACCTTCCGACGCTACGAGATCGAGCAGAGCTGGATCGGCTTCAGCGACCGGCCGAGCTACCACGACGCGCAGGCGATCGCCCGCCGGGCGGCGGAGCTCTACGAGAGCGGCGAGGTCGACCGCGTGGTGATCGTCTACAACCAGTTCGTCTCGGCGCTCGTCCAGCGCGTGGTCGAGCGCGACCTGCTGCCGATCCCCGAAGAGGCACTCGCGCGCGAAGAGGACGCGGATTCCGAGCAGGCGCTGCTCGGCGACTTCATCTACGAGCCGGAGCCGGAAGAGATCCTGCAGCGGTTGCTGCCGGTGTACGTCGAGACGGAGCTCTATCGGGCCTTGCTCGAGTCGGCCGCCTCCGAGCAGGGAGCACGGATGACCGCGATGCGGAACGCCTCCGGCAACGCCGCGGACCTGATCTCGAGCCTGACGCTGGACATGAACCGTGCCCGCCAGGCCGAGATCACGCAGGAGATCCTCGAAGTGGTGGCCGGGGCCGACGCGCTCACCGCGTAACGCGGGACCAACTCCAGCGCGTTTCGCTCGTCTATAGTCCGGACAGGCTTAACGCCTCCCTTACATGGCCCAACAGGAAAAAGAAGTCCTGGTTTCCGGCGGCGCCGGCCTCGGCGCTGCAATCGCCGTCGAGAGCGGGTCGGAGCTCGGCGAAACCGAAGCGGTACGCGCCCGCGGCTACTGGGAGCTCGTCTGGCGGCGCTTCCGACGCGACAAGGTCGCGATCGCGAGCGGGATCTTCATCATCCTGCTGATCCTGGTCGCCTTCGTCGGCGCGCCGATCGCCAAGCACTTCATCGGCCACAGCCCGGACGACATCTTCACGGGCACCGAGGCCGTCGACAGCGTGAGCCTGCTGCCGGCGAACCCCTGGACGCACATCGACAACTACTACACCAACAAGACCGACATCCTCGTGCTGGGCGCGGCCAACCGCCTCGGCCAGGACGAGTTCTTGCGCCTGCTCTACGGCGCGAGGGTCTCGCTCGAGGTTGCGCTGCTCTCGACGTTCGGGGTGATGGTGATCGGGGTGATCCTCGGCTCGATCGCGGGGTACTTCCGCGGCTGGACCGACACGATCATCTCGCGCGTGACCGAGATCACGATGGCGTTCCCGCTGCTGCTGTTCATCGTCGCCCTGGCCGCCACGATCGGCCCGCAGCTCGACGCGGTCACGTTCGGCGGGATATTCCCCAACGGGGTCGTGACGCTTGTGCTGATCTTCACCATCTTCGGCTGGTTCTACCCGGCAAGGATCATGCGCGCGCAGGTGCTCTCGATTCGCGAGAAGGAGTACATCGAGGCGGCCCGCATGATCGGCGCCAGCGACGCTCGGATCATCCGCTCGCACGTGCTGCCGCACCTGATCGCGCCGATGATCGTCTACTCGACGCTGATCGTCGCGAGCTACGTGCTCTTCGAGGCCGGCCTCTCGTTCCTCGGGCTCGGCATCAAGCCGCCGACCGCGAGCTGGGGCAACCTGCTCTCCGACGCGCCCGGGTACTACACGACCAGGCCGTTACTGATGCTCTGGCCGGGCCTCGCGGTGCTGCTGACGACGCTCGCGTTCAACCTGCTCGGCGACGGGCTCCGCGACGCCTTCGACCCGCGCTCCAGCAACTAGCGCGCGGCCACTAACCAACTCGTAACTTCCGCGTCTAAAGGCTGCAGAACGGGGCAGGCGCCCGTTCGGAGTCGAGATGGCTTCGACTCGAACTCACGGAAAGGAGAGACATGCACAGACGGCAATGGCTCGCGGTCATGATGGTTGTGGCCGGGGCAAGCCTTCTGATCGCAGCGAGCTTTGCGAGCGCCAGCACGAGCAGCAAGGCGCTCAAGAAGGGCGGCATCTTCCGCTACGGGCTCGTCGGCGCTTCCACCCAGGTCGACCCCCAGCTCGCTTACGTCACGACCGCGTGGTCGCTCGAGTACGCGACCGCCGCGAAGCTCTACAACTATCCGGACAAGAAGGGGCCCGCGGGCAGCAAGCTGATCCCCGAGGTGGCTTCGAAGTTCACCGTGTCGAAAAACGGCAGGGTGTACACCTTCACGATCCGGCCTGGCTTCGTCTTCAGTGACGGCGCCAAGGTGACCGCGAAGAACTTCAAGTACGCCATCGAGCGGACGGCGAACCACGACCTGGCCTCGCCGGGCGCGCCGTTCATCACCGACTCGAGCGGCACGAACATCGTTGGCGCGACGGCGGCCCAGAGCGGCAAGACGAAGCACGTCAGCGGCGTGATCGCGAAGGGCAACAAGCTGATCATCAAGCTGACCAAGGCCGACGGGACGTTCATGGCGAAGATCACCATGCCGTTCTTCCAGGCGACTTCGCTGAAGATCCCGTTGACGAAGGAAGTCGTCAACGTGACCAAGACGAACATGCCGTCGGCGGGTCCGTACTACATGACGCGCAACAACCCGGACCGCCTTACGCAGCTCCGGCTCAACACGCACTACAAGTCGGGCCCGGGCCGCACGCGGCCGCACAACCTGGCTGGTGTCGACGTCTCCTGGAACCTGAACGAGGAGACCGCGTACAACCAGACGCTCGCGAACCAGCTCGACGAGAGCGTTCCGCCGGCAGCTCAGGTGAGCGGTGCGGCCAAGAAGTACGGCGTCAACAAGGGCCGCTTCTGGACGCAGCCCGTCAACTGCACCGGCTACCTGCCGATGAACGTCTCGCGCTCGCTGTTCAAGGGCAACCTGAACCTGCGCAAGGCGATCAACTACGCGATCAACCGCAAGGACTACGTCAGCCAGGCCGGCCCGTTCGCGGGTCAGCCGTGGACGCACATCTTCAACCCGGGCGTCCCGGGCTGGCGCAACGTCACGCTGTACAAGAAGAACCTGACGACCGCGAAGAAGCTAGCCAAGGGTCACTTCAAGAGCGGCCAGGTCAACATCGGCTACCGCACTAACGCAGCTTCGAACATCGCGCAGTCGCAGATCGTCCGGCGTGACCTGATCAGCCTCGGCTTCAAGCCCGGCAACATCAGCATGAAGCCCTTCTCCGGCGCCGATCTGTACGACGCAATGGGGAAGCGCAATACCGATCTGGACATGGGCACCAGCATGGGTTGGTGCTCGGACTATCCGGATCCGTACGACTGGATCAACATCCTCCTGTATGGCGGGGCGATTCAGGCGGAGAACAACAACAACTACTCGTACTTCAACGATCCGAAGTGGAATAAGAAGATGCAGTCGGCGGCCAGGCTCGTCGGCCCCAACCGCCTCAAGGTCTACGGCCAGCTCGACCTGGACGTCATGAACCAGGCGGCTCCGATGGCTGTGGAGCGGACGTACAACAACCGCTACATCTTCTCGAACCGGGTCAATCCGAAGAGCCTGGTGTACCAGGGCATTTACCAGGACTTCGACTGGGCTGCCATCGCCCTGAAGTAGGAGGTTCGAAGAAGCATCGCACTACACGTGAGGCGCCGGCTCGACCGGCGCCTCACGTGCGTTAACGCAGTACAATCCCGACCCAGGCGGCAGGCGCCCCACACGTATCTGGAGGAGACCCCGTGTTCCGATACCTCGTCAGAAGAGTTCTCTGGGCCGCCCTCCTGTTTCTCGTGATCACGTTCGTGACGTTCGTGATCTTCTACGTCGGCCCGAACAACCCGGCCCGCGCGGTGTGCGGCGGCGAGCAGGCGAAGCGCCAGTGCCTGGTGACGGCGACCCAGAAGCTCGGGCTCGACAAGCCGATGCCCGTGCAGTACGCGAGGTTTCTGAGGCGCCTGGTCATCCACCAGGACCTGGGCCAGTCGTTCGCCACCAGCCAGAGCGTCAATCAGCGGATCAAGGAAGCTGCCCCGGTGACCGCCTCGCTGGTCTTCGGCGGTGCCGTCCTCTGGATGATGATCGGGCTCTCCGTCGGGATCTACTCGGCCTTGAAGCCGAGATCGCTGCTCGACAGATCCGCGATGGTGTTCGTCCTGATCGGCGTGTCTGCGCACCCGATCTGGATCGGCCTGATCTTCGAGTACGTGTTCGGGGTGAAGCTGGGATGGACGCCCATTGCGAACTACGCCAACTTCTTCGGTGCGCCGGCGGACTCCGGTCTCCCAGGCGGCCCCTGGCAGTGGTTCTACCATCTGATCCTGCCGTGGTGCACGTTCGCGCTCCTGTTCGCGGCCCTTTATGTGCGGATGATCCGCGCCAACGTGATCGAGACCCTGAACGAGGACTACGTCCGGACCGCGCGCGCCAAGGGTGCGCCGGAGGGCCAGGTGATCAGGTCGCACGTGCTGCGGAACGCGCTGCTGCCTGTCGTGACGATGCTCGGAATGGACATCGGGATCGCGCTCGGCGGCGCCATCTTCACGGAGACCGTCTACCAGCTGCCGGGCCTCGGGCAGACCGCGATCATCGGAATCAACAACCAGGACCTCGCGATCGTGCAGGGCGTGATCGTGTTCGCAACGTTGGCGATCATCGTCTTCAACCTGATCGTCGACCTGTTGTACGCCTGGATCGACCCGCGAATCCGGCTAACCTGAGCGTCCGCCTGTGACCCTCCTCGACGTCAAAGATCTCAGCACGTCCTTTCGCACCGAGGACGGCGTCGTGCGCGCCGTCGAGGGCGTCAACTTCTCGGTCGAGAAGGGGCAGACGCTCGGCATCGTAGGGGAGTCGGGCTGCGGCAAGAGCGTCACCTGCCTGACGATCATGGGGCTCAACCCGAAGCGCAACACCGTCACCGGCGGCGAGGCGCTCTGGAAGGGCAACGACCTGCTGACCATGAAGCCGAGCGAGCTGCGCGCCGTCCGCGGGGACGAGATCTCGATGATCTTCCAGGATCCGATGACCTCGCTGAACCCGGTGCACACGATCGGGCGGCAGCTGATCGAGGCGGTTCTGCTGCACCGCGACGTGACGAAGCGCATCGCGCGTTCGAGGGCGCTCGAGCTGCTGAAGGCGGTCGGCATCCCGCGCGCCGAGACGCGCATCGACGACTACCCGCACCAGTTCTCGGGCGGCATGCGGCAGCGCGTGATGATCGCGATGGCGCTGATCAACGAGCCCGACCTGCTGATCGCCGACGAGCCGACCACAGCGCTCGACGTGACCACGCAGGCACAGATCCTCTCGCTGATGAAGACGCTGCAGGAGGACTTCGGCAGCGCGATCATCATGATCACGCACGACCTCGGAGTCGTCGCGGAGGTCGCCGACGACGTGCTGGTCATGTACGCGGCGAACGTCGTCGAGCAGGCCGAGGTGCACGACCTCTTCAACCGCCCCCAGCACCCGTACACGTGGGGCCTGATGGGCTCGCTGCCGCGGCTCGAGACAGACGTCGAGCGGCTGACGCAGATCCCGGGCCAGCCGCCGTCGCTGCTCAACCCGCCCAAGGGCTGCCGCTTCCATCCGCGCTGCCCCTACGTGATGGAGGTCTGCAAGTCGACCGTGCCGGCGCTCGCCCCGACCTCACGCGATCCCGACCATCTCCAGAAGTGCCACCTGGACGAGGAGACCAAGGAGCGCGAGGCGGCGAAGCTGCTGGCGGCGACGATGGCGGAGGCCGGCTAGGTGGAGACGGCTCCGGCCGCGAACCCGATCTCGGGCGACGAGCTGCTCATCGTCGAGGACGTCAAGAAGTACTTCCCGATCACGCGCGGGATCATCTTCCAGAAGGAGATCGCCTCGGTGAAGGCGGTCGATGGCGTCTCGTTCAGCATCAAGCCCGGGGAGACGCTCGGCATCGTCGGTGAATCGGGTTGCGGCAAGTCCACGCTCGCGCGCTGCATCATGAAGCTGCTCGAGCCGACCGACGGGAAGATCACCTTCGAGGGTCGAGACATCACGCGGCTGTCGCGCCCGGCGATGCGGCCGATCCGGCGCGAGATGACGATGATCTTCCAGGACCCGTACGCCTCGCTGAACCCGCGCAAGCGCGTCGGCTTCATCATCGGCGAGCCGCTCGAGGTGCACGGGCTCGGCTCGAGCTCGGAGATCAAGCGCCGGGTGCAAGAGCTGCTGGAGGTTGTCGGGCTCAACCCGGAGCACTACAACCGCTTCCCGCACGAGTTCTCCGGCGGCCAGCGCCAGCGCATCGGCGTGGCGCGAGCGCTCTCGGTGAACCCGAAGCTGATCGTGTGCGACGAGCCCGTCTCGGCGCTCGACGTCTCGGTGCAGGCCCAGATCCTCAACCTGCTCAAGGACCTGCAGGACGACTTCGGCCTGACGTACGTCTTCATCGCGCACGACCTCAACGTCGTGCGGCACATCTCCGACCGCGTGATGGTGATGTACCTCGGCAAGGTCGCCGAGGTGGCCTCGCGCGAGCAGCTCTACTCGCAACCGAAACACCCCTACACGGGTGCGCTGCTCTCGGCCGTGCCGATCGCGAACCCGGAGATCGGCCGCCAGCGCGAGGCGATCGTGCTCGAGGGCGACGTCCCGAGCCCGGTCAACCCGCCGAGCGGATGCCGGTTCCACACACGCTGCCCGCGTTTCGTCGAGGGCCACTGCGACGTCGAAGAGCCGCCGCTCTACTCGTTCGGGAGCGGCCAGGCGGCCGCGTGCCACTACCCGCTCGAGCGCTGGCCGCTGTCGGCCGACGAGATGCGGCGGGCCGGCTCGAAGACATCTGCGCAGCCGCTCCCGGCCTAGGCCGGATGGTCGCGGCACTTCGCCGTCTCGTGCTGCTGGTCGTCGGCTGCTCGATCGCGACCGCTGCGATCTCGGCGCTGTTCGGCGCGCTGATCGGAGCGTCGCTCGACCGCGCGATCGCGCTCGGCTTCTACGGTCTCGGCTGCTTCCTGATGGTCTCGGGGTTCTTCATCGGAAACCGCGGCCCGGCGAGGATGAAATCCGAGGCGGCCGGCTGGACGATGCTGCCCCTGCCGGGCCTCGGTGAGCGGCGACTGCGCTGGGCGAGCCTCGACGAACAGAACGAGACGATCAACAACTCGGCCGTTTTCATCGTCCTCGGGCTGATCCTGGTGGTGATCGGTGTACTCGTCGACAGCCGCCACTCCCTCGTCTAAGGGTCTAACTTCTGGACTCCGCCGCCGTCGAAGCTATCGTGAGGGCCATGAGCGGCGAATGTGAGCGCGCCCGCCACTGGGCGTCGACCGAGATCGACGGCGAGCTGTCGAGCTTCGAGCGCGTGCTGTTGCACGCGCACCTCGACGCATGCCCGTCGTGCAGGGAGTTCAGCACCACGATCACCGGCCTCACGATGACACTTCGGGAAGCTCGGCTCGAGCAGCTCGAGCGCCCGGTCGTGATCGGACGCCTGCGACGCCGCGCGCGGCTGCACCTCGCTCCTGCGGCAGCGGCGATGGCGGTCGCGGCGGTCGGTCTCGGCAGCATTTTCGCCACCTCGATGCGCTCGAGCTCCGTGAGCGCGGCGCACGCGCCCGTAGTCCAGGCGGCCGTCGGCCCGTTCGCCTCGGTCGAGACGATGGATCTCCGCACCTCGCAGGCTATCGAGCGCATGAACGCGTTTCAGCAGGCAGCCGCCACCTCCGCACGCTCGCTGCGCGGCGGGCCGGTCCTGCAGCGGTAACGCCGGGCCCGCTGTCGATACTGTTCGACAGTGTTCCCATCCCTGATCACGTCACACGTCTGAAGCCTCGATCACGCGGCCAGGGTGGCTGCGATGACAGAGGACGGGAAGGCTTATCCGAAGCCGGATCGGATCAAGCAGGGCTTCGCTAGACTCAGCTTCGCGGGCCGCCGGAAGCGGCGGCCCCTTGGCAGCTCACCCGAACCACCTCTCCAGGAGACACATGCCTGACCAGAACAACGGCCAGAACGTCGGCAAGGTCATCGAGATTCGCGGCGTCGTGATCGACGCCGTCTTCACCGGCCAGTTGCCCGAGATCTACACCGCGCTTCGGATCGCGCTCCCGGACGGCAAGGGTGACCTGATCGCCGAGGTGCAGCAGCACCTCGGCGACGATCGCGTGCGCGCGGTGGCGATGGACGCCACCGACGGCATCCCGCGCGGGGTGGACGTGGTCGACACGGGCGCGCCGATCACCGTGCCCGTCGGCAAGGCAACGCTCGGCCGGCTCTGGAATGTGCTCGGCGACCCGATCGACGAGGGCGAGGAGCTCGGCGCCGACGTCGAGCGCTGGCCGATCCACCGCGATCCGCCGTCGTTCGACTCGCTACAGCCGACGATGGAGATCTTCGAGACCGGCATCAAGGTGATCGACCTGATCGCGCCGTTCGTGCGCGGCGGCAAGGTCGGCCTGTTCGGCGGCGCCGGCCTCGGCAAGACGGTCCTGATCCAGGAGCTGATCCGCAACGTCGCGCGCGAGCACCAGGGCAACTCCGTGTTCGCCGGCGTCGGCGAGCGGACGCGCGAGGGCAACGACCTCTGGCTCGAGATGACCGAGTCGGGCGTGCTCGCCGACACCGCGCTCGTCTTCGGGCAGATGAACGAGCCGCCGGGCGCGCGCCTGCGCGTCGCCCTGACCGGACTGACGATGGCCGAGTACTTCCGCGACGAGGGCGCGGACGTGCTCCTTTTCATCGACAACATCTTCCGTTTCGTGCAGGCGGGCTCCGAGGTCTCGGCGCTGCTCGGGCGAATGCCGAGCGCCGTCGGCTACCAGCCGACCCTCGCCACAGAGATGGGCCAGCTGCAGGAGCGCATCACCTCGACACGGCAGGGCTCGGTCACCTCGGTGCAGGCGATCTACGTGCCTGCCGACGACCTCACCGACCCGGCGCCGGCAAACACGTTCGCCCACCTCGACGCGTTCATCACGCTCTCGCGGCCGATCTCGGAGAAGGGCATCTACCCGGCGATCGACCCGCTCGACTCGTCGTCGAGGGCGCTCGCACGCGACATCGTCTCGCCGGAGCACTACGAGACGGCGACGCGCGTGCAGGAGGTGCTGCAGCGCTACAAGGACCTGCAGGACATCATCGCCATCCTCGGCATGGACGAGCTCTCCGACGAGGACCGGCTGATCGTCCAGCGGGCTCGAAAGATCGAGCGCTTCCTCTCGCAGCCGATGTTCGTCGCCGAGACGTTCACGGGCCAGCCCGGAAAGTTCGTGCGGCTCGAGGAGACGATCGCCGGCTTCACGGAGATCCTCGACGGCAAGCACGACGAGCTCCCCGAGCAGGCCTTCTACATGGTCGGCACGATCGGCGAGGCCGTCGCGAAGTCTCGTGGCGACGAGGCTCCGGAGGAGCCCGCGCCCGAGCCCGAGGAAGCCGAAGAGCCCGAGCCCGTCCCCGCGTAGTGGCCACCTTCGAGGTTTCCCTGGTCACGCCCGAGGGCGCGGCGTTCGAGGGCGAGGTCGAGATGATCGTCGTTCCCGGCGAGGCGGGCGAGATCGGCGTGCTCGCCCGGCACGCGCCGCTGGTCGCGATGCTGAAGGCCGGCTCGACGCGGATCTATCGCAACCGAGCCACAGAGGACATCGTCGAGTTCGCGACCGGCCCCGGCTTCTTCAAGGTCGAGCAGGACCGCGCGCTGGCGCTCGTCGACGACGCCGTGGACGCCAAGCACATCGACCCGGCACGCGCGCAAGAGCAGCTCGAGACCGCTCGCGCCGAGCTCGAGCGCGTCGAGCAGGGCGAGTTGGACGCCGACCGTTGGCAGCTCGAGCAGCGGATCAAGCACGCGGAGAACCAGCTCTCGGTCTCCGGCCATTCCTAGGGCGGCTGCTAGGCTCAGAGGCACCCGGAAAGCTTTGAAGGCAGCTTGGCGACCGGGTTACCAAACGCCTAAAGAGCCCGCGAGCACCCGGCTCTCGTGGCCCTTGGGCAGGGAGTGAACGGTTTGCAGCACTCGCGCGAAAGACTGGAAGCACTTCTCGCCGAGCGGATCGCGGTCCTCGACGGCTCGTGGGGCGTCCTGCTCCAGAACCGCGGCCTGACCGAGGAGGAGTGGCGAGGCGAGCGCTTCCGCGAGCACTCACGGGACGTCAAGGGCGATCCCGACCTGCTCAACCTGACGCAGCCGGAGATCGTCGAGAGCGTCCACCGCGCCTACTTCGAGGCCGGCGCGGACATCGCGACCACGAACACCTTCACCGCCACCAGCATCGGGCAGGCGGACTACGCGCTCGAGGCGGCGGTGCGCGACATGAACCTCGAAGGGGCGCGGCTCGCGCGCAAGGTCGCCGACGAGCACGAGGGCTTCGTCGCGGGCTCCGTCGGGCCGCTGAACGTGACGCTCTCGCTCTCGCCGAAGGTCGAGGATCCCGCCTTCCGCGCGGTCAGCTTCGAGGACGTCGTCGCGGCGTACGCCGAGCAGATGCAGGCCCTGCAGGAGGGCGGCGTCGACCTGCTCCTGATTGAAACGATCTTTGACACGCTCAACGCGAAGGCCGCGGTCGCGGCGGCGCGCGAGGCAGTGCCGGAGCTCCCGCTCTGGATCTCGTTCACCGCGATCGACCGCAGCGGCCGCAACCTCTCCGGCCAGACGGTCGAGGCGTTCTGGATCTCGATCGAGCACGCGCGGCCGTTGATCGTCGGCGTGAACTGCTCGATCGGGGCGCGTGAGATGCGGCCCGTGATCGAGTCGCTCTCCCGTTCCGCGACGACCTGGGTCTCGTGCCATCCGAACGCCGGCCTGCCGAACGCGCTCGGCCTCTACGACGAGCAGCCGGAGGAGACGAGCACGCTCTTGGGCGAGTTCGCCGCGGAGGGATTCCTGAACGTGGTCGGCGGCTGCTGCGGCACCACTCCGGAGCACACCGCCGAGATCGCCGCGGCCGTGCGCGGCCTCTCGCCGCGGACGATCCCGCAGCCGTCCGAGCGTCCGCGCTACAGCGGGCTGGAGCCGTTCGAGATCGGGCCGGACACGGGCTTCGTGATGATCGGCGAGCGCACGAACGTCACCGGCTCGGCGCGCTTTCGGAGCCTCGTCGAGGCGAACGACTACGCCTCTGCGGTCGAGGTCGCGCTCGAGCAGGTGCGCGGCGGCGCCAACCTGCTCGACGTCAACATGGACGCCGACCTGCTGGACGCCGTCGAGGCGATGACGACCTTCCTGCGGCTGATCGCGTCGGAACCGGAGGTCGCACGGATCCCGATCGTCGTCGACAGCTCGCGCTTCGAGGTGCTCGAGGCCGGCCTGGAGTGCGTGCAGGGGAAAGGGATCGCGAACTCGATCTCACTCAAGGAAGGCGAGGAGCAGTTCCTCGCGCAGGCGCGACGGCTGGGGGAGCTCGGCGCCGCGGTGATCGTGATGGCGTTCGACGAGCAGGGCCAGGCGGACACGGTCGAGCGGAAGGTCGAGATCTGCGAGCGCGCGTACCGGCTGTTGGTCGACCAGCTCGAGTTCGCGCCCGCGGACATCGTCTTCGACCCGAACGTGCTCGCCGTCGCGACGGGGATCGAGGAGCACGCCGGCTTCGCGAAGGCCTTCATCGACGCGCTCCCGCTGATCAAGGAGCGTTGCCCCGGCACGCGCACCTCCGGCGGGATCTCGAACCTCTCCTTCGCGTTCCGCGGCAACGACCACGTCCGAGAGGCGATGCACGCAGCCTTCCTCTATCACGCGATCGGAGCCGGGCTGGACATGGGGATCGTCAACGCCGGCCAGCTGATGGTCTACGAGGACATCGAGCCGGAGCTGCTCGAGCTGGTCGAGGACGTCCTCTTCGACCGGCGTCCGGACGCGACCGAACGGCTCGTCGAGTACGCGGGCCGCGTCCACGGCGAGGCGACGAAGCGCGAGGTCGACCTCTCCTGGCGGGATGCGCCCGTGGACGACCGCCTCGCCTATGCGCTCGTGCACGGCGTGGTCGACTACATCGAGGAGGACACCGAGGAGGCGCGACAGCAGCACGAGCGGCCGCTCGACGTGATCGAGGGCCCGCTGATGGCCGGCATGGGGATCGTCGGCGACCTCTTCGGGAGCGGGAAGATGTTCCTGCCGCAGGTCGTGAAGAGCGCGCGCGCGATGAAGCGCGCCGTCGCCTACTTGGAGCCGTACATGGAGGAAGAGAAGGAGCGCACCGGCGTCGCTCGCGCGCAGGGGAAGATCGTGCTCGCGACCGTCAAGGGCGACGTGCACGACATCGGCAAGAACATCGTGGGCGTCGTGCTCGGCTGCAACAACTACGAGGTGCTCGACCTCGGCGTGATGGTGCCGGCGGACACGATCCTCGACACGGCCGTCGAGGTCGGCGCCGACGCGGTGGGGCTCTCGGGCCTGATCACGCCGTCCCTCGACGAGATGGTGAACGTCGCGCGGGAGATGGAGCGGCGCGAGCTCGACCTGCCGTTGCTGATCGGCGGCGCGACCACGTCGAAGCAGCACACCGCGGTGCGGATCGCGCCGGCCTATTCACAGCCGTCGGTTTACGTGCGCGACGCGTCGCGGGTGACCGCAGTCGTCTCCGACCTGCTCGATCCAGCGCGGCGCGCGAACCTCAATCAAGAGAACCGCGCCGACCAAGAGCGCCTCCGCGACCTACATGCCGAGCGCGACCGCAAGCCGCTGCTGCCGTACCGGCGCGCGCTGGAGAACCGGCACCGGGTGGAGCTCGACGACCTGCCCGAGCCGTCGTTCGCCGGCAGCCGCGTCGTCGAGCCGGAGCTGGAGACGCTGCTGGACTACGTCGACTGGCAGTTCTTCTTCCACGCCTGGGACCTGAAGGGCAAGTTCCCCGCGATCCTGGAGCGGCCCGAGGCGCGGGAGGTCTACGACGACGCCCAGGAGCTGCTCAACGAGATCGTGCGTGACGGTCTGCTGTCCGCGCGCGGCGTCCACGGCTTCTGGCCCGCCTCCTCGGACGGCGAGGACATCGCGGTTGCCGCCGAGCGCGGCGAGCTGCGCTTCTGCCTGCTCAGGCAGCAGAGCGACTACGGCGACTCGCGCCCGAACCGCTCGCTGGCGGACTACGTGGCGCCCGCCGGCGACCATCTCGGCGCGTTCGCCGTCGGCGTGTTCGGCGCGGACGAGCTCGCCGCGCGCTTCGAGGCCGAGCAGGACGACTACCGCGCGATCCTGACCAAGGCGCTCGCCGACCGGCTGGCGGAGGCGTTCGCGGAGTACATGCACGAGGAGAGCCGCCGGGCCTGGTACGAGCAGGGCCCGCGCCGCCCGAACGACGAGCTGATCGCCGAGAGGTACCGCGGCATCCGTCCAGCCTTCGGGTACCCCGCGTGCCCCGACCATTCCGAGAAGGGGAAGCTCTTCGAGCTACTCGGCGCAGAGGCGCACGGGTTCGCGCTGACGGAGACGTTCGCTGTCACCCCGGCCGCCGCCGTGAGCGGGATCTATTTCCACCATCCGGAGGCGAAGTACTTCTCCGTCGGCCGCGTGGGAGCCGACCAGGTCGAGTCCTACGCGGCTCGCAAGGGCCTCTCACGGGAAGACGCCGAGCGCTGGCTCCGCCCGAACCTCGCCTACGAGCCCGACGAGAGGGCGCTGGAGCCGGTGTAGCCGCCCGGAGCGTCGGCTATCCTGACCTGCGGCGAACGCCTTCACGGCGTTCTTTTTTCGATGCGGACCACTCTCAAGAAAGGAATCGGCCGCGGGGCCGGAGTCAACGGCAACGGTCACGCAGTGCTGCCACCCGGCGCGCTGACGCCGGTGACCCTCTACCGCCAGCCGCCGCCTCCTCAGCGCGGTGTGGCCACTCGGATCGCCCGCTTCTTCGCCTGGTCGGGAGTGACGCTGGCGGTCGTCATCGTCGGCGTGGTCGGCGGCTTCTACCTCTGGGCGCACGAGAGCGTCGCCGCGCTGCGGCCGCATACCGCAGAGGGTCAGCTGACGCAGGAGCGGCTCGACCCGCCGAAGACGGCCGCGGTCGCGCTCGTGGTCGGCTACGACCACCGGGCCGGCGACGGAAGCGCTCCTTCGCGCTCCGACACGATGATGCTGATCCGCGCCGATCCGGTCACGAACTCGATCTCGCTGCTCTCGTTCCCGCGCGACCTGATCGTCCCGCTCTGGTGCCCCGGCAAGGGAGGTGCCCCCGCCGTCGCGGAGGGCAGCGGGCGGATCAACAGCGCCTACGCCTACTGCGGGCTCGGCGGCGCGCTCGAGACGGTGCGGCACCTGACGAGCCTGCCGGTCAACTACCTGATCCCGGTCAACTTCCTCGGCTTCATCGGCGTCGTGAACAAGCTCGGCGGGGTCTGGCTGGACGTCGACCGGCGCTACTACAACAAGAACGTCGGCACGGCCTCGACCGACTTCGCCAACATCGACCTGCAGCCGGGCTACCAGCACCTGACCGGCAAGCAGGCGCTCGACTTCGTCCGCTTCCGGCACACCGACTCCGACCTCTACCGGCTCGCTCGCCAGCAGCTGTTCGTCGGCGCCGCGCGGCAGCAGATGGCCAAGTCGCTCGGCCTGACGAGCGTGCTCGGGATCGTCAACGAGATCACCCAGAACCACTACGTCGAGATCGAGCGCGGCGGGCGCGACGTCAACCTCAGCGACGTCAAGAAGTACGCCTCCTTTGCCTACAACCTTCCCCACGGCCATGTCTTCCAGGTGAAGATCAAGAACATCGTCGGCGCGAATGAGCTCTCGACGGACAGCACCAACATCAACGAGGCGGTGCAGAAGTTCCTCAACCCGGACGTGGGCGAGGCCTCGACCGCGACAGCCGTTGCGCTCGGCCGCAAGCTGCCGACGCTCAAGCGCACGATCCCGCCGAAACAGGTGACGTTGACCGTCCTGAACGGCAACGGGGTGGCGGGCTCGGCCGGGAACGCGAGCTACCTGCTCGGGCAGAAAGGCTACGTCACGGTCACACCGCCAAACGGCCAGCCCGCGAACGCGCCGAACTGGAACTACTTCCACTCCAAGGTCTACTTCGACCCGGCCCGCGCGGCGAACGGAAAGATCGCGGCCCAGCAGGTCGCCAAGCTACTCGGGAGCGCCGACGTCGAGCCGATGCCCGCCAAGATCAGGCCGCTCTCGAACGGGGCGCTGGTGACCGGGATCGTCGGCTCGACCTTCCACGGTGAGCTCGCGCCGGTCGTGATCCCGACGGCGCCCACGCGCCAGCCGGCGAGGGTGCGCCGGGACCCGGGCGAGACGCGCTCGACCCTGTTCAAGCTGCGCAAGCGCCTGCCCTTCACGGTCGAGTACCCGACACTGCTCGAGAGCGCCTCCAGCCTCGACGACGGCTACGGCGAGACGCCGGTGCGGATCTACCCGCTCGGCGGACAGCCGACGCTCCGGCTCACCTTCCGCACGGGCTTCAACGAGTACTGGGGAATCCAGGAGACGCGCTGGGCCGACGCACCGGTCCTCGGGGACAAGAGCCTCACGCAGCGGGTCGGCGGGCGCGAGTTCGACCTCTACTACACCGGTTCGCACTTGCACATGGTGGTGCTGCGCGACAACGGCGCGAGCTACTGGGTCGTGAACACGCTGCTGGACTCGCTTTCGAACGAGACGATGCTCGCAATCGCGCGCGGGCTGCGGCCCCTGCCCCGGTAGGCTCCGCGGCCGTGAAGCCGAAAATCGGCATCTTCGGGGCCGGCTGGGTCGGCCTCGTCACCGGCGCCTGCTTCGCCGAGCTGGGCCACGAGGTCGTCGTCCGCGACGTCCTTCCCGAGCGGATCGAGGCGCTCCAGTCCGGCCGTGTGCCCTTGCACGAGCCGGGCCTCGAGGAGCTGCTCGAGCGGAACCGCGAGCGGCTGACCTTCACGCTCGAGCTCGACGACATCGTCGACGCGCCTCTCCTGTTCATCTGCGTCGGCACGCCGCCGACCTACTCCGGCGACGCCGACCTCACCGCCGTCTGGACGGTGGTCGAACAGCTGCCGGCGCTCGAGGAGCGCGCGCTGCTGGTGATGAAGAGCACGGTGCCCGTCGGCACCGGAGAGAAGGTGCGCGCCGCGCTCGACGCGCGCGGGCTCGCGCACGTCGGCTACGTCTCGAACCCGGAGTTCCTGGCCGAGGGCAGCGCCGTCCGCGACTTCATGGACCCCGATCGCGTCGTCGTCGGCGCGTTCTCGGAGGCCGACGCGCAGACGGTCGCGTCGCTCTACGACCCGCTCGACGCCACGGTCGTGCACGCCGACGTCGCCTCGGCCGAGATGATCAAGCTCGCCGCGAACGCGTTCCTGATGACCCGGATCAGCTTCATCAACGAGATCGCGAACGTCTGCGAGGCAACCGGCGCCGACGTGGTCAAGGTGGCCGAGGGCGTCGGGCTCGACCATCGCCTGGGCCGGCACTTCCTGCGCGCCGGGATCGGCTGGGGCGGCTCGTGCTTCCCCAAGGACGGCGCCGCCCTCAAGCAGCTCGCGTCGAACTCGGGCTACCACTTCCAGCTGCTCAGCGCCGTGATCGAGGTCAACGACCTGCAGAAGCGGCGCGTGGTCGGCAAGCTCGAGAAGCACCTCGGCAAGCTGCGTGGCAAGACCGTGGCGCTGCTGGGGCTCGCCTTCAAGCCCAACACCGACGACCTGCGCGAGGCGCCGTCGCTCGTGTTGGCCTCGCGCCTGCTCGCCGAGGGCGCCGAGGTGCGCGCCTGGGACCCGGTCGCCGACGCGCGCAGGCTGCTCCAGGGCGTCACGTTCTGCGACAGCGTGCTCGAGGCAGTGACCGGCGCGGACGCCGCCGTGATCGTGACCGAGTGGGACGAGCTGCGGGAGCTCGCCTCCGACGAAGTGCGGGAGGCGATGCGCCGGCCGCTGATCCTCGACGGCCGCAACCTGCTCGATCCGGAGCAGGCCCGCGCTGCAGGCTTCACGTACGAGGGCATCGGCCGCGCCGCCTCCCCGCTCGCTGCGCTCCCGGAGACCGAAGAGCGCGAGCACGAGCTCGAGCGATAGTGGAGGCAGTCATCCTGGCGGGGGGGAAGGCCGAGCGCCTCGGAGAGGCCGCGGGCGGCCGCCCGAAGGCGCTGGTCGAGCTGGCCGGCCGGCCGCTCGCCGCCTTCCAGGTCGAGCAGCTCGCCGCCGCGGGCGTGACGCGTGTGCTAGTCAGCTGCGCGGCCGGCCAGGAAGGCGCGTTCGAAACGGCGCTCGGCGGCCTCGGCCCGGAAGTGGTGGCCGTCCCTGAGCCGGAGCCGCTCGGGCGGGGAGGAGGGATCCGCTACGCCGCCGAGGCGCGGCGCGAGCAGGGTGACCTGTTCGCGCTCAACGGCGACGAGCTGGTGGACGTCGACTTCGCGCGGCTCCTCGCCCTCCATCGCGAACGCGAGGCGGCCGCGACGATCACCGTCGTCCCGCTCCGGTCGCCGTTCGGCGTGGTCGACCTCGACGACGACCTGGTCACCGGCTTCCGCGAGGCGCCACGGCTCGACCAGTGGGTCAGCTGCGGGATCTACGTGCTCGGGGAGGAGGCACTGGAGCGCTTCCCGGAGCGCGGCGACCACGAGACGACCACGTTCCCCGAGCTGGCCGCGGAGCGACGACTGCGCGCTTTCAGGCATGAAGGGGTCTGGCTGACCGTCAACACCCCGAAGGACCTACGGGTCGCGAGCGAGTACCTCGCCGGACACCCAGAGTGGCCCGGCTAGCCGCATGGTGGTAGGTTCGCGCGGCTCGTGGCCGAGCACGATCACTTGACCTCTCCGAACCTCGGCGGGCTGGACAGGTTCACGTCCGAGCCCGAGAAGGTGGACAAGCCCTGGGGGCACGAGCTGATCTGGTCGAAGACGGACCACTACGCGGGCAAGATCCTGTTCGTCCGCGCCGGCGAGTCGCTCAGCCTGCAGTTCCACAAGGAGAAGGACGAAGCCTGGTACGTGCTCGAGGGGCGGGCGAAGCTCGAGCTCGGCGCGCCCGGCGAGCGGATGCTGAACAACGAGGTCGTCGGCCCGGGCGCGGCGTTTCACTTCCCGCCCGGCACAGTTCACCGCGTCGCAGCGCTCGAGGACACGACCATCATCGAGGTCTCGACTCCGCAGCTGGACGACATCGTGCGACTAGAGGACAGCTACGGGCGCGAGGGCACGGACAAAGCCTGACACAAGTGTGGTAAGGTTGGGGCCATGCGAAGGGCGACAGTGGGCCAGGCGGCGCGCGAGACGGGGTGGTCTCCACGCATGCTGCGCTACCTCGAGCGGGCCGGGCTCGTCGTCCCGCGGCGCACGGCCTCCGGCTATCGCACCTACGGCCTGCTCGAGGTGAACCAGCTGCGCTCGCTCCAGGAGCTGCGGAGGCGCTTCCGCGTCGAGTTGCGAGAGCTGGCCTTCGCCGCGCGCCTGCGGCGTGAGCCGGACCTCCGAGCCGCCGTCGACTCGTGGCTTGCTGGCACCGAACTGAGCGCGCTCGACTGGGAGCAGCGCAAGCACGAGCGGCTGCTGGCCGCCTAAGAGGCTATTCGGGCAGGGGCAACATCGTTCTAGATCCCAAACAGTGCGTTGGACGGCCGTACCGGCAGAGCCGGTACGGCCTCTTTGGTCGGCGTCGCAAGCGAACGCCTTAACGAGAGCGAAGGAGCGACATGGCTACGACGAGACGGCACGACGTCAAGGACCTCGCGCTCGCGCCGGAAGGCGTCAGCCGGATCGAGTGGGCCGACCGGCAGATGCCGGTCCTGGCGGCGATCCGCGAGCGCTTCGCGACCGACCAGCCGCTCGCGGGCTACCGCATCTCGGCCTGCCTGCACGTCACGAGCGAGACCGCCAACCTGATGCGGACGCTGAAGGACGGCGGCGCGGACGTCGTGCTCTGCGCATCGAACCCGCTCTCGACCCAGGACGACGTCGCCGCCGCGCTCGTGGAGGAGTTCGAGATCTCGGTCTTCGCGATCAAGGGCGAGGACAACGACACCTACTACCAGCACATCGAGGCCGCGGTCGACCACAAGCCGCAGCTGACGATGGACGACGGCGCCGACGTGATCGGCGTGCTCCATTCGCACCGCCGGGAGCAGCTCGGCGACATCGTCGGCGCGACCGAGGAGACCACCACCGGCGTGATCCGCCTCAAGGCGCTCGAGCGCGACGGCGCGCTCGGCTTCCCGGTGATCGCGGTCAACGACGCGCTCACGAAGCACATGTTCGACAACCGCTACGGCACGGGCCAGTCGACGATCGACGGGATCGTTCGCGCGACGAACATTCTGCTCGCCGGGCGCACCTTCGTCGTCGCCGGCTACGGCTGGTGCGGCCGCGGGGTGGCGATGCGCGCGAAGGGGATGGGCGCGCACGTGGTCGTGACCGAGGTCGACCCGCTGCGCGCGCTCGAGGCCGTGATGGACGGCTTCCAGGTGCTGCCGATGGAGCAGGCGGCCCGGGTCGGCGACATCTTCGTCACCGCCACGGGCGACAAGTCGGTGATCACGCGCGAGCACATCCTGCAGATGAAGGACGGCGCGATTCTCGCCAACACCGGCCACTTCAACGTCGAGATCGAGATCCCGGCGCTGCGCTCGCTCGCGACGGACACGCGCACGCTGCGCACCTTCGTCGACGAGTTCACGCTCGAGGACGGCCGCCGGATCTACCTGATCGCGGACGGCCGGCTGGTCAACCTTTCCGCCGCCGAAGGGCATCCCGCCCAGGTGATGGACATGTCGTTCGCGAACCAGGCGCTCTCCGCCGAGCACGTGGTCGCGAACGCGGCGAGCCTCGAGCGCAAGGTCTATCCCGTGCCGCCTGAGATCGACAAGGAGATCGCGCGGCTGAAGCTCGAGACGATGGGCGTCGCCATCGACGAGCTGACCGAGGAGCAGGCGAAGTACCTCGCCTCTTGGGACGAAGGCACGTAGAGCCGATGCACCCAGCATGAAGGCGGTCATCCTCGCCGCGGGCTACGCGACGCGGCTCTACCCGCTGACGCTCGACCGGCCCAAGGCGCTCCTGCCGGTCGGCGGGCGCCCGATGGTCGAGCATCTGCTGTCGCGGCTCTCGGACGTCGAGGGGCTGGATGGGATCTTCCTCGTGACCAATTCGAAGTTCGCCGACGCCTTTCGCGAGTGGGCGTCCCGATGGGACGGGCAGGAGGTGCGGATCGTCGACGACGGGACCGCCGACGAGGAGACCAAGCTCGGCGCGATCGGGGACCTCGACCTGGCGATCCGGGCCGAGGCGATCGACGAAGACCTGCTCGTGCTCGCTGGCGACAACCTCTTCAGCGACGGCCTGGCGCCGTTCGCGAAGTTTGCGCTGGCTAAGCGTGCTCCCATGCTCGGGGTCTACGACGTGGGCGACCTGGAGGCGATCCGCCGCTACAACGCGATCGAGCTCGACGACGACGACCGGCTGACGTTCTTCGAAGAGAAGCCCCAGCAGCCGCGCAGCACCTTGACCGGGATCGCGCTCTACTTCTACCCGCGCGAGTCGCTGCCGCTGGTGGGCGAGTACCTGGAGGCCGGGAACAATCCCGACCAGCCGGGCCGGCTGGTCGAGTGGCTCTACTCGAGGATGCCCGTGTATGCCTGGCGTGTCCCCGGCAGCTGGTACGACATCGGCTCCGCGGCGACGCTGGCCGAAGCCGATCGGGCCTTCACGGCCCGCGGATAGTTCGACACACATTCGTCACGGAGCCGTCACAGACTCGTCACGCGTTGCTTCCTACGCTGTTCGCGGAGGTGAATGTGGTGTGACGTGAAGCTCCTGGACCTGATCCTGCCCGTGCGCTGCGTCGTCTGCGGCACCGGCGGCGAGCAGTTCTGCCCGGTCTGTCGCGGGGCACTCCCCCGGCTCGTCGAGCCGCTGTGCGCTCGCTGCGGCGCTCCGACGGCCTGGCCGGTCGCGCGGTGCCGCGAATGCTCCGGCCGTCGCCTCGCGTTCGCCAACGCCCGTGCAGCCGTCGTCTACGACGAGGCCGTTCGGCAACTCGTGCGCGCCTGGAAGGAGCGCGGCCTGCGGAGGCTCGCGGCCCTCGCGGCCGACACGGTCGCCGACGCGGTGCCGGCCCCGTCGGTGACAGCGCTCACGTTCGTCCCGTCCGATCGCGCGCGTGGCCTCGAGCGTGGGCACCACCCGGCCGAGCGGCTCGCCCGGGAGCTCGGCGAGCGGTGGTCGCTCCCGGTGCCGGCGCTGCTCGGCAGGTCTCGCCCCGCCTCGCGGCAGCGCGGGCTGTCACTCCCCGACCGCCGGCGCAACGTCGCCGGCGCGTTCGTCCCTGCCGCCGACTCCCCGCCTCGCATCGCGCTCGTGGACGACGTCTACACCAGCGGCTCGACTGCGAATGCCGCCGCGAGCGCCCTGCGCAAGGCGGGGGCGCGCAGGGTCGAGGTGATCACCTTCGCACGGGTCGTCCGTTAGATTCTTTGCACGGAGCCAGCGTCGAAGGAGCGGGGATGCAGTTCCAGGTGAAGGGCAGGAATCTCGAGGTCAGCGATTCGATCCGGAGCTACGCCGAGGAGAAGCTCGGCAAGCTGGAGCGGCAGCTGGACGACCCGCGAATCGAGCTGGAGCTGATGCTCGAGAAGAACCCCTCGATCGCGGCGAACCAGGTCGCCGAGGCGACCATCTGGACATCCGGGCCTGTACTGCGAGCGAGGGAGGCCTCGTCGGACATGCGCGCCTCGATCGACCAGCTCGTCGAGAAGCTCGAGCGGCAGGTGACGCGCTATCGCACGCGCGGCCGCGACCGCCGGCGCCGTGCCGCCAGGGCGAACGCGGCCTCCGAGGCGACGACCGTCCCCGCCGAGGAGCTCGAGCTCGAGATCGTCAAGACGAAGCAGTTCGCGCTCGACGCGATGACGCCCGAGGAAGCGGTACACCAGCTCGAGCTCGTCGGGCACGACTTCTTCGTCTTCCGCAGCGGCGACTCCGAGGCGGTGAGCATCGTCTACCGGCGCCGTGACGGCGGCTACGGGCTGATCGAACCGCAGTGATCTTTCGGCGCGAGCCGCTGCACAAGAAGCTGGCGCGCGAGGCACGGCTCGAGCAGGGGGCCGAGGAAGGGATGGTCGACCCCGGCCCGCACTGGGGAGTGACCGGCATCCACGGCGTCCCGCGCCCGCGCCGCTGGGACGCGGTCGCGTCCGCCGAAGCGCCGGGCCTCACCGGAGACGAGATTCATTTCGTCGCGCTTCCGAACGGCGACCTCGTGGTGGACGAGGACGAGCCGCCGGACACGCTCGGGCCGCTCGCGGACGCGATCGAGCAGACCCTCGACGCGCCTTACCGCGCCGAGGCCGTCCGCCAGGGCGAGGACGTCTGGGCCGTCGCCGCCCGCCGCATCGTCGTGAGCAGCTTCGAGGCGGAAGGCGACGAGCTCGAGCTGGTCACGGCCGACGAGGGCCGCACGCTGACCGTCGACGGCGAGCGTGTCTTCGGCAGCGTCCCGGAGCTGGAGCGAATCGGCCGTGAGCAGGGCGAGCATCACGTCGTCCGAGCGAGCCGCCTGGACGGCGACGCCTGGGAGATCGAGGCCGACCCTCTGTAGGGCAGCTACCCTAAGACGATGGCTCAGCAGCTCGGATCGCTCGAAAAAGTCCTGCGCTTCGGCGAGGGCCGCCGCGTCAAGCGGCTGGCCGAGCAGGCCGCCTACATCGGCACGCTCGAGCCCGAGTTCGAGGCCCTGAGCGACGCCGAGCTGGCCGGCAAGACCGCCGAGTTCAAGCAGCGGATCGAGAACGGCGAGCCGGTCGACGAGCTCGTCTTCGAGGCCTTCGCCGCCGTCCGCGAGGCGTTCAAGCGCACGATGGACGTCCGCCTCTTCGACGTCCAGCAGATGGGCGGCATCGTCCTGCACGAGGGGGACATCGCGGAGATGAAGACCGGTGAGGGCAAGACCTTCGTCGCCGTCCAGCCGCTCTACCTGAACGCGCTGACCGGCAACAGCGTCCACCTGGTCACCGTCAACGACTACCTCGCCAAGCGCGACCCCGAGTGGACTAAGCCGGTGTGGGACGCCCTCGGGATGCGGGCCTCCTCGATCCAGAACATGATGCCGTTCGACGAGCGGCGCGAGGCCTACGCTGCCAACGTCGTCTACGGCACGAACTCCGAGTTCGGCTTCGACTACCTGCGCGACAACATGGCCGTCACGCTCGACGGAGTCGTCCAGCGCGGCCACGACTTCGCGATCGTGGATGAGGTCGACTCGATCCTGATCGACGAGGCACGCACGCCGCTGATCATCTCCGGCGAGCCGGAGACGGCCGCCCAGGTCTACTACGACTTCGCGCGCATCGCGCGCGCGCTCGAGGGCTTCGCGGCCAAGCCGGGCCTGCCGAAGGGCGCGGCCGAGGCGTCGGGCGCCGACTTCGAGTACGACGAGAAGCACAAGACGGTCTCGGCGATGCAGGGCTCGATCGAGGCTGTCGAGCGCGCGCTCGGGATCGACAACCTCTACGACCCGCGCAACGGCCAGCTCGTCAACCACCTCAACCAGGCGCTGAAGGCGGAGGCGCTCTTCCACCGCGACGTCGACTACGTCGTGCAGGACGGCGAGGTGAAGATCGTCGACGAGTTCACCGGCCGGATCATGGAAGGCCGCCGCTGGTCGGAGGGCCTGCACCAGGCGGTCGAGGCGAAGGAGGGCGTCCGCATCCAGGAGGAGCACCAGACGCTCGCCACGATCACGCTGCAGAACTACTTCCGCCTCTACGAGAAGCTCGCCGGCATGACCGGCACGGCCAAGACCGAGGAGAAGGAGTTCGTCGAGATCTACGACCTCCACGTGGTCGAGATCCCGACCAACGTCCAGGTCGCGCGCAAGGACGAGAACGACCTGATCTTCAAGACCGGCGAGGCGAAATACAACGCGGCGATCGCCGACATCAAGGAGCGCCACGAGGCCGGCCAGCCGGTGCTCGTCGGCTCGATCTCCGTCGAGGTCTCGGAGCACCTCTCGCAGCTGCTCGACCGCCAGGGCATCCCGCACAAGGTGCTGAACGCCAAGCAGCACGAGAAGGAGGCCGGGATCATCGCGGAGGCGGGCCAGAGGGGCGCCGTCACGATCGCGACCAACATGGCCGGCCGCGGCGTCGACATCAAGCTCGCGGGCGGGATCAAGGAGCTCGGCGGCCTGTACGTACTCGGCACCGAGCGCCACGAGGCGCGCCGGATCGACAACCAGCTCCGCGGCCGCTCGGGCCGCCAGGGCGACCCCGGCGAGTCGCGCTTCTACCTCTCCGGCCAGGACGACCTCGTGCGCCTGTTCGCCGGCGACCGGATCTACAACATCATGGAGCGCTTCAAGGTGCCGGACGACCAGCCCATGGAGGCGAAGATCCTCTCGAACCAGATCGAGAACGCGCAGAAGAAGGTCGAGGAGCAGAACTTCGTCATGCGCAAGAACGTGCTCAAGTACGACGACGTCATGAACAAGCAGCGCTCGGTGATCTACGAGCAGCGCCGGCGCGTGCTCGAGGGCGAGGATCTCTCGGAGGAGGTCGGGCTCTGGATCGACGAGGTGATCGAGAGCACGGTCAACCAGTACACGACCGGCGAGTTCGACGAGGAGTGGGATCTCGACGCGCTCTGCCGGGCGATGATCGACCTGTACGCGACCGAGGATCCGATCACGCCGGACGAGCTGCGGGAGGAGGTCGGGCTCGACCGCCAGGCGCTCGTCGAGGAGTTCCAGGAGGACGCGCGCGACACGTACGCCGAGCGGGAGAAGGGCCTCGGGCTGAACCCGGAGACGTCACAGCCGCTGCTGCGCGATGTCGAGCGCTTCGTGATCCTGCAGGTCGTCGACCACCGCTGGCGCGAGCACCTCGAGAACATGGACTACCTGCGCGAGGGCGTGCACCTGCGCTCCATGGCGCAGAAGGATCCGCTCGTCGAGTACACCTCGGAGGGCCATCGCATGTTCGAGGAGCTCAATCTCGAGATCCGCGACGAGGTCGTGCGCACGCTCTTCCACGCCGAGATCGAGGTCGAGGAGGCCGATCAGCTCGAGCAGGCGCGGGCCGCGCAGGCGCTCGACGGCGACGGGTTCGCGTACGCGCACGAGTCGCTCGCCGGCTCTCAGGCGATCGCTGCGGCGGGCGGCGGCGCCGGCCTCGCGCTCGGCGGCGAAGGCGCCTCGGTCACCGCGGGCGCGCTCGACGCGGGCGGCGGCTCCGTGATCACGCAGCAGCGGGTGACCAGCGAGCGCGAGAAGAATCTCGGCCGCAACGACCCGTGCTGGTGCGGCAGCGGCAAGAAGTTCAAGCGCTGCCACGGCGCTTAGACGTCGACCGCCTCCTACCGATCCGCGCTCGCGTTCTCCGTCAGGGACTGTCCCCGGGTTGCGCTGTTCGGACACCGCCGAGGTGCGTTGGAAGTGTGACGAGTTGTCCACAGGTCGCGTGGCTCCCCGGCTTGCGGGCAAGCTGGGACCGACGCGGGTGCGGCCACGCGCGAAAGCCCTGCACTGCGCGTCCGGTCGTCCCTGCGCCGAGACCCCGCTCGGCTACCATCGACCGCGCGATGGCCGACCAGACCCAGCCTGCCCAGCCGCTCGACCAGCAGCTCCAGGAGATCGGGGCCCAGCTCGCCTGGGTCCGTGATTACCTTTGACCCGGAACAGCTGGAGAGCAGCCTCGCCGAGCTGGAGCAGGAGCTCGGCACGCCCGGATTCTGGGACGACCAGCAACACGCGGCGCAGGTCAGCGCCGAGCACGCGCGCCTAACGCGTCGCCTCGAGCGCTACCGCCGCCTCGTCCAGGACTACCAGGACGCCCAGGAGCTGCTCGCCATGGACGGCGAGATGGAGGACGAGATCGCGACCAGCATCGCGCCCCTTCGCGCCGAGCTCGACCGCCTGCAGGAGGACGCGCTCTTCTCGGGCGATTACGACGCCGGCGACGCGCTGGTCACGATCCACGCAGGAACGGGCGGCACCGACGCCCAGGACTGGGCCGAGATCCTGTTGCGCATGTATCTCCGCTGGGCGCAGACCCGCGGCTTCCAGACCGACCTGCTCGAGGCGAGCCCGGGCGAGGAGGCGGGCCTCAAGTCGGCGACCTTCTCGGTCAAGGGCGAGAACGCCTACGGGATCCTGAAGGCGGAGCGCGGCGTCCACCGGCTCGTCCGGCAGAGCCCGTTCGACCAGGCGCACCGCCGGCACACGAGCTTCGCCCAGGTGATCGTCGCGCCGCTCTTGCCCGAGGACGACGACGTCGACATCGATGAGAGCGATCTGCGCATCGACACCTACCGCGCGAGCGGCGCCGGCGGCCAGCACGTGAACAAGACCGACTCCGCCGTCCGGATCACGCACGTCCCAACCGGGATCGTCGTCCAGTGCCAGAACGAGCGCAGCCAGAGCTCGAACAAGCAGACGGCGCTGCGGATCCTCAAGTCACGGCTGCTGGAGCAGGAGCAGGAGCGCCGCGAGGAAGAATTGGCCAAGGAGCGGGGAGCGGCCCAGCAGGCCGACTTCGGCAGCCAGATCCGCAGCTACGTGCTGCACCCCTACCAGCTCGTCAAGGATCACCGCACCGAGCACGAAACCGGCAACACGCAGGCAGTTCTCGACGGCGCGCTCGACGAGTTCGTCCACGAATATCTGCTCGCGAAGGCGGCCGGGAAGGTCGTCTAGCCACCCGTTTAGCTAGAGTTCGCCGCCGTAGCCCTGACCGGTGCATTCCCGCGCCGTGCAGCGCTTTTTCCCGTGCAGGAACCAGACTTCCAGCACCTCGACACCTCGACGGCCGTCCTCGAACAGGAGACAGCCGGGCCTGCCCCAGCGCCGACGCCCTCGAGCTCGGCGATGGTCACGTTCGAGAACGTGACGAAGGTCTACGAGCCCGACGTGACCGCCCTCAGCGACGTCTCCTTCGAGATCGAGAAGGGCGAGTTCGTCTTCATCGTGGGCGCGTCCGGCTCGGGCAAGTCGACCGTCATCCGCCTCGTGCTGAAGGAGATCGAGCCGACCCGCGGCAAGATCGTGGTCGGCGGGCGCGACCTCGGCCGGCTGAAGCGCGGCAAGGTGCCGCTGCTGCGACGCAACGTCGGCTGCGTCTTTCAGGACTTCAAGCTGCTGCCGAACCGCACCGCCGCCGAGAACGTGGCCTACGCGCTCAAGGTGCAGGGCGAAGGCTCGACGGCGATCCGGCGGAAGGTGCCCGAGGTGCTGAACATGGTGGGCCTCACGCACAAGATGTCGTCGCTCCCCGACGAGCTCTCCGGCGGCGAGCAGCAGCGCGTCTCGATCGCGCGCGCGTTCGTGAACCACCCCCCGCTCCTGATCTGCGACGAGCCGACCGGCAACCTCGACCCGGACACGAGCGTAGGGATCATGCAGCTGCTGTACCGGATCAACCGCTCGGGCACGACCATCCTGATGGCGACGCACGACCGCGAGATGGTCGACAAGATGCGCAAGCGCGTGATCGCGCTCGAGGACGGCAAGCTGTTGCGCGACGAGCGCCGCGGCGGGTACACGACCGAATGAGCCGCTTCCGCGTCGTCGTCTCCGAGGCGATCCGCTCGCTCGGGGCCAACCTCTCGACTACCTTCGCCGCGACGACGACGGTCCTGATCGGGATGTTCATGCTCGGCCTCGTCGTCGGCCTCGGCAGCTGGGCGCTCTCGCTGAGCGACCACTACAAGAAGCAGCTGCTCGTCAACGTCTACTTCTGCACCGATCTCCGCTGCGGGAACGAGGCGAAGAACCAGGACATCGACGCCACGCGCGCGGCCCTGCAGGCGATGCCGCAGGTCAAGACGATCAAGTTCGTCTCCAAGGACCAGGCGCTCGCGCAGGAGCGCAAGAAGCACCCGGCGATGGTGAACAGCCTGCCGTACAACCCGTTCCCGAACGCCTTCAAGGTCTATCCGCACCAGGCCGAGCAGATCGACACGATCGCGGCACAGCTCGGCGACGCCAAGTTGAAGGGCATCGAGAGCGTCTGCCCGCCGGCGCCCGGCTCCAAGGCCGCCGCGAGCGGGACGGGGGAGAGCTGCAGCCGCATCTCGCACCGCGTCCTCTCGGTTGCGCGCTACCTCTGGATCGTGGTGCTGATCGCCTTCTTCGTGCTGTTGATCTCGTCGACGCTGCTCGTGGCGAACACGATCCGGCTCTCGATCTTCGCGCGGCGACGCGAGATCGAGGTGATGAAGCTCGTCGGAGCGACGAACTGGTTCGTGCGCGGGCCGTTCATGATCGAGGGCCTGCTCTGCGGGCTGGGCGGCGCGGTGCTGGCGGTGATCCTGCTCGTGCTGGGGCGCGAGCTGTTCATGCCGCTGATCCACCTGACGAATGCCTCCGACATCCACGCCTGGCCCTTCGGGCTCCACGTTCTGATCGTGCTCGGGGCGGGCCTCGCCCTGGGTGCCGCCGGTTCCGGATTGACGATCCGCCGTTTCCTCCAGGTCTGAGCCAGTCGTAGTCGAGCTTGCTTCCCGTGGGAAGCATCTCGTGGGCGAGCCGTACTTCGTGCCGGGCACGCCGCTGCTGCTCGACCGCCGCACTCAGGGCGGGCCGGGCGACCTGGCCGTGGCGCGCAAGGGCCGCGGCCGCGCGCGGGTCGAGCGCGTGCTCGGGCCGGCGAGCTCGATCGAGGTGGTACTCGAAGGTCTCCTCGTCGAGGAGGGTGAGCTGCGCGGGTTCGAGCCCTACGACCCGCCGGAGATCGACGTCGAGGGACGCGTCGACCTGCGCGACCGGCTCTCGTTCACGATCGACCCGGAGACCGCGAAGGACTTCGACGACGCGCTGACGGTCGAGGAGGACCGGGCGTTCGTGCACATCGCAGACGTCTCGTGGTTCGTAGAGGCGGGCACGCCGCTCGACCGCGGCGCCGCCGAGCGGGCGTTCTCGGTCTACGTGCCCGGAATGGTCTCGCCCATGCTGCCGCCCGAGCTGTCCGAGGAGCTCTGCTCGCTGCGCCCGAACGTCGACCGGCTGTGCGTCACGGTCGAGTTCTCCCTGGATGGGGGAGAGCCGACCTTCTACCGCTCGGTGATCCGCAGCGGCGCGCGGCTCACCTACGGGCAGGTCGAGGGGATCCTCGCCGGACGCGAGCAGGCCGAGCCCGCCCTGGCCGAGGCGCTGCGCCGCGCCGAGCGGCTGGCGCAAGAGCTGCGGGACAAGCGGTTCGCGCGGGGCGCGCTGCGCATCGAGAGCTCAGAGGTCGTGTTTGCCTTCGACGGCCAGGGCGGGGTCGAGCGAGCCTGGCGCGAGTCGGAGCCGCATGCGCACATGCTGGTCGAGGAGCTGATGATCCGGGCGAACGAGCTCGTCGCGGAGCTGCTCGCCGGCCGGCGGCGAGCAGCGCTGTTCCGCGTCCACGAGCCACCTGAGCCGCAGGCCGTCTCGCTCCTGCTCGCGCGCTTGGCAGACCTCGGCATCCCGACGCCGCCTGCGCCCGAGCGAATGGCGCCGAGCGACGCGGCGGCGGTCGCGGGAGCCGCCAGTGAGCTCGTGACCGACTACGTCACGCGTTCCGGCCGCGGGCGCGAGGCCTTCCCGCCGCTCGTGCTGCAGGCGCTGAAGCAGGCGCACTACGACCCGGCGAACCTCGGCCACATGGGCCTCGCGAGCACCGCCTACTGCCACTTCACCTCGCCGATCCGCCGCTATCCCGACCTGGTCGTCCACCGAGCGCTGCTGCGCGAGCTCGGCGTCTCGGACGAGCCGCTGCCGCACGATCTCGAGGCAGAAGCCCAGCACGCCTCGGAGCGCGAGCGGCAGGCCTCGCGGATCGAGTACCGCGCCGACGAGCTCTGCCTCGCGTGGCTGCTCGAGCGCCGGCTGTTCGAGGAGGGCTGGGAGGCGACCTTCGAGGGGGAGATCACGGGCGTGATCCCGTCCGGCCTGTTCGCCCGCTTCGGCGACGTGTTCGAGGGCTACGTCCCCGCGCGCCGGCTCCCTGGGGACTACTTCGAGCTGAACGAGCTCGCGACCGCGCTCGTCGGCCGCCGCGGAGGGCGCACGTACCGGCTCGGCGACCCGATCGAGGTGCGGGTCGCCGACCTGCGCCGCAGCGAGGGCAAAGTCGAGCTCGAACCTAGACTTGGCTGATGGCCGAGAAGCTGATCGTCGAGAACCGCCGCGCGCGGCACGACTACCACTTCCTCGACCGCTTCGAGGCCGGCCTCGTGCTGGGTGGGAGTGAGGTCAAGTCGCTGCGGCAGGGGCACGCCGTGCTGCAGCGCGCCTACGCCGATGAACGCGACGGTGAGCTCTGGCTCGTCGGCCTGCACATCCCGCCGTACGAGCAGGCCTCGGCCGCGCCACACGATCCCGACCGCGACCGCAAGCTCCTCATGCACCGGCGCGAGATCGACCGGCTGGCCGCGCAGGTCGCCGAGAAGGGCCTGACCGTCGTCCCGACGCGGCTCTACTTCAAGGACGGCCGCGCCAAGGTCGAGCTGGCCCTCGCGCGCGGCAAGGAAGGCCGCGACAAGCGCCGCGACATCGCCGACCGAGAGTCGAAGCGCCGCCTCGAGCGCGAGCTCAAGAGCCGGCGCCGCTGACGGCGTAGAGGCGCCACTCGCCCGGCACTCCTTTCAGCGAAGCCGACCCACGGTCCTCGAACTCCAGGCCCGAGCCCGCGACCAGGTCGCGCACCGTGCTCGAGACCAGCACCTGTCCGGGGCCCGCCTGGCCGGCTACGCGGGCGCCGATGTGCACTGCGATCCCGGCGAGCTTGCCGCCATGCAGCTCGCACTCCCCGGTGTGGACGCCGGCGCGGATGTCGAGCCCGAGCTCCCGCACGGAGTCGATCGCCGCGCCCGCGCAGCGGATCGCCCGCGCCGGCCCGTCGAAGCTCGCGAGGAAGCCGTCGCCGGCCGTGTCCAGCTCACGACCGCGGAATCGCTCGAGCTGGCGGCGCACGGCTGCATGGTGGGCGTCGAGCAGCTCTCGCCAGCGCCGGTCGCCGAGCTCGGTCGCCCGCTCCGTCGAGCCGACGATGTCGGTGAAGAGCACGGTCGCCAGAACCCGGTCGGGCTCCGGAGCCTCGCGCACACCGGTGAGGAACTCGCGGATCTCCCCGAGCACCTCGTCGTCGCCGTTGCCCGACCACGGTACGTGGTTCGCCCCGGGTAGCTCGACGTACTTCGCGCCCTCGATGTTGGCGGCGAGGAAGCGCGCGTTCTCGACGTGGCAGATCGGGTCGTCGACGCGGTGGACGATCAAGGTCGGCACGTGGATCGAGGAGACGACGTCGCGGACGTCGATGTCCAGGCCCACGCGCATGAACGCCACTGCGTCCCTCGGGGTGGCCGAAGCGCTCTGAAGCTTTCCGAGCCACGCCTTCGCCGCCTCCTGATCCGGCTCGTCCGCGAGCAGCACGGACGCCGCGAGCCCCTTGCCCCAGCGCTCGGGCACCTGCAGCATCCAGTCCTCGAACTCCTCGCGCGTACTCTCGCCCCACGGCCAGTCGTCGGTCTTCTCCTCCTTCACCTCGGCGCCGATCAAGAGGAGCGCCCGCGTTCGCTCCGGGTACGTCGCGGCGAACAGGATCGACATCGGCCCGCCCTCGGAGACGCCGATCAGCGCCGCCTGCTCGGACCCGGCCGCATCCATCACGGCGCGCACGTCCTCCATCCGCTCCTCGAGCGTCCCCACTCGCGCCCGCTCCGAGAGCCCCATGCCCCGCTTGTCGAACAGGATCAACCTCGAGAACGCGGCGAGCTGCTGGCAGGCCCGCCGGTAGCCCGCGTGCTCCCACATCACGCCGAGATGGGTGAACGCCCCTGCGACCCAGACGACATCGGCCGGTCCCTCGCCGAGCACCTGGTACGCGATCTCGACCCCGCTGCCGTCGGCGTACCTCACATCGGGCGCGCTCACGCGAGCGGCCCCCGCAGGAAGAGTCGCCCGATCGACGGGCGGTAGCCGAGCTGCTCGTTCAGCCGGCGCATCGCGGTGTTGCGCTCGTCGTTCGTCGTCCGCAGCTCCTCGTAGCCGTTCGCCTTCGCCCAGCCGATCTGCGCGGCCTTCAGCGCGCGGGCGATCCCGCGACCGCGCCAGGCGCGCTTGACCGCTGTCAGGTCGTGGTAGGCACGCGTCGGCGCCGCGCTCGAGAGCGAGAACTTCGCGTAGCCGACCGCCTCATCGCCCGCGACCGCGACGAAGGTCGCCTCCGGCCTGTCGCCTGGCCCCTGCATCTCATGTGCGAGCCAGGACTCGAACGGCTGGTGCTCCTCGTTCTCGTAGCCCGGCACGTCCGGCGAGGTCTCGACCGACACCTCGAACAGGCCACGCGCCAGCTCGGGGCGCTCCGCCCAGCTGACGATCTCGACTCCGGGCGGCGGCTCTACGGGCGGGGGCTCGACCGCCGTCAGGTCTAGAGCGACTCCCTTCTCGTGCCGCTCCACGACGAAGCCGCGCCGCTCCGCGAACGCGAGGCTGTCGGGATCGTTGTCGGCGAGAACCGCCTCGAGCGTCTCGAGCCCGCGCTCGCGTGCCCAGTTCGAGATCGCCGAGTAGAGCGTCGTGCCGGCGCCGCGGCCTCGATGCCGGGGCGGGACGGTGATCAACACCCGTGGGCTGTCGGGCAGGCCCGGGAACAGAGCCGCGAAACCGGAGCCGAGCACGGCGCCGCTCTCGCGAGCGAGCAGGTCGGCGTAGTCGAGCAGGCTCGCCTTGAACGCCTGCACCTCGGGCAGCCCGAACTGGTCGTGCGGCCACGTCTCCAGGTAGGCGTCGAGCGAGAGCTGCTCCTCCGCCTCGCCCGCGACGGGTGCGACTTCGACCATTCGCTCAACCATAGGGACTGCGCAAGCGGGGTTGTAGCCCGCGGGGCCGGGAGCTACCCTGGGTGAAGCCGCCTGTGTTGTCTCGTCAGAAGTACCGCTCCCGTCCCGGGCTGGCCGCCGTTTCCGCCCTCGTGTTGGGTGCGGGGGCCGCCGTCCTTCTCGTCCTGCTGCCCGAGCGCTGGGAGCGGATCCTCGTCGCAGGGGTGACCCTTCTGGCCGGCGGGGGGCTCGCCTGGCTGCTGGCGAGACGCGCGCGCACGCGGGAGGCGGCGCGGATCGAGGAGCTCGAGACCGCGGAGGCGAGGCACAGCGCGCTGCTCGAGGGCCTGCCGCTCGTGACGTGGCTCACGGCACCGGACGACCGTACCGAGACGCTCTACGTCTCGCCCTCGATCGCGGAGGTGACGGGTTACTCCCCTTCGGAGTGGTCCGAGCAGGGCGATCTGTACCTTCGCCTGTTGCATCCGGAGGACCGCGAGCACGTCGTGCCGGAGCTCGAGCGCGCGAGCGGCGGAGCTCCAATTCGCTCGCTCGAGTACCGCCTGCTCGCGCGCGACGGACGCGCCGTCTGGGTGCGTGAGGACAGCACCACGGTGCGGGACTCCCATGGCGAGCCGCTGTACGTGCAGACGTTCCTGCGCGACGTCGGAGAGCTGAAGCGCGGCGACGACCGGCGCGAGCTGCTCCAGTCGGCGGAGCGAGAGGCAGCCTCCGAGAGCGCTGAGCGCCGGTCGCGGCTCGACCTGCTCCGGCGCGCCGGGAACGAGATCTCAGCTGGCGTCGACCTGGATCGGGCTCTCGCGCGGGTCGCGGAGCTGGTCGTCGTCGACTTCGCTGACTGGTGCCTGATCGACGTCGCCGACGATGCGAGCGACCTTCGCCGCGTCGCGGTCGCGCGCGGGGCGACCACCAGTCCTAACGGCGCCCGCGTGCCCGCCGACGAGCCTGAAGCCGAGGTTCGGGCCGTCCTCGACCAGGGCAGCACCAGCGTCCGCCCCGCCCTCGACGAGCGCTCGAACCCAGAGGACGTGACGCTCGGCGAGCTCGAGGCGCGCTCGGTCGTCTCGGTCCCGCTGCGGGCGCGGAAGCAGCGGCTCGGAGTGCTCACGATGGCACGGACAAAGCGCGGGCCGGCGTACGCGTCCGAAGACGTCGCGCTCGCCGAGGACCTCGCCGCACGGCTTGCCCTGGCGCTCGATCGGGCGCGGCTCTACCGGGAGGTCGAGGAGCGCTCGGACGCCGCCTGGGTGCTCGAGCACGTCGCCGACGGCATCCTGCTGCTCGACCGCACCGGCGTGATCCGTCTGTGGAACCCGGCGGCCGAAGCGATCACGTTCATCCCCGCCGCCGAGGTCGTTGGCCACGCCGCGGCCGAGGCGATCCCCGGCTGGAAGGCCGCCGTCGAGCGCGTTCCCGTCACCGCGTCGCCCGACCCGGGCCACGACGAGGTGCTGATCCCGATCGAGACCTCGCGTGGCGAGCGCTGGATCGCGATCTCCGGCGTGCGCTTCTTCGGGGGCACGGTCTACGCGTTCCGCGACCTCACCGACGCGCGCCGGCTCGAGGAGATCAAGGCCGACTTCATCGCCACGGCCTCACACGAGCTGCGCACGCCGCTGGCCGCCGTCTACGGCGCCGCGCAGACGCTCCTCCGGCACGACTTCGCGCTCGACGAGACCGGGCGCGAGCGCTTTGTCTCGCTGATCGCCGACGAATCAGAGCGGCTCGGCCGGATCGTGAACGAGATCCTGCTCGCGAACCAGCTCGACGCCGGGAGGCTCGATCTCGAATCGGAGCCGTTCGACGCGACCGACCTCGTCGACCGCGTCGTCGACGCGACCCGGATGCACGCGCCGCCGTCCGTGACGCTCGAGGCCGAGGCGCCCGAGAGCGTGCCGCAGGTCGCCGCCGACGCCGACAAGGTCCGGCAGGTGCTCGTCAACCTCGTCGAGAACGCGATCAAGTACTCCCCCGACGGCGGCCGTGTGGAGGTCGGGATCGAGGAGCGCGACGGCTTCCTCCGCTTCCATGTCCGCGACCAGGGGCTCGGCATCGATCCCGAGGACCAGGAGCGGATCTTCGAGAAGTTCTACCGCGCCGACCCCCAGATGACCCGCGGCGTGGGCGGGACCGGCCTCGGCCTCTACATCTGCCGGGAGCTGATCGACCGCATGGGCGGCCGCATCTGGGCCGAGCCGAACGGGGACAAGGGCTCCATGTTCGTCTTCGAGCTGCCGACCGCCGAGGTGATGGCGCACGGGCAGCACCGCGCCTCGCGGCTACAATTGGGTCACTGACATACGGGGGCGACCTGGTTTCGACGTGGTCGGTTCTCCGGCAGAGCTGCAAGCGGAGGTCCCCGGTCGGCCTCCTAAAACAACCGGGACAAACGCAAGTGCGAAGGACAACTCCGCACTCGCTCTCGCTGCCTAACCCGTAGCGAAGCGCATCGCTCCGAGCTCGGCCCGTGGCTCGGGTAGCGGTGTCAGAAACGGGCTCGGCGCCTAGGGAGAGCCAATCGCCCGAAGCGCGACACCAAAGGATGGCTAGCCCGTCGGTTGGTCGGCTCCCAACCGGCCGCCGGGCGAAACGCAACGGGAGCCTAAGCTTGTAGACGCTCTGTCCGGTGCGTCCACGGACGCGGGTTCGATTCCCGCCGCCTCCATCACCGACGCGAGTCCGGCCCTCGCTGCGCGAGCCCGTGACGACTCGCGTCGGTTTCTGCTTCCTTCGACAAACGTTTGTGAGCCGCGCCCGCGCAGGTCGGTCGCGGCGGCGGGAGTTGGCAGGCTAGAAAATTAGGAAGCCGATCATTCTCGAAGGCGGGTACGTTGAGCGCTATCGGAGAGCCGCCGGGCCACGGCGGCATGAATCCGCCGCGGCGGCCCTTCCGACCCGCCTTCTCACGCGCGCACGACGAGGCCGGACTCGTAGGCAGCGCACGCCCGGAGCCAGTCTGACCTCCAGTGGCCCTTTCCGTCCGACAGGATGTCTTCGAGAACGGCTGCCCGATCCGTCGGAGTGACGGGCGCGACAGCCGCGAGCTGCTGGAGCCGAAAAGGAAGCGGAAGGTCCGTCCGAACGAGCGGCAGCGCGAGGAGGGCATCCGCCGGCGTGAGCGTCACGTCGAGCGTCTCGGCCGCCAGGCTGCGGCGGTCGTCCGTGTCGCGATCGAGCCTGTTGGCGACCGCGCCGATCTCCTCCGCCCCGTACCGCACCGCGAGGAGTGCGAGGACGCGCCGGCGCAGGAGCTCGAGCTCGTCGCCGAGCGCGTACGCGAGCTCCGAGCCGGCACCCACCACGTGCCTGACCGCGGCGCAGCGGGCGAAATGCTCGGCGTCGGCCCGAAGCGTCCGATCAAGCGCCGCGGCGATCGGCGCGGGGTCGGCTCCCGCCGCAGCGAGCGCCGTGAGCACCACCAGCCCGAGCTCCCGGTCGCGATGCTCGATGTACGGGAAGAGACACATCGCCGCCTGGTCGGGCGACGCAGCCCTTGTTGCCCGCACCAGGCGCACGGTCGCGGGCGTGGGCTGCTCCGACGTCTCCGCGAGCACGGCCGCGATCCGGGGCAGCGCCGCGTCGCCGAGGCGTCCGAGGGCCGCGGCCGCCGCGCTCATCGTGGCCGGGACCTCCAGCGCCGTCACCACCTCGTCGACGAGGTCGACGTCGGCAGGCCCAATCGCCGCCAGCGCCTCGGCTCGCATGCTCGAGTCGGGGTCGCAAAGCAGCGTTCGCACCGTCTTGCGAAGGCGGGCTTGGGCCTCACCGTCACCCGTCTCCGCGAGCCGCACCAGAGCCGGCAGGTACACGTTGGGTCTAGGGTCATCCGCGAGCAGAGCCAGCTCGCCGTGCTCCCCTGAGGCCTCGGAGGCGCTCGGAAGGAGGTCGAGCGCCAGCCTCACAGCTCGCCCGTCGTCGCTTCCGAGCATGTCGTGCAGGAACGCGGCAGTCTCGGCGTGCTCAACATCCACAGGAGCGTCACGCAGCAGCCGGTGCTTCAGCGCAACGACGAGCGCGCGCGCGTAGTCGCGATAGAGCAGGACCGCAGCGGCAGCCCACGCGACACAGACGATGACCGTCACCGCAATGATCACGGCGACCGAGGCTCCGGCTGTGCGCAACGCGAAGAGCACAACGCCTGTCACGCCGATTGCCATCGGCAGGCCCGCGCCCTCGACCACCGATTGCACCGCAAGCCTGTCCTCGAGCGGGAGCACCTGGAAGGACGTGTTGAGCGACGCCCTGGTGACGCCGTCGGTCAACGCGACGTCGGCGATCCGGGCGGAGGCCACGAGCGCGAACAGGGCGAGCGACTCGGGGCCCGCGGTTGTCGCCGAGACGAGCATCGCCACCGCGAACACCAGCACCATCGCTGGATTCGCGACGATCCCGAGCCGGAGCCCGAAACGTCGTAGCAGCGGCGCGGCGAGGAGCGCGAGAAACGCAAGGCTCACGGCGTTGAGAGCGATCGTGAACCGCGACAGGAACTGCGCGAGGCTATCAGCGCTGGCGAATCGGGTCGCGGCGCGGTCGAACAGGATGTACTCGGCCATGTACGTGCCCGCGGCGGACAGGACCTGGTAAGCCAGCAGGAGCAGCACGAAGCGGCTGGAGAGAAGCCGGTGGAGTGGTGGTCGCGGTAACCCATGCGGTGCGCGCTCCACCTGGCCCAGCCGTTCGGCGAACCGGCCGGCCGTCACTGTGAGCAGCATGACGAACGCAACCTGGGCGATCGCGGCGATGAGAAACAGGCCGTTCGTCCCGCCGGGAAGGCGCAGCAGAGGCATGGCCACGAGGCCGCCGGCAATGAAGCCGACCGCGAAGCCGGAGACGATGCGTGGGAACTGAATCCGGATCTGCTGAACGTCGAGCAGCCGTCCGGCCTGCCCACCGATGAAAACGAAGCCGATCTGAAGCAGGATCGGGAAGAGCACGAGCAGCGGCGCGGAGACCCAAACACCGGACCACAGCGTGAGCACCACCCACGCCCCGAAGAAGAAAACCCCAACGATGGACTGGACGAGAATGGCAACGTATGGGAGCGGCCGGTGCCGGACAACCCGCGCAATCCACGCGGCGATGAGCGTTCCGAAGAGCGCGATCGCGACGAAAGTGATCGGCAGCCATTTCGACCCGTAGGCGGCGAGAAAGATCGCACTCGACGCGATCACGAGGAGCGACTCGCTCAGACCGAACACGAACGCCTGTGCCGCCAGCAGCCTGACCACACGACCCTCTTGGTTCACTCGAGCATGGCGGAGTCGTCGGCGCCGGCATCGGCACGCTCGCGCAGGCGTAGGACGAGCGCCTTGATTACCTCGGTGGCGAGCTCGGGCCGGTCGGCAAGCAATTCGTCCAGGACGGCCTTGCGCAACCTCAGGAGCAGCGTCGAGTCGACTGCCGTGACCGACGCCGACCGCGAGCCGGGCACGAGCACCGCGAGCTCTCCAACTGACGAGCCGGCGCCGAGCTCAGCGAAAACCTGACCGCGATGATGCACACGGACGCGGCCGCTGACGACGACGTAAAGGCAATCCTCGACCGCGCCGTACTCGATGAACGTCGAGCCCGGCTCGACCGTCACCTCCTCCGCGGTCGCGGCGACCGAGGCGAGCATGCGCCCCGGCACCGCGGAGAACAGATCGACCTCGTGAAGGGCCGCCACGCGCTCGACCAGCATCATGGCACATGCAGACGCTCGAGCATCGAGACGAACTCGGCCGCAGCGTACGGCCGGAACCAGGTCCGCACGTAACGGTCGCCAGGGATCACCAGGAGCTCGAGCTCGAGCTCGGCCGTCACATCGCCGTTTCGCTCCGCCCGCCGGATCACCCCCGTCGTGCCGACCGGCACCCATGGGCTCAACGCGACCGCCGGATACCCGCCGGTCGGCTGCACGCGCAGCCCGGGTGCGGTCGGAATGTAGACGAAGCCTGAGGGAGAGCCGGCCGTCATGACGATCTCGCCCGCCCCCACACGTACGCGTCTGAGATCGGCGAAGGCTTCGTCAAGCTCGAGCACTTCGATCTTCGCCCCGCTCTGCGCGAGCTGCTTGAGGCAGTGGCGAGCCTCCTCTGAACGTGGATCGACGGCGGCGCCGCCGTGGAAGCGCCGCCACTCCTGCTGGGTGGCGCCCTCGGGGCTTGCAAGCTCGGACTCGACGGCGCTGATGCGGCCGGCCGACTCGGGATGCACCGCCGCGACGAGCCGCGCGACAAGGTTCGCGAAGTCTGGGTTGTCTCGCGGACGCTCCACTTGAACATGGGGTTCGTCGGTAATCACGGGGGCAGGAAGGTCGAGCGCTGGAGTTCCGGCCGTGAGCATTGGCAGGACGTCCGCGAGGATCTCGCCGATTACCAGCGAAGCGCTCCCGGCGGCCGCGATCGCTGCTTCGGGCTCGAGGTAGGCGCCGCGGTGGAAGGCGATCCGCACCTGGCCTTCGGCCGTCACCGTCACCGCCCGCAGGTTTGCCTCGCCGGCGCTTCTCGCGTTGTGGCCGCGAAGCAGGTACAGCTTGGCATCGTCCGCCGTCCGCAGCGAGAAAACGACTTCTCCCGTCGCCGCGTCGATCAGGACCTCGTACCCACCGGTCGTCCGCAGTGAGGTCCCTCGCTGCCGCAGCGCGTCCGCAACCCGAAGCAATCGGAGTGCGTCGAGCACGTCATCGGCCAGGCTGCGGTGCGCAACGTCCTGCGACGTGAGCCAAGCGAAGGAGTCCTCGAGCGGGCTCTCGTACCATTCTGCGTTCGCCGAAGCGACGAACGGGTCCGCACCACGAGCGGAGAGCGCCTCGTCCGCAACCCGGTGCGTCTCGAGGTCGGTCAGCACAGCGCGCTGGATCAGATTCCGCAACGCATCCCTGTCGTCGAGCAGCGACGCGGGGACGAGCGACTTGCTGTGAACGAGAGTGAGGCTGAGCAGCTCGCGGAGGACGACGTGGGAGGGGACACGAAGCGGCGCCGCTTCCTGGACCGCCTGCAGCCGCTGCGCGAGCGGTCCGTCGAAGCCGAGGAGGGGGTCGATCAGGTCCTCAAACTCGGCTGCGAACACCACGTGCGCGGCGTAGATCGGGTGCAGCCGCCGCCCGGTCGTTGTGAGGTCGACCATGCCGATGTCGTGGAGATATGTCGCGAGCAGACCGTAGGCGACGAGGAACGCGAACCGCTCCGGCGGGCGCGGTGAAATCAGCAGGCCGTTCGCCGTTTCGGCGAGATCGTGGTAGCAGGCAGCGACATCGCGCACGTGGATCGGGCCGTGATCCGAGAAGAGCGCGGGATGATTGATCGGGTCGGCGAGGAACAGCGGATCTGCGAGAAGTCCCTCGAGCTTCGCGGCCTGCTCGATCGGGCGCAGGTACCGCTCCTCCAGCTTGTCGAGCACCGCGGCCGGAACCGGCGCGTCCCCCCGCACCTCGTCCAATACCATGGCGACGAGCCTAACCGTTCGGCGCGGCGAGTTCCGTGGCGGCGGCGAAGGCGCGGTCAGGCGGAGGAGAGTGCGTAGTCGGCGGCCTGCTTGCGGCCGCCGAGTGAGAGCGGCACATCGTCCGCCCGTACATCTAGCGGCCCGAGGACGCGGTAGTTCACAGCTACCTCCTCCGCGTTCGCACGTCGCAAGCGTCCCTTGTAACGAACGAGCCGAGCCGAGGTCAAGAGCCTAACAACGCCTGGGGCCAGGAAGGCCGTCGAAATCTTGCGCGGGTTCGATTCCCGCCGCCTCCATCGCATCGCGGCCGGGCAAAGCCCGGCTGCTCGCTTCACGGAGGAAACCCGGTTTCCGCGTGGGCCCCTGGTTGGGATCACGTCTGACGAGCCTGTCGGAAAAGCGCTGTCTAGGCACATACGCTGTAGCGGTGAAAGGATCGTGAAGGCTGCCGCTCTGATTGCTTTGGGGACGGCAGCTTCTTTGGCGATCGTCATCGGCGGTATTGCCCTGCGAAGCGGCCCGGCGAGGCCGTCGGCGGCCAACGTCGTCGACGCGGGGAGTCCCGGCGCCCTCGTTCTGGTCGACAACGGCCCGTCGCGTCGCGAGACGACCAGCGGATTCGCCGTGCTGAAAGGACGTGTACCGCTTGACGCTCACGATCGTTTCCGTGTGGGCAGCATCACGAAGACCTTTGTCGCGGTCGTCGTGCTCCAGCTCGTCGCCGAGCACCGACTGGCGCTCGAGGACACGGTCGACCGTTGGGTGCCCGGCCTCGTCCCGGACGGCGGCCGGATCACCGTTCGACAGCTGCTCGCGCATTCGTCTGGGCTCGCCGACTATGCGGACGACGCGGACTTCGTACGCCGAACGGTCGCTCAGCCGCGGCGCCGGTGGAGGCCGCGCGAGCTGGTGGCTGTGGCTCTGGCCCAGGGTCCAGTCGCGCGGCCCGGTGAGCGTTTCGTCTACGCCAGCACGAACTACGTACTCCTCGGGATGGTGGTCGAGCGCGCTACCGGGATGAGTCTCGGGCGCCAGCTCCGACAGCGGATCTTCACGCCGGTCGGGCTTAGGGACACGAGTTTCTCACCCGACATCCGGAACAGCCGGCGTTACGCGCACGGGTATGCCCCGAGTGAGCACGATGGCATCGTCGGCAGCCTCGCGACCGCTCGCGATCGCAGCACGGTGAACACATCGTGGGCCTGGGCCGCTGGGTCCATCGTCTCCACGGCGTCCGATCTGTCGCGCTTTCTCCGCGCTCTTCTCCGGGGCCGCCTGCTTCCGCCTCGCCTGCTCGAGCGCATGCGGCCGGCGCCCGGTTCGCGCTACGGATTGGGGCTCGCCGCTTTCCGGACTCCGTGCGGAACCGCGATCGGCCACACCGGCGCCCTCCTCGGTACTGTCTCCGCCGCCTGGAGCAGCCCTGACGGCCGCCGACGCGTAGTCGCGATGAGCAACAGTCTCCCGCTTTCGCCTTCGGCCGGGGCCGCGCTGAAGAGGCTGCTGGACGCATCTTTCTGTGGAGCGTAGAGCTGGCGCGGTGCGGTGGAAATCATGCGGGGCTCGATTCCCATGGGGGCGTTCGCGCGACCTAACAGCCGTCGGCGCACCGACCGCTAGCGTAGAGAAAGTGCACAGCGCCCCCGCCGTCGAGACCTCCGGACTGCGAAAGAGCTACGGCGACGTCCACGCGCTTCGCGGCGTCGACTTGCACGTCGAGCCGGGCAGCGTCTTCGGCCTGCTCGGCCCGAACGGTGCGGGTAAGACGACGGCTGTTCGGATCCTGACGACCCTGCTGCTGCCGGACGAGGGGTCCGCGCGCGTTGCGGGTTTCGACGTCGTCCGCGATGCCGCCAAGGTGCGCGAGCAGATCGGGCTCGCCGGTCAGTACGCCGCCGTGGACGAGAACCTGACCGGCTTCGAGAACCTCGAGATGGTCGGTCGGCTCTACCACCTCCCGCGAGGACGTCCGCATGCACGCGCGCGGGAGCTCCTGACGTCCTTCGACCTCACCGACGCCGGCGATCGTCTCGTTCGCACCTACTCGGGCGGAATGCGCCGCCGGCTCGACCTTGCCGCCGCGCTGGTAGCCCGGCCGCCGGTCCTGTTCCTCGACGAGCCGACGACCGGGCTCGACATCCGCAGCCGCATCGAGCTCTGGGACGCGATCGAGGCGCTCGTATCCGAAGGCACAACCGTGCTGCTCACAACGCAGCTCCTCGACGAGGCCGATCGGCTCGCGAATCGCATCGCGGTGATCGATCGGGGCCTGGTGATCGCGGAGGGGACTCCGCGCGAACTGAAGGGCCAGGTTGGCGGCGAGCGGCTCGACATCCATCTCTGCGACGAGCAGCGCGGGGACGAGGCGGTCGCCGCGCTCGCTTCGATCGCCAGCGATCGCCCGTTCCTCGAGGATGGATCCGTCCGTGTCCCAGTGGTCGAGCGCCGGGGAACGATCGCCGATGCCGTTCGCCGGCTGGACGACGCCGGCATCGCGATCGACGACATCTCGGTCAGCTCCCCGACGCTCGACGACGTCTTCCTGACCCTGACCGGGCACGCGGCCGAGCACGAGGGCGAGGAAGCGGAGGCTCCGTCTCGGTGAAGGCCCTTCAGTACGGCATCTCCGACACCCTCGTCCTGGCGAAGCGCAGCCTGCTGCGGATCCCGCGCCAGCCGGACCTGCTCGTCGGCTTCACGATCCAGCCGATCCTCTTCATCCTGCTCTTCGTCTACGTCTTCGGCGGGGCGATCAAGACGCCCGGCTTCGACTACGTCGACTTCCTGATGCCCGGGATCATCGTCCAGTCGATCGTCTTCGGAGGCTTCGTGACGGCGCTCGGCCTGTCGGACGACCTGAAGAAGGGCCTGATCGACAGGTTCCGCTCGCTGCCGATGACCCGCTCCGCGCTGTTGACCGGTCGCACGTTGGGCGACGTGGTCACCAACATCTTCCAGCTCGTCGTGATGTTCACGGTCGGGCTGCTGATCGGATTCAACTTCTCGAGCAGCGTGGGGGAGGTCGTCGCCGGGATCCTGCTGCTCCTGCTGATCGGCTACGCGTTCTCGTGGGTGTTCGCCTTCATCGGGCTCTCGTCCTCGTCGCCGGAGGCGGCGAATGCCTACGGCTTCACGATCCTGTTCCCGGTCACGTTCGTCTCGTCAGCGTTCGTCCCCGTCGCGACGATGCCGAGCTGGCTCCAGCCGATCGCCGAGCACAACCCGTTCACGAGGATGGTCAACGCCGCCCGCGCGCTGTTCCTCGGCATCCCGGCCGCGAACAACGTCTGGCTGGCGCTGGTCTGGACGCTGGCGATCATCATCGTCTTCGCGCCGCTCTCGGCCTGGAAGTACCGGCGCGTCGTCGCACAGTGAGGATCGTCCTTAGGGACGGCCTCGAGCTCGAGGATCCACTCGAGGCGACGATTAGGTTCGTCGAGGCGTTCCCCGGCTACGACTCGCGCGACTCGCCGCCGAGCTCGTTCGACGAGAGCGACCTGAGGCACGCGAACCGCGGCGGTGCGCGGATCTCTGCGGCCCAGATTGCGGCGATTCTCGAACGCCGCCGCCGGATCGAGAGCGCCTTGCGCTCGATCGCCCCCGAGGCATCGCTGGCGGACGAGTTCATTCCGTGGCCCTCGTTGCTGCGGCTCTTCGACGCGTTCGCCGAGATCTCCGGGATCGGCTTCTCGAAGATGACGAAGGCACTACACCCGAAGCGACCTGCGCTGATACCGATGCTGGACAGCGTCGTGCAGGCGTATCTCGCGGCGGACGAGGCGACGGCCTCACCCGCGTCGTTCGGGGCGCGTGCGGCGGCCCTGGTCGAGAGCTACAAGCAAGACTTGGATCAGAACCTTGACGCGCTGAGCCAGGTCCAGCGTGACCTGTTGAGTCGGGGATACCGCCCACTGACCGAGGTCCGAATTCTCGATGTGCTGATCTGGTCGGCCTACGCGCCGGTCAGTTGATGACCGTGTCCGGCTAACCGAGTCGATCGAGCTCGGCTTCCGCCGCCTTGCGCCGCTCGGACACGTCCAGCGCCTCCGCTCGAGCATCCGCGGCGCGGCCTCGGGCTGCGCCCGCCTCCGCTTCGGCTCGCTCGGCTTCTCGGGCAGCAGACCGCGCCGCAGAGGCCAGCTCGCGCTCTTCGGCGCGCAGCTGACGGACGAGTTCTCTCGCCTCCTTCACTGCCCGCCGCTTCTCGGCCCGGTCGTTGCTTCGCGGCGGCTTCCTCTTCGCCGAAGCGGGTTTCTGCCCAAGCCCCTCCATGCCGGTGAGTGCCTCGAAGCCTGGAGGCTCGATCTCCTCGGTAAGTCGCCCGCGCCTGAGAAGCTCGCGTCCCTCGGCGGTCAGCGACGCAGCTCGCAAGGTCTCCCTGGCTCTTCCCAGGGCGGCCGAGCCGATGCCCACGCGCTCGCCGATCTCGCGTGCCGCCTCTGCCAACCGCTCGAGTGCGTTCCGCTCATTCTGCCGCGCCTCGGGAAACGCCTGTGACGATTTGCCGGCAGCGGCCTGCGCCTGGCTCTTCGTCAGTGACTCGCCTGCCTTGAGGAGCCGCTGAACGTCGAGCTGTCGCTCGCGGGCGAGTTGATTCACGACCCAGACGGCGGCTGTCGGCTTGCGCAACGTCTTGACCTCCTGCGCCCGCTCACGCTCGCCTTGCGCGCGCAGCAGTTTGACGAGCTCATCGCGTGCCGATGTGAACTCGTTCAGCGGCAGTCCATAGAGGCGGTCGACGTCGCCTTCGAAGTCCGCCTTGGAAGCGGCAGCCACGGCTTCAGGCTAGCGCTCGCCGAGTCAGCGTCGGTTGAACAGCGACAGCAACAGCAAGAAGACGTTCAGCACGTCCAGGAAGATCGACGCGGCCAGGAGCGGAGCAGCCCGGATGTCCTTCGTCTTTCTGAGCCGTTGAAAGTCGTACATCGTGAACCCGGCGAAGATCACGAGGCCGGCGATCGCGTAGATCAGGGCGCTGTTCGGGATGCGCACGAAGATGGCGACGATCCCGAAGACGATCAGCGCCAGCAGCGCCCAGAAGCACACTCGCGCCAGCCCCGAGAGGTCGCGGCGCGTGGCGTAGCCGAACGCTCCGAAGCCCGCGATGAACAGGGCGGTCGCTCCGCCTGCCTGCCACACCGACTGGGGGTTCGTGGCGGCGTAGTAGGCGATCGTCGGCGCAGTCGCGAGGCCCACGAGAACGCCGAAGCCGAACAGGAAAGCGATCGCGAGCTGCTCGGAGCGCGAGGCGGCGTAGTTGAGGCCGAGCAGCAGACCGAAACTCGCGATGAACAGGACGAGGCCCCAGCCCTGCGAGAGGTCGCGGCCGAGGTAGGCGCCGATGGCGAAGAAGCCCGTGGTAATCGCGACCAGACCCATCGTCTGGCCGAAGAGCACTCGGGCATCGTCGCGTGAGGCGGCAGGCTGGAGGGTGGTCTCGTAGGAGCTCACGTATCCGAGCCTACTCCTACGGCTTCATCCCCTCGGGAGGAGGCGTCCGCTCCCGCCCGCTGTGATCCTCGTGCAGTCAGCACTGCGAAAGGGGCGAGCAGATGGGCAAGGAGTTCAAGGGCACGATCAAGCTCGACGAGCGGGATTCGACTCCTGACTGGGAGCCGTACCTGCAGCCGGTCGCGCCGGCCGGCGCTCCGAGCGTGCTCTACATCGTGCTGGACGACGTCGGCTTCTCTTCGATGGAGCCCTGGGGCGGCTTGATCGAGACGCCGAACATCAACAAGCTCGCCGGTGCCGGGCTCACGTACACGAACTGGCACACGACCGCGCTCTGCTCGCCGACCCGCTCATCGCTGCTGACCGGGCGCAACCACACCACCAACGGCATGGCCTGCATCGCGGAGGCGACGACCGGCTACCCGAACGCGAACGGTCACATTCCGTTCGAGTGCGCCACGCTTGCCGAGGTGCTCGGCGAGCGTGGCTGGAACACGTACATGCTCGGCAAGTGGCATCTCGTTGCCTCCGACGAGATGAACATGGCGTCGACTAAGCGCAACTGGCCGGTCGGGCGCGGGTTCGAGCGCTACTACGGCTTCCTCGGCGGCGAGACCAACCAGTGGTATCCCGACCTCGTGTACGACAACCACCCCGTCGAGCAGCCGGCCATGCCCGACGACGGCTACCACCTGACGACCGACCTGACCGACAAGGCGATCGAGTTCGTCAAGGACGCCAAGTCGATCACGCCTGACAAGCCGTTCTTCATGTACTTCTGCCCGGGCGCGTGCCACGCGCCGCACCACGCGCCGAAGGAGTGGATCGAGAAGTACAAGGGCCGCTTCGACATGGGTTACGAGGCCTACCGCGAGCTCGTCTTCGAACGTCAGAAGAAGCTCGGGATCTTCCCGGAGAGCGCCGAGCTCACCCCGCTCAATCCGTACGCCGAGGAGAAGAGCGTCGAGGGCGAGCCCTGGCCGCCGCTCGACGTGGTCAGGCCGTGGGAGTCACTGTCGGACGACGAACAGGGGCTGTTCTGCCGGATGGCCGAGGTGTTCGCGGGCTTCCTCTCGCACACCGACCACGAGATCGGGCGGTTGCTCGACTTCCTCGAGGAGGCCGGGCATCTCGACAACACGATCGTCGTGCTCGTCTCCGACAACGGCGCGTCCGGCGAAGGCGGCCCGAACGGGTCGGTCAACGAGAACAAGTTCTTCAACGGGATCCCGGACACGATCGAGCAGAACCTCGAGTACCTCGACGAGCTCGGCTCGACTGCGACCTACAACCACTATCCGGTCGGCTGGGCCTGGGCCTTCAACACGCCTTTCAAGATGTGGAAGCGCTACAACTTCGAGGGCGGCGTGGCCGACCCGCTCCTGGTTTCCTGGCCCAGGGGCATCGGCGCGAAGGGCGAGCTGCGGCACCAGTTCCTGCACGCCACCGACATCGCCCCGACGATCTACGACCTCGTCGGCGTCGAGCTGCCCGAGACCGTCAAGGGCTACGAGCAGATACCGCTGGAGGGCGTGAGCTTCCGCTCGACCTTCGAGAGTGACGACGCGCCGACGCCGAAGGAGTCTGCGTTCTTCTCGATGCTCGGCTCGCGCGCCGTCTGGAAGGAGGGATGGAAGGCGGTCAGCGTCCACCCGACGATCGCCGGCTGGGGCCATTTCGAGGAAGATCGCTGGGAGCTCTTCCACACCGACGAGGATCCGACCGAAAGCCACGACGTGGCGGCGGAGAACCCCGAGAAGCTCGAGGAGCTGATCGACCACTGGTTCCACCTCGCCGACCTCTACAACGGCCTGCCGCTGATGGACAAGACCGCCGTCGAGGTGCTGGCGGACCCGACCCGGCCGCAGGTCGCCCCTCAGCGAGATCGCTATGTCTACTACCCGGACGCGGCCGAGATCCCCGAGACCGCCGCCGTCAACATCCGGAACCGCAGCTACTCGATCGCGGTCGAGGCGAACATCGACTCCGAGGACGCCTCGGGCGTGCTGTTCTCGCACGGGGCTCGCTTCGGCGGGCATTCGCTGTACGTGAAGGACCGCAAGCTCAAGTACGTCTACAACTTCGTCGGCGACAACGAGCAGCTGATCGAGTCGACGAAGGAAGTCCCGACCGGGCGCGTGATCCTCGGCGCGTCATTCGTGCGCGAGGGGGAGGAGATGCCGACGACCGGGACGCTGTCGCTGTTCATCGACGACGAGAAGGTCGGCGAGGGCAAGATCATGACGCAGCCCGGGAACTTCTCGCTCGTCGGCGAGGGCCTGAACGTGGGGCGGGATGGGGGGGAGCCGGTGACCGACGACTACGCGGGGGCGCACCCGTACGCGTTCACCGGTGGCACGATCAAGGAGGCGGTGATCGACGTCTCCGGCGAGCACTACGTCGACTTCGAGCTCGAAGCGCTTGCGATGACGAAACGGGAGTAGTCAGACCAGCGGTCAGAGTTGCCCCCCGGGAACGTGGCCGCGGCCGATGCTCGCGATCTGCCCCTGTGTGAATGGCGGCTCTGACAGCTGCGCGGCCGAGTGGAACACCCGGAACAGGTGCACGATGTAGTGCATCCGCTCGTCGAGGACCGACCAGTCGCGGGCGCCGCAGTTGTCCTCGGCCGGCGGAACCGGCTCGAAGCGCGCCAGTAGCTCGTTCAGCTCCGGATCGGTCGGCTCCGCCAGCTCGTCCGGGTAAGCGTCGTCGAGATGCGCGCTGAGCATCAGCACGCGTCCGGGCACGGTCAGCACCATCAGGTTCGCGGTGATCACCTCGCGCGCGAGCTTGTTCGAGGCTCGCTGGATCGCTCGGGCCGGGACGCCCAGGGCACCGGCGACCGAGCGTCGCGCCCAGCCCCACCAGCGCGACGCGGACGGAAAGAGCGCGTCGAGCGCCCGACGGCCCAGGTCCTCCTGCGTGGACGACGGAGCATCGAGAGCCTCGAGGATCTGCGGCTGCAGGCGCGTCTGCTCGTGGAGGCCGATCTCCAGGTTCGCCAGGAAGGCGAGTTCGGCGCGCCGCTTGGGATCGCGTTCCCCCCGAGCCCGCTCGTAGTGCGCGAAGGCCTGGCTCAGCAGGCGCTGGCCCTCCGGCGGGTCGCCTGGCCTGAGGCCGTTGGAGTGTCCGCTCTCGAGATACCGGGCGAACTGGAGCCCGATCTCCTCGAACACCTTGAGGTTGCCGCGAGAGACGGCGTCGCTTGCGAGCTCGAAGGCGTCGAACGGGGTGTGGAGCTCGGCGGTGAGGCGGCCGAGCCGGGTCTTCCGGTCGAAGAGGCCGCGGCGCAGCAGCTTGCGCCAGAGCGTCGCGATCGGATGCAGCACCCAGCGGCCCTGGCCGAGCCTGCGCTCCAGGTCGGCGAGCAGGTCGTCGCCCCGGATCGTCCCGCCCGCCTGTCGCGACGCCCAGGTTGCGTACGTGCACCAGTTCGCGCCTGCGCCGATCCGCGTTGCAGCGGCTGCTGCGAGACGCGAGTAGCAGTACGTGATCTCGAGGTTGCGGACAACCGGGCTCTCGATCGCGACGATCCGCTGAATCTCATCCACGCCCGGCGCGTCCGTCACCGCCGTAGCGTCTCACGCGCCGCGTGTCGTTGGCATAGTCGTGACCGAATGGCAAGCGAGCCGAGCGCCGACAATCCACTGCGGGGATCGTGCCTCTGCGGCGGCGTCCAGTTCGAGGTCACTGCCCCGTTCCTCTGGGCGAGCCACTGTCACTGCTCGCGCTGCCGCAAGCACTCGGGCGCCTTCGGCGGGACCCAAGGCCGGGTTCCGAGAGAAGGCTTTCGCCTGATTCAGGGCGAGGAGCTGATCACCGTCTTCCGGCCCGGAGACGGGCGCGTGAAGGCGTTCTGCAAGGTCTGCGGCTCGAGCCTCTTCGGGAACGAGTGGCCCGAGGGCGACCAGATCGGGATCCGGCTCGGAGCGCTCGACGGCGATCCGGGGATCCGGCCCTCGTTTCACACCTTCGTCGCCTCGAAGGCACCCTGGGAGCAGCTCCCGGACGACGGGCTGCCGCGCCACGACGAGGGAGCGCAGTAGCTACTCGTCTGGCTGCTCGTCGTGGCGGATGTCCTCCGCGACGAGATCCTTCAGCGGCTTGACCTTCTCGAACAGCTCCTCGGGGGGAACCTCGCGCTCGACTGCGTCCCCGCCGAGGATGTAGGGCGCCGCCTCGATCGCCGTGCGCCAGGCGATCTCGTCGGCGTGCTCGTCTCCTGTGTCGTCGCCGGGCAAGAGCTCGACCGCGTCGAGGTAGACGTTGGTGAACTGTCCCTTCTGCTGCTCGTGGTAGGTGATCTTGGCGCGACGGCCCTCGGCCGCGAGCGCCTGCCGCGCGATCGGCTCCTTGAAGGTCGTGAACTCACGGCCGCGGTCGTCGACCAGCACGAACCGCGTGTTGCCCGACTGCGTCTTGCGCGCCTCGACCCGCTCGACCTTGACCACCTCTTCCGGCATGCCCGGGTGATTCCACCTCGAGGGCGAGCCGAATCACGCCACGACAGGCGGCTCTAGCGGCTGCCCCAGTCCGGGCCGGCTTCGGCGATCGGGCCGGAAGTGACCGCACGCGCGCCCGCGCCGATGCGCTGGGCGATCCAGAGGTGGTTGCCGCGAATGAACGCGAGGCGGCGGCCGTCCGGCGAGACCGACGGCTCGCTGCTGCCGGCAGCCAGCCGCCGCAACCCGCGGCCGCCGGCCGAGACGGAGTAGACCCCGAGCAGGTGGACACCGTTGCGGGTGAAGAGCAGCGTCTTCGAGTCCGGCGTCCAGGCGGGGTCTTCCTCCGCGATCAGGTTCCCCGCGTGCGTGACGACGCGGTCGGTGTGACCGCCGACGCGGGCGACCAGGAGTCTGTGGAAGCCGAGCATGCAGCTGTAGGCGATCCAGCGGCCGTTGGGCGACCACACCGGGTCGACGCACGAGCTCGTGCGGTGCGAGACGTGGCGCAGCGATCCGCCGTTCGCGGACACGACCCACACCTGCTCCGGGCCGGTTCGTGCGCTCGAAAAGGCGATGCGGCGGCCGTCGGGCGACCACGCCGGCCCTCCCTCGCTGAGCCTTCCCTTCGTCACCGCGTGCAGGTTGCTGCCGTCGGCGTTCATCACCCAGATTGCCTGTTCGCGCCGATCGCGACCTGGCGGCCGTCACGCGACCACGCGGCCGACTCGACATCGAAGCCCGGTGGCGTCAGCTCGCGCACGTCGGCTCCGGCCGGCGTGACGACGAACACGTTCTGGCCACGCAGCAGCAACAGGTTCCCGTTGCCGCGCGCGGACGCACCGGCCGCGGCGGACGCGACCACGAGTGCCAGCAGAAGAAGCGACCCCAGCCTCAACACCGCCACGCGTACCCGCGGCCAGAGTGTTTCGAACCTGCTACCGGGCTCATGGAGCCTCTCAGCTCGAGAGCTCGATCTCGGCAGGAAGGTCCGAGGGAGCGGGCTCGGCGAGCTCGTCCGCGACCCGCCTGTCGAAGTAGACGTACGTCGTCGTGAGGGCCACGAGCGGCAAGGTCACGGCGTAGATCGCGCCCGCGATCAGATTGACGAGCCAGAACGGCGCGCTCGTCGCCAGGATCAGCAGGGCGCCGACGATTGGCCCGACGACGATCGCGAGCGCCGCTCCGACCACGATCAGCGACGCGACCTTCAGCCAGGCACCCTGGACGAGCAGACGGCTTCGACGCAAGCCGGCGAGCGCGCCCAGGCCCTCCAACTCGATGCTCGGAGCGATCAGGGCCCAGCGGCCGGCCAGCCAGATGGCGATCGGGATCAGGTAGATCGAGCCGACGAGCAGCGAGACGGCTGTGGCCGCGATCACGAGCGCGCCGAGCAGCGGACGGATGCTGTCGGCGGCGAGCAGGTAGGCGCGCAGCGGCCCGACCGGACGGCCCCGGTCGACCTCGACGAGCGCTCGCGCCGTCGCCGCCTGAGCGAGGCCGAGGCCGAGCAGCGTCAGCGCCGTCCCCATCGCCAGCACGAACAGCCCGAGCAGCCCGCCCGGCCCGCTGCCGGTCTCGAGACCGAGGACATCCGTGCCCTGCACGATCAGCGCCTGCAGGAGGGCGGTCAGGAACGCGATCGGAATGAACAGCACGCCGATCCCGAGCATCAGTCCGGGTCTGGCGAGGTACATGCGCGCCGCCGCCGCGAGGGTCTGGCCCCACGCGCGACGGCGCGCGAGGCGAAGCGGCGCGACGGGTCGCCACGAGGTGCGCGAGAGGGCGTAGAGCAGCAGCAACGCGAGCGCGGCCAGCAGCAGGGTGAACTGCAGCGGCCGGTGCACGAGCTGCACCAGCGCTCTCGACCCCGTGCCGATCGCCTGGCAGAAGAAGTCGGTCGCGGCCGTCCCGAATGCGCTGGCGACCGGGACGGTGAAGCTCTGATCGCGCCAGTGCTCCGACCAGGTGATCGGCTTCGTCCACTGCGTCTTCAGGTTCGGGCCGGTCGGGCCGTTGAAGAACGCGGGCTGGAGCTCGCCCCAGCGGCCCTGGAAGTCGATCCACGGGAAGGTCGCCCGAGCCTCGGCTGGGTCGCTCGGGATCGTCGCGATTGCGGGACGGAGGTTGTCGTGAGGACCAATCGTGTTGTCGCAACCGACACCCTGCTCGGCCGAGCTCCCGAGGAAGAGGCCCTCGTCGAAGAAGTTCGCGTGCGACCCGGCCGCCGGGTACACGACCGGATGTGTCCCGTCGACGAGCTGGAGCTTGTCGTCGCCCCAGGTCGCCTCCTCCGCGCCTTCGTGCTGGCTGTAGCCGACACTCGTCGGCCGTCGCGTGAGGGCCTCGTCGGGGCTCGCCGCGTCGAAGTCGAGCTGGATCATCTCCCAGTCGCCCTCGTGCAGGTTGTTCCAGTCGTTGTAGACGTAGAAGAGCCAGTACTGCAGCGCCAGCCGCCCCGGGTAGCCGGATTGGGTCGCGAGGTGGGCGTACACCGTCGGCTCGTGCCCCTCGGAGATGAGACGGCCCCACCGCTCGTAGCCGCAGCCGGGCGAGAGCGCGTCGCCCGGGAAGTCGAGGTGGTAGTCGTAGAGCCCGCCGGTGAGATCGCGCGCGGTGGGCCCGATCTTGACGAGGTCGGACTTGTTCCAGGGACCACGAAGCGCAACGGTCGGCTGTCCGAAGAGCGCGTCGACGTCCAGCGGCTGGTAAGGCTCGCCGGGCCCGCACTCGTCCTGCTGCTCGACGAGCCTGACCACTGGCGCGTAACGCTTCGCGAGCGTTTGCTCGTCGCCCGCGCTCGCTCGAGCTGTGACGCAGGTGCCGAGCGCTGCGACGGCCACGAGCGAGAGAAGGACGGCCCTGCTCAAGCCGACGGCTCCGGTCGAGCGAGCAGGGCGTTCAGCTCAGCCGAGAGGACCATCAACCGGCCGACGATCACGAGGGACAGCAGCAGCGCGGTCGCGATCCCGAGGGCGCCGTAGGTGTCGGCGCGGTCCTCGACCAGGCGGGTCGTGACGTAGACATTGAAGACGTTCACGAACAGCAGCCCGACGCCCACCAGCGCCGCGCCCGGGAGGAGGGCCTGCCAGCGGACGTCGCGGTGCGGCAGCTGCAGCGAGACGAGCAGCCAGGCGCCACCGGCAAACACGAGGTAGGCGAGCAGGGCGGCGAGCCCATCGAGCTGATCGTGCCGACGGATCCAGCCGACGATCTGGGCGGCGGCGACCACGAGCAGGAGGGCGCCGAGCAGCGTCCCGATCCCCGTGGGCCGCGGGCCGGCACCGCGACCCGATCCGAACCAGACGATCCCGTGCACGATCGCCAGCGCGCGGTAGAGCGTGGCGGTCGCGTACAGGACCGCAGGCACCATCAGGAGGAAGACGAGCCAGCGCGCGTCGCTCGCCGAGGCCGACGCCACCTGGGAGGCGATCAGGCCGTGCAGGCCTGCGTCCCTGGCGGCCTCGTTCGTGCTCTTGTCGACCGCGCCCGCGTAGAGGCCGAGGCCGGAGACGCAGAGCAGAGCGGTTGGCAGGAGGAGGACGAAGAGCCTGTAGGCGAGCGCGCCGGCGAGGAGGCCGCCGCCGATCGAAGAGTCCCGCTCGAGCAGCGTGAGGCCGAAGTCGACAGCCGAGTGACGCGGGCGCGCCGCTTCGACCCGTGCGCTCAATCGGTGGCGATGTGCGAGCAAGCGCGCGGTGACGTCCGGTCGGGCCATTGGAGGATGCTCTCAGCCTTCGGGCCTCGGCGCTTTTGGTCGGCGGGTTAAGGTCGCGCGGTGACCTGGTACGAGTTCTGGCTGTTCCTGCACATCCTGGCCGCGATGGTCTGGCTCGGCGGGGCGGCGACGATTCAAGTCCTCGGGATCCTGACCAAGCGCGCAGCCGACCCGGCGAAGACGGCCTTCTTCGTGCAGAGCGTCTCGGCCGTCGTCCTGCGAGTCTTCCTGCCGGCATCGCTGATCGTGCTCGTGGCAGGGATCGGGCTGGTCGAGAACGGCAACTGGGACTGGGGCGAGCCGTTCATCGCGTGGGGCCTGATCCTCTGGGCGCTCGTCGCGCTGGTTGCCTTCGGCTTCCTGGGGCGGGCGATGGGCGCGGCGGCCAAGCGGCTCTCGGCCGAAGGGCCGAGCCCCGAGCTCGGGCTGAGGCTGCGCAACCTCGTGTGGCTCTCCCGCGCGCTGCTCGGCGTGCTGGTCGTGATCGTCTTCCTCATGACGATCAAGCCCGGCACCTAGCCGTCGGCTCCGACGTAACAAGGAGTTGGTCCCGCAACTCGTATCCTGAAGTGCTGACGAGCAATGGTGACGATCGAGCAGGTCCGAGCGTTCGCGAGCACGCTCCCGCGCAGCAGCGAGGGGCTCGTGCGTGGCCGCGTCAAGTTCCGGATCGGGCGGATCGTCTACCTCTCGCTGTCCAAGGACGGCTCGACGATGGGCTTCGCCTTTCCCAAGGAGTTGCGGAACGCGCTCGTCGAGTCCGAGCCCGCGAAGTTCGCGCTGCCGAGCCAGTCCGACATGCGCTACCACTGGGTCCACGTTCGCCTGGACGCCATCGACGAGGACGAGCTGCGCGAGCTCGTCGAGGACGCCTGGGCCTTCTGCGTCCCAAAGCGGGTGGCGGAGGAATACGCGGCTTCGAGATCGCCTACGATCCAGCCGTGACCTCGATCGCCGATCCGCAGGGCGTCCTCGCCGAGCTCGAGAGCACCGACCGGCTGCTCATCCAGCAGGTCTTCAAGCCGATCGCGAACGAGTACCGGATCAGCGTGCCGTTGCCCGGCTCGACCGAGGAGCGCCGGCCGCTGCTCTACGTGAAGCAGAAGAAGATGAAGATCAAGGAGGACATCCGCTTCCGCGTCTCTCCCGACGTCGAAGAGCACCTGTTCATGATCAAGTCGAAGTCGGTATTCGAGTTCCGCGGCCGGCACGAGGTGCTCGACGCGGACGGCCAGGTGATCGGGCTGCTCGAGAAGGCCTTCACCAAGTCGCTGCTGCGCAGCCACTGGTACGCGCGCGACCCGCAGGGCAACGAGCTGCTCGAGGCGCACGAGTCGAGCTGGATCATCGCGCTCGTCCGCAGGTTCGCGGACATCGGTTTCGACTGGCTCGCGATCCTCGGCTGGCTGCCGTTCAACTTCGTGCTACGCCGCGGCGAGCAGGAGATCGGGACGTACAAGCGAGTCCTCGGAAAGTTTCGCGACCGGTACGTCGTCGAGCTCACGCCCGAGGCCCGCGATATCGACCGGCGCCTAGTGGCTGCCTTCGCGGTCGGGCTGGACGCGTTGCAGGACCGCTAAGTCTCTTCGTCGTCCAGCCGCGGCATCACCTGCCTGATCTCCTGCGGCGCGCCGGGGAGGCCGCCGGGCTTCGGCTTGTACTCGGGCACGCCGACGCAGGTGAAGAGCAGGCCGTCCAGCGGCTCGCCGACGAGCGCCGGAATTTCGCTGTCGAGGAACGTCATCCCGGAGGCGGCGGCGCCGAGCGCGTAGGCCGCCAGGTGCAGTCGCCCCTCGACGAGGCCCGCGGCGAGCTGACCCTCGCGGTACTCGCGGTCGGTGAGGGCGCTCACGTCGGCGGTGCCGATCACGACGAAGGCCGCGTCGCGCGGGAGGCCCTGGTCGAGGGCGACGCGGTAGAGCTCGCGGCGCAGGTTGCCGGCGCGCACGGGAGCGTTCAGGTCGGGCCACCCGTAGATGCCCGGCTCGAGTCCGTCGACCGCGTGCACGACGACGAAGTGGGGGAACTCGATGCCGCGCAGCGACACCTCGAGCGCGCTGCGGGCGACGCTCTCGGAGAGGCTCCGTGCCGGGTCCAGCCGCCGCTGCGAGCTGCGCGAGAGGACGACCGTCTCGACGGGCTCGGTTCCCTGCTTCGGGACCTCGACCGGTGCTCCGCGCGGCCACGGCTCGCCGAGCTCTTCGCCTTCGCCGGCCCGCTGCGCCGCAGTGGCGAGCGGGAGCTCGACCGGGGCCGCATCCACCTCACCCCCGGCCGCCCGGCCCGTTGCCTCGAGCGCCGGCTCGCCCCCCAGCGCGACGACCGCCGCCGGCCACTCGTGCACGCCGTCGGCGCCGACGAGCTCGGTGACGGCTCGGTCCGGGAAGCGCGTGTAGAGAGCCGGCTCGAGCCCGGCCGAGTCGGCTGCGGCGAGCAGCTGGGCGAGCATCGTGCCCACGTCCCAGTAGATGTGTCGGTAGCCGCGCTCGCGGTAGCGCCAGCCGGTGCGCCAGGGGATCCCGGTGACCACGATGGTGGGCGCACCGCCGCCGGGCGGCGGCCCGACCTGCACGAGCGCGTGCGCCTGAGGCTGGTACCAGTGCACGCCTGCGGGGAGCGCGCCGCCCTCCGGCACCGCGACGTAGGCCTCGAAGGGCGAGCGCGAGCCCGCCGAGCCCGCTGCCCGGAAGAGCCAGGTGCCGAACGGCCGCTCGGTCGTCCGCACCACGCCCGCCGCCAGGTGCAGCAGCCGCGAGAGCTGCGCGAGGTCGAGCACGGAACCCTCCACGTCCGCCCCGGCCAGCACCGCGACCGCGGGCGTCGTCGTGACGGGTAGCTCGCGCGGCAGCTCCACGACCGGCAGCGTCTCGGCGTAGCGCTTGTAGAACCATGGCAGCCGCTCGATCTCGTTCGTCGCGAGGTCCTGCAGGACCCGCGGGTCGTCGATCGGCTGGTCCCAGTCGCGGCCGGGCTCGTAGGAGGTCAGCCGGTGCAGCGCCTGCGTCGCGGTCTCCACGGCGCGACTCTAGTCTGGCTTCAGCCTCCGCAGCCCGTCGAGGATCAAGTCGAGGCCGAACTCGAAGGCGCTGACGTCTTGGTGCGGCCCGTCGGCGAAGTGCTGCTCGCCATGCTCGCGGAGGTACGGGTACTCCTCGGGCTTGACGGACCGCTGGAACGCTTCTGCCATCTCCGCCGCGTCCTCGTCGCTGAACGAGTGACTCGCCTCCCAGAGCGAGAAGCCGAAGATGTGGCCGTCGAGCACGTGGTAGGCGTGGTAGGTCGTCTCGGCGTCGAAGCCGGCCTCGCGCAGCCGGCCGAGCAGGGAGTCCATGTAGCGCAGGCGTGCCGGGCGCAGGCGGCCCGGCGCCATCACGACCGGCGGTGCCCACGGGTGGCGCCGCAGCGCCGAGTGCACCGAGACGGCGCTGGCGCGGATCGCGTCGTCCCAGGCGCCCTCGCCCGCCGGCACGTCACCCTCGTCCAGCACGAGGTCGAGCATCCCGTCGATCACGTCGTCCTTGCCGGCCACGTGGTTGTAGAGCGACATCGCCTCGAAGCCGAGCGCCTGCCCGAGCTTGCGCATCGAGAGCGAGTCGAGACCGCCCTCGTCGACGAGCTGGAGGGCTCGCTCGAAGATGCGTTCGCGGTTAAGCGGGGTCCGGGTGGCCATTGACAAAGCTTACGGCGTACGCATACCTTACGCAGTAAGCTTACACTGTACGAAGGGAGAGAGGATGAAGGCGTATCGTTCACGAGGAGTACGGCCGGCCGGACGTGCTCGAGCTGCGAGAGCTGCAGAAGCCGCTCCCAGGCGACGAGGAGCTGCTCGTGCGCGTGCACGCGGCCTCGATCAACCCGTTCGACTGGCACGGGCTGACCGGCACGCCGTACGTCGGCCGCCTGATGACGGGCCTGCGCGGGCCGAAGGACGGCCGTATCGGCGTCGACTACTCGGGAACGGTCGAGGCGGTCGGCTCGGCCGTGACGCAGTTCCAGCCCGGGGACGAGGTCTTCGGCGGCCGCGACGGCGCGTTCGGCGAGTACGTCACGCCGCGGGAGGCGGGGGCCGTCGCGAAGAAGCCGGCCGACGTGTCGTTCGAGCAGGCCGCGGCCGTGGGGATCGCGGGGCTCACCGCGTTGCAGGGCCTCCGCGACAAGGGCCAGCTGAAGCCGGGGCAGAACGTGCTGATCAACGGCGCTTCGGGCGGCGTCGGCACGTTCGCGTTGCAACTGGCGAAGTGGCTCGGCGCCGAGGTGACCGCCGTCTGCAGCACGCGGAACCTCGAGCAGGCGCGGGAGCTTGGCGCCGACCGAGTGATCGACTACGCGCACGAGGACTTCACCCGTACCGCCGGCGAGCACGACCTGATGCTCGACATCGCCGGCAACCGCTCGTGGCGCGAATCGAAGCGCGTGCTGAAGGAGAAGGGCAGGCTCGTGCTGGTCGGCGGCCCGAAGACGAACAACTGGATCGGGCCGCTCGGCCACGCGATCGGCATGCGGCTCGTCTCGAGGCCCGGCAACCGTGACGCGAGGTTCTTCCTGGCGAAGATGGACGGCGACGACATGCGCCTCTTCGCCGAGCTGATGGAGGCGGGCACCGTGACGCCGGTGATCGACCGGCAATACGAGTTGCGCGACCTGCCCGAGGCGCTCGCCTACGTCGGCGCCGGCCACGCCCGCGGAAAGGTCGTCGTCACGCCCTAGCTCTATCGTCCCGCCCGATGCGCGAGCGGGCGATCAGGATCCTCGACAGCTACGCGAGCCTGCTCGTGCTCCTGCTCGCGAACTTCTTCTTGCTCGAGCTCGTCGACGACGAGCGCTGGGGCGTGATCGGCAGCACCGTGCTGGCGGCCGCGGCGCTCGTCGTCGCCATCAGCGACCCTGACACGGGGCACACGGTCAACCGGCGTCAGATCGTCTCGATCGTGATCTGCCTGGCGCTCGCGCCGATCGTGCTGTTCGTCAGCTCCGACGACCTGATCCGCCTCACGTACCTGCTGCCCGCCGCGCTGCTCGTGACCGCGACGCTGCCGGTGACGCTCAGCCGCGTGGTGCGCCACGAGCGGGTGACGAGCGAGACGGTGCTCGGGGCGCTCTGTGCCTATGTGCTGCTCGGCCTGCTGTTCGCGTTCGCCTACCTGGCGGTCGATGCGGCGCGCGACAGCCCGTTCTTCGTCCAGCCGGGCGCACACCAGGGGTCGGAGTACCTGTACTTCAGCTTCGTGACGCTGACGACGCTCGGCTTCGGCGACCTATCGCCGTCAGTGGGACTGCCGCAGGCGCTGACGGCGGTCGAGGCGCTGGTCGGCTCGGTATTCCTCGTGACGCTCGTCGCCCGGCTCGTAACGCTCTGGGTGCGGCAGGACGAGGGAGGTCAAGCCGCCCGGCCGCGGAGTCGATGAGCCTCGTGTGCGCCGCCACCTCGCCTACGTCCCGCTCCTCGCCGCGTTGCTCGTGTTGCCCGGCTGCCAGTGGCTCTTCTCGCCGCCGGCTGTTGGCGCCCGGTCGCCGGAGGCTCGGGCCCAGGCCGAGATCCGCGATGCGATTCCCGCCGTCGAAGCCTTCTACGCGGAGAACGGCACCTACGCAGGCATCACCGTCAGCGGCCTGCGCACGACGTACGACCCGGCGTTGCCGGACGTTCGCGTCGTCGTGACGGGCCCGGACAGCTACTGCGTCGAGAGCGACGTCGACGGCTCCACGTACTCGCTAGCGCATCCACGCGGCGCGATCCGGCGCGGGCCGTGTCCCGAGGCGCAGCCGCAGCCGCCGGGGGCCTCCGACCAGCTCCGGACCGTGGTCGTGGTGATGGAGTCCTGGCTCGCCCAGCACGGCTCCTTCGAGGGCGTGACGCCACAGTGGCTGCGAAGCCGCATTCCTGGGTTGCGACCCGTGCGGGTGGTCGAGGCCGAGCCGGCGACGTACTGCATCGAGCTGACGGGAGAGGGCCACACCTACTCGGCCCGCGGGCCGAGCGGCGACGTCTCGGTCGGTAGCTGCTGAGGCCTAGAGCGCCGGGTCCAGGATCTCGGCGTGCTCGCTCTCGGGCGGGGTGCCGTAGACGTAGACGAGCAAGTCCTGGCCGCCGTGGTTCGCCGTCTGCAGCTCCGTCCCGGGCTCGACGTGGATCAACCCGCCGACGGGGACCTCGAACCGCTCGGGCGGCTCCCCGAGGTACATCGTCAGCGTGCCCGAGAGGGGAACGAAGGTTTCTTCCTGCTGCGGATGTCGATGGCGCCGGCCTCTCGCGCCAGGCTCGTAGCGCCAGAGGTTCGCGCGCGTGTGGGCGAAGCGCGCCCGGTCGCTCAGCTCGGCGACGTGCCGCGCCGGCTCGCCGGGCTCGTGCGGCCGAGTCTCCCAGCTCAGCTGCTCGGGGGTAACCGCTCGGAAGGCCATCGGAGCAGCCTAGTTGCGCTGCGGTGGCCCGGGCTGCTAGGAAGCATCCCTTGGTCCGTTTCACCTGCATCTGCGCGGTTCTGGCCCTCGCTCTGGGCACCGCCCTGGCTGGTGGGGCGACTGTCCCGCCGAAGCTTTCCTTCGCCGTCGCGGTCGCCCCGCAAGCGCCACCGGGTTTCACCGGCTCCGGCGACGCCGAGACGCTCACCGCCGCCGACCTCAACGGCGACGGCAGAGCGGACCTCGCGCTCGGGAGCGCCCAGGACGAGGCGGTCTGGGTCGCGCTCAGCGCGCCGGGCGGCAGACTCGCGATCCAGCGGGCCGAGTACCGCGTGAACGGTCTCCCGGCCGCGATCGCCGCGGGTGACCTGACCGGCGACGGGAGTGCCGACCTGGTCGTCGCCAAGAGCAACGGCAGCGCTGTCAGTGTCCTCGTCAACGACGGCCAGGGCCGTTTCGCGCCGGCGGTGGACTACGACACGGCAGCCTCGCCGGTCTCTGTGGCCTTGGCCGACCTGGACGGGGACCACGAGCTGGACGTCGCGACCGCGGACGCCGACCGGAAAGCGGTCTCGGTGCTGCTCAACCACGGCGACGGCACGCTCGAGCGCAAGGTCGACTACGGCACCGACCTGGGCCCGGTCGCGGTGGCGGCGGGCGACCTCGACGGCAACGGCCGTCCCGAGCTCGTCACGGCCACCACGTCGGGGTCGGTCTCGGTACTGCTCAACCGTGGCAAGGGCACTTTCGCGGCCAAGGCCGACTACGCGGTCGGCGGCGCGGCGAACTCCCTGGCTCTGGCCGACTTCGACGGGGACGGCTTCCTCGACGCGGCCGTCGCCAGCCCGCGCGCCAGGAAGGGCCGGCACGTGACCGTCCTGCTCGGCGCGGGCGACGGCACGTTCCGCCTCAGGCGGCTCTTCCCGGCTCGCGTCTACGCGAGCCGTCTGCTGAGCGGCGATCCGAACGCGGACGGGCATCCCGATCTCGTCTACAGCGACGGCGGTGCGCTGGCCGTGCTGCTGAATCGCGGCGAGGCGACCTTCCAGACGCCGCTCTGGTACGGCCTGGCGGACACGATCGCGGCCGGCGACTTCAACGCCGACGGGCGGCTCGATCTCGCCGGCGCGTGGGTGAACGACCGCAACGGGGCCTGGCAGGTCACCGTGCACCGCAATCGACCCGGGCTCTGCAACGTTCAGGCGGTCGCCGGGAGGACGCTGGCCGTGGCAACAGATTTGCTCACTCGGGCCGGTTGCACGGTGGGGACGATTCGTCGGGCGCGTTCGAGATACGTGCGGCGAGGCCGGATCGTCTCGCAGTCGCCGCGTTTCCCGGGCGGCGTGCTGCCCGCCGGCGGGCGTGTCTCGCTGGTGCTCAGCCGCGGGCGCTGAGGGCGCGGTCCAGCACGCGGTCGAGCGGCTGCGGCACCGCCTCGGGGTCGAGGGCCTCGACGAGCAGCCGGGCGTAGCGGATCTTGCGGCTGCCGCCGCTGCCCATGAACCGCCTCAGCTGCTCCTCGACCGGCTCGCCTCGCCAGGCCGGCTGCTTCTGCAGGGTGCGGAACGAGCCGAGGTCGCCGTGAGCCTCCGCCACCGCCTCGACCGCCGCCGCGCCGAGCGCGCGGATCAGCTCGCCTTCGAGGTCGGGATCGCAGGCGAAGAAGCCTCGCCGCTCGAGATCGTCCCCGAGCGCGCGACTGAACTCCGGCTCCTCGGCCGCGTCGTAGAGGCCCGACAGCGGCACGCCCAGCGGGCCGAAATGCGCCAGGAACCGTGCGATCGCATGGGCGCCGCCGATGGGCACGATCTCGATGCGCTCGACGGCCAGGTCGACGCCGCGCCGTTCCGCGAGCGTCTCGATCGCGACCTCGTCGCTCGTGCCCTCGACGAGCACGACCGACCGGGGCGGCTCAGGAGTCGACGGCATGCTCGGCGAGCCAGGCCTTGGCCACGCGCTTCTGGGCCCGGGTGAGCCAGGCCTCGGCGACCAGGTCCTCGAGCTCGTCGCGCTCGAGGCGTGCCAGCTGCGCGATGCGGGCGAGCACGGCCGCGTAGCCGTCGAAGTGCGGTGTGGTGAAGAAGATCCCGCGGTCGTCGGCGAGCATCAGCTCCTTCACGTCGAGGTCGGCGACGCGGAACATCAGCACGTCGTCGAGCCGCTCTCCGGTCGCTGGATCGAGCGCGTCGGGCCGGCGGCCGCGTTGGCAGCAGAAGAGCTTGCCGTGCACCTTGTAGGCGGGCCGGCCGTCATCCGAGAGCTCCTTCGTCGCCTGCGGCAGCGCGAGCGCCAGCTCGTCGAGGTCGGCCATCGTCGCCACGCGTCAAGTGTAGATTCGCCTCCGTGAGCGGCGACGACGGCTACTTCGACGAACCTGTCGCAGCGCGGTACGACGAGTCGTATCCGGAGATGTTCAGCCCGGAGCGCGTCGACCCGGTGGTCGAGCTGCTGGTCGAGCTCGCCGGGGACGGCCGTGCGCTGGAGCTGGCAATCGGGACCGGCCGGATCGCGGTGCCGCTGGCGCAGCGCGGCGTGCCGGTGCACGGGATCGAGCTCTCGCAGGCGATGGCCAGGAGGCTGCGGGAAAAGCCCGGGGCGGAGGAGATCGGCGTCACGATCGGGGACTTCACGAGCACCAAGGTCGACGGCGCCTTCACCGTCGTGTACCTGGTCTTCAACACGATCCAGAACGTGCTCACGCAGGCCGAGCAGGTCGCGACCTTCCGCAACGCCGCCGCGCACCTCGAGCCCGGCGGCTGCTTCGTGATCGAGGTGATGGTTCCCGACCTGCAGCGGCTCCCGCCAGGGGAGACGTCGCGGCCGTTCAACCTCAGCGCCGACCACGTTGGCCTCGACGAGTACGACGTCGCCAACCAGGGCCTGCGCTCCCACCACTTCTCGCTCGTGGACGACACCTGGCAGTACCTGACGATGCCGTTCCGCTACGTCTGGCCGGCCGAGCTCGACCTGATGGCCGAGCTGGCGGGCATGAGCCTGCGCGACCGCTGGGCCGACTGGAACCGCGAGCCCTTCACGAGCGAGAGCCGCAAGCACATCTCCGTCTGGGAGAAACCGACTTAGGAACCGCCGCAGAGCGGCCGATGAAGCGAGCATGTCGGGCCGCCGCCGCATCGTCCGCGTCGCACTTCTCGGCGTGCTCGCCATCTACGGCGTGAATGCCCTCGTCACGCTCGGGATGAGGAATGCCGCCGCTGGCACGCCGTCCTCCCTCCGCTGGCCCAGCGTCCGGCCCTGGCCGAAGACAGAGGCGGACGTGCGGCTGACGGCGGTCGTCTCCAGGCTGGCCGGCCGTCCCGCTGTCGCGCGCTGCTGGTCGAGCGCAGGCTGGCGGCGCCGGCTCGCGAACTGGCATTACCCACTCGGCGCGCGCAGCGAGTGGCGTGCGTTCACGGTTCCGCTGGAAACTCCCGCGGTCGAGCTCTCGCCCAGCATCTGCACGGTGCTGCATCGCCTCCAGCGGTTTCGCGGACAGGTCTGGAACGCGTCGGCCGTGGTACCGACGTTTGGAGCGTCGCTGCGCTGTCACACGAGTCGGTCCACGCGTCGGGGATTCCGACCGAGGCGAAGGCGGAGTGCTTCGGACTCCAGCGGATCCCGCGCGTAGCACGCGCGCTCGGGCGGACGGCCGCAGAGGGCCGCTACCTCGCCCGGCTCTACTGGGAGCTCTGGTACCGCTTCGACAGCCCGCCCTACACGTCGAGCGAGTGCCACGACGGCGGCAAGCTCGACCTCCACGTGAGCAGCACGGTCTGGCCGTAGTCGCGTAGCCTCCGCGCCGATGGTTGCGGAGGCGAAGCTGGAGCAAACCGAGCACGGGCTCGTCCCGCGGGGGCCAGGCTGGTACGTGCTCAACGCGCGCGACGCGAGCTGGTGGGCAGCCGAGGGGCGCGGCGCCTACGCGAACCTCGAGGGCGAGCCCGAGTTCGACCAGCTGGGGATCAGCCTCGTCACACTCGCGCCTGGCGACGCGATGGCCATGTACCACTGGGAGGCCGACCAAGAGGACTTCCTCGTGCTCGACGGCGAGGCCACGCTGGTGCTCGAGGGCGAAGAGCGCCCGCTGCGTGCGTGGGACTTCGTCCACTGCCCGCCGGAGACGAAGCACGTGATCGTCGGCGCCGGCGACTCCCGCTGCCTGCTGTTGGCCGTCGGCGCGCGCGACAAGTCGGTCGGCGAGAACTGGGGCGGCTACACGGTCGACGAGGCAGCCGCGAAGCACGGCGCGAGCGTCGACGAGGACACGACCAGACCGCCGGAGGCCTACGCGAAGGTCGCGAAGCGCAAGCCGACCCGCACCGGCGACGACTGGCTGCCCGACTAGGACGCGATGCACGTCGTCGTCGACGGAGCCCGGCTGTGGTTCGACATCGAGGGAGCGGGGCTCGTCGCGGACGGCGCGGAGCTGCGGAAGCGGCCCACGGTGGTTCTCCTGCACGGCGGCCCGGGGGGCTTCGACCATTCGTACTTCAAGCCGCACTTCTCCCGGCTCGCGGAGGCAGCGAGGGTCGTGTACCTGGATTTGCCCGGCCACGGCCGCTCGGACTGGGGTGACCCGAACGCCTGGAGCTTCGAAGCATGCGCCGACGCGGTGCGCGGGTTCTGCGACGCCCTCGGTCTGGGTCGCCCGATCGTCTACGGCCACTCTCTCGGCGGGATGGTGGCGATGCTCTACGGCGTGCGACATCCGGGCCACGCGCGGATGCTCGTGTTGGTTTCGACCGCCGGCCGGTTCGATGTCCAACGGCTGGTGGAGGGCTTTCGCCGCGCGGGTGGCAACGAAGTGGCCGAGATCTCTGCTCGCGCGTATCTCGGCGAGCCCGTCACGGACGAGGAGTGGGCGCGCTGTCGCGAGCTCTTCGGGCCGAACGTCCCGGACGCCGAGACCCGGGCGCGGTTCGTCACGAACAAGGAACTGGGCGAGCTCTGGTCGGGCCGGCTCGGCGAGTTCGACGTCCTCGACCAGCTGGGGGCAATCGAGTCGCCGACGCTCGTCTGTGTCGGCGAGCTCGACCCGGTGACGCCGGTCGCCGCCGCCGAGGAGCTCGCGGCTGCGGTGCCCGGAGCGCGCCTCGAGGTGCTCGCCAGGGCCGGCCACTGGCCCTGGCTCGACGCGCCAGAGCGGCACTGGGAGCTGCTTGCCGACGTGCTCGCGGAATCGCCGTAGGCTTGCCCGATGCCGGGAAGGCGACAGGCGGCAAAAGCGGAGGCGTTTCGGGCGCTGCACGAGGGCGAGCCGTTCGTGATCCCGAACCCGTGGGACGCGGGCTCGGCGCGGATGCTCGAGGCGCTCGGCTTCGAGGCCTTGGCGACGACCAGCTCCGGGTTTGCCTTCACGCTCGGCAAGCTCGACGGCAACGTCACGCTCGACGAGGTTGCCGCGCACGTCGCCGCGCTGGACGCGGCCACCGAGCTGCCGGTCTCGGTCGACCTCGAGCACGGCTACGACGCCTCGGCCGACGGCGCCGCGACCGCGATCAGGCGGGTCGCCGCGGCGGGCGCGGTCGGCGGCTCGATCGAGGACTGGGACCCGCGCGAGGAGCGGATCTACGAGCTCGACCATGCAGTGGAGCGCGTGGCCGCGGCGGCCACGGTCGCGGGTGAACTCGGCTTTCCGTTCACGTTCACCGCGCGGGCCGAGAATCACATCCGCGGGCGGGACGACCTCGACGACACGATCGCGCGCCTCCAGGCGTACGAGCGGGCCGGCGCCGACGTCCTCTATGCGCCCGGCCTGAAGGCGGTCGACCAGGTCCGCGCCGTCTGCGACGCGGTCTCGAGGCCGGTCAACGTGCTCGCGGTGCCGTCGCTGACGCTGGCGGAGCTGGCCGAGGCAGGCGCGCAGCGCGTCAGTGTCGGCGGCGCGCTCACATGGGTCGCGGTCAGGGCTGCGGCGGATGCGGCGGAAGCGATGCGCGCGGGCGACTTTTCGGCACTCGCTGCGAGGGTGCCCGTCGGCGAATGGTTGGGCACATGACCGACAACATCTGGGCAGACGACTGGGAGCCGGGCGAGGACTGGTCGGGCGGCGGTGGCCTGGGGAAGAGCCTGCCGCGCGGAGAACAACTCGGCGCGTCGTTGTACGAGCTCGGCCCCGGCGACTTCGCCGTCTTCCACTTCCACCACGCGCAGGAGGAGCTGCTGATCGTGCTGCGCGGCCGCCCGACGCTGCGCGACGCGCACGGCGAGCGAGAGCTGGCCGAGGGCGAGGTCGTCCACTTTCCGGTCGGCCCCGCTGGCGCACACGGGCTACGCAACGACACCGACGAGCCGGTGCGCTACATCATGGTCTCGACGCAGCGCCGGCCCGAGGTGGCCGAGTATCCGGACCTGAAGAAGATCACCGCCTTCGCGCCGACCGGCTCGCAGACCGGCGAGCGGCTCTGGCTGATCCACGACCTCGAGCACGACGACGAGGGGCGCGGCTAGCCCGCGCCCCTCGTCTGCGAAATTCCTAGAAGTTGTTCGCCATCAGCGACGGAGTGTTCGGCCAGCCGGCCGGACGGATCACGTAGACGATTCCGCCGGACGCCGGGATCCACGCCCGCTCGAACTGCTCGCGGTCGTAGAAGTGCTTCACGTGAGCGTTGTCGATGGAAGCCGGGTCGTTGACGATCACCTGCTTCCCGTCGGCGGTCATGCCCTCGATCACGAGCAGGTGGCCGTTCGTGCTCTTGATCGCGCCGTCGAGCTTGTTCGAGTTCCACGCGACGGAGGCGACGAGCGGAATGTCCGCCTTCAGGAACGGCTCCGCCTCGGCGAGGTCGTGCAGCTGGGTCACGTCGGCGACGAGGCCTCGCGAGGCCGCGTAGGCCGCGTTGAAGGGCCAGTTGCCGGCGCCGTTGTAGTGGTAGTCGTAGACCGCGCGGGCGGTGAAGTCGACCCACGGATCCTGGTGATCGGCCGGCAGCGGCGGGGAGGTAACCCACGACGAGTACTCACTTGTCTTCGGGCTGTAGTCGTAGCCCGTCTTCTGCGTCCAGTAGTCGACGACCATTGCCGTCGAGGTCGGGCTGCACCAGGCCTCGCCGCCGTTGTCGTACTGCGGGAAGTCGCCGTGGTGGATCTCCTGCGAGTACGGCGGCACGCCGAGGTCGACGTCGGTCGGACCGGTCATGGTGGTCTTGCTCGGGAAGCTGCCCTTCTGGTTGGTCAGGTTCGACGCGATCGCGCTCAGGCGGCTGAGCGTCGGCCCGTCCGTGGTCGTGCCGACCTTCCTGTAGAGGGTCGCCTGCAAGCGGTAGGCGATCGCGGGATGGTCCTTCGCGAACCAGGTGTCGATCGAGACGAAGCCGTCAGCGTTGCCCTGGCCGCCGATCGAGGTGCGGTGGAACGAGTAGTCGTCGGACGACCATTGCCCGAGGACGTACCACTTGGACGCCCAGTGACCGTCGTCGAGCTGCGGTAGCACCTCGACCTGGATCCACGTTCCGGGCGGCGTGATCGCGTTCCACGACGCGACCAGCTCGTTGAACCCGAACGAGAGCTGCGTGACCCCTGAGGTCCAGGTCCCGGAGACGTAGCTGCCGGAGCCGTCGACATGGTCGTTCGAGTAGTTCGCGAACGAGTCGACGTAGTTGGGGAGCGACCCAGTGCCGGTCGAGCCCAGCCTGAGCGAGCCGCCCGAGAAGGCGGTGCCGGTGCCCGAGCTGCTGGTGGCGGTCAGGTCGAGGGTCTTGTAGTTGAGCGGGTAGTTCTGTGCTGCGAACGCGGGGGCGGAGGCGGCGAGTGCCAGCCCCGCGGCCGCGAGAACGGTGAGAAGCGCATGTCGGATCATGGTGCGATCCTAGACCGGTTGGCCGAAAACGCTAAATCGGGGACGCTCCGCGTGGAGCTGCTCGCCGACCACCCACAGCACGTGGAGTTGCTCGCCGGCTGGCACGCCCGGCAGCTGCGGAACGAGTGCGGGCGCGAGCGGATCCCCATCGCGTTCGTCGCGCTCGACGGGGACCGGCCCGCCGGACACGTCTCGCTGGTCGAGCGGAACCTGCCCTCGCGCCCGGAGCTCTCGCCCTGGCTCGCGGGCACGCTCGTCGACCCGTCGCGCCGGGGCAAGGGGGTGGGTACGGCGCTCGTCCGGCACGCGACCGCGCGCGCGGCCGAGCTCGGGGTCGGCAGGCTCTACCTCTACACCGAGCGCGCCCGCGGCTTCTACGAGCGGCTCGGCTGGCGGTACCTCTGGGACGAGGAGCACGAGGGCGAGCCGGTGAGCGTCCTGGCGATCGACCTTCCGTAGGATGCAGGCATGTGCCGGAACATCCACACGCTCTACAACTTCGAGCCGCCCGCGACCGAGGACGAGGTTCACGGCGCGGCGCTGCAGTACGTGCGCAAGGTGAGCGGCTTCACGAAGCCGTCGCAGGCGAACGAGGCCGCCTTCGCGCGTGCCGTCGACGAGGTCACCGAGGCCACCAGCCGCCTGCTCGCCGAGCTCGTCACGAACGCGCCGCCCAAGGACCGCGAGGTCGAGGCCGCCCGCAAGCGCGAACGCGCCGCCAAGCGGTTCGCCGTCGCCTGAGCGACGGCGAACCGCGGGCGAAGTGCCTAGGTGACGCGGAAACCGCCGCGCATCTCGTCCGCGTGCGGGTCGCAGACGTACGAGTAGCGGCCGGGCTTGAGCACGAGCTTGACCGTCTTCGTGCCGGTCCAGCCGACGCTCGAGAGCATCCGGCCGGAGGGCCCGAGCAGGCGGAAGTCGTGCTGGCTGGAGCGGTCGCGGACGGTCACGAGGTACGTGCCGCGCTTCAGCGTCCTGACGACCGACGAGCCCTTCTTCAGGGTGATCGTGTAGCCGGGGCCGACGGTTGCGGTGAGCCGGGCCGGCGCCGCGGAGCTCGACGCTGCGAGCGCCGACGCGAGCACGGCGGCGGCGAGCAGCAGGGCGATGCGAACCATTTGAGCCTCCTCTTCGAGTTGACTCCTGCGTTGTAGAGGCGGCTACAGAGGGTTAACCGAGGCGTTACGAAGATTTAGCCTGCTCGGATGGAGCTGACGCGGCACGAGACGGCTGACGGCTTCCTCGCCCAGGCGGGCGAGTTCCTCGGTGCGCGCGAGGCTCAGCACAACCTGATCCTCGGGCTCTCGTCACGGCTGCGCGCGGCGCCGCTGCTGTACGGCGAGCCGGCGTACTTCGCGGTCGTCCAGGACGGCGCCCGCGTCGTGGGCGTCACCATGCGGACGCCGCCGCACAACCTGATCGTCTCCGAGCTGGACGACGAGGCGGCGATCCCGCTGCTGGTGGAAGACGCACGCTCGGCGTTCGAGTCGCTGCCCGGGGTCGTGGGCCCGAAGGAACCAGCTGGCTGGTTCGCGCAGGCGTGGGCGTCCGCGACCGGCGTGGAAACGCGGATCGAGATTGCGCAGCGTGCCTTTCGTGCTGACCACGTGGATGCGCCGAGCGGCGTTCCCGGCAGCATGCGCGACTACGAGCGCCGCGACCGCGAGCTCGCCGCGCGCTGGATGGACGCCTTCGCGGAGGAGGCGCTGCCGGAAGCGCCACCGGGAACGAGCGAGGAGTTCGTCGACCATCGCGAGGAGGACCCGGATGCCGGGCTCGTGCTCTGGGAGCACGAAGGCCGGACGGTCTCGATGGCCGGCTTCGGCGGCCGCACCCCGAACGGGATCCGGATCGGGCCGGTCTACACACCGCCGGAGCTGCGCGGCCACGGCTACGCGAGCGCGCTGACCGCAGCGATCACGCAGCGCCTGCTCGACGGCGGCCTCCGCTTCTGCTTCCTCTTCACCGACCTTGCCAACCCGACCTCGAACAGCATCTACCAGCGCATCGGCTACGAGCCGGTCGGCGACGTCGACCAGTGGTCGTTCCGCTAACGACGGACCGACAGCGCCTCGAGGCCCCAGATCACGAACGCGCGATTTCGACGCGGCTCCTCCGCGAGCTCGAGGCCCGGCGCCCGCTCCACCAGCGTCCGCAGAGCCGCCTCGAGTTCGATCCGCGCCAGCGGCGCGCCGATGCAGACGTGGATGCCGCCGCCGAAGCCGATGTGCTCGGCGGCGTTGGGACGAGCGACCTCGAAGGCATCCGGGACGTCGAACACGCGTGGGTCGCGGTTCGCGGCGCCGAACAGCAGCGCGACCTTCGCGCCTCGCGGCACCTGCTCGCCGCCCAGCTCGACGCCGTCCTCGAGCACCCAGCGCTCGAACAGCTGCAGCGGGGGGTCCCAGCGGATCAGCTCCTCGACCGCGGCGGCGGGCTCGACCTCGCCTGACACCAGCCGCTCCCATTGCTCGCGGTGGCACAGCAGGGCGAGCACGCCGTTGCCGAGCGTGTTCACGGTCGCCTCGTGACCGGCATTCAGGAGGACGATGATCGTCGAGACGAGCTCGGGGTCGCTCAGGCGCCTGCCGTCGACCGTGGCCTCGACCAGGCGCGTGACGAGGTCGTCCCGTGGCTCGCGCCGCCGTTGCGCGGCCAGCGAGACGACGTAGTCGCGGAACTCGCCGGCCGCCTGTGTCGCCGCCTCCGCCTGGGCGTCGGTCGTGTCCAGCTCGTACATCTTCACCATTTCGTGCGACCAGTCGAGCAGCTCGCGGGCGCGGTCGGTCGGCACGCCGAGCAGGCGGCAGATGACGGCGATCGAGTACGGCTGCGCGTAGTCGCGGAGCAGGTCGAACTCGCCTTCCGGCAGCAGCTCCTCGGCCAGCTCCGCCGAGGGCCCGCGCAGCGCCTCGACCGAGCGCGGGGTGAACGCGGCGGCGACCAGCTTGCGGATCCGCGTGTGCTCGGGCGGCTCGAGCCAGAGCAGGCTCCAGCGCTCGGTGTCCCAGAAGGCCTGGCGTCGCGGGTCGAGCGGCTCGGCTGCGGCGAACTCGTCCTCGCTGCCGACGTGACGGAAGTTGCGGCCGAGCCGCCGGTCGCGCAGGCACGTGCGCACCTCCGCGTGGCGGGTGACGAACCAGCGGTCGAGCGTGCTCTCGTAGAAGAGCGGGGTCTCCTCGCGCAGCGCGGCGAGGCGCGGGTACGGGTCGGCCAGGAACTCCGGGTCGGTGGGGTCGAACCGCTGAACGGTCGCACCGGCAGAGCCGGCACGACCTCTCAGGCGGGATCGCAAGCGACGCCTCGGTCAGGTCGAGGCGACGATCGTGATCCCGCCGCGCGCCTTCTGCTGGAGCGCGACGCTGACCCGCTCGGGCGGCAGCTCGAGCGCCTCGGCGACGTCGTCCCGGATCCGCACCGCGAGCGCCTCGCAGAAGGCGCCCTCGTTGCGGAAGGAGGCCAGGTAGAGCTTGAGCGACTTCGACTCCAGGCAGAGCTTGTCGGGCTCGTACTCGATCGTGGCCACGTACATGTCCGGCTGGTTCGTGACCGGGCACATCGCGACGAGCTCGTCGCTCGTCATCTCCACCAGCGCCACGCCCGGGTTGGGGAAGCTCTCGAGCCCCGCGTAGTGCTCCGAGCCCGCGTGGCCGAGGGCGACGAACTCCTTGTCCATGCCGCGTACTGTACGCCGCCGTGAGGCGCATCTACCTGGCCGGCCCGCCCTTCGCGGAGGAATACCGGCGCCGGGCCGCGGAGCTCGTGAGCGCGCGCGGCTGCGAGCCTGTCGATCCGATGCGTCGCGACTTCCGCGGCCGCACGGAGGGACATGAGACGGAGATCGTCGAGGGCGACCTGGAGGAGATCGCCTCCTGCGATGCCGTGCTCGCCGCCTTCACCGCGCCCGACGAGGGCACGGCGATGGAGGCCTGGCACGCGCACACGCTCGGTGTGCGGGTGGTCGCCTACACCGGCGGGACGCCGCCGCACCCCTGGACCGTCTACGTCGCCGAGCAGGTCCACGCCGAGCTCGAGCCCGCGGTCGCTGCGGTGTGCGCCTGAGATACCGCTAGGTATCCAACAGGACTACCGTCCGGTATCCTGCGGGACGACCCATGATCACCGACGTCAACCCATTCGTCTACTCGCGCCCGATCGAGCCCGAGCAGATCGTCGATCGCGACGACGAGACGCTGGCGCTGCTGAAGAACGCCGTCGGCGGCCACTACGTCCGCCTGTACGCGCCGCGCAAGTACGGCAAGACGAGCCTGCTGCGTCGCGCCCTGGCGGACGGGGAGCGCCAGGAGGGGCTCGTGCCCGTGCTGGTCGACCTCTACGGGATCGTCTCGATCGCCGACGTCGCCGTCCGCTTCGAGCGGGCATACGCGAAGGAGCTGCGCGGGGCGATCCGCGGCCGGGTCGAGGAGTTCCTGCAGAAGACCGGCCTCGGCCTCTCCCTCGGGGCGTTCGGGATCAGCGCCCGCCTGCAGCTGGAGCCGAAGACCGACCCGCTGCCGGCGCTGCACGCGCTGCTCGACCTGCCGCTGCGGCTCGAGGAGTCCGGCGGCTTCCGCGCCTACATCGCGCTCGACGAGTTCCAGGACGTGCGCAAGGTGCCCTCGCTGGAAGGGCTCCTGCGCAGCCACATCCAGTTCCAGGGCGAGGTCGCCTCCTACGTCTTCGCCGGCTCGGAGCCGGGTCTGATGAAGCAGCTGTTCGAGCACAGGGAGGCGCCGCTCTACGGCTCGGCCGTGCCGCTGCGGCTCGGACGGCTCCGCGACGACGATCTCGCCGCCTATGTCGCCGAGCGGTTTCGCGAGAGCAAGCGCTCGGTCGGCGAGGCGCTCAACCCGCTGCTCGCCTCGGCGAAAGGCCACCCGCAGCGGGCGATGCTGCTGGCGCACCGGCTCTGGGAGGAGGTCGAGCCGAAGGGCACGGCGACTCTCGAGGACTGGGAGCGTGCCCACGCGGCGGCGCTCGCGCGAGCTGCAGCCGGAGTTCGAGGCCCAGTGGCGCGGGCTCGACACCGCGGAGCAGAAGACTCTGCGCGCGATCATCGCCGGCGAGGGCTCCCCTTACCGCGCGGCCGTGCTCGAGCGGCTGGCGCTGACCAAGCCGAGCGCGCAGAAGGCCCTGCACCGCCTCGGCGCGCGGGCGGAGATCGAGGCCGACGAGCGCAGGCAGGGGATCGTCGACCCGCTCTTCGCCGAGTGGATCGCGGGCCTGGCCTAGGACAGCGTGCGTTCGAGCCCGTCGAGTCCGGCGCGGGCGAGGTCCGGTTGGTCCTCGGAGTAGCCGTAGTGGGCCAGCACGGAGCAGAGCTGGATCGAGAGCACGCGAGCTCGCAGCAACTGTGTCTCGTTCACCGGTCCGTAGGCCTCGAGGAAGGCCGGGCGCCCCTCGCGCGGCACGAAGCTCCAGTACAGCGGCAGGTCGATCGCGGGGTCGGCGAGGCAGACGTCGCCCCAGTCGATCACGCCGCTCGCCGAGCGACTCTCGACGAGCAGGTGGCGGAAGTGGAGGTCGCCGTGCGCCAGGACCGGAGGCTCAGGAGGAGCAAGCAGCTCGGCCTCGGCAAGCAGCTCTTCGAGCGGCCCGGCGACCGGGATCCCGAGCTCCCCGAGCTCTTCGCGCGCCAGAGCGAGGCGCTTCGGCATGTCCTCGCGGCCGTTCGGGTCGTGCGGCAGCTCGACGTCGAGCTCGACGGCGTGCAGGGCGCGCAGGAAGGCGGCCAGCTCCAGCGCCACCTCGAGGCGCGCCTCGTCGTCCACCTCGGCCACGCCGGCCTCGACCCCTGGGATCAGCTCGGCGCCGAAGAAGGGCCACGGATACCCCTCGGCCGGCTCGCCGACGAACGCGGGGCGCGGAACGGGTAGCGGCAGCTGCGGGGCCAGCCGCGGGAGCACGGCGAGCTCGCGCTCGAAGCCCGGGATCGCGACCTCGCGGCGCGGGAAGCGGAAGGCGTAGCGCCCGTCCACGACCCAGACGCTGTTGTCCCAGCCCTCGGCAAGCTTGCGCAGCTCGCCGTCGAGCTCGAACTGGCCCAGCAGCCGCCGCACGAGCGGCTCGTCGACCGTGATTTCCGCGTCCCACACCGGCATCGCGCAACCCTGGGAAACCTAACCGGCGCTAGACTCGGTCCAGTGACGCAAGCGGCCGCTCCATCGCCTGTCGCCGCGCGCGACCGAATCCTCGCCAGCGCTTACGAGCTCTTCGCGCGTCATGGCATCCGCGCGGTCGGAATCGACCAGGTGATCAAGCGCGCCGAGGTCGCCAAGGCGACGCTCTACCGGCACTTCGCCTCGAAGGACGAGCTCGTGCTCGCCTTCCTGCAGCGGCGCGAGCAGCTCTGGACGAAGGACTGGGTCGAGGCCGAGGCGCGCCGTCGCGGCGAGACCCCGGAGGAGCAGCTACTGGCGATCTTCGACCTCTTCGACGAGTGGTTCCAGCGCACGGACTTCGAGGGCTGCTCGTTCATCAACGTGCTGCTGGAGATGAACGACCGCACGTCCCGGATCGGTTCGGCGAGCGCCGAGCACCTGGGGAACATCCGCTCGATCATCCGCCGGCTGGCGACGGAGGCAGGCCTGAGCGATCCCGAGCAGTTCGCGCATTCCTGGCACATCCTGATGAAGGGCTCGATCGTGGCCGCCGGCGAGGGTGACGCCCAGGCCGCCAAGCGGGCTCAGGCGATGGGTCGCTTGCTGATCGCCCAGTACCGCTAGAGACTTCGGCGGATGCGGCCGCTGATCGGGATCACCACGTACCTGACGCGCGCGAGCTTCGGCGCCTGGGAGGAGGACTCGGCGCTCGTGCCGGCCCACTACGTGCGGGCGGTGGAGCGCGCCGGCGGCCGGGCGCTGCTGGTGCCGCCCTCGGACGACGGGGTCGACGAGACGCTCGACGCGCTGGACGGGGTCGTCTTCTCGGGCGGCTCCGACCTCGATCCGGCCACCTACGGGCAGGAGCGGCACGAGGCGACGGCCGGAATCGTCGAGGAACGCGACCGTGGCGAGCTGGCGCTGCTGCAGGCCGCGCTCGCCCGTGATATGCCGGTGCTCGCCGTCTGCCGCGGCTCGCAGATCCTGAACGTCGCGCTCGGGGGCGACCTTGTCCAGCACCTCCCCGAGGTCGTCGGCGACGAGAAGCACAAGCAGGTGCCGGGCCAGTTCGCCGAGCACGACGTGGCGGTCGAGCCGGAGACGAGGCTCGGCGAGCTGATCGGCGAGCACGCGCCGGTCAAGTCGCACCACCACCAGGGCTTCGGCCGCCTCGGCGAAGGCCTGCGCGAGTCGGCGCGCGCCGACGACGGCACGATCGAGGCGCTGGAGGATCCATCGCGGCGCTTCACGCTCGGCGTGCTCTGGCACCCGGAGGCGGGGGAGGACCTGCGGCTCTTCGAGGCGCTCGTCCGCGAGGCCAGGGACTACCGCGCCGCCCGTTGAGCGGCCTCGCCGAGCTCGTCCCGACGCTGCCGGACCCTGTCCGCGCGGTGTTGCGCAACGTGGTCTGGACGTACGGCCGGCTCACGTCGGCCGCGCGGCCGCTGCCCGACTTCCTGATCCTCGGCGCGCAGAAAGCCGGCACGACCGCGCTCTACTCGTACCTTCGCCGCCACCCATCGATCACCGGGCCGTCGTGGAAGGAGGTCAGCTACTTCGACCGGCACTACGCCCGCGGCGAGGCCTGGTATCGCGGCAACTTCCCGAACAGGGCACGTACGCGCGGCAAGCTCGTCGGCGAGGCGAGTCCCAGCTACCTCTTCCACCCGCTGGCACCGCAGCGCGTCCGCGCCGTCGTTCCCGCGGCGCGACTCGTGGCGTTGGTCAGGAACCCGGTCGACCGCGCGCTCTCGCACTACAACCACGAGGTCGCGCTCGGGCGCGAGCCGCTCTCGTTCGAGGAGGCGCTGGCCGCGGAGGATGAGCGGCTGCGCGGGGAGGAGGAGCGCATGCTGGCCGACCCGCGCTACTTCAGCCGCGAGTGGTGGAGCCACACCTACCAGGCGCGAGGCCGCTATGCCGAGCAGCTCGAGCGCTGGCTGGACGCCTTCACGCGCGAGCAGCTGCTGATCGTGCCGAGCGACGACCTCGCCGCCGAGCCCGCGGAGACCCACGCGCGGGTGCTGGAGTTCCTCGGGGCGCCGCCGCACCGGCTCGAGTCGTACCCGCGCGTCTACGAGCGGGAGTACGAGCCGATGAAGCCCGAGACGCGCGCGAGGCTGGCGGCGGCGTTCGAGGAGCCGAACCGCCGGCTCTACGGGCTGCTCGGGCGCGAGCTCGGCTGGAGCTGACGCGGCGCGACCCGGCCGGTCGCCAGCAGGCTGGCCAGGCAGACCGCCGCCAACAGCACGTACGGCAGCGCGTCGCCGGCGACCTCGGCCAGCCAGCCGCCGAACGCCGGCCCGACGACGTTGCCGGCCGCCCAGGCGCCGTTCATCGCCCCGAACGCCAGCGCGGCCGAGATCCCGCGCCGCTCGGCGGCGTCGGTCAGGAGCGTCATCCCCGGCGTGTAGAAGCCGCCGTAGGCAAGTCCCGCGAGCACGACGAGTGCGGCGACCACTGCCGCCGAGGTCGTCCAGGCGAAGGCGAGCGAGACCGCGGCCGAGCCGACCAGCGCAATCCGCACCGGCAGCATGTAGCCGCGGCGGTCGGTGAAGCGCCCGAGCAGCGGGTTGAGCACCGTCTCGATCGCGGCCGTGAACAGGAAGACAGCTCCGATCGCCACGCCGCCCCAGCCCTCGGCGTGCAGGCGCAGCGGCACGAGCACGGCAACGACCCCGAACAGCAGCGCCGGCAGCACGAGCAGCCACATCCCTCCGAGCAGTCGGCGGTCGGCCCGCCGGAAGAGCTCCGTCATGCGCTGCGGCTGGGCCGGCACGCCGGGCGTGAGCGCCACCCAGGCCGCCAGCCCGACGCCGATCAGCCCGACTCCGGTGAAGGTCGCCCGCACGCCTGCGACGGTCGCGATCGCGCCGATCACGGGACCGAGCAGGGCGCCGAAGACCGCCGCGCCCATGGTCGTGCCGATCAGCGCGCCACGTCGCTCGCGAGGAGCCGCCGCCACGAGCCAGGCGAGCGCTCCCGACCAGGACAACGCGCTGCCGACGCCCTGCAGCAGCCTCGCCCCGCCCAGCATCCAGGCGCTCCCGGCGAACGCGAAGGCGACGCTGGCGGCCGCAGTCAGCGAGACCCCGGCCAGCGCGGCGCGGCGCGGGCCGTAACGAGCGGCCGCGAGTCCGCTCGGCAGGGAAGCGGCCAGCACACCCGCGGCGTAGCTCGCCGAGAGCACACCGGCCGCGCCCTTCGACAGCCCGTAGTCGCTGACGAAGTGCGGCAGCAGCGGCGCGAGTGCAGCGAAAAAGGCGATGTCGAGCGCGACGATCGAGCTCAGCAGAACGACGAGACGGCGCATCCAGCGACCGTAGCAAGCGGGTTCGCGGGCCATTTGGTGCCGAACAGCACGAGGTTTCGCTAACCGTTGGCAGGTTTAGGCGTCCAACGCTGACGGAAAGGTCGAATCGACCAAAGGCCACTGAGCGTGTGCTGTCGCGCCGTCCGCGGACGCGCCCGGTAGAGCCAAGACGAGTCGGACTCCAGAGGAGGGGTCACTGCGGTGAAACCAAAACGTCTGCTCTTGCCCATGCTTGCTGCGTTGCTGATCTGCGCAGCTGCGGCGGCGACGCTGGCGGCGGCGTCGGGCCTGCCACTCAAACGGGCGCATCGGGCTGCCACCAAGAGCGTGCGGCACCCGCAGTCGCACCAGAGCAAGCAGAGGCGCCACGTCAACCCGGCCCTCGTGCGACGCCTGCGCAGCACCGCCTGGCGCTGGCAGACCGTGATCGGCGCTCGCCACGCCCGGCTCGCAGCACCGCTGCACTCGCCGCGCGCGCTCAGCTATTGGCGCACCCAGGTGCGCCGCGTCAGCTGGCTCGCGGCCCATCCGCCGCACAAGCGGGGCTGGCTCTGCATCCACCGCTACGAGGGCGGCTGGAGCGACTCTGGCGACCCGTACTGGGGCGGCCTGCAGATGGACCGGGGGTTCATGCGCACGTACGCGCCGCGCTTCCTGCTGCGCAAGGGCTGGGCCGACCGCTGGACGCCGCTCGAGCAGATGTGGGTCGCCGAGCGCGCGCACCGTACCGGCCGCGGCTACTACCCTTGGCCGAATACGGCGCGTTTCTGCGGACTGCTCTGACCCCGTTTTCGACCCCCGGGGTAGCGGGAAGGGGACCGGTATGACCGAACACACGGCCCTGCTGAACACGCTGCTGTCCCGAGGTGAGGACGATGGCTGCGTCAACCTCTCGCACCTCAACGAGCTCGTTTCCTCCGAGGAGCTCGACGACGAGGAGATCGGCCGGCTGTACGAGCAGCTCGAGGAGCGCGGGATCGAGGTCACGGACGACTGTGGGCGCGAGCACGAGGAGAGCACCTACGTGAACGGCGATCTCGCCGTGGCGACCACCGACGCGCTGCAGCTGTTCCTCAACGAGGCCGGGCGCTGGCCGCTGCTGACCAAGGAGGAGGAGATCGAGCTCGCCAAGCGGATCGAGCGCGGGGATGCGGAGGCCAAGGAGCGGATGATCAACTCGAACCTGCGCCTGGTCGTCTCGATCGCGAAGCGCTACCAGGGCCACGGGCTCTCGCTGCTCGACCTGATCCAGGAAGGGATCATCGGGCTGATCCGCGCCGTCGAGAAGTTCGATTGGCGCAAGGGCTTCAAGTTCTCCACCTACGCGACGTGGTGGATTCGCCAGGCCGTCCAGCGTGGGGTGGCCAACAAGGCGCGCACGATCCGGATCCCGGTGCACATCGCCGACCGCGAGCAGAAGATCGCGCGGGCCGAGCGAGTGCTCGCGCCGAAGCTCGGCCGGCAGCCGACCGAAGAGGAGATCGCCAAGCAGGCGAAGCTTCCGCTGAAGCAGCTGCGCGAAGTGCGCCAGGCGGCGCGGGCGATCACGAGCCTCGACCGGCCGCTCGGCTCGGACAGCGACGCCGCCCTCGGCGACCTGCTCCCGGCCGACCAGGCCGCGCCCGAGGAGGAGCTGACCGTCAGCCTCGAGCAGGAGGTGCTGCACCGCGCGGTCGCGGATCTGCCCGACCGGGAGCAGGAAGTGCTGAAGCGCCGCTACGGCCTGAACGGTGACCGCGATCCGGCCTCGCTCGAGGCGATCGGGCGCGAGCTCGGCCTGACCCGCGAGCGCGTGCGGCAGATCGAGGCCAGCGCGCTCGAGCAGCTCGCGGTCAACCGCGAGATCGAAGCCCTGAAAGTCGCCTGACCCGACTCGCGGGGCTCGTCAATCGCGGCTTCCGACTCCGCCCGCGAGCTCGCGCGTCCGCGCCGGCCCGCCCTCGTCCGGGTCGAGCGGTGGCGTCGGCGCTCCGGCTCCCGCGCGCAAGCCGGCGAGCAGCTCGAGCAGTGCCTCCCCGGCCGTGCGATGCGGGTGCCAGCCGAGCTCGTCCTGCGCCCGTGAGACGTCGAGCAGCGGCACCTTCAGGGCAAGGTCGACCCAACCCGGAGGCGTCGGTTGCAGGTGCAGGCGCCAGGTCAGGTCGGTGGCAGCGCGTGCCAGCCGTTCGGGAACGCGCACCGTGCGCGCCTGCAGCAGGCGGGCCAGCTCCTGCGGGTCGAGGACGGGCTCGGCTGCCACGTTGAACGCTCCGCGCGCGTCGCCGACGATCGCGCGCCGGTACGCGTCGCCGACGTCGCGTGAGTGCACGGCCTGGAAGCGCAGGCGCGGCAGATCCGGAACGAACGCCAACAGCCGCGGGTGCAAGAGGCGGCCCGGCACGAACGGCCCCGCGAACAGGCGTCTGATCCCGGTCGCGGCCTCGCGCTTGAAGATCAGGCCCGGCCGGACCCGCACGACTCGTGTCTTCGGATGCTCGGCCTCGAAGCGGTCGAGGATCCGCTCGACCTCGGCCTTGTGGCGCGAGTAAAAGCTCGAGGAGATCCCGCCGGTCGGCCAGCTCTCGTCCACGCGCCTGTCCTTCGGCCCCGGTGAGTACGCGCCCACCGACGAGGCGTACACGAGCGCCGGCACCTTCGCCTCGGCGGCCGCGAGGAAGACGCGGGCCGAGCCGTGGACGTTGGTCGCGCGCAGGGCGGCCGCGTCGCGCGAGGGCTGGATCTTCCACGCGAGGTGGACGACGCAGTCCGCACCGCGGAAGTGCGCCGCGAGCTCGCCCGCCGCGACGTCCGCTCGAGCCCACTCGACCTTCGGCAGCTCGACGTCCGGCAGGCGCCGCGCGAGCCCGAGCACCGACTCCACCTGCGGCTCGCCGGCAAGCGCGTCGAGGAGACTGGTGCCGACGTTGCCGGTCGCGCCGACGACGACGACGCGCATCAGGCGCTCACGCCCAGCTCGTCGACGAGGGTGAAGAACGCCTTCGCGTAGGGCGAGCCGTTCGTCCGGTCGCGCACCTCGTCCCAGTCGATCTGCTCGCGGACGGTGCGGGCGATCTCGAGCACCCGGTCGTAGTCGACCTCGTGCTCGCGCATCGCGAGCAGCTTCGTCACGAGCACGTCCTCGGCGCGCATCACCGACATTCGCACCGCTTGCACCTCGAGCACCTCGGCTCGGTCGAGGAACTCGTCGTCGATCTCGAAGCTGGTCGGCTCGTAGATCAGGTCGACCATCACGTCGTCGCGGAAGCCTTTGTAGAGCCAGCCCTCCGGCGGCTCCTCCGTGCGGAAGCCCGCTTCGTCCAGTGCGTGCAGCGCACGCTCGGCGTCGGCCGGCTTGATGAAGAAGTCGACGTCGTGCTCGGTCTCGGGCCCCCCGCGCGCCCAGATCGCGAGGCCGCCGCCGAGCACGAAGCGCACGTCGGCCTCGCGCAGCGCGGCTGCGGCGAGCTTGAGCGTCTCGAGCAGCTGCTCGAACGGATTGTCGGCTTCGGGCGGCACTCGGCGGTCGTACCCGTCACCGGTTCGCCTCAATCGGTTGAATCTGCGCCCATGGCGAGGCCGATCCGCGTCGCCGCGGCGGGCGACGTGCACTGCGACGAGGTCAACCGCGACGAGATCGAGCGCGCCCTCGGCGTCGTCGAGGGCGAGGTGGACGCGATCCTGCTCGCCGGCGACCTGACCACTTACGGCGAGCTCGAGCAGGGTGAGCTGCTCGCCGAGCTGTGCGCGCCGCTCGAGACGCCGGTCTACGCCGTGCTCGGCAACCACGACTGGCACTGCAACCAGGCCGCCGAGCTGACGACTGCGCTCGAGGGCGCCGGCGTGGGGATGATCGACCGTGGCCACGCGATCCAGGAGCTCGACGGCGCCAGCCTCGGGATCGCCGGCGTGAAGGGCTTCGTCGGCGGCTTCCCCGACTCCGCGCTGCCGGACTTCGGCGAGCCGCTCCTGCGCCAGGTCTACGCCGAGACGAGCGCCGAGGTCGACGCGCTCGACGCGGGCCTCGCCGCCATCGCCGGCTGCGACTACCGGGTCGCGCTGCTGCACTACGCGCCGAGCGCCACCACGCTAGAGGGCGAGCCGCGCGGGATCTACGCGTTCCTCGGTTCCGACCGGCTGGCCGGGCCGATCGCCGAACACCATCCGCAGCTCGTGCTCCACGGCCACGCACACGTCGGCGCCTTCCAGGGCGCGGTCGGTGACGTGCCGGTGTACAACGTGGCCGTGCCCTCGCTCGCACGCGACTTCTTCGTCTTCGAGCTCGACGGCAACTCCGTCCGCGTCGCGTGAGCACGTGAGCACCGCTGCTCCGGTCGAGGTAGAGGCGCCACGCGAGGTTCAGGACTTCGAGCGGGACCGGCCGTGGATCGTGATCGTCTGGAACGACCCGATCAACCTGATGTCCTACGTGACGCTCGTCCTCCAGAAGCTGTTCGGCTACTCGAAGGCGAAGGCGACGCAGCTGATGCTGCAGGTGCACAACGAGGGCAAGGCGGTCGTCTCGACCGGCACGCGCGAGAAGGCGGAGTACGACGTCGCGCGGCTGCACGCGCACGGGCTCTGGGCGACCATGCGGCAGGACTGACGTGTTCGAGCGCGGCGAGGGGGGAGAGGTGCGGCTGCGGCTCTCGCACGACGAGCGCCGGCTGCTCGCCGGATTGGTCCAGGAGCTGCGCGCGCTCCTGGACGGCGCACCGGGCGACCCGTCGCTGCGGCGGCTGTTCCCGCCGGCGTACGACGAGGACGACGACGAGCGCGCCTACCGTGACCTGATGGCCGGCGAGCTGCTCGACGGCCGCCGCGCGGCGCTCGACCTCGTCGCGCAGACGGTCGAGCGCGACCGGCTCAGCGCCGAGGAGGCCGACAGTTGGCTACGGGCGCTGAACGACCTGCGCCTCGTCCTCGGCACGCGCCTCGACGTCCAAGAGGACACGTTCGCGGGGGAGCTACGGCCCGACGACCCGCGCGCGCCGGCGCTCGCCGTCTACGGCTACCTCTCATGGATGCAGGAGCAGTTGATCGAAGCGCTGTCGAGCTAGGTTCCGACCACCTGCACGATCCAGCGGCGGTCGCGCTCGCGGTCGAGCTCCAAGAAGAGCACGCGCTGCCAGGTGCCGAGGCAGAGCTCGCCGTCGCGCACCGGGATCGACTCGCCCGCGGTCCCGAGCAGCATCGCCATGCAGTGCGAGTGGCCGTTGCCGAAGTCCATGTCCTCGGGGCAGATGTTCTCGGTGCGCCGGTCCCAGTCGTCGTGTGCGTAGTAGGTCTCGCTCGGCACGAGGCGCTTGAGCATGGAGGCGAAGTCCTCCAGGAAGCCGCTCTCGAACTCGTTCACCCGCACACAGCAGGTCGTGTGGGGCGAGTAGACGCAGGCGATGCCGTCGACCACGCCGCTCTCGCGGACGGCATCGATGACCTCGTCGGTGATGTCGCGGACAGCGAGCCCGCCTGTAGTTCGAAGCTGCCGTTCGTGCTGGAAGACCTTCACCGTTCGCCACCCTCCTTCGTGGACGGCCCTGGAGTGCGGAACAACGCGGCCTATTGTGAGGGTTCGACCCAGGTTCCGTCTAGCCGAACTGCACGCAGGCAAACCCGACGCCCAGGTTACGCTTGGCGGGCCGGGCCCGCGCCTGTTGCTGGTCTTGATCCTGGCGTGTCGACGTGAGCCTCCCGCCGGGCAAAGCCCGGCTCCGGCGGCGACTCGTTGTGGATCCCGTGACGGCGTTACGCTAGACCGCGGCCGGGCCCGTAGCTCAGCTGGTCAGAGCAGCGGACTCATAATCCGTTGGTCCCTGGTTCGAATCCAGGCGGGCCCATCCGATACCGCAGCGGCAAGCCGCCCCCGCATGGCTGAGCCAGACAGGTGTGTCGGGAATGCCGGAACTGTGCGCGCGGTGCAGACCCCGGTGGTACCTCGGGGGAATCGCTAGCGTGGCAACGCACGTCAGCGCGGCCAGTGCGTGATCTGTCCGGGCGGCGCGAACATGCGCCGACCGCAGGGCTTACTCGCCGATCGGGCCGTTGTAGACCGTCACGAGCTTCCAAGGGTTATGACGTTCGATCACTGCGGCCACCCTCTTGTTCGGGTACGGGTGCAACCGGCACTTCCAACCCGGAGCTGCGGTTCGATACCCCAGGCAGTGAACGGCGAGGCGGCGCGCAAAGAGACACGCTCCGCTGCGGAAGCGAACCTTTTGCTCGAGGATCACCTGGTGCCAGACCCCTTCGGCCTTGATCGACCCGCACGTTCGGAAGCCGCCCGCGGAGGTCCCAGCCGTCACCGCGGCTGTCGGAGCAGCACATAGCACCGCGGCGAGCAGCAGGAGGATGGGCAAGCGCCTCATAGTGCCTACCTCGGTTTATAGTCGCTCTGCCGTCCGGCCCCACCGGAGAGGAGGAGTCGGATTGGCAGGTTTTCTATTCAGGCTCGAGATTGAGGACGGCGCGCCGGCCGAGCCGCCGACGCTTTCGAGCGCGGTTCCGGACTGGCGGATCGGTCACACGATCCATCTCGGCAAGAGAACACTGCGCGTGATCGGCAAGCGAGACGATGACGGCGACCAACCGCCGGTTCTGGTCGTTGAGGACATCGCAGGCTCAGACACCTAACCGGATCTATTCAAGGAGGGAGCCGGGCGCTTCCGGAGGACTGACGGCGGTTCGTCCACGGAGAGGGATCGCCCCGGCTCCCTCCTAGCCCTCGCGGGCGTCGCCAGGGTGCCGGTACGGCTCGCAACTCGTAGGTGCTTCCCCGGATGCGCATCCCGGCAGCTGGTGACACGGTAGAAGCGTGAGCCGGGGCCGCTTGAGGTCGCCGCGCTCTCCCCGTGGCCTCAACCCGAACGGTCACCCGGAGATCTGACGGAAGCCTCAGCCCGGGGCCGCCCTCTAACCCCCCGTGGTGGGACCCGCCGCGCTCTCCCCTGATCTCAGCAGAGAGGTCACCGGGCGTGCTGACGGTAAGCCCTACCCCGGCTCGCATGTTTGAAGCTGCATGGAAGATTTCGATGACGAATTGCGTCAGGTGGTCAAGTTTCGTAAAGCTCGAAGAAGGAGGAGTTCGATGAAGGATCAGGACAACGAGACTCGGATCGACGAGGACGTCGAGGCCCACCAGAACAAGGGCTCGCACAAGCTGGCCAACGACGAGGGCGATGACGTCGAGGGCCATATGCACAAGAACGCAGTGAACAAGGGCTCGCACAAGCTGGCCAACGACGAGGGCGACGACGTCGAGGGCCATATGCACAAGAACGCAGTGAACCTGGGCTCGCACAAGCTGTAGGTCCCCGGGCTCCGGAACCCAAGCCCAAGCCTAAGAGGGAGCCGAGAGGCTCCTTCTTAGCGTTCCCTAACAGGGCCAGCGCGTGACCTGCCCGGGCGGTGCGAACACCTCGCGCTCGCTCCCCTGCTCGATGGCCTTGTTCGCCGCTGGCTATGGGCCCTAGGGGTCGCGCGTTTCCGAAAAAGTACGAGAGCGGCCAACAACGCACAACCGCATCTTTGGAGAGCACGGGAGAGAGGGGCGGCCGCTCTCGCTAGAGGCGACCTTACAGGTAGTTCGCGGCCGAGCCGTCGAGGCTATCGAGTGCCGGTTCCGGACTGGCGCGAGGGCGACACGATCCACCTCGGCAAAAGAACGCTGTGCGTGCTCGGCAACGAGACGACGGACACCGACCAACCAGCGGTGCTGGTGGTTGAGGAGGTTACGAGGGTAGGAGCGCAAAAGGGGGGCCGCCGCGCGGCCCCCGTTGCGGACTCCGCTTTCGCCCTAGTGGTGCTGCCGGCAGTGCGGGTTGGGATACGCCGGGCCGCCAGTGCACTGCGGGCTTCCCGGGCCTGGCGCCGCCACTGCCGCCGGGACAAGTGCCACCGTCGCCGCGAGCGTGCCAAGGAACGCGATCGTCATTCGCTTCCGCTTGCTCATGCTGAACCTCCTCCCAAAACTCGCCGCAGAAGCTGAAGTCGTATCGCAGTGCGGGGCAGTTACAAGAGGAGCCGGGTTTCGTTGCAGCGCCTCAGCGCGCGAGGACATTCGGCTCGTCACTCGGCCGCGCGGTACGGGCCTAGTCTCGCGTTAGTCCCAGGGTGAGCGGCTTCCCAGGCCCGCAACTGCAGGTCGAGCTCGAGCTCAAGGACCTCGAGCCGCGTCGAAGTCGGATTCGGAGAGACGAGGATCTCGTTTGCGCCCACCCGCTGCGACCGGTAGCCGGCACGCTCGAGAAAGGCGATCAGTTCGCCCAAAAATGTCTCGTCTGTGACTTGAACCCTCATGGCCGCCGTTGGAGTCCCGGGCGGCGGGTCCATCCTCCTCGATCAGACCATAGGTCAAGGGCAAGCTCATGTCACTAGCCTGGGCCAGCGTGCGGAAATGTCACCCGAGCGTGCGCTAGTGCGATCGCCAAAGCTGCGAGGGAGCCTCACCAGCCAAGCTTCGTCGATCCCATCCTTCGAGCACGTCTCCACCTACTAACGTAAGTCCGTGGGCGAGGATGTCCCCCTCTACGCATCGGCCTACGCCGGCTTTACCGTGCGGGACCAGGTACGACGCGCGACATATGGGGACGACCTCGGGCAATCGGGCTGGCTTACCGTCGACGAGCTCGAGCGTTTTGCCGAGTGGCTCGGGCTGGGCGCCGAGTCGCGCCTGCTCGACGTGGGCTGTGGATCCGGCGGGCCTGCTCTGCATCTGGCGGAGACGAACGGGACGAGCATCGTCGGGATCGACGTGCTTGCGGAGGGCATCACCACAGCAACCCGACTCGCACAGGAGCGGGGCCTCGACGATCGCGCCCGGTTCACCCGTGTCGATGCTGGCGGCCGCCTGCCATTCGACGACCAGAGCTTCGACGCGGTCATCTCCATCGACGTGATGTGTCATCTCCCCAAACGCGCGGACATTCTTCGGGAGTGGCATCGCGTCACGTCGCCGGGAGCGTGCGTCCTCTTCACCGACCCGACGATTGTCACCGGTCTCGTCACCGATGCCGAGATCGCAGCCAGAAGCGCCGTCGGAATCTATGTCTTCTCAGCACAATCTGTGAACGAAAAGCTGCTCGCGCAGGCTGGATTCGATCTCATCCACCGGGAAGACCTGACCGAGAACATGGCCTCCATGGCCGGCCGCTGGCGCGACGCACGCGAGCAATTCCGTGATGACCTCGTCACCGACGAGGGAGAGGCCACGTTCGAAGGCGTCCAGCGCTTTCTCTCAGCGTGTCACCTCCTCGCACGCGAGCGACGCCTGTCGAGATACGCCTACCTTGCGAGAGGGTGACGCCGTGGGCCTCCTTGGCCCACCAGCCTGGCGTGGGCCAGTGTTCCGCAATGACTCCTGAGCCGATGCGGCGGGGCGGCGGCGGCGAGCCATGAAGCCCGCCGCCGCGCTGGTCACTCTCGCTATGGCGTAAGCGGGTGAATTCCCCAGTCGCCGTTGAACTCGCTGATGTCGTCGGTGTGCGTCACCTGGAAGAGGCCGCTCCCGTCTGCGTTGACGGTGTAGAGGTCGCGTTGCCCGTCGTCCTGGTTGCGCCCGAAGGCGATCTTCTGCCCGTCAGGCGACCAGACCGGGTTGAAGCACCCGAACGTGCTCGGATCAGCGAACGGGCCGCCACAGGGGCCCGCGATCGGGAGCTGCCGCAGGCCGGTTCCGTCGGAGTGGACGACCCAGACCGAGCTGTGGAAGTCGTCGACATTCGGCACGTGGGCCGAGAAGACAATCTCGTTCCTCTGGGGTGACCAGTTTCCGTTGCAGAAGTTGAAGTCCATCCCCTCAGGGGTGATCCGCTTCATGCCGCTCCCGTCCAACTTGACGGTGTCGATCTCGTAGGTCGTCTCGTTGGCGCGGGTGATGACGAGCCGCTTCCCGTTGGGCGAGTAGTCGCTGGGACAGTCGTCGCCGGTCGGTTCGTAGGTCACACGCTGCAGGTCGCCGCCGTCCGATGCCCGCAGTGTGTAGACGCCAGTCAGGCTCGGATCGGTCTGACCTTGGCCTTCGCAGGCAAGCCGAGTCCCGTCCGGTGACCAGACCGTGCAGAAGAGCGCCAGGTCCGGGTAGAGGTCGAACGGTAGCCCGAAGTACACGGAGCTCCCGTCGTCCACGTTGAATAGGAGCACCTGGGGAGGGCCAAGCTGCGTGACGAGCGCGACCCTCGTGCCGTCGGGGGACCATTGGCCGACCTCGCTGTTGTTGTAGAGGAGCTGCTCGTCCGTGCCGTCCGGATCGACTGTGTAGACCTGCTCCTCGCCAGTCACCAAGTTGTCGCTGTTCGTGACGAGCTTGCCGTTGAAGCCACGCGGCTTGGCCGCCGCAGAGCCGGCCGCCAGGGCGGAGACCACCGCGATCGCCAAGACGGCGATCAACATCGTCGTGAGCCGTCTCATCTTTCCCTCCTGGGTTGTGAAGGGCTGATGCCGCCGCCTGCCGCGACGCCTGGCCTCCGCTACGCGAGACGGAACCTGCCTCCTTGGAGTAACAAGCCGCACTAGCCTCCTACGAACCGGCACGAAATACAAGGGCAGGCCCGACCAGCCCTCCGTGAAGTGCGCTGCAATGTCCTGCGCAGCAAAATGCCACTGGCCCCTTGCCTGGGCCAGCGTGCGGGAATGTCCGCGTGCGGGAATGTCACTAGAAGGGAGGCAGCAGTCTCACGCACGACGGGTTACGAGAGTGGGCCGCAAGGTGCGGCCCACTCTCGTCTAGCAGCCCTCGGGCCTGTCCTTAGGCGGCCGGAACGTGGTTGTCCATACCGGCGAAGCGGCCGTTTGGCAGCTGGGTGAAACAGGTCATTAGGTCGCCGTTGGTATCGATCCCGGGGATCGCCTCGACCTGTTCAAGCGTCAGCCCCAAGAGCGACGCAAGATCCTGCAAGGAGATGAGCTGGAACGAGTTCGGGCACCCACCGACTGGTGCCGCTGCTTGTGCCGGAGTTGCGGTGCCCGCCACGCATCCCAAAGCGAGCGCCGCTGCCGTGGCAAAAGTTACGCCGAAGCGCTTCATTGAGTTTCCCCCTTCCGCTTGCCGCAGTTGGCGAATGCGATCGTGGCAAACCGCGGGGCGGCTTTCAAGGCCAGCCGTGGCGAATCGAAGCGCGACACGGTCTCAGTGGAGTCGCTGGCGAACTCGCGCTCAGCGCACGCGCGGCATAAGAGGATGAGGTCGGCGGTTCATCCAAGTCGTCACTTCCGAGGTACGCGTCGCTTCTCGTCGCTTCTGCGGACCTTCCACGCTACGCACGGCTTGAAGTCGAAGGGTGCCTAACTGCGTCTAGTGATCGATGGCTCCGCTGAACGTGCCGGTACTGACGCCCGTAGCCAGATCAAGGGCTCGTTCCAGCGTGAAGGTGCCGCTTGCGTCCGCGAAGCGTCCCGTTCCGCCTGTGATGGTGTAGACCTCGACGATCGACCGCGTAGTGGGGCCTGTCACGGTCCCCTGTCCGACGACGCTGGCGGTCAAGGTGTCGCCGTTCGCCGCAGTGAACGTTGCCGTCCCTGTTGCAGACCCCGTCCGAACATCGACTTGGAAGGTCGCGTGCTCCGTGTACTTGCCGAGATACGTGGCGGTGCCCGTGCCCTCCCGACTCACGGAGAGGATCGGGAAGACGAGCTGGTCCGTTTCAACCCCGCTAAACGTTCCCTTGAATGGTGTCTCAGCCGCCACGGCGCTGACAGCGGTGCTCGCCAGCGATACCGCGAAAGCCGCAACCAGTCCGACGAACACCGGGCGACGAATCTTCATCGTGTCCCTCCATTGGAATGGCTGGCCGCCGATGACCAGCAGGTTGCAACCGTAACCAGTTGTGACGAAAGAAACAAGGTAGAGCCCGGAAGCCTGGCGAGGCGCTCGAGCTGACGATGCTGATCGCGCAGAAGGAACCGCAGCGGCTGCCGAAGGTGGCGGTCCGCTGGCCGCAGCGCTACCTCGAGGAGCAGGAGGCGAGACTCGACGACGTCGCGCTTGCCGTCTCGGCGCTCTCAGCGCTCGCCGGCGAGCATCGGGCCGAGGCTGTGCGCGTCCTCCGGGCGCTCGTCGGGTCCTTCTAGGAGTCGCCGCCGAACTCGCGGTCAGCGCACGCGCGACATAAGAGGACGAGCTCGGCCGGTTCATCCAGGTTGTCGCTTCCGAGGTACGCGCGCCAGCGCTCCTCGTCGGCCGGCAGCCAAGCACCCTCGCACTCGGCGCAGCGAAAGACCAATCCGGCGCTCTCGGCGCTCTCCGCACGAGTCTACGACGGTCGAACGCGGCTGCGGCCATCGTAAGTCGACTGCTCGAGCAGCGCTAGGTAGTCCTTCACCTCGGCAAACGGCCGGGAGTAAGCCGCGGAGCACGACCACCGGCAGGGAAGACGGCGTCGGCGGCGCGGCGCTCCTATCCAAGCTCGCGCAGGTCTGAGCGGCTGAGCACGGCGGATACGGGTTGGCGAGCCGCTCGGCGGCGGACGGGCGAGTCATGCCGCTCCCCGCCTCGAGCCGGTCAGCGTCACGACGATGGCGTCCCAGTCGCTCGGCCGCCACGAGTGCGTCTCGGAACCCGGCAGAAGCCGCAGCACCGATAGCCACTCGGTCTGTTCAGGCCGGACCGTCCCGCTCTCGGATTTGTTCCAAGATGTCTTTCCTCTCGCCCTGATGCCCCGCTCTTTGCGAGGTTCTCATGACACGAGGGCTGTTTCTAGGCTTCGGCCCCATTGCTCGCCTCGTGTGGCCGTGTTAGTAATGGTCGTCACGAGCGGGAGGTAGGGCATGCTGCGGAACGTCCTCGCGGGGACAGCTAAGAGAATGCTGCTGCGGCGATTCCCGCTGTCGTGGCGACGGGCATTCATCTTTGCCCTCCTGATGGCTGTCGTTGGCGTCGCGGCTGCCATCGGGGCCGCGGCGCTTGGAACCGAGGGCAAGATCCTCTGGTCGCCGAGCGGCGATATCTGGGTCTCGAAGCCTGATGGCTCTGGCCTTACGCGACTGACGTGCTTCGGCACGGCTGCCTCCCCGGCCTTCAGCGCGCGCAGGGCGACCTGGTCGAGCGACGGCGGGAAGATCGCGTTCGAAAAGTGGCCGGTTGGTAGCGCAGACCCTGCCGTTTACGTGATGAGTGGCGACGGCAGCGATCCGCACTACGTTGCGCAGGGGATGGAGCCCGCGCTCTCGCCGGACGGAACCCAGGTGGCGTTCGTCAGCTACCCATACGTGTACATCGCGAACAGCGACGGCACTGATTTGCACCCGCTCGCCTACGGCCCCTGGCCCGATAGTCCCTCGTGGTCGCCGGAGGGAGCCAAGATTGCCTTCACCGATACGTACGACCGGATCTGGATCTACAACGCGAGCGGCGGCGCGGTGTCGGTGATCCCGAAGCCGGGCGCAGGTATCCCGATTCTGAGATCGCGGTGGTCGCCGGACGGCTCGAAGATCGCCGTCGTCTACGCCGACGACAACATCCAGGAGCACCGCGAGATCTGGACCGTCAACGCGGACGGAAGCGGCTCCACACGGATAACAACGAACGGCATGCAGGACGAGTATCCGGGCTGGACTCCCGCGGGCCGCCTCTTCTGGATGAACGCCTCGAACAACGCCGTCGTCGCGAACGTCGACGGGTCGAACCAACAATCGCTGCCGATACCGCCGGCGGGGGTGAACGGGCTCGAGTTCTTCGACTGGGGTAGCCGCGCGCAAGATGCATCCGAAGCGGATTGCACGACCAACGGGCCCGATGCACCGACAGGAGTGAACGCAGTTGCCGGTGACCGCTCCGCGGCCGTCTCGTGGACACCATCGACATCAGGCGGCGAGAGCGCGGTCAGCTCCTACACGGTCACGGCAACCCCGTCAGGGAAATCCGTGAGAGTGGGGTCTTCTGCCACGACTGCGACGGTCTCAGGCCTCTCCAACGGCACGACCTACAGGTTCACGGTCACGGCAACGAACGGCAACGGAGGACAGGCGACATCGGGCTCATCGAACGCGGTCACGCCAACCGGATTCGTCACCCACAGCGGAACGCAGCTCCTGATCAATGGGCAGCCCTATCGGCCAATCGGGCTCAACATCTACAACGCCAACTCGAACGGTTGGTGCTGGTATCAGATGAACGGCAGCATCCTCGATGACTCCCTGAGCGCGATCGGGTCGGACAAGAACTCGATGCGCGCCTGGTTCTTCCAGCAACTGGCGGCGACGAATGGTGCTCGGGACTGGACCTCGTTCGATCACACGCTTGCCGCTGCGCGCGCACACGGCTACAGGGTCATCGCGACGCTGATCGACCAGTGGGGAAATTGCGGCGCGACCAACGGCCAGGGATACGGGTACAAGACGCCTGCCTGGTATCAAGACGGCTACAAGCAGGGGGACCCGTCCGCGATCGTCTCGTACCGGGACTGGGTTCAGGAGGTTGTCTCGCGCTACAAGGACGACCCGACGATCCTCGCCTGGCAGTTGGTCAACGAGCCGGAGGTTTCTGTTCCCGCATCCGGCGGGGGCGGATGTGACGAGACGGCCGCGGAACCGATCTTGGACGCATTCGCGAGCGACGTTGCGGGGTTGATCAAATCGATCGACCCGAACCACCTGGTCTCCTTGGGGACGATCGGCACTGGCCAGTGCGGTGCGCAGTCGACGGACTACAAGGCAATCATGAGCGACCCGTCGCTCGACTTGTGCGAATACCACGACTACGGAGATCCAAACCCAATCCCAGGCGACCAGTGGAACGGCCTACAGGTGCGGATCAACCAGTGCAACGAGCTCGGTAAGCCTCTGGTGGTCGGTGAGTTGGGCGTGAAGCCAAGCGACGTGGGCGGCGCGTTTGCGGATCGGGCGAACGTCGTCGCCTCGAAGCTCTGTGGGCAGCTCTCCGCCGGCGTTGCGGGGGTTCTTCTGTGGGCCTGGGACAAGGACGGTTCCATCCTGGACAACTTCGACATCGGGCCCGGAGATCCAGTGCTCGACGTCCTCGGTCGCTGGTCGGATCCGAGCCACACGTGCTCGCCGCCCTCCGCTCCGAGTGGTGTGGCCGCTGCCGCTGGCGATGGGTCGGCATCGGTGAGCTGGACGCCGCCTGACTCGGACGGCGGCAGCCCGATCATGTCCTACACCGTCACCGCGTCGCCGGGTGGGGCTTCGACCACGACCCAGAACGGATCGACCATGACCGCGATCGTCTCGGGCCTGGCAAACGGGACGGCATACACGTTCTCGATCACGGCGACCAACGCGGCTGGGAGGAGTACGCCGTCCGATGCTTCGACCTCCGTGGTTCCGCGGCAAGGAAACGTCGCTGCAACCGGAGTGGCATCGCCGTCCAGCACGACCTCGGTGGTCACGTCGACCGATCCCGCAACAAGCGGCGGACTGGCGTCGGCGGTCACGGTGCCGGCCGGCACCGCCGGCGGACTGGTGACGGTTACCCAGACGACTACGACCGAGCCTGCGGCAAGCGGCTACCTGTTCGGTGGAGTTCAGGTCGACGTCACCGCACCGGCCGGGACAGCGGCAAACCCGCTGAAGCTCGCCTTCACTCTAGCGCCGCCTGCAGGGCAAACAGCGGAGTCGATCGAGATCTACAGGGCCGAGGGTGCCGGCCTACCCGTGCTGATTCCTAACTGCAACGACTCGTCTGGACAGGCCGCTCCCGACCCGTGCGTTGCGAGCAGAGTGCCGGTGAGCGCGACGCCCTATGTCGCGGTCAGCGTCCTGACCTCGAGCACAAGCCACTGGAATACAGCAACGCCGAAGCCGGGCGCGGTGACCGTTTCTAACAGCGGTTACTCGCCGCAGAATGTGTCGGTCCAGCCGGGCGCCTACGTCAACTGGGCGTTCGGGAGCACGAAGAACCACAGCGTCACCGACAGCACCGGGCTGGGCAACTCCAGCGCGCCGTGGTTCGATTCAGGTGCGAAAAGCTCGGGCAGTTTCCGCTTCACGCTTCCGTATGCAGGAGCGTTCCCGTACAGGTCGACCGTCAAGGGTGACTCGATGACGGGGACGGTCCTAGTGCCTGTCGTCGTCACCCCCCCTAGTGGCCATTCCACGACGAGCTTCTCGGTGATCTGGAGCACCAGGACGCTTCTGCAGTCCGGATACGTCGCGGACATCCAATACCGCTTCCGACCGGCCCGGTCGACTGGCTGGAAGAGCTGGACGGACTGGAAAACCGGCGTGACGACGGCGGGCGCAACGTTCGCGCCGGCCCAGGGTATTGGGACCTACGCCTTCCACGCTCGTCTGCGGAACAAAGGCAGCGGGCGGGCGTCGGCCTACTCGCCAGACGTCACGTTCTCCGTTTCCTAGCCGTTCTTACGCGACAACCAATTCTTCGTTGCTGCGGTCGACAAGACGACTACCTCCCGATAACGCGATACAAGTATCCATTGCTGTAGCGCTGCTCCGCAAAGGGTTGCCGGAGACAGCGCTCGCACTGAAGCCCTCGGCGCTCATGCGCGCACCGGCCCTCGCGGAGCTCGCGGCTTCGGCTGGCGGTTTGGGGGAAAACCTAGTTGCTACCCGCCGTCGGCAGGCGGTGGCCGCGGCGACCACCGCCCATCCGAAGGTTTGCTATGAGTCTCGTTCCGGCCTGCGCCGTGTCCGCAGGCTCACTCACCCTGGCTGGTCGCTTCAACGATCGTTTGGCCTTTGTCCACGACACGGCCTGGTCTGTCCTCGTCAAAAGTGCGCGCTTGGACCCCGAACACGTAGCGCCACCCTTTGATGAGTTTCGAGCCGCTGGGTGGAGATGTCCCTGGCCCAAGGATGTCTGCATAGGGTCGCCAACCGATCGCCAGTTGATAGCAGCCTGCTCGTTCTGCGTCACCCGGCTCCCACTCCCACTCCCGTACTTGGTCGACCGCGAAGTCCGAGAAGTCGCCGAACTGGGCTGCGACACGGAAGTTCTCGGCAGCGAGCCCGCTCACGGGCTTGCCGTCGTCCGCGCGGGAAACGGCCACCCCCACAAGCCACTCGCGTACAACATCTCCGGACGTCCATTCGGCCGTCCGAGCCTCTAGCACCAGTCTCGCCATGGGGAGCCTCCTTAGCGGGAACGAACCACGCTGCCAGACTACGAATGAGACTGGCAGCCTCTGCTTATCCCGGCGCTCGAACAGGGCAGCTCGGGAGAAGCGCGCACAGAGCAGGCTTGAGCCTGGATCAAGCCTTTGTTGGCGATCTGTAAGAACTTCGCTCAGGGCGTTCCTTTCGTGGCCGGCGTTCGTTGTTCCGAGGCATGGAGAACACCTCCCTAACCCCATCGGAGCCCCCGTCGGTGATCGATCTCGAAGACGACGTCTTCCGCTGGCGGCAAGAGCAGTTTCGTCAGCTGGGCCTCAACACGCAAAGCTACGCGCTCGCCGCCTCCAAGGCAGAGCTCGGGCAAGCCCGCTACGTGCTCGAGAGCGGTTGCCCTCCGCAGCTCGCGCTCCAGACTGCTCTAGGCAGCGACATTGGCCGCGCGCGCACCTGGGACCGCTCGAGACGCAGAGGCTGCTCGCCTGCGCTCGGCCTCCAGGTGCAGCTCGCCCTGCGGTGCACGCCCGCCGCTGCCCGCGCTCGGCGGACCTGGTGCCCTCCGCGCTCGCGCTGACGACAGACGAGGGCGCTGGGCTGCCTCATGGACGAGCTTGACGAGGAGAAGTGGCCGGCGGCGACAACCCGCCCGAGCCGCACGAGCGCGCACCTGGCGCCGAGTGCGCCGCCTCGCGAGTGCTCAGAAGTCATTCCGACTCTGGCCCAGGTCACTGCGCCCCCGCCGCAAACGTTTGGAGTCACGCCGGCGGCGCCCCCGCCAGCGACTCTACTGAACCCAAAGGGCTAACCGACACAACGACCGTGTCCGGTTGCGAACTGGGGGACGCAGCGGAGGGGATCGTTCCCTGGACTGACGGCCGCCACCTCTTCGATCGCGGTCGCCACCAACTGCGGTTGCTGACGTTCGACCAGATGCCCGCTTTTGAGCGCGACGACCCGCAGAGTGTCCGATGAGTCGTGTGCAAGTTCGCGCTGCATCCGCGTCCAGCTGCGCTCGGCCTGCTCGGTCGAGAAGGCCCGCTGGCCATGGCTGAGGAGGATGATCGGAAGGTCGCCGAGGCTGCCGGCGTGCCGCAGCTTTCGTAAGCCGCTGCTGAAGTCGAGCTTGGTGTTTCCGTCGTCTAGCGGGTACGGCGGTTGCGGCGCCGACTCGCTCGGCGCGTCGACGAGCACGAGGCCGTCGATGTCGGACGGGTAGGTCCGAGCGTAAAGGAGCGCGTCCAATCCGCCCGTCGAGTGGCCGACGAGAATCACCGGGCGTTTCAGCCCCGCAGTGCGGATGAGGATGTGGATGTCCTCGACGTTGCGTTCCAGCGTTCCTCGAGGCGGCCAGCGAGCGTCGCTGCGCCCGATTCCGGCCCGATCGAAGCCACAGAACCGGACGTGGCGAACGCGCCGGCGGACACCAGCCCACGCCTCTGTCGGGCTTCCGAGTCCTCCGTCTTCCAAGACGACGGGACCACTACCGCTGCAGACGAGCCAGAGGTGGACGTGCGGTGCCACTTCTACGGCTCTTGCGAAGTCAGGCGGGCGCTTCACTGACTCCCCCGATGAACATGCGGCGAGAATGAATGCGCACGCACCAAGGCAAACGAGCGGCGTTGGCCCAAGAATAAAGGCCCTCCTTGACTCGATCACCAGTCGCCTCCGGGTGGGCACGAACTGATCGAGGAACGCCACCACGGCTTCACGAACTTCGTCTGGTGTCACGTCGAGAGTCTAGGTATCCCTCTGGGGACATTCCCGCTCGCCGGCCCAGCGGTCGCTCTAGGTCGCCCGATCTACAATGCGCTGAATGTCCTTGAGGCTCTATCGGCGATGGAAGGAGCGCCGCAGGCGCTCGCTCGACCGCTACGCCGCGATGAGTGATGAGCAGCGAGATGCGATCGATCGGTACAAGCACCGCCCTAAAGACGGGGCTACCACCGCCCCGCGTGACACCCGGACTTGGAGCGACACGTAGCGCGTAAACGTTGTGTCGCGTAGCGAGCGCTGCCTGACGCTCTGGTGACATTCCCGCACGCTGACCCAGCGGAGAGTGATGCTCGCTAACTAATAGGCCCCTCGCTTGCTACCTGGATCGACACTCGGTGCAAAACGGTTACGCGACCGTGACCTCGCTGTTGCTCAGCGGGCGCAGGATCGGTGTGACTCCAACCAGGAGGCACCAATGAAGCCCTCGCTCCTCATTTTGAGCGCGATCGCAATTGTCTTCGCCGCGGTCGCCGCATCGTCGTCGGTGGCCGGTGGTTCTGGCAGCCAAATTTTGCCGGGTTTCCGCTCACCATCCGGGAACATCAAGTGCTACTACAACCCGAAGGGACTGTCGTCCCGTGGCTTCACGCCTGTGCTGAGGTGTTCGCTCGACCACGCCGACTATGCCACGACGCTTCAGCGTCGCTGCGAGACCGGCGATTGGCACGGCTTCACGCTGACGCCGACCAGGAAGCCGTTGATCTTCTGCCCGGGTGGCGCCTCCGGGGACCACCCCGTCTACCGGACCCTCGCGTACGGCACGAGCTGGCAGCGCGGGCCGTTTACCTGCACCTCTCGCGTGACCGGCGTGACCTGCCGCAACCGAACGGGGCACGGGCTGTTCATCTCCCGTCAGACCTACCGCAGCTGGTAGCAGTCCGCTAGGAGTGCCTTGAGAGCGTCCTCCGGGACGCTCTCACTACGGGGGACATTCCCGCACGCTGGCCCACGCCAGGCATCTCGGCCACGCCAGGCATCTACTCGTCGCGGCTGCTCGGCTCATCCTCCAGGCACGTCGCGACCCACCATCGATTGTCGGCTGGATCGTGAAATCCGGCAACGCGATCTCCCCACGGCCAGTCTTGGGGCTCGCGTAGGTTGGTTGCACGCGCGGCCACTGCCCGTTCATAGACGGCATCGACCTCCGGGACATACACGTAGTTGACGCTTGGGCGCGCCGGACCGTCGGGAGAAGCGTCGCTCAACATGACGACCGAGTCGCCGATCTGCACCTCAGCGTGGCCGATCCGGCCATCGGAGTGAATCTCCCGCTCGCCGCGTTCCGAACAGGCGAAAACCTCGCTTAGCCAGGCGATGAGGGCATCCGCCGAATCCGAAACGAGGTACGAGTTGACGCTTTGATAGCCAGTGCGGATCCAGCCCTCCGACGCCACCGCTGCATGGTCCCAGATCCGGCAAATGAGCCGTCGGCTCAGGGGTCATTCCCGCACGCTGGCCCAGGTGAGCGTCCCCCGGGCGGAGGACGAACCTAGCGTTCTAGATCGATCACTCGGGCCCGAGGTCGCCAAAGAAGTAGGAAGCCGTCACGCCACCGTCCATCAGGAAGCGGCATGGTGTGGTGAACGGAAACGTGCTGCAACGGACACGATTCGCTGCTGCGGTTAGGTGCAATGAGCTGGCCGTTGCGGAGACGAACTCGTACTCTCACTCGTACTCGCACGTGGAAAATAGGGAGCGCCTCAGCGGCGGACGAGCCGGTCGAGCAGGCCGCGCCGCTCCCAGCTTGCGGCGGCCACCTCCTCTTCCGCCGGGGTTCGGGGAACGGTGCTCGGGAACGGCTGACGCGGTGCGGCAATGGTCTTCTTCGACTTGGATCGCATCGTGCTCTCCTTTGGGCTCGGGCTAGGTGAAGACAGCCAACCAGCCGGTCCTGAGAAGGAGCTGAATGTCCGCTGAAAAGTGGCTAAGTGTCCGCTGAAGGGTGGCTAAAGTCGACCCGGGTGGTCGTTCAAGCAGGGTCGTCCGGCGAGCGCCAACAGCGGTGGACGTCGGCTACCGGACGGGCAAGCCGTGTGACTGCGACACGAGCAGCCCGCTGTAGGACGCTGCCGGCGCAAAGGCCGGGAAGAGCAACGAGAAGACCGCGCCGCCCTCGGCGGAGTTGGCCGCTGCGCAAGTGCCGCCATGGGCTCGGACGATCGCATCGACGATCGCGAGGCCGAGGCCCGCGCCGCCCTGGGCGCGCGAGCGCGCCGAGTCGGCCCTGGCGAACCGGTCGAAGATCCGCTCGAGAGCATCCGACGGGATGCCTGCGCCTTCGTCCGCGACCTCGATCACCAGGTCATGGGTTTCGGCGCGGCAGGAGAGGCAGATCCCATCGGTGGGCCCCGTGTGCTTGACGGCATTGTCGAGCAAGGCGTCGAGCGCGATCCGCAGCGCCTCCGGGTCGGCGAGCAAAGTCCCGGGCTCGAGGGCGCCGAGCCTCCACCCGCGCGGGACAACCTCGGACCAACGGAGGAAGATGTCCTCGAGGAACGGCTCGATGTTGATCTCCGCCGGAACAACGAAGTCCGGCTGATTCGACTTGGCCAGCAGCAGCAGCCGCTCGAGGATGTGCTCGATCCGGCCGAGCTCATCGAGCGCGATCTCCACTTCCTGGCCGCTGGAGCCATTCACGCGCTTCAGCACCTCTAGGTGTCCTCGCGCGATCGTCACGGGCGTGCGCAGCTCGTGCGAGACGTCATGGAGGAAGCGCTTCTGCTGAGCCAGGAGACCGGCCCGCTCGGCGGCTTCGTCCTGCAGTTCCCTCACCGCATCCTGGCGGCGGCGCGCATGCCAGACCATCGCCAGGAACATCGCCGACATCAGCGGCACCTCGAACAGCTCGCCCCAGAGCTGCTCACCGGCGAAGGCATCGCTCAGGATCAGCCCGCCCGTAGCCAGGATCACCAGGGCGAGGACGAGGCCGGTGTTCGCCGGCGACCAGACTCGGAAGCCGTAGACCAGCGTCAAGCTGATCCAGATGAAGTGGAACGGGATGGTCTCCCAGCTCGGGACGAGCCCCATCGCAATCAGGTTTGCTGTGGCGAATGCGAACCACGCGAGCTCGACGCCGTTACGCCGGAGTAAGCCGATACCCGCCATGCCGAACCGTCTCGATCGGCGCCGAGGCGCCGAGCTTCTTCCGCAGCCGCCGTACGCAGACGTCGACCACGTTCGAGTGAGGGTCGAAGTGGTAGCCCCAGACGTCGGAGAGCAGGCGCTCGCGACTTATCACCTCGCCCTGGTGCCGGACGAGGTGGTGCAGGAGCCGGAACTCGCGATCGGAGAGCTCGGCCACCACCTCGCCGAGACGTGCCTGCCTTCGCGCCAGGTCGAGGGTCAGCGCCCCGGCCGAGACGACCGTGCCGTCACCGCCCCAGTGGCCGCGTCGGAGTTGCGCCCGGATGCGTGCGAGGAGCTCGTCGAACGAAAACGGCTTGGCGACGTAGTCGCAGGCGCCGAGCCCGAAGCCGCGGAGCTTCGTCTCAAGGTCGCTGCGCGCCGAGACGATCACCACCGGCAGCTCGGGCCGCCGCTGCTGGAGCTCGCGCAGGACGGTCAGCCCGTCGAGCCGTGGCAGTAGCAGGTCGAGCACGACTAGGTCGTAGTCCGCGAGCACCGCTCGGCGCAGGCCGTCGGGGCCGTCGACTGCCGCGTCGACCGTGAACCCTTCCGCCTCCAGGCCGCGCGAGACGAAGGCGAGGATTCTGGGCTCGTCCTCGATTACCAGGATTCGCATCGGGTTGCGACGGCACCCTAAGCGAACATGACCCGAAAGTGACGCGCAAATGACAGTTGCGTCATGTTGGGCGACAGCGCCGCCGGCGCTTTTTATGGTCGCGCGCGATGGGGGAGCGGATCGAAGGCGAGCGTCCGCAGAGTCCGGCGCGGCCCACCGCCGACGCTCCTGCGCCGCTGACGGCGTCGGCGCGCAGTCCAAGCCGCTCGCTCTTCCCTGACGGCGCGGCCAAGCACTGGCTGCTGTCGTCGATCGTATGGCTGACGGTCGTCGACCTGTTCGGCCTCGTGCTCGCGACCGAGTTCGTCAGCCCGGAGGCCTTCGGCGGGATCTCGTGGCTCTCGTTCAGCCGGATCCGACCCTCGCACGTGAACGGGGTGATCCTCGCCTGGCTGACGATGATGTACTTCGGCGCGCTCTTCTACATGCTCCCGCGCCTGGTCGGCACGCGCGGGATGTGGAGCGAGCGCCTCGGCATCTTCTGTGCCTGGGCCTGGAATCTGCTGTACCTGCTCGGCATCATCGGCCTACTCACCGGGCACAGCCAGGGCCGGGAGTACGGCGAGTTCATCTGGCCGCTCGACATCGCGCTGCTCGTGATCTGGTCCGCGAACGTCGTGAACATCCTGGCGACGGTCGCCATCCGGACGATCCGGCCGATCTACGTCTCGGTCTGGTTCTTCATCGCGAGCCCGCTCTGGCTGGCGGTCGACTACGCGATCGGCAACGTGATCTGGCACCCGGGCCACATCTGGGGCGCGCCGTCGGGCGCGCTCAACCAGAGCCTCTCCGACGCGATGCTGAACTGGTGGTACGCGCACAACCTGTTCGGCCTCTGGCTGACGCCGATGTTGCTCGCGCTGACCTACTACATCGTCCCGCGAGTCACCAACACACCGCTCTACAGCTACACGCTTTCGCTGATCAGCTTCTGGGGGATGGCCTTCTTCTACACCGGCGTGGGCGACCACCACATCCTCCAGTCGCCGACGCCGGCCTGGCTGAAGACGATTGCGGAAGTCTCCTCCTGGATGCTGCTCGTGCCCGTCTTCGCATTCACGATCAACATCCTCGGGACGATGAAGGGCAACTGGGACCGCTTCTTCACGAACTTACCCCTGCGCTTCACCATGACCGCCTTCTTCTTCTACTTCCTGGTCAACATCCAGGGAGCGTTCGAGGCGCTCCAGCCGTTCAACAAGCTGACGCACTTCACGAACTTCGTCGTCGCGCACGCGCACCTCGCGTTGCTGGGCGCCTTCACGATCCTCGGCATGGGCGTGATCGACTACATCGTCGCCCAGATCTACGCGAAGCCCTTGTGGAGCCGCAGCCTCTCCGAGTGGCAGTACTGGTTGGTGACGGTCGGCTTCACCGGCTTCTTCAGCGTGCTCACGCTGGCGGGGTTCCAGCAGGGCTTCGCCTGGCAGGACGGGATTCCCGAGGTCAACGTGCTACCGCAGCTCCACGCGTACTACATCGCGCGTGGGATCTTCGGAGCGATGATCGTCCTCTCCGGGATCGTGCAGATCGTGAACATCGGGATGACGATCTTCAGCAACACCGCGGAGCGGCGGCGCGTTGAGACGCTGAAGGTCGCCGAGGCAATCGCACCCCCACCGGCCGTGAACTGATGGACGAGGGCCGGCGAGAGCGCGAGGAGCACCCGGCCGAGCTCGACAGCGGCACGCCAGGCGTGCCGCGGGGGTGGGTTCGCCACCCGCGGGAGCGCATGCTGATCACGCCGCTGATGGCGGGCCTCGGCGGGCTTCTCGCCTTCTTCACCGTCGTCTTCGTGGTCGTCTGGCTGCCGATCCACACCTTCGACCCGCCGCCGTCGCACGACTGGGCGCCGCTCTCGGACGCGGCGCTCGCGGGCAGGAACCTGTTCGCCTCGAACGGCTGCTACGTCTGCCACTCCGGCTATTCCCGCCCGCAGGACGTCCGCGAGGCCCTGTACTTCCTCTACCCGAAGGTCTCCCAGCCGGGCGACTTCTGGGGCTCCGACCAGTCGCCGAACCTGCTCGGCACCGAGCGCACCGGGCCCGACCTCTCGCAGGAGTCGGGCTGGCACCCGGACGACTGGCAGTACGCGCACTTCTACGACCCGCGCTACATGGATCCGAAGTCGCTGATGCCGGACATGAAGTCGCTGTTCTCCGATCACCAGGTGAACCAGCTCGTCGCGTTCGTCCAGGAGCGGAGCGGCAAGTCCGGCCTGCTCCGCTACGCGGGCCAGCTCTATGCCAAGCACGTGGTGCTCGTCAACCAGGGCTTACCGCCGGCCTACAGGGGTTTCCAGGGGGCCCACAAACCGATCGTGGAGGAGAACGAGGACAGCCTCAAACCGCCCAGCTCGCAGCTGGAGGAGGCGCCAAACCTCTCGCAGATCGACCGCGGCTACTGGCTCTCTGGCGATCCGCTACCGGTTACCGAGCAGAACCTGATGCGCGGTAAGGAGGTCTTCCTCGAGCGCTGCGTCGGCTGCCACGGCCTCAAGGGGGACGGCCAGGGGCCGGGCGCGAGCTTCCTCTCGCCGCCGCCGGCCGACTTCACCGACAAGGACGACGCGTGCTGCGGCGGCGACACCGGTCCGGGCGACTTCTACTACCGGATCCTGCGGGGCTGGCCGGGCACCGCGATGGAGAACTTCGGCGACCGGCTCTCCGTGAACGACATCTGGCGCGTGGTGCTGTTCCTGAAGACGATCCCGAACGGCACGCTGGAGAAGGACAGGCTCCCCGAGCCGAAGGACTACATCGTCTGGCAGCCCACCGAGGAGCTGAAGGCCTGGGTGAAGACGCACCAGCAGCTGGTGAACAACGCCTCCTTCGACAAGAAGACGATCACCGACCCGTACCTGCAGGAGGCGATGCGCGTCTTCCCCGGCCTCGCGCCCGGTGACGCGATGAAGCTGAACGACGGCAAGACCGAGCTCTCGCTGACTACCGCCGCCGCGGGCATCAAGGCCATCTACCAGGACATGCTCGACCGCGCCTGGAGGGACGCTGTGAATCGAGACGAGAAGCTGCCCAGCCTTACGCAGAAGGCAATCCCGCCGGAGGTGCCAGGCCAGCAATGAGACGCCTGGCGCTGGCGATCACTGTTGTGGCGGTTTCGGCACTCAGCCTGCCGGCGCTCGCGTTCGCGCACGACCAGCCGGAGTCGGGCCAGTCACGCTGGGTGATGGCCGACTGGATGATGGACACCTTCTTCATCTTCTCGGGCCTGGCCGTGCTTGCGTTCCTGGCGGCCTGGAAGGCGGGCCACTTCCAGGATCTGGACCAGCTGGGGAGCCTGCCGTTGTACGTCGAAGAAGAGGACTACTACACGCCCGACTGGGCGCTCGACGAGGAGGAGTGGCTCGATGGGGATGCCTAGCGGTGACTCGCCGGCCAAGGCGCAGGCGTACTACCACTACCTGAACGCCCACCAGCTGTCGATGCAGCGGCCCGCGACGTGGGAGGTCCGTTGGATCGACCTCGCGTGGCTCTGGGGCTTCGTGATCGTGCTCTCGCTCGCGCTGATCCTCTGGGTCTGGCAGTACCGCTCGACGCGGCAGAGGGAGAACCTGTATCCGGTCGACAGCTTCGGCGGCTACACGACCGAGCTCGCCGGCCCCGCGACGTTCTTCTTCCTGCTGCTGACCGGGATACTGACCGTCTTCGCCGTCGTGCTGATCGTCGGTCACATCGTCTGGGGGCAGAAGTTCTGATGGAGGCCCGCTCCGTGCAAGCGGCGTCGGTGCTGCCGTACGTAGCCTGGTCGTCCTCGAGCGTCGCCGTGATCCCGGCCGAGCACTGGCCACTCGTGTTCGGCTCGATGCAGGCGCTCAAGGGCCACGTGCAGGAGTACCCGGGCTGCCAGAAGCTCGAGGCATTCGTCGCGCCGGCGGGCGACGACTTCCGCGTCCACTGCTACACGACCTGGGACACGCCCGAGCAGCTCGAGGCGTTCCTCGAGCGTGGGTACACGTTCGAGCGAATGCTCGCCGACGTGGCCGGCCTCGCGGCCGAGCCCACCCTCGTGATGGAGAAGGTGTTCTGATGGAAGAGCCACGGCAGCCCCAACGCCCAGCCCGCCCGCTCGTCGGCTATCGGGACGTCGGCGAGGACGTGCGCCGCTCGCGCGGCTCGCTGACTCGAGCGTGGGTGATCCTCGCGATCCTCGTCGTCTTCTACCTCGCCTGGACGCTGACGGTCTACTTCCTCGAGCCGGGCTTGCGCTAGAGACAGCGGCGGCGTGTACCTCAAGCACGTCACCTCGCTCCAGTTCCTGACCTACCTCTCGTTCTTCGCCGTCCTGCTGGCGGCGATGTTCCGGTTCGTGCCCGGCCGCAAACCGGCGACGCGCGACGAGCCGTACTCGGACGACGAGCTGCACGCGCACGATCGCAAGGCGGCGAAGTATTTCATCGCGGGCGGCTTCTTCCTCGTCCTCGGCAGCCTGCACATGGTGCTGAAGAACCTGCCGTGGGCGTCCGAGCACCTCGCGCGCACCGGCTACGCCGGTCACCTCGTCCGCGACCTCTCGGACACCCACGTGATGATCGTCGGCGGAGGAACGCTGCTCGCGACGGGTCTCTGCTGGCTCGCGCTTCCCCGCGTGGTCGGCCGGCCGCTCGCGAGCGAAGGCCTGGCCCAGTGCGCCTTCTGGTTCACGGTCGTGGGCCTCGCGGTCTTCTACGTCTCGCTGATCGGCAACGGGATCGCGATGGGGCGGCTGATCGAGCACGGCTGGACGTACCCCGCAGCCAAAACGCACATGGGCAACTGGTACAAGGCGCCGACCGGAATGGGCGCTGGCGTGATGGGCCTCGGCTACTGGTGCTTCGCGACCAACGTCTGCGTGACGATCTTCCAGTCGCGCCTCGTTCGGGTGCCGAAGCCGCGGTGGCATCTGTGGAAGTTCTTCGCGACGGGCGCTGCGGCCCTCACGGTCGGGACCGTCCAGGGGGTGATCCAGGTCCAGCCGGCGAACGCGGACTGGCTCTACCAGGCAGGCCATGCGGGCGAGTGGATCGACCCGATCAGCCACGCGCACATCAACCTCGTGACCGGGCTGACGATGCTCGTCACGGGCGCGTTCTTCGCGCTGATCCGCTCCGCGGGCGGGGTGGAGCCCTCACAGCGGCTGGTGAACACGGTCTTCTCGGCGCTGCTCGGCGGATCGCTCGCCTTCTACTTCTCGACGCTCTACCTCGGTTTCCACGAGGGCGGCCTCGTCCTCCACCACGGCCTCACCCCGGAGCAGGCAGAAGAGGCGACCGCGTTGCACCCGTTCCTGATCATGGGCTCGGGAATCGCGATGTTCGCGGCCTTCTGGCTGCTGCTCGTGACGATCGTCCGGTCGGTCTGGCGGAGCGAGGGGCCGCTGCGGCCGTTCGTGCTCGCCGGCTCTGCTGCGCTGGCGGTCGGCACCATGCAGGGCCCGGTGCAGGCGGTGCCGCTCGTGAACGAGGCGCTCGACCGCGGCGGCGAGGCCGGGGACGTGATCGTCAACCTGCACGCCCAGCTGAACATGCTCGGCGGCTTGATGCTCCTCTTGACGGGGCTCTCGCTCGTCGCACTGCGAGCGCTGGGAGCCGAGTGGCAGGAGCGGCGCGCGCGCCTGACCGTGCGGCTGGTCGGCACCGGGATGGCCGGGTACTACGCGGCGGGCGTGACGTTCTCGGCGGTCGCTGCGCATCGGGTTGCTCGCGGCGATTCCTTCGCCTCGGTCGTCTCCGCGCTCGAGCCGTGGCAGTCGCTCGTGCTGGTGCCGGCTTCCCTGCTCGTGCTGGCTGGATTCGCGGCCTATGCCGCGGCCGCTTGGCGCATGACCGTGCGCCAGCGCGAAGCCGCGCGGGCGTCGATCGCCGCCGCGCCGCGGGTCTACTCGGGCACGATCCCGAGGCGGGTCAGACGCCGGAGCCCGGCGGCGCTCGCAGGCTACGAGCTGCCGCTCGGGCTGATGGGCTTCCCGGGCGTCGGGTGGCTGTTCGCCGGCTTCCCGTTGACCGCCTCGATCCTGCTGATGCTGGGGCCCGCCGTGACGTGGGCCGCGATCCCGGTCGCCTTCAGCCCGTATGGCCAGGGACCGCTGCGCGAGATCGGCTGGAAGGTCGAGCTCGTCTGGCTGCCAGCGATGGCACTACTCTCGTCGGGCCTGCTCTACCGCGCTCACGCGCGCCGCCGCGCGCGCCTCGAGGGCCGACCGCCGCGGGGCGGCAAGACTCTTCGCACCGGCAACGGCTATCGCGCCCGCGTCAGCGCCGCGCTCGGTGGCTTGGCCTTGCTGCTGGTGGCGATTCCTTTCGTCCCCGCCTTCGCGGGAGTGGGCGGGAGCACCGCGCGCTACTCGTACGAGCCGAGGCTTACGCCAGAGGTCACCGGCGAGTTCGTGAGCACGAAGCGCGGCCCCGTGAAGCTGTTCGCCTGGGGCGGGCCGCAGTCCACCACGCCGGCCGACGCGCTCCGGATCCATGCTCGGGACGTGCGATCGCTGCTCGTGCGGGCGTCGGCCCTGGACGCGGCGAAGGCGTACCGGCTGTACGACCTCGACCGGGGCGGCTCGGTCGCGCTCAGCGCCGCGAAGGCCTCGGACCGGGAGCTCGTGCTCTCTCCCGAGGAACGGCTGCGGCCCGGGAGCTATGCCTTCGTGGCCACCCACGAGGGCATGTTCGGCGGACGCGACTTCGCGTACCTGCGCATCGTCCCGCCGTCCGTCGCAGTGACGGTGATCAGCTCCCGGCCGCACGCGGCCGCCCCCGCCGTGCTGGACGCGCTCCTGCCGCTGTGCGCAGCGCTGCTCGCGCTCGCGTTCGCGGCCTTGCTCCTGCGCTCGCTCCTGCGCCGGCGTTCCGGCGAGAAGGTGCTCTGGGTCCTCGGCTTCCTCTTCTTCGCGCTCGCCGCCGGCTGCGAGGCGGTCGCTCAGCGGACCGGCTGGAGCCCCGCGCTCTTCCGGACCTACTACCTCGCGGGCGGCGTGCTGACCGTCGCCTACCTCGGTGCCGGCTCGGCGTGGCTACTGCTGCCGACTCGCGCGCGCGACTGGCTCGTGGGCGGGCTCGTGGTGGCGTCAGCGGCGGCTGTGGTGACCGTCGCGCTCTCCGGCGTCCACACCTCGACGCTCGCCGCGACCGCTCACGGGCGGCCCCCCGCGAACTCGGCGCTCGAGGGGCACGCATTCCTCTGGGCGGTCGGGCTCAACTCGCTGGGGAGCCTGTTCCTGATCGGAGGCGCGCTCTACTCGATCGCGCGGCGGCAACGAGTGAGGGCGAATCTCTGGATCGGCGGGGGCGCGCTGGTCGTCGCGCTTGCAACCGGGCTCTCGCGAGCCGGGTCGTACCAGCTGGTCTACGCGGGCGAGCTCCTAGGAATCGCGCTGATGTTCGCTGGCTTCGCGTTCGTCGGCAAGCAGCCGCGCCGCCGGCCTCAGCCCTCGACCCAGTCCCGCGTCAGATACAGCCAGAAGGCGAGACCCGCGTAGTCGCGGAAGCTGAGGAAGCGCCGCTTGAACGTGTTTGGCAACAGTCTCGCTTCCGTGATGGGCCGGGTAGGGATCGAACCTACGACCTTGGGATTAAAAGTCCGACCCGAACGACGGCGGCACGGCGTGGTTAACGGAAACGTGCTGCAACGGGCGCGATTCGCTGCTGCAGCTAGATGCGATGAACTGATCGTTGCAGAGACGAACTCGTACTCGCGCGCGTGAATAGGAGAACTCTGGTGAGAGGACGCACGCCCACGGCGTGCGTCGAACGCCTGAACTCGCGACGAGTACGCCGAACGGGCGTGCAACTTGGCGTCGCTCATGCCGACAGGGATCTCCGATGAGGCAGCTCGGCGAGAATGTTTTCGCAGTCGGCGCCGGTGTCGCGATCGGAATGCTCGCGGGCTTTCTGACGTTCGCTTGGATCCTCTCAGGGGAAGGCGGTGCGGACGCGGCGATCGCTGCGCTCGTTGTCGGGCCTGCTGTCGGCCGGAACGGCAGCGGCGGTGACGAGCTTGTAGCGGAAGCCGGGGTCCGGAGCCGACAGGTGGAACGTGATCGTCCGGGCGGCATCGTCGGTGACGATCCCGGCGGAGAGGTCGCAGTGCCGCTGGTTGCAGCGATCGGCGCCGCGGATCCCGCGGAAGGTGTCCGCGATGCCGGGATTGGGGTGCGGCTGGAGCTTGAACACACGCTCGATCGCATAGCGGAAGTCGCTCGCCCTCACTAGGTGGCCGTTCGAGTACCGGACGTTCGGCAGCAGCTGGAGTCTGTAGGTCTTGCCCTGATCCAAGACGTCGGGCAGCGCGCGAGCAAGATCGGGTACGAGTTGGCTTCCCGCCTGTCCTCCGACCTGTCGGAAGGCGAGCAGCCCGTCGTTCGTCAGCGCGGCGAATCGCCACAAAGTGCTCGAGGACGATGCCGCGAGATCGACCGTTTCGAGTGGTTCAAGAGACGGCAATGCGACCAGTCCCAAAATTCGTTCCTCGCACTGCTGGAAGGGGCTGTACCGCTTCGTTGCGATCCAGACGTGTGTCTCCATGTGAATGGGACGGAGCTGCGCAAACAGATCTTCCTCGAAGGAATCCTTGCGGGAAGCTTCCCTCTGTGCTCGCCTTCGGATAGGAGCCGGACGCTCCCTCTCCCCTGGAGCTGCCGTTAGTCCCCAGGTCGCCCGGCTCCACTTTGGTAGACGCGCTGGGTTCCCCGAGCCTGCGCGATGCGGGCTCGAACGAGGTATGGCGACGTCCTACGTGGCGTCCGACACAAGAGCAGACCCGATCGCCGCCATGAGGTTCCTCGCCGTCATCGCCGTCCTGGTCGTCTTGGCCGCCGTCACCGGGAACATCGAGTTCCGCTGGTGGACGTCTACGGGCGCGTCGAACGTCCCGGCCGCCAACGATGTGAAGCGAGTTGCCAACGCCGCCTCGGCGGTGCCGATTCAGGCGAGCTTCGACAACCTGGCGCACAGGGTCAACGGGGTCAACATCGAGACCGCCGATGGCGTCTCGGTGCTGGTTTACGAGCTTCCGGGGCTCGCGGCCCGGATCGCGGAGCAGAGCGACGAAGCGCGGTTACGGGTCGGAGCAGTCCAGGTCGATACCGCGACCGGCCGGCGATTTCGCGCGGTCGTGGCACGTGCTCTGCTGGCCCAGCGCCTGATGTACGAGGACCTCGCCGCGGGCGTGTCCAAGCGGCGAACCGCGCAACCGTCGTTCGTGCGGTGGGTTCGTCGCTTCAACCGGTTGAAGCGTTGGATGCACGAGCAGGTCACCCTCGTGCTCGCCGAGGCGCCGTTCGAGGACCAGGCGCCTGTGCAAGCTGTGCTGAACAACCTCTGATGTAGCTTCCTCGGGCTGATGGGCCGGGACAGGAGCACCAGGGCGGGGCGGCGGGCTCTCGCGGTCGCGGCGCTGCTCGCCACTTCCGTCTTCGTCTGGCTCTACCGGCGGGTGCTCTCGATTCCGCAACGGCCGAGCTGGCCGCCGCCTCTCGACGCGGTGACTGCCGCCGACGCGAAGGTCTCGGTCGAGGCGCCGACCGGCGCGCCGCGCCACTTCGCCTGGTCGACTGCGGCGACGATCGAGCCGTGGGTCGAGGGCACGAGCTTCTTCCCTCGCATCTTCGAGGACGTCAAGGGCGCGAGCACGTCCGTGCACATCCTGATGTTCGGGTGGCGGGAGGGCTCCGTCGGAACGCGGATGGCCACGCTGCTGAAAGAGAAGCTGACGGCAGGCGTCGAGGTGCGCGTGCTCGTCGACCGGCTCGGCTCCAGGCCTTACGGAGCCGCACGCGGGATGTTCACGGAGCTCGCCTCGGCGGGCGCGGAGATCGTCGTCAACGACTTCTCGCCGCTCGATCGCTACGGCCTCTTTCCTGACCGTCAGCGGGTCGTGTGGCGCGACGGGACTCTGGGCCGGGTCGACCATCGCAAGCTGTACGTGGTCGACGGAAGGGTCGCCTGGATCGGCGGTGCAGGCCTCGAGGACCATTTCGAGGACGGCGGCTTCCACGACGTGATGGTGCGGGTCACGGGCGACGTGGTGCGACAGGCGCAGGCCGCCTTCCTGGCCAGCTTCCACGGGCGCGGCGGCCCACTGACGGACGACGTTTCCCATCTGTTCCCCGAGCAGCCCGACCCCGGCACGACGTCGGTGGCGCTGGCCGAGGTGATTCCGGGCGGGCTGGTCGCGGCCTCGCAGGCGATCCTGGAGCAGATCGACTCGGCGCACGAGCGGCTCGACATCGCGAACCCGTACCTGACCGATCACGACGCGATTCGTCGCATCCTCGACGCCGCCGGTCGTGGGGTGAAGGTGCGGGTGCTCGTCTCCGAGACGTCCAACAACGCGCAGGCCGGCGCCGCCCTCAGGCACCGCTACGCCGAGCTGGCCGGCGCGGGCGTGGAGGTGTGGGAGCTGCCCGGCACCGTCGTACACGCCAAGGTGGTGGTCGCCGACGACGTGGTCAGCTTCGGCACCGTCAACCTCGATGCCTGGGCGCTCTACCGCAACGCCGAGATCATGATGATCGCGAAGAGCCCCGAGGCAGCGGAGCTCTTCCAGGAGCGGCTGTTCGAGCCCGACATCGCCCGCGCGAGGCGCGCGGAGCCTCCGGCGGGGACGCGTGAACGTCTTCAGTGCTGGGTGGCCGACAAGCTCACGTTCTTCCTCTGACCGCTTGCGCAGCCGGCCCGAAGGTCGTACCGTCAGAGGGAGAAAACCGGTCCGTTTGCGGCACGGACGACCTTGGAGGACCAGATGAACTCCGTGCTCGCACGATTCCTTCCCGGTCACGCCGACGCGGACGTTGCGGTCCGCGAGCAGAAGGAACACTGGGACCTGCAGCAGGTGACGTTTCCCGACCTCACCTGGGATCACTTCCACTGGGAGCAGCAACGACGCACGGGCACGTGCGACAACCCGAAGGCCGCAAACCGGTACCGGCAGACGAGAGCGGCGTTCGAGGCGAAGTACGGCGAGATCGTCGGCGAGTATTGGTCGATCGTGGAGCCCTCTGCGGTCGCACTCACCCTCAAGAAGGCGCCGCTCTTGCTGAGCCCGTTCATCAACGACCGGCGTGAGTTTCACCGCTCGACCGACTGGGTGACGCGGCACAACCCACCGCTCGCGGACGTCTTGTTCGACTGCGAGAACCTCTCGATCCGCATCAGCGAGGTGTTGAGGTACACGAGCGAGAGTGTCGGCCTGAAGCGGATCATGGCCGTGGCGAGCCACGTGCTGGGGGTGATCGACCGTGCCGAGGGCAAGGTGGACGACGCCGACGCGACGCTCATCGCCACGAAGGAAAACCTCGAGCTAGGGGAGATCCGCGACTACTACCGGCGGGCGGGCGTGCGGATCGGCCTGACCGTCTACACGCAAGGGATGATCATCGGGCTGCTGCTGATGGCCTTGCTCGTCTCGCTCATCGTGTTGCCTCTCACATGGGACGATCACTCGCACGAGATCGTGCTCTCGGCCGCCGCGGGCGCGATCGGCGCATTCGTGAGCGTCCTCCAGCGCATGGCATCGAACAAGCCGTTCCCAGTCCATTACGACCTGGGCAAGCGAGTGCTCTACATGCTCGGGAGCTACCGGCCGGTGCTGGGAGCCGTCTTCGGCGTCTTCACCTACTTCGTGCTCGCGAGCGGGGTTCTCGGGACCACACAGCCCCAGGACACCAACCCCTTGTACTACTACGGCTCACTCGCGTTCGTGGCCGGCTTCAGCGAGCGCTTCACGCGCGTGCTGGCCAAGAGGGTCGAGGACCTCGTGCCCGCTCAGGGGACGACGGACGAATCTGACACGCGGTCGGACGGCCAGGAAGAAGGAAACGCAGGCACCTCAGTGACCAGCTGAGCGGCTGACCTCGAGCGGGACGCCGCCGGCGAGGGTCCGGTAGACGACGCAGTAGCGCTCGGTCGTCTCGAGCAGCGCCTCCAGCTCCTCCTCGCTCGCGTCCGCGTCGAGCTTGAAGCGCAGGCGGATCGCGATGAAGCCGACCGGCGCATCGCGGTCGACGCCCATCGTGCCGCGGAAGTCGAGGTCGCCCTCGGCGGTCACGCGGCCGCTGACCTCGAGGCCGCGGTTGACGGCGACCGAGCGGAGCGTCACGCCGGCGCATGCGACGAGGGCCTGGAGGAGCATGTCGCCCGAGCAGGCGAGCGCGCCCTCGCCGCCGCTGGCCGGATGCAGGCCGGCCTCGACCAGCGCGCGGCCTGTCTCGACCGAGCACGCGACACCTTCGGAGCCGAGCTCGCCGTCGGCCCGCAGGGTCAACCGCGCGCTGGAGGGATCCTCGCGATACCGCTCCTTCAGCGGCCGCTGGGCCTCGCGCAGCCGGTCGCGCTTCACGAGACGAGACTCGATATGTAGTTCCGGTACGGCTCGCCCTCGTAGTCGTGCAGCGGGTGAGGCTCGAGCTGGTGCTCGAACACATCGCCGCCGCGGCGGACGTAGAGGGTCGGGACGATGTGGCCCGTCTCGTTCACCTCGACGCTGGCTGCGTAGGCGTCCGGCCCCGGCGAGTCGAGGAAAGAAGCGAGCGGGACGACGCCCTCGTCAAAGTGCGAGCCGTCGGCCGACGAGACCACACGGCAGAGGTAGCCCTTCTGCACCCAGAGCTCGGGCGCGCCCGACAGCTCTCGCAGCAGGAACGGCACCAACTCGGCGACGGGCTCGCTCTGCGGCTCTTGCCCGCCCAGGCGCTGGGCCAGGTGCCGGGCGAGGACGCGTGCGTTGTAGCGAAAGCCGTTCACGGACGTGGAGCTCGCGCCTGCGCCGCGCTTGCCGATCCCGCGCGCGCCCCCGGAGGCGTTCCCCGCGAAGAAGACGCCGGGCAGCGAGACGCTCTCCCAGAACGGCGTCAGCGCCGGGATGCGCCCGTCGGCGACGGTCACGAGCCCGAGTTGCGGCAGGTCCTGCACCGGCGTCTGGAATCCGGTCGCGGCGATCACGTCGTCGACCTCGAACTCGAGCGTGCCGTCCCAGGTCGTTCCCCGCGTGAAGACCCGGAACCGCTCGCCGATGCGCTCGATTCGCTCGATCGTCACGTCGATCACGTAGGTGCCGGGCCCGCCGCGGGCGTACTCGTCGTAGGGGTGCAGGTACCGCACCCGCAGGGCCGAGAGGGCGAGGGCGTCCGTCTGCACGGGTCTCGGCGAGCCGAGCACGATCGAGCGCGCCCAGGGCAGGATCCCCTGCGCGACCTCGAAGCCCGAGTTCCGCTTGCCGACGACGAAGACGTCGCGCCCCTCGTACCGCGCCGGGTCACGAGTGTCGACGTAGTGAGCCGCGTGCTCCAGGCCGGGAACCTCGGCGCGCCAGGGCTCGGTCACGCCGAGCGCGAAGACTGCCGCGCGGCAGCGGTACTCACCGTCGCTGGTCTCAAGCACGAGTTGGTCGCCCTCGTAGCGAGTCGACTCCCAGGTGCAGCCGTAGCGCGCCTCGAGGCCGGCCCGCTCGGCGAAGGCGCAGAGGCCGGCCGCCATCTCGGCGCGCGAGGGCAGGTCGTAGGCGCGGTCCATCAGCGCGGGCACGAGTGCCTTCAGCTCTGGCTCCTCCGCGAGCAGGCTGTTGTGGTCGTACCACTCGTACTCGCGCGCGGTTCGCTCGACCGGCGCGTCGGGCTTCGTCCAGGTGATCAGCCGCTGGAAGATCGGGAAGCGCTGGAACATCCCGCCGGGCCGCTCGTCGCGCGACAGCAGCGCATGCCGGATTCCGAGCTGCCGCAGGAAGTAGCTCGTCTGAAGGCCGCCGGGGCCGCTACCGACCACGACCACGTCGTAGTCGCCGGGCGGGAACGGGCGCTCTACGGCTGCCACTCGAGCGTCGTCCGCAGGCGGCGCGCCTCGATCCGCAGCAGGCGCAGCATGAACTGCGGCCGGTCGAGCAGCAGCCCCTCGAGCTGCGGGCCCGGGATCACGAGGCAGCGGAGCATCGTGACCGCGACCACATCCGCTGTCGGCGGGTCGCCGGTCAGCGCCGAGATCTCGCCGAAGAAGTCGCCGCGCGCGAGCGTATGTCGCGCCTCGCCGCCGATCTCGACTGCAGCCTCGCCCTCGAGGATCACGTAGAAGTTGCCGCCGCTGAGCCCGCGGCGCAGGACGCGCTCACCGGCCGCGAACACGTCCTCCTCGTGCGAGTGCGCGATCGCCTCGAGCTGCGAGGGCGACAGGTCGGCGAAGAGGGCGAGCTGACCCAGGGTCTCGGCGATGCTCATGTGCGGTTGTTTTTACTAGAACGCGCTGAGCCAGACAGCTGTGCCGTGCCCGTGGCTGCGCTGGTAGGCGTCTTCGGCCGAGAAGCGGAGCTTCTTCGGGCCGGAGTCGTCGCCGTGCGAGACGAGCATCGGGTCGGGGCCGCCGGCGACCACCACGCAGACGTGCTGGCCGGTGCCGGGCGGGGTCCAGACCACCAGGTCGCCGGGCTTGACGGCGCTTCTCGGGATCTTGCGGCAGTGCCCCAGCATCGAGCCCGTGAACGCCGGCTGGCGCCTGTCGTAGAAGCCGCGGGCGTTCGGGTTGGGGGCTCCGGCCCACGAGTAGCAGAGGGTCGCGAAGCCGGAGCAGTCCGTCGCGAGCGGGACGGAGGCCCCCTTTCCAAGGCAGGCGAGCCGGACGTTCCCGTTCTGTGAGTACGCGATCTTCGAGCTGTTCTTGCAGCCCCAGATTGCCCACTGGACGATCCGCTTCCGGATCGCCTGCTGGGAGCCGGCTTCCTTCTTCCGCTGCACGCGGCGCTTCTTGAACGCCGCCGGCAGCTGCTTCTTGCCGGAGAGGAACGCCTTCAGCTGCGGGCCGAAGGTCGTGTCGCGCGCGTTGGCCGGGTAGCCGAGCTCCCACTTCGCCCTTTGCACAGCGCCGGCGGTCAGCTCGCCGAACTCGCCGTCTGCCTTGCCCGCGTCGAAGGAGCCGTACGGGTTCTTGGCCAGCAGCTTCTGTGCCTCGAGCACGTCCGGGCCCTTCACTGGCGGATTGGCCAGCTGCAGCACGCGCGGGCCCGGCTTCACGACCCGGCCGCCGTGCGTCTCCGCCAGCCGCTTCAGCAGCAGGGCCGCACCGCACTGCTGCGAGACGGCCGTCGACGAGAAGTGGCCGTCGGCGACGTACTTCCCGCGCCTGTAGTGGTTCGAGAAGCTCCACAGGTACGGCGAGGGCACGTCCGGATGGTGGTCGCGGTAGCCGAAGCCGTTGTAGCCCTCGAGCTTGAAGAGCGTGCCGGCGGGGCTCCAGTCCTTCCACTTGTCGAGCCCCTGGCCGCGCAGCGCGTCGATCGCGCTCTGCTCCCAGGTGAACGGCGGCTTGCCCGTCTTCGGCCGCCCGGCGGGGACGTGGGTGGTGCGGGCGGTCAGCGGGTCGCCGTTGTGCAGGTGGCGCGTGAAGTTCCCGCTCGCCTCGAGCGAGTGGATGATCCCGACGACGTACCAAGGGATACCGAGCGCCTTGCCGACCTTCTGGTAGCGAGGCCTTGAAGCGGTGATCCGGCTCACGAGCTGGTCGACCGACGCCCGTCGGTTCGGCCGGACGAGGCAGGACTCGAACAGAAGATCGTAGTTGTGGCGTTGGGTTGCGGTCAGCGCCGCCATCTCAGAGCCCCGTTCCGGTCGTCGTGTCCGCCTCGAGCTCTTCCTCGGGCAGAGGCGGCGGCGGCTCCTCGGCGTCCGGGTCGTGCGCCGCTCGCTTGCCCTTCACCGCCGCGGCTCCGACGGTCGGGCCCAGCAGCATGTCCTGGGCGAGCCGCTCGCTGAAGCCGGCCGCGAAGGCGAACAGGATGTAGAAGTAGACGCTCTTGCTCGAGTTCACGATGTCGAGCGCGACGACGCCGCTCTTCAGCGCGAAGAAGGTCATCAGCCCGAAGACGCCGCCGACGAAGGGGCGAAGCAGGCCCAGCGTTCGGAGGGTGTCCTTGCCGAACTCCCAGTCCACCCTCACACGGTTGGAGGTCATCCGGGACATGACGCTGATCAGCGCCCCCAGGCCCCCGGCCGCGAAGCAGAAGAGCCCGGTCCGAACCGCGGCGTCGTCCGAGTCGGCGAGCTTCAACACGAACGCGAGCAACACCAGCAGCACGAGCGGGAGCGCACCGAGCAGCATCCCGCCGACGTAGACGATCTGCCCCGAGCGCACCGCCGCTCGCTGGTAGTAGCTCTCGATCGCCTTCAGCTCGGCCTTCGTCGTGCGGTCGAGCTCGGCGACGGCGCGGTCGTTGTGCGCGCGATTGGTCTCGCTGAAGCCGAGTACGTGGCTGAAGACCGTGAACAGCGACTGCATGGCGAGCCGCTGGCTCGTGTCGCGCAGCACCTCGTGGACGCGCACCGCGATCGCCTCGGCGCGGTAGAGGACGTTCATCAGCCTGGGCTTGTCCTTGGTCGTCCAGTCCGTCGCCCAGTGCAGGCGCACGACGTCCGGGAACATCAGCGGCCGGCGCTTGACCGTCAGCGCGACGCCCGAGGCATCGTTCGTGCACCAGTAGGAGTCGACGATCTTGCCGTGCTCCTCTTCGAACCAGCGCAGGTAGCGGCGGTAGCGCTGCTCCGCCGGGCCGTCGTACGGATCCTGGCCGCGCTTCTTCAGCTCCTCCTGCCGGAGGTGGTGCAACCAGACGAGCTCCGGAAAGGAGACGCTGTGCTCAGCGTGGTGAGTGCGACGGAGGCTCCAGAAGTGCTTCCTCGATGGAGCCTTGATGGTGGTACCTGCTGCCACACCGTTCAATTGCCCTCCTCTCCCCGAGAGGCTGGGCCGCGCTTCGAGGGTAGGCGGACCCGGGCGGTTTGGCAAGCGGTGGCTAGAATCACCGCGATGGCCGAAACCGGGACGATGAGGGTCAAGAGCGGCCTCGCCGAGATGCTGAAGGGCGGGGTGATCATGGACGTCACCGACGCCGAGCAGGCGCGGATCGCCGAGGACGCCGGAGCCGTCGCCGTGATGGCGCTCGAGCGCGTCCCGGCCGACATCCGCGCCGAGGGCGGCGTCGCGCGCATGGCCGACCCGGACAGGATCCGCGAGATCCAGGAGGCCGTCTCGATCCCCGTGATGGCCAAGTGCCGCATCGGCCACTTCGTCGAGGCGCAGGTGCTGGAGGCGCTCGAGGTCGACTACATCGACGAGAGCGAGGTGCTGACACCGGCCGACACCGCGCACCACGTCGACAAGTGGGCCTTCACCGTGCCGTTCGTCTGCGGCTGCACGAACGTGGGCGAGGCTCTGAGGCGGATCGGGGAGGGCGCGGCGATGATCCGCACCAAGGGCGAGGCCGGCACCGGCGACATCGTCAACGCGGTCACGCACATGCGCTCGGTCTTCGGCCACATCCGCCGCCTCGGCGCGCTCCGCGACGAGGAGCTCTACGCCGAGGCGAAGGAGCTGCGCGCGCCGTACGAGCTGGTCAAGTGGGTGGCCGAGAACGGCAAGCTGCCCGTGGTCACCTTCACCGCGGGCGGGATCGCAACCCCTGCCGACGCGGCCCTCTGCATGCAGCTCGGCGCGGACGGCGTCTTCGTCGGTTCCGGGATCTTCAAGTCCGACGAGCCCTCGCCCCGCGCGAAGGCGATCGTCGAGGCGACCACGCACTTCCAGGATCCCGAGATCCTGGCGCGTGTGTCGAGCGGCCTGGGCGACGCGATGAGCGGCCTCGCAGCCGCTTCGCTGCGGCCCGAAGAGCTGCTCGAGACCCGCGGCTGGTAACTGCCCCTTGACGGCGGCCCGGCTGCCGCACACGATCTAGGTGGGACTTGTCCGCGGGGGCGGACGGGAGGTGCATTGGTGGAAGCAATCGAGAGCGGCTCAGCATGACGCCCATGCTGTTCACCTGGACGGTCTGGCTCTGCGCCGGCCTGTCGCCGTTCTGGCCGTGGACGATCAGCGGCCGCTACACGGGCAGCCCGGCCGTCAGGTTCGCCAAGCGCGCAGGCGTCTGGGCCAACCGCGAGCGCTAGCGCCCCGGCGACGATTCGGTCGGGCGACAACCACGCTCGGCCAGGCGAGTGGGACGCGGACGGTCAGGCGGCAGCCGGTGCCTGCTGAGGCGCCTCCGTCGCCGCCGTCTTTGACCGCAACGCTGCGAGCGCGAGCACGATGAACCCGACGCCTGAAAGCAGCAGTGCGATTCCGACGACGAGGCTGAACAGCGCCAGGTTCGTCGCCATGTAGCTCACGTTCAACGCGGTCGCAAGGGCGGTCTCTGTCACCCAGACATTCCGTGCGCCGTTCGGCGCTGGTTGGCCCGTCTTCGGGTCGGTCACCGCCCAGTCGGTGTTGCCCGTGCCTCCCCCGGGCGACAGTTCCGACTTCGGCGTGTCCGGCTTCGCCTGGTACTGGCCCATCTGCGAGTACACGTACCCACCCGTCGCTTCGAGCGCGTGGACGTTCATGTACTGCGCGAAGCAGCGGGCGTTCGACCCGTTGTCGATCGCTTCACCCGCGACGCTGCACGTCGGCAGATCGACATCCTTCAGCCCGGCCTTGTCCGCCTCGGCCTTGATCGCCGTCGGCGTCATGTCCGGCGTGCCCGTGATCTGCTGATTCTTCAGCTCGCTCCTGACGGTGTGCTGCCCGTTGATCGCCAGCACGATCACGACGATGCCGAACGCGATCATCACGGCCCCGGCAACAACACCGCCGATCCACCACACGCGGCTCTGTCCCATGAGAGCTTCCTTTCTGCCTCATTCCTGCGACGACGCGGCTACGGCGCCGAGCATGACCGCTGGGCTGCGTCACACGTCATCCGATCGGGATGACCCTGCTGGTGCTCGGGTGACAATCGCGCACACTGGCCCACGCGGCGCTTTAGTGATCTAGGCGTCATCGCGTGAGGAGCGCGGTCAGCAGAATCGCCGTAGCTGCAATACCCAGCGCCGATGCCGCGATCGCTGCTTGTCGACGCTTGACCTGTTGAGCGTCAAGCCGCTCGCCAGTGATTGCGCGGCCAGCATTTTCCCAAAGCGACGGCCCCGTCAGTGCCAGAAGCGGCATGCCGACCCCAAGAGCGACCGAGGCCGCGAATAGAAACCACCGTCCCGTGAACGCGAAGAACGCCTGCGAACCGACGCAGACTGCGCCGAGGGCAAGCGAACCCTTGAGACCGAGCTGCTCCGGATGGCTGTATCGGCCGCGGTCGTCGTCCACGAAGTACTAACGACCTGGGGTGGGGGTTCAGTTCCTGCCGAGCGCCTCTAGTGACATTCGCGCACGCGGGCCCAGGCGACTGCGAGGTTCTCTATCCCTTCGGCTCACCCGCCGTTCGGCCCGATCTCAGTCGGCGGTAAGTCTGAAGGAATGATTGGAGTCGGGGGCGGGCCTGCTAGGCGTCGTGCTGCCGCATGAACTCCGCCGACTTGGGGGGACCTTGCGTAAACCCGGCTTCCTGAAAGATCGCCGGGACCTCGGGATCCGATGTGAAGCTCTGCCAGCCCGCCTCGTCCCAATCGAAGATCGCCCAAACCCGGTCACTCTCGTTTGGATCCCGAAAGACGTGCGCGCCCTTGCAACCGTGCTGCTTTCGCTTCTCAGCGCCCTTGGTTGAGAAGGTGTTCCAGAAGCGGTCGAAATCCCCGATCTTCGCCGTTGCCAGGACCATCGTTTCCTCCTCTGTCCGAACGTGTCGTTGTGCCGTCCACCCTACGCCATCGGCGGCCCACGGATCGGCGTCGCTGTCACGGTCGTTGACCGCGTCGATGTGGTTGAGGATCACGTCTCTGGCGCTGGGCATGTGCTCTCCGATCGTCATTGGAAGCGCGATCCTCTCAGAGGTGGGACCTTCGCCTTGGACGAAAATCAGCGTCGCCGTTCAGGCGTCATTACGGAACACTCGCCCACGCGAGGGTGCTCGGCTGGGGCTGCTAGGCCGCTTTCAAACCAAGAGCGTCCGAAGTGCCTGAGCGGTCGCGGGCCAACGCAGGAGCTCGAACGCCTCGCGGGGCGCGCACCAACGGTGACCGTCATGCTCCCAGTCAAGTCTCGGTTCCCACTCGTCGGGTGCGGCGACGTGGAAGCACGTTACTTCGACTTCGGCCACCGACGGGTCGTACTGGTTTCGTCTATCCGCAGGCTCCTCCGTCAGGGAGTAGACATACTCGACCACGTCGACTCCGCCCGCGGGCTCCGCCAGCAGTCCGGTTTCCTCCTCCAACTCGCGCCGGGCTGCCTCGGCCACCGTCTCGCCGACTTCGACGCCGCCGGCGACAACGTGCCAGTAGCCGCCTTGCGCGGCCGATCGATGGAGGATCAGAACCTCCGAGCCATCCCTGCGAGTTACGAACACCGCCACTTCCGTACCCGTGCGCACCTGCGGAGAGTACGCCTCGGTCTGTTTGCGACTGGTCGTAACGCGATGCAGGTACCCTGCCGCGATGGCCGCGCCCACCGTGCATCACGCGCAGCCGCGCTCGCGACAATCGCCCTTCAGGGCCGACAGGTTGGCGGGCATCTGGTCGCGCCGCCACGACCCGCGGCTTCAGGTGCAGGTCGCGCTGGCGACTGCATTCGCGCTCGCCCTCTACGCGTTCGTGCACGTTCTCGAGGACTACCTCGACAACGAGGCGCTTGTTCGCTGGGACGTCGAGTTCAGCCGGTGGCTCCACGTTCACTCGAACGGCGCTCTCGTTTCGTTCTTCAAGGTCGTCACGTGGGCCGGCAACGTTGCGACGCTAGCCCTGGTCGTGCTGGCAGCGGCGGTGTGGTTGGCTCGTCGCCGTCGGGTCAATGAGGCCGTGCTGCTCGCGGTGTCTGCCGCTGGGATCGAGCTCTTCAACGCCGGGTTCAAGCTCGTGGTTCAGAGGCCGCGCCCGGAGTTGGCGTACGTGCATCTGGACACGTATTCCTTCCCCAGCGGTCACGCCGCCGGTAGTGCCGCCATCTACGGCGTCATCGTCTACCTGCTCGCAGCGCAAGCCCGAGATCTTCGAGTGCGCGTCGCCGTAGGCGTCGGCTACGTCGCGCTGGTCGCACTCATCTGTTTCAGCCGTCTCTACCTCGAGGTGCACTACCTCTCGGACGTGCTCGCCGGCGCGAGTCTCGGGGCCGCCTGGGCCGCCGGCTCGCTGTTCGTCTATGAGCTGAAGCGTGACGGCGACGTGCGAAGGCTGCTCCCGTCCTCGGTCACTCGCGCGCTCGACCGGATCTGACTCAGGAAAGCGCGCCCTCGAGCGCGGCACGGTCTGTCGGTTCTCCGTGCGCGGGCAGCACGAGCTCGACCGGCAATCCGAGCAGCGGCCTCAGGTCCTCGACCACCTGCTCGCGCGTGACACCGTGCTGGAGCACTTCCTGAGGCACCTCGAACCCGCGGCCGAAGTCGACCAGTGAGTCGCCGGCGACGACCGCGCTCACACGCTCGATCCAGAGCACGAGGTCGTTGTGCGACCGGCCCGGGAACGCCTCGATACCGATCGGAAGCCGGTCACCCGCTGCGTAGAGGTGGAACTCTACGACGCCCTCGATCAGGAGCCACGCGAGGTCGGGGCTGTGCCAGCCCTCCGGGATCTGCTCCGGAGCGATGCCGTACTTCCGTATGAGGTCGTCCGCGGTGTCGGGCGGCGGCGTGTAGACGGTCGCGCCGAAGCGCTCGACCAGGCTCTGCGCCTCGCGTTCGTGCCATGGGGCGGTGAGCACCACCACCGGCTCGCGCTCGACCGCGAGGTCGAGGATCTCCTCCGGCACGGCGAGCGGGTCGAAGAGGAGCAGCCGGGCCCCGTCGTCGAGTGCGTAGGACGAGACCGCCTGCGGCCACCACTGATCCGGCGTCCACTCGGGATGCGGCGCCTGCCAGTGCCACAAGCCTGTTCGAAGCTCACACACTGGCGACGACCCCCGCCTAGGGCAAGCGCTCCTCGCGGTACCGCTCCTTGTCCTGCTCGTGCCACTTCGCCTCGTAGGCATCTGCCTCGGCGAACTCCTGCTCCGTCAGCGCTCTGGCCTGCGCGTCTTCGCTCGGGGGATGCTCTCCGGCGGCCGTTCTGCGACGTGTCGCCGCGAAGCCGACCACAACCAGGGGCACGGCGATCACGGCGAAGAGGATCCACGGGAACACAGGGGGAGCGTACCTTCGGGTGTCGATACCGAAAGTCGGCGTCGAGCCCGGTCCGTGCGCAGCGTGTCGAGTGCGCAGGCCAAGAAGCACGCGGCGCCGAGCGCGGTGTTCCAGTTCGCCGCTGCCTGGTCGAGCATCGACCCGTGCGACGGTACGACGTAGCCGGCGACGGCCGAAATTCCGAAGAAGATGCAGCCGAGCAGGTTGACGCCCGGCTGCCACCAGCCTGTACCGCCGCGCGCCGGCAGCCACCCACGACGAGCCGAGGCGAGGTAGGCGATCGTGCCCGAGACGAGGAAGCAGATCGACCCCCGCCAGTCGGGCCGCCAGACGAGCTTGTCGTAGGAGGGGCTCGTCAAAGCGATGTGCATCGCTTCGTACGTCGTGACGTTGAAGAACAGGGTCCCGGCGGATTGCACGATGGCCGCCCACCAGTCCGCGCGTCCACCGGGCGACCGCCGTTCGGACCAGGCCAGCCAGCTCTGCAGGCCGCCGCCGGCCGTGAACAGGATCGAGCCGACGAAGAAGGTGATCGCGTCGGCCGACTCGCCCACCAGTTGCGCGTAGCCCGGAAACGGGCCGATCAGGAAGCAAGCCGACCCAAGGGCGAAGCAGAGTGCCATCCACCGCCCGCGGCTCATGAGCCTTAGAGCAGCTCGACCAGCACTAGCTGGTTCCCGCCGGCGGCTCGCCGTCCCGGAGCCAGCGCGCCATCTCGGCGATCTCCTGCTCGGGGTCGCCGGCCAGGTGGCCGGCCACGCCGTCGACCTTGGCGACGCACCCGGGGACGTGTGCGGCCAGCCACTCGCCGTGGGCGGGCGGAACGAGCACGTCCGTGGTGCCGTAGCGGATCAGGACCGGAACCGTGATTTGGCCGACGTTGAAGCCCCAAGGCCGCAGGTGCGCGAGATCGTCGTCGACCCAGCCTCCGACGCCGCGCGCCGAGTGCTCGGCCCAGGACTCGCCGATGATCTGCACCCGCTCCGGCCGCGTCAGCTCCTGCCGGTCCGAATCGCTCAGGTCGAAATCCCCGAGCACAGAGGACGGGTTGTGGGCCACCCGTGCCGCGATCTTCGCGTTCTCGGCCTCGAGCGCAGGCTCCAACACCTCCTCGCCGGCCTCCGCCCACCCGAACTCCTTGATGTTCTCGGGATCCATGTCCGCCAGCCAGGCGTCCCTGTCGAGCCCGTCGTCCCCGAGTGGCGCGACGCCCACGACGCAGGCAGCGCGCACGACCCGGTCCGGCAGGAGCGCCGCGCATGCGAGTGCGTGTGCACCGCCGCCCGATGCGCCGGTGACGCCGAAGCGCTCCAGCCCGAGCTGGTCGGCAAGCGCGGCCACGTCGTCGGCCTCGTCGGCGATGCGCCTTCCGGGGCGACGGGTCGACCGGCCGTAGCCCGGCCGGTCGTGGGTGATGTGGAGGATTCCGAGCCGCTTGTAGACGTCTTCGTCAGGCCAGCGCTCGAGCCGGCAGCCGGGCGTCCCGTGCAGCGCGAAGACCGGGAAGCCGTCCCGGTCGCCCCAGAGCGCATACGAGAGCTCGCGCCCGTCTGTGGTCTCCACGGTCAGCAGCGATTCGCCCACTGCGGAGACCCTAACGGCCGACGCGCAGGTCGATCTTCGTGTCGCTCCGGTAGCTGCGGCCGGGGCCTGGAGTCTGCCGCAGGACCCTTCCGCGCTGCCGTTTCGCCGCCTGCACGCGGCGCACCTTGCCGACGCGACAGTGCGCGGCGGCAATCCGCCGCCACGCCTGCTCGAGCGGCTTGCCGAGCACCTTCGGCACGACGCACTTCGGGTGCTCGAGCGGCGGGCCCCCGCCGACACGGCCCCACCAGGTGCCCCAGCGGCCCGACTCGTCGCCCTTGCCAACTGGCACGCGCGCATACTCCTGGATCGTCCAGAGCGTCAGGTCGTCCGAGGGGTCGACCTGAGTGGCGCTGTAGTCGCCCCAGCGGTTGCGGTCGCCCTCGCGCCGCTTCACGTACGGCCCCTCACCGTCCTTGAGCGTGACCGGCGCGCCCATCGTGCCGGGTGGGTCCGTGCCCGAGCGGAACGCGTAGCCGGCGTCTGCGAAGTCGTCGGACTCGAACTCGGAGAAGCCGACGAGCTCGTCGTTGCGGGCGTTGACCGCGATCGACCCGAAGGCATACGAGTGCCCGCCGTTCCAGTGATTGGCCCGCGGGTCCACGATCCGGCCGTCCTCGACGAACGCGCCGGTCGTGTCGAGCTCCACCCACTGGACGGCGGTGCTGACCGCGTAGCCCGTGCCGCCGGGCGGGAGACCGACCGTCTGCGCGTACCAGACGTGGCCGTTGCGGAAGACCGCGTTGCTGATGCGCGCGTCGCCCGCGCTGATCCCGCCACCCCCTGGCTGGGAAAGGAGGTCGAAGGCGCCGGGCGAGGCCCAGGCGCCGAGCGGGTTCGTCCTGGGCGCCCGCCGACGAGCGTGAGCGTCGTCCCATTCAGCGACCAGAAGCGGTAGGTCGCCGAGAGGCTGTCGAGGTTCTCGACCAGGTACAAGGTCGCCTCGGTCGGCGAGTTGGTCACCGCGGGCTGGAGCGCGAAGGCGCCGGGGACGTCGATCCCGACTGGATTCCCGCCCGTGCCGCCGCGCAGTGGGGCGAAGTCGAGCACGATCAGCCGACCGCGCACGTAGTTGAGCGAGCTGCGGTTGAACATGTTCACGCCGATCGCGACCGTGGTCCTGCTGAAGCCGAGGGTCGGGAAGTCGGCCCAGGTCGCGCCGGTCTCGTCGGCGTGGATCGCGTACAGATGCCACGTGCCCAGCGGGTCGGCCGTGTCCGAGATCCCGTAGAGGATCAGCGAGCTCGCCAGCAGCGGGTCGTCGGCCGCGCTGACCAGCCAGCGGTCGCTGTACGGGTCGTAGAGCACCCGCGGATCGAACGGGTTGTGCGCACCGACCGGCTTCCAGAAGGCGGTCATCGAGATCCTGCTCAGGATCGCACCGTCGGACTTGCGCTGGATCACGTAGTTGCTGTTCAGCGGCACCATCAACTTGTCGCGCCCGACCGCGCCGTTGGTGTCGGGCGGGGTCTCGTTCTTGCTCGTGCCCACGGCCGGCGCGTCGGGCTGGGCGAGGAAGCTCCCTGAGACGTAGGGCGAGGCGACGGACCCTCGAGTCTGCAGCGACAGCGGGGCCACCAGCGGCGATGGAACGGTGAAGTGGACGTTCGGCTCCGGTTCCTCCTCCTCGTTCTCGTCCTTTCCCTCGGGCTCTGGCGCCTCTTCGCTCTCCTCGGCCGCTGCGTACTCGGCGCGCTCGTGTCGCGCCAGCGCGCGGAAGCTGACGACGGTCGAGGCCGAGACGTGAACGCGCGAGCCGCTATAGGTGACGTCGTCGCTGCTCGAGGCCCGTGCGGACGCGCCCAGCAGGAGGACTGCCGCCGCGACGATCAGCACCTGCACGACTCGGTCCAGCATCCGACACCTCCTCCGCTCACGAAAACGTATCGCGTCGGGGCTAGGCCGTCAGCCGGCGATCCGCTCGGCAGCGTCGAGCATCTGGCGGCCGATCGGCTGCAGGGAGACGCGGGTCGCGAGCAGGCCGGTCGAGACGCGCTCGACGACGCCCCATTCCCAGATGGCTTCCTCGTCGAGGCCCGTGCACTCCGCCAGCCACGCCGCGCGCTGCCGTAGGTCGCCTTCGAGCGGGTCCTCGCGCATGATGATGCCGAGGTCGTACTCGGGCTCGGCGAGCAGCCCGTCCGGGTCGACCAGCTTGAAGCCCTCGGCCGCTTCGAGCGTGTTCCACTGGTGGACGTCGCCGTGGACGAGGACGGCCCTTTCGTCTCGGTGGGCGTTCCGCCGGTTCTCTGCGCACTCGAGTGCGTGGTCGACCGCGGCACGGCTGCAGGGACCGCCGAGCTCTTCCCACATCGTGGCGATGAATCGACTGAGGCTGCGCGCCTTCTCGTCACCGCTGGGCAGTCCCGAATCAGGCGCCGGCCGCCACACCCGCTGCGCCGTGGCGACGAGGAGCTCGTGCCTGGTCCGCAGCGGCAGCCCGAGCTCCACGAGCGATCGACCGAGCTTCTCCAGCAGGAGCGCACCGCGCTCGAGGTCCTCTCGCAGCAGTCGCGCGCAGCCGTCACCGTCGGCGAGGCGGAGCGCGATCGCCTCACGAGCGGCCGCGTCGCCGTCGCGCGGGACGATCAGCTTCAGGACCGCCGGCGTGCCGTCGGCGCAGGCGACCTCGGCGACGAACGCCTCGGTCGAGAACGGGAACGCCTCACCGACCTCGATGTGCCAGTCCCGCTCGATCTCGCGGACAAGGTCCGGCAGGTCGTCGAGCCACCCCGCAGCCCCGACCGCGAGCGCCTTCTCGCGGACGACGTCCGGGACGTGGAGCACCTAGCGGCGCAGCGGCAGGTCGACCGTGAAGCGCGAGCCCTTGCCGGGCTCCGACTCGACGTGCAGGCTGCCATTCATCCGCTCGACCAGCTCGCGGCAGATGTAGAGGCCGAGCCCGCTGCCGCCGACGCCCTGGGTTTGCTGGGGGTCGAGCCGGTAGAACTTCTCGAAGATCCGCTCGCGCTCGTCGTCGGGGATACCGAGCCCCTCGTCCGCCACCTCGATCAGGCACGAGCCGTTCGAGCTCCGCACGCGCAATTCGACCCGGCCGCCGCCGGGCGAGTACTTGACGGCGTTGTCCACGAGGTTGACGAGCACCTGCCGGAGCTTGTTCTCGTCGCAGCGGATCGGCTCCGACCTGTCGACGTTGAGGTCGAGCGAGATCGTCTCCGGCACGTGGATCGCGGCCGACTCGATCACGCCGGCGGCCACTTGCTTCGGATCGCACTCGATCACCTCGAGCTCCACCGCGTCGGCGTCGAGCTGGCCGGCGAGCAGGATCTGGTCGACGATCCTGGCGAGCCGCGTGGCCTCGGACTCGATCATCTCCAGGAACTGGGCCCGGTCGTGGTCGGACAACTGCACGTCGTCGCGCCGCAGCGTCCGGACGGCCCCGTAGACCGCGGCCAACGGCGTGCGCAGCTCGTGCGAGGCGGTGGCGACGAAGTCGCTGCGGGTCTTCTCGAGCGCGTGCTCCTCGGTCACGTCCTGCAGCGCGTAGACCGTGCCGTCGCCGAAGTCGACGCCCGAGACCGCGACCCAGCGCTCGCGGCCCTCCAGCACGATCGGCACGGTGACCGGTCGCGCGGCGCCGCCGGGGGGAACGAGCGGCACGTGCGCGGTGAGCGCGTCCCAGGCGGGAACCACCTCCGCGACCTGGCGCCCGATCGCCTCGTCCCCGTCGACCCCGGTGATCGCCGCTGCGGCCGGGTTCCAGTGGCGCACGCGGCCCTCCGTGTCGAGCAGAGCGACGCCGTCCGCCACGTACGCGAGTGCCAGGGCGGCATTCGCGCCGCGCTCCGCCTCTCGGTACAGCCGCGCGTTGTCGACCGAGACCGCGGCCCGGCGGGCGAGCTCTTTCGCCAGCTCGAAGTCGGCCTGCGTGTAGGGCGGATGCGTCTCGGCGGCGATCAGGGTTACCGCGCCGAGCGTCCGACCGCGCGCGATCAGGGGCACGCAGATCGTGGACTTCAGCCCGAGCTCGTCCACGATTCGGCGCAGCTCCTCGTCGTCGCCGATCGCCTCTTCCAGCACTTTCTCGGGGATGAACGGGAAGAACTCGGGCTCGCCCGTGCGCAGGACATGGGTGACGCCGGTGGGCGCATCGGGGTCGGGCGGGTAGCGCTCCTGCAGCTCGTAGGCCCAGCGGACCTTGTCGGGGTCTTGGTGCGCGACCGCCAGCCGCTCGACCTCCCCGTCGGGGCCCACGACGTCGACCGTGCACCAGTCGGCGAGGCCCGGGACGCTGAGCTTCGCCACCTGGCCGAGCGTGTGGTTGTAGTCGAGCGAGGACGCGAGCAACTCGCTCGCCTCCGCGAGGAAGGTCATTCGCTGGCGCAGCGCCTGCTCGGCCGCGTACAGGCGGGAGCGGGCGAGCGCCTGGGCCGCCTGCCGTGCGAGCGTCAGCTTCATCTCGCGACGGTCAGGCTCGAAGAAGACGTCGCGGTCGAACGAGAGCGACATCGCGCCGAACACGCGACCCTCGACCGCGAGCGGAACGACGACGAGCGCGTGCCCGTCCTGGCCCTGGTCCGAGAGCGCGGGGTAGCGCTCGTTGCGCTCCTGCACCGACGCGAGGAAGAGCGCCTCGCCGGTGCGGATCACGTCCGACATCGGCACCTGGGCCTCGAGCGGGAAGCTCGTCCAGCCGGTCATCGCCGACGCGTCGTAGCCCCGCTGGGCGAGCAGCTCGACGGTGGTGCCGTCCTCGCTGAGGACGCCGATCGCGCCGGCGCGGGCCTCGGCGGCCTTCACTCCTTCGGTCAGGATCGAGTCGAGCACCTCCTGCGGCGTGACCGCCTCGGCCAGGAGCTCGGCGACGCGCTGGAGTCGTCGCGCTCGATCGGCGGCTTCGCTGCTCTCGGTCGTGCTCACCGTTCGGGGTCGGATGAGATCCCGCGCCGCAGCTGCTCTCGCTCGCCGCGCTCGACACGCGCGAGGACGTTCTCGACGAAGTCGCCGATCATGACCGGGTCGAACGGCTTCACCAGGTACCCGACGCCGCCGAGCTGCTCGCCGAGCCGCTTGTCGGCCGGGTCGGCGCGTGCGGTCAGGAAGACGATCGGAATTTCGCGCGTCTGCTCGTCGGCGGCCAGCTCCCGCGCTACTGACCAACCGTCGAGCGCCGGCATCATCACGTCGAGGATCACGAGGTCGGGGCGTTCCCGGCGCGCGAGCTCGAGGCCCTCGCGGCCGTCGGAGGCCTCGAGCACGTCCATGCCCGAGGCGGCGAGGTTGACCCGGCAGAGGAGCCTGATCGAGCGCTCGTCGTCGACCACGAGCACCCTGCGCGCGGTGCCGGCGGCCGGTTTCGCGTGGCCTCGCCCGGACGACTGCAAGTCAGGGCGTGCGCCTTCCCCTGCGTCGCAGCGCCACAGACGCCGCCCCCCGACGGAAACCCCCCTCCGGCGGAGCGGAGTCGAGCGAATCGGATGCGAAACCTCGGCTCTCACTCGCGTGACCGGATTCTAGGGGCCGCACCGACTCTTGAACAGAGGCGCGGGCACGCGGAGCCCCTGGGACCCGGCACTAGACTTTCCCCCGTGAAGATCGGCGTTCTGGCGGTCCAGGGGAACTTCCGCGAGCACGAGCGGATGCTGCGGCGGCTCGACGTGGACCCGGTGGAGGTGCGCAAGCCGGAGCAGCTAGACGGGCTCGACGGGCTCGTGATTCCGGGTGGGGAGTCGACGGCGATCATGAGACTTGTTCGGTTGTACGGGCTCGAGGACGCGATCCGCGAGTTTGCGCGGCCGGTGCTCGGCACCTGCGCCGGGATGATCCTGCTCGACCGCAACCACCTCGGCGTGCTCGACCTGGAGGTGTCGCGGAACGCCTACGGCCGGCAGGTCGCGAGCTTCGAGGCCGACCTCGAGCTGGCCGGCGAGGACCAGCCGCTCCGGGGGGTGTTCATCCGTGCGCCGCGGGTCGCCGACGCCGGACCGGCGGTGGAGGTGCTGGCCGAGCTCGACGGCGAGCCGGTGCTACTGCGCGAGGGCCGCGTGCTCGTCGCGTCGTTCCATCCGGAGCTGACCGACGACACGCGCGTGCACGAGCGGTTCCTCGACCTCGTTCGGGAGGAGGCCAATGTCCGGGCATAGCAAGTGGAGCTCGATCAAGCACAAGAAGGGCGCTGCCGACAAGAAGCGCGGCCAGCTGTTCTCGAAGCTGTCGCGCGCGCTGATCGTGGCGGCGCGCGAGGGCGGGCCCGACCCCGCCGCGAACCTCGCGCTGGCCAACGCGATCGAGAAGGCGCGCTCCTACTCCATGCCGAAGGACAACATCGACCGCGCGATCGCCCGCGGGTCAGGTGCCGACGCCGACGCCGACAGCTTCGAGCAGGTGGTCTACGAGGGCTACGGCCCGAACGGGGTCGCGGTGATCGTCGAGGCGCTGACCGACAACCGCAACCGCACGGCCGCCGATGTCCGCGCAGCCTTCACGAAGCACGACGGCAACCTGGGAGGCTCGGGCGCCGTCGCCTGGCTGTTCGAGCGGCGCGGCGTGGTCCTGGTCGACGCCGACCGCTTCGACGAGGACGAGCTGACGCTGGCTGCGGCAGAGGGCGGGGCGGAGGACGTCGAGCGCGACGGTTCGAGCTTCCGGGTCACCGCGGCACCGGAAGACCTGACCGCGGTGCGCGAGGCGATCGAGGCCGCGGGCATGGAGGTCGATTCGGCCGAGCTGACGATGGTGCCGAAGACGACCGTCAACCTCGACGACGAGGGCGCGGCCAAGAAGACCCTGCGCTTGATCGACACGCTCGAGGAGAACGACGACGTGCAGGAGGTCTACGCGAACTTCGACATCCCCGAGCGGGTGATGGAGGCGGTCGCGAGCTAACTAGGCGTCGACCGGGAGGACGATCTCGAAGCGGGCTCCCTGCGGCTCGGCCGCCTCGTAGACGATGTCGCCTCCGTGGGCGCGTGCGTAGGCCTGGACGATCGCCAGACCGAGCCCGGCGCCCTCGGACCGGCCGCGCGACGCCGAGCTGCGGGTGAAGCGGTCGAACAGCCGTGGGACGAACTCGTCCGGGACGCCTCCGCCACGATCCTCGACCACGAGCCGAAGATGGGTGTCGCGCTCGATCGCCGTCACGGTCACGGGCGGCTCGCCGTAGTGCAGCGCATTCGCGACGAGGTTCGAGAGCATCCGTTCGAGCGCGACCGGGTCGACGAAGGCATCGAGCCGGGGCGAGATCGCGATCGTCACCGCTCCCGCCGGCGCAGCCGGAAGGGCCGAGACGAGCTGCTCGACCCGCGGTCGGAGCAGCAAGTGCTCGGGTGAAATCGGGAGCGCAACCAGGTCGAAGCGAGAGAGATCGAGCAGCTGCGCGATCAGGTTGCGCATCCGTGTCGCCTGCTCCAGCAGCATGGCCGCCAGCGCCACGCGTTCCGGCCGGGCCAGGGCGTCGCCGCGCTCGTCCAGGGTGACGCAGGCCCCGTAGATGGCGGAGAGCGGACTTCGCAGCTCGTGCGCGGCGAGCGCGATGAACTCGCTCTTCAGCACGTCGAGCTGTTCCGCCCGTTCCTGCACGATCGCGTTCTCCAGCAGGCTCGAGACGACGATGCCCAGCGTTGCGAGGCCATCCAGCTCCTGGGCATCCGGCGGAGCAGCCGTTTTGCGCTTCCCGAAGAGGACGCCGAGGCACTCGGTCGCGCCGAGCAGTGGAAGCGCGATCACCGACGTGCCGTCGGGCTCGGGATCGGAGACGAGGACGCGATCGTTGCTCTTCAATGCTCGTGCGACGAGAGCGGGGTCGGAAGTGTCGCTCGGCTCGGCCGGGCTCTCCTGGAAGCGAACGGCGGCCACGTCGTCGTAACCGAACGTCCCCGAGACGGCATCGCACACTCGGTCGAGGAACTCTTGCGGCGCGACTTCTCCGCGCCCTGCGAACGAGACCGTCCTGACGAGCTCGAGCGTCTTGCCCGCGTCGACGGCGATCACAGGTTTGCTTCCGCGACGTACGAGCGGCCGCCGATCGAGAGCGTCGCGGAGTCGCCGTTTTCGCCGACCCATTCCTGGACCGCCTCGATCACGCTGACGACGGTCCGCGACTCCCATTCCGCCGCGATCCGGACCTCCTTGGTCGCGCCGTGGAACGCCACCGACGACCTGCCGAAGATCTTCGAGAGCCGCTGCACCAGCTCTGGCACGCGAGCCGTGTCCTCGACTCGTACGCGGATGTCGACCATCGGCCACTCCAGGCTCGAAACAACTCGCCGACCAGGAGCTTGAGGTCGGCCGGGTGGTGCTCCAGCCTGCGTTGCTGCGGGCGGACGGTCGGCGGGAGATCGAGTTGTGACCCCGCCTGGCAAATCGCGGCGCCGGCGGCTGAGGCGCTGCAGCTCTGAGCGTAGCAGCGAAAGCTCGGCTTTACGGGTTTCCGCCAGGAAAGCTCGGCTACACTCGGGCCGTCCGTGTGCGTGGGGGTGAAAGATGCTGCTGGCCAACCGATCGGCTGACGGTGGAGGGTCGACGCTCTTGCTCGCCACGCTCATTCGAGTCTTAACGAGGTTCAGAGGATGGCCGAGCAGCAACACCTGCGGGTCCTGATCGCCAACGAGAAGCGCGACCGCCTCGAGCTGCTCGCGCAGGTCGTGGCCGGCCTCGGCCACGAGGTGATCGCCCGCGAGATCTACGTCAAGGAAGTCGGCGCCGTCACCGAGCGGGAACGGCCGGACGTCGCACTGGTCGGGCTCGGGCTCAGCTCCGAGCACGCGCTCGACCTGATCACGCGAGATCGTCCGCGAAGCCTCCTGTCCGGTGATCGCGTCTGCTGTCGACGAAGGATCCCGCCTACGTCCACGAGGCCGCCAAGCGCGGCGTCTTCGCGTACATCGTCGACGGCGATCCGGCGGAGCTGCAGAGCGCGATCGACATCACCCTGCGTCGGTTCGCCGAGTACCAGTCCCTCCAGGGCGCCTTCGGCCGGCGCGCGCTGATCGAGCAGGCGAAGGGGATCCTGATGGCACGGCACTCGGTCGACGCCGATCGCGCGTTCGAGCTGCTGCGCGATCACTCCCAGCACAACGGGCGGAAGCTGGTCGACGTCGCGCAGGCACTCGTCGACAGCTACCAGCTGCTGCCGCCCGAACCGTCCGCGCCTGTGCCCGAGCAGGAAGCCCTACGCCGGGCGGCCACCTAGTCGGCTGGACCTGCCTCGGCCATCGTCAGGAAAGGCACCTCCCCGAAGCGGTCGAAGCTCCGCACGTGCCGCGAGATCACCTCGAAGCCCGCGCGCTCGTAGACGCGGAGGGCGCGCTCGTTGAACTCGGCCACGTGCAGGTAGACGCGCCTCGGCTCGTAGCGCTCGTGGGCGAAGACGAGCCCCGCGCGAAAGAACTCCAGGCCGAGCCCCTGTCCCACCAGGTCGGGCCTGAGCCCGAGCCCGTAGTCGAGGTCGGGCCGCTTCTCCTCGAAGTAGTAGAAGCCGACGAGCTCGCCGTTGCCGTCGAGCGCCGCGAAGTAGCGCTCCGGGTTCAGCGGCGGGTCGACATCCCCGTCGTAGAAGTCGTACGGCGGCGGGTAGCGCCACTCCCGGAACAGGCGGTAGACGGCGTCCGAAGCGGGCTCGATCGTGAGCTCCATCGCGACCGTTGACTGTAGGGCAGGAGTGTCCGACGCAGTGCCTAAGGTGTCGCCGTGACGGTTCTCGGCATCGATCCAGGGACGGCTGCGTGCGGCTTCGGGATAGTCCGCGAAAGAGGAAACCGCCTCAAGGCGGTCGACTTCGGGTGGTGGCAGACCACCGCCCGGCAGCGCCCGGAGGTTCGGCTCAAGACGATCTTCGACGGCGTCGTCGAGCTGATCGAGGAGTACACGCCTCGTGCGGTCGTCCTCGAGGAGTCGTTCGTCGGCGTCGACGCCCGCACCGCGCTCTCCGTCGGGCAGGCGCGCGGCGCCGTGCTCGTCGCGGCCGCGTCGTACGGCCTCGATTGCGCTGAGTACGCGCCGTCGAGCGTCAAGCAGGCCGTCTGCGGCTACGGGCGAGCGGAGAAGGCCCAGGTACAGCGGATGGTTGCAGCGATTCTCGGCCTGAAGGCCGTGCCTCAGCCGCACCACGCAGCCGACGCACTCGCCGTCGCGATCTGCCACGCGATGGCCCCGCCGCTGATGAAGGCGGTCGGATGATCTCGCGGCTGCGCGGGACCGCGGTCGCCCGCAGCGGCGAGCGGATCGTGCTCGACGTCGGCGGCGTGGGCTACGCCCTGGCGGTGACGCCTACCGCGGCGCGCCTCGCCGAGAGCGGGGGAGAGGTCTCGCTCGACACCTACCTGCACGTCCGCGAGGACGCGCTCCAGCTCTACGGCTTCGGCGAGCCCGCCGAGCGCGAGCTGTTCGAGCACCTGCTCGCGGTTTCGGGCGTCGGGCCGAAGGTCGCGCTCGCGATCGTCTCCGGCTCGTCCCCGGCCGACCTCCGCCGCGCGATCGCGCTCGACGACACGGCTCGATTCGAGGCGATCCCCGGAATCGGCAAGAAGACCGCTCAGCGCGTGGTGCTGGAGCTGAAGGAGAAGCTCGGCACGATGGACGAGCCGACGCCGATCGCCGGCAAGCCGCACGCGGTCGCCCGCGACGCGCTCGTCGAGCTCGGCTGGTCGGTGACCGAGGCCGAGGAGGCGCTGGCCGCGACCGACCCGGAGCTTTCGCCCGAGGAGCGCGTCCGCCAGGCCCTGAGGGCTGCGTGACCGAGACGGAGACGCAGTTCCTCGCGCCGGCCGTCCAACCCGAGGAGGACGAGCTCGAGCGGTCGCTGCGCCCGCGCTCGCTCGACGAGTTCGTCGGCCAGGAGCGCGTCAAGGAGCAGCTCGCGATCGCGCTCGAGGCGACCCGCTCACGCGGCGAGGCGCTCGACCACCTGCTGCTGATCGGGCCGCCCGGCCTCGGCAAGACGAGCCTCGCCTTCATCGTGCGCGAGGAGCTCGGCGTCGGCCTGCGCTCGGCCGCCGGCCCGGCGCTCGAGCGGAAGGGCGACGTGGCCGCGATCCTCACCGGGCTCGGCGAGCGCGACATCCTCTTCATCGACGAGATCCACCGACTCAACCGGGCGGTCGAGGAGATCCTCTACCCGGCGCTCGAGGACTTTCGGCTCGACATCATCGTCGGCCAGGGCCCGGCTGCGCGGACGCTGACGCTCGACCTGCCGCCGTTCACCCTGATCGGCGCGACCACGCGCACGGGCCTCCTGACGACGCCGTTGCGCGACCGCTTCGGGATGACCTTCCGGCTCGAGCACTACGAGCCCGAGGAGCTCGCGAGGATCGTGTGCCGCTCGGCACGGATCCTGGACGTCGAGATCGCGAGCGAGGCTGCCGAGGAGATCTCGCGCCGCTCCCGCGGCACGCCGCGAATCGCGAACCGGATCTTGCGCCGGGTGCGCGACGTCGCGGAGGTGCGGCACCAGGGTGTGATCACGACCGAGATCGCACGAGAGGCGCTCGACCTGCTCGAGGTCGACGATCGCGGGCTCGAGCGCACCGACCGGGCGCTGCTGCGCGCCGTGGTCGAGAAGTTCGAGGGCGGTCCGGTCGGCCTGTCCACGCTCGCGGTCGCCCTCGGCGAGGAGCCCGACACGATCGAGGACGTCTACGAGCCCTACCTGCTCCAGCTCGGGTTCCTGCAGCGAACGCCGCGCGGCCGCGTCGTGACGAAGCTCGGGCGGCAGCACGTCGGCGCCGCTGCCGACGCCGACGCGCTGTTCTAGGCCCTAGTCGGACGCCGTGTCGGCGAAGCCCTTGAGCACGCCTTCCCAGCCGGAGGCGTAGCTCTGGCGGGCCTCGTTCGCCCGGTCGCCGAGGCGTTCCCAGCCTCGGTGCTCGAGCTCGACGCGCGTCTTGCCGCCTTCGTCGGTGAAGGTGACCTCGACCTCCGTGCGGGGCCGGTCCTGCTCGCGACTCGGGTTCCACGCGAGCACCAACCTATCCGGCGGCTCATAGGCGATCACGTCCGCCCATTTCAGGTCCTCGCCGTTCTTGGTGCGCTCGAAGACCTGGCCGCCGGCCTCGCCCTGGAAGATCACCGTCTGCGGCGGCGAGCCCGTCTCGCCCGCGTCGATCGAATGCTGCGAGAGCGGCCACCACTCGTGGATCCGCTCGGTGAAGGTCGCGAACGCGTGCTCCACCGAGCAGTCCACCGTGACGGAGCGCTTGATCGCCTCCGTCTGCGCTTCCTGCGTGCTCATGCCGTCCTCCTCTCGTCCTCGGCCATCGCCTTGAAGGCGGCGAGGGCCTCGCTCCAGAAGTCGTCGAAGTAGTCGCGGAGCTCTCCCAGCCCGTCCGGATCGAGCCGGTAGATCCGCCGCGTGCCATTGCGTCGCTCGGTCACTAGGCCCGCCTCCTTCAACACGCGCAGGTGCTGCGAGACGGCGGGGCGGCTGACCGGCAGCTCGTCCGCGATCTCGCCGACCGCCCGCGGGCCCGAGCGCAACTGCTCGAAGATCGCCCGCCGGGTCGGGTCGCCCAGCGCATCCATGGCGTCTCTGTAAGCCATGACTTACGTAAGTGTATGCTTACGTAAGTCTGGAGTCAAACTCAGCTGACGTGCAGGCGGAAGACCTCCGTCCCGCCGGAGCTCGGAACCCAGATGTCACCGAATGCGCTGGCCGCGGGGAAGGGCTTCGGGCCGACGGCAAGCGTCTGGACGACGGTGTTCGTCGCGGGGTCGATCCTCGAGACCGTGTCTGCGCCGACGTTGGGGACGAAGACCGTTCCGTCCGGCGCCACCGCGGCGTTCTCGGGGCCTTGACCGACGCGGATCGTCGCCACGACCTTCCGAGTCTTCGGATCGACCCTGGAGACCGTGTTCGAGGCGTTGTTCGAGACCCAGATTGCGGTGCTCGTCACCGCTACCGAGCGTGGGTTCTCGCCGACCCGCACGCTCGTGACCCGGTTGGTGCGCGCGTCGATCCGGAACACGCGACGGCCCGAGAGGGAACCGACCCAGACGGCGCCGCCGCCGTAGCGCAGGTTGGCGGGAGCTCCGCCCTTGATCCGAATCCGTCGGCCGACCTTGTTCGTCTTCGGGTTGATCCGGTCGACGTTGCCCCGGTTGGGCTCGGTCGCCCAGAGAGCGCCGGCGCCGAAGGCGACGTCCCAGATCTGGTCGCGCATCGGAATCCGCCTGGTCACCTTCATCCGCGCGGGATCGACCCGGATCACCGAGCTCGTCCCGTAGCCGTCCACCCAGACGCTGCCGGCGCCGATCGCGACGCCGCACGGGCCGAAGCCCACGTCGACCGAGCCGGTGACCGTGTTCGTCGCGGGGTCGATGCGCACGAGCAAGCCTGCGCTGCCGACGCCGACCCAGACGCTGCCGAGCCCGCCGGTCTCCGAGCAGGGGCCGGCGCCCGTATCGATGCGCGCGACGACCTGGGCGCTCCCCGCCGCCCCGAGCGCGGTCACGACGACTGCGCCGGCGACGAGGATGCTGCTGCAAAAGGCCACGATCCGTCTCATCAGAACCCCTCCGATCCGCGGTGTCCGGCGCTTGACCGAATGCAGGCTAGAGGCGCGATTGGCCACTGTTAAGGTCCACATCGATATCGATTCAGTGGACCAGTCGAGCCAGGCACGCGAGCTGCTCGTCGAGCTCGACCGCAGCGCGTCCGAGACGCTGTCGTCACAGCTCGAGGGACAGCTGCGCCGCGCGGTGCGCTCGGGTCGGCTCAAGCCGGGCACGACCTTGCCGTCGACACGCTCGCTGGCGGCCCAACTGGGCGTCTCGCGCGGCTTGGTCGTCGGCGCCTATGCCCAGCTCGGCGCCGAGGGCTATCTCCTGCTCCGCCGCGGTGCGAGCCCGCGAGTCGCGCGGGTCGCCGGCTCGCCCGAGCCTGCAGTCACCGCTCAAGCCCACCAGCCGGTCCACAATCTGCGGCCGGACCTCCCCGACTACTCGGCATTCCCGCGCGAGAAGTGGCTCACCTCCTACCGCGCAGCGCTCAAGGCCGCGCCCGATCTCGAGCTCGCCTACGGCGACGTGCGCGGTTCGCCGGCGCTTCGGGCCGCGCTCGTCTCGTACCTCGGCCGCGTCCGGGGCCTCTCCGCGACCGCCGAGCACGCGTTCGTCTGCGGCGGCTTCGCGCAGGCGATCGGCCTGCTCTGCGCGACCCTGAGGCGCTCGGGCCGGACGGCGATCGGCGTCGAGGATCCCGGCCATGCGGTGATCAGGGAGATCGTCGCCCGCAGCGGCCTGCGCACGGTCCCGATCCCGGTCGACGATGAGGGCATCGACGTCGAGGCTCTGGACGACGCCGGGCCGGACGCGGTGCTGCTGACGCCGGCGCACCAGTTTCCGACTGGCGTGGTGCTCTCGCCAACTCGGCGTGCACGGTTGCTCGAGTGGGCCGAGCGGCGCGACGCGATCGTCGCCGAGGACGACTACGACGCCGAGTTTCGCTACGACCGCGCGCCCGTGGGCGCGCTGCAGGGCCTCGCGCCCGATCGAGTCGCGTACCTCGGCTCGGCGAGCAAGACGCTCGCTCCGTCGCTCCGACTCGGCTGGCTGATCCCGCCGCCGCGGCTCGTCAGGGCCCTGGCCGACGAGGTGCTCTACACCGTGATCGCGCCGCCACGGCTCGAGCAGCTCGCTTTCGCGGACTTCCTCGAGCGCGGCGAGCTCGACCGGCATCTGCGCCGGATGCGCCTCCGTTACCGGCGTCGCCGCGACGTGCTGCTGAGCGCGCTCGATCGGCTGCTCCCCGAGGTCGAGGTGCGCGGCATCGCCGCCGGCCTGCACGTCCTGGCGGTCCTACCGCCGGGAACCGACGAGGCAGGCGTCCTGGCGGAGGCCCGAGCGCGGGGCCTCGGGCTCTACGGCCTCGGCGAGCACTCGATTCAACCGCGCGAAGAGGCCGCGCTGCTGCTCGGCTACGCCGTCTCGCCCGAGCCGGCGATCCGGGCGGCGGTGACCAAGCTCTCCGAGGCCGTCGACGCGGCTAGCGCCTGAACTGCAGCTCGTGCCAGGAAGGTGTGGGCGCCAGCTCGAGCAGTGCGCGCTCGCCGCCGGGCTCGAGGTAGGCGAACTCCGAAGAGCCCTCGTCCCAAGTCACGTCGAGTCGGCCGTCCTTGACGCGGTGATCGAGCCACGCGCCGCGAAACACGAGCTTTCGCAGCCAGTAGACAAGCGACTCGCCCTCGACCAGTGAGAGCCGCTCCCAGTGGCGCACGAGGTAGCGGCCGAGCTCACTGCGCGGCTCCTCGATCACGCCGTCGGCAGTCAGCTCGACGAGGTCCTCGGTCTCGTCGGAGTCCAGCTCGTTTTCGTCCACGAGGCCGAGCCGGAACGCCGCCGCGCAGACGCGCTGGGCGAAGTCGGCGGCATTGAAGCTGAAGCGGAGGCGGAGGAACTCGACGACGATGTCGTCGCCGGACGAGTAGTTGTCCGCGTCCACGGGTGGAGGATAGCCCTCGCTCTAGACTGCATCGGGTGAGCACGAGGGCGGCAATCGTTTCCGGTCTCGTCACCGCGGCGCTGGTGCTGGCGGTCGTCTGGGCGTTCGAGATCTCGCTCTCGCGCGCGGCCCTGCTGGCGCCCGTGATCGTGGTCTGCGTGGGCGCCGCCGCGGGGGTGGCCGTGCTCTGGGCGAAGGTCGGCTGGGAGTCGCTCCGGCGCAGCCGCCGGCCGTGGCTCGTGGCCGGCGTCGCCCTGGCCGCGTTCGCGCTGATCGCGGCACTTTCGCTGCTCGGCCTCGAGCTGCCGCGCGAGTAACGTCCGGGCGCCTCCCTACCGTGGACTGCCCATGTCGTGGCAGCTGCGGAACGAGTGCGAGCGGCGCGAGGTCGAGGGCCTCGCGGGAGCGCTCGGAGTGAGCGAGGTGCTCGCCTCGGTGCTCGTGCGCCGCGGCTACGACGACCCGGAGCGGGCGCGCACGTTTCTGGCCGCCGAGCTGCCGGAGCACGATCCCTTCGCGCTCGGCGACATGCGCGAGGCCTGTGAGGCGATCCGCGCAGCCGTCGCGGCCGGGACGCGGATCTGCGTCCACGGCGACTACGACGCGGATGGGATCTCCGCCACCGCCCTCGCCCTGCTCGTCCTGCGCGAGCTCGGCGCCGACGTCACGTACCACCTGCCGAGCCGCTTCGACGAGGGCTACGGCGTGGCCGCTGAGACGCTCACGCGGCTGGCCGGGGAGGGCGTCGGGCTCGTGCTGACGGTCGACTGCGGCGTGACCGCGGTCGAGGAGGTCGCGCACGCGCGCGAGCTCGGGCTCGAAGTGGTCGTCACCGACCATCATCGCCCCGGGGAGCAGCTGCCGGACTGCCCGGTGGTCGGGCCGTATCGCGGCGAGTACCCGTTCCGCGAGCTCTGCGGGACCGGCGTCGTCTGGAAGCTCGGGCAGGCGCTGCTCGGTGTCGGCTCGGAGGCGCTCGCTCGTCATCTCGACCTGGTGGCGGTGGCGACGGTGGCCGACGTGGTCCCGCTGCTGGACGAGAACCGCGGCCTCGCCGTCGCCGGCCTGCGCGCGCTCGCGCGGACGCAGAAGCCGGGGCTGCGAGAACTGATGCGCGTGGCCAGAGTCGATCCGGCCGCGGTCGATGCGGGCACCATCGGCTTCCGGCTCGCGCCGAGGCTGAACGCGGCCGGTCGGCTGGGGAGGCCGGAGGCCGCGCTCGAGCTGCTGCTGACCGAGGAGCGAGAGGAAGCGGCCCGGCTGGCCCAGCAGCTGGAGGAGCTGAACCGCGATCGCCAGGCCGTCGAGGAGCGGATCCTGCGCGAGGCGGTCGAGGAGATCGAATCGTGGCCGGAGGCTCAACGCCGCCGGCGCGCCTACGTGGTCGCGGGCGCGGACTGGCACGAGGGCGTGATCGGGATCGTCGCCTCGAGGCTGGTCGAGCGCTACGCGCGGCCCGTCGTGCTGATCGCCGGCACCGACGGCGACTGGAAGGGCTCGGGCCGCTCGATCGCCGGCTTCGACCTGCACGACGGCCTGCGGCAGTGCTCCGGCCACCTCGAGCGCTGGGGCGGGCATGCGGCGGCGGCGGGCCTCTCGATCAAGCCCGAGAACGTCCCCGCCTTCGCCGACGCGTTCGCGGCGGTGGGCGACGGGGCCTTGGCCGAGGACGACCTGCGACCGGCGACGCTCGTGGACGCGCTCGTGCACGGCCCGGACCTGACGCTGGAGCTGTGCGAGGAGCTCGCGCAACTTGCCCCCTTCGGCCTGGGGAATCCGAACGTGACGCTCCTGCTCGCCGGGTGCGAGCTGGCCGACCTGGCCGCGGTCGGCGACGGCAAGCACCTGAAGTTCCGCGTGCGCGCCGACGGCCGGGACGCGGGCAGCGCGATCGCCTTCCGGCTCGGGCGGCAACTCGACCGCCTCCGCCGCGTCGGCAACTACGACCTGGCGTTCAAGCTCGAGGCCAACCAGTGGAACGGCACGGTCGCGCCGCAGCTGAACGTGCGCTACGTGTTCGAGGCCGACGAGCGCTACGTCGCGAGGCGCGAGTGGCTGAAGGCCGAGTGGCGCAAGGAGGCGCGCGACCCGGATGCCGAGGCGATCTTCGCCGAGCTGGGCCTCGCCGAAGGCGGCGCGAGACGGCACCTGCTCGAGTCCGAGCGCTTCCGGGCACTGCTCGCCGAGCCCGAGCTCGCGCGCGCCGCCTAAGGGCGTACCATTCGCCCATGGGATTGCTGAAGAAGCTGACGCAGAAGCTGAAGCAGACCGACTTCTTTCCCTTCGATCGCAGCGACCGGATTCCCGAGCTCAAAGGCCGCACGGTCGAGAACGACGACGCGTGGTCGCAGGGCGTCAGCGGGGGCGATCAATTCCCGCCGAACTACGTGCGGCCGGTCGACGAGGGCCGTCCGCGGCACTGACTCGGATGGGAAGAATCCTCAGGCGACTGAGGCGGCTCCGTCGGTCCGAGCAGAGCCTCGAGCCCGATCGCTCGGGCCAGAACACGGACGCGTTCGCCGCGGCTGCCGGTGGCCCGGGCAGGGTCGATCCGCACGGGGGTGGGGGCCATTCCGGCGCACCGCCGGGTTACGTGCCTCCGGCCGACGAGGGCCGGCCGCGACACTAGCGCGCCCGCTCGTCAAGCCGGACGACGTGTGCTCGCGGCACTGAGAGCCGCCGGCTGAGCCCGCCGGGGCCGCCAGGGCCGCGATTCGCACGCGGAGGCATCGAGCGCGACCAGCAACCGCGCCAGCCGCGCTGCCTTCCGCTCCTGTCGTCGCCTGCGCACGAGGGCCATCGTTCGAGCCGCATGACTTCGCTCCTGCGCGACGAATCACGCGGGGCGGCCACGGGAAAGGCCCGGAGTACACTTTTCCTATGACGGTCCTCGAAGCTGCAGAACGACATCAGGAGCTCATCGACGAGCTGATCGAGACCGTCGCTGCCTACAACCGGGACGTCGACCGGGATCTGCTCAGGCGGGCCTTCGCCTTCGCGGCGAATGCGCACGAGGGCCAGCAGCGCCGCTCGGGCGAGGACTTCATCCACCACCCGTGGGGGGCAGCGAAGATCTGCGCCGAGCTCCACCTCGACGAGCAGACGATCGCGGCCGCGCTCCTGCACGACGTGGTCGAGGACACCGACACGGACATCAAGGAGGTGCGCGCCGAGTTCGGCGACGAGATCGCGCAGCTCGTCGAGGGCGTGACGAAGCTGACGCGGATCCAGTTCCAGAGCCGCGAGCAGGCCGAGGCCGAGAACTACCGGAAGATGATCGTGGCGATGGCGCAGGACGTGCGCGTGATCCTGATCAAGCTCGCCGACCGCCTCCACAACATGCGCACGATCGAGTACCTGGGCAAGCAGAAGCAGGTGCAGAAGGCCAAGGAGACGCTCGAGGTCTACGCGCCGCTCGCCCACCGGCTCGGGATCAACAAGATCAAGTGGGAGCTCGAGGATCTCGCGTTCGCGACCCTGCACCCGCGCAAGTACGAGGAGATCAAGGCGATGGTCAGCGAGCGCCGCGCCGACCGCGAGGAGCACGTCCGCGAGGCGGCGATGACGCTGCAGCGCGAGCTCGAGAAGGTGGACATCCCGGCCGACATCTCCGGGCGCGCGAAGCACTTTTTCTCGATCTACGACAAGATGGCCAAGAAGGGCCGCGAGTTCAACGAGATCTACGACCTGACGGCCATGCGCGTGATCGCCGAGCGCGGGGGCGACGAGGGCGCCCGCGACTGCTACGGCGCGCTAGGGCTGATCCACTCGCTCTGGAAGCCGATGCCCGGCCGCTTCAAGGACTACGTGGCGATGCCGAAGCTGAACGGCTACCAGGCGCTGCACACGACGGTCGTCGGCCCCGAGGGCCGGCCGCTCGAGATCCAGGTGCGCACGCGCGAGATGCACGAGACGGCCGAGTTCGGCGTCGCCGCGCACTGGCAGTACAAGACCGGCAAGAAGGACGGCAAGGCCGACGAGGAGTGGCTCGCCTGGATCCGACAGCTGATGGACTGGCAGGAGGACGAGACCGACCCGCGCGAGTTCATCAAGACCTTCCGCACCGACCTCTTCGACGACGAGGTCTACGTGTTCACGCCGAAGGGCGAGGTCAAGGTGCTGCCGTCCAATTCGACCCCGATCGACTTCGCCTACGCCGTGCATACCGACGTCGGCCACCGGACCGTCGGCGCGAAGATCAACGGTCGCATCGTCCCGCTGCACTACCGGCTCAAGAGTGGCGACTTCGTCGAGATCCTGACGACCAAGAGCGGGCGGGGCCCCTCGCGCGACTGGATGTCGCTGGCCGCCTCCTCACGCGCGCGAAACAAGATCCGGCAGTGGTTCTCGCGCGAGACGCGTGAGGAGACCGAGGCGAAGGGCCGCGAGACGCTCGAGACGGCGCTGAAGAAGCAGAACCTGCCCTACCGCAAGCTCCAGGGCTCGGCCGTGCTGGCGCAGGTGATCCGCGAGAGCGGCTTCAAGAAGGCCGAGGACTTTTACCTCGCGCTCGGCTCCGGGAAGCTGCAGCCCGGCCAGATCGTGAACAAGGTGATCCAGCGCCTGAAGACCGAGCAGGTCGCGGTGGAAGAGGCGGTCCCGCTCAAGGCGCCGAAGGCCCGGCATGCGGTCTCGAGCGAGAACTTCGGCATCACGGTGCGGGGCGTGGACGACGTGCTCGTCCGGCTCGCCAAGTGCTGCACGCCCCTCCCCGGCGACAAGATCGTCGGCTACGTCTCGATGGGCAAGGGGATCACGATCCATCGCGAGGACTGCTCGAACGTCAAGTCGCTGAAGCGGAACCCGGAGCGGTTCACGAAGGTCTCCTGGGACGGCGGCGCCACGCAGAGCTTTCGCGTGCAGATCTCGGTCGACTCCTGGGACCGGCCGCGGCTGCTCGAGGACGTCGCCCGCACCTTCGCGGAGCACGGCGCGAACATCGTCGAGTACGGCGGCCACGTCGAGGATCAGCTGGCGAAGAACTGGTACGTCGCCGAGGTCGGCGACGTGAAGGCGCTGCGCTCGCTGCTGACCGCGCTGCGCAACATCGACGCGGTCTTCGACGCTTATCGCGTGACCCCCTCGTAGGGCGAAAAGACGAATCCCTCGAACGAGGGATCATCCCTCGAACGGGCGGGGTACCTCCAACGAGGGATGGCGCTTTTCGCGCCGCCGACTACAACGTGTGTAGGGGAGAGGGTCAGCTCGCTAGAGAGCTGCGGCGCCCGACCGTTACGAGGACGGCGGGAGGGCGCCCGGCGCACCCGGCCGGTGGCGGCCGTCCGGGTGCGCCGGGTACCTCGTCAGCGCACCACGAAGACCTTGGGCGGCTTGTTCTGGAGCCGCGCACGCGGTACCAGTGCCCAGAAGCGGCCCTGGACGATCGGGGCGACGGCAACCACGCGCCTGGCGGCGACTACGACGACCGAGCGGCCCGAGGCGCGTCCGCTCACCTGCACGACGGGACCGGAGCGGTCGACCGCATCGAGCCGGCTCGCCCGGTGGCGTCCCTCGAACGAGTGACCGAGCAGCCCGCGGTCCGGCCCCACCGCGAACAGGGTCGAGCTCGGCCGGCCCGACCCGAACAGCCGCAGCTGCCTCCTCAGCGCCCGCTCGCGTAGCCCTTCCAGCACCGCAACGGGGATGACGAAGCGTCGGCCCTTGTCCTTGACCAGGACCACCGTGCGCTCGGCGGGCCGGGTGCGCAGCAGCGAATGGCCGTCCACGCGCCACGGGCTGCGGATGCCGGCCGCATCGGCGAGCGTGGGGAGGATGTCCGTGGTTCGCGCCGGCTGCGGCACGATCCGGCCGTCACGCTGCCCCGGTGTCTTCACGAACAGCGGCACGTAGGCGATGTCTTCGCGGTTCGCCTGCGAGAGCGGACGGCGCTTCTGCCCGGCCCGGAAGCTGACGCCGTGGTCGGCGGTGACGAGGACCGTCGCTCGGTCGTAGAGCCCGGTCGCCTGCATCCGGTCGAGCAGCCGCCCGAGCACCCGGTCGGCGTAGCCGAGCTGGAGGAGGTGCCGCTGCCAGTGCTGGTCGACCGCCGCCTGGTTCGAGCTCCACACCTCGTCGGAGCCCCAGCCGGGCGCCGGGCGTACGTCGTAGCGCCGGCCCGAAGGCAGGTACCTCCAGGGGCTGTGCGGCAGCATCAGGTGCAGGTACCACAGCGCCGGCTCGGCCTGCGAGCGTAGCGAGCGCAGGAAGGCAGGGTCGACCCGGCCCGGGTCGTGCTGGGCGCTGGCGTCACGAAGGAAGCTGTCCCAGCCGTTCGCGATCGAGGGGATCCCGCCGGTCAGGTCGTCGGGCAGCAGCTCGTGGAGGTAGACGACGCCGGTGTCCTCGGCGAGCGTGGCCGTGCGGCTGCCGAGCGAGCCCTCGAGCCCCGAGCACAGCGACGGTGGGCAGAGATGCGTCTCCTGGTCGACGACGTGCAGCTGCGCCCCGCCGCCGAAGAGCGTGAACAGGTTCTGGCGGTGGTCGGTGTAGACCGGGAACTCGCCGGCCTTGGGAAAGCGGCCGGTGAGGATCGCGGGAACCGCGTGCGTGGTGCCCTCGGCCACGGTCGTCGTGTGCTCGAACCAGCTCGAGTCGCGGGCAAGGCGGGCGAAGTTCGGGAACCGCACGGCGTCGATGCGGCCGCGCGCGTTGAGCAGTGAGTTCACCGGCAGCTCGTCGAAAGCGATCAGGACGACGGGCGCGCGCGGGTGCTCGCCGGCCGCCTGGGCGGCCTCGGTTTTGAGCGAGAGCCTGGAGACGTCCGAGTGGAAGAGGAACAGCCCGAGGAAGAGCAGCGGCGCCGGCGCGAGCACCGTCAGCGCGAGCCTTGCCGCCGGCGCGCGCAGATAGAGGACGGCCGCCCCGGCCCCGAGCGCGATCGCCGCGGCGACGAGCAGCCAGCCGGGCGCGCCGGAGCCCCGGATCGCCTGGAGCACGAACAGCCCGGCCAGGCCGGCGACGAAGAACGGATGCAGCGCCGGGACGAGCAGCTCGAGCCCGAGCAGCACGAGCGGCGGCACGAAGACGAGCACGAGCGCGAACACGATCGCGTCCCAGCGGGTCGAGCCGCGGGCGGCGAAGAACTCGCCGTTCCGGCCGAGCAGGTCGAAGAGCGGCTGCGCGACCGCGAACGACCAGAGCACGAGCAGATGCAGGCCGGCCAGCCACCACGGCGGGGCCTGCTCCCGCGTCACTGACTCGGCGCGGCCAGGTACAGCGTGCGCGTGCCGGAGCCGAGCTGCTCGCTGCGCTCGACCTCGAAGCCCTCTCCGAGCGCGCGCTCGAACGCCTCGCGGCCGTAGCCCTCGTGCACCTCCTCGCGCTTGGCGGCCAGCAGGCGCGAGACCATCGGGTCGTCGCGGTCGGCGAACTCGATCACGAGGCGCGCCCCGAGCCCCCGAAGCCAGGCGACGAGCTCCGCGAAGGGGACGTTGCGGCCGATCGCCAGGTGGTGGACGAGCGCGAGGCAGAGCACCAGGTCTGGCCGGCCGCGATCCTCGAGGCGCCGCCGTTCCAGCCCACGCCAGCCTCGGGCCGGCGAGGAGTCGGCCAGGTCGACGACGAGCGGCAGGATCGTCTTCGAACCCTCGGCGCGAAGGGCGGAGTAGAGCTCCCCGACCACGCGCTCGTCGCCGTCCACCGCGAGCACGTACTCGGCGTCCAGCGCGCGCGAGAAGCGGCCGTCGTTCGCGCCGAGGTCCCACGCGAGCCGGGCCGAGCCGGCCTCGCGGACGAAGCGCTCCTTCCGGTCGGCGTCCTCGTCGCTGTAGGGAGCGGCTTCGCGGTAGCCGGCCCACTCGGAGCGGCCCCGCTTCGGCTCGAGGCGCTCCACGAGCTTCCGCAGCCGACGGACGTTGGCCTGGATCAGCTCCTTCTTGAACCCGGCCGCCTTCAGCTCGGAGCGGACGTCACGCTGCCGGTCGGCGTGCTTCGCCTCGAGCCGGTCGTGCAGGACGACGTGCGTCAGCACGCCGCGCCGGAAGCGCGGCAGCAACGCTCTCGCCTGACTCGGCTCGATCCCCTCGAGACTCCCGCGCAGCATCGGCTGCGGCGCGACGCCGCGGTAGGCCTGCAGCATCAGCGGATAGAGGAACAGCGCGCAGAACTGGCGGTAGCCGGCCCACGGCTCGCCTTCGCGCAGCCGCTCGAACGAGCCCACGTCCACGAACACCGGCTCCGAGCCGCGCCACTGGACGTTGTAGGGCGACCCGTCCTTGAGCACGAAGCCCTCCGACAGCGCCTCGTCGAGCAGCGAGAGCTGCAGCAGCGCAGCGTCGCGCAGCATCTCGAAGGGCCACTCGTACGGGTACGAGACGAACGGCAGTCGCTCGTGTCGCAGCAGTCCGGGCTCCAACTCCTCGGTCGCGACGATGCGGCCGTCCTCGAGCGCACGGCGGAAGAAGCGCGTCCGCTCGAGCGCGTCCCAGTCCTCGCGGCCACGCGCCGAGAGCTCCCGCAGCACCTCGCCGGACGGCGAGTAGACGACCCGCGCCTCGGGATCGCGAAAGGAGGCGGGCTCCGGAGTGCTAGCTCTCGAGCTCGTCGTCATCCCTGCGGATGCGCAGGGTTCGCAGCAGCCGTCGCCACGTCATCTTGGCCGTGACGCCGATGGCCGCCACGCCGCCCAGAACGATCTGGAGCAGCATGCTCCCCGAGCCGGCGTCGAGGTAACCGAGTGGTGCCATTGCGGTTGGATACTAGTGACAGAAGCGGGCGACGAGTGAGGCAACGCGCTCCAGGAAGGCCCGGTCGTCCTCGCCGAAGGCGGCAGGGCGGTCGGAGTCGATGTCGATCTCGCCGACGACGCGGCCCTCGTGGGCGATCGGCACGACGATCTCCGAGCGGGTCGAGGGAAAGCACGCGAGGTAGCGTGGGTCGGCGTTGACGTCGTCGACGACCTCGGTCTCGCCGCTGGCCGCGGCCGCGCCGCAGACGCCCTGGCCGACCGGGATGCGGACGTGCTCGGTCGCCTGCGGGCCTTTCCACGGGCCGAGCACGAGGTCGTCGCCCTCGATCATGTAGACCCCGACCCACGAGTAGTGCTCGAACTCGTCGTGGAGGACGTCGACGACCTGCCGCAGGACGTCGTCGCCGCGCTCGGCGATCCGTTCGATCGTCTCGAGCGAGCTCACGTCCCCAGGTCCTCGCCCTCGAACGCCGCGATCCTCTCGCGGTACCAGTCCGGGACGGCGCAGGCGTGACGCTCGTCAAGATCGACCAGCACGAGCGTCTGCGTCGCCGTCACCATCAGCACGTCCTCGTCGCCGCGATAAGCGGCGTGCTCGTACGTGACGCTGGTGCGGCCGATCCGCGAGACGCGGATGAAGACCTCGATCAGGTCGTCGAAGCGCGCGGGCGCGTGGTACTCGATCGTGTTCGCGCGCATCACGAACTCGTGGTCGCGCGGCTCCGTGACGAGCATCTCCAGGTGCCGGTGGTACTCGACGCGGGCGCTGTCGAAGTAGGGCAGGTAGCGGCCGTAGTAGACGATCCCCTGCGCGTCGGTGTCGGAGAAGCCGACCCGGGTCAACGAGGAGTACTTGAACGGCGGTTTCCGGTCCGTGACCCGGCCGAGCTCGAGCGCCATGGGCGCAGATGCTACGGCTCTTACGAGCCGCTGCGCGGAAGCGGCGGCAGCGCGCCGCCACGCGGGCCCTGCAGGCGGCGATGACGAACCACGCGTGCGAGGCCCCAGCAGGCCAAGCCGACGAGCACGGCGCCGATCAGTCCGAACGGGAGGGCGATCCACAGGCTGTTCAGCTGGTGCGGGCCCCCGGCGCCGAGCGAGACCCCGCCGGCGCTCTGCGGTGAGTAGTCCCGGACCGAGAGCACCTTCGGCTTCTTCGCGTTGAGCGGCGCAAGGATCGCGACCGGCATGAACGAGTCCACCAGCCAGCGCTTTCCGACCGGACGGAGGTAGATGTGGAAGATGATCGGGCCCTGTTTGCTGCCCGCGCGCGGCTGAAGCTGGAGCTCGAGCCCGACCTCCTCGCGCGTGACGTAGAGCACGTTCCAGGGATGCGTCGTCCCGCGCGCGGGGAACGGGTAAGCGGGGATGTCCCCGCCCTTCCAGCTCTTCCGGGTCATTCCCGGCCGCAGCTCGGGCGCGACCACGTCGAACGCCGCCGCCGGGTTGCTGCGCTTGACCGCGTGGTTGACGAAGACGTCGATCGAGCGCGTGATCGCGGCCCGGTCGGCCGGGCTCAGCTTCGGCTGCGCCGCCGCGGGTGCGGCGAACGCGAGGGCCACGACTGCTGCCGCGAGGATCCTCATGGGCACAAGGTAGCCCGTGTCCTCACCAGCCGGTGACGCGGGTTGCCGATCACGCTGATCGGGTGCGCCGATGGAGCGGTCGGACGACGCCGTCGAGCTCGGCCGAGACCTGGGCGCAGACCTCGCGCGCGGCCTCCACGAATCCCTGCGCCGCGGGCGAGCGGTAGCGGTCGCGGTGCCAGAAGAGGGCGATCACGCGCGGCTGCACCGGCACGTCCGGGGCGAGCTCGACGACCGCGACCTGAGGGTCGCCGAAGTCGACTGCCAGGCGAGGCACGACCGCGTTGCCGACGCCCGCGCCGACGAGCGCCTGCACGGTGCCGATGATGTCCGAGCGGAAGACGAAGTTCGGCTCGACGCCCTGCGCGCGCAGCTCGGCCTCCACGCGGGGAAGCACGCGGCAGGTCCAGTGGCCGATCAGTGGCAGCCCGGCGAGCTCCTCGAGCCCGGCCGGCCCGGCCTGCGCGAGCGGCGAGTCGGCAGGCACGACGAGCACGTACGGGTCGGCCATCAGCTCGACCGACTCGAACGGGCCGGGGTGGAGCGGCAGGTCGGCGAAGCTCAGCTCGAGCTCGCCCCGCTCGACCAGCTCGAACAGGCCGGCGTCGGTGGGCGACTCCTGCGGGAGCACGCGGACGTTCGGCCAGTCGCGCGCGTAGCGCGGCAGCAGGCGCGGGACCACCCGCGCGCCGACGCTCTGGTAGATGCCCAGCCGCAGCGACCCCGCGGAGCCGTCGGCGAGCGCGCCGAGGTCGGCCTCCGCGGCCTTCACGCGGGCGAGGATCGCCTTGCCATGTGCCAGCAGCACCTCGCCGGCCTCGGTCAGCTCGACTGCGCCGGCCCCCCGCGCGCGAACGATCAGTTGCTGGCCGACGATCCGCTCGAGTGCCGCGATCTGCTCGCTGATCGCCGACTGCACGTAGCCGAGCCGTGTCGCCGCGCGGCGGAACGAACCTTCCTCGGCGACTGCCGCGAGGGCGGCCAGGTGGCGGATCTCGACCCCGGAAGAGTGATCGACAGCCATGCTCATCGGCAGCGTAGCCGATCGGTTTGCTCGATCAAGCCTCCCCGCGGATCACGCCCAGCACCTCGTCGCGCTTGCTCTCCATCAGCTCCGGGCTGAGCGCCTCGAGGTTCAGGCGTAGCAGGGGCTCCGTGTTCGACGGCCGCACGTTGAAGTGCCAGTCGTCGGCCTCGACCGAGAGCCCGTCGAGGTGGCTGACACGGCCCTCCGCGCCGAAGCGCTCCTCGAGCTCGGCCAGCTTGGCGTCGACGTCCTCGACCGGCGTGTTCAGCTCGCCGGTGATGAGGAAGCGCTCGCGGAAGGGCCGCAGGGTCGCGGACAGCTTCCCGCGTCTGGAGACGAGCTCGAGCATCAGCAGGAACGGCACGACGCCGGAGTCGGCCTGCGAGAAGTCGCGGAAGTAGTAGTGGCCCGAGACCTCGCCGCCGAAGGCCGCACCCTCTTCGCGCATCCGGTGCTTGATGAACGCGTGGCCGACGCGGTTGACGAGCGGCACGCCGCCGGCGCGTTCGATCGTCTCGGGCACGGCCCAGCTGGCGCGGACGTCGTAGATGATCTTCGCGCCGGGCTCCTTGGCCAGCACCGACTCCGCCAGGAGGGCGGTGGCGAAGTCGCCGGGGACGAACTCGCCGGAGTCGTCGACGAAGAAGCAGCGGTCGGCGTCGCCGTCGAAGGCGACCCCGAAGTCGGCCTGCTCCTCGAGCGTCTTGGCGCACGATGAACTCGCGGTTCTCGGGCAGCAGCGGGTTCGGCTCGTGGTTCGGGAAGGTGCCGTCGGGCTCGAAGTAGCAGCGCACGACCTCGAGCTGCGGCAGATGCTCCAGCACTGGCGGGAGCATCGCGCCGGCCATCCCGTTCGCCGCGTCGATCACGACCTTCAGCGGCTTGATCGCGCTCGACGTCGACGAAGGAGAGCACCCGTTCGACGTACGCGTTCCAGATGTCGTGGCGCTCGACCGTGCCTTCGCGGCCGGAGCCGCCGCCCGGTGCCTGCGCGCGGTCGCGGATCTCGAGCAGCCCGGACTCGCCGCCGACCGGGAGCGCGCCCTCGCGGACGATCTTCAGGCCGGTGTACTCCTTCGGGTTGTGCGAGGCGGTGACCGCGATGCCCCCATCCAGCCCGAGCTCGCCGACAGCGAAATAGACCATCTCCGTCCCGACAAGACCGAGCTCGAGCACGTCGGCGCCCGCCTCCGCCGCGCCCGCGATCACGGCCCCGGCCATCGCGGGCGAGGAGACGCGCATGTCGTGCCCGACCGCGATCCGCTTCGGCTGGAAGACGTCGACGAAGGCTCGCCCGATCGCGCGGGCGCCCTCCTCGTCGAGCTCGGAGCCGTAGATCCCACGGACGTCGTATGCCTTGAAGACCTTCGGGTCGAGCACCGAGGGGATGGTACGAGAGCGCGGGGGGCGCGGCGGGCCAGGAAGCCGGCGGGGCTCCGATTCGTTCATACACTTGAGACATGGAACGCAAGCTCGCCACGGTCCTGTTCGTCGATCTCGTCGACTCGACTTCGCTCGTCGCCGGCGCCGACCCCGAGGTCGTGCGCCGCCGTGTCCAGACCTACTTCGAGCGCGTCTCGCGCTGCGTGACGACGCACGGCGGGATCGTGGAGAAGTTCGCCGGCGACGCGGTCATGGCCGCGTTCGGGATCCCGCAGGCTCACGAGGACGACGCCGAGCGCGCCGTCCGCGCCGGGCTCGCGATCCTGGACTCCGTGCACGAGCTGCAGCTCGAGGCGCGCATCGGGATCGAAGCGGGCGAGGTCGTCGCGGACGACAGCGACTCGACCTTCGCCACCGGCGAAGCGGTCAACGTCGCCGCTCGCCTCGAGCAGGCCGCGGAGCCCGGCCACGTGCTGCTCGGGCCAGGCGCGCACCGGCTGACGCTCGGCCGCGTCGAGGTCGAGGATCTCGGGCCGGTCGAGCTGAAGGGTCTGGGACGTGAGATCTGGGCCTGGCGCGCGCTGAGCGGCAAGAGCGACGCCGCGCGCGAGACGCAGCAGGCGCCGCTCGTCGGCCGAGACGCCGAGCTCGAGCTGCTGCAGAACACCTACGAGCGCGCCCTGCGCGACCGGCGCGCGCACCTGTTCACGGTCTACGGCGAGGCCGGGGTCGGCAAGAGCCGGCTCGCGCACGAGTTCAGCCAGGCGCTGGAGGGCGCGACGGTGCTCTCCGGGCGCAGCCTGCCGTACGGCGAGGGCGTCACGTACTGGCCGCTCGCGGAGATGGTCAAGTGCGCGGCCGGGATCGTCGACGACGACCCGCTCGACGTCGCGATCGAGAAGCTGCGTTCCTTCTGCGAGGACGAGGTCGTGGCCGACCTGCTCGGGCTCGCGTCGGGCGTGCTCGAGGCCGTGCAGGCCGAGCGCAGCCAGCAGGAGATCGCCTGGGCCGGCCGCGAGTGGGCCCAGCGGCTCGCGCAGGAGCAGCCGCTCGTCCTGGTCTTCGAGGACATCCACTGGGCCGAGGAGCCGCTGCTCGAGCTGATCGAGCACCTCGTCACCTGGGTGCGCGAGGCGCCCCTGCTCGTGATCTCGCTGGCGCGGCCCGAGCTGCTCGACATCCGTCCCGGCTGGGGCGGCGGCCGCGTGCGCGCGACCTCGATCGAGCTCGAGCCGCTCGGCCCGAACGAGAGCGAGCAGCTGATCGACGCGCTCGACGACACCCTCGACCCGTCCGAGCGGCAGGCGGTGCTCGCCAAGACCGAGGGCAACCCGCTCTTCGTCGAGGAGACGGTGCGCATGCTGGCCGAGGAGGGCGGCGACGGGATCGGGCGCATTCCGGACACGCTCCAGGCGCTGATCGCCGCGCGCATCGACCGGCTCGCGCCGGAGGCGAAGGCGCTGCTCCAGCGCGCCGCCGTGGTCGGGCGGATCTTCTGGGAGGGCGCGATCGAGCGGCTCACGCCGGAGCTCGAGTCGCTCGAGGGGCCGCTCGACGACCTGCGCCTGCGCGAGTTCGTGCTCGACGAGGAGCGCTCCTCGATCCGCGGCGAGAAGGCCTACAAGTTCAAGCACGTCCTGATCCGCGAGGTCGCCTACTCCGGGCTTTCGAAGTCGGCGCGGGCCGAGCACCACGCGCGCTTTGCCGGATGGTTGAAGGAACGCGCGGGGGAGGAGCTGCTCGAGATCCGCGCGTTCCACCTCGATCGCGCGACCGCCTTGCTCACCGAGCTCGACGGCGCGGCGCCGGTTGAGCTGCAACGCGAGGCGGCCGAAGCGCTCGCCGAGGCGGGGCTGCGGGCGTTCGCCCGCGAGGCGAATCGCTCCGCGCGACAGTTGTTCGTTCGCTCGGTCGAGCTGGAGCCGACCCTGCGCCGCCGCTACCTGGCGGCGCGCGCGGCCGACCGGCTCAGCGATCTGCCTACGGTCTCACGCGAGATGGAGGAGGTGCTCGCGGCCGCCATCGCCGAGGGCGACGGCTGGACGCAGGGCCGGGCGCTCATCACCCTCGCGGAGGCCGCCGTGATGCGCGAAGGCGACGTCCGCGCCGCCGAGGAGATGGTCGACAACGCGCTGGCGGTGCTCGAGCCCGACGATCACAACGGCCGCTACCGCGCCCTGCGGGCGCACGCCACGATCTCCTGGATGCGCGGCGACCTCGCCAAGGAGGAGCAGGTGATGCTCGAGGCGCTCGAGCTCGCGCGCGCGTCCGGGCACAAGGGCTTCGAAAGCGAGGCCGCCGACGAGCTCGCGAGCGTCTACCTCGCGCGGCTCGAGCTCGACCGCGCCGAGCCCCTGATCGAGCAGGCGATTCTGCTTGCCGAGGAGAGCGGCAGCGCCGAGGCGCGTGGCAGGGCGCTTCGTTTCGCCGGTCAGCTGCATCTCTACCGGCGCGAGCTCGACGATGCCGAGGCCGCGCTCGAGGCGGCTCGTGAGCACCTCGCGGAGGCGGGTGCCGCGTGGATGCTCGGCCGCACGCTCAACTTCGCCGCGTGGACCGCTCGGCACAAGGGCGACATCGCTCGGTCCGAGCGGCTCTTCCGCGAGTCGATCCGGATCCTCGCGCCGCTTGAGGACCGCGCAACGCTCTGCGAGACGCAGCGCTCGCTCGCGGAGCTCCTGCTCTCGGAGGGCCGGATCGACGAGGCGGAGCGCTTCGCGCTCGCCGCGCGGGAGACCGTCGGGCCGCACGATGTCACCTCCCTCGCGACGACGACGATGTCGCTCGGCCTGGTGCGTGCCGCGCAGGGGCGCGACGAGGAGGCCGAGGAGCTACTGCGTCAGGCGTACGACACGCTCGCCGAGACCGAGCACCGGAAGCACCAGTGCGAGCTCCTGCAGGCGCTCGTTCAGTTCCTGCGCGACCGCGGCCGCGAGGACGAGGCGGCCGAGCTGGACGCGCGCCGCGAGGGTGTTCTCGCGGAGGCCAGCACCGCCTGAATCGCCAGGCTCGACTCGAGGTCGGGCGACTCGGAGATCACGTTCGCCGTCCGCCGGAACTTCCGTAGCGCCTGCTTGAGCGGCTCGGCCCGGAGCGTTCCCTCGCCGTAGGGCAGGTGCTTCGTCTCGTTGCGGTTGGCAAAGGCGATGTCGGAGAAGTGGATGTGGAACGCCGCGCCCGGCTCGAGCACCTCGTCGGCACCCTCGAGCGCCGCGGCGAAAGGCTCGACGTCGGTGAAGGCGCCGTCGCTCGTCGCATGCATGTGCGCGAAGTCGATCACCGGGCGGATCCAGCCGGTCCGGCGAGAGATCTCGAGCACGTCGTCCAGGCTGCCGATCTCGCGAACGCGGCCCATCACCTCGATGCCGAACGGCACGGCGCGGTTCTTCGCCTCGAGTCGCTCTCTCAGCTCGCCCAGCTGCTCACAGATCGACTTGATCGCCGCCGCACGCGTGCGACCGAGCAGGAAACCGGGGTGGAAGACGACCGGCTCGGCGCTCGCCGCCCTGGCGATCCCGGCCGAGTGGTCGAGCATTCCGATCGCCATGTTCAGCTTCTTGCCGCGTTCGGCGTGGCCCATGAAGCCGGCGATCGGGGCGTGGACGGAGAGCGCGATCTTCGCCTCGCTGGCGCGCCGGCCGAACTCGGCGGCCCAGTCGTAGCCCATCCAGAAGCCACCCTCGAAGTCGATCTCGCAAGCATTGAAGCCGCGCTTTTGCAGGATCGCGATCGCCGCCGCGGGGCTCTCGCGCGAGGGGACGCGGGCAGGGCCGAAGCGGACACGTCCCATGTGAGCGCAAGCTAGCGCAGAAGAGCCGTTCGCCTGTGAGCGTACGAAAACCGGCGGGGACTGTCCCCGGTTCTGCGAATTGGCACAGATCTGGCGCGAATGACACGACTCGGCCGGCCGGGCGTCCGATGCTGTCCGGTGCCCCAGCTACCTTCGCGCCATGGCAAAGCGTCCTTCCCGCATCGACCTTCTCGAGCTCGACATCGACCTCCGCCTCGCCGACCTCTGGCGCGAGGCCGCCGACATCGGCGAGTGGAACCTCGAGGTCGTCGCCGCGTTCATGCGCGCGGCCTACGGCAAGGGCTACTGCGACGCGCTCACCGAGGACAACCCGGGCAGCCTGTGCGAGGAACACGGCTACCGGATCCCGTCGCGCAAGACAGAGCCCGCGCGCGAGCGCTGACAGACGCCCGTACAATTCCGGGGTGGCCCGGAACCCGCGTTCCGTCCGTCTCGTGCTCGCGCTCTCTGTCGCGGCGGTGCTGGCGGTCTTCCTGCTCTACGTCTCGATCGCGGGCGGGCGCACCGCGCAGTTCTCGCCCAGCGAGGTGAAAGGCCACCGGGGCGTGGTCTCGCTCTACGGCCGCGTCGTGGGGCCGGTGCAAGGCGCTGGGTACGCCAGGGAAGGCCTCCGTTTTCGCGTCGCCGACCGCAAGGGCCACGCAAGCGTGCCGGTCGTCTACCGCGGCAGCGTGCCCGACCAGTTCAAGCTCGGCCGCGAGGTCATCGTGGACGGCCGTTACGCGCACGGCACCTTCGTCGCCAAGCGGAACACGCTGGTGACGAAATGCCCGTCCAAGTACGCGCCCGCGAAGAGCTGATGTGGCTGGCGCTCGGCGCACTGCTCGCCGTCGCGTGCGTGCTGCTCGTGGCCGCGCCGTTCCTGCGTGATCCGCGGCCGGTCGACGACACGCTCGACCGGCCGGAGGAGAGCGAGCAGGAGCGGATCGCCCTGGCGGAGGAGCGTGACCGTGCCTTGGCCGCGCTGAAGGAGCTCGAGTTCGACCATCGCACCGGGAAGGTCTCCGACGACGACTATCGCGCCCAGGTCGGCCCGCTCCGCCGCCGCGCCGCGGAGGCCTTGCGCGCTCTCGACCCCCAGCGCTCGAAGGAGCAGGTCCATGCCGGCCGCTAGCTGCGAGAACTGCGGCTCCGCGCTGCCGAAAGACAGCCGCTTCTGCCCCGAATGCGGCACGCGCGTCGGCGCCGGCCCCGGAGAGACCGCGGTCGAGGAGCTCCCGCCGGGCGAGACCGGGCGAGGTCCCGGTCGAGTACGACGTTGCCCGGCCGAGGTACTTCGGCGTCTTCAGGCCGGCGCGCGCGCTGGCGCCGATCCTCCGCGCCGTCCGCGAGACGACGGGCTACGCGGTCGAGTCGGTCGCCGTCCACTCGACCGCCCGCGTCGGGCTCTACCGGCTGCGCCGCGAGCTGGCCGACCTCTTGGCCCAGAGGGCCGAATGCGCCCGTGTGCTCGGCGAAGCGGTGTACGCTGGTGACGAGGAAGGGACGGAAACGGCCCGCGGGCGGATGTCAGAGCTCGAGGGGCTCGTCAGCGCAAAGGAGGAAGAAATGGAGCGAACAGCCGCAGACGCCATGGAGCGGATTCAGCGTGCGCAGCTCCAGGTGCAACCGACCCAGGTCGAGCCGCCCACGCCGGCGCCCGAGCCGTTCCCGGAGCCGAGCCCGCCGCCGCAGCCGGTTCCCGTTCCCGAGCCGACGCCCGAGCCGTCCGAGCCGCCCGGCCCGGCGCGCATCCCCGAGCCGACCCCGGCTCCGAGCCCGCCGCCGCAGCCGGAATAGGCCCCTCGCGGGCAGGGACGCCCGCCGCACCGACGAAGTCACGCGCGATGCGCTTTCGGCTCCTGTTTCCGCTCCTCCTGACCCTAGTGGCCGTCTCGGCGACGCCGGCGAGCGGCGACGTCGCGAGCCGCAAGCAGGCGATCGACGCGCGCCTCCAGCGGGTGCAGGCGAAGATCGAGTGGGCGCAGCAGCGCGAGCGCACGCTTGCCGGCGAGATCGCCTCGGTCAACGGCGAGATCCGCGCGCTCGCGGCGCAGGTCGGCGTCGTCTCGACGGAGCTCGCTCCCCTCGAGCGCGACCTCGAGTTGCACAAGGAGAAGCTCGATCGGCTGACCGAGCTCTTCCAGGTGCAGACGACCCGCTTCCACTTCTACCGCAGCGAGTACCGGACACTGCTCGAGCGCTTGAGCAACCGACTGGTCGACATCTACGAGAACGGCGAGCCGAGCTCGCTCGAGGTGCTGTTCAACTCGAAGAGCGTCACCGACCTGATCGATGCGGCGCAGGTGGTCGAGTCGCTCGCCGCGCAGGACAGCTCGATCGCCGGGCAGGTCGGCAACGCCAAGGAGCGCGTGCGCGTGCAGCGGGAGCACACCAGGCGCTTTCGCTCGCTCGTCGCCGCGGAGGTGCGCACGATCGGGATCCGCACCACCCAGGTGCGAGCCCTGCGCGACCAGCTGCTCGCGAACGAGAGCCGGCTCGCCGCCGCACGCACCGCCAAGCGCGAGGCGCTGCGCAACGTCAAGGAGTCCAAGGCGGAGTTCCTGCACGAGGCCGCCGGCCTGCAGGCGGCGAGTGCCTCGCTGGCCTCCCGCATCCGGACCGCCCAGTCGTCGTACTCCTATGCGCCCGGCGACACGACGCCGTCGGCGGCGGGCTTCATCTGGCCCGTCAACGGCCCGGTCACGAGCCCGTTCGGCTGGCGCTGGGGCCGGATGCACGAGGGCATCGACATCGGTGTCGGATCCGGGACGCCGATCCACGCCGCCGCCTCGGGCCGCGTCGTCTACGCAGGGTGGATGTCCGGCTACGGCAACCTGGTCGCGATCGATCACGGGCGCGGGATCTCCACCGCCTACGGCCACCAGTCGAGCGTCGCGGTCTCGGTCGGCCAGGTGGTCTCACAGGGCCAGACGGTGGGTTACGTGGGCTGCACCGGCCACTGCTTCGGTCCCCACCTGCACTTCGAGGTGCGGATCAACGGGGCGCCGGTCGATCCGCTCGGCTACCTCTGAGCACGGTTCAGAGAGCAGCCGGCCGGGCATCTACGGCAGGACGAAAGGAGAAGCACCAGATGCTCGTTCTGTTGCTCGTTCTACTACTCGCTCTGATCCTGCTCGGGATCGGCGCGTTGGCGGTCAAGTTCCTGTTGATCGTCGGCGTCGTCCTGCTCGCCCTCTGGCTGATCGGTTTTCTGGCTCGCGGCCCCGAGGCGCGCTGGTACAGGTGGTAGCGCGCTAGATCAGGCCGAACGTCTGCCCGAGCAGGAACAGGTTCAAGCCTGAGATCAACGCGGCGACGGCGGCTGCAACGGCCGTCGTCGCCTTTCTGTTCACGAGCGTGCCCATCAGGTCGCTGCGGCTCGTGAACCAGACGAGCGGGATCAGCGCGAACGGGATCCCGAACGAGAGCACGACCTGGCTTAGTACGAGCGTGCGCGACGGGTTGAGCCCGATGGCGGCCACGACGAGCGCGGGCAGCATCGTCACCAGTCGGCGCACGAAGATCGGGATCTTCCGGTCGATGAAACCCTGCATCACCACCTGGCCCGAGAGCGTCCCCACGGTCGAGCTCGAGAGCCCGGAGGCGAGCAGTGCCAGCGCGAAGAGCGTGCTCGAGGCACTGCCCAGGAGCGGCTCGAGCGTCTTGTGCGCCGTCTCGAGGGAGGCAACGTCGAAGATGCCGGAGCCGTAGAAGACCGTCGCGGCGACGACCAGCATCGCCATGTTGATCAGCCCGGCGATCGACATCGCGATCACGACGTCGATCTTCGTGTAGCGGTAGAGGCGCTTCGCCTCGGAGTCGTTGCGCGGCACGACGCGGTTCTGAGTCAGCGCGGAGTGGAGGTAGATCACGTGCGGCATCACGGTCGCGCCCAGGATCCCGACCGCGAGCAGCACCGACTCGCTGCCGGCGAACTCCGGCTTGACCGAGTGCAGCGCGACCGTGCCGAGCGGCGGGTGGGCGTAGTAGAGCTCGGCCAAGTAGCAGATGCCGATCGCCGCGACGAAGCCGGCGATCACCGCCTCGAAGACACGCAGGCCGAAGCGCTGCAGGCCAAGGATCAGGAACGTGATCACGCCCGTCACGAGGGCCGCCGGGAAGAGTGCCATCCCGAAGAGCAGATGCAACCCGAGAGCTGCGCCGAGGAACTCGGCCAGGTCGGTCGCCATCGCGATCAGCTCGGCCTGCACCCAGAGGCTGCGAGAGGTGCGGTGCGAGAACTGGTCGCGGCAGACCTCGGGCAGGTTGCGGCCGGTGGCGATCCCGAGCTTGGCCGACAGCGTCTGAATCAGCATCGCCATCAGGTTCGAGGCGAGGATCACCCAGCAGAGCGTGTAGCCGAACTTCGAGCCGCCGGCGATGTTGGTGGCGAAGTTGCCCGGGTCGATGTAGGCGACGCACGCGACGAACGCCGGCCCGAGGAAGGGCAGGATCCGCAGTTTCCTGCTCGGCGCCTGCAGCGCCCGCTGGGCGGCGCCGACCGATCCGGTGGCGACCGCGCCTGACCGTGTCGCCATCACGGACGCAGTGTAGCGAAGAGTTTAGCCGTGCCTAAACTTTGGCGAGGCGCAGGTCGGGCAAGTTCCGCCAGCGGCCGTCGACGTCGAAGCCGTAGCCGACGAAGAACTCGTCCGGGACGGTGAAGCCCACGTAGTCGACGGGGAGGTCGTCGACGAGTCGCCGGTACGGGCGGTCGAGCAGGGCGGCCACGCGCAGGCTCGTCGGCTGGCGCAGCTCGAGCAGCTTGCGCAGGTAATTCAACGTCAGGCCGGTGTCGACCACGTCCTCGACGAGCAGCACGTCGTGACCGGTGACGGGGATCGCCGTGTCCTTCAGCAGCCGCACCCGCGAATGCCCGCCTGTGTCGGCGCCGTTGTAGCCGGCGAGCTCGACGAAGTCGATCGAGTGCGCGATCGAGATCGATCGCGAGAGGTCGGTTAGGAAGACGAAGCTCGCCTTCAGCAGCGAGACGAGCAGCAGGTCGCGTCCGGCGTAGTCGCGGGCGATGTCCGCGCCGAGCTCGGCGACCCGGGCCTCCAGCTCTTCCGCCGAGAGAAAGACCTCACCGACGCGGGAATCGACAGTTATGACGCTAGATCGAGCCGGTAGCGCTGGGCCAGCCGCTCGATGTCCCGCTTGTAGAACAGCTTCACGTTCACGTCGGGGTAGCGCTCGCGCAGCCTGCGCAGCTTGCGGTTCTTGCGCGTCACCAACCGCTGCTTCATCACCGTGATCTCGAGGTAGAGGTTCTGCTCGGGCAGGAAGAAGTCGGGCGTGAAGGCCAGCGTGATGCGGCCGTCGGCGTCCTCCTCGAGCACGAAGGTGTGGGGCTCGTACTCCCACGGAACCCCGTAGAAGTCCAGGACCTTGGCGCACTCGCGCTCGGCCTCGTTCGCGAACCTCGGCGGCTCCTTCACGGAATCCGCCTGGAAATCGCCGATTTCTCCCACCCCGCAGCCAGGGTAGCAGCGGGTGCGGACGCGGCCGGTAGCGGCGGCGTGATACACACCGCGTCGCTCAGGTGCCCAGGCTCCGGCTCACACCCCAGAAGCACGAGTTCTTCGAGCTCTATGCGCAGGCCTCGGCGAACGCGGTCGAGATCGCGCGCCTGCTCGTCGACCTGCTCCAGACTTTTCCGCAGGACGGCGACTCGCTGATTGCAAAGATCAAGGAACGTGAGCACGACGGCGACCGGCTCACGCACGAGGTCGTGCTGCTGCTCAACTCGACCTTCGTCACGCCGTTCGACAGGGACGACATGTACCGCCTGGCCGGGGCGATCGACGACGTCTGCGATCACGTGGACGAGGCGGCCGACAACCTCGGCTCGTGGGGCGTCGAGCGCGTCCCGGAGAAGGCGCGCGCGCAGGCCGGGGTGATTTTCGAGGCGGCGAAGAAGCTCGACGAGGCGGTGCGCCGGCTCGACGGCTTCAAGGACTCCAGCGAGCAGCTCGCGGCCCTGCGCGAGCTCGAGGACCAGGGAGACCAGCTCGAGCGCGACGCCGTCGCGGAGCTGTTCGCGACCACTGACGACGCGAAGACGATCATCCGCTGGAAGGACATCCACGAGCGGCTGGAAGAGGCCGTCGACGCACTCGAGAACGCTGCCGACGTGCTCGAGGCGATCGTGGTCAAGAACCGCTAGGCGGCAATGGACGAGGTCCTGCTCGTCGTCGTCGTGGTGGTCGCGCTCGGCTTCGACTTCACCAACGGCTTCCACGACACGGCCAACGCGGTCGCGACCTCGGTCTCGACGCGGGCACTATCGCCGCGGCTGGCGGTGCTGATCGCGGCGATCGCGAACCTGGCGGGTGCATTCGTCACCACCGCGGTCGCCAAGACGGTCGGGAAGGGGATCATCGACACCGGCCTCGCGACCGAGCACACGGTGCTCGCGGCGCTGCTCGGGGCGATCACCTGGAATCTGATCACCTGGTGGCTCGGGCTGCCGTCGAGCTCCTCGCACGCGTTGATCGGCGGTCTCGTCGGCGCCGCGATCGCGCAGTCGGGCCTGAGCGGCGTCGAGTGGCACGGGCTCGTGCACAGCGTGGCGATCCCGGCGGTGGCGGCGCCCGCGATCGCCTTCGCGGGAGGCTTCCTGCTGCTGCTGGCGATCTACTGGCTGCTGGTCTGGATGAACCCCGGAATGGCGAACCGAACCTTTCGCCTGGGTCAGCTTGCGTCCGGCACCTGGGTTGCGTTCACGCACGGCGCCAACGACGCGCAGAAGACGATGGGCGTGATCGCGCTCGCGCTCTTCGAGGCGGGCCACCTGTCGCACTTCTACATCCCGACCTGGGTGATCGTGTGTGCCGGCATTGCGATCGCGGCCGGAACGTACGTCGGCGGTTGGCGGATCATGCGGACGCTCGGCCAGCGCGTGATCAACATGGAACCGGCCAGCGGCTTCGCCTCGCAGATCACGGCCGGCGTGACGATTTACACGGCCACGAAGCTCGGCTACCCGCTCTCGACCACGCATGTCATCTCCGGCTCGGTGATGGGCGCCGGCGCGACGAAGCGGCTCTCGGCGGTGCGCTGGGGCGTCGCCGGCAACATCGTCACCGCCTGGCTGCTGACGATCCCGGCGGCCGGTCTCGTCGCCGCGGCCCTGTACTGGCCGGTGCAGGGGATCTTCTAGCCGCCGGCTCTACACTTCGCGCATGCCGCAGGGCCGAAACGGCGCCTTCACGATCGCGCAACTCTCCGACATCCACTGCGGAGGGCCCGACTTCGTCCCGAACCTGATGGAGCGGGCGGTCAACGAGATCAACGACCTCGACCCGGACATCGTCATCTGCTCGGGCGACCTGACCACGTTCGGCTTCAAGCACGAGTACGCGATGGCGAAGGGCTACCTCGACGCGATCGCGTGCGACTCGCTCGTGGTGATCCCGGGGAACCACGACTCGCGCAACGTCGGCTACGTCCACTTCGAGGACATGTTCGGCGAGCGCAACTCGGTGCTGCGGGTCGGCGGCGTGACCGTCGTGGCGGTCGACTCGACCGAGCCCGATCTCGACCACGGCCAGATCGGCCGCGGCCGCTACCGCTGGATCGAGGAGCAGTTCGCGGGGGATGCCGACCTGAAGATCTTCGTGCTCCACCACCACCTGCTGCCGGTCCCGGGCACGGGGCGGGAGCGCAACGTCGTGTACGACGCCGGCGACTGCATCGAGTGCCTGCAGCGCGCAGGGGTCGACCTTGTGCTCTCGGGCCACAAGCACGTGCCCTATGCGTGGCGGCTCGAGAACCTATTCGTGGTCAACGCCGGGACCGTCTCCTCGCAACGGCTGCGCGGCAAGACGCGCCCCTGTTACAACGTGATCGAGGTCAGCGAGCGTCACGTCGACGTGTGGCGCAAGTACCCCTTCCACGGGCAGGAGCGGATCATCCAGTTCTCGACCGAGACCCGCGCGTTCGAGAAGTACACGACGCGGATCGAGGACGAGGTCACGGCGAGGACCTGATGAGAGCCCTCGCCATCTGCGACGGCGAGCACTACGCGCCCGTGGTGCGCGACGCGCTGGCGGCGCTGCCGTACGACGTGGTCGGACTCTGGTTGGCCGGCGGGGGCGAGAAGCTCCGAGGCGGGGAGGACTACGGCGTGCCGGTGGTCGACTCGCTCGAGTCCGCGGTCGCCGCGCTCGAGCCCGAGCTGGTGGTCGACCTCTCCGACGAGCCGGTGCTGGGGCCGCGCGAGCGAATGCGGCTCGCCAGCCGCGTGCTCGCGCTCGGCTTGCCGTACGCCGGGCCCGACTTTCGCTTCGACCCGCCCTCGTTCGAGCCGTTTCCGCTGCCGTCGCTGTCGATCGTCGGGACCGGCAAGCGGGTCGGGAAGACCGCCGTCACGGGACACGTCGCGAGGCTGCTGGCGCTCGACCGCGACGTGCTCGTGGTCGCGATGGGCCGCGGCGGGCCCCCCGAGCCGGAGGTGGCCGAGGTGCAGCCGACTCTCGAGCGACTGCTCGAGCTCTCGCGCGACGGGCGCCACGCGGCCTCGGACTACCTCGAGACGGCCGCCCTGGCGGGCGTGGTGACGGTCGGCTGCCGGCGCTGCGGCGGCGGGCTCGCAGGCGCGCCCGGCGAGTCGAACGTGCTCGCCGGCGCGGCACTCGCCGCGGAGCGCGGGCCCGAGCTCGTGATCTTCGACGGCAGCGGCGCGGCGATTCCGCCCGTCGAGACCGACGCCCGCATCCTCGTCACCAGCGCGAGGCAGCCGCGCGAGGTCGCGACGGGCTACCTGAACGCCTACCGGATCCTGGTCTCCGACCTGGTGATCGTCACCGGCGGTCTCGAGGAGCAGCTGGTCGAGGCGATCCGCGAGGTCAAGGAGCTGCCGGTCGTCTCGGTCGAGCTGCGGCCGCGGCCGGTGGCACCCATCATCGGCCGGCGCGTTGCCTTCTTCACGACCGCGCCCGAGGATGCGCACGCGCCGATCGAGCGGCACCTGCGCGAGGAGCTCGGGGCGGAGGTCGTGCTCGTCTCCGGCAACCTCGCCCGCCGCGAGGCGCTGCGCGAGGACCTCGCGCGCGCGAGCGAGGCCGAGGTCTACCTGGTCGAGATCAAGGCGGCGGCGATCGACGTGGTCGCCGAAGCGGCGCTGGAGCGCGGGGTGGAGGTCCTGTTCGCCGACAACGAGCTCGTCCCGGTCGGCGTGCTCGACCTCGACACGGAGCTGATCCGGCTGGCCGACCAGGCGATCGCGAGAGAGGCGGTCGCGTGACCGATCGCAGGCATCGCCGTCCGCTCCCGCTCGGCGGCGAGGATGGCCTGCCCTTCTCGAAAGGACTGCTCGCCCGCGCCCTGGCCGCGACCGGCATCTCGAACGACCGCGCGTACGAGCTCGCGCTGTCGGCCGAGGCCGACATCACTCAGAGCGGACGCGAGTCGATCTCCTTCGAGCGGCTCGGCGAGCTGGCCCGGGAGAAGCTCGGCGAGGAGGACGGCGCGACGACCATGCGCCGCCTGCATCGCTTCCAGGATCTCTACGACCTCGACCTGCCGATCATCCTGCTCGTCGGGGGCGCGACCGGCACCGGCAAGTCGACCGTCGCCACCGACGTCGCGTACAGGCTCGGGATCACGCGCGTCACCTCGACCGACTTCGTCCGCCAGACGATGCGCGCGTTCTTCTCGCAGGAGTTCATGCCGGCGATCCATCACTCGAGCTTCGAGGCCGGTCGCGCGACCGCCGACGACGACACGGAGGGGAGCGAGGCCGTGCTCGACGGCTTCCTCGAGCAGACCCGCGACGTGCTCGTCGGCGTGCAGGCAGCGATCGACCGTGCGCTCGAGGAGGGCTGGTCGCTGGTGCTCGAGGGCGTTCACCTCGTCCCCGGGATGCTGCCGCGCGAGATCCGCGGAGCGCTGGTCGTCCAGTGCGTGCTCGCGATCAACGACGCCGAGGCCCACGCGAGCCACTTCTGGATCCGCGACACCGACTCCGAGGGCGTGCGGCCCTACGAGAAGTACCTCGACGCTTTCGACGACATCCGGCTGGTGCAGGCATACATCCTCGGCCGGGCGAGAAAGCACGAGGTGCCCGTGATCGAGAACGGCAACATCGAGGACGCGATCGGCGAGGTGATGGAGCTCGTGCTGAGCGCCGCCGAGCCGCTCGAGGTACGCCCGTGACGCAGACGCAGCCAGAGACCCGCGGCGATCCGCTCGCGCACGAGGCGCGCTTCTGCCTCTGCGAGAGCTACGCGCGCGTGACCGAGCGTGCGGCGCTCGCCGGCGCGCGCTGGCTCGGGCGCGCGGAGCAGGGGACGGCCGAGGAGGACGCCGCGACGGCGATGAGGCTCGCGCTCGATCAGCTGCCGATCGACGGCAAGGTCGTGATCGGCGCGGGTGCCGACGACGACCAGCTCTCAGCCGACACGCGCATCGGCGCGGGCGGGCTCGAGGTCGACCTCGCGCTCGACCCGCTCGAGGGTCGCGGCGTGGTCGCGCGCGGCGGCTACGGCGCGATGTCGATGGTGGCCGTCGGGGACCCGGGCTCGTTCCAGCGCCTGCCGGACATGTACATGCGCAAGATGGCCGTCGGCCCGAAGGCGCGGGGCTCGATCGACCTGACCAAGCCGGTCGGCGACAACATCAGGGCGATCGCCGACTCGTTCGGCCGGATGGTCAACGACGTCACGACTATCGTGCTCGACCGGCCGCGGCACCACGACCTGATCGAGGAGATACGCGCCTCGGGCGCACGCATCAAGCTGATCCAGGACGGCGACGTCACCGCTTCCATCTCGGCCGCGATCCGCGGCACGAACGACCACCTCTCGATCGGGATCGGCGGCACGCGGCAGGCCGTGCTCACCGCAGCGGCGCTGCGCTGCCTCGGCGGCGAGCTGCAGGCGCAGCTCTGGCCGACCTCCCGCAGCGAGGTCGAGGCGGCGACCGCGGCCGGCGTCGAGGACCTCGAGCGGCTGTTCATGATCGAGGATCTCGCGCCCGGCGAGGTGATCGTGGTGGCGACTGGCGTCTCCAACGGCGACCTGCTCCGCGGCGTGCGATTCCTGGCCGACAGCGCCCGCACGCACTCGCTGGTGATGTGCACCCGGTGCAACTGGGTGCGCTTCGTCGACGGGATCCACTTCTTCGCCCGCGAGCGGCGCGAGGAAGTCCGCCTGCTTGGCTACTGACGCGAATCCGCTCATCCCGATGGGATGAAGGCTGCCCCGTCCGGGCTTCCTAGGCTCGCCGTGTGGGCGAGCTGGCCGCGACGATGACCGCCGACCGGAAGGCCGGGCTCGGCGTGCTGACTGCCGCCTGCGTCTCGGCGCTCGTGGTGAACGCGAACACCTCGGCCGTCACGATCCTGCTGCCGGCGATCAGCAAGGACGTGGGCTCGTCGGTGGCGGAGCTGCAGTGGGCGGTGACCGGCTACATGCTGGTCGGGGCCGCCGTGATCGTCACCTCCGGCGCGCTCGGCGACGTGTTCGGACGGCGCCTTGTCTTCCTCGGCGGCCTCGGCCTGTTCGTCGCCTCCTGCGTCCTGATCGCGCTCTCCTCGAGCGGGAGCGGCGTGATCGCGGGTCGCATGATCCAGGGCGCCGCGGGCTCGACGATCCTTGCGTGCGGCATGAGCCTGCTCTCGGTCAGCGCCGCCGGCGCCGGGCAGATGAAGGCGATCACCCTCTGGGGCGCCGCCTCCGCCGCCGGTGCCGCGCTCGGCCCCGTCGTCGGGGGCGTGCTGGCCGACACGACCGGCTGGCAGGGCCTCTTTTGGATCGACGCGGCCATCGCCGCGGCCTGCATCCCGCTGACGTTGATCACGATCAAGGAGTCCCGCGACCCGAACCGCTCGCACTCGATCGACTTCGCAGGGACGGTGCTGATCGCGGCGATCCTCGTTCCGCTCGTGCTCGCGCTGAGCGAAGGCACCAAGTGGGGCTGGGTCTCGCTGCCGACGATCGGCTGTCTCGTGATCTCGGTGCTGAGCGCGATCGGCTTCGTGATGGTCGAGGGCAGGGTCGCCGCGCCGCTCGTCGACCTCAAGCTGCTGCGCAACACGATCCTCGTCGGCGCGACGCTGGCGATCCTGATCGTGGCGGGCGCGATCAACGCCCTGATGTACGTGCTCAGCCTCTACTTCCAGAACCCGTCCGCGTTCGGCCTGAGCCCGCTCGAGGCAGGGCTGGCGACGCTGCCTGCCGCGGCCGCGATGATCGCCGTCACACCGCTGATCACCCCGATCGCGGTCAAGATCGGCTTGCGCAACGCGGTCGCCGCCGGGTTCGCGCTCTCCGCGGTCGGATTCCTGGTCTTCGTGTTCGTCACCGCGTCATGGGGCTACAGCGTCTTCGTGCTCCCGCTCGTGGCGATCGCGGTCGGCCTCGGGCTCGCGAACGGGCCCGCCTCGTCGGCCTCGACCTCGGCGGTCGAGCCTGAGCAGGTCGGCGCGGCCTCCGGCGTCTCGAACATGGCCCGCTACGTCGGCGGCTCGCTCTTCGTAGCGGCCGCGGCGACGGTGTACGACGCGGTCACCATCGATCACCGCGACGCGGGCGCCTCCGCAGCCGACGCACTGGCCGCGGGCCTCTCCCGCACGTCCCTCGTGATGGCCATCGCCTCTGCAGCGGGCGTCGCGCTCGCGCTGCTGCTGGGACGGAAGCGTCTGCGGAAGACCCGTGGCGTCGACCGTGCAGCCGCCGCGGCCGCCATAGCTCACACGATCCCGACCGACCCGGTGACGAGCGCGTAGCTGCTCCGAGCGTCACGGCGACGCGAACCGAGCCCGCCGGCGACGACGAGCTGCTCGAGCTGCTGGCGCCACTCGTCGAGCTGCTCCTGAGCTGGAGCTACGAGGGCACCCAGCGCTGCGAGACGCTCGTCCGCAACGTCGCCGAGCGCTACGGGCGCGAAGTCGAGGTCGCCTTTCTCGCCGATGCGGCGATCGTCACGGTGGGCGACCGTACGCTGGCCTTCGCCCGCGAGCGGAGCGTGCCGCCGCTGAACCAGGTCTCCGAGCTGAAACGGCTGCTCGACCGGATCGATGCCAGAGAGCTCTCCCCGCGGGGCGCGGCCGAAGAGCTCGCGGCGCTTCGTGCTCTCCCGCGCCGCTGGTCGGCGCCGTGGCAGGTACTGGGCTTGACGCTGTTCAGCGTCGGGTTCGGGATCTCGGTCCAGGGGACCTGGCAGGAGGTCGGGGTCTCCGCCGTGACCGGGCTCCTGGTCGGCCTGCTCGTCGTCGCCGGTTCCAGAAGCCCGCGGCTGGCGGCCGCGTCGCCGTTTCTCGCCTCCGTGCTCGTCTCCGCCGTCGTGCTGGAGCTGTTCCAGCACACGACGCTGGAGGGCGGCCCGATCCAGCTCATCATCCCGGCGCTCTTCTACTTCATCCCCGGAGATGCGATCACCGCGGGCGCGCTGGAGCTGGCCGGCAACCGGATCACCGCCGGAGCCTCCCGGCTCGTCTATTCGCTGGTCGTGCTGCTCGTGCTCGCCTTCGGCGCGCTGGTGGCAACCGTAATCGTGCAGGTCCCGGAGCACGCCCTTTTCGACGTCACCGTGCAAGGGAACCTCGGCTTACTGTGGACGTGGGGCGGCTGGGTGCTGTTCGCACTCGGCGTGATGTTCGCGTTCTCGATGGCGGTCGAAGATTTTCCGTGGGCGCTCGCACTCGTGCTTCTGACCGCCGCCGCGGCCGAGCTCGGCACCCACGCCTTCGGTGACCCCGTCGGCACGTTCGTCGGCGCCCTCGTGATGACCTCGGTCGCCCTGCTGCTCGGGCGTTTTCGCGCGCTGCCACCGCCGTTCGTCCTCTACCTCGGGGCCTTCTACGTGCTCACGCCCGGCTCGCACGGCCTGCGCGGAATCGAGAGCTGGATCGGCGGCGACCCGATTCAGGGCGTGACGAGCCTGGGAACGATGGTGGGCCTGCTGACGGCGATCGCGGTCGGCATGCTGGTAGGCGCCGCCGCGCTGCGTCCGCGCGGAGACTTCTAGGTACCCTGCGGCCGATGACCCGCGACGACGTAATCGAGGCGCTCCGCTCCGTCGAGGACCCCGAGCTCGGGATGGACATCGTCGAGCTCGGCCTGCTCTACGACGCCGAGGTGCAGGGCCCGAGGGTGAAGGTGCTGTACAGCCTCACCTCGATGGGCTGCCCTGCCGGCCCACTGATCCAGCAGAACATCGAGGAGGTCGTGAGGGCGATGCCCGAGGTCGAGGAGGTCGAGACCGAGCTCACCTGGGACCCGCCGTGGACGCCCGAGAAGATGTCCGACGACGCGAAGTTCATCCTCGGCTTCGGCTAGCCGCGAACGGGGATGGCGCTCGCCGCAGGTCGCCCCGACAATGCGACCGTGACCGTTCGAGGCTACGCCCTTTGCGCGCTGATGGCCGTGACGGCTCTGCTCGCGGCCTCCTGTGGCGGCTCGTCGCACGTCCGCTCGGCGGCGCAGGTCGAGCGTGCCCTGCGCAGCGCCGGCCTGCAGCCGCAGCGGACGACGATCACGATGGAGCTCGAGTCCGTCGACGGGACGACGCCGAAGACGGTGCCGATCCAGGAGATCGTCTCGATGCCGGCCTCCGAGGATCGGCCGCCGCCGGTCTTCATGGTCGACCACGGCCGCGCGCTGGTCTACGTCTACCCGACCGAAGAGGCAGCTGCGCCGTACACGGCCGCGCCACGCGGGCACGTCCTCGTCGTGCGCAACGTGGTCGCCGTGACCGTGCACGGGACGCTCTCGCGACGCGTACGGGCCGTGCTCGCCCGCCTCGCTTGAGCGAGCGCCCTGAGGCCCCCCTGCTGCGCGAGGTTCGCGAGGACGACCTCGACATCTTCTTCGAGCAGCAGCGCGACCCCGAGGCGATGTCGATGGCGCTCATGCCGGCCCGCGACCGCGAGGCCTTCGACGCGCACTGGCGCCGGATCCTCGCCGACGAGGGTGCGGTGATCCGGACGATCGACGCCGGCGGCGAGGTCGCCGGCAACGTGCTTTCGTGGCAGCTCGAGGGTCGCCAGCTCGTCGGCTACTGGGTCGGGCGGAAGTTCTGGGGCCGCGGCCTCGCCACCGCGGCGGTCCGCGAGCTCGTGCAGGAGCTGGAGACACGGCCGCTGCATGCCTGGGTCGCCACCAGCAACCTCGGCTCGATCCGCGTGCTCGAGAAGTGCGGCTTCGAGCGGGTGGGCGAGACCAGCGAGCACGACGAGCGGATCGGCCAGGTCGTTGAGATGTTTCTCTACCAGCTCGACTGAGCGCGTTTGGCCGCGGGCGGCCGACGTGGTAGGACCACCGCATGACGCTTTTCGCCCGGCTGTTCGCGTGGCTCCGACGGAAGCCGCCGCAGCCGGTGTTCGACGAGCACGACGCCTACGAGCGCTGTCACGGCCAGCGCGTGACCGAGATCGTGGTCATTCCGAAGCCGCCACCCGCGCCGCGCGTGCTGCCGAAGCTTCGCGGCGACTACCTGCGTCGGTGCTTCGAGGAGCGACTCGAGCGGCGCCACGCCGCACACCTCTAGACGGGGCGTATCCTGAGAACGTGAGGGCTCGCTGCGAGCGGCTGGCCGTGAGCGTCGTGGCGGTCGCGGCCGTAACGGGCGCCGTTTTCGGCCTGAAGCAGGTCGCCCCGGTGCTCGGCCTCGGCATCCTCTACCTCTTTGCGGTGCTGCCCGTCGCGGTCCTCTACGGCCTCGGGTGGGCGCTGGCCGTCTCGATCGCGAGCATGCTGGCGTTCAATTACTTCTTCCTGCCGCCGCTGCACACGCTGGCGCTGACCGATTCCGAGAACTGGGTCGCGCTCGCGGTCTTCGTCGTTACCGCCGTGGTCGTGAGCGAGCTCGCCACACAGGCCAGGCGGAGGGCCTTCGCCGCAGCCGAGGCGGACGCACTGCGCCGGAGCGACGCCGCCAAGACGGCGGTGCTGCACGCCGTCAGCCACGACCTGCGCTCGCCGCTGACCGCGATCCGCGTCGCCGCCGGCGGCCTGGAGAGCGGGTCGCTCGCGCTCGACGATGACGACCGCGCATCGTTGCTGGAGACGATTCGTCTCGAGACCGCTCGCCTCGAGCGCCTGGTCGCCAACCTCCTCGACCTCTCACGGCTCGAGGGAGGTGTCGCGCCCGCCCATCGGGAGCTCTGGCCGGTTGACGAGCTCGTCTCACGCGCGCTCGACGCGCTCGGCCCCGAGGCTGCCCGGGTCCGGGTCACGCTCGACGGCGATGCGCCGCTCGTCAGCGTGGACGCGACACAGCTCGAGCGCGTCCTCGCGAACGTCCTCGAGAACGCACTGCGGTACTCGTCGCCCGCCGACCCCGTCGAGCTCGTGGTCGGCAGCACCGGCGACGACGTGCTGGTGACAATCGCAGACCGCGGGCCGGGCCTCGACCCGGAGAGCCTGGATCGGATCTTCGAGCCGTTCGAGCACGGGCGTGCGGGCGGGGAGGGGACCGGCCTGGGCCTGGCAATCGCGCGGGGGTTCGCGCAGGCAAACGGCTGCCGTCTCTGGGCCGAGCCGCGCGAGGGCTCCGGCGCGTCGTTCACGCTCGCGCTGCCGTCCGCGGCTGCCCGCCCAACCCTGGTCCGATGAGCGCCGCGCTGGTGCTCGTGGTCGATGACGAGCCGCAGATCCTGCGCGCCCTCCAGACCAACCTCCGCGGCGCGGGTTACGAGGTCGCCACCGCGGCTACGGCCGAACAGGCCTTGAGCGCGGCCGCGATGCGACCGCCCGACGCCGTCATCCTCGACCTCGTGCTCCCGGACGGCAGCGGCGTCGAGGTCTGCCGCGAGCTGCGCTCGTGGAGCTCGGCGCCCATCCTCGTGCTCTCGGTCGTGGGCGACGAGCCCGAGAAGGTCGCTGCGCTCGATGCCGGCGCCGACGACTACGTGCAGAAGCCCTTCGGGATCGATGAACTGCTGGCCCGGCTGCGGGCCCTGCTGCGGCGCGCGACCCCCTCTGGCGAGCCAGTGCTGGAGGTCGGCGGGCTCACGATCGACTTGGAGAAGCGGCTCGTCACGATAAGCGGTCGCCGGGTCCAGCTGACCCCGAACGAGTTCGACTTGCTACGGGTGCTGGCCCAGAACGAGGGCAAGCTGATGACGCATCCAGCGATCCTGCGGGAGGTCTGGGGGCCCGCGTACAGCACAGAGTCCCACTACCTGCACGTCTACATCTCGCAGCTTCGCCGGAAGCTCGAGGACGACCCGGCCCGGCCGCGCTACCTGCTAACCGAGGCGGGCGCCGGCTACCGGCTGGTGAATCCGGTGGCACGCTCTTGAGACTGTCCTGAGGGCGCCGCCCTGAGGCTTGAGGCGGCCCTGAGCGCCCCGAGCGTAGCGTCGGGTCCATGGCTCTCCGCGCGCTGCGAACGACACGCGCCGGGAGCGTCGCCTACCGGCGGATCGTTGTTCCCCTCGGCGACGAGGACCAGTCCGAGCTCGGCGTCGTCCTGGCGGCGGAGCTCGCGCCGGAGGCAGCTGCGGCGATCACGGCGGTCGTCGTAATCGAGGTTCCGGCGGAGCTTCCTCTCGAGGCACACATGCTCGACGAGGAGGGTCTGGCGAGGCGAGCGCTGGAGAAGGCAGAGGCGATCGCCGCGAGCCGGGGCGTGCGGCTGCGGTCGAGAATCGTCCGCTCGAGAGCCCGAGGCGAGGCGATCGTGTCCGAGGCCGACGCCGTCGGGGCGGACCTCATCGTCGTCCGGGCCTCCCGGCACCCCGGCTCGGCGCTCTTCGGCAGGACGGTCGACTATGTCCTGCGACACGCGAGCTGCCGCGTGCTTGTGATGCGGCCGTGAGCGCTGCTCCTGCCGCACCCTTCGTCGCGCGCACGAAGCGACTGCTGATCGGCCGTCCCCGCTCGAACCGCGAGCTCGATGAAACGCTGCTCTCGAAGACGCTGGCGCTGCCGATCTTCTCCTCCGACCCGATCTCCTCGGTCGCCTATGCGACCGAGGCGGCAATGGCCGTGCTGATCACGGTCTCGGTCGCCTCGCTGCACCTCGTGCTCCCGATCTCGCTCGCGATCTCGGTGCTGCTCGCGATCGTCGTGCTCTCGTACAGCCAGGGCGTCAAGGCGTACGCGTCGAGCGGCGGCTCGTACGTCTTTGCCCGGGAGAATCTCGGGACGCTGCCGGCGCTCGTGGCCGGCGCCGCCCTGCTGACCGATTACGTGCTCACGGTGGCGGTCTCCGTCGCCGCCGGCGTCTTCGCGATCACCTCGGCGGCGCCTTCGCTGGCGGCACACCAGTTGGGCCTCTCACTCGCCTGTGTCGCGCTTCTCACCCTCGGCAACCTGCGGGGCGTGCGCGAGTCCGGCCTGCTGTTCGCGTTCCCGACATACGGGTTCATCGCGATGCTCTACCTGACGCTCGGGATCGGAGTGGCGAAGTGCACAGTCGGCGCGTGCCCGGTCGCGACCGTGCCGCATCCGCTGGCCGCGGGCACCGGGGCGCTGGGCGCGTTCGTCCTGCTGAAGGCGTTTTCCTCGGGCGCCGTCGCCCTCACGGGCGTGGAGTCGATCTCGAATGGCGTGACCGCCTTCCGCCGGCCGCAGTCGCGCAACGCGGCGCGGACGCTTTACGTGATGGCCGCGATCGCGATCAGCTTCTTCGTCACGGTCTCGTGGCTGGCGGTGAAGATGGATGCGCGCCCGAGCTCAACCGCATCGGTGCTCTCGCAGATCGCACGCGGCGCATTCCCGGCCGGCTCGCACGGGTCGGTCGGCTACTACCTCGTCCAGGCGTTCACGCTCGCGATCCTCGTGCTGGCGGCGAACACGTCGTACCAGGGCTTCCCGCGCCTGGCGGCGCTGCTCGCCCGTGACCGCTTCCTGCCGAGCCAGTTCGTCAACCTCGGCGACCGGCTCGCGTACTCGAACGGGATCATCGTCCTGGCCGGGCTGGCCACAGCCCTGCTGGTCGCCTTCCGGGCGAACGTCAACTCGCTGATCCACCTCTATGTAATCGGAGTCTTCACCGCGTTCACGCTCGCCCAGGCGGGCATGGTGCGGCACTGGCAGAAGACCCGAGAACGCGGGTGGCGCTGGCGGGCGGCGCTGAACGCGGTCGGCTCCCTCACGACAGCGCTTGTGACCGTCGTCGTCGTCGCGACGAAGTTCGGCGACGGTGCCTGGATGGTGCTGATCGCGATCCCGCTCCTCGTGCTCGCCTTCTACGGCGTGCGACGGCACTACCGGGCGGTCGGGCGCCGGTTGCGGGCAAAGGGGCGCGCCGTTCTCTGCAGTCGCGAGGTCGAAAACAACGTGGTGCTCTACGTCGAGCGGCTCGACGCGGCGACCCGCGAGGCCCTCTGGTACGCGCGGACGATCTCGAAGGAGTCGCTGCGCGCGATCCACGTGCCGTTCCCCGGGAGCGACCCGGGCATCGGCCCGCGCTTCTTCCGCTGGACCGACGGCAACCCGCGGTTGGAGATTCTGCCTTCCGACGGCGACCGGCTCGACGCCGTGCTCGAGGAGATCTGGGCGATCCCGCAGGGCGAAAGCCGGTACGTGACGGTCGTCGTCCCGGAACTCTTCCGCAAGCCATCGCTGCTGTCGGCGGTGATGCGCCGCTCGACGTTCTCGCTCAAGCTCGGCCTGCTGCGCGAGCCTGGAGTAGCAGTCACGGACGTTCCGAAGCTCGGCGAAGACGACGTGCTACCGCAGCGAGCCGAGGTCGTCGTCCCGATCTCGGGCGTTCACGCGGCCTCGCTGCGGGCGCTGCTGTACGCGCGCTCGCTCGGGATCCGCGAGACCCGGGCCCTCTACTTCGCCGAGGACGACCACGAGGTCGGCGCGATCGAGCACGACTGGCTCCGCTTCCCGACTGGGCTCCCACTGGAAATCGTCGAGGCGCCCTTCCGCGACGTCGGCACGCCGCTGCTGACGTACCTCCGCGGCATCACCGCCGATCCGGACGCCGTCGCCGTGGTGGTGATGCCAGAACTCGTCGTGCGCGGAACCGACCGGCTGCTGCACAACCAGCGCGCGCTCTACCTGAAGCGCCTTCTGCTCTTCGAGCCGCGGGTGATCCTCACGAGCGTCCCCTTCCAGCTCACCTAGGGGATCGTCAGCACGAGCTTGCCGAACTGCTCGCCGGCCTCCATCCGCTCGTGGGCGGCGCGGGCCTCGGCGAGCGGCCGCACGGAGTCGACGACCGGCTTCGCACGGCCGCTCTTAACCAGCTCGTAGGCCGCCTCGAAATCCTCGCGCGTCCCCATCGTCGAGCCGTAGATCGTCAGCTGCTTCCACCAGATCCGGTGCAGCGCCGCGGGAGGGTTCGGCCCGGTGGTTGCCCCGCACACGACGATCCGGCCGCCCGCGCGCGCCGCCTTGAGCGATGTCTGCCAGGTCGCCTCGCCGACGTGCTCGAGCACGACCTCGGCGCCCTTGCCGCCGGTGGCCTCCTCGACCGCCGCGCCCACGTCGGCGCTCGCGTGGTTGACCGTCGCGTCGGCCCCGAGCTCTCGGGCCCGCCCGAGCTTGTCGTCGCTGGAGGAGGTGACGAGCGCCTTCGCACCGAGCGCCTTGGCGATCGCGAGTCCGGCGGTGGCGACCCCGCTGCCGATCCCCCAGAGCAGCACCCACTCGCCTTCCTGCAGCCGCGCCTTCGTCACCAGCAGCCGGTAGGCGGTCTCGAAGACGAGCGGGAAAGCGGCCGCCTCCTCGAACGAGAGCTCATCCGGTAGCGGATAGACGTTTCTCTCCGGGACCGCCACGAGCTCCGCGTGTGTGCCGTCCATGTGCTCGCCGATCACCGTGATTCTCTCGCCGTGCTCGATCCCCGGGTTGATCACGACGCGTTCCCCGGTGTCCTCCCGGATGCCGGCACCGTCGGCTCCCAGGATCCGCGGCTTGGGCACCGACGGGAGGCCTTTGCGGATCCAGAGGTCGAGATGGTTGAGCGCTGCAGCGTGCAAACGGACGAGCACTTCGCTCTGCGCGGGCTCGGGATCGGGCGCGTCCTCGTAGCGCAGAACCTCGGGCCCGCCGTCCTCGTGGATCCGAATGGCCTTCATCCGGGCACAATCTCCCATATGCAGGCTGAAGAGCTGGGACGGCTGGGCGAGGAGCTCGGTCTCGATGCGGTGGGCGCGGCTCCCGTCGCGCCCTACGAGGAGACGGAGCGGCACATCATCGAGCGCCGTGCGCGCGGCCTCTTCGGGGAGATGCGCTTCACGATGGCGCACCCCGAGATCTCCTGCCATCCCGAGACGCTGCTCGCGGGCGCGCGCACGGTGGTCTCGGCCGCGCTCTGCTACTGGGTCGAGGGCGAGGAGCCGCCGCCGGGCCACGGGCGGCTGCCGCGCTACACCTGGTGGGACGCCTACGCCGTCCTGCGCGAGCGGCTCGACGAGCTCGGCGGGCGCCTGGGCGGCGAGTACCGCGTGCTCGTCGACGCGAACCAGCACGTCGACCGCGAGGCTGCGGCGCGCTCCGGGGTCGGCTTTTACGGCAAGAACACGATGCTGATCACGCGACGCCACGGCTCGTGGGTCGTGCTCGGGACACTCGTCACGACGGCCGAGCTGGAGGCGACGCCGCCGCTCGACGCGGGTTGCGGCTCCTGCACGCTCTGCATCGACGCCTGCCCGACCGACGCGCTCGCGGAGGCCGGCGTGCTCGACGCCACCCGCTGCCTCTCGTACTGGACGCAGTCGGCCGACCCGTTCCCGGAGGACTACCGCGAGGCGCTGGGCGACCGCGTCTACGGCTGCGACATCTGCCAGGACGTCTGTCCGTGGAACCGCGGGGTCGAGAAGCGCCGCGCGGGGGAGGAGCATCCGGACGCCGAGTCGCACGTCTCGCTCGCCGACTGGCTAGAGGCCGGCGATGCCGAGCTCGCGGAGCGCTACGAGCGCCTGTTCGTCCCGCGCAACGAGCCGCGCTACCTGCGCCGGAACGCGCTCGTCGCGCTCGGCAACGCCGGCGGCGACCCGGCACTCGCGGAGCCGTATGTCGGGAGCGACGACCCGCTGCTGCGCGAGCACGCCGACTGGGCGCTCGGGAGACTCCGCTGAACGGCGAGCTGCAGAGGCTGCGCGACGCCGAGCGCTGGATCGCCTGGGTCCGGCTCGGTGCGGTCCCGTTCGCGATCTTCCAGGTCGCGGTGGCGGCGGATTACCCCGGCGACCGAGAGCTCTGGGCCTGGCTTGCTACCGGCGCCCTCGCTGTGGGCGCTCTCACGCTCTTCGCGGTCAGCCGGCGCGAGCTGACGAAGCCTTCGCTGCAGCGGATCGGGCTGACGGCGCTCGCGTTCGACTTCGCGGTCGTCTCGACCTACACGCTGATCTTCAGCTTCGAGGACGCCTCACCCGTCCGCCAGCTGATGTACCTGCCGCTCGTCGAGGCCGCCCTGCGCTACGGGATCGTCGGCGCGATGGCAGTCGTCGTTGCGAGCGCTCCGGTGATGGCCGTCTTCGAATGGCTGCGCGAGCGGCGGTTCGAGCCGCGCATGTACCGCATCGACTACGTCACGCTTCAGCTCGGGGTCGAGGTGCTGATCGGCCTGATTGTCGGCTGGCTGATGCTGCGCCTGCTTGGCCAGAGCACGGTCGCGGAGGCGCGCGCGGCCGACGCGGAGCGGCTGCGCGACCAGCTCGGCCGCCGCGCGGACGTGCTCGAAGCGGCCAACCGCTGCGCCCGCGCGCTCAGCTCCTCGCTCGAGCTCGACCAGGCCTTCGACGCCTTCATTCGCGAGGTGCGCGGGCTGCTGCCGTTCGACCGGATCGCGATCGTGCTCAGCGAGAACAGCGTCGCGCAGGTGATGGCGGTGGCCGGCGCGGGAGCGGACGACGTGCTGCCGCCCGGATCGGGCCGGCCGATCCACGGGACGCTGCTCGAGGAGCTGCTGCGCACGAACCAGACCATCTACAGGCGCGACATGAGCTCGGCGGAGTACCCGGAGGAGGACGAGTTCCTGGCGCTCGGCCTCCGCTGCCGCCTCGCCACGCCGCTGCTCCAGGGAGCGCGCTCGATCGGGATGCTGTCGCTCGTCCGCAAGGAGCCCGATTCGTTCAACGCGGACGACATCGAGCTCGCGGGCCTGCTCGGCCGTCTGGTTGCGAGTGCCGTCCAGAACATCCGCGCCTACGAGAGCGAGCGCAAGACGGTCGAGGAGCTGCGGCGCCTCTCGGCGCTTCGGGCCGACTTCGTCTCGCTCGTCTCACACGAGCTGCGCACGCCGATGGCCGCCGTGATCGGCGCCTCTCGCACCCTCCAGCAGCGCTGGCGCGAGCTCTCGCCCGACCAGCGCGAGTCGTTCCTCGAGCTGATCGCCGGTGAGACGAACCGCCTCGCCGAGCTGATCGGGGACGTGCTCGACACCTCGCGCATCGAGGCGGGCACCTTCAGCTTCCGGTTCCGCGATCTCGACCTCGCACAGCTCGTGCACGACGCCGTGGCGACGGCCCAGCTGGGCCAGGACGAGGTGCGGCTGCGCGCGAACGTGCAGTCACCGCTGCCGACGATCCGGGCCGACGGCGAGCGCCTGAGGCAGGTCCTGACCAACCTGATCGACAACGCGATCAAGTACTCGCCGGCCGGCGGCGAGGTCGAGGTGCGCGCCTATCCGGAGAACGGACGTGTATTCGTCGACGTCCGCGACGATGGGCCCGGGATCGCCAAGGCCGACCAGAAGCTGATCTTCGAGAAGTTCGGCCGCGTCGTCGGCTCGGGCACCGCGCGACCCGGCACGGGTCTCGGCCTCTTCATCGCGCGCTCGATCGCCGAGGCCCACGGAGGCGTGCTCGAGGTGCAGTCGGCGCCCGACCAGGGCGCGACCTTCACGCTCGAGCTGCCGCTCTCCGGTTAGCCGACGCGTACGCGCGAGAGGCCGAGCTCTCGCTGCACGGCCTTGGCGCGGGCGACGATCTCGCGGCGCAGCTCCGGCGGTTCGAGCACGACCGCCTCGCCCCGGTAGCTGAGGATCTCGCCGAGCAACCACTCCGGGCTGCCGACCGGACGTTCCGCGACCGCCGAGCCGTCCGTCAGCGGGCGCGCGCCCTTCTCCAGCTCCCAGCGGGCGATCTCGGTCGAGTACCAGATGCGGGCGGGGCGAGCGTCCCGGAACTCGTGCGGGTCGAAGCCCTCGCGCGGCTCGAAGTGCGCCCGCTGGATCCGCGCGCTGCGCATCCGGTCGAGCCGGAACGAACGCTCGCCCTCGCGCGTGCGGTCCCAGGTGTGCACGTACCAGTACGGGAGCTTGCGCTCCAGCGAATACGGCTCGACGAGGTGCGTCGAGACCTCCTCCTCGCCCTCTTTCAGATAGTCGACCTCGACCAAGCGCCGCTCCCGCAGGCCGTGGCTGAGCGTGCCGACGAGGTCCTCCTCGGCGCGCTGCACGTGTGGCTCGGGCGTCTGGGCCAGCTCGAACTCGCCGAACGTCTCCTCGAGCTTGGCGCGAACGCGGTCGAGGGCCGAGCCGGCGTCGGCGGCGATCATCGGCCCGACGAACTCCAGCGCCAGCCGGATCGCGCGCGCCTCGAGTGGCGTCAGGCGCGGCGGGGCGCGGAAGGTGTCACCGAAGAGCTCCTTGTCCACGCGGATCGTGTCACCGTCGAGCTCGGCGTAGACCGCGTAGCAGCCGCCGCCGAAGTTCACGAGGTTCAGCAGCGAGAGATGCTCCTCGAGCGACTCGAACGGGATGTTGAAGCGCTCGACCAGCTCCTGGGCCGGGAACTCGGCCTGGGACTCCTCTCCGCAGCGGTCGAGCAGGTACGCGAGCAGTGCCTGCAGGACTGCGAACCGCTCTGGATGCACGGGCGCGGTCGGCCGCTCGATGGCATCCTCCTCGGCTTCGCGGCTGCTCTCGGCCGCGAGCTTGTCCGGAGCGCCCTCGTGCCGCTCGCGGACGAGCCTCAGCGCCCGGGCGACCTCACGCCGCAGCTCGTCGGGAGCCTGCGGCACTGCGCGGCCGTCCTGGCGGAGGACCCAGGAGGCGAGCAGCGGCAGGCTCGAGTACTCGGTGGCGAAGACGCCGTCCTCGACCTTCGTCCCGAAGGTGCGCTCGACCCACCAGGCCGTGTCGCCGGCGACCTCGATACGCGCCTCGCCGGCCGCGTCGCCGATCTGCCACGCCGGCCGGCCGCGGTAGCGGTCGACGTCGAACTCGGCGGGTAGCCGGAAGTCACGCTCGCGGCGAGTGGCGAAGCGGATCTCGCCGCGGATGCGCGAAACACGGAACGTGCGCTCGTCCTCGGCCTCGAGGTCGAGCCCGACGACGTACCACGCGCCTCCGTCCTGGAAGAGCGCGTACGGGTTGACTGTGCGCTCGCGCTCCTCGTCGCGCGAGATCGACCAGTACGGGAACTTGACCGTCCGCTGCTTCGAGATCGCGGCCTCGAGCTTGCCGAGCCGCCCCTGCATCTCGACCGAGTACTCGGGGTCGAGCACCTCGACCCGCAGCGCCGTGTCGGTGGGCGCCTCGGCGAAGCCCTCCCGGCCGAGCGCCAGGTTCTGCAGCGCCAACCGCAGCGGCTCGGCATAGGCGAACTTGCCTTCGAGCAGGTACAGGCAGGTCTGCAGCGCCGCGAGCTCGTCGTCGGTCAGCTCCAGCGGCGGCAGGAAGTAGCGCTCGGAACGCATGTTGTAGAGCTCCTCGCCGGTGTACTCGTCGCGCTGGGAGTGCAGGGGGACGCCCAGCGCGATCAGCTCGGCCCGGTCGGAGTAGAAGCGGCGGGCGAAGGCCTCGTCCGACATCTCCTGGTAGCCCTCGACCTGGCCCTTGATGTCGCGCGCGGTCACGGCCCGCCGCTCCGCCATCAAGAAGGCGACGAGCGAGAGCTGACGGATCAGCTTGTCCGTGTCGTGCGACACCCGAAGCGAGCCTATCGCCTAAGGGCGGGGAGGACTACGCCGCGACCTTCGAGCGCTCGAGGTGCTGGTGCGACGGGCAGTAGTCGCGATCCGGCAGCGGCGTGCGCTGGCACGGCTTGCCCTTGCGTGTCGTCGCGCGGCAGCGGGCGATCCCGCCGTCGAACGCGCCGGCCTCGATCTGGCTCTCGATGAACGCGACCGCGGCCGCGACGCCCTCGCGCACCGCCCAGGCCACCTGCGCCTGGCAGGTGATCGGGAAGTAACGCCGGATGTCCTGGAAGAGCGCCCGGTCGGGCTTGGCGAAGTAGAGCGGGTCCTTGGCGAGACGCTCCATCGTCTGCTCGCACGCCTCGAGCACCTCGCGCCGGTACTGGACTCGCGTCTCGCCCGTCACATACGGGTCGACCAGGTCCTTGATCGACCGGTAGATGGCGCGTGAGTACTGATACATGCAGGCCTGAATCTGAAGCGTCCGCTCGTCCATTCGTCAGTATCTCCGGCTCCTATTAATCTCCGGCAAAGCTTTGTTAATGCGCGGTTAATCCTCTACCTGGCACCGAGCTGCGCAGCGAGTCTAACGAACCCGGCCTGTGTTACAAAGTCGGTTGCCCCGTTTGCTTGGCGGTAAACGTCAGGGCGTGATCCGGCGCGGGTACGGCTCGCGGTAGCCGCGGCGGTGCGCCTCGATCACGTGGCTCTGCGCCTCGACCTCGTCGTCGTAGATCCCGAAGAAGACGACGAAGTAGCCGGGGTGGAGGCTGGAGAAGCCGGACGAGTCGAGCACGCCGACAGGCTTCAGGCCGAGCCGCAGGGCCTGCTGGGCCTCGCCTACGGCGCCGGCGCGGCCGTTCGTGTTCGGCACCGAGTCGAGCACGATCGTCCAGCCGCTCTTCGCAGCGGGCCAGGCGACGAGCGTCGGCTTCGGAGGCGGCGGAGGCGGCGGTGTCGCGGTCGTGCCGGTGGTGGCGGTCGTGGTCGGCGTCGTCGTCGTGGGCTCGGGCGCGGTCTGCGTCGGCACGCTCGTCGACCGTCCCACCTGTGTGCGCACGACCGTGTCGTTGGCCGAGCTCGAGTCGTCAGCGAGCCAGACGGCGGACACGACCCCGGCGACGATCGCGACCACCAGCGCCAAGAGCGCCGGCCAGATCCAGTCGCCCGGATACCAGCCGGCCCGGCGGCGCCAGCGCGCGCCAAGCCTCGAGATCCGGCTGGGCCGGGCAGGCAGCCGCTCGCCGCACTCGAGGCAGTACTCCTGGCCCTCGTTGTACGGCGTGCTGCAGCGCGGGCAGCGGCGATCGTCCTCGGGCCGCGCCACTCAGCGCTCCCAGGGGTCGGCCGAGTGCATGATCGTCTCGTCGACCGCGGGCTCTTCGGCCTGTACCTCGGGCTCGCTCTCAGCATCGGACTCGGCCTTTGGCTCGTGCTCTGGCTCGACCTCGTCGCTGGTCTCCACCGGCCGCCCGCAATGGGCGCAGAAGGTGGCGTCGGCCGAGAGCGGATGCCCGCAGCTCTCGCACGCGACGACCGGCTCGGCGCCGACCGGCCGGCCGCAGTTGGCGCAGAAGTGCGAACCCCACGGAACTGGCGCCCCGCACTCGCAAGTCGCCGGCGCGCGCCGGGCGACCGCAACGGCCTCGAGCATCGAGTCGAGCTCGCGCAGCCGCTCCTCGAGCGCGACGATCTCCCGGCAGTGCTCGATCAGCAGGTGGTCGCGGAAGCTTGAGCGCCGGTACATCTCCAGCGTGAGCCCGCCGAGATGGCGGATCCGCTCCTCGCGAGCCTTGACGATCGCACGCCGCTCGCGCCTGAGCGCGCCCGGGGAGGGCGCTCGCCGGAAGACCGGCTGCGACCCGGCCGCGGAATCGCTCCTGGAGCGCCTCTTTAGCAGGGAAAAACGCACCACAGGGGGCGCGAGTCTAGCACCGGGGTCGGAGGCCCTAGAAGCGGTGCTCGTCCGACGCGGCGCGCCGGCCGAAGCCGGCCACGAAGGCGATGAACAGCAGCACGCCGACTATGCCGACCACGATTCCGACCCAGGGGATCACGAACCCGAAGACGAGCCCGATCACGATGAGCGCGATGGCAAGACCGATCATGGGCGCAGGGTTCCCGAGCGGCGGAGTCGCAAACTAGAGGTCGATCACGACGAGCCGCTCCTCGGTCAGCTCGCGCACCGCATAGGCCGGGCCCTCGCGCGTGTTGCCGGAGTCCTTCACCCCGCCGTAGGGCATCTGGTCGGAGCGGAAGGTCGGCGCCTCGTTGACGATCACGCCGCCGAACTCGAGCTCCTGGGCGGCGCGCAGCGCGCTGTCGATCCGCGACGTGAAGATCCCGGCCTGCAGGCCGTAGCGCGTCGAGTTAGCGAGCTCGATCGCCTCGTCCAGGGAGTCGACCGCGGTCAGCGTGACGACGGGCCCGAAGACCTCCTCGCAGCTCACCTTCAATTCCGGCGAGGCGTTGGCGATCACCGTCGGCTGGATCAATCCGTCCTGCTCCTCGCCGCCGGAGAGCACGTCGGCGCCGTTTTCCTTCGCCTCGTCGATCCACGCGAGGATTCGCTCCTTCGCGCCAGCGTCGATCACGGGCCCGACGTCGGTCTCCTCGTCGGCCGGGTCGCCGACCTTCAGCTCTCGAACCCGCGCGAGGAACGCCTCGACGAAGCCTTCGAACGCGGCCCGCTCGACGTAGATGCGCTGCACCGAGATGCAGCTCTGGCCGGCGAAGGCGAACGCGTTCGCGGCCATCGCGGCCGCCGTGGCCTGGACGTCGGCGTCGGCGGTGACGATCACCGGCGTCGCGTTGCCGAGCTCCAGGCTGATCTTCTTCTTCGGCGCACGCTCCTTCAGACCCCAGCCGACGCCGCCCGAGCCGGTGAACGTGATCGCTTTCACGCGCTCGTCCTCCACGAGCACGTCGCCGATCTCGGCCGAGGGCCCGACCACGACGCTCAGCCAGCCGGGCGGGAGGCCCGCCTCGTCCTCGAGCTCGGCGAGCAGGAGCGCCGAGAGCGGCGTCTGGCTCGCGGGCTTGAGCACGACGGCGCAGCCGGCGGCGAGCGCCGGCGCGAGCTTGTGCGCGACGAGGTTGAGCGGGAAGTTGAACGGCGAGATCGCTCCCACGACTCCGATCGGCCTCCGCAGCGTGAAGGCGAGCTTGCCCTCGCCGGCCTGGGCTGCGTCCATCGGCACCATCTCGCCCGCGAGCTTGCGTGCCTCGACGGCGGCGAAGGTGTAGGTCGACATCGCGCGCGAGGTCTCGACGCGGGCGGCCTTCAGCGGCTTGCCCGCCTCGTCGGAGATCTGCCTCGCGATCTCGTCGTGTCGGCGCGCGATCCCCGCGACGACCTTGACCAGGATCTCCGCCCGCTTGTGCGCCGGGAGCGGGTCGCGCATTGCCTGCTGCGCTGCGTCGATTGCCTGGCGCGTCTCGTCGGCGCCGGCCTTGGCGACCCGGCCGACGACCTCGCCCGAGTACGGCGAGCGCACCTCCACCCAGTCGCCGGTCTCGATCCATTCTCCGGCGACGAGCAGCTTCTTTCCGCTGGTCGTGACGACCACGAGGGCTAGTCTAGAGCCGTCGTGGAGGGTGCCGAGGCTTTCATCGTCGACGCTGTCCGCTCGCCGATCGGCAGGCGGAACGGCACGCTCGCCTCTCTGCGCGCGGACGAGCTCGCGGGGCAGGTTCTGAACGCGCTCGTGGAGCGCAACGGCCTCGATCCCCGCGAGGTCGAGGACGTGCAGATGGGCTGCGTCTCCCAGGTCGGCGAGCAGGGCTGGAACATCGGGCGGATGGCACCGCTCGTCGGCGGCTGGCCGGACTCGGTGCCCGGCACGACCGTCGACCGGCAGTGCGGCTCTTCGATGCAGTGCAACTTCAACGCGGCGGCCGCGGTCTGGTCGGGGCAGCTCGACCTCGTCGTGGCGGCCGGCGTCGAGTCGATGTCGCGGGTCCCGATGGGCTCGAGCGGCGGCGATCTCTCCGACCAGCTGCTCGAGCGTTGGGAAATCGTCCCGCAGGGAGTCGCAGCCGAGCTGATCGCCGAGGAGTGGGGACTCTCGCGCGAGGAGCTCGATGCCTACTCGTACGAGTCGCACCGACGGGCGCTGTCCGCGATCGACGAGGGCCGCTTCGAGCGCGAGGTCGTCCCAGTCGAGGTCTCCAACCCGCACACGGGAGTGGTGTTCGGCGTCGACGAGACGCCGCGGGCCGACACCTCTCTCGAGGCGCTGGCCGCGCTGAAGCCGGCCTTCCTGCCCGAAGGGAAGGTGACCGCCGGCAACGCGAGCCAGATCTGCGACGGCGCGGCGGCCGTGTTGGTGGCGAGCGAGGCGGCCTGCGCGCGGCTCGGCCTGGAACCGAGGGCGCGGTTCGTCTCGTTCGGTCTAGCCGGGGTCGACCCTCGCCTGATGCTGCACGGCAACCCACAGGCATGCGAGCGGGCGCTCGCGCGGGCCGGGCTCGGCTGGGATGACGTCGCGGTCGTCGAGGTCAACGAGGCGTTCGCCTCAGTCGTGCTCCAGTTCCAGCGCGACACCGGGTTGGAGGAGCGACGCGGGGACGTGAACCCGAACGGCGGTGGCATCTCGCTCGGCCATCCACTCGGCGCGACCGGCGCGCGGGTCACCGCGACGCTGGTCGGCGAGCTCGAGCGGCGTGGCGAGCGCTACGGCGTGGCGACGATGTGCGTCGGCTTCGGCCAGGCGATCGCCGCCGTCGTGGAGCGCCTGTAACCGATCCGAAGGAGATCGTGCGCGCCGGCTACGACGCGATCGCGGGCCGGTACGCGGAGTGGTCGGCGAGCTTCGAGTCGCCGGTCGGCGCCTGGGTGGCAAAGTTCGCCGAGCAGGTGCCTCCGGGCGCTCGGGTGCTCGAGCTCGGCTGCGGCGGCGACAATCCGTCGACAGTCGAGCTGGCCGCGCGTTACGAGTACCTCGGCGTCGACCTCTCCGCAGAGCAGCTCGCGCAGGCGAGACGCGCGCTCCCCGAAGCGCGGTTCCTGCAGGCCGACGCCACCATGCTCGAGCTCGAGCCCGAGACCTTCGACGGCGTCGTCTCGCTCTTCATGCTGGGCCACGTCCCACGCGCGGAGCAAGGGCCGCTGCTGCGGCGAATCTCTGGGTGGCTACGACCGGGGGGCTGGCTGCTGGCGACGATGGGAACTGCAGCGGCGGAGGACGTCGTCGAGCAGGACTGGCTGGGCGCGCCGATGTTCTTCGCCTGCTTCGACGAGACGACGAACCGGCGACTGCTCGCGGAATCCGGCCTCGAGGCATCGGAGGCACGGGTCGTCCCGTTCGAGGAGCCCGGCCACGGCCTCGTCCGCTTCATGTGGGTGCTCGCCGAGAGGTCACACTCTCGGCATCAAGCGGTCACAGACACGTGACGATTTCACCGCTAGCCTCAAGAACGGGGGTTAGGGGCCGAAGGCCCTGGGGGCAAAGGTTCACGCGAGACCCTGGCGCGCGCAGCGCGTAGGATCGCGCGCCGTGGAGATCGAGCGGGTCGGGGTCGTCGGGCTCGGCACGATGGGTGCCGGGATCGCGCAGGTCTGCGTACAGGCGGGCTTCGAGGTCGTCGGCCGCGAGGTCGCGCCGGAGCTCGGCGAGCGGGCGCGCGAGCGGATCGACCACTACCTCGGCCGCGGCGTCGAGAAGGGCCGGCTCACCCGGGATGAGCAGGGCGCCGCCCTCGAACGCCTCACGCTCACGACCGAGCTTGCCGAGCTGGCGGGGTGCCAGCTGGTGATCGAGGCCGCGTTCGAAGACCTCGAGGTGAAGCGCGAGCTGTTCGGCGAACTCGACCGGCTGGTGCCGCCCCCGGCGATCCTGGCCACGAACACCTCGGCGCTCTCGGTCACCGAGATCGCGGCGGGCACGAGCGCGCCGGAGCGCGTCGTCGGGATGCACTTCTTCAACCCTGCGCCGGTGCTGCCGCTGGTCGAGGTCGTCCGGACGGCGCACACGAGCGACGAAACCTTCGACACCGCCTTCGCCTTCGCGCAGCGGCTCGGCAAGGAGCCCGTGGCCTGCAACGACACGCCGGGCTTCATCGTCAACCGGATCCTGATCCCGCTGCTGAACGACTGCGTGCGCGTGCTCGACGAGGCCCGGGTGAGCCCGGAGGACGTCGACCGCGCCATGCGCTACGGCGCGAACTGGCCGATCGGCCCCTGCGCGCTGATCGATCTGATCGGCGTCGACGTCCACGTCCACGCCTCGGAGGCGCTACACGCCGCGCTGGGCGAGGAGCGAATGGCTCCGCCGGAGCGGCTGCTCGAGATGCAGCGCGAGGGGCACCTCGGCCGCAAGTCGGGCCGTGGCTTCTTCGCCTACGAGAGCTAGCGCGTCAGCCGCGACCAGGCGTTGTCGACCAGCTGCGAGACGGCCGGATCGTTGATCGACGCCGCGAAGTTCAGCGCGCCTGCCGCGAACACGCGGGCGCCGGAGCCGGTCTCGTAGTACGTCATCTCGGCGTCGTGTGCGCCGATCGCGTTCGGGATCCGGGCGAGCAGGCGGGTCGTGGGCGGCGAGCTCAGCGCCCGGGCGTCGATCTCGATCCCGTAACGCCCGAACGAGGAACCGTTCCGCAGCCCGGTCCCCGCGAACGCCCACGGCGAACTGAGAGCACCCTGGACGACGTACGGCGCCTGCGAGGTACCGTAGTTGGAGGCCGTCCACTGCACGCCCACGAGCGAGGCTTCCGGCTTGCCGAGCGCGCGCCACATCGCCACCCGGCGCAACGTCTGCCCCGAGCGCGTCACCTTCCAGAAGAAGTTGTTCGCGGACAGGAACATCAGGTCGCCTCCGAGATCGCGGTAGCGCGTGACGACGTCGTAGGCGTGGCCGCTGACGTACTCCTCGTGGCCCGGGAAGACGACCAGGTCGTAGGCGCGGCGAAGCGCATCGCCGCTCGACACGCGCTCGAGGTCGTCGTCGGTGAGGAAGTCGACCTGCTTGCCGGTGCGGCTCAGCCAGGAGATGACGCTGAGATCCCAGTCGCGGAAGCGGAAAGGGACGCCGAAGTCGAGGAAGGGGCGCCGTAGGTCGACCCTCGGGCTGGCGCCGCCGACGTACCAGCTGTCGCCCCAGCCGTCGCCGTTGGCGTCGAGGAAGTTGTAGGCCTGCCAGGTGTTCGTCGAGAGCACGACCGCCACCTTGTGCTCGCCGAGCGTGCGCGGCCGCAGGATCAAGGGCGCGTACCCGACACGGCCGTCCGCCGAGTTGACGCGCAGGAAGTAGAGGCCGCTCCGCGCTGGGGTGGTGGCGCTGATCTGGACGTAACGCGTGGAGCTGCCGCGGGTCGGCCAGGCGAGCCGCACCGCCGGCGCGACCGCCACACCGCCGGTGCGCAGATCGTGCACGGTCGGCTTGGGCAGGCTCGCAAACGAGAAGAGCTGGAGCCGCACGCGCTTCGCGTCGGTCGAGATGGCGACCGTCGCCGCGCCGCCGACTGGGTAGCTGCGCGCGAGGAAGCCGGCCTGGATTCCCTGGACGCGCACGACCAGGCCGCTCGTCAGCGTGTTTCGCCGCGGCGGCTCGAACCCGTAGACGCGCCGGCCGCCGTTCCGACCTCTGACGACGAAGCGGACCAGGTAGGTGCGGTCGGGCGTCGACTGCGCGGGTCGCCACCCGACGATGTGCGGCCCTTCCGCCAGCCGCCGCCTCGTGCTCCAGATCGTCTGCACCGGGCGGCGGGCCTCGTCCGTGGCCACGACACGCACCTCGACGGTGGCGGCGCGGTCGAGCTTGAACCGGAAAAGCGCGCGGTCGCGGAAGCCGTCGCCGTTCGGGCTGACCGTGGCCAGCCACGGAGTGTCGCCGGCGAAAGGCGTGCCCCCGTTCGAGACGCGCAGCCCGAGCAGCCGCGGCGGCCCCGTCTGGGCGGGCACAGAGGCCGCGGCGGCGATCGCGATTCCCGCAGCCAAGCCCGCTATCGCAAAGCGTTTACGCATTCCTTACAACCCGCTGATCCCCAACTCACCTAGGGCGCCGATACTGTCGAACAGATGAGGCGGCTCCTCGTGCTCACCCTGCTCCTGTCGGCCTTAACGGTACCGCTCGCGGTGGCCGCCGACACCCCGACCGACAGCACGCTCTCGGTCAAGCGTGGCCGCGGCGTGGTCACGCTCAAGGTGACCGGCACGGTCATCGGCCGGGTCGCCAACGGGCGCGTCCAGGTGCGCGACTTCAAGCCCGGCGACGGCAACAGCCCGCAGTGGAGCTGCAAGCGGCACCGGATCTCGAAGCAGCTGAGCTACTGCAAGGGCCGCAACCTCGGCTTCCGCGTCGAGGACGGCCGCTTCACGGTCAGCGTTCGTGGCAGCGGCATCTGGATCTCCGCGGTCGCGCACGGGCAGGTCACCGTGGATGGCCTGGGCGAGACAGGGGTCAACGACGGCGTGATGTCGATCGACGACGCCCCATACCAGTCGCTGCCGGATGACCTGACGACCTTTTATCTCGGGCCGCCGCCGCCCGGGAGCTGACGCCGTCTTTATCCTGAGGCCATGACAGCCCAGGCGCAGACGGTGTTGGTGGTCGAGGACGAGTCCTCGATCGCGTCGTTCGTCGCGCTCTACCTGAAGAACGCGGGCTACACGGTCAGCACCGTCGCCACCGGCTCGGAAGCCCTAACGCAGGCCGAGTCCCAGCGGCCGGACCTGATCGTGCTCGACCTGATGCTCCCGGACGTCGACGGGATCGAGGTCTGCCGTCGGCTCCGCAAGGACTCGGACGTGCCGATCCTGATGCTGACCGCGCGGGACGAGGACGTCGACAAGATCATCGGCCTCGAGGTGGGCGCCGACGACTACCTGACCAAGCCGTTCAACCCGCGCGAGCTGGTCGCGCGCGTGAAGTCGATCCTGCGGCGCAGCGTCGCGGACCGCCGCGAGTCCGAGCCGAAGCAGCTCAAGCACGGCGAGCTCGAGATCGACGCTGGCCGGCGCGAGGCCCGGGTCTCGGGCGAGGAGATCCAGCTCGCGCCGAAGGAGTTCGACCTGCTCTGGGAGCTGCTCGACCACAACGGCCTCGTGTTGACGCGCGACCAGCTGCTCGAGCGGGTCTGGGGCTACACGTTCGCCGGCGACACGCGCACGGTGGACGTGCACGTGCGCCAGCTCCGCCGCAAGCTCGGCGACGCCTCGCCGATCGTCACCGTCTGGGGGGTCGGCTACAAGGTCGCGCCCCCGCGGGACGCGGCGGTCAGCGCCTAGGCGCCCGGGGCCGCCATGCTGCGGTCGCTGCGCTTCCAGCTCCCGGCCCTCTTCCTGCTGGGCGTGGTCGTCGCCGGGCTCGTCTCGGCCGCGATCGCGCTGCGCCTTTTCCGCTCGTACGCGCAAGACCGCTCGAGCTCGCAGGCGTACAGCGAGCTGAAGAAGGAGTCGAGCGGCCTCAAGCAGCTGTACGGCCGGCAGGCCGGACGGAAGCTCCTCCCACCGTCGCGACTCGAGCTCGCGACCGGCGATCGCATCTACTACCGGGGGCTCGATCTCTTCCCTGGGCAGCGCGCCCGCTTCCGGCCGCTGCCGCCGAGGGCAGTCGACCAGCGCCTCGTCCGGCGGCGCGGGCTGGTGGTCTTCGCCTTCCGGCCGCCGGATGCCAAGACGAAGCTGCTCGCCGTGGCTAGGCCGCTGTTCGTCGGCAAGCGGTTCTGGGGGACGGTCGTCGTGGCCAAGCCCGAGACGGTGCTGAACCAGCGCTGGCTCGCACTGATCGAGCGGCTGCTGATCGCCTTCGCCGGCGGCGTGCTCGTGGCCGCGGCCTTCGCCTGGTACTCGTCGCGCCGGATCACGACGCCGGTGCTGAAGCTCTCCTCCGCCGCGGACGAGGTCGCCCGCGGCAACTACGGCGTCGAGGTGCCGAGCGGCGGCGCGGGCGAGATCGGCCTGCTCGCCGACCGCTTCGGCGAGATGGCCTCGCGGCTCGCCGAGACCGAGGCGCTCGAGCGCAACTTCCTGATGACGGTCTCGCACGAGCTGCGCACGCCGCTGACGGCGATCCGCGGCCACGTCGGCGCGCTGCGCGAGGGCGTGGTCACCGACGACGAGCTGCGGGACGCCTCGCTGACCGTGATCGCCGCCGAGGCCGAGCGGCTCGAGCGGCTGGTGGGCGACGTGCTCGACCTGGCGAAGCTCGACGCGCACCGCTTCACCGTGCTGCGCGAGGAGGTCGACATGGAGCGGCTCGTCGACCGGGCGTACGCGACCTTCAGCGAGGAGGCACGGCGGCGCGGGATCGAGTACCGGCGCGAGGTCGAGGCGCAGCCGGTGATCGTCTCGGACGGCGATCGCGTCCTGCAGATCATCACGAACCTGCTCGCGAACGCCTTCCGCTGGACTCCGGACGGCGGCAGCGTCGACCTCGACCTGACCGCGACCGACGGCACCGTCTACGTGGGAGTCGCCGACAGCGGCCCAGGGATCCCGCCCTCGGAGCGTGAGCGGATCTTCCGGCCATTCTGGTCGCGCGGCGGCGGCGGCACCGGACTCGGTCTCGCGATCGCGCGCGAGCTGGCGACCGCGCTCGGCGGCCGAATCAGCCTGGAAAGCTCGGCGGAGCAGGGCAGCCGCTTCGAGCTGATGCTGCCGACGCGGCCCAGATAGCCTCCGCGCGTGGTCGCCGCGCCCGAGCTGCTCGAGCTGCCGCAGCGCCGCTCGCCGCTGCGGGCAGCGTTGGTGGCGCTCCGCCCGCGGCAGTGGTCGAAGAACCTGCTCGTCTTCGCGGGCCTCGTCTTCGCAGCCAAGCTCGGCGATCCGCTGCGCTGGCTCGAGGCATGTGTCTGCTTCGTCGCCTACTGCGCGATCTCGAGCGCCGCCTACCTGGCCAACGACGTGCGCGACCGCCACGAGGACCGGCTGCATCCGGTCAAGCGCTCGCGGCCGATCGCGCGCGGCGAGCTCTCGGTGCGCGCCGCCCTGCTGCTCGCTGGGGCGCTCGCGCTGCTGGCGCCGCTGCTCGTGGCGCCGCTCGGGGTCGCCTCGGTGCTGCTCGTGCTCGCCTTCGCGGCGCTCCAGGCCGGCTACACGTTGCGGTTGAAGCACGTCGTGCTGCTGGACGTGCTCACGATCTCGGCGCTGTTCGTGATCCGCGCCGCCGCCGGTGCCGAGGCGGTGGACGTGCCGATCTCGTCCTGGCTGCTGCTCTGCACGGCCCTGCTCGCGCTCTTCCTCGCGCTCGCGAAGCGGCGGGGCGAGCTCGTGCTCGTCGGAGCTGAGCGAACTCCCGGGCGACCGGTGCTCGAGGGCTACTCACTGGAGCTCGTCGACCAGCTGATCGGGATCGTGGCCTCCGCGACGGTGATCGCCTACGCGGTCTACACACTCACCGCCGGCCACTCGCGGGTGCTACTGGCGACGGTGCCTTTCGTCGTCTTCGGCGTCTTCCGCTACCTGCTGCTGATGCACCGCCACGACGTCGGCGAGGAGCCCGAGCAGGTGCTGCTGAGCGATGTGCCGATCCTGCTGACCGTCGGCGGCTGGATCGTGACCGCGGCGGCAATCCTCGCGTTCACCTGAAGCGCGGGCTGATCCTCGCCGCCGCGCTGGCCGCGGCCGTCGCGCTCGGGCTCGGGCTCTACGCGGACTTCGGCGCGCTCGGCGACGAGCTGGCGAGCTTCCGCTGGGAGCTGTTCCCGCTCGCGCTCGCGCTGACCGCGCTCAACTACCTGCTCCGCTTCTTCCGCTGGGAGCGCTATCTGCGCCGGCTGGCGATCGAGGTGCCGCGCGGGCGGAGCTTCACCATCTTCGTCGCCGGCCTGACGATGACGATCACGCCCGCGAAGCTCGGGGAGCTGCTCAAGTCGGGCCTGCTGAAGCGTGGCTTCGACGTGCCGGTGCGTCGCTCGGCGCCGGTCGTCTTCGCCGAGCGCGTGACCGATGCGACCGGGGTGGTCGTGCTGGCGGTCGTCGGCGGCGCAGGCACCCGGAACTGGCCGCTGCTGCTGGCCGCGGTCATCGCCGTCGCCGGCGCGGTGGTGGTCGTCCACAGCCCCCTGCTGGAGCGGTTCACGCGACTCGGTGAGGCGCCCGGTGCCGCCCGCGCGCTGCTCGGAACGCGCCTGCTCGTCGAGATGACGCTGCTCTCCGCGGTCTCGTGGCTGTTCGAGTGCCTCGCGGCTTACGTGTGCGTGAAGGGACTGCGGCTCGACCTCTCGCTCGCCGACACGATCGTCGTCTTCACGCTCGGCAGCCTCGCCGGCGCGCTCTCATTCCTGCCCGGCGGCCTCGGGGTCGCCGAGACGAGCATGACCGCGCTGATCAAGGCGCTCGGCGAAACGACAAAGGCCGGCGCCGTTGCCGCAACCGTGCTGATCAGGCTCGCGACGCTCTGGTTCGCGGTCGCGCTGGGACTGGTCGGGTTGGCGGTGGAGGAGCGGCTCTACCGACGGAGTCAGCCGGTGCGGCGCTCTTCCATGCGGTAGACGATCGCGCCTTCGCCGGTCTGCAGCTTGCGCTCGAGCGTCGTCAGGCGCCGCTCGACCGACTTCCAGCTGGAGGTGACCAGGTCGACCAGCAGCCCCAGGTCGTCCACGCGCGCGTGGCGCTCCGAGAGCAGGTCGCCCTCGACGCGCTCCAGCCGGCGGATCACCTGGTTCATCAGGCCGCGGATCTCGGCGAGGTTGCGGCCGACCGGCCGAACCTGCTCGGCGAGCCCGTCGCTGACCGCGTGCTCGACCCTCGCGGGGATCGTCGCCTCGAGCTCGGCGGCGGTCTGCGCCAGCTCCTCGACCTGGGCGCGTGCCCGCTCGAGCGCGGCGTCCACGGCAGCCGGGTCCGGACGGCCCTCGGCGGCCTCGCGCAGCCGCTCTCGTGCCTTCTCGATCGCGTCGTCAGTCATCGGCGGCAACGGTAACGTCCGGATCGGATGAGGTCCTCCGAGCTGGACTACGAGTTACCACAGGAGCTGATCGCGCAGCAACCGCCCGAACGGCGGGACGCTTCGCGGCTCCTCGTCCACGAGCGGGCCAGCGGCGCGACGCGCCACCGGCGCTTCGACGAGCTGCCCGCCGAGCTCGCCGATGGAACGCTGGTCGTCGTAAACGACACGCGAGTGCTGCCGGCGCGGCTGCGGCTCGAGCGGCCGGGCGGCGGCGAGGCGGAGGTGCTGCTGCTGGAGCGGCTCGGGTCGAACGGGACGTGGGAGGGGCTCGCGCGCCCGTCGCGCAAGCTGCGGCCCGGGCAACGCCTCGGCCCGGTAGAGCTGCTCGAGCCGCTCGGTGAGGGCCGCTGGCGGCTGCGGCTCGAGGGTGAGCCGGCGGGTGAGACGCCGCTGCCGCCCTACATCCGCGAGCCCCTGGGCGATCCCGAGCGCTACCAGACGGTCTACGCGCGCAGCGAGGGCTCGGCGGCGGCACCGACGGCCGGGCTGCACTTCACGCCGGAGCTGCTGGCGCACCTCGACGTCGAGCACGTCACCCTGCACGTCGGGCTCGACACCTTCCGTCCGCTCGCGGCCGAGACGCTGGAACAGCACGAGCTCCACAGCGAGCGCTACGAGGTCAAGCCCGCTGCGTGGCAGCGGATCCGGGCGGCCGAGCGCGTGCTGGCGGTGGGCACGACGACCGTGCGCGTGCTGGAGTCGCTGGCCCGCGGCGCGCCGTTGAGCGGGCGAACGGATCTGTTCGTCACGCCCGGGTTCGAGTTCCGCCGTGTCGACTCGCTGCTGACGAACTTCCACCTCCCGCGCTCGACGCTGCTCGCGCTGGTGATGGCGTTCGCCGGCGTCGAGGACACGCGCCGCCTCTACCGGCTCGCGATCGAGGAGCGCTACCGCTTCTACTCGTTCGGCGACGCGATGCTGCTGCTGTGAGCGGGCTCGAGGTGCGTCAGGCGCGCGCCGAGGACGTCGACGAGCTCGTCGCGACGCTCTCCGAAGCGGCGCGCTGGCTGCTCGAGCGCGGGATCGAGCAGTGGCCCCACCCGTTCCCGCGAGGCCGAGTGGAGGCGCTCGTGCGCCGCGGCGAGTTCTTCGTCGTGCGGCTCGACGGCGAGCCCGCGGGCTCGCTCGTGCTGCGCTGGAGCGACCCGAGCATTTGGGGCGAGCAGCGCGACGACGCCGGGTACGCGCTGGCCGTGCGGCGGGCCTATGCCGGCCGGGGTCTCGGGGCTCGACTGCTCGAGTGGGCCGACGCGCGGGTTGCAGAGGCAGGGCGCGAGTTCCTGCGGCTCGACTGCATGGCCGAGAACGCCGCCTTGCGGCGCTACTACGAGCAGCTCGGCTTCGAGCGGCGCGGGGAGGCCCTGGTCGAGGATTTCGTCGCCGCGCTCTACGAGCGCCGCTGCCGAGCGACCGTAGCGGCCGCCGGTGGAGAAACCGTTTCCCTTTCGGCACCGTCCGGTGACAGACACGCGCGGATTGACTCAGTACGCTCGCAGCGGGAGCGAGGGTGGACCGCAAGCCCCACCCAGAAGGGCGGGGGTGCGGTTCTTGGCTGAGCGCTGGCCGACGAAGGGCGCCGCTGAATGGCGCGCGTTCTGGAGGGAGCGCGGAATGCGAGAGCTCGCGCGGGTGCTCGAGGAGAGCTGGGCGCCGATCGCGGCGGCGGGTCCTGAGGAGCGGGAGTCGTGCGCCTTTCGCGTTGTCTCGCTGCTCGGCAGCCGCGCTCCTCTCGGTGCGCTGGCCGAGGAGCTCGGGCGTGTCCGCCGTGACTTCGGTCTTCCCGCAGCACCCGACGAGGACGAGCGCTCAGCCGCCACGATCACGAGCTGGTTCACGAGCGTGGCCGCGTGAGGGCCTTCACTCTCGGCGCAACCGACGGCGCCGCCCGCACCGGCGTCCTGCGCACCGCCCACGGCGAGCTGCGCACGCCGGCGTTCATGCCCGTCGGCACCAAGGCGACGGTCAAGGCCGTCGACCCGGTCGAGCTCGAGCAGCTCGGCGCCGAGATCCTGCTCTGCAACACCTACCACCTGCACTTCCGCCCGGGCGCCGACCTGATCGCCGAGCTTGGCGGCCTGCACCGCTTCATGGCCTGGGACGGGCCGATCCTGACCGACTCGGGCGGCTTCCAGGTCTTCTCGCTGCGGCACACGATCCTGCGCCAGGACGACGACGGGCTCACCTTCCGCTCGGTCTACGACGGCGACGAGGCGCGCTTCACGCCCGAGCTCGCGGCCCGCATCCAGGCGCAGCTCGGCTCCGACATCGCGATGTGCCTCGACGTCGTGCCGCCGCCGGAAGCCCCGCGCAGTGAGCTCGAGGTGGCCGTCCGTCGCACGACGGAGTGGGCCAAGCGCCAGCGCGACGCGGAACGTGCGCCGGGGCAGCTGCTGTTCGGGATCGCCCAGGGCGGCTCCGACCCGGAGCTTCGGCGCCGCAGCGTCGAGGAGATCGCCGAGCTCGGCTTCGACGGCCACGCGCTCGGCGGCCTGGCGATCGGCGAGCCGAAGGAGCAGATGCTCGAGACGACCGCCTGGGCGGCCGAGCTCCTGCCGGCCGAGCGCCCGCGCTACTTCATGGGGATCGGTGACCCGGTGGGCATCCTCGAGGTGATCGAGCGCGGGATCGACATGTTCGACTGCGTGCTCCCGACGCGGAACGCGCGCACCGGCTCGGCGCTCACCTGGGAGGGTCAGCTGAACGTGAAGGGCGCTCGCTTCGCCCGCGACCCGCGGCCGCTCGACGAGGACTGCACCTGCCCGGCCTGCACGAGGTTCTCGCGCGCGTACGTGCGCCACCTCCTGAACCAGCAGGAGATCCTGGGGCTGCGGCTGTTGAGCCTGCATAATCTGCGTTTCGTGCTCGACCTCGTCGCCGGGGCGCGCGACGCGATCGAGCGGGGCGAGCTGGGGTCGTACAAGGAGGAGGCGCTGGCGCGGCTGCAGCGCCCGAAGGAGGCAGGCACGTGGGCTACCTGATCATCCTCGTCGCGCTGTTCGCGGCTATGTGGTTCTTCATGGTGCGGCCGCAGAAGCGCCGGCAGGTCGAGCAGTCTCAGATGCAGAACGCGCTTGCCGAGGGCGACGAGATCCTGACGGCCGGCGGAATCCACGGCACGGTTCGCGGGATCGAGGAGGAGATCGTCCAGGTCGAGATCGCGCCCGGCACGATCGTCCGACTCGACCGCCGTGCCGTCGCCACCGTCGTCCACGGGGAGCCCGAGCCGGACACCGAAGAGTTCGAGGCGGGAGCGGACGACCCGGTTTCGCGCGGCGAAAGCTAATCTTTCCCGGCTCGAATGAGCAATCGGCGCTCCCATCTGATCCTCGTCGGCTTGATCCTGGCGGCTCTCGCGGGCGTCGCGCTGCTCGCGATCCCGAGCTCGCCGGCGCACAAGAAGGTCACGCTCGGCCTCGATCTCCAGGGCGGACTCGAGGTCGTGCTGAAGGCAGTGCCGCCGCCCGGCAAGACGTGCGACTCGGCCTGCATGGACCGCTCGATCTCGATCATGCGCAGCCGCATCGACAAGCTCGGCGTCTCCGAGCCCGAGATCCGCAAGCAGGGCTCGAACCAGATCGTGATCCAGCTGGCCGGCGTCCACGACGTGAACCAGGCCGCCAAGATCATCGGCACGACCGCGCAGCTGCAGTTCTACGACTTCGAGGTCGACGCGGTCGGGCCCTCGAACGACGGTGCGCACCATGTGATCGCCAACGGAAACCTGTACGACCTGCTCTCGAAGGTGAAGGCCGACACGAAGAATGGCGCCTCGGCCTACTACCTCTTCAACGCGAAGAAGCGGAAGGTCGCCGGCCCCGAGGACACGCGTGAGCGGCTGCTGAACTCGACGTTGCCGAGTGGTCGCAAGCTGAACGGCAAGGTTCCGGAGGGCTTCTCGGTGCTGGCCGTGCCGCCCAAGCGGATCGTGATCAGCTGCGACCAGGCGAACACCGGCTGCCAGGGCGTCCAGCAGGCCGACGCCGGCGCGCCGACGGTCTACTACCTGTTCAAGTTCGACCCGAACAACGTGGCCGAGCCGGTGCCCGAGGCGACGGGCGAGGACCTGAAGCTGTCCGACATCGCGGCGGACATCAGCACCGGGGGACAGGGCAACGTCGTCCGGCTCGGCTTCACCAACAAGGGCGCGGACAAGTTCCACGACATCACGCGCGCGGAAGCCCAGCGCGGCGCGGCCGACGCGGCGGCGGCCGGCCAGACCGGCAGCGACCCGGCCACGATCCAGCAGTTCGCGCAGCACTTCGCGATCGTGCTCGACGGCGAGCTCCGCTCGACCCCGTACATCGACTACAAGCAGAATCCGGACGGGATCGACCCTCGGGGCACGGGCGCGGAGATCTCGAACATCAACAGCCTCGGCGAGGCCAAGGACCTGGCGCTCGTCCTGCAGACCGGCGCGCTGCCGGTCAAGTTCGAGCAGATCGAGCGAACCGACGTCTCGGCCACGCTCGGCAAGGACTCGCTCAAGGAGGCGAAGCTCGCCGCGCTGATCGGCCTGCTCGTGGTGGCCGCATTCCTGCTCGTGCTCTACCGCTTCCTCGGCGTCGTCGCGGTCGTCGGCCTCGGCATCTACGCGGCCTTCCTCTACGCGGCGATCCTCCTCTTCAACGTCACCCTGACGTTGCCGGGCTTCGCCGGCCTGATCCTGACGATCGGAGTCGCGGCCGACGCGAACGTCGTCATCTTCGAGCGGATCAAGGAAGAAGTGCGCGCCGGGAAGTCCGTGCGCGCCGCGATCGGGGCGGGCTACGCCAAGGGCTTCCACACGATCATCGACGCGAACGTCGTGACCGTGATCACCGCGATGGTGCTCTTCGCCGTCGCGACCGCGGGCGTGAAGGGCTTCGCCCTGATGCTGATGATCGGCACCGTGATCTCGCTGATCACGGCCGTCGCGGCCACGCGCGCGATGCTCGGCCTGCTCGCCGGCTTCCGCTGGTTCGAGAACCCGAGCTTCATGGGCGCGAGCGGCGAGCAGAGCTGGCGTTTCCTGCAGATCGACTTCATGCGCAGGCGCTACCTCTGGTTCGCGATCTCCGGCGCGATCGTCGCGATCTCGGTCGGCGCGCTCGCCGTCAAGGGCCTCAACCTCGGGATCGACTTCAAGGGCGGCACGCAGGTCTCGTTCACGACGCCGGAGCCGACGTCGCTGTCGTCGGTGCGCGAGCAGACGACGAGGTTCGGCAAGGAGCCGATCGTTCAGGGCCGCGGCAAGAGCGTCGGCAGCGACGAATACAAGAGCTTCCAGCTCAGGCTGCGCACGCTCAACGGGCCTCAGACCAGCGCGCTCAAGGATGCGATCGGGAAGCAGTTCCACACGACGAAGATCCAGATCCAGACTGTCTCCGCGAGCTTCGGGAGACAGATCGCGCGCTCGGCGATCATCGCGATCCTCTTCTCGCTGCTCCTGATCATCCTCTACCTCGCGATCCGGTTCGACTTCAAGTTCGCGGTGCCGGTGATCGTCGCCCTGCTGCACGACATCGTGATCACGATCGGCGTGTACGCGTTGCTCGGGAGGGAGGTGTCGAACTCGACGGTGGCCGCGGTGCTGACGGTGCTCGGTTACTCGATCTACGACACGATCATCATCTTCGACCGGATCAGGGAGAACGTCCCGCTGATGCGGCGCGCACCGTTCGCGACGATCGCGAACGTCTCGCTCTGGGAGACGATCCGCCGCTCGCTGGCGACGACGCTGATCACGCTGCTGCCGATCTTCTCGCTGCTGATCTTCGGCGGCGCGACGCTGAAGGACTTCGCCTTCGCGCTGATGGTCGGGATCCTCTCCGGTGCGTACTCGTCGATCTTCATCGCGGCGCCGCTGCTCACGATCTGGAAGGAGCGCGAGCCGGAGTACGCGCGCCGAATCGGCCAGGAGCCGCCGAGCGGCGACGGAGTGGCCACGCTCGAGGCGGCCCAGGAGGCCGCTGCGGCCGAGCCCGCGCCCGACCTCTCTCCGGTGGGGGCGGTCGAGCGGACGACGAGCGCGAACGCGGAAAAGCGCGAGCGGCGCCGGCAGCGTCGACGTGCCAGGCCCCATGGCCGCTCCCGCTGAGCTCCGGGAGATAGCGGAGAAGCTCGTCCTCGCCGGCGTCGGGGCGGTGGCGTTGACGGCCGAGCGCGCGGATGCGCTGGCCGAGGAGCTGTCGGCTCGCGGCGGCATCGGCCGCGAGGAGGCGCGGGCGCTGATCGAGGAGCTGGCCGGCCGTTGGCGCAGCGAGGGCGTGCGGCTCGGCGAGCGCACCGGCGCCGGGATGGCGGGGCTCTTCCGCGAGCTCGGTCTGGTGACGCGCGCCGAGCTCGAGGACCTCGAGCTGCGGCTTGCCCAGCTCGAGCACCGGCTGCGGCTGCTCGAGCCGTGAATCGCCTCCGGCGGCTCGGCAGCGTCGAGGCGGGGTGGTGGGTGGGGCGCCGGATTGCGCCGCGCGTGGCCGTCACGCTCGCGCCCGCGGCCGGCTACGGGGTCGAGCGCGTTCCACTCGAGGGCGGGGGCGTCGTCGCTGCGAACCATTTCTCCGGGATCGACCATCCGCTGATCGGCTCGTTCTCGCCGCGGCCGCTCTACTTCCTCGCCAAGGCCGAGCTGATGGACATCCCGGGCCTCGGTCACCTGCTCCGCTGGCTCGGCGTCTTCGGTGTCCGCCGCGGGGAGGGCGACCGCGAGGCGGTCCGGCGGGCTCGCGAGCTCGTGCGCGAAGGGCACCTGGTCTGCGTGCACGTGGAGGGCACGCGGCAGCGCTTCGGCCATCCCGGGCCCCTGCACCCGGGCGGATTGATGATCGCGATGCAAGAGGGGGCTCCGGTGATCCCGTGCGCGGTCGACACGTTCGGCTGGCGGCCGTGGAATCGGCGAACCTGCTCGGTGGTGTGGGGCGAGCCGCTCAGCGTCGCCGACCTGCCGCGCAACCGGAAGGGCTACGCGGAGGCGGGCGAGCGGGTGGGGGAGGAGATCGTCCGCCTCTGGCGCCAGGCCGTCGCCGCCTCGGCCGCCGGCCTGCCGGAGGAGCTTCCCGACGGCACGCCGCGCAGCGGCATCAACCCCACGCCGTAGCGCGGCGGGGCGGCCGAGCCGGCTCGGCGGCGTCCGGTAGCCCCTGCGCGCGTGTCACACTGAACCCATGGCGAGCACGGCCAGCCGGAGGAACCTCGGCCGGATCTCCGAGATCGCCCAGGTCGCGGTCAGGCACGGCTTCGGCTACTTCTTCGAGACCCACCGCCTGACCGACATCCTGCCGGGCCGCCCAAAGCTGGACGCGAAAGCGACCAGTCCCTCCGAGCGTGGCCGCCACTTGCGCGAGCTGCTGGACGAGCTCGGCCCGACCTTCGTCAAGTTCGGGCAGCTGCTCTCGACGCGTCCCGACGTCGTCCCGCCGGACATCGTGCTCGAGCTGCAGAAGCTGCAGGACGACGTCCGCCCCGTCTCCTACGAGAACGTCGAGCGCGTGATCCGGGAGGAGCTCGAGCTGAGCGTCGAGCAGCTCTTCACGGACTTCGACCCGACTCCGATCGCCGCCGCCTCGATCGGCCAGGTCCACCGCGCGACGCTGCCGAACGGCCACCGCGTGGCAGTCAAGGTGCAGCGGCCGAACGCGCCCCGGCAGGTCGAGGGCGACCTCGCCCTGCTCTACCAGGCTGCCCGCCTGATCCGCGAGCGGGTGCGAGCGCTCGAGTTCATCGACCCGCGCCAGCTGGTCGACGAGTTCGCGCGCTCGATCCGCCAGGAGCTCGACTACCGCCTCGAGGCCCGCAACGCGGAGGCCTTCCACCACCGCTTCGCAGGGCACCCGCACGTGCAGATCCCGCGCGTCTACTGGAGCTACACGCGCACCCGCGTGCTCACGCTGGAGCTGCTCGAGGGCGTCCAGCTCGCCGACCTCCCGCTCGACGCCTGGGAGATGGAGGAGCGCCGCCGCCTCACCTACCTGATGGCCGAGACGTGGATGACGATGATCTTCCGGCACGGCTTCTTCCACGGCGACCCGCACCCGGCGAACATCTTCGTGCTCGGCGACGCGGAGCACATCGGGCTCGTCGACTTCGGCCAGGTCGGGAAGCTGACCGACGAGGACATGTCGAAGCTGACTCGGCTCTTCATCGACGCCGCCAGCGAGCGGATCGACGCGCTGCCCCGGCGGCTGGCCGAGCTCGGCGTCCGCTACCCGAAGGAGCGCGAGGAAGAGTTCGTCGCCGAGCTGCGCGAGATGTACGCGCGGTACTATGGCGCCAGTCTCGCCGAGATCGACCCGCTGCAGGTGATCCGCGAGGCGTTCCAGCTGATCTACCGGCTCAACCTGCGCCTGCCGACCCGCTTCGTGATGCTCGACAAGGCGATCGCGACGCTCGGCTCGGTCGGCGTCGACCTCTACCCGGACTTCAACGTCTTCGAGGTCGCAAGGCCGTACGCGCGCGGGCTGATGCTGGAGCGCTACACCCCGCAGCGGGTGCTGAAGCGCGCTCGCTCCGAGGGGCTGGAGCTGGCCCGCATCGCACGCGACCTGCCGTACCAGGTGCACGACGTGCTGGAGGAGTTCCGCGACGGCCAGATCGAGGTCGGCTTCGTGCACAAGGGCCTCGACGAGTTCATGCGCAAGCTCGACGTCGCCTTCAATCGCCTGGTGATCGCACTGGTCACCGTCGGAGGCCTGATCGGCTCGAGCCTGATCGGGATCTTCTCCACGAAAGGGCCCCAGATCGCGGGCGTGAACTTCCTCTCGTTCGTCGGCTTCGTGCTCTCGGCCGTGCTCGGCCTCTGGCTGCTCTGGGGCGTGCTTCGCTCCGGACGGTTGTAGAAAGCTCGGCGCACTTCCGCGCTAAAGGACATCTGGCGCCGGCTCGGGGCCGCGGATAGCTTCGGCTCATGTCGCAGGCGCTGCTCCTCGCCGAGGCCGAGCCGGGAACGCGGGAGTTCCTGGCGCGGCACCTGGCGAGCGACGGCTTCGCGGTGCTCGGTGCGGACGCCGGCCGCGAGGCGCTCGAGCTGGTCGAGCGCGAGCGACCCGACCTCGTGCTCGTCGGCGGTCTTCCGGACGCGCCGGCGCTCGAGGTCTGCCGGGTCCTGCGCGAGGGCGAGCCGGGCCGCTCGTGGGACCGCGACGTGCCGGTGATCGTGCTCGGCGAGGCGAGGGCAGACGCCGTCGACCGCGTCCACGCGTTCGAGCGCGGCTGCGACGACTTCGTCCCCCGGCCGTTCCACTACGAGGAGCTGGTCGCCAGGATCCACGCCGTCCTGCGTCGTTCGCTGCCCGGGATGCGCGAGCGGCTCGCAGCCGGCCCGGTCGCGATCGACCGGGCAACCCGCCGCGTGACCGTGCACGGCCTGACGGTCGCGATCTCGGCGAAGGAGTACGAGCTGCTGGTCAAGCTCGCGACCCAGCCGACGCGCGTCTTCACCAAGGAGGAACTGCTGCGCGAGGTCTGGGGCTTTCGTTCCCTGGGGCGGACGAGGACGCTCGACTCGCACGCCTCGCGCCTGCGCCGCAAGCTGGGGCGGGCCGGAGCCCACGACTGCGTCCTGAACGTCTGGGGCGTCGGCTACCGGCTGCTCGCCGACTTCGAGGAGCTCGGCCACAGCGCGTAGTTCCTGGCTAGGCTGCTCGACGTGGAAGACGTCGTTCGCGTCACAACAGTGCCCGGGGAGCCCGAGGCTGAAGTCTTGTGCGGGCTCCTGCGGGCGAACGGCATCAAGTGCGCGTATCGGCCCACCGACGAGTCCGACTCGGCATTCGAAGGCTTCGGCGGCGAGGGCGGTGCCCGGGAAATCCTCGTCGCGCCCGAGGATCTCGAGACCGCTAAGGCTCTGCTCGACGAGGGCTGACCGCGCCCCCTTGGCGCGCGAGAGCCAGCTCGAACAGGCGAAGCGTCGAAGCGAGGCAATATCCGACGAGCAGGGCGAACGCGACCGTCGCCACGCCCACCGTTCCGCCGAGCGCCAGTCCGATCAGCAGAACCGTGATCTCGATCGAGGCGCGCACGGAGGCGATGGGGTAGCCGAAACGCCGGTGAATGCCCGTCATCCAGCCGTCGCGCGGGCCGGGGCCGAGGTTCGCCGTCAGGTAGAACGCGCTCCCCGCGCCGATCGCCAGGATCGCGAGCCCGACCTCGACCGAGCGAGCGAGCAACGAGTCCGGCTCGGGCAGCACCCGGCGCATCGCGTCCAGCGAGAGCCCGATCACGACCACGTTCGCGAGCGTGCCGATCCCGGGCTGCTGACGAAGGGGGATCCAACCGAGCAGCACGACGACGCTGATCAGAATCGTCGCGCCGCCGATGTCGAGCGGACTGTGTCCGGAGACGCCCTGAGCCAGCACCGTCCATGGCGTGTTGCCGAGCCTCGCGTTGATCAGTCCCGCCTCGCCGACGCCGAACAGCCAGAGCCCGAAGCCGAGGACGGCGAGCGTGACCAGGCGCGGTCTCGACCAGCCCGAGCGCGATGCGCTCCACGGCATCGCCGGCAGCGACCGCGCGGGATTCAGGAAGAGCTTCAGCCCGCGCGAGAGTGACCCCTTCATCGACGTCACTCTCGCACGGCGTGTTAGAAGGCTTGCGCTACGCCCCGAGGTAGAGCTGACCGAACAGATCGTGGGCCGGACCCGGCGCCGCGAACGAGCGCGGCTTGAAGACGTCCAGCAGCGCCCGCAGGATGTTCGTGTTCGGCGGGCTCTGGTTGTGCGCACGCACGACCGAGAACGCCTGGCACGACTGGTAGTCGTTGACCGGGCTCTGCGCGCCGAAGTACGGCGGCAGCGAATGCGAGGCGAAGTAGCCGTCGAGCCCGGTGAACGTGTCCTGGAGCACGTCCGACGTGACCGCCGTCGAGCAGACGGAGTACGCGAGCGTGAGGCCCAGGATGTTCTCGTCGGTCGTGACGCGCTTCTTCAGCGTCTTGACCTGCTTCTGCAGCGAGGTGATCTGCGCCTGAAGCGACTTCAGCGTCGGCGTCTTGGTCGATCCTGCCCCGGCCGGCGAAGCGACCAGCAGCACGACCGCCGCGGTGGCCGCGATTGCCAAGCCCTGCCTCATGAGTTCCTCCCCGTTCAGCCTCGAGTGGTTCGCAGCAATATGCCACGCCCGCTAGCCCGGGAGCAGCGCACCCTCGAGCTCGAGCAGCGTCCGCTTACGGTCGAGGCCGCCGGCGTAACCAACCAGCGATCCCGTCGAGCCGACCACGCGGTGGCACGGCAGCACGATCGGCACCGGGTTGCGGTTCATGATCGTCCCGACGGCACGGGCCGCACGTGGCCGACCTGCACGGTCGGCGAGCGTGCCGTAGGTCGTCAGCTCACCGTAGGGCACGCGCGCCAGCTGCTCGAGCACGGCACGGCCGAACTCGCGGGCGGGACCGAGGTCGACCTCGAGCTCGAACTCCTGGCGTTGGCCGGCGAAGTACTCGTCGAGCTGGCGGCGCACATCATCGGTCGGCCGCGGCGAGCGCAGCACGCGCGTGCCGAAGAGGCGAGCCAGGCGCTCAATCTCCGCCTCGGGGTCGGCGTCGTAGTGGATCTCGCAGACGCCGCGGTCGGTGACGGCCACGAGCAGCTCGCCGACCGGGGTGTCGTGCAGCTCGTAGGCGACGTCGAGCAGGCCCTCCGCGGCGGCGGCATCGCGGAAGCGGCGGTCGAGCTCGGGGGTGACGGTCATGAAAGCTCCTTTCTGCGCAGTCGGCGGACTCCGGACGACGCGGCCTGCCGCGCTGCCTCGGAGGACGAGCCGAGCGCGGCGCCGATGTCCTCGTAGCTGAGGTCGTAGCCGTACCGGAGGAAGACGGCGGCTCGCTCCTTCTCGGGCAGGTCAGCGGTCAGGCGGCGCAGCTCCTCGTAGGGAAGGGGTTCGTCCACGGATTCGAGGTCCGGTACGTCGGCAGAGGTCGCGCGGCCCCGGCGGAGCACGTCGAGTGCGACGTTGCGCGCGATCTGCAGCGCCCAGGCCCGCAGGTGCCGCCCGTGCTCGAGCGTGGGGTACGCCCGCAGCGCGCGCAGGAAGGTCTCCTGGAACGCGTCGTCGGCTGCGTCGCGTCCGAGCATGCTGCGGAGCTGCGCGAGCACGGGCCCTTGTTGCTCCTCGTAGAACCGCTCGAACGGAGGGACCGACACGACTTCCATCATCCTTACCAACGCCGGGGGCCGCCGTCGTGTGAGACGTTGCCGCGATGGCTCGCGGAAACCGGCAGGGCCTGGCGATGCGCCGCACCGTCGCGGCGGTGGCGGCCGGAGTGATGGTGCTCGTCGTGACGCTCGTCATCGGCGCTTCGTGGCCGGTCGCGCTCACGAGCTCGTGGGGTGTGGTCGCGCTCGTGATCGTCGCCTCGGTCTGGATCCGCATCGCTCCGATGGACGCCGAGCAGACGAAGGCGCATGCACGCGCCGAGGACTTCTCGCGCCCGACGTCCGACCTCGCCCTGCTCGCGGCCAGCGTGGGCAGCCTCGGCGCGATCGCCTACACCGTCCACCGCGCCGGCCATTCCCACGGCGCGACGAAAGCACTGCTGATCGCGCTCGCGCTCACCGTCGTCGCGCTCTCATGGCTGACCGTCCACACGCTCTACCTCGTCCGCTACGGCGACGTCTACTACGGCGACCCGGTCGGCGGGATCGACTTCAACGACGACGATCCGCCCGACTACCGCGACTTCGCCTACCTCGCGCTGACGATCGGGATGACGTTCCAGGTTTCGGACACGAGCCTCACCTCGAAGGCGATGCGCCGGGTGGCGATCAGGCACGCGCTCCTCTCGTTCCTGTTCGTCGCAGTGATCCTCGCGCTCTCGATCAACACCGTGGCGACGCTGCTCGAGTAGGTCCTGCAAGAAGTGGTCCCCAGGGGTTGCCAAGTGGGGATGCGTGGTTTAAAGTGGGGCGCAGTGGAGCATGCTGCTAGGTGAGTTCGAGCATACGATCGATGACAAGAATCGCCTCACGCTACCGGCCAAGTTTCGCCAAGCGCTTTCCGGCGGTCTCGTCATCACGCGCGGTATGGACGGGTGTCTCTACTGCTATCCCCAGACGTCCTGGGAGCGGCTCGTCGAGGAACGCCTCGCCGGGCTCGACCCGCTCAGCCGGGAGGGACGCCTGATGCACCGCTACTTCTTCGCCGGGGCGTCCGAGGCCGAGCCCGACAAGCAGGGCCGCGTGATGCTGCCGGCGACGCTCGCGAAGAATGCAGGGATCGGGCGCGAGGTTGTGGTCGCCGGGGTGAACGACCACCTGGAGATCTGGGACCGCGCGGCCTGGCGCGACCACGTCAAGGCTTTCGAAGGGAGTGCGGAGGATGTTGCCGAACGTCTTGCGTCCCAACGCGACTGACCACGTCCCGGTCCTCGCCGACCAGGTGCGGGAGGCGCTCGCCGTGCAGCCGGGCGAAACGGTGGTCGACGCCACCTTCGGCGCCGGCGGCCACTCCGAGCTGCTGGCAGCCGACCTGCGCGGCAGCGGCAAGCTGATCGCGATCGACCGCGACCCGTCGGTGCGCTCCTACTTCGACTCGGTGCGGAAGCGCACCGGCGTGCAGGGGCGGTTCCTGCGCGGCGAGTTCTCGGACGTGCTGGCCCAGCTGGCCGCGAACGGCGTGCAGGCCGACGCGATCCTGTTCGACCTCGGCGTCTCGTCGATGCAGGTCGACCGGCCAGAGCGCGGCTTCTCGTACGCGACCGATGCGCCGCTCGACATGCGCATGGATCCGGCCTCCGAGGTCTCCGCCCGGGAGCTGGTGAACGAGTCGGGCGAGCGTGAGCTGACGCAGATCTTTCGGGACTACGGCGAGGAGCGCTACGCGCGGCCCATCGCGCGCGCCATCGTCCGGCGTCGCCGCGAGCAGCCGATCGAGCGCACCGGCGAGCTGGTCGAGACGATCAAATCGGCGATCCCCGCGCCGGCCCGCTTCGGCGAGGGACACCCGGCCAAGCGCGTCTTCCAGGCGCTGCGGATCGCGGTCAACGACGAGCTCGGTTCCCTCGAGGCCGCGCTGCCGGAGGCGCTCGAGATGCTGCGGCCTGGCGGCCGCCTCGCGGTGATCAGCTTCCACTCCCTCGAGGACCGGATCGTGAAGCGCTTTCTGCGCTCGCGGGAGCGGGGTTGCACGTGCCCGCCGGACTTCCCGATCTGCGTCTGCGGCCACGAGCCCGAGCTGCGCGCGCTCTCGCGCCGGCCGATCAAGCCGTCGCCGCCTGAGCTTGCAGCCAACCCGCGGGCCTCGTCGGCCCGCCTTCGTGCCGCCGTCAAGAGCGGCGGCGAGGAGTAGTCGTGGCCTCCTGGAGCGACGCGGCACCCGCGCTTCCGTCGCCGCGACCGCGCTCCCGGCCGCGGCCGAAGCCCGCGCCGAAGCGCCGCCCACAGGCGCGGCGCGGCGTTGCCGGCGGCGTCGCCTGGATCGTCGTCGTCGCGGTGCTGCTCACCGGCGTCGTCGCCCTGAACGTGGCAGTCCTGCGCCTGAACGTCCAGCTCGACAAGCTCGACACGGAGCGCGCGCAGCTCCGCGCCGAGAAACAAGCCCTCGCCTCGCAGCTCTCCATGTCCGCGGCCTCGCCGCGCATCCAGCTGCAGGCCAGCAAGCAGTTCGGCCTCGTGGCCGCGAACCCCGCCGAGACGACGTACGTGCGGCTGGGGCCGCGAACGCGTTGACCGCGAAGACAGCGAACCGCCGCATCCGGCTGCTGCTCGGCGTGTTCGTGATCGCGTTCGGGCTGACCTTCCTGCGTGCCGCCTGGTTGCAAGGCGTGCAGGCATCGTCGTTCGGCAGGCTGGCTTCGAGCCAGCACAGCGAGGACGTCGTGATTCCGGCCGCGCGAGGGACGATCTACGACCGCGGCGGCGTGCAGCTCGCGATCGGCGAGCAGGCGCAGACCGTCTACGCCGATCCGCGGCTGGTCACCGACCCGAAGCGTGAGGCGTTTCTGATCGGGCGAACCCTGCGGCTCGACCCCGCCACCGTCTACCAGTCGCTGGCCGACCGCACCCGCGGCTTCGTCTACGTCGCGCGCAAGGCCAATCCGGCGCTCGTCGCAAAGCTGCGCCGCCTGGGCCTGCCCGGCATCAACTCGTACGCCGAGGAGCGCCGCTTCTACCCGCAGTTCTCGCTCGCTTCCCAGGTGCTCGGCTATGCCGGGGTCGACAACCGCGGGCTGGCCGGACTCGAGCTCTCGCTTGACCGCGAGCTGGCCGGGCGCCCGGGCCGCGAGCGAATCGTGAAGGACGCCTCGGGCCAGTCGATCGACACGGTCGTCTCGCAGACCGAGCGCGACGGCCGGGACGTCTACCTGACGCTCGACCACACGATCCAGGCCAACGCTCAGGCGGTGCTGCGTGACACCGTGCTGCGCTGGCACGCGAAGAGCGCGACCGCGATCGTGCTCGACCCCACCACCGGGGCCGTTCGCGCGATGGCGATCGCCCCGGGCTTCAACGCGAACGTGTATCCGCAGGTCTGGCGGGTGTTGCAGCGCAACCGCGCCGTCACCGACACGTACGAGCCGGGCTCGACCTTCAAGCTCGTCACCGTCGCGGGTGCGCTCTCCGAAGGGCTCGTCTCGCCGACCACGCGCTTCACGCTGCCGTACGAAATTCAGGTCGCCGACCGGAAGATCCACGACGCCGAGCCGCGCGGGACCGAGACCTTGAGCGTCTCGGAGATCCTGTCGCGCTCGTCCAACGTCGGCGCGATCACGCTAGCCCAGCGGCTGACGCGACACCGCCTCGTTCACTGGATCTCGCGCTTCGGGTTCGGGCACCTGACAGGGATCGACTTCCCCGGCGAGAGCCCGGGGATCGTGCTCCCCGAGGACAAGTGGTCGGGTTCCTCGATCGGGAACATCCCGATCGGCCAGGGGATCGCGGTCACGCCGATCCAGATGGCATCGGCCTATGCGGCGATCGCAAACCGCGGGGTTTGGGTGAGACCTCATCTGGTCGACCACGTCGGCGACGGGGATGCCGCCCGCCCGCAGCGGCGGAGGGTCGTTTCCGGTTGGGTGGCGCGCGAGGTGATGGCGATGCTGAAGAACGTGGTCGCCGAGGGCACCGGCACGCTGGCCGTAGTGCCCGGCTACCAGGTCGCGGGGAAGACGGGAACTGCTGCGAAGCCCGATTCGCACGGGGGCTACTCCGACTCGCGTTACGTCGCCTCGTTCGTCGGCGTGGTGCCCGCCTCGCGGCCGCGGCTGGTGATCCTCGTCTCGGTGGACGAGCCACGCGGCGCGATCTGGGGAGGCGTCGTGGCCGCCCCGGCGTTCGCGCAGATCGCGAAGTTCGACCTCCAGTACCTCGACGGCGGCGTGCCGCCGGACGCGCCGGCGACGACGACCTCGACGCCCGCGTACAGCCCTAGCGTCCCGTAGTACGGTTCGCCCGGCCTCCTCCCCGAGGCGATCGTATCGAGGCCGGGCGCACGTGTCCGTGCCGAAGTGTCACAAAAGTGCTGCAAAGCGGCGGTTCTGCGGGTGAGCGAACGAGCGGCCCCGGCTGGGCCGGGCGGTAGACTCGCGCCTCGAATGGAGATCGACCAGCTGATCGCGGCGCTCGCGCCGTCGGACGTGCTCGGGCGGGCTCCCGTCGAGATCACCGACCTCGCCTTCGACGCTCGCACCGTGGGGCCGGGCAGCCTCTTCTTCTGCGTTCCGGGGACGCGTGCGGACGGCCACCAGTTCGCCGCCGACGCCGTCGCAAACGGGGCCGTCGCCCTCGTGGTCGAGCGGCCGCTGGAGCTCGACGCGATTCAGCTCGTCGTCCCGAGCGCGCGGGCGGCGATGGCCGTGGCAGCAGACGAGTTCTTCGGCCGGCCGACGGAGGAGCTGCAGGTCGCCGGCGTGACCGGCACCAACGGCAAGACGACGACCGCGTTCCTGCTCTACGCGATCCTCGCCGCGGCCGGGCGGCGGCCCGGGCTGCTGGGGACGATCGAGAGCCGCGTCGGCGGCGAGCGCCGGCCGGCGGTGCGGACGACGCCCGAGGCGATCGACCTCCAGCGCGAGTTTCGCGAGATGCTCGACGCCGGCGATCGCAGCGCGGCGGTCGAGGCGACCTCGCACGGCTCCGCGCTCGGTCGGCTCGATCGAGTCCGCTTCAGCGCCCTCGTCTTCACGAACCTGACGCAGGACCACCTCGACTTCCACGGCTCGCTCGAGCAGTACTTCGACGCGAAGCGGCGGCTGTTCATCGAGACCCGGCCGCCGGCGGCCGTCAACGTGGGCGACGAGCACGGGCGCCGCCTCGCCGAGGAGCTGCGCGGGCAGAACGAGCTGCTCACGTTCGGGCTCGCGGATGACGCCGAGCTGCGCGCCGAAGACCTCGAGCTCGGCCCGCGTGGCGCGCGCTTCCGAGCCGGCGGGATCGAGCTCGAAACCCGGCTGCGCGGCCGCTTCAACGTGGAGAACGTGCTGGGCGCCGTCGCCGCAGCGCGCTTGCTCGCCATCCCCGAGGACGCGATCGCCCGCGGCGTCAAGGAGCTGCGCGGCGTGCCCGGCCGCTTCGAGGCGGTCGACGAGGGCCAGCCCTTCGCGGTGCTCGTCGACTACGCGCACACGCCCGACTCGCTCGAGAACGTCCTGCGCACGGCGCGCGACCTCGCCCAGAACCGCGTGCTCTGCGTCTTCGGCTGCGGCGGCGACCGCGACCGCGGCAAGCGGCCGCTGATGGGCCGGATCGCGACCGAGCTCGCCGACCGAGCGATCGTCACCTCCGACAACCCCCGCAGCGAAGAGCCGGAGGCGATCATCGCCGAGATCCTCGCCGGCGCCTCCGACGCCGAGGTCGAGCCGGACCGGCGCGAGGCGATCGCGCGGGCGATCGGCGAGGCCGCCGAGGGCGACGTCGTCGTGATCGCCGGCAAGGGGCACGAGCAGGGCCAGCAGTTCGCCGACCGCACGATCCCGTTCGACGACCGCGAAGTCGCTCGCGAGGCCCTGCGTCGGCTCGGAGCTCCGGCGTGATTCCGCTGCGCCTCGATGAGCTGCCGCAGCTCGGTGAGCTGGATGCCCGGGCCGAGGCGATCACCGGCGTCCAGGTCGACTCCCGTCGCGTCGAGCCCGGCGACCTGTTCGTGGCCGTGGGGCGCGGCGTGGACTTCCGCGAGGAAGCGCTCGCCCGCGGAGCCGCGGCCACGCTGATCCCCGCCGAGCCGTTCGAGGCCTTCTCCGCGCTCGGCTCGCTCGTTCGCGACCGCTCCGAGGCCCGCATCGTCGGCATCACCGGCTCGACCGGCAAGACCTCGACCAAGGACATCCTGGCCGCGCTCTGCGCTCCCGCGGCCCGCACGGTCGCCGCGGAGGCGAGCTTCAACAACGAGATCGGCGTGCCGCTCACGCTCTGCCGTCTCGAGCCGGACACGGAGGTCTGCATCCTCGAGCTCGCGATGCGCGGCTTCGGTCAGATCGCCGATCTGTGCCGCATCGCGCGGCCACACGTCGGGGTGGTCACGAACGTGGGGCCCGTGCACCTGGAGCTGGTCGGCTCCCTCGAGGGAGTCCTGCGGGCGAAGGGTGAGCTGGTCGCGGCGCTGCCGAGCGGCGGGACGGCGGTGGTCCCCGAGGAGTTCCCCGTCGAGCGCGATGACATCGAGGTCGTCCGCCCTGTCCGGCCTGAGGCGAACAGGGAGGACGGCCGCACGGTCGTGGACGGCGTCAGCTTCAACTTCACCGCCGAGCACCAGATCGCGAACGCGGCCGTCGCGCTCGCCGCGCTCGACGCGCTCGAGCTGCCGAGGCCCGCTCGCACCGAGGTCGAGTTCTCGCGTTGGCGCGGCGAGGAGCTGCCGCTTCCGGGCGGGGGCCTCCTCATCAACGACGCGTACAACGCCAACCCGGTCTCGATGCGCGCTGCGCTGGCGCACCTCGCCGCGACTGCGGGCGGGCGCCGCCGGGTGGCGATCCTCGGCGACATGGCCGAGCTCGGCCCCGCCGCGCACGCCTACCACGAGGAGATCGGCCGCGCGGCCGCGGGCCGCGGGGTCGCCGCGCTGCTCGCGGTCGGGGAACTCGCTCGGGGCTATCTGCACGACGGAATCCCGGTCACTCGCTGGGCGCCCGACGCCGAGACTGCCGCGGCCGAGGCCGCAGAGCTGGTCCAGCCCGGCGACGTCGTGCTGGTCAAGGCCTCCCGCGCGGTCGGGCTCGAGCGAGTCGCGGAAGCGCTCGCGGCGGTGAGCGCTTGAGCCGCGTCCTGCTGGCAGGCGTGATTGCCCTGCTGCTCTCGATCCTCGCCGGCCCGAAGTTCGTCGCCTTCCTGCGCCGCAAGGAGCTCGGCCAGCACATCCGCGAGGAGGGGCCGGAGCACCACGTCAGCAAGCAGGGCACACCGACGATGGGAGGCCTGCTGATCCTGCTCGCCGCCGCGGTCGGCTTCCTCGCCTTCAGCCGCTACACCGTGCCCGCCCTGACGGTCCTGTTCGTCACGCTGGCCTGCGGCGCGGTCGGCTTCCTCGACGACTTCATCAAGCTGACGCACCGCCGCTCGCTCGGCCTCAACGGCCGCTGGAAGCTGATCCTGCTCGGAGCGATCACGGTCGGTGTCGGGATCGCAGCCCAACACCAGCACCTGCCGACGAGCGTGTACATCCCGGGGATCGGCGACCTCGAGCTCTCGTACGCCTGGTACGGCCTCCTGTTCCTGGTGATCGCCGGCGCCGCGAACGGCGTCAACCTCACCGACGGCGTCGACGGGCTCGCCGCAGGGACGGTGATCATCGCGCTCTTCACCTTCGCCTCGATGATCGTGATCTCGTGGATCCGCTCGGGCCCGCCCGGGCAGCGCTTCGACACGAAGCTCGACCTCGCGATCATCGCGGCAGCGCTGATTGGCGGCGCGATCGGGTTCCTCTGGTACAACGCCTGGCCCGCGGAGGTGTTCATGGGCGACACGGGCTCGATGGCCCTCGGCGGCGCGCTCGCCTCCTTCGCGATCTTCACGAAGACGATCTTCCTGCTGTTGCTGATCGGCGGGATCTTCGCGATCGCGGCGCTCTCGGTGATCATCCAGGTGTTCAGCTTCAAGTACTTCAAGCGCCGGGTCTTCCTGATGGCGCCGATCCAGCACCACTTCGAGCTGAAGGCCTGGTCGGAGACGAAGATCATGGTGCGCTTCTGGATCGTGACCGGGCTCCTTTGCGCGATCGGCTTCGCCCTGTACTACCGCTACTTCCCCGGGTTCCGCTGATCGACGTCGCTTGCGATGTCGTTTTCAGGCCGTGCCGGCTTTGCCGGCTCGGCCGTCTGCGCCGCTGGCCGATCGCGCCGAGATTTACCGTGGCCGCATGAATGGCCTGCCGCAGCGGGTGCTCGTGCTCGGGCTCGCGCGCTCCGGCAAGGCGGCGGTCGCGGCACTCGGGCGACGTGGCGTGGAGGTGACCGCGGCCGACCGCGAGCTCGGGAACGACGGTGATCTGTCTCTGCTCGACCGCGCCGAGCTGCTCGTCAAGAGCCCGGGCGTTCCTCGCGAGATGCCGCTCGTCGCCGAAGCCGACCGTCGTGGGATCCCGATCTGGAGCGAGGTCGAGCTCGGCTATCGGTTGCTGAAGCCACGGCTCGTCGGGGTGACCGGCACCAACGGCAAGACGACCACCACGGAGCTGCTCGGGGTGATGCTCGACGCGCCCACCGCAGGAAACGTCGGCCGTGCGCTGACTGACCTCGACGGCGAGATCGAGCCCGAAGCGCTGATCGTGTGCGAGCTGTCGAGCTTCCAGCTCGAGGACGTGCACGAGCTGGCCTGCGAAATGGCCGTACTGCTGAACCTCGAGCCGGACCACCTCGACCGGCACGGCTCGTTCGAGGCGTACCGAGACGCGAAGCTGCGGATCTTCGAGCGTGCGCGCGCGAAGGTCGTGCCGAAGGGCAGCGGCTTCGCAGGAATCGAGTTCTCGGCCGACGACGAGCTCCCGGCCGAGCCGCTGATCCGCGGCGCGCACAACCGCGAGAACGCCGCCGCCGCCACGGCCGCCGCCCGGGCGTTGGGCGTTTCCGACGAGCAGATCGCCCGTGCGCTGGAAACCTTTCCGGGAGTGCCGCACCGCCTCGAGCCTGTGGGCGAGGTGAACGGTGTCCGCTACGTGAACGACTCGAAGGCGACCAACGTCGCCGCCGCCTTGCGCGCGCTCGCGGCTTACGCGGACGATCCCGTCCATCTGATCCTCGGCGGCTCCCGCAAGGGCGAGGACTTCAGGCCGCTCGCCGCAGCGATCGGGCCGAACGTGCGCAGCGTGCACCTGATCGGCGAGACCGCGGGCGAGCTCGCGGCGGCGATCCCGGGGGCCTACGACGACGGGGACCTCGCGAGCGCGCTCGCGCACGTCGACGCGCGACCGGGCGACGTCGTCCTGCTGAGCCCAGCCTGCGCAAGCTACGACCAGTTCCGCGACTTCGAGGAGCGCGGCGAGGAATTCAGGAGGCTGGTGCAGAACCTGTCCGCGTGAGGCGCGGCCTCGAATCGAGCGTGCTCATCCTCGTGACGATGGGGCTGGTCTCGTTCGGCCTCGTGATGGTCTACAGCGCGACTTCGGCGTCGGCCGCGCTGGCCAACGGCGACCCCGCCTACTACCTCAAGCGGCAGGGCCTGTACGCGGTGCTCGGGCTCGTCCTGCTGGTCGTCTGCTCCCGCATCGACTTCCGCGCCCTGCGCGCACTCGCGCCGGTGCTGATGGTGACCAGCGCCGCACTGCTGCTGGCGGTGCTCGTGATCGGGCGCGCTGCCAACGGCGCCAGCCGCTGGATCTCGGTCGGCCCGCTCGTCTTCCAGCCGTCCGAGCTGGCGAAGCTCTCGCTCGCGGTCTGGGCGGCCGGCTACCTCGCGCGCCGGAAGCCGCCCCGCACGCTGGCCGAGCTGTGGCGGCCGCTCGGCCTCGTGACCCTCGTCTTCTGCGGCCTGATCCTGATCGAGCCCGACCTCGGCACCGCGATCGCGATCGTCGTGATGCTCGCCGCGATGCTGTTGGTCGCCGGCACGCCGGGCCGCACGCTCGGCGCCGGCCTCGGGATCGTCGCCGCGCTCGGCCTGTTCGCAGTCTGGCTCGAGCCATACCGGCGTGCGCGCCTGTTCAGCTTCCTCAATCCCTGGCAGGACGCCCAGGGCGCCGGCTTCCAGACCGTGCAGGCGATGATCGGCCTCGGCTCCGGCGGGATCTTCGGCGTCGGACTCGGGCAGAGCGTCCAGAAGACGAACTACCTCCCGGAGGCTCACACCGACATGATCTTCGCGATCATCGGCGAGGAGCTTGGCCTGGTCGGGGCGACCGCGGTGATCGCGGCCTACTGCGCCTTCGCCTACTTCGGCCTGAAGATCGCGCTGCAGTGCAAGGACCCCTTCGGCAAGCGGCTCGCGGCGGGGCTGACGGCGCTCGTCTGCGGCCAGGCCGCGATCAACCTCGCTGCCGTGATGGGGCTCGCACCGTTGACCGGGATCCCGCTGCCGTTCGTCTCCTACGGCGGGTCGAGTCTCGTGGTCGCGCTCGCCTGTGTCGGCATCCTCCTTAACATCGCGGGCAATGCAGGAGCCGCGGCAAGGAGTGTTCCTGATCGCAGCCGGCGGGACGGCGGGGCACGTCCTGCCCGCGCTCGCGGTCGCGCAGGAGCTGCGCGACCGCGGCGCACGCGTGACGTTCGCCGGGTCGCCGGATCGCGCCGAGGCGCGGCTGGTTCCTGAGGCGGGCTTCGAGCTCGACACTTTTCGCGTCAGCGGGCTGCCCCGGCGGCCCGGTATCCAGCAGCTCCGCGCGGCGCTCCGTGGGCTCGCCGCGCCGGCCGCCTGTGACCGGATCCTCGCTCGCCGACAGCCCGACGCGGTGCTGGGCGGGGGCGGCTACGTCGCCGGTCCGATGATCGTGGCGGCGGCGCGTCGTCGCATCCCCGCGGCGCTGACCGAGGCCGACGCGCACCTCGGTCTCGCGAACCGCCTCGCCGCACCGTTCGCCAAGCGTGTCCTGCTGTCGTATCCGATCCGTGGCCGCGAGCCGCCGAAGTACGTCGTGACCGGGCGGGCGATCCCGGACAACGCTCGTCCCGTGCCCCGCGCAGAGGCGCGTGCCCAGCTCGGCCTGCCCCCGGAAGGGCCGGTGCTGCTCGTCGCCGGCGCCCGGGCCGGGGCGCGCTCGCTGAACGAGCTCGCGGTGGAGGCGTTCGGCGAGAGCGGGCCGGCCGTGCTGCACGTCTCGGGCGAGCGCGACTACCAGCTGCTGCGGACGCGTGTCTCGCGGCCCGGCTACGTGCTGCTGCCGCTGCTCGACGGCCTTGGCGCGGCCTACGGCGCTGCGGATCTCGCGCTGATGCGCGCGGGGTCGACGGTCTGGGAGCTTGCCGCCGCCGGCCTCCCCGCGGTGCTCGTGCCCTATCCGTTCGCCACGGCCGACCACCAGACCAAGAACGCGCGCTACTTCGAGGCCGCGGGGGGCGCGATCGTGATCCCCGAGAGCGAGCTCGGGCGCGCACCCGAGACGGCCCGCTCGCTGCTGGACGACCCCGCCCGGCTCGCGAGGATGAGCGCGGGAATGCAGAGCGTGGCGCGGCCTGACGCGGCCGAGCGAATCGCAGAGGAGCTGACGGCCCTTGCGGCCGCTCGAAGGTAGGCGTCTCTGGTTCGTCGGGATCGGCGGCGCCGGCATGAGCGCGCTAGCCCTCGTCGCGCACGAGTGGGGGGCCGAGGTCGGCGGCTCCGACCGTGCGCGCTCCTCGTATCTCGAGCGGCTCGAGGCCGCCGGCATCGCGGTCGCGATCGGTCACGACGTCGCGAACGTGCCCGCCGAGGCCGAGGTGATCGTCTCCAGCGCGATCGCGCCGGACAACCCTGAAGTGTCACGCGCGCGCGTGAAGAAGAAGCGGGCCGAGCTGCTCGCCGAGCTGGTCGAGCTCCGGCCCTCGATCGTGGTCGCCGGCGCGCACGGCAAGACCACCACGACGGCGATGATCGCGTTCGTGCTCGACCGCCTCGGACGCGATCCGGCCTTCCTGATCGGCGGCGAGATCCCGCAGCTCGGCGGCAATGCACGCGCGGGGGAGGGCTGGCTGGTGGCGGAGGGCGACGAGTCGGACCGGTCGCTCGAGCTGTTGCGGCCGCGGATCGCGGTCCTGACGAACGTGGAGCTCGACCATCACGCGACCTTCGCCTCGGAGAGGGAGGTGCGCGAGCTGTTCGAGGCCTGGCTCGCCCGGTCGCCCGAGGTCGTGCGGGGCGACGAGCTCGAGCCCGTCTCGTTCGAGTTGGCGGTTTCGGGAGAGCACAACCGCCGGAACGCGGCCACGGCGCTGGCGACGCTCGAGCTCGCCGGCGTGACGCGCGTGGAAGCGGAGCCGCTGCTCGCGGAATTCGCCGGGGCAGGCAGGCGCTTCGAGCTTCGGGGCGAGCGGGGCGGGGTGCGGGTCTTCGACGACTACGGTCACCATCCGCGCGAGGTGGCCGTGACGCTCGAGGCCGCGCGAGCCTCGGCCGGTGACGGCCACGTGCTGGTCGTCTTCCAGCCGCACCTCTACTCGCGTACCAGGCATCTCGCGCAGGAGCTGGGTCGCGCGCTGTCGTCCGCCGACGCGGTTGCGGTGACGAGCATCTACGCCGCGCGCGAGGAGCCGGTGCCCGGAGTCGAGGGCCTGCTCGTGGTCGAAGCTCTTGTCTCGGAAAGGCCGGGGATGGCGGCGGCATGGACCCCTGAGCTCGAGGACGCCGTCCGGTTCCTGGCCCGCCGTGCCCGCGCGGGGGACCTCGTGCTCACGATCGGCGCGGGTGACGTCGAGCGCGCCGGCCCGCTGCTGCTCGAGGAGCTCGCGTGAAGATCGAGCAGGACGTCGAGCTCTCACGCTTCACCACGCTCGGCGCGGGCGGTCCGGCGAAGGCGTTCGCACGGCCCGAGTCGGTCGAGGAGCTGGAGGAGGTACTCGCGTGGGCGCGCGACCAGGAGCTCCAGGTGGCCACGATCGGACTCGGCTCGAACCTGCTTGTCGCGGACGAGGGGTTCCAGGGGCTAGTCGTCAAGCTCGGCGGGGAGCTGGCCGAGGCGCGCGTGGAGGGGGAGCAGTTGCTCGCGGGCGGTGGCGCGGCCAACGCGGTCTGCCTTCACCGTGTTCGGGCGGCCGGGCTCGGCGGCTTCGAGTTTGCCTGCGCGATCCCGGGCACGATCGGCGGCGGCGTCTGGATGAACGCGGGCGCATACGGGAGCGACTGGGCCGCGATCCTCGATCGGGCGCTCGTGGTCGACCAGCAGGGAGCCCGTTGGCTGACGCCGGCCGAGCTCGGCCTCAGCTACCGCCACTCGGAGCTGCGGCACGGACAGGTCGTTGCGCGTGCCGAGTTCACGCTCGCGCCGTTGCCGGAGGAGCAGATCAAGGCGAACGTCGCGCGGCTGCAAGCGCTGCGCAAGGCTGCGCAGCCGACCAACAAGCGCACCTTCGGGAGCGTTTTCAAGAACCCCGAGCACGAGCTCAGCGCAGGGCGGATGCTCGAGGCCTGCGGCCTCAGGGGGCACCGGATCGGCGGCGCGCTGATCTCCCCGCGCCATGCGAACTTCATCGAGAACGCCGACGGCGCCCGGGCGGCCGACGCGATCGCCCTGATGGCCGAGGCCCGGCGGCGGGCGCTCGAGGAGTACGGGGTCGAGCTCGTGCACGAGGTCGAGTTCCTCGGCACGCTCGAGCTGCCGCCGCGGTAGGAGCGGCGCTCGCCGCGGCGAAAGCCGCGACGTGCCCCAGCGCACCTCTCAGCGTCCCCGCGCGCGCGCCGCGGTCGTGCAGCTGCCCGCGTTCGAGCGGGCGCCGATCGCGCGCCTGCTGCCGTCCGGCCGCTCGCTGCTGGTCGGCTTCGTCATCGTGCTCGGCGCGGTCGGCCTGTACCTGCTCGCGCGCTCGACGCCGATGTTCGCCGTGCAGGAGATCGAGGTCGAGGGCGCGCCTGCGGCAGTGGCCGCCCACGTCCGTGCGGCTCTCGGACCGATCGAGGGTCAGAGCCTCCTCACGCTCGATGCGGCGCAGGTCGAGCGGCGGCTGGCCAAGCTGCCGGACGTCGCCGCGGCCGGCTACGACCGCGACTTCCCGCACACGCTGCGCGTGACGGTTCGGCCGGAGCACGCCGTCGCCGTCGCCCGCCGCGGGCCGAAAGCATGGTTGGTCGCCGCTAGCACACGCACGATCGCCGAGGTGCCACGCGGCACGCATCCGGAGCTGCCGCGCATCTGGCTCGCGGACTCCCGAGAGCCCACGGTGGGAGCGTTGCTGACCGACCGTCTCGGCCTGCGCGCGGTGCGGGCGCTGGCCCTCGCGCGAACGACCGGCTTCCGCGGGCGAGTCCGGATGGTGCGCGTCCGCGAGCGTGACCTCACCTTCCTGCTCGGCTCACACCTCGAGCTGCGGTTGGGCGACTTGCGCGCCATCCCGCTGAAGCTGGCGATCGCGGATCGCATCGTCCCGGGCCTGCTCGCGCAGGGTGGTTACCTCTACCTCGACGTGAGCGTTCCGAGGCGGACGGTGGCGGGTCCAACCCTCAACTCTCAGCCACACCCTTAGAGTTACAGCGTAGATCGGGCGTTGACAGGCGGTGCTCGGAGGCGTACCCTGCCGTGCGCTGAAGACGTACTGTCGACTAAAGCTTGAGGTGGAGACGGGTTGAGCGTACGAGATCAAAGCGGAAACTACCTCGCCCTGATCAAGGTCGTGGGTGTCGGGGGTGGCGGCTCGAACGCCGTCAACCGGATGGTCGACGCAGGCCTGTCGGGGTGCGAGTTCATCGCCATCAACACGGACGCGCAGGCGCTGCTGATGTGCGACGCCGACGTGAAGATGCCGATCGGCTCCGATGTCACTCGTGGCTTGGGCGCGGGCGCCGACCCGTCGGTCGGGCGCTCCGCTGCGGAAGAGAGCCGCGACGAGCTGAAGGAGGCGCTGAAGGGCGCCGACATGGTCTTCGTCACCGCCGGTGAGGGCGGCGGCACCGGCACTGGCGCCGCCCCGGTGGTCGCGCAGCTCGCGCAGGAGATCGGCGCGCTGACGGTCGGCGTGGTCACGCGGCCGTTCTCGTTCGAGGGCCGCCGCCGGGCCGAGGTCGCCTCGCGAGGCGTCGACGAGCTGCGCGACGCGGTGGACACGCTGATCGTGATCGAGAACGATCGCCTGTTGCAGGTGGTCGAGAAGCGCACCTCGATCGTGGACGCGTTCAACCTCGCCGACGACGTCCTGCGCCAGGGCGTCCAGGGCATCACCGATCTGATCACGATCCCGGGTCTCGTCAACCTCGACTTCGCCGACGTGCGCACGATCATGAACGAGGCCGGCTCGGCGCTGATGGGCATCGGCACGGCCGCCGGCGAGAACCGGGCGACTGAGGCCGCACGGGCCGCCGTCTCGTCTCCGCTGCTCGAGTCCTCCATCGAGGGCGCGACCGGGATCCTGCTGAACGTGACCGGCGGCACCGACATCGGCCTGTTCGAAGTGAACGAGGCGGCGCAGGTCGTGACCTCGGCCGCCGATCAGAACGCGAACGTGATCTTCGGCGCCGTGATCGACGAGGGCCTGAGCGACGAGGTTCGCGTCACGGTGATCGCCACCGGCTTCGGCCCGGCCCGGCTGCGCCGCCGGCGCCACACCGAAGAGCCGGTCGATCAGTCGAAGGACGAGGGCCAGCGGGAGCAGCCCGCCGAGCGCTTCGAGCTCAGCGACGACGTGCTCGAAGTTCCGTCGTTCCTGCGCGACTAAATACTTTCGCGACCGAGGTTTAACCGCCTCGGGCAGCGGCAATTATCGCCGTGCCCTCTCGGATCGACCGTATCGGTTGATCCGCGATGACCCGGTCCGGCCGCCCCGGCCTCGACTCCCCAGTCGAAGCCGGGGCGGCTCCCTTTTCGGCTCCATTAGCATCAGCGCCCGATGCAGACCCTGCTCCGGACGCCCCTCTACGACCGTCACGTCGCCCTCGGCGCGCGCCTCGTCCCGTTCGCGGGCTGGGAGATGCCGGTGCAGTACGAGGGCGTGATCCCGGAGCACCGAGCCGTGCGCAACGACGCCGGCGCGTTCGACGTGTCCCACATGGGCGAGCTGTTGGTCGATGGCGCGGGCGCGCGCGAGTTCCTGCAGTCGGTGCTCTCGAACGACGTCGGGCGGCTCGAGCCGGGTCTCGCTCAGTACACGCTCCTGCCCAACGAGCAGGGTGGGATCGTCGACGACCTGATCGTCTACGAGCTCGCCCCTGAGCGGTACCTGTTGATCGTGAACGCCTCGAACCGAGAGCCCGACTTCGCTTGGCTGCAGGAGCGCGAGCCCGAAGGCGCCGAGGTGCGCGACGTGTCCGACGACTACGCGCTGATCGCGGTCCAGGGCCCGCGCTCGCTCGAGCGGCTCGGGCTGCCGGAGGCGCCGGCCTTCACGTTCGCCGAGGGCGAGATCGGCGGCGTTGCGTGCACCGTCAACCGCACCGGCTACACCGGCGAGCAGGGCGTCGAGCTGCTTGTCGCCGCCGACTCGGCCGCCGAGCTCTGGGACCGCGTGCTCGAGCGCGGCGTCGTTCCCTGCGGGCTCGGCGCGCGCGACACGCTGCGGCTGGAGGTCTGCTACCCGCTGCACGGGAACGACATCTCCCCCGAGACCGACGCGATCTCCGCGGGCCTCGGCTGGGTCTGCGCGCTCGACACCGGGTTCACGGGCGCGGAGGAGCTGCGTCGGATCAAGGAACGAGGGCCGCAGCAGAACCTGAGCGCATTCGTGATGGAGGAGGCCGGGATCCCGCGGCAGGGGATGCCGATCGTCGAGGGCGGCGAGGTCACCTCCGGCTCGCACTCGCCGATGCTCGAGCGCGGGATCGGGCTGGCCTACGTGCCGGCCGGGCTGGCGCAGCCGGACACCGAGCTGACGGTCGACGTGCGCGGAAAGCACCGCGGCGCGCGCGTGGTGAAGAAGCCGATCTATTCGCGAGAGGAGAGCTGATGGCCGCAGCCGAGAGCTACCCCGACGATCTGCGCTACCACCCCGAGCACGACTGGGCCCGGGTCGAGGGCGAAGAGGCGACGCTCGGGATCACCTGGTTCGCCCAGGACGCGCTCGGCGAGCTGGTGCACTTCGAGGCTCCGGAGCAGGGCGCCACGCTGACCAAGGACCAGGCCTATGCCGAGGTCGAGTCGGTGAAGGCCGTCTCCGACGTGATCGCGCCGCTCTCCGGCGAGGTGCTCGAGGTCAACCGCTCGGTCGCCGACGCGCCCGAGACGGTCAATGACGATCCCTACGGCGACGGCTGGCTCGTGCGTGTGAGGCTGACCGATGCCGGGGAGGCCGACGCGCTGATGGACGCGGCTGCCTACAAGCAGCACCTGGCCGAGCAGGGGTGAGCTACCTCGCGCTGACCGACGCCGACCGGGAGGCGATGCTCGACACGATCGGCGTCTCCTCGGTGGAGGAGCTGTTCGCGGACCTGCCGGCCGGCGTTCGGCTCGGGCGCGAGCTCGAGCTGCCGCCGGCGATGTCCGAGCAGGAGTTGAACGCGTACTTCGAGTCGCTCGCGGCCGAGAACGCCCACGTCGGGGCCGAGCTCTCGTTCCTCGGCGCGGGCATGTACGACCACTACGTGCCGGCGATCGTCGACGCGGTGCTGCAACGCGGCGAGCTGCTGACCGCGTACACGCCGTACCAGCCCGAGCTCAGCCAGGGCGTGCTGCAGGCGATCTTCGAGTACCAGACCGCGATCTGCGAGCTGACCGGGATGGACGTCTCGAACGCGTCGGGCTACGACGGAACCACGGTCGCCGCGGACGCCTGCTTCATCGCCAAGCACGCGACGGGCCGCTCGAAGGTCGTCGTGACCGAGGCGACGAATCCTCAGGTGAGGCAGGTCGTCAAGACCTACGCGCCGGGCTTCGGGCTCGAGGTGGTCGAAGTGCCACACCGCGACGGCGCGACCGATCCGGACGAGCTCCGCGACGCCGCGACCGACGCCGCCTGCGTGCTCTTCCAGCACCCCAACTTCTTCGGGGTGCTCGAGCCGGCACCCGAGCTGGCCGCCGCCGCGAACGACGCCGAGGCGCTGCCGGTCGCCCACGTCGACCCGCTCTCGCTCGGCGTGCTCGAGGCACCCGGCAACTACGGCTGCGCGATCGCGATCGGCGAAGGACAGGCGGCGGGGAACTACCTCTCCTTCGGCGGGCCTCATTACGGCTTCCTGGCGGCGCGCTCTGACTTCATCCGGCGGATGCCCGGCCGGATCGTCGGCGAGACGACCGACGCCGACGGGAACCGCGGCTACGTCCTGACCCTCCAGACGCGAGAGCAGCACATCCGGCGCGAGAAGGCGACCTCGAACATCACGACCAACCAGACGCTGCTCGCACTGGCGGGGCTCGTGTACCTGTCGTGGCTCGGGCCTGAGGGCCTGAGGGAGGTCGGCGAGACCTGCATGGCGCTCGCCGAGCACGCGAAGCAGCGGCTCGGGCTGCCGCTCGCCTTCGCCGAGCGGCCGACGTTCAAGGAGTTCGCGGTGCGCGTCGGCCGCCCCGGGCAGGAGGTCGTGCGTGCGGCCCGCGAACACGGCATCCATCCGGGTTACCCACTCGGCCGCGACTACCCCGGGATGGACGACGTGCTACTGGTGGCGCTGACCGAGAAGCGAACGCCCGAGGAGATCGACCGGCTGGCGGAGGTGCTCGCGGCGTGAAGCTGATCTACGAGAAGTCGCACGAGGGCCGCCGCGCCGGCCGTCCGCCGCGCCCGGCTGACCTGTCCGCGCCCGACGTGCCCGCTGGGCTCGGCCGGGCCGAGCCCCCACGCCTGCCCGAGCTCGCCGAGCCGGATCTGATGCGCCACTTCACGGAGCTCTCGACGCGCAACTTCGGGATCGACACCGGCTTCTACCCGCTCGGCTCCTGCACGATGAAGCACAACCCTCGGATCAACGAGCGCCTGGCCGCGCTGCCGGGCTTCCGCGACCTGCATCCGCATCAGGAGGAGGCCGGCGCGCAGGGGGCACTAAGGCTCTGCTGGGAGCTGCAGGAGGTGCTCGCCGAGATCACGGGGCTCGATGCGGTCTCGCTCCAGCCGGCCGCGGGCTCGCAGGGCGAGCTCACGGGCCTGCTGCTGATGCGCGCCTATTTCGCCGAGCGGGGCGAGGGCGAGCAGCGGCGCAAGGTCGTGATCCCCGACACCGCCCATGGCACGAATCCGGCGAGCGTGACCATGGCCGGGTACGAGCTCACGCCCGTCAAGACGGACCTGCGCGGGAACATCGACGTCGAGGACCTGCGCGGCAAGGTCGACGAGCACACCGCCGGGCTGATGCTCACCAACCCGTCGACGCTCGGTCTCTTCGACGAGACCATCGAGGAGATCGCCGCGATCTTCCACGGCGCGGGCGCGCTGATGTACTACGACGGCGCGAACCTGAACGCCGTCTGCGGCATCTCGCGGCCCGGGGACATGGGCTTCGACATCGTTCACATCAACCTGCACAAGACCTTCTCGCAGCCCCACGGTGGGGGCGGGCCCGGCGGCGGGCCGATCGCAGTTGGCAAGCGGCTCGAGCCGTTCCTGCCGGTGCCGGCGGTGGTGCGCGACGGCGAGCGCTTCCGCCTCGATTACGACCGGCCACAGACGATCGGGAAGGTGCGCGGCTTCCTCGGGCCGTTCGGCGTCTTCGTCCGCTCGTACGCGTTCATCAAGGCCTACGGGCCGAAGCTGCGGGAGATGTCTGAGGTCGCGGTGCTGAACGCGAACTACCTGCTCGCGCGCTTGCGTGAGGCCTACGAGCTGCCCTACGACCGGCTCTGCATGCACGAGTTCGTCCTCTCGGCGCGCAAGCTGAAGCGCGAGCACGGCGTGACCGCGCTCGACGTCGCCAAGCGGCTGATGGACTACGGCTTCCATCCCCCGACGGTCTACTTTCCGCTCGTCGTGCCCGAGGCGCTGATGATCGAGCCGACCGAGACCGAAGCGAAAGAGACGCTGGACGAGTTCGCCGACGCGATGATCGCCATCGCCCGCGAGGCTGCCGAGGACCCGGATCTCGCGAAGTCGGCTCCGCACGGGCGTGTCGTCGGCCGGCTCGACGAGGTGAAGGCGGTCAAGCGCGTCGTCGTCCGCTACCTGTTCGACGACCATCCCGACCTCTCGAGCGAGCCCGCGGCGGCTGCGACCGTCGAGGCTCCGAAGGGCGCCTGATGATCGACCTTCGTTCCGACACCAAGACGCAGCCGACGCACGAGATGCGCGCCGCGATCGCGGCGGCCGAGGTGGGGGACGAGCAGCGCCGTGAGGACCCGACCGTCAACCGCCTCGAGGCGATGGCGGCGGAGCTACTGGGCCAGGAGGAGTCGGTCTTCGTCCCGACGGCCACGATGGCGAACGAGATCGCGCTGCGCGTGCTCGGCCAGCCAGGCGACGAGGTGGTCGCGGAGCAGAACTCGCACATCTTCATCTCCGAACTCGGCGGCCCCGCGGTCTTCGCCGGCCTGATGACTCGGCAGCTGACCTGCGCCGCCGGACGGTTCACGCCCGAGCAGCTGCGCGAGACCATGCGCCAGGGCGACAAGACGCACACGCCCAGGACGAAGATCGTCTCGGTCGAGAACACCCACAACGCCTCGGGCGGGCGTGTCTGGCCGCTCGACGAGGTGGAGGCGATCGTCGCCACCGCCCGCGAGCTCGAGCTGCGCCTGCACCTCGACGGAGCGCGCGTGCTGAACGCCGCGACGGCGCTCGGCGTGCCCGCAGCGGAGATCGGGCGGCAATTCGACACCGTCACCCTCTGCCTCTCGAAGGGGCTCGGCTGTCCGCTCGGAGCGCTCGTCGCCGGCTCGCCGGAGCTGATGGCGAAGGCACGCCGGCTGAAGCACCAGTTCGGCGGCGCGATGCGCCAGGCCGGGATCGTCGCGGCCGCAGGCGTCTACGCGCTCGAGCACCACGTCGACCGTCTCGCCGAGGATCACCTCCGCGCGCGGCAGCTGGCGGAGGGGCTCCACGACGCAGGCGTTCCCGTCGACCTCGAGCAGGTCGAGACGAACTTCGTCCAGGTCGACGTCGGCCCGCTCGGGCTCGGCCCCTCGGAAGCCCTGGAGCGCCTTTCGCAGCAGGGCGTCGGGCTTTCGATGACCGTGCACCCGACGATCCTGCGCGCGGTGACGCACCTCGACATCCATGACGAGGACATCGAGCGAGCGGTGGAGCTGATCCCGCGCGCGCTGGGAGCCCTTGCCCGCGCCTGAGGAGCGCTATCGGCGGCTCGTGCTCGAGGCGCAGCGCGCCGGCCGGCTGCCGAGCGTCAGCGCGGCCGTGTTCCGAGGCGACGAGCTCGTCTGGCGCGAGGCACTCGGGCTCGCCGACGCCGAGCAGCGGGTCGAGGCCTCGCCGAACACCCAGTACGCAGTCGCTTCGATCACCAAGACCTTTACCGCCGCATCGGTGCTGCAGCTGCGCGACGAGGGCAAGCTCGACCTCGACGACCCTCTTTCGAAGCACCTGCCCGAGGCATCGCACGGCACGCCGACCCTGCGGCGGATGCTCGCGCACGCGTCCGGCCTGCAACGTGAGCCGCCGGGCGAGATCTGGGAGTCGCTGACGTTTCCCGACGAGCAGGAGCTGCTCGCCGGGCTCGAGGAGGCCGAGCAGGTGCTGCCGCCGATGACGGCCTGGCACTACTCGAACCTCGCGTACGCACTGCTCGGGCTGGTCGTCGCGCGGCTCTCCGGAAACCCGTTCCGCGACCACCTGCAGGAACGGCTGCTCGGGCCGCTCGGCCTGGAGCGGACGACGTGGGGGGCGGGGGCGATGGCCGCGCTGCCGTACTTCGTCGAGCCCTATTCGGACTCCGTGCAGCGCGAGCCCGTGCTCGAGCTCGGCGGCAAGGGCGGCGAGTCGGGGCTCTACAGCACGGTCGGCGACCTCGCGCGCTGGGGCGCGTTCCTCTGCGATCCGGACGAATCGGTGCTCTCGGCCTCCTCCGTGGCCGAGATGCACGACCTGAACGTGATGGCCGAGGCCGACTGGACGCTCGGCTGGGGACTCGGGATCGAGCTCTGGCGGCGCGGCGAGCGGATTTTCGGCGGCCACACCGGCGGGTTCCCGGGCTTCCTCTCGATCCTCGCCTACTCGCGGCGGGACCGGGTCGGCGCGGTGATGCTGACGAACACGAGCAACTGGCCGAAGCTGAGCCCGACCGGGCTCGACCTTGCCGAGGCGGCTCTCGAGGAGCTCGCGCCCGAGCTCGAGCCGTGGACGCCGGACGAGTCGCCGCCGGCCGAGATCGCGTCGCTGCTCGGGCGCTGGTGGTCGGAGGGCAGCGAGACGATCTTCAGCTGGCGCGGCGGCAAGCTGGAGGCACGCTTCGCCGACGCGCCGCCCGAGCGCGAGCCTTCGGTGTTCGAGCCCGAGGGCGGCGACCGCTTCCGGGTCGTGTCGGGCCGGGAGCGCGGCGAGGCGCTGCGCGTCGTGCGCGACGACGAGGGAGAGGTCGTGAAGCTCTACTGGGCGACGTACCCGTTCACCCGCACGCCCGAGGTCTTCGGCCCGCCGAGCTAGCGGTCGCCGGCGGCGTAGAAGCCGAGCGCGACCCCGGCGTAGACCGCCACCAGCAGGAACCCCTCCCAGCGCCGCCCGCGCCCGTCGGAGATCAGCAGCGCGACGAGCGCAGCCGAGCCGCCCATCGCGGCGAGCTCGACCGGGCGGAAGGAGAGCGGCAGGGCCGGCCGCACGATCCACGAGAGCAGCGCCACGGCCGGGGTCACCAGCAGCGCGACCTGCGCGCTCGAGGAGACGGCGATTTCCGTCGCGAGCCGCAGCTTCCCGCGCGAGGCGATCACGATCGCGCCGCCATGCTCGGCCGCGTTGCCGACGATCGCCACGATCACCGCGGCGATGAAGAACTCCGACAGGCCCGCCGACTCGGCGAACGCGTGCAGCGAGTGCACGAGTGTCTCGCTGATCAGCGCGGTCACGAGCGTCGCGGCGCCGAGCGCCAGCAAGGAGACGGGCAGCGTCCAGCCGCCCTCCGCCGCCTCGGCCCCGCTTTCCTCGTGCAATCGCTTGTGCCGCCGCAGCGAGCGCCTGGTGACGATCCCGTAGAGCACCAGCAGCACTACTGCGACCGGAATCGTCAGCACCGAGAGCGTGTGCCGTTCCGGGTCGCCCGTCCAGCTCGGGACCGATGGCACCAGGAAGAGCGCGGTCGCGACCAGCACCAGCGCGAGCTGGAGCAAGAGCGAGAAGCGGTCGAGCGGCCGGCCATGCCCACCCTGGCCGCCGAAGATCAACGCCACGCCGAGCACGAGCAGGATGTTCGAGACGACGCTGCCGGCGAGCGAGCCGCGAACGACGTCCGGCAGGGACTCGTTGACCGCGAACAGCGCGATGATCAGCTCCGGCGCGTTGCCGAAGCTCGCGTTCAGGAAGCCACCGATGCCTGGGCCCGTGTGCTCGCCCGCGTGCTCGGTCGCCTCGCCGATCAGCCACGCGAGCGGCACGAGCGCGGCGGCGGAGGCGAGGAACAGGGTCGTGTCGCCGACATGCGCCACGAAGCGCAGCAGAAGCGTGATCGGGGCCAGCACGAGCGACGCCCACAGGAGCTTGCGGCCCACGCCGCTAGCGTAACCACTGATGCTGGAGGCAGTCCTGTTCGACTGGGGCGACACGCTGATGGAGTTCGTCTACTCGCCCGAGCTGGTCGCAGCCGGCCACCGCGCGGGGCTCGCCGCGATCGGCCAGGAGGAACGCACGGAGCTGACCGAGCACTTCCGCGAGGAGTACGAGCCGCTCTTCTGGGCGCCGGGGACGATCGAGGAGATCGAGTATCCCCAGCTCGTCCGTCGGCTCCTGCGCGACTTCGAGCTCGACGTTGACGACGCGCAGCTCGACCTCTTCCTCGAGGCCGAGCACCGCGCGTGGGACCCGGCTCGGGTGCTCGCCGCGCACACGCATCCGCTGCTCGAGGCGCTGCGCGGGCTCGGGCTCAAGCTCGGACTCGTCTCGAACGCGTTCGATCCGGGCTGGCTGCTGCACCGCGACCTCGAGCAGATGGGCCTCGCCGAGCGACTCGACTTCAGCGTCTTCTCGTCTGAGGTCGGGAGGCGAAAGCCGCACCCGGCGATCTTCGAGCGCGCGCTCGAGGCGCTCGAGGTCGAGCCGGAGAACGCGCTGTTCGTCGGCGACCGGCTCTTCGAGGACGTGCGCGGCGCGGCCGAGCTCGGGATGACGACCGTGCAGGCGCTCTGGTACCGGGCCGACGACCATCCCGACGGCGCGGAGCCCGACCACCGGGCGTTCACGCAGCTCGACGTCCTGAACGTCGCCCGCCGCCTGGCGGCCTAGCCCCTAACCCGCGCGTTGTCAAGTCTTGCGGAGGGTGCCCTCCAGCACACACAATCCGGTCATGGAGACACGCGAGCAGGCGGCCGCCCAGCCGACCGAGCTTCCGCTCCGCCCACAGGACGAGGTCGAATGCCGCCGCTGCGAGGTCCACTGCGACAAGGTCGTGTACCCCGGCGCTTGCGTCGAGCGCGCGTGCCCCTTCGTCTACTCCTACGAGGAATTCGGGCACACCTACATGGGCTGCCTGATGAAGGTCTTCGCGGTCGAGATCGACTTCGACCTGCTGCGCGAGGCCGAAGCCGGGCGCGGTGGCTTCGGCGCCGTGCGCGCGACCGCGCCGGCGCTACCGATGTGCAGGGTCGAGGTCGAAGGGTGCTACGAGAGCCGCGGCGACGAGCTCGGCTGCCTCAACCCCGAGTTCCACGAGCTGCCGGTCGGCGAGCCGAGCTTCCGCGTGTTCGCCCGGATCGCCTCGTAGCCTTCGCGTGAAGCTTCCGTAGCTTCTGCATCTGCTCGGCATCCGGTCCATGGCCGTCGGTGCCCGGGACCTCGAGCAGCGCCGGGAGGCCCTGTAGCTGTGGGTGGCCGAGGAACACCGTCAGCTTGTCGCCGATCAAGCCGTCGCCGATGTTGTCGTGCCGGTCGCGGTTCGAGCCGAGCGGCGTCTTCGAGTCGTTCACGTGCAGGCAGCGGAGGCGGTCGAGGCCGATCTCACGGTCGAGGTGTTCCAACAGCTCGTCGAGCGCCGCCGGCTTCGTGACGTCGTAGCCGGAGGCGAACAGGTGGCACGAGTCGAGGCAGACGCCGAGCCGCTCGTGGCCGTCGAGCGCGTGATAGATCGCTGCCAGCTCGTCGAGCGACCGCCCGATCGTCGCGCCGGTCCCGGCGGCGTTCTCCATGCAGAGCCAGGTTGTGTCGTCGCAGCGCTCGAGCGCCACCGCCAGCGCGGGCGCGACCCGCTCGAGCCCGGCTTCGAACCCGGAGCCGAGGTGCGAGCCGACGTGGAAGACCACCGTCTCGGCGCCGATCGCGCAGGCCGTGTCGACGGTCTTGCTCAGGGTCTCCACGCTCTTCTCGTAGAAGTCGTCCTTCGGGCTCGCCAGGTTGAGCAGGTAGAGCGCGTGGATCGAGACCGCGCCGATCCCGAGCTCCTCGCGCCGGGCCCGGAACGCTCGGAGATCGGCCGGGTCGTGCTCGGGAAAGCGCCAGGTGCGCGGGCTCTGCGCGAACAGCTGCACGGAGTCCATCCCGAACGAGTGCGCGTTTTCGAGTGCCTTCTTGATCCCGCCCGAGCAGTGGCCGCCGAGAAGCATGCGCTGACGCTAGCCGAGCCAGGAGCCCAGGCGGGAGGCCTCATCCTCGAGCTCGCGCCGGGCCATGCGTGGCAGCGGTGCGAACGGCTCGGTCACGACTCGCTTCTTCTCGACCCGCCAGACGCCGGCCACGTAGCCGTCGACCGTGAACGTCGGCTGCACGTCGGCGTTCTTGCGCACGACGAGGGTGCGGTACTCGTCCGGAAGGACGCGCTGCCGGTCGATGAGGACGTTGTCGAACTTCGGCAGCAGCCGTACGGGGGCGGGCGTGTCGGCGGGCGGGCGCGGCGCGCGCGGCAGGTCGAGCAGCTCCCGGCCGCGGTCGTCGCGGAAGGTGCGGAGGCCGTCGAGCAGGTGCGCGAAGCGGCGAACCTTCAGTCCCGACCAGCCCGAGATCTCGGCGCGCGTGGCCGGACCGAAGGCCGCGAGGTAGCGGCGGACCATCGCCGCACGTGCGGCCTCGCCGTCCCCGTCTTGCTGCTCCAGCGCGACGAAAGTGGGATTGTGGATGGGCGCGCGCCAGCGGCTGGCCTCGGCCGAGTGCGCGATGCGGGCCCGCAGCCGGACCGCGTACCAGATGCCGTTGCTGCCGTCGTTCGGCACGCCGTGCTCGCGCTCGAGCCAGCCGAGCACCTCGCCACGCGTCCGCGGCTCGGAGCAGAACTCGCGCAAGGGCTGGGCGACCCGTTCGGCGATCTCCTCGAGCTCCGGCGTGACCCAGGGCGGCGGGTCTCCCGCGAGCCCGGCGCCGAAGGAGGCGAAGTCGGGAGCGGCGACTGTGTGCACGGTGCCGCGCATCAGCAGGCCGCGCACAGCACGTCCGTTCAGTAGCGCACGGTCGAGAGCCTCAGGCCGGAAGGCCTCCAGCCGTGTCCACAGCCCGACGTAGGCGCTCGCGGCGAGCTGCGACTGGAGACCGGCGACTCGTTCGAGTGCCGGCAGGACGCCGATCCGTGCGCGCTCGAGCAGCTGCTGCCGCGCGAGCGTGGCGCGGTTCAGCTCGCGCTGCGTCAGGACGCGCTCGGCCACGGCAGTACGCTAGCCGCATGTCCGTTCGCGTCCGCATGGCCCCGAGCCCGACGGGGCTGCTCCACATCGGCAATGTCCGCACCGCCCTCTTCAACTGGCTCTTCGCGCGGCAGAAGGGCGGCGAGTTCCACCTTCGGATCGAGAACACCGACACGAGCCGCGAGGTCGCGGAGGCGGTCGACCAGATCCAGGAATCGCTGCGCTGGCTCGGGCTCGACTGGGACGGCCCGCCCACGTTCCAGCTCGACCGAATGGACGATTGCCGCGAGCTCGCCGAGCGGCTGGTGGCCGAGGGCAAGGGGTACGAGGACGATGGCGCGATCCGCTTCCGCATGCCCGACGAGGGCACCACCGGTTGGGACGACGTCGTGCGCGGCCGCATCGAGATCCCGAACGAGACGATCGAGGACCTCGTCCTGGTCCGTTCCGACGGACGGCCGACGTACAACTTCGCCTCACCCATGGAGGACGTCTGGGATGGCATCACGCACGTGATCCGCGGGGAGGACCACATCTCGAACACCCCGAAGCAGATCAACCTCATCCGCGCGGTCGGCGCCGACGTGCCGGTGTACGCACACGTCCCGAACGTAAATGGCACCGACAACAAGAAGCTGTCAAAGCGCCACGGGGCGGTGACGGTGAAGGAGTTCCGCGACGCGGGCTACGTGCCACCGGCGCTGATGAACTTCCTCGCGTTACTGGGCTGGGCTCCGGACGGAGAGACGACGATCATGAGCCCTGACGAGCTTGTCGAAAGATTCGACCTCACGCGAGTCCAGCCGAGCCCGGCTGCGTTCGACTACCAGAAGCTGGACTGGATGAACGGCGTTTATCTCCGCGGGATGCCGCCCGAGGAGTATGCGCATGCGCTGATCATCTTCCTCGGTGAGCAGGGCTACGAGTGGGACGCGCAGCTCGTCGCGAAGGCGGCGCCGCTCGTGCAAGAGAAGATCCAGAAGCTAGGCGAGTTCCCCGCTTTCGCCGGGTTCTTCTTCGCGCGCGTCGAGCCGGAGGGCCAGGTCGACGGGGAGGTGCTGCCCGCCGCCGCCGAGGCGCTCTCGGGGGTCGAGCCGTTCGAGGCCGCCGAGATCGAGGCGACCTTACGAGAGCTGGCCGAGCGGCTCGGGCTCAAGCCGCGCGACGCGTTTCAGCCCATTCGCCTAGCAGTCACCGGCTCGAAGGTGTCGCCCGGCCTGTTCGAGAGCCTGGAGCTCCTGGGACGCGAGGAGTCCCTGGCGCGCCTGGCGGGCAGCGGTCGAGGCGACGCGAGCGGATCGAGCGCGCGCTGAAATAGAAACCAGGCGCGTCTCCGAAAGATCGGTGTCGGCTGAGGCATGCCTTCCGCGGTCCTTATCATTTCTGAGTGATAAAACGGCCGAAGTGGGCAAACGGATACGGCGGTGTCCGTAACGGCCGACCAGAGCGGCGTTCCGACGATCCTGATCGTCGACGACGATGCGTCGCTGCGCCTGCTCTGCCGGGTCAACCTCGAGCTCGAGGGTTACAACGTGCTGGAGGCGCCAAGCGTCGCGGCAGCCGAGGACGCGCTCGCGTCGGGCGCGGTGGATCTCTTCCTGCTCGACGTCCACATCGGCGCCGACGACGGGCTTGCCCTGATGCGCTCGCTCCGAGACCGAGAGCACGACGCACCGGTCGTCCTCTTCACCGGCAGCGCCCAGCTCGACTCGGCCACCGTCAGCGAGGCCGACGGCGTCGTCCCGAAGCCGTTCCGGCTCGAGCAGCTGCTCGACGTCGTGCGCGCGCTGGCGCCACACAGGTAGATTCCGCGCTCCGATGAGCGTGACCCCTTCCGTCCTCCGGCCGGCCGATTACGAGTCGCGCCTGCGGCAGTACCTCGCCGAGCGTGCCGAGGAAGGCCGGGCGGTGCGCGTCGGCGAGAAGGAGGTCTCCGAACGCGCCGAGATCGTGGCGCGTTACGCCGAGCTGTTCACGCGTGACCAGCTCGCCGCTCTCCGCGACGCCGAGTCCGAGGTAGCGGAGGACGGGGAGCGCGAGCGGCTCTACCGGCTGCGCAAGACCTGCGAGGCCGGCCTCATCTCCGCCGAGCTGGCCGAGCGCGAGGACGCGCTCGAGAACGCGGTCCTGGCCGCGCGGGTCGAGTTCAAGGGCGAGCAGCTGCCGCTGAGGACGGCCCAGGCGCAGCTCGCGGTGCTGCCGGACTACGGCGACCGCGACGAGCTCGGCCGGCTCGCGAACGACGTCTCGGCGACCTTCAACGACGAGCGGCTCGATGTGCTGCGCGCGGGCGAGAAGCTCGAGGCCGACGTGAGCGGGATCGAGAGCGCCGTCGAGCGGAACGAGGAGGAGAAGGGCATCTCGATCCGCGAGCTCGAGCGCGCGTTGGCAGCCGCGAGCGAGGCGGTCTCCGACGTCTACGGCCGGCTGCTCGAGCGCTGGCTCGAGCGACTGCTCGGCCCCGAGCGCGAGGAGATGCCGAGCTCCTCGCACGTCGCCTATCTGCGCCGCCTCTCGCCGCTGGAGGCGATCTACACGAAGGAGCAGGCCGTTCCGACCTGCATGGACACGCTCTCGCGACTCGGCTTCGACCTGGAAAACGAGCCGAACATCAAGCTCGACCTCGACGACCGGCCGCAGAAATCGCCGCGGGCCTGCGTGATCCCCGCCGACCCGCCCAAGGTCGTCCACCTGATCACGCGCGCGCAGGGCGGCCTGCACGACTACCAAGCCTTCCTGCACGAGGCCGGCCACGCGCTCCACTACGCCGGCTGCGACCCCTCACTGCCGTACACGTTCCGCAACATCTCGCGTGACCACGCGCTGACGGAGATCTACTCGTACATCGTCGAGGCGATCTCCCGCCAGCCGGGCTGGCACGCGCGCTACTTCGGGCTCTCCGACGAGGAGGCCGAGCAGAACGCCGAGGCGACGGTCTTCATGGAAGCGCTGCTGTTCCGCCGCTACGCGGCCAAGCTCCAGTTTGAGCTGGACTTCTGGGGCCGCTTCGCCGACGACGGCGGCACGGACGCCGGCTATGCCGAGCGTCTCACCGCTGCCACCGGGATGGTGTACCGGCGCGAGGGCTTCCTGGCCGACATGGACGCGGGCTTCTACTCGGCCGACTACCTACGGGCCTGGATCCGCGCGGCCCAGCTCCGGTCGTACCTCGAGCGCGAGGTCGGCGAGGAGTGGTGGGCGAGCAAGCAGACGGGCGACCGCCTGCGCGAGCTCTTCCTCGAGGGCACGAAGCCCGCGAGCGAGGAGATCGCGGCCCGGATCGGCTTCGAGCCGCTCGACACGGGCCCGCTGCTCGCCGAGCTCGGCGCGTAGGCGAGCCTTCACGCCCAGTGCGTCCACACAGGCGGGCGTTGAGGCTCTTGAGGAGGCGCATACGAAACTCGAACGCTGCCTGCCAGTCGGCCACTTCTGCTCCCCGAGGTTGCACCGGGGTAGGCACCAAACGGCGCCGTCGACGGCCTTGGTCGAAGATGTCGCGGCCTCGGCAACCGGGTGGCCCTTTACAGCCGGCGCCCTTTTTGTATAGGTTCGCACCATGTGCCGTGTCGCCGTCCGACGCGTCGCCGCAGTCGCCGCCCTCGTAGTTGGCGCGTTGCTGGTCGTCTCTGCGGGCATCGGTGGCACCGCCTCCGGGAGCCTGCGGACGAAGAAGCCCGCGGTCGCCCCGCTCAGCGCCGCCGCGACCCAACTCAAGATCGGCTTGCGGGTGACACCACGCACCGCGACCCGCGGGCAGACCGTCACCTACCTGCTGCGAGTCTCCAACGTCGGCACTACGACCGCCAGTCTGGTGCGGGTCTGTACCCAGGTTCCGCTCAGGTTGACGCTCGTGAGCGCGCCTCCTGGGTTCGTAAGCGGTTCGCGCAGATCCCTCTGCAGGAGGTTCGCTCGCCTGCCCGTCGGAGGAACGCTGGTCTTCAACTTCCGGATGCGAGTGTCACCGTCGGCCCCGGGTGGCGTGGTCATCAACACCGGCTACGCCAGGGCGAGGGGCATGGTCAGCTTCATCTTCGCTCAGACGCCCCTCACGATTGGCGTGCTGAGTAAGTGCGGCCCACGGTCGGCGTGCTGAGCATCGCGCCCCTCCTCTGCTGAAGGGCCGGTAATCAGGCGCCGTGGTACGCGCTTGATCGTGCGCGAGGTGCTGGGTATGCACGATCTGTGCTTACCCGGCAGATGCTCGCGTTCCGTGCGCTGGTTGAGCGGAATCAGCTCAACTGCGCACCCCTAAAAGGCGCATACGGGATTCGAACCCGTGCCGCCGCCGTGAGAGGGCGGTGTCCTAGGCCACTAGACGAATGCGCCGCGGCGGAGGCTTAGTGTAGCGACGACCGGGCAGAACCGAGGCATGCTAGGGCGATGGCGCAAGCGCGGCGAGAAGCACCGCGCGAACAAGCAGCAGGGCGATCCCGAGGCGCTCGAGGTCGAGGGCGATCCGCGTGGCGGGCTCCAGAACGAGGAGTACCGGCATGCCGAGCCGACCGAGGTGATCGAGGCCGATGGCGTCGTGATGAGCGGCCCCGGCGGAGCGCCACAGGAAGGGCTGTCGCCCCAGGAACGCCGCGAGCGCGACCGCTCGAACTAGGAGGCGGAGACGTCTCGGAAGCGCGCGTCGGCCAGGCAGTAGAGGCCGTACGCGATCAGGCCGGCGGCGGTGAGCCCCAGCAGGTATGGCCCGTAGTCGGCGCTCGCGAGCTTCTGCAGCGCGCCGTCGAGTCCGATCGCCTCCTTCGGGTCGTACTGCAACGCCGCGCGGATCACGAAGACACCGATCAGGGTGAAGACGACCGCGCGGGCGAGATGACCGACGACGCCGGCCCGGCCGCCCCAGCGCTTGGCCGCTCCGCCCATGTGGCCGGTGTTCCATTTGTCCTCGAACTTCCGGGCGAGCCCGCGATACGCGTTCCAGAGCCCGACGCCGATCAAGACCGCGCCGCCCAGGCCGACCAGCCAGGTGCCCGCGGGCCACGAGAGCACCATTGCGGTCGTCTTGTGCGCCTTGCCGGTCTGCGACGAGCCGCCGCCGTCGCCGAGCAGGATCGACAGCGTCGAAAAGGCGAGCCCGCTATAGATCGCGGCCCGGCCGACGAACCCGGCTCGCTTGAGCCAGTCCTTGCCGTCGTCGGTGGGCATCGCGAACGCCTGCACCAGGCGCCAGAGCACGTACGCCACGAAGCCGATCACCAGCAGGATCAGCACGATCTGGCCGAAGCTCTCCTGGGCGAGGGCGTGCAGGGCGCCTTCGCGGCTGGTCGCGGTGCCGCCGTGCCCGGCCGCAAGCGCGACCGCGAGCAGACCGACGATCCCGTACGACACGCCCTTTGCCACCAGCCCGGCGCGCGCGAGCCATGCGTACCACCCGGTGCCGCTACGACCGCGGCTACGAGCCTCTTGCGCGGGCTGCTTGACGGCCCGCTGGTCGATCGAAGTCATCGGGAGACAACGAAGAAGTGCCCGATCGCGGTGCGGCGTGACTCTCGAAAGACGCGAAAACCCGCCGACTGCAGCGGGTTCTCGGAGGCTGCGGGGCTAGGATTCGAACCTAGACTACTCGGTCCAGAGCCGAGCGTCCTACCGTTAGACGACCCCGCAACGTGCCGTTGCGGCGCCCGAAGTGTAGCCCCGCTCAGCCGCCGGTGGCGCTGAACGCGGAGGCCCCGTGGCGGCGCAGCTTCCAGCCCGGATCCTGCAGCGTCTCAGCCCGGCGCATCGTGCGCCAGGTGCCGTCACCGCGCGCGAGCTGGAGGCCGCCGAAGCGGTACGCGTAGCTGTTGCAACGAGTCGTCTCGGCGTAGCTCTCGGCCGTTGCGACGGGCTCCCAGGCGCGGTGGCTGCGCGGGAGGTAGAACGGGCCGGCGATCCCAGCCGGCGAGACCACGATCCACTGGTCGCGCGCGAATTGCAGCTCCATCACGGCGACGCGGACCCTGATCCCGGGGACGATGCCGGTCGCGAGCTCGACGTACTCGGGCGCGCGGCCTGGCCGGGCCAGCTCGTAGTAGAGCCGGCCTTCGTTGGACTCGCCGAAGGTGGCGAGACCGACCTGCAGCCACTCGTCCTCGCCGTGCGGGCCGAGCCCGGGGCCGCCGACGCCGACCCAGCCGGCGACGTGGCTCGAGCTGCCGACGACGGCGGGCAGGTCGAGCATGCTGATCGTGGCGCCGATGCCAGAGGCCCTGGTCGGGCTGTAGAGCCCTGCGTAGGAGTAGCCCTTCGGGCAGGCGAGCGCAGCGGGCACGAGGACCGCTGCGGCGACGGCCGAGACCACCGCGAGCAGGGCGATGCGAGCGCGGGACACCGAGCCGAGGATCGGGCGCGCCCGGAGCCACTCCGATCCCTCGATTCAGTGACTCGACGCTTAAGTCACGAAGTTGTGCGAAAGGGGCTCAGGCCGCGTCCGCGGCCCAGTCGCCGTAGAGCGAGGTGTAGAGGCCGCCGACGCGCATCAGCTCGTCGTGCGTGCCCTGCTCCACCACCTGGCCGTGCTCGAGCACGACGATCAGGTCGGCGTCGCGGATGGTGGAGAGGCGGTGGGCGATCACGAACGCGGTCCGGCCGGCGAGCAACGTGCGCAGCGCCCGCTCGATCTTGCGCTCGGTGCCGATGTCGACGGAGGAGGTGGCCTCGTCGAGGATCAGGATGCGCGGGTCGGCCAGCAGCGCACGGGCGAGCGCGACCAGCTGCCGCTGCCCGAGCGAGAGCCGACTGCCGCGCTCCTGCAGCTCCGTCTCGTACCCGTCCTCGAGCCTGAGGATGAACTCGTTGGCGCCGATCGTCTCGGCCGCGCGCACCACGTCCTCGGGCCGCGCGTCCGGCCGGCCGAAGGCGATGTTGTCGCGGACGGTACCCGCAAAGAGGAAGCCCTCCTGCGGGACGATCCCGAGCTGGCGGCGGAGCGAAGCCTGAGTCACCTCGCGCAGGTCGTGCCCGTCGATCGTGATCCGTCCCTCGCGCGGATCGTAGAAGCGCGCGAGCAGCTTGGCGATCGTCGACTTGCCCGCCCCCGTGTGCCCGACGAGGGCGACGGTCGTCCCGGCCGGCACCTCGAGGTCGAGCCCGTGCAGCACCTCCGGCCCGTCGCCGTAGCCGAAGCGCACGCCATCGAAGGCGACGTTGCCCTCGACCTGCGGGAGCTCCTTCGTGCCGGCCAGGTCGGTCACCTCGGGCTCCTGGTCGAGCACGTCCACGATCTTGTCCAGCGCGGCCGTGGCCGAGAGGAAGGTGCCGTAGAGCTGCGAGAGCTGCTGCACCGGGTCGAAGAAGTTCTGCACGTAGAGCATGAAGGCGAACAGCGTCCCCAGCGTGACCGCGCCCTGGAAGTAGAGGTGGCCCCCGTAGCCGAGCACGACCGCGAGCGCGACCGTCGAGAGCAGGTCGACGAACGGGAAGTAGAGGCCGTTGAGGACGACCGTCTCCATGTTCGCCTCGCGGTAGCGCTCGGTCACCTCGCGGAACTGGCGCATGTTCGCCTGCTCGCGCGTGAACGCCTGGACGATCCGCATCCCCGCGATGTCCTCGGCGAGGGTGGCCGTGACGAGCCCGAGCCGCTCGCGCACGGCGGCGTAGGCCCGCGCCGAACGCTTGCGGAAGATCACGGTCGCGACGCTCATGAACGGGATCACGACGAGCGTCGCCAGCGCGAGCCGCCAGTCGAGGATGAACAGCAGGATCGCGGTCCCGACGAGCGTGAGCGTGTTCTGCACGAGGCTGGTGACGCCGTCGGTGACGAGCTGGTCGATCGCCTCGACGTCGTTCGTCAGCCGGCTGATGATCACGCCCGCGCGGTTGCGCTCGTAGAAGCCAAGCGATAGATCCTGGAGATGGTCGAAGAGGTGGTTGCGCAGGTCGGCCAGGATGCGCTCCCCGACCCAGCCCGTGAGGTAAGTCTGGACGTAGCTCATGCCCCAGCTGAGGAGGCCGAAGAGGAGGAAGGCGCCGACGATCCACCAGAGCTTGGCGAGGTCGTGCTGCCGGATCCCGTCGTCGACCGCGTACTTGGAGAGGAGCGGCGGCGCGAGCGCAAAGGCTGTCGCCAGCAGCAGCGAGCCGATCGAGAAGATAGTGCGCGTTCGGTAGGGAAGCGTGAAGCGGACGAGCATCGACAGACGTCGGCGCGTGCGCTGCCACGACCAGTCCTCGACCTGCGCGGTGCGATCGCGCATCAAGTGCCCGCCTGGCTGCCAGACCCTCATGACGCCGCCTCCAGGGCGTCGCCGGCGCGCGCCTCGACCGCGTCGGCGAACTGGCGCTCGAGCAGCCCGTGCTCGTAGATGTCGCGGTAGACCGGGCTCGTCTCGAGCAGGTCGTCGTGTGTCCCCCGCGCGGCGATGCGGCCCTCGTCGAGGACGACGATCTCGTCCGCGAGCGCGATCGTCGAGAGCCGGTGAGCGATGATCAGCGTCGTCCGGTCGCGCATCGCCTCGCGCAGGCCAACGCGGATCCTCGCCTCGGTGGTCGCGTCCACGGAGGCGGTCGCGTCGTCGAGGATCAGGATCCGCGGGTCGACCGCCAGCGCCCGCGCGATCGCGAGCCGCTGGCGCTGGCCGCCCGAGAGCGTGATCCCGCGCTCGCCGATGACCGTGTCGTAGCCGTCCGGCAGCTCGGCCACGAACTCGTGCGCCTGCGCCAGCCGCGCGATGCGCTCGACCTCCGCGTCGTCGAGCGCAGGGGCGCCGAAAGTGATGTTCTCACGGACGGTCGCGGAGAACAGGAACGGGTCCTGGGAGATCACGCCGATCGCGCGTCGGAGCGAGGTGAGCGTAACGTCGCGGACGTCGACACCGTCCACCAGCACGCGGCCGGCCGTCGTGTCGTAGAAGCGCGGGACGAGCGAGGTGAGGGTGGTCTTGCCGGAGCCGGTCTGCCCGATCAGCGCGATCGTCCGGCCGGCGGGGACCTCCAGCGTCACGCCGTCGAGCACCGGGCGGCCGGGGAGGTACTCGAAGCGCACGTCCTCGAAGCGTAGGTCGCCGTCACCCGGCGGCAGCTCGGGTGCATCCTGCGGCTCGGCGATCTCCTCTGGCTCGTCGATCACCTGGAAGATCCGCTCGCCCGAGGCCGTAGCTCGCTGGGCCTGGCCGATCCACATCCCGAGTGAGCGCAGCGGCACCACCAGCATGCCGAGGTAGAGGTTGAAGGCGACGAAGCCGCCGACGCTCAGCTCGCCGCTGGTCACCATTCGCGCCCCGACCAGCAGCACCGCGCCCTGCGCGAGCAGCGGGATCCACGAGATGAACGGGACGTAAGTGGCGCGCTGCCGGTTCGCCTTCACCGTCTGCTGGAAGACGGCCTCGGAGCGCACATGGAACTTGGCCGACTCCTGCGGCTCCTGGGCGAACGACTTGACGACGTGGACGCCGACGATGTTCTCCTCGGCGACCGTCGCCACGTCCGCGAGCTTCTGCTGGACCTCGCGGAGCGTCGGATGCGTCACGTGGCTGTAGCGGTAGGCCACCGCCACGAGCACCGGCGTGATCGCCAGCGCGATCAGCGCGAGCTTCCAGTTGAAGACCAGGAGCACGACGGTCACCGAGATGACGGTGATCGCGTTCTGGAAGAAGAAGATCAGGCCGTAGCCGAGGAAGAAGCGCACGCCCTGCAGGTCGACCGTCGCGCGCGACATCAGCTGCCCGGTCTGGTGACGGTCGTAGAAGCCGAACGAGAGGCGCACGAGGTGCGAGTAGAGGCTGTGCCGCATGTCCATCTCGACCGCGAGCGCCTGGCGGCCGGAAAGCAGGCGCCTCCCCGCCATCAGGATCGCACGGGCGAGCCCGACCGCGAGCACGGCGCCGACGAGAATCCAGAGCATCTCGTGGTCGTGGGTTGCGAGCGCCTTGTCGATCACGGCCCCCGTTAGCGCGATGAGCGCGATCGCCGCGCCCTGGGAGAGAACGGCGAGCAGGATCGAGACGATCAGCGAGAGCTTGTACGGTCGCAGGAAGCCGAGCAGCCTGGCGAACGTCCGGCGATAGCGAGGAACCTCCTCCACCCTCGAAATCTAGCGATCCAGCGGGTTGCGACCGATCCGCGTGAGCTCATCGCGAACGAGCTCGGCGGCTGCGGAAACGCGCTCGCGATTGGCGGGGTCGTTGAGCCAGCCGCTCGCGCCGGAGGGGTGCGGGAGTGGGATCGCGACGGCGCCGTCGTGCTCGAAGCGCCGGCCCACGGACTCGGTCACGCTGGTCAGCCCGAGCAGCCGTCGCGCCGCCAGCCCGCCGACCGGGACGATCAGCTCGGGCCGGACGAGGCGCAGCTCCCACTCGCGCCAGAAGGCGCAGAGCTCCTGCTCGCGCGGGGTCGGCGTGCGGTCGCCGCGCCCACTGGCCGCGCGCCCCGGGTAGCAGCGAGTGACCGAGGCGCAGTAGAAGGTCGCGTAGAAATCGTCCTCGTCGAGCTCGAGCCAGCGGCGCAGTGTCCGGCCGGCGCGGCCGCGCCACGGGCGGCGCTCCTCGCCCTCGACCACGCCCGGCGCCTGGCCGAACATGTACGCCCGCTGGCCCGCGTAGGGCTGGACAACCGGGAGCGACTCGAGCGGAAAGCCGGCCTCCACGCAGGCGCGGCAGACCCGGTTGTCGCGCTGGAGCGAGGCGAGCGAGCGGTAGCGCGTGCGACGTCGGGTCAACAGCGGACGGCGACGAACCAGCGGCCGTCGAAGACCGTCTCGCCGCCGCCGAGCTCGCGGGCGAGCGAGTCAGGCTCGAAGTAGCGCTTGTAGACGTCCCAGCTCGAGCCGTCGTTCAGGACCCGCGCTTGCCGCTCCTCCGGTTCCACGTCTGCACGCAGGGCCGAATCGACCACGACGAGCTCGGGCGCCAGCCGGCGCGCTTCGGCGAGGAAGCGCTCGCGGTCAGCGCCCTCGAGGTGCCCGTAGAAATGCGCGGTGAAGACGCGTTCGAAGGTGCCGTCCTCGAAGGGCAGGGAGAGCGCATCACCCTGCACGTAGGTCGCGTACGGAGCCTGGCGGCGGGCCTCCTCGAGCATCGAGTCGCTCTGGTCCAGGCCGACGACCTCGCCCGGGAGGTGGCGCGTGAGAAAGCCGGTTCCGCAGGCGACGTCGAGCGTTCGCGCGGGCGGGAGCGCGGCGAGGGCGAGGCCGAGCGCCTCGACCTCCGCGCTCCAGCCGGGCCGCTCGCGCTCGGCGAAGCGGCCGGCGCCGAGGTACCACTCGTCGTACTCGGGCGCGCGCCGGTCGTAGTAGGCCTTCACGTTCCTAGACTACGCACGTGTCGCGGCCGCTCGAGTCCGTCCCGAACTTCTCCGAGGGACGCGATCGGGCCACGATCGACGCGCTTGCGACGGCACTTCGCTCGGGCGGCGCGCGACTGCTCGACATTCACGCCGACGAGGACCACAACCGCTCGGTGTTCACGCTCGTGGGCTCCGGCGAAGAGCTGGTCGAGTCGTTGTTCGCGGGCATCGGCCGCGCGGCTGAGCTGATCGATCTGCGCGGGCACGAAGGAGCGCACCCGCGGATCGGGTCGGCCGACGTCGTCCCGCTCGTCGCACTTGTGCCCGAGGACGAGGCGCGTGCGCGGGCGGCCGCGGGACGACTGGCCGAGCGCGTCGGGGAGGAGCTCGGGCTGCCGGTCTTCCTCTACGGGGCGCTCGGGGCGGGCCGCGGGCCTGCGTACTTCCGGAAGGGCGGGCCGGAGGAGCTGCAGCGGCGCATCGACGTGGGAGAGCTCGCTCCCGAGCACGGGCCGACCCGACTGTCCGAGTCCGCCGGCGGTGTGCTCGTGGGCGTGCGGCGGCCGCTGATCGCGTTCAACGTCAACCTGCGTGGGAGCCTGGAGGCGGCGCGCGAGATCGCCGCGCTCGTCCGCGAGACGGGCGGCGGCTTCCCGGGCGTGCGGGCGCTCGGGTTGGAGCTGCCGCGCGCGGGGCTCGTGCAGGTGAGCATGAACGTCGAGGACTGGGAGGCGGCCGAGCTGCACCAGCTCGTCGCGCGCGTTGAGCAGGAGGCCGAGGCGCGCGGCGCCGCGCTCGTCGGTTCCGAGCTCGTCGGCCTGATGCCGGCGGGGGCGGCCGCGGCAGCCGCCGGGGCGGCGCTGCAAATCGAGGGTTTCGACGCCTCGCGCGTGCTCGAGCTGCGGCTGCTCGAAGACTGAGGTCACGCGAAGTCACGCATTCGTCACGCTTCGGTCACAGACACGCGAGCCGAGCGGCAATACGCTCGCCTCGGGGAGGAGGCCGGGCGAACCATAGTAAGGGACGCCGCCGCCGAAAGGCCTCCCGGCGGGTGCGGGATACACTCGCCGCATGATCGAGAGCAGGGCGCTGACGGGCGACGATCTGGCGCTCGCCGACGTCTGGGAGGTCGCCGTCCACGCCCGGCCGGTCGCGCTCGCGGACTCTGCCCGCAGGCGCATGAGCGCCGCCCGCGAGATCGTCGAGCACGCCGCACACGGCCGGCAGGAGCACACCTATGGGGTCAACACCGGCTTCGGGCGCTTCGTCTCGCGCTCGATTCCGGAGGAGCTGACTGAGGAGCTGCAGCTCCGCCTGCTGCGCAGTCACGCGTGCGGCGTCGGCGAGCCGTATCCGGACGAGATCGTGCGCGCCGCGATGCTGCTGCGCGCAAACGCGCTGGCGAAGGGCTATTCGGGTGCCCGGCCCGTGACGGTCGAGCTGCTGGTGGAGTGCCTCAACCGCGGCGTGTTGCCGCACGTGCCGAGCCGGGGCTCCGTCGGCGCGAGTGGCGACCTCGCGCCGCTGGCCCACCTCGCGCTCCCGCTGATCGGCGAGGGCGAGGCGACGTTCGACGGTCGGCCGCTGTCCGGAGCCGAGGCGCTCGAGCAGGCAGGCCTCGAGCCGGTCCGGCTGCAGGCCAAGGAAGGCCTCTCGCTGGTCAACGGCACGCAGTTCATGGCCGCCTTCGGCGCGCTCGGGGTGATCCGAGCAGACCGCCTGGCGAAGACCGCCGACATCGCCTGCGCGCTGTCGCTGGAGGCGCTGCAGGGCTCGCGCACCAGCTTCCTGCCGCAGATCCACGCGTTGCGACCGCTGAAAGGCCAGGCGGACTCGGCCACCAACGTGCTCCGGCTGCTGGAGGACTCGGCGATCAACGAGTCCCACCGCTGGTGCGACCAGGTGCAGGACGCCTACTCGCTCCGTTGCGCGCCGCAGGTGCACGGGGCCTCGCGCGACCTGCTCGATTACGTCCGGCACACCGTCGCGATCGAGCTGAACGCGGCGACCGACAACCCGCTCGTGCTCGTCGAGGACGAGATGCTCGTCTCGAACGGGAACTTCCATGGCCAGCCGCTCGCGCTCGCGCTGGACGCGCTGGCGCTGGCCGTCGCAGAGCTCGCGAACATCGCTGAGCGGCGCGTCGAGCGGCTCGTCAACCCGAACCTCTCCGGCGGCCTGCCGGCGTTCCTGACCGGTGACGGCGGCCTGAACTCCGGCTTCATGATCCCGCAGTACGTCGCCGCCTCGCTCGTCAGCGAGAACAAGGTGCTGGCGCACCCGGCGGCGGTCGACTCGATCCCAACGAGCGCGGGGCAGGAGGACCACGTCTCGATGGGCAATGCCTCCGGGCTGAAGGCGTGGCAGGTGCTGGCGAACGTCGAGCGCGTTCTGGCGATCGAGCTGCTCGCCGGCGCGCAGGGCGTGGAGTTCCTCGCTCCGCTGCAACCGGGCGTCGGCGTGCGCGCGGCACGCGAGCACGTCCGCTCGCTCTCGCCGCGGCTGCGCGACGACCGGACGCTGGCGCGGGACATCGAGGCGGTTGCGGCCTCGATTTGCGAAGGGTCGTTCGTCGAGGCGGTCGAAGCAGAGGTGGGTGAGCTCGCGTGAGCACCGGCAACGGGGTCAACCCCAAGCGGCGCAAGACCGCGCATCCCTACCGGGACAGCGCGCTCGCCTACGCGGCGCTCGGCTCGCTGGTCGTCCTCTTCGCATACGTGACCGGTAGCACGCTCGTCAGGTCGCTTGTCGGCGGTGCGGCCGCGTTCGTGCTCGCCACCGCCTACACGTGGTGGCGGGTGCGCACGCGCGAGCGACAGGTGGAGGGATGAGCGCGACGAGGTCGCTCGACGCGGCGGTCGAGGCGCTCTGCGGCGACCTCGCCGCGATTCACGCACCTCGCGGCACCGAGTTGAACGCGCGCTCGTGGTCGACGGAGGCTCCGTTGCGGATGCTGCTGAACAACCTCGACCAGGAGGTCGCCGAGCGGCCGGAGGAGCTCGTCGTGTACGGCGGCTCCGGTAAGGCGGCTCGCAATCCCGAGGCGCTGCGCGCCCTCGTCCGGTCGCTGCTCGAGCTCGGCGACGACGAGACGCTGCTCGTCCAGAGCGGCAAGCCGGTTGGTGTCTTCCGCACGAGCCCATCCGCGCCCCGCGTGCTGATCGCCAACTCGCTGCTCGTACCGCGCTGGGCGACCTGGGACGAGTTCCGCCGGCTGGAGGCCCTCGGGCTGACGATGTTCGGCCAGATGACGGCCGGGAGCTGGATCTACATCGGGAGCCAGGGGATCCTGCAAGGCACCTACCAGACCTTCATCGCGGCCGGCGAGCAGCATTTCGGCTCGCCCGACCTGGCCGGGCGGACGATCCTGACGGCCGGTCTCGGGGGGATGGGAGGTGCGCAGCCGCTCGCGGCCACCCTCGCGGGAGCGGCGATCCTCTGCATCGAGGTCGACCCCGACCGGATCCGGCGCCGGCTCGAGACGCGTTATCTCGACGAGGCGGCCGAGTCGCTGGACGACGCCCTTTCGCGGGTGCGGGCGGCGTCGGGTGAAGGTCGCGCGCTCTCGGTCGGCCTGCTCGGCAACGCCGCCGAGGTCGTCCCGGAGCTGGCGAGGCGCGGCGAGCAGTTCGACCTCGTCACCGACCAGACGGCGGCGCACGACCCGCTCACGGGGTACGTGCCCGCCGGCCTCGATGTCGGGGCGGCTGCGGCCCTGCGCGTCGGCGACCCCGAGGAATACCTGCGTCGCGCGCGCGAGTCGATCGCGCACCATGTCGAAGGGCTGCTCGAGTACGTCCGGAGAGGCAGCTATGTTTTCGATTATGGCAACAACCTGCGAGGGGAGGCTCTAGAGGCCGGGGTCGAGGACGCCTTCGCATATCCGGGCTTCGTCCCGGCCTATATCCGGCCGCTCTTCTGCCGAGGCGTCGGGCCGTTCCGCTGGGCCGCGCTCTCGGGCGAACCGGACGACATCGCCGCCATCGACCGGATGCTGCTGGAGCTCTTCCCGGAAGACGCCGCGTTGCAGCGCTGGCTGACGCTGGCGCCCGAGCGGGTGGCGTTCCAGGGGCTGCCCGCGCGGATCTGCTGGCTCGGCTTCGGCGACCGCGCCCGGGCGGGGCTGGCGATCAACGAGCTAGTCCGCAGCGGCGAGGTCAAGGCTCCCGTCGTGATCGGCCGCGACCACCTCGACTCCGGCTCGGTCGCTTCGCCTTACCGCGAGACGGAGGCGATGCAGGACGGCTCCGACGCGATCGCCGACTGGCCGGTCCTGAACGCGCTGCTCAACGTTGCTGCCGGCGCGACCTGGGTCAGTGTCCATCACGGCGGGGGCGTCGGGATGGGCAACTCGATCCATGCCGGCATGGTCGTCGTCGCGGACGGCACCGACGAGATGGCGGAGCGGCTCGAGCGCGTGCTGACGACCGATCCTGGCACCGGCGTCCTGCGTCACGCCGACGCGGGCTACGACGAGGCACTCGCGGCCGCACGGGAGCACGGGCTTCAGGTGCCGCTGCCGCCCTCGCACGCCTCGTGAGCGACGGCTCGCCCGGCTCGTCCCGGCTGCTTGTCCGCGGCCTTGCGCAGCTCGCGACCGCTCCGCCCGGAGCCCCGCTGCCCCTACGCGGACGGGCGCTGCGGGAGCTCGAGGTGGTCGAGGACGCATTCGTCCTCTGCGAGGGCGAGACCGTCGCCGCCGTCGGAACGATGAGCGAGCTTGCCGCGCTCCGGGTCGACGGCGACGTCGAGGAGCTCGACGGCTCGGGTCTCTGCGCGATCCCGGGCCTCGTCGACTGTCATACGCATCCGGCGTTTCTCGGCGACCGCGCAGAGGAGTTCGCGCTGCGTGCGGCCGGCGCGAGCTACGAGGAGCTCCACGCAGCCGGCGGCGGGATCCTCTCCACCGTCAGGGCGACACGCGCCGGCGCCGAAAGTGAGCTGCGCGAGGCCGTTCGTCGTCATGCGGCCTGGATGCTGCGGGCCGGCACCACCACCTTCGAGGGCAAGTCCGGCTACGGCCTCGATCGTGACACCGAGCTCGCCTCGCTCGAAGCCGTGGCTGCAGCCGGCGGCACTCCGACGTGGCTCGGTGCGCACGCGGTGCCGCCCGAGTTCCACGACGCCGACGCCTACCTCGAGTTCGCGCTCGACGAGGTTCTGCCGCGCGCGGCCGAGCTAGCCGTCGCCGCGGACGTGTTCGTCGAGGACGGCGCGTTCAGCGTCGAGCAGGCGGCGCGCTACCTGACCGCGTGCCGCGAGGCCGGCCTGGCCCTGCGGCTTCATGCCGACCAGTTCAACGAGCTCGGAGCGGTCGAGCTCGCGATCGAGCTCGGCGCCCGGTCGGTGGATCACCTCGAGGCGACCGGCGAGGAGGGGGTCGGCATGCTCGCCGAAAGCGACGTCACGGCCGTGCTGCTGCCGGCAAGCGCGCTCTTCCTCGACCGGCCGATGCCGCCCGCAAGAGCGCTGGTGGATGCCGGCGCCGCCATCGCCCTCGCCACCGACTTCAACCCCGGCAGCGCGTACTGCGAGAGCCTCCCGCTCGTGTGCTCGTTGGCCTGCACGCAGCTCCACCTGGCGCCGGCCGAGGCACTGGCCGCCTGCACCGTCAACGCGGCGCACGTGCTCGGGCTCGCTGAGCGGCGCGGCCGGATCGGCGCCGGACTGGACGCCGACCTCGTCTTGCTCGGTGCGCCTGATTGGCAGCATCTCGGCTACCACCTCGGCGGCGACCTGATCGCGACCGTGATTCGCCGCGGCGAGGTCGTCTGGACCCGCTGAGGCCGCGCTAGGCTTGCCCCGATGCCAACCCGCAAGCAGCGGCGCCGGCGGCAGAAAGGGCTCCGGCACGAATACGAATACGTCTACGTCGACGGCGAGGGCCAGGAGGTCGAAGTCGACCCGGCCGAGCTCGACCAGGCGCGCCCGAGCCGCAACGGCAAGCGCGTCGCGAAGTCCGCGCCCGCCAAGGGGCGGAGCACGAAGCCGGCCCGAGAGGTTCCACCGCCCTCGTGGACCCGTGTCCTCAAGCGCGTTCTCTTCATCGCGCCGCTCCTGTTTCTCGCCTTCTCGGCGCTCAACCGCGATCAATCGCTCGTCAACCGGGTCGTGATCACCGCCGTCTACACCGGCTTCTTCGCGCCCTTCATGTACCTGATGGATCGCGCGCTGTACCGCTCGTACTTGCGGCGGACCGGCCAGGAAACACCGCGCGCGAGCCGGAAACGCTAGCCCGCGGCCTCGGCCACGCGCTCGTCGCCACCGCGGTAGTGCCCGGGACCGGGCCACGGCGCGAGGACGAGCAGCAGCCGGGCGCCGCCGGAGCTCGAGACGGCCCGGCGCTCCTCGGGCTCGAACTGGAGCAGCGTCCCGACCTCGGCGTCGAGCCTCTCGTTCCCGGCCTCGACTTGCACGCTTCCCTCGACCACCACCAGGAACGCGTGCTCCTTGACCTCGTGCTCGCCGAGCTCCTGGCCAGGCTCGAGTGCGATCAGCACGACCCGGGCCGTGGACTCCTCGGAGTCGAGGACGACCGGCGAGCGGCTGCCACCCGGCGCATCGATCGCTCGCAGATTCCAGCTTCGCATGCAGCGCGCTCTACCCGACTCGACGACGCCTCACACGACACAGTTCCGTGACGCTCTCGGCACGGACACGTGCGCCCGACGCCGATACGCTCGCAGTGGGGAGGAGGCTGGGTGCGCCTGAACCACGGGACCGCTGGCGTGCGGCGGAACCCGCCCAGGCAGCGGCGGAGCGGGCGGGAAGGGCAGAAGCGCCCGGATAGACTCACGCTCCCGTGAACGAGACCTCGACACTTGCCGTCGACCGCCACGAGCTCGGCCCGATCGGCACGAACTGTTACGTCGTCCGGGCTTCGCGCACCGCTGCCGAGGCGAGTCGTGATCGATCCCGGCGGCAACGCGGCGGAGCTTCGGCTCGAGCTCGCGCGGCTCGGTGCGAGCGTGGCCGCGATCCTGATCACGCACGGCCACTGGGACCACCTGGCCGGAGTCGCAGACCTCGCCGAAGGCACCGGTGCGCCGGTCTACATGGCCGAGGATGAGCGCGCGCTGCTCGAGAACCTGCCCGAGCTCGTACCGCAGGGCGTGATCGCCCGCTCGTACACCGCGGACACCTTTCTCCAGGGCGATGAGACCCTCGAGCTCGCCGGGATCCGGTTCGAGACCCTGAGGGTTCCCGGCCACTCGCCGGGCCACCTCGCCTACCACGCCGACGACTCGCTCTTCTCCGGCGACGTCCTCTTCGCCGGCTCCGTCGGCCGCACCGACCTGCCGGGCGCCGACTGGGAGAGCCTGGTCGAGTCGATCCGGATGCTGAGCGAGCGCTTCCCGCCCGAGACGACCGTCTACTCGGGACACGGCCCGCCGACCACGCTCGGCGCGGAGCTCGAGCGTAACCCGTTCCTGACCACGCTGCGCGCCTCGTGACGACGTTCGAGGCGCCGCGCGGCACACACGACATCCTTCCGTCCGAGCAGCCGCTCTGGCGGCTGGTGACGAGCGAGGCCGAGCGCCTCTGCTCGCTCTACGGCTACCGGCCGATCAACACGCCGGGCTTCGAGGACACGGCGGTCTTCCTGCGTACCTCCGGCGAGGGCTCGGACGTCGTGCACAAGGAGATGTACACCTTCGAGGACCGGGGCGGCCGCTCGCTGACGCTGCGTCCCGAGGGCACCGCGCCGATCGCACGCGCGTACCTGGAGCACGGCCTCCACCGCGAAGCGCAACCGGTCAAGCTCTACACGATCGCGACCATGTACCGGTACGCGACGCCCCAGCGCGGGCGTCACCGGGAGCACTGGCAGCTCTCGGTCGAGGCGATCGGCTCGCCCGATCCGGCCGTCGACGCGGAGATCATCCAGCTCTACGACGAGCTGCTCACGCGCCTCGGGATCACCCGCTACAAGCTGCTGCTGAACTCGATCGGCGACGAGAACTGCCGGCCGGCCTACCTCGAGCGGCTGACCGCCTGGCTGGACGAGCACGAGGACGTGCTCGACGACGAGGCGCGCCAGAAACGTGCGACGAGCCCGCTGCGAGTGTTCGACGTCAAGAACGAACGAGTCCAGGCGGCGCTCACCGACGCGCCGAAGATCGGCGGCGCTCTCTGTGACGAGTGCCGTGATCACTTCGACGAGGTCCAGAGACACCTCGAGAACTACGGTGTCGAGTTCGAGGTCGTGCCGACGCTCGTCCGCGGGCTGGACTACTACACCCGGACGGCGTTCGAGTTCGTCGACGAGGCGATCGGCGCGCAGAGCTCGATCTGCGGCGGCGGGCGCTACGACGGCCTGATCGAACAGCTCGGCGGCAAGCCCACGCCCGGAATCGGCTTCGGTGCCGGGATCGAGCGGCTGCTGCTCTCGCTCGAGGCTTCGGACGTGAAGCCCGCGCCCGAGGAGATCGACGTCTTCGTCGCGCTCCACGACGCTGCCGACAAGCCGCGCGTGCTGCCACTCGTCCAGGAGCTGCGGCGCCGGGGGCTTCGTGCCGATCTCGACTACGCCGGGCGCTCGCTCAAGGGACAGCTGACGCAGGCGGGGCGGCTCGGGGCGAAGGCGATCGTCGAGTGGGGGCCCGAGCGCTCGACGGTCCGGCGGCCCGGGCAGCAGGACGAGCAGGTTCCCACGGCCGAGTTGGCGGAGAGGCTACGAGGATGAGGTGGCGCGACCTCGAGGCGGGCAAGCTCCGCAAGGAGCACGTCGGGCAGCGCTTCGCCCTGGCGGGCTGGGCGGCCCGCCGCCGCGACCACGGCGGTCTGGTCTTCATCGACCTCCGCGACGAGAGCGGACTGGCACAGCTCGTGATCAACCCGGAGCGCGCAGCGGACGCCGCCAAGGTCGCGCACGACATCCGCAACGAGTTCGTGATCCGCGCCGAGGGCGAGGTGGTCGCACGGGCGCCCGAAGCGGTCAACCCGAGCCTGCCGACCGGCGAGGTCGAGCTGCAGGTGGACGAGCTCGAGATCGTCTCCCGCTCCGAGCCGCTCCCGTTCCAGCTCGACGACGAGAACGTCGAGGAGAACACGCGGCTGCGCTACCGCTACCTCGACCTGCGGCGCGAGAAGATGCAGGGCAACCTGCGCCTCTCCGCCACGGTCGTCGCCGCGATCCGGCGCTTCATGGACGAGCAGGGCTTCGTCGACGTCTGGACGCCGAACCTGACGCGGGCCACGCTCGAAGGCGCGCGAGACTTCGTCGCGCCGGTTCGGCTGCAGCCGGGCCGCTTCTTCGCGCTGCCGCAGTCGCCGCAGCTCTTCAAGCAGACGCTGATCGTCGCGGGCTTCGGTCGCTACTACCAGATGGCGATCTGCTTCCGGGACGAGGACCTGCGCGCCGACCGGCAATTCGAGTTCCGGCAGCTCGACCTCGAGCTGGCCTTCCCGACGCGCGAGGAGGTCTGGGAGGTGCTGGAGGGTGCCGTGGTCGCCTCGTTCGAGGCGCTGGGACGAACGCCGCCCGAGCGTCCGTTCCGGCGGCTGACCTGGCACGAGGCGATGGCGCGCTTCGGCTCCGACAAGCCCGACCTGCGCTTCGGACTCGAGCTGCACGACCTGACCGCCGAGACGCGCGAGTCCGACTTCAAGGTCTTCGCCCAGGCGCCGAGCGTCCAGTACCTGGTCGTTCCGCAGCAGCTCTCGCGCGCGGAACTCGCCTCGCTCGAGGAGCTCGCGAAGGAGTGGGGTGGGAAGGGCCTCGCCTACCTGGTCTTCGACGAGGAGGGCGAAGTTCGCTCGCCGATCGCGAAGTTTCTCTCGACCGAGGTGATCGAGGCGGTCCGGCCCGACGAGCCGGCGTCGACGGTGCTCTTCGGCGCCGATGAGCCCGCGACGGTCGCACGCGTACTCTCGGCCGTGCGGAACCATCTCGGCCGCCAGCTAGGGCTGATCGACGAGAACCGTGACGAGTTCCTCTGGGTAACCGACTTCCCGCTCTTCGAGTGGGACGAGGACGGCAAGCGGTGGACGTTCAGCCACCACCCGTTCACGGGGATCAGGCCGGGGGACGAGAACCTGATCGAGAGCGATCCCGGCCGCGCGCTGAGCCAGGCCTACGACCTGGTCTGGAATGGCTGGGAGCTCGGCTCGGGCTCGATCCGGATCCACGACTCCGTGCTCCAGAAGCGGGTCTTCAAGGCGATGGGGATCGACGAGCAGCAGGCAGAGGAGCGGTTCGGGTTCCTGCTCGAGGTGCTGCGGATGGGCGCGCCGCCGCACGGCGGTTTCGCGATGGGGCTCGAGCGGTTCGTGGCGCTGCTCGCCGGCGAGCAGAACATCCGCGAAGTGGTCGCCTTCCCGAAGACGGCCAGCGGCTCGGAGCCGATGACCGGGGCGCCCACGCCGATCGCGAAGGACATTCTCGCCGAGCTCGGAATTCAGGTGCTGCCGCAGTTCGACGAGTCGTGACGGCAAGCCGATCCAGCAGTCATACTTTGTGCGTCCGAGTTCGAGTCAGGAGGCGAGGTAGCGCATGGCATCCGAAGGTCCCGAGCGAGCGTCGCAAGCACCGTCGCTGACGTCGTTGCCGCGGGTCGAGGACCTGCCAAGCGCCGCCGACGGATTCGACCGCGAGAAGGTGCGGGAGGCCTTCGACGCCTTCCGTCGGCACACGACGCAGCTCCAGGTCCAGCTCCGCGTGCTGCAGGCCGCCGGTCAGAGCGGGGTCGAGCCGACCGGCCACGCGGTGCGCATGGACGCGATGCACATGATCCGGGCCGCCGCCGAGATGGCCGACACGATCGAGCGCGACGCGCAGACGGCCTCGGCCGCGCAGTTCCGCCGGACCGAGGAAGAAGTATCACGGCGCCAGCGCGAGCTGCAGGAGCGCCAGGGCGACGTCGACACGTACCGCCAGGAGAGCGAGCGCCAGCGGGCAGAGATGCTGAACGCGGCCAAGAGCGAGTCGCGCAAGACGACGCAGGAGGCCGAGCAGCAGGCCTCGCGGGAAATCTCCGAGGCCGAGTCGCGAGCGGCCCGGCTGCTGGAGCAGGCTCGCCACCAGGCGACCGAGCTCACGAACGCGACCCGTGCCGAGGTCGAGCAGACGCTCGAGTGGGCACGGGGACAGGCCGGCGCGATCATCAGCCGCGCCCAGGAAGGCGCCGAGCAGTTGCTCGCCGCCGCCGGTCTCGGCGACGAGGCGATCGACCGTGTCGCGCAGTCCATCGTCAGCGCGGCGCAGGCCGCTGCCGAGTCCAGCCGCGGGACCGGAGCCTCGTCAGCCGTCTCCGGGCCGAAGCTGCGGGAGCCCGAGGCGGCCGAGGAGGCCGAGCCGCGCGGAGCCGGAGGAACCCCCGCTCTCGCCGCCGGTCTCACCGGGCCCGTCGCCGCCCGCGCCGCAGAACGAAGACGACACGACCGGCTAGGCTCGGGCCGTGCTTCCGGGCCGGCTCGGATTCCGCTTCGCGCTCGAGGCGCTCTTCCTCGTGCTGCTCGCCATTGGCGCGGGCCTCGCCGACCTGCGCCCGGCGTACATCGTGCTCGTGATGGCGATCGCCTGGGTGCTGGTCGCGATCGTCGAGTTCACGGCCGAGCGGATCTCCGCCACGCCCTTCACGTACCTCCTACCGCAGCGGAGCGAGCCGCCGGCTGACGAGGCCGAGGCTGCCTGGCCGCTGCCCGAGGAGCGGACTATCGTCGCTCCGCCGGAACGCGCCGAGCCCGAGCCGGAGCCGGAGCCGGAGCCCGAGCTCGTGTCCGCACCCGACCCCGAGGCGGACCCAGAGCCTGCGTCAACGCCAGTGCCGGCGCTGCCGGCGGTGGCTGAGGACGCCGAGCCTGCGGCCGACGACGAGCCGCACCGTCGGCGGCGCTCGCTCCTGCGCCGGCGCGAGCCGGACGCGGAGGCGGAGCCGCCGCGACACGTCGAACCGGAGCCCGAGCCGGAGCCGGAGCTCGTGTCCGGACCCGAGCCGGACCCAGAGCCTGCGTCAAAGCCAGTGCCGGCGCTGCCGGCGGTGGCTGAGGACGCCGAGCCTGCGGCCGACGATGAGCCGCGCCCTCGGCGGCGCTCGCTCCTGCGCCGGCGCGAGCCGGACGCGGAGGCGGAGCCGCCGCGACACGTCGAACCGGAGCCGGAGCCGGAGCCAACGCCGGCGTTGCCGGCGGTGGCCGAGGAGCCGGAGCCTGCCGCCGACGAAGAGCCGCGCCAAGGACGACTGCGCTCGCTTCTGCGCCGGCGCGAGCCGGAGGTGGAGCCCGAGCCGCCACCTCCGCCGAGACACGTGAAGCTGCTGCCGCGACGTTCCGCGCCGGAGGAGAGCCGCGCCACGGAGGAGGTCGCCGAGCTCTTCGACACGCGCGATGACACCGAGGAGCGCAGCGGGTGAGGATCCGGCTCTCACTCGTCCGGTTCCTGCTCGAAGCGACGTTCTTGATCCTGATCGCAGCGGCCGCCGGCCTCGCCGGGCTCGACGCGCTCTGGATCGGGATCGTCATGTTCGGAGCGTGGCTGCTCGTCGCCCTGATCGAGCGCGCGGGCTCGCGGCGCGCTCAAGCGAGCGCCGAGCCGGAGCCCCCTCCGGCGCCCGAGCTTGAATCGCAGCCCGAGCTCGAGCGCGAGCCCGAGCTGGAGCCCGAACCAGAGCTCGAACCCGAACCTGAGCCGGCGCCAGTGCTCGTCGAGGCGCCGCCGCCTCCACCAGAGCCGGAGCCCGAGCCCGAGCCCGAGTGGTCCCGCTCGTCCTGCGGGACTCGACCCCGCGCGTCTGGAACATCTGGGAGCTCGAGCGCCTGGCCGGGGAGCTGAACGGCGACGTGGCGGCCGAGGAGGAGCGCGCGCTGCTCCTGCTGCACCTGCGCGAGTTCGCGGACGCGTCCGGCGACCTGCCGGTGGAGTTCGACCCGCTGGTGCGCGATGCGTTCGGCGCCGGCCTCGCGGGGCTGGTCCGGTGAGCGCCGCCTCGGTGCAGCGGCAAGTGGCCCTGGCCGGGATCGCGCTGCTCGCCGCGGTCGTCGCGCTCGCGCTGACCTCGCACGACAAGGGCCAGGCGATCACCGGCATTCCGCAGCCCGTGCCCGTGGCCGGCGGCAGTTGGTACTCCGCGCTCGCGGGCGCCGAACGGCCCCGCTACGGCCGGCGCACGCGCTGTGGCTACGTGCTCAAGCCGAACACCGAAGGCGTGACCGACTCGGTGCTGCCCTGCGGGATTCTCGTCTACGTCGCCTACAAGGACAGCCCGCACATCCTCACGCGGGTGATCGACCGCCGCCCGGTGCTCCCCGGCCGCAAGTTCGACCTGACGCCGAAGCTCGCGGAGGAGCTCGGCGTGGACGGCGTCCAGCGCATCCGCTGGGTCTTCGCCCGCTGAGCCGGCGCTACAATGAGCGCACTCGAGCCTGTGCGTGCTCGGGGCACCCTGTAGAACCAACACCGAGTGAGAGGGAGCTGTCGTTCGACCAGAGGCTCACGCCGACGGAAGACGCGGCACCCACCTGGCTTGTCCAGGTTCACCACGGGCCTCGGCGCATCGGCAGGCTGGAGACGAGACGGGGGGATTTCGGTCCCCCCGTTTCGCCGCTCGAGGATCGCTAGCCTGGGCGCATGGTCGAGGTTGTCGGAGATTCGACGCGTGACGGACGCTGGGCGCTCGTGCGGCTCACGGTCGAGGGAGAGCGGATCCTCAGCGCCGAAGCCGAGGGGCTGGAGCGTCCGCTCGCGGGCCTGACCCTGCTCGAGGCTGCCGCAGTCGGCGGTGACGAGCTCGCGGTCGACGCGCTGGCCAACGGGCTCGCACAGGTCTTTCGCGCCGAGCCGAAGCCGGGCCGCATCGCCGTGGCGATGAGCGGCGGCGTCGACTCGGCGGTCGCGCTCCTGCGCGCCGGCCCCGACGCGATCGGCGTGACGCTGCGCCTCTGGCTCGACCCGCAGGGCCCCGACGCCGAGCGTGCCTGCTGCTCGCCGGAGGCTGTGCTCGCCGCCCGCGCCACCTGCCACCGGCGCGGCATCCCGCACGTGACGCTGGACCTGCGCGAGGAGTTCCGCGCGGCGGTGGTTGAGCCGTTCGTTCGCGGTTATGCCGCTGGCGAGACGCCAAACCCCTGCATCCGCTGCAACGGCAGCTTCCGCTTCGCCGAGCTGCTCTCGTTCGCCGAGCGCGGGGGCGCCGAGCGACTGGCGACCGGCCACTACGCCCGGATCGTCGAGCGGGACGGGCGCCTGCTCCTCGCACGCGCAGCCGACGAGCGCAAGGACCAGTCGTACATGCTGGCCCGCCTCGACCCGCGCTTCCTCGACAGGCTCTGGTTCCCGCTCGGCGAGCAGGGCAAGGAGGAGACGCGCGCGGAGGCCGCAGCTGCCGGCCTGGAGGCGGCGGGCCGCGCCGAGAGCCAGGAAGCGTGCTTCCTCGCCGGCGGCGACTACCGCGACTTCCTCGAGCGGCACGGGCTGGCCGCCGCGGACGGCCCCGTCGTGGACGAGCACGGCACCGAGCTCGGCAGGCATGCCGGCTACTGGCGCTTCACGCCCGGCCAGCGCAAGGGCCTCGGCGTTGCCGCCGGCCAGCCGCTCTACGCGCTGCGCAGCGAGCCCGGGACGAACGCGGTCGTCGTCGGCCCGCGGGCGGCGCTCGCAATCAGCGAGCTGACGGTCCGCGGCCGCCTGTACCTCGACGTAGAGCGTGCGGAGGCAAAGCTGCGCTACCGCTCGCCCGCGGTCGGCGCGGACGTGACGAAGGCCGACGGCGGCTTCCGGCTGACTCTGGACCGGCCCGCGCACGGCGTCGCTCCGGGCCAGACGGCGGTGCTCTACGACGACGGAGCCGTGGTGGGCGCCGGAACGATCAAGCCAGCCGAAACCCGCGCAGCCCTTGGCGCGTTCCAATCGGAGGGCGAATGACTGGCGACTTGATCACATTGACAATCCCACGCGAACAGCCGTTCCACGGAGTCGCGCACCTCGTGCTCGGCGGGGTCGCCGCGCGACGGAACCTGACCTTCGAGAGCATCGACGACCTCGAGACGGCACTCGAAGCGGTGCTCGAGCGGGCCTCCGAAGACGGGCAGGTGACGGTCGAGCTGCGTCTGGCCGAGCGCGCGATCGTGACTCGGGTCGGGCCGTTCACGACGGACTCGCTGCAGGCCGAGCTCGAGCGCGACGACGACGGCGTGAGCCTGAAGCGGATCTTGGAGACGGTGCTCGACGGCTACGAGCTGGGCGGCGACGGCTGGCTCGAGCTGACCAAGAACACGGACAGTGCCGGCTGATGCAGCAGAGCGACAAGGTCCTGCTGCGGCGGTATCACGAGCAAGGCGACCTCGCCGCCCGCGAGCAGCTGATCGAGCAGTACATGTCGCTGGTGCGCTCGCTGGCGCGGCGCTACTCGTACCGCGGCGAGCAGCTCGAAGACCTCGTCCAGATCGGCGCGATCGGCCTGATCAAGGCGATCGACCGCTTCGACGTCAACCGCGGCGTCGAGCTGACCACCTATGCGACGCCGAACATCATCGGCGAGATCAAGCGCCATTTCCGCGACCGCGGCTGGTCGGTGCGGGTTCCGCGCGGCCTGCAGGAGCTGAACATCCAGCTCTCGCGCCTGATCGAGGAGCTGACCGTCCAGAACGGCCGCTCGCCGACCATCCCCGAGCTGGCGAAGGCAGCGAGCGTCACGGACGAAGAGGTACTCGAGGCGCTCGAGAGCGGCCGCGCATACACCTCGCTCTCGCTCTCGGCCGGCTCGGGTGGAGGAGACGACGACGGTGAGCTCGATCCGCTCGAGTCGCTCGGCACCGAGGAGCACCAGTACGAGGTCTCGGAGGACCGGGCGGTGCTCGAGCCCGGCTTCCGGGTTCTCGACGAGCGCGAGCGGAAGATCCTGCACCTGCGCTTCTTCGAGGGCCTCACCCAGTCGCAGATCGCGCAGCAGGTCGGCATCTCGCAGATGCACGTCTCGCGCCTGATTCGCCGCTCGCTCGAGAAGATCCGCGAGGAGATCGCGGCCGAGCAGTCCGCGTAGCGCACCTAGAATCGATCGGGTGCGAACGACCGCCGAGCTGCGCGCGGGCTTCCGCGAGTTCTTCGAGTCGAAGGGCCACGAGTTCCGGCCCTCGGCGCCGCTGATCCCGCGCGCCGACGACCGCTCGACACTGCTGATCTCGGCCGGGATGCAGCCGTTGATGCCGTTCTTCCTCGGGTTCGAGGAGCCACCGGCGCCGCTGCTGACGACTGTGCAGAAGGTCTTCCGGACGCCCGACATCGACGACGTCGGCCTGAACAAGAGGACGCTGACCTTCTTCGAGATGCTCGGCAACTTCTCGTTCGGCCAGTACTTCAAGGACGGTGCCGTCGAGTTCGCCTGGGAGTTCATGTTCGAGCACATGAAGCTCGACCTCGACCGGATCTGGGTGACGGTGTTCGCGGGCGACTCGGAGCTCGGGCTGGGCGAGGACGAGGTCGCGGTGCGCGCCTGGGAGGCCGTGGGCATGCCGCCCGAGCGGATCGTGCGGCTGCCGCGCGCGGACAACTTCTGGTCGGTCGGCGGGCCGGGCCCGTGCGGCCCGGACTCGGAGATGTTCTACGACTGGGGCCAAGACGTCGGCTGCGGGCGGGCGGAATGCGCCCCGGGGTGCGACTGCGACCGCTTCCTCGAGTTCTGGAACCTCGTCTTCATGGAGTTCGAGCTCCACGCCGACGGCTCGCTGACGCCGCTGCCGAAGCAGAACATCGACACCGGCCTCGGCCTCGAGCGCGGTGCTCGGATCCTGCAGCAGGTCGAGTCGGTCTACGACACCGACGGCTACCAGGAGATCATGGCGTGGATCGCCGGGAAGTCCGGCGTCGCCTACGGCGAGAGCGAGCGGGCGACGAAGGCGCACCGGATCCTGGCCGACCACGGGCGCGGGATGACCTTCCTCGTCGCGGACGGCGTGACGCCCTCCAACGAGGGCCGCGGCTACGTGCTGAGGAGAGTGATCCGGCGCGCGGTGCTGCAGGCCGGGCGGATCGGGCTCGAGCCGCCGTTCGTGGCGGGCCTCGCGGGCGTCGTCGTCGAGCAGATGGGCGAGGGGTACCCCGAGCTCACCGGTGCGCGCGAGGAGATCGAGCGCGCGCTGGCCGAGGAGGAGCAGCGCTTCGGCGAGACGCTCACCCGTGGGCTGACCCTCTTCGAGGAGGCGGCAGGCGACGGCGAGATCTCCGGCGAGGAGGCGTTCAAGCTGCACGACACCTACGGCTTCCCGCTCGAGCTGACCGAGGAGCTGGCCCGCGAGCGCGGGCTGCCGGTCGCCGAGGACCGCTTCCGCGAGCTGATGGAGGAGCAGCGGCTGCGCTCGCGCAAGCCTGCGCCCGAGGTCGAGGTACGCGTCTCCGGCGACGTCCGCAGCGAGTTCGTCGGCCACGAGAAGACCGACGTGCTGACGGCGATCCTGGCCTACGAGGATCTTGGCGACGGCCGCTTCCAGGCGAAGCTCGAGTCGTCGCCGTTCTATCCGGCCGGCGGCGGCCAGGTGAGCGACGGCGGCTTCATCGAGAACGAGGAGACCGGCGCGCGGGCGGAGCTCGTCGAGGCGACGCGCCTACCGGGGGACGACCAGGTGCTCACGCTCGAAGGCGAGGGTTTCGGCGAGGGCATGCGAGTGCGCGCGGTCGTGCCGTGGAGCGTGCGCTTCCCGACGATGGCCAACCACACCGCCACGCACCTGCTGCACAAGGCGCTGCAGGACTTGCTCGGCGAGCACGCGCGGCAGGCCGGGTCGGCCGTGCGGCCGGACAAGCTGCGCTTCGACTTCAGCCATCCGCAGCCGGTCACGGAGGAGGAGCGGAGCGAGGTGGAGCGGCACGTAAACGAGGCGATCTTCCGCAACCTGCCGGTGCGGGCCTACATCGTCCCACTCGAGGAGGCGCGGCGGCTCGGCGCGATGATGCTGTTCGGCGAGAAGTACGGCGACGAAGTGCGGCTGGTGGACATCGCGGGCTGGTCGCGCGAGCTCTGCGGCGGTACGCACGTGCGCGCGACCGCGGAGATCGGCCCATTCGTGATCACCTCGGAGAGCTCGGTCGGCTCGGGCACGCGGCGAATCGAAGCCGTCACCTCGGGTGAGGCCTACGCGTTGCTGCACGGACGCGCCGAGGAGGCGGCCGAGCTGCGGGCCGAGCTCGAGCGGGCGCGGCGCGAGGGGCCTGCCAGGGTCGAAAAGGTCGAGGTGAACGTCGAGCCGCGCAGCGAGGAGTCGATCGGCGGCGTCAACGTCTTCGTCGGCCAGGCGGCGGGGGTCGACGCCGACACGCTGCTGGAAGAGTCCGACCGGATCAAGCAGGCGCGCTCGCCGGCGGCCGTCGTGCTCGGCGCGGCCGAGGACGGGCGCGTCCACCTCGTCGCCAATTTCGACCAGTCGCTGGAGGGACGGCTCGACGCGGTCGCCGTGATCAAGGAGGCTGCGGCCGAAGTCGGCGGCGGCGGCGGCGGGCGGGCGACGATGGCGCGCGCCGGCGGCCGCGACCCCGAGAAGCTCGGCGACGCGCTCGCGAAGGCGGAGGAAGCGCTGCGGCGGGCCTTGGGTTGAAAGTGATCGCGCTCGACTACGGCTCGGCGAGGACGGGCATCGCGGTCTCGGACCCGACCGGCACCATCGCACGGCCGCTCGGTGTGGTGGAGCGGGCCGCCAGCGATGCCGGCCTGCAGCGCGTCGCCGAGATTGTCCGCGAGCAGGCGGCCGAGCGCGTCGTCGTGGGGCTCCCGCTGACGCTGCGCGGCGAGCACGGCGCCCAGGCCCGCGAGACCGACGACTTCGTCGAGGCCCTCCGGGCGGCCCTCGACGTGCCGGTCGAGAGCTACGACGAGCGCTTCACCACCGGCCTCGCGACGAGCGTCGGCTCGGACGAGGCGCCCGAGGACGCGCGCGCCGCGGCCCACTTGCTGTCCAGCTACCTCGCGTGGTCGAGCAGCGGCCGGGAATGATGCCGCCGCGGCCGCGGCCGCCCAGGCGGACGCCGCGGTCGGTGGTCTGGCGCCGCCGCCTGGTCGCGCTCGGCGTGCTCGTGGCGGGGTTCGCAATCGCGTGGTTCGCGGTCGCCAGCGTCGGCGGCAACGAGCAGGAGAAGCCGCCGCCACCGACGGTGATCGCCGCGCCGAAACCGTTCCGGATCGTCTTCCCGGAGGGTTTCACGCGAAAGCAGATGGCCGCACGCGTGACGGCCGTCGCGCAGATCGCCCAGCGCGAGCGGGGCAAGCGCGTGCGCCTGAAGGCGCAGCCGTACCTGGCAGCCACCGCCCGGCCGCGACGCCAGCCGGGCTTCGGGGCGAAGGCGTACTCGCTCGAGGGCTTCCTCTTCCCGGCGACCTACGAATTCACCGCGCGCGAGACCTCTCCGCAGTTGGTCGCCGCGCAGCTGAAGGCGTTCCGTGCGAACTGGGCCAAGCTGAACCTCGGCTACGCGCGCTCGAAGAACCTGACCCCGTACGACCTGCTGATCATCGCCTCGATGATCGAGAAGGAGACGCCCGCGCCCGAGGAGCGCCAGCTCGTCTCGGCGGTGATCTACAACCGGTTGCACGCGCGGATGGCGCTCGGGATCGACGCGGCGCTGCGCTACGGCCTCGACATCCCGCCGACGGAGTCGATCCACGAGTCCCAGCTCGCCAACCCGACGCCCTACAACCTGCGCAAGCACGCGGGCCTGCCGCCGACGCCGATCGGCGCGCCGGGGCTCGCCTCGCTGCAGGCGGCCGCGCACCCGGCGAAGGTGGACTACCTCTACTTCGTCGCGAAGCCGGACAAGAAGCACCACTTCTTCACGGCCAGCTCGGCGGAGTTCGAGCGGTACAAGGCCCAGCACGGCTACCGATGAGCCGGCGGGTGGCGCTGCTCGGCAAGCCCGTCGGCGAGTCGCTCTCGCCGCGGATGCAGAACGCCGCCTTCGCTGCGGCCGGGCTCGATTGGGAGTACGTCGCGCTCGAGGTCTCGCCCGAGGAGCTCGCGCCGACGGTGCAACGGCTCCGAGGCGAGGACTGGGCGGGCGCGAACGTGACGATCCCGCACAAGCTGGCAGCCGCAGTGCTCTGCGACGAGGCCGACGGCGAGTCGGTGAACACGCTCGTCTTCCGCGACTCGCGCGTGCTCGGGTTCAACACCGACCAGGAGATCGTGGCAGGGATCCGGTCCGAGCGCGTCTGCCTGATCGGCGCGGGCGGCGCGGCCAAGGCGCTGCTGCCCGGGCTGCGCGGCGAGGTGCGCGTGTTCTCGCGGCGCGGCGAATGGCCGCCCGACGCCTCCGGTGCCGACCTGATCGTGAACGCGACCCCACTGCGGGACGAGCTGCTGGTCAAGCCGCGTCCAGCCCAGACGGTGGTTGACCTGGCCTACCGCGGGGACGGCCGGCCGACCGCCCTCGTCGATGCGGCGCGCGCGGCGGGCTGCGAGGTGGTGGACGGCTACGAGGCGCTCGTGCGGCAGGGCGCAGCGTCGTTCGCGCTCTGGACGGGGCAGCCCGCCCCTGTTGAGGCGATGCGCAGCGCCCTAGGCTTAGCAAAATGACGCTGAGGCTCTTCACCGCAGGCGAGTCGCACGGGCCCGCGCTCGTGGCGATCGTCGGCGGCCTGCCTGCGGGGCTCGTGCTCGCCCGCGAGGCGATCGACGCCGACCTCGCGCGGCGCCAGCAGGGCTACGGCCGCAGCCCGCGGCAGCAACTCGAGCAGGACACGGTCGAGGTGCTGGCCGGCCTCCGTCACGGGCGTACGCTCGGGACGCCGCTGGCCCTCGTCGTCCGGAACCGCGACCACAAGAACTGGGAGTGGGGGATGAGCGCGTGGCCGCCCGAGGGCGAGCCGTCGGGCAAGGGCACAAAGCCGGTGACACTGCCGCGACCGGGGCACGCCGACCTCGCGGGCTCGCTCAAGCACGGCCTCGCCGACGCGCGCGACGCGCTGGAGCGGGCAAGTGCGCGTCAGACGGCCGTCGCGGTCGCCGCGGGCGCTGTGGCCAAGGCGCTGCTCGCGCAGATCGAGGTCTCGGTCGAGGGCGGCGTCGTGACCGAGGGGCTCGAGGCCCGGATCGACGAGGCCCGGGCCGATCGCGACACGGTCGGCGGCGTGGTCGAGGTGGTCGCCCGCGGCGTGCCGCCGGGCCTCGGCTCCTACGCCTCGAAGGACGAGCGGCTGGATGCGCGGCTGGCGGCGGCGCTGATGGGCATCCAGGCGGTCAAGGGCGTCGAGCTCGGCGCAGGCTTCGAGCTGGCCGAGCGGCGTGGCTCGGAGGCGCACGACGAGATCCTGGCCGACGCCGACGGGACGCTCTACCGCGAGACCAACTTCGCCGGCGGCCTCGAAGGCGGCGTCTCGAACGGCGAGCCGGTTGTCGTGAGAGCGGCGATGAAGCCTTTGCCGACGCTGATGCGGCCGCTGCGCTCGGTCGACCTCGAGACCGGCGAGGCGGGAGACGCGCTGGTCGAGCGCAGCGACGTGGCCGCGGTCGAGGCGCTGGCCGTGGTGGCCGAGGCGGCAGTCGCGTTCGAGCTTGCCCGGGCGGCCCTCGAGAAGTTCGGTGGCGACTCGGTCGGCGATTTCGTCGGCGCCTGGCGTGCGTATCTGGAGCGAATCCCATGGCGCACGCGCTGAATCGCCATCTCGCGCTCGTCGGCTTCATGGGCGCGGGCAAGTCGACGCTCGGCGCGCGGGTCGCGGCGCGGCTGGGCCGGCGGTTCGTCGACCTCGACCGAGCGCTCGAGCGCTCGCTGCGGCAGACAATCCCGCAGGTCTTCGGCGAGCGTGGCGAGGCGGAGTTCCGGGTCCTCGAGGCGGAGGCCGCTCTCGAGACTCTCCGGAACGAGCGGCCCGCGGTGGTCGCGCTCGGCGGCGGCGCGGTCGAGACGGAGAAGGTTCGCGGGGCGCTGCGGGAGCACGCCCTCACCGTTCACATCGACGTCGATCCCTCGACCGCATGGACGCGCGTCGGCGGCGGCGACCGGCCACTGGCGCAGGACGAGCAGAGCTTCCGCGCGCTGCACGAGCGCCGCTCGCCGCTCTACGCCGAGGCGGCGGACGCGGTCGCGCACGACGTCGAGGGGATCGTTCTCGCCGCGGCCGGGATCCTCGTCGCGGAGCGCTCGCTCGCGCGACTGCCCGAGCTGGTCGACGGTGAGGTCGAGGTGATCGCCGACGCGACGGTGCTCGGCCTCCACCGGCCTCCGCTCGAGGCGCCGGTGCACGCGCTGCGCGGTGGCGAGGAGGCCAAGAGCCTCGGCGCTGTCGAGCGGCTCTGGCGCGAGCTGCGGCTCGGCCGTCGCGGCACAATCGTCGCCTTCGGCGGCGGCTGCACGACGGATGCAGCCGGCTTCGCCGCGGCGACGTACCTGCGCGGCGTGCGCTGGCTCGCCGTGCCGACCACGCTCGTCGGCCAGGTGGACGCGGCAATCGGCGGCAAGACGGCGGTCAACCTGCCCGAGGGCAAGAACCTCGTCGGCGCCTTCCACTGGCCGGAGCGGTCGGTGATCGACCCGGCGCTGCTGGAGACGCTCCCGGAGAGCGAGCACCGCGCCGGCATGGCGGAAGTCGTGAAGACAGGGCTGCTCGCCGGAGAGCCGCTCTGGGAGGAGCCGCTCGGCGAGCTCGTCCGGCGCTGCGCCGCGTACAAGGCCGCGGTGTGCCTGCGCGACCCCTACGAGCGCGGCGAGCGGGCCGTGCTGAACCTGGGCCACACCTTCGCGCACGCGCTCGAGGCGGCCGGTGACTATCACGGACCGAGCCACGGCGAGGCGGTCGCGCTCGGCCTGCTGGCGGCGCTGCGGCTCTCGGATCAGGACACCTCGGCGGTCGAGGAGGTGCTGCGGCCCCAGCCGGTGCGCGTCAACCGGGACGCGGCCTGGGCCGCCATCGCGCGCGACAAGAAGGCCGTCGACGGTCTGCCGCGGCTCGTCTTGCTCGAGGGCCCGGGCAAGCCCGTGGCCGGGGTCGAGCTCCCCGAGAGCCGGGTGCGCGCCGCCCTCGACGCGCTGATCGCAGATTAGAGTCGCCTGGTGCGCGTCGCAGTCCTCAACGGCGTCAACCTCGACGTCCTCCACCGCCGCGACCCCGAGCTCTACGGCGGGCTGAGCCTGAACCAGCTCGAGAGCAGGATCTACGAGTGGGCGCGCGAGCTCGAGCTGCTCGCCGAGTGCCGCCAGACCAACAGCGAAGCCGAGTACATCGGCTGGTGCCACGACGCCTTCGAGTGGGCCGGCGGGATGATCGTCAACCCCGGCGCCTGGACGCACTACAGCTACGCCATCCGCGACGCGCTCGAGCTGTTTACCGTGCCGGTCGTGGAGGTGCACCTCTCGAACGTCGACGAGCGCGAGGAGTGGCGGCGCCACTCGGTGATCGGCGACATCGTCACCTGCCGCGTGATCGGCCGCGGCCCGGACGGGTACAAGGACGCGCTCGAGTACCTCGCGGTGCAGCGCGCGTGACCCGCATCGAACGTCTCCGCGCCGGGCTCGAGGAGCCGCTGCTCGTCACGAACGGCTTCAATGTCCGCTATCTCGTCGGCTTCTCGAGCTCGAACGCCGCCCTGTTCGTCGAACCCGAGCGGGTACGGCTGTTCAGCGACTTCCGCTACGCCGAGGCCGCGCGGGCGGTCGACGGCGTCGAGTTCGTCGAGACCAAGCGCTCCCTGGTCGCGGCCCTGGCCGAGCTGCTCGAGGGCACCGTCGGCTTCGAGGCGGACGCGGTCAGCTATTCCTCGTGGGAGGTGCTGCGGGCCGGAGGACTCGCCCTCGTCCCGCGGCGCGGGCTCGTCGAGACGCTGCGTGCGGTCAAGGACGACGCCGAGCTAGAGGCGATCAGGCGCGCCGGCGAGATCACGAGCCAGGCCTACGCGCGCTTCGCCGAGGAGCGGTTCGTCGGCCGCAGCGAGCGCGAGCTCGCCTGGCAGCTGGACGTGCTCTTCCGCGAGCTCGGGGCCGAGGGGCCCGCCTTCGAGACGATCGTGGCCTCCGGCCCGAACGCCGCGCGGCCGCACGCCCGGCCGACCGACCGGGAGGTCGAGGCCGCGGAGACAGTCGTGATCGACGCGGGGGCAACGGCCGACGGCTACTGCGCCGACTGCACGCGCACCTTCGCGACCGGCGTCCTGTCCGACCAGCTCGAAGAAGCCTACGCCGCGACGCTCGAGGGCCAGCTGGCCGGTCTCGAGGCCGCGCGTGCCGGGGTGACCGGCGTGGACGCGGACGCCGCCGCCCGCGCCGAGATCGAGGCCGCCGGGCTCGGCGAGAAGTTCGGCCACGGCCTCGGCCACGGCGTCGGGCTCGAGGTGCACGAGGCACCGGGCCTCTCGCGCGAGTCGAGCGACACGCTCACGGCCGGCAACGTGGTCACGGTCGAGCCGGGCGTCTACCTCGAGGGCCTCGGCGGGATCCGGATCGAGGACCTGGTGGTCGTGACCGAAGGCGAGCCCGAGGTGCTGACGAGCTTCGGGAAGGACCTGATCACGGTCAGCTAGCATCGCCCGCCGTGGCCGAGACCGTCACCACCAACCAGTTCCGCAACGGGATGCACATCCAGCTCGAGGGCTCGGTCTGGCGCATCCTCGAGTTCCAGCACGTGAAGCCCGGCAAGGGCGGCGCCTTCGTCCGCTCACGGCTGCGCAACCTCGACTCAGGCGCGGTCGTGGACAAGACCTTCCGCGCCGGCGAGAAGTTCCAGCGCATCCGCACGGAGGTGAAGCAGGTGCAGTACCTCTACGACGCGGGCGACGAGGTGGTCTTCATGGCCGCGCAACCTCGACTCAGGCGCGGTCGTGGACAAGACCTTCCGCGCCGGCGAGAAGTTCCAGCGCATCCGCACGGAGGTGAAGCAGGTGCAGTACCTCTACGACGCGGGCGACGAGGTGGTCTTCATGGACACCGGCACGTACGAGCAGTTCTCCCTCCCGCACGGGACGGTCGAGGACGCGCTGCCCTACCTCGAGCCGAGCTCGACGGTGCAGGTGCTCGAGGTGGACGGCAAGCCCTCTGGCGTGCAGCTTCCCTCGTCGGTCGAGCTGGCCGTCTCGGAGACCGAGCCAGGCGTGCGCGGAGACACGGTCTCGAACGTGACGAAGCCCGCCACTCTCGAGACGGGCGCGGTCGTGCAGGTGCCGCTGTTCGTGAACGTGGGCGACCGGATCAAGGTCGACCCGCGCGAGGGCCGCTACATCTCGCGCGCGTAGCTGGCGTTAGGCTGCGGCCGTGCCTGCCCTGGTCGATACGTCGATTCGACTGCTGGCCCAGGAGCCGCTCGCCGGGCTGATGCCGACCGCCGAGCTGCTGCGGCTGGCGGAGATTCTCGACAAGGCCGGCTTCGAGTACCTCGAGGTCTCCGGCGGTGGCGTCTTCGACACGGCAGTCCGGCGTGGCGTCGAGAGCCCCTGGGAGCGGATCCGCGCCCTGAACGAGCGCACCGAGACGCCGCTCGCGATGGCGCTGCGCGGACGGTTCCTGGTCGGCTCGCGCCCGGTCGGCGGCGAGTTCGTCAGCCGCTTCGTCGCCTCGGCTGCCGAGAGCGGGATCGAGGTCTTCCGCCTGCACGACCCCTTGAACGACGTCGAGAACCTGCGCGAGGCCGGCGAGGCGATCACGGGCGCGGGCAAGGAGTTCGACGCCGGGCTCGTCTTCGGCTCCGGCTACACGAACGAGACCGAGGCACTGGTCGAGCAGGCCAAGAAGCTGCCCGAGCTCGGCGCCTCGCGCGTCCTCCTGCACGACCCGTCGAGCTCGCTCCAGCCGCAACGGGCGCAGGAGCTGGTCGAGACGCTGAAGGAGGCGAGCGGCCTGCCTGTCGGTCTCTACTGCCAGGGCGCAGGCGGCAACGCGATGGCCGCCGGGCTCGAGGCCGCGCGCGCCGGGGCAGACCTGGTCGCGTGCGCGGTCTATCCGGTCGCGCTCACCGTCCACCGCATCTCCGGGGAGGCGCTGGCGACGGCGCTCGCGGGCCTAGGCCTCGACACGGGCGTCGACGTTCCGGCTCTCTGGCGGGCCTCCGAGCTCGTGGACGAGCACATCGGCGACCAGCCGGTCACGCCGCTGGCGCCGAGGATCGCCGTGCGCGCCGCCGAGCACCGGGTTCCGCCAGGACTGGTCGCCGCGCTCGACGGGCACCTGCGCGCGCTCGGCTCCGGCGACCGCACCGACGAGGTGCTGGACGAGCTGGCGAAGATCCGCGAAGAGGTCGGCTTCCCGCCGATCGCCTCGCCGATCGGCCAGATCCTCGGCTCCCAGGCGCTCCTGCACGTGCTCTCGGCGAGCCGTTACCAGACCGTCGTCGACGAGCTGCGCGCGCTGATCGAGGGCCGCTACGGCAGCCCGCCCGGGCCGATCGACGCGACCGTCAAGCGCGCGGTCGCGCTCTCGGGCGGCGCGCCGGACGAGGAGGCGCCGGTCGATCTCGACTCGCTCCGCACCGAGGCCGAAGGGCTGGCATCGAGCGAGGAGGAGCTGCTGCTGCTCGCGCTCTTCGGCGAGGAGGCCGAGCCGCTGCTCCAGTCGATCCGCGGCCGGGCGAGCCGCGACGAGAGCCTCGGCGCGGGTGGCGTCGACCAGGCGCGGGCGGAGCGGATTCGCGAGATCGTGCGCATCGTCCAGGAGTCGGGCGTGGGGGAGGTGACGATCGAGGAGGCCGGCATGCGGGTCTCCGTGCGCCGCACCCCGGAGCAGCTCGATCCGGCCCTGGCCGCGGTGGCCGCGCGGCCCGCCGACGACGGCGAGCTGCTCCCACCGGCGCCGCAGGCCGACGGCTTCACGCGCGTCGAGGCGCCGATGGTAGGCGTCTTCTACCGGGCGCCGCAGCCCGGCGCGCCGCCGTTCGTGCAGGAGGGCGACACGGTCGCGCAGGGGCAGACGCTCTGCATCCTCGAGGCTATGAAGCTGATGAACGAGATCAAGGCCGACTCGGCGGGAATCGTGCGCGTGATCCACGTCGGCAACGCCGAGCCCGTCGAGTTCGGCCAGCTGCTGTTCGAGCTCGAGCCGGTAGGGCCGCCGCCGCTCGACGCCGTCTGATGTTCAAGCGCGTACTCGTCGCAAACCGCGGCGAGATCGCCGTCCGCGTGATCCGCGCGCTACACGAGAACGACGTCGAGGCGGTCGCCGTCTATTCCACCGCCGACGCGGACTCGCTCCACGTCCGCCTCGCCGACCGGGCCGTCTGCGTCGGGCCGCCGGCCGCCGGGGAGAGCTACCTGAAGATCCCGTCCCTGATCGCGGCCGCCACCACGACGGGCTGCGAGGCCGTCCACCCGGGCTACGGCTTCCTGGCGGAGAACCCGGCCTTCGTCGAGGCGTGCGCCCACAACGAGCTCGTCTTCATCGGCCCGCCCGCGGACGTGATGGCCAGGATGGGCGACAAGGTCGAGGCGAAGCGGGAGATGCGAGCCGCCGAGGTGCCGCTCGTCCCCGGGACCGAGGACGAGACCACCGTGGAGCAGGCGCGCGAGGCGGCGGAGGAGGTCGGCTATCCCGTGCTGCTGAAAGCATCGGCCGGCGGCGGCGGCAAGGGCATGCGGCTCGTGCACGGCCCGGACGAGCTCGAGTCGGCGTACGGAATGGCCGCGATGGAGGCCGAGGCCGCCTTCGGCGACGGGAGCCTCTACCTGGAGAAAGCGGTGTCGCCCGCGCGCCACGTCGAGATCCAGGTGCTCTGCGATTCGCAGGGCGGGGTGCTCACGCTCGGCGAGCGCGAGTGCTCGATCCAGCGGCGGCACCAGAAGCTGATCGAGGAGTCGCCCTCGCCCGCGCTCGACGCCGAGACCCGCGAGGCTATGGAGGCCGCCACCGAGCGCGCCTGCCACGCGATCGGCTATCGCAACGCCGGCACTTTCGAGTTCCTGCTCGGCCCCGACCGCAGCTTCTACTTCATCGAGCTGAACGCGCGGCTGCAGGTCGAGCATCCGGTCACCGAGCTCGTGACCGGGATCGACATCGTCCGCGAGCAGCTCCGGGTCGCCGCCGGCGAGCCGCTCGCGCACACCGGCCGGGCGCCGCGGCGAGGCCACGCGATCGAGGTGCGGCTGAACGCCGAGGATCCGCGCAACGACTTCGCGCCGGCTCCCGGGCGGATCACGCGGATGCGGCCGCCGCTCGGGCCGGGCGTGCGACTCGACACGCACGTCGAGGACGGCTACCTCGTGCCCCCGCACTACGACTCGCTGCTCGGCAAGCTCGTCGCCTGGGACGAGACACGAGCGCAGGCGATCGACCGGATGCTGCGCGCCCTCGGCGAGCTCGTGCTGGAGGGCGTGCCGACAACGCGCGAGCTCGCGATCGACGTCCTGCGCAGCGAGGAGTTCGCGAGCGGGCGCTACTCGACCGGCTTCCTGGCCGAGGCGGCACAGCGGCTGCCGGCGATCGTGGGCTCGTGACCGAGCCGCTCGTCTTCCGCGGGCCGGAGGGCTCGATCACTCTCACTGCGGGCGCGGTCACCGAGCTGATTGCGACCGCCGCTCGCAGCGTCGACGGCGTCCGGCTGCGCAGGCCGCGGCGGGCGGTCGAGGTCCGGCAGGCGGAGGGCCGCGCGTCGGTCTCGCTGGAGCTCGCTGCGCGGCACGGAGCCGCGCTGCCCGAGCTCGCCCGGTCCGTGCAGGAGCGGGTCGGCGCGGCGTTGGCGCAGGTCTCGGGCCTGGAGATCGAGTCCATAGACGTCGAGATCGCGGAGATCGGCTGATGGCCGGCCGCCGCGCCGCGCGCCGCACCGCGCTCGTCTTGCTCTACCAGTGGGACGTCACCGGCCAGGAGCTGGCGTCGCTGTACGAAGGCGAGATCGAGTCGTTCTCGCGCGAGCTCGCCGAGGGCGTGGTCGTCGAGCACGAGCAGCTCGACGCGCGCATCACCGAGGCCGCCGACGAGTGGACGGCCGACCGGCTCGGCGCGCTCGAGCGCAACATCCTGCGGATGGCGATCCTGGAGCTCGACCGCGGCGAGGTGCCGCCGGAGGTGGCGATCGACGAGGCGGTCACCCTGGCGAAGCGCTATTCCTCGGAAGATGCTGGGAGACTGGTCAACGGGATACTGGGCAGGATCGTGAAGGAGGCCGCATGAGCGACGCCGCAGAGGAACGATTGCGCAGCGCGGAGGAGCTGCTCGACCGGCTCGAGCGCACGCGCGCCAAGCTGGAGGAGACGAAGGACCCGGACGAGGCGATCGAGATCCTGTCCGAGCTCTCGGAGATCGCCAAGGAGGTCGAGGCGCAGCTGCAGCAGGCCAAGCGGGCAGCTGAATCGTGACCGCGCCGGAGGAGCTGCGGGCGCTCGTCGAGTCGTATCTCGGCGAGCTGGCGCTGACGCCGGAGCTCGGCGGGCTGGAGGAGTCGATGCGTCACGCGCTGGCCGGGGGCGGCAAGCGGGTCCGGCCGGTGCTCTGCCTGGCGACGGCCGAGGCCGCGGGCAGGGAGCCCGAGACCGCGCTCCCCGCGGCGGGGGCGCTCGAGCTCGTGCACAACTTCTCGCTCGTTCACGACGACCTTCCATCGCTGGACGACGACGAGCTGCGCCGCGGTCGGCCAAGCACCTGGGCGGCGTACGGCGAGGCGGTCGCGGTGCTGGCTGGTGATGCGCTGCTCGCCGAGGCGCTGCGCCTCGCGCTCTCGTACCCCTCGCCGGCGGTCGCGCGCGAGCTCGTCCAGGCGACGCTCGGGATGATCGGCGGCCAGTACCTCGACATCACGGGTGGCGGGGACGACCTGGCCGCGCTGCATCGGCTCAAGACCGGCTGCCTGTTCTCGGCCTCGGTCGCGTGCGCGCTCTGGGTGGCGGAGGTGCCGGAGCCGGAGCAGAAGCCGTGGCGCGCGTTCGCGGACGAGGTCGGCCTACTCTTCCAGATCGTGGACGACATCCTCGACGAGGACGGCTACCTGCTCGAGCACGGCGCGGAAGGGGCGCGGACGCTCGCCGACGAGGCCGCCGAGCGGGCGCGGGCGGCGCTGGCAGAGATCGGCGCCGACACGAGCGTGCTCGAGGGCATCGTCGACGAGCTCGCGGTCAGAACCTCATAACGGCGCGCCTTGAAGAAACGCCTCGATGTCCTGCTGGTCGAGCGCGGGCTCGCCGAGAGCCGTGCCCAGGCGCAGGCGCTCGTCCTCGCCGGCCGCGTGCCGGGCTACTCGAAGGCGGGGCAGCAGGTCGACGAGTCGGCCGCGCTGTCGGTCATCGAGCCGCCACGCTTCGTCTCGCGCGGGGGCGAGAAGCTCGAGCATGCGCTCGAGGCTTTCGAGGTCGAGGTCGCCGGGCGTGACGCGCTCGACGTCGGCGCGTCGACCGGCGGCTTCACGGACGTCTTGCTGCAGCGCGGTGCGGCGCGGGTGATCGCGCTCGACGTCGGCTACGGGCAGCTCCACCCGCGCATCCGGGACGAACCGCGTGTGACCGTGCTGGAACGAACGAACGTGCGCGAGACGACGGAGCTGCCGTTCTCGCCGGAGCTCGTAGTCTGCGACGTCTCGTTCGTCGGCGTGCGCAAGGCTCTGCCGCCGGCGCTCGCGCTCGCGACACCCGGCTGGGAGGCAGTGGTGCTCGTGAAGCCGCAGTTCGAGGCCGGCCGCAGCGAGGCGCCGCGGGGCGTCGTCCGCGACCGGGAGGTGTGGCGACGCGTCCTGCGCGAGGTCGCCGCGGAGGCGCCCGCCTGGGGGGCGCAGGTCTTGGGCGTCGTAGACTCCGGGCTGCCCGGCCCGAAGGGGAACCGCGAGTTCTTCCTGCATCTCGTCCAGCGCGAGCGGCCGGAGAATCCCGATGAGCTCGAAGACTGGATCGACGACGCCACTGCCTGAGGTGAAGCGAGTCGCCGTGATCACCCACGGCCGGGCCGAGACGAGCGGAGAGACGCTCGACCGGCTGCGTACCGTCGCGGACGAGCGTGGGATCGAGCTGCTGCTGTCCGACGAGGAGGCCGCCAAGCACGGCGACGGCGGAGGCACGGACGGCGCCGAGGCCGACCTTGCGGTGGTGCTCGGCGGCGACGGCACGATGCTACGGGCGCTGCGGCGCTTTCTCGGCACCGGGGTACCCGTGCTCGGCGTCAACCTCGGACGGGTCGGCTTCCTCACCGCGATCGAGGCGGACGGGCTCGAGGATGGTCTGCGGCGCGCGTTCGCCGGAGAGCTCGAGGTGGTGGAGCTGCCCGCCCTGGAGGCGTCGGTCGGCGGGGAGCGCTGGCCCGCGGTCAACGACATGGTCGTGGCCAGCTCGACGATCGGTCGCATGATCGAGCTCGGCTGGGCAATCGCCGGGGAGGATCTCGGCTCGCAGCCCTGCGACGGCCTGATCTGCTCGACGCCTTCCGGCTCGACCGCCTACAACCTCTCGAACGGCGGCCCGGTGCTGGTCTGGGGCCTGGACGCGATGGCGATCACCTTCGTCGCGCCGCACTCGCTGCACGCGCGGCCGCTGGTCCTGCCCCGCGGCCGGGCCCTGGCGGTGACCAACCGCACGCCGGACGTGAGCGCGACCGTGCTCGCCGACGGACAGCAGGTACACGAGCTCGCTCCGGGCGACCAGGTCGAGGCGCGGCTCTCCGAGCAGCGCAGCCTGCTGGCCACGCTTCCCGAGAGCACCTTCTTCAGCCGCTACCGCCGCACGTTCGTCTCCGAGTAGGAGTCGGCACACAATCGGCACGAGTCCGTCACACATGCGCGCACCCAGGGCCGGTACCGTCCCTAACCCCCTCCCACCCAGGGGCGCGTGAATACAAACCCGTCGTGGCGTGGCGATTTGGGCGGGTCGCCGCTCGCGGCCGGCGGGCGTAGCATCCAGGCGTGCTTCGCCGGCTCCGCATCGAGAACCTCGTCCTGATCCGCGAGGCGGAGCTCGCGCTCGCGCCGGGCCTGAACGCGATCACCGGCGAGACCGGCGCCGGCAAGACGATCCTCGCGCAGGCGATCGGCTTGCTGCTCGGCGCGCGCGGGGACACCGGCCTCGTCGGGGCGGACGGCGACGAAGCGTACATCGAGGCCGAGCTCGAGCCGCCCCAAGGCTTCTTCGACGAGGAGGCGAGCGCACTCGCGGAACTGCGACCTGAGGGCGAGGACGGCCTCGTACTCGCCCGGCGCGTCTTCCCGGACGGTCGCACACGTGCGTACGCGTGGGGCAGGAGCGCCGCGCGCGAAGACGTCGCGGCGGCGGCCGAGCGGCTCGTCGCGATGTCGGGGCAGTTCGAGCAGCGCCGCCTCGCCCGTCCGGCGTACCAGCTCGATCTGCTCGACGGGTTCGCCGGCGAGCGGCAACTCCGGCGCCGGGCCGCGCTGCGGGTCGCCTGGCGCGAGCTTGGTGCCGCCCGCAAGCGGCACGACGAGCTGACCCGGGACGCGGCCGCCGCGGAGGCTCGCCTCGCCGAGCTGCGCGCGCTCGTCGAGGACACCGAGGGCCTCGAGCGCGGCACCGAGGACAGCTTGCGCGGCGAGCGCGAACGCCTGCGTCACGTGACCGAGCTCGCCGAGGGCGCGGCCGCCGCGGGCGAGGCGCTGGCGCCGGACGACGGCGAGGGCGCCTCCGGCCTGGTCGCGCTGGCCGAGCGCGCGCTCGCGCCGCTGGAGCGCCTCGCCCCGGAGCTCCAGCGGGCCGGCGACGAGCTGCGTGACGTCGAGCTGCGACTGCGCGAGACCGCTTCCGAGCTGCGCGCCTTCCTGGCGTCGCTCGAGGCCGAGCCCGACCGGCTCGAGCAGATCGAGTCTCAGCTCGACCGCATCGTCGAGACAAGGCGGCGTTTCCGCTGCGATAGCTACGAGGAGCTGCTCGAGGGCGCAGCCGAGGCGCGGGCCGAGCTCGAGGCGCTCGAAGGGGAGACCGATCCCGCCGCGGCCGCTGCCAAGGCGCTCGCCGACGCCGAGGGGAAGGTCGCGTCGCTCGGCAGGGAGCTGAGCGACGCCCGCCGTGAGGCCGCCGACCCGTTTGCCGCCGCGGTCGCCGAGGAGCTGCAGGGGATCGGATTGGGCGAGGGCGAGTTCCGCATCGAGCTCCGCGAGCGGGAGCCGTCCGCGAGCGGCACCGACGAGGTCTCGTTCCTGATCCGGCCGAACGCGGGCCTCCCGTTTGCGCCGGTCGCCGAGACCGCCTCGGGCGGCGAGCTCTCCCGCATCGCGCTGGCGATTGCCGCGGTCGGCGGCGGCGAGACGATGGTCTTCGACGAGATCGACGCCGGGATCGGCGGCCAGACCGCGCACGCCGTCGGCGAGACGCTGCGGCGACTCGCCGAGCGGGCGCAGGTCGTGACGATCACGCACCTCCCGCAGATCGCGTCGCTCGCCGACCGCCACTTCCGCGTCGAGAAAGTTGAGGGCGACCCGACGCACACGACGATCGCGGAGCTCGTCGACGACGAGCGGCGCGAGGAGCTGCAGCGGATGCTCGGCGGCGAGCAGTTCATCGCCGCCGTCCAGCAGGAGCGATGAGCTTCATCGAGTTCACGGGCCGCGCTCGCCTCGGCCGCCGCACCAAGAACCTCGTCAGCCGCCTCGGGCCCGACGACGTGGCGATCATCGACCACCAGGACATCGACCGCGTCTCGGCGGAAGAGCTGCTCGAGTCCGGCGTGCGCGTGGTCGTCAACGTGGCGAGCTCCCAGACCGGCCGCTTCCCGAACCCCGGGCCGTTGCTGCTCGTGCGCGGGGGCGTGCGGCTGATCGACGCTCCCGGCGCGCCGCTGTTCGACGAGCTCAGCGACGGCGACGACGTCAGCGTCCGCGGCGCGAGCGTCTTTCGCAACGGCACCTGCGTGGCGAATGGCCGCTCCCTCAGCGCCGAGGAGCTCGCGCGCGCGTTGGCCGAGCAGCAGGGCCGCGTGACCGAGGCGCTCGAGGGATTCGCCGAGAACACGCTCCGCTACCTGCGCGACGAGGGGCGCCTGCTCACCGAGGGCGTCGAGTTTCCGCCGCTCGAGACGCGCTTCCGCGAGCGGCACGCACTGGTCGTCGCGCGCGGACCGGGCTACAAGCGCGACCTCGCGATCGTCCGGCCGTACGTGCGGGACTTCAAGCCGGTGCTGGTCGGCGTCGACGGTGGCGCCGACGCCCTGCTGGCGGCGGGAATGAAGCCCGAGGTGATCGTCGGCGACATGGACTCCGTCTCGGACAGCGCGCTGCGGTGCGGGGCCGAGCTGATCGTGCACGCCTACCGTGACGGCGCCGCCCCGGGAGCCGCCCGGCTCGAACGCCTCGAGCTTCCGTACTCGTCGGTCTCCGCTCCAGGGATCAGCGAGGACATGGCCCTGCTGCTCGCGTTCGAGAAGGGCGCCGAGCTGATCGTCGCCGTCGGCACGCACTTCAACTTGACCGAGTTCCTCGAGCGCGACCGCGCGGGGATGTCGTCGACGTTCGTGACGAGGCTGAAGGTGGGGGAGATCCTGATCGACGCGAAGGGCGTCTCCCGCCTCGTCAGCCGCCAGGTCGGGCTCTGGCCGCTGATCCTGTTCGCCGCGGCCGGGCTCGGCGCAGTCGTGGTCGCGATCGTCGCCTCGCCCGGGCTGCGGCACTTCATCGGCCTGCTCAGCCAGCGGATCCGCGACCTGCTCGGCCTCGGATAGCGACACTTCGCGGCGTCTTGCCGACCTACACCGCCCGCAAGGAGCTGCTCGCGCCGCTCGAGGATGTCTGGCTCTTCCTCGCCGAGCCACACCATCTCGCCGACTGGTGGCCTGGCGTGGCCGGCGTCACGCCCGACCGGCGCGGCCTCGCGCCCGCGGCCCGCTGGCGGCTGCACGCGCCGATGCGACCCTCGCTGCTGCGCAGGCCGGCCTCCGAGTCGACCCTCGTCGTGCTGGAAGTCGAGCCGCCCATGCGGGTCGCGTGGTACATGACCTCCGAGCGCCTCGACGTCGAGCTCAGGCTCGAGGATGCCGGCAGCCACCACACGAACGTCGAGCTGACAGTCAGCGGGCCGTTCCTCGTCGGCCTGCGCCGCTCGTTCCCCCGGACCGCGCTCAATCGCCTGTACGCCCTGTGCCAGACTGCCGCAGAGCTTTAGTGCCTGATGTTTGACCTCCGCTACCACGTCGCTTCGCTCGCGGCCGTCTTCCTCGCGCTGATCATCGGGATCCTGGTCGGCGTCGGCATCTCGGACCGCGGCCTCGTCGACAGCGCCAAGACGAAGTTCCTGCAGGACCAGGTGGCGAGCCTGCAGGACCGGCTCGACAACCAGGCGACCCAGTCTGCCGATCTGACCCGCGAGCGAGCGGTGGCCCAGAGCTTCATCAACGAGACCTACCCGGCGCTCGCCCGCAACCGGCTCAAGGGGAAGCAGATCGCGGTCGTCTTCGTCGGCTCGGACAAGGGAGGCATCCTCCGCTCTTCGGTCAACGGTGCGCTCAGGGATGCCGGGGCGGAGCAGCTGCGACTGCGGGCGCTGAACGTGCCGATCGAAGCGAAGCAGCTGGACGCGGCGCTCAAGGGCCAGGCGGCCGCGGTGGGGTTGCGCGGCAAGGCCAATCGCGAAGCGCTCGGTCGCGCGCTCGGTCAGGAGCTGGTCCTCGGCGGGGAAACGCCGCTCTGGGATTCGCTGATCGACGCGACCTCGCTGGTCGAACATCGGCTCGGCGGCAACGAGATGCCCGCGGACGGCGTGGTCGTGATGCGCACGGCCAGTCCGCAGCACGGCGCCACGTCGAAGTTCCTCCTCGGGCTGTACGAGGGGCTCAGCTCGACGAGCGCCCCCGCAGTGGGCGCCGAGCACACTGACGCGGACGCTTCCGCGACTTCGATCTTCCAGCGCGGCGGTCTGTCGACCGTGGACGACGTGGACACACCCGTCGGCCGGCTCGCGCTCCTGCTCCTGCTCGCCGGCCAGCCGGCGGGCCAGTACGGCGTGAAGGACTCGGCGATCGACGGCCCGTTGCCGCCGCTGCCTCTCCGGCCCGCGGCCGCGGGTGGCTGAGCCGCTCGTCGTCCTGATCGCCGCGCGCGACGAGGAGGCGCGGATCGGGCAGACGGTCGAGGCGCTGCGGCGCGCGCTTCCCGAGGCCGAGATCGTCGTCGCCGACGACGGCTCCCGGGACTCGACGCACGCCGTGGCCGAACGCGCGGGCGCGCGCGTCGTCCGGCTGCCGCGACTCGGCAAGGGCCAGGCCATGACCCTGGCCGAGCGCGAGGCGCCCCTTGGCGCGCTGCTGCTGTGCGACGCCGACCTCGATGGCGAGCTCGCGTCACTTCTCGACGGCGACGCGGACCTGGCGATCGCCGCGTTTGCGGAGCGGCAGGGCGGCGGCTTCGGGATCGCCAAGCGCGCAGCCCGAACGCTCGTGCGAGCCCTGAGCGGCTTCGAGGCCCGCGAGCCGCTCTCGGGCCAGCGCGCGCTCTCCCCGTTGGCGCGCGAGGCCTGCTTCCCGCTCGCGCCCGGCTTCGGCTGCGAGGTACGGATGACGATCGACGCGGTCCGGGCTGGGCTGCGCGTCGAGGAGCGGCAGCTCGAGCTGCGGCACCGCGCGACCCGGCGCGACGCGCGGGGGTTCGCCCACCGCGGCCGCCAGCTGGTCGACACCGTGCTCGCCTGCGGCCCAACGGCTCTCAACCACCGCGGCCTGCGCCTGCCGCTCGTCGGCGTCCTGGTCGCGCTCGGCGGGGCGAAGGCACCGGGACGCCTGCGGGCAGCGGTCGCCGCGACCGCCCTGCTCGGCCTCGCCGACGACCTCTGGAGCGGCCCCGAGCGTGGCTTCCGCGCCCACCTCGCCAAGGGCTCGACCACCGGCGTGGCCAAGGCGGTCGGCATCCCGCTGGTCGCGCTCGCGACCACTCGCTCCTTGCGCAAGGCGGCACTGGTCGCCCTCGCCGCGAACGCGCTCAACCAGCTCGATACCCGGCCGGGCCGGGCGCTGAAGGTCTTCCTGGCGGGCGCTGCGCTCGTCCGCGAACCCGCGAAGAGCTACGTCCCGATCGCCGTCCTGCTCGCTCCGTACGATCTGCGCGAGATGACGATGCTCGGAGACGCAGGGGCGAACGCGCTGGGGGCCGTGCTAGGTTATGGATCCGTGGGCAAGCTCACGGCCAGGGGTCAGTTCTTTGCGATCGCAGCGCTCGCCGGTCTCACCGCCGCGGGCGAAGCGCGCTCCCTCGGCGACCTGATCGAGCGGACACCCGGCCTCTCCCGCCTCGACCGGCTGGGACGCCCGTAGTGGCCCGGCGGCCGCCGAAGTACGTCTTCGTCACCGGAGGCGTCGTCTCATCGCTCGGCAAGGGCATCACCGCCGCCTCGCTCGGCCGCCTGCTCAAGGCGCGCGGGCTGAAGGTGCAGGTGCAGAAGTTCGACCCCTACATCAACGTCGACCCGGGGACGATGAGCCCGTTCCAGCACGGCGAGGTGTTCGTCACCGAAGACGGCGCCGAGACCGACCTCGACATCGGCCATTACGAGCGGTTCATCGACGAGAACCTCTCCCGGAACTCGAACCACACTGCCGGCGCGGTCTGGGACCGGGTGATCCGCAAGGAGCGCAAGGGCGAGTACCTCGGCTCGACCGTGCAGGTGATCCCGCACATCACGAACGAGATCAAGGAGCGCATCCGCAGCGCGAGCGACGCCAGCGACTGCGACGTGGTCGTGACCGAGATCGGCGGCACGGTCGGCGACATCGAGTCGCTGCCCTTCATGGAGGCGATCCGCCAGTTCCGTCGCGAGGCCGGCCCGGAGAACGTCTGCTACGTCCACGTCACGCTGGTGCCGTTCATCGAGACGGCCGGCGAGCTGAAGACGAAGCCGACGCAACACTCGGTGAACGAGCTGCGCCGCATCGGCGTCCACCCGGACATCATCGTCGCGCGCTCGCGCGACCCGATCTCCGCCGACATCCGCGAGAAGATCGCGCTCTTTGCCGACCTCGACCCGGGCGCGGTGATCGCCAACCACGACGTCCCCGACCTTTATCTCGTGCCGTCGGCGCTACAGGCGGAGGGCTTCGACCGGCTCGTCTGCGAGAAGCTCGGGCTGCCGGAGCGGCACGCCGAGCTCGGCGAGTGGCTGGAGCTGACCGAGCGGATCCGCGCCCAGCGGGCCGGCGACGTCGAGATCGCGCTCGTGGGCAAGTACGTGAAACTGCAGGACGCCTACCTGTCCGTGCACGAGGCGCTCAAGCACGCGGGCGTCCACCACGGTTGCTCGGTGCGCGTGCGCTGGTTCGATGCCGAGGGCATGTCGCTCGAAGAGGCGCAGGCCGAGCTCGAGTCCGTCGACGGCGTGCTCGTGCCCGGCGGCTTCGGCTCACGCGGCTGGGAAGGCAAGATCCTCGCCTGCCGCGTCGCTCGCGAGCACGGGATCCCGTACCTCGGCATCTGCCTCGGGATGCACGTCGCGGTCAGCGAGTTCGCGCGGCACGTGGTCCGGCTCGAGGGCGCGAACTCGACGGAGATGGATCCCGAGACGCCGTTCCCGGTGATCGACCTGCTCCCGGAGCAGAAGGAGATCGAGGACCTCGGCGGCACGATGCGCCTCGGGGCTCAGGCGGTCGAGCTCGCCGAGGGGACGCAGGCGCTCGCGGCCTACAACGAGCTCGTCGTCCACGAGCGGCACCGGCACCGCTACGAGGTGAACAACCAGTACCGCCAGCAGCTGGTCGACGCCGGTCTGGTCGTCTCGGGCACGTTCCAGTCGGGACGGCTGGTCGAGATCGTCGAGCTGCAGGATCACCCGTGGTTCGTCGCCAGCCAGTTCCACCCGGAGTTCAAGTCGCGCCCGACGCGGCCCGCGCCGCTGTTCCGCGACTTCGTCGGCGCGGCGTTCGCGCGCTCACGCGAGCGCAGCGGCGCAGCAGCGGTCGCGGCTTCCTAGCTGTCGGGCCAGAGCACGGCCACGTAGTACGCGAGGCCGGCGATCTTCGTCTCGGCGGAGCGGTGCCGCAGGCTGCGAGCCGTACCGTCCTTGCCCCGGACGACGGTGCGGCCGATCAGCTCGCCGGCTGCGATCATGGCCTCGAACTCGCCCTCTGCCTCGGGGTACTGCGCGATGTCCGGAACACGTAGTTGCAGCAGTTCCTCGCGCGTGTAGCCGAGCAGCTCGCAGGCGGTCGCGTTGGCCGCCACGTAGCGCATCTCGTCGTCGGCCACGAGGATCGCCACCGGCGCGTGCTCCACCGCCTCGCCGAGGAGGACGCTCTGGACGAGGGGCTCGGACGTGCTCATGCCGTGAATGTAACGCGCGCGACTACGATCGCCTAGTGGCCAGGCCGGAGTGGGCACCAGACGTCCTCGCGCTGTTCGTCGAGCTGGCGGCGCTGCCGAGCCCCCCGGGCGAGGAACGAGCCGTCGCCGACCGCGTGCTCGATTACCTGTCGGCGCTCGGACTGGAGGCCGACGAGGACGACGCAGGCGGGAAGGTCGGCTCGACGATCGGGAACATCTTCTGCCGGTTGGAGCCGAACGGAGCCACCGGTGAGCCGCTCTTCCTCTGCGCCCACCTCGACACCGTTCCCCCGGAGGCGGCGATCGACCCGGTCGTCGGCGAGGACGAGCTCGTGCGCAACGGCGCCGGCACGATCCTCGGCGCGGACGACAAGTCCGCGGTCGCGGTGATGCTGGAAGCGACCGCCCGGCTGGTCGAGGAGGGCCGGCGGCACTCCGGCGTCGAGCTGCTCTTCACGCCCAAGGAGGAGGTCGGCCTGCTCGGGGCCGCCGCCTTCGACGAGTCGCGGCTCGCGTCGAAGGTCGGCTACGTCTACGACCACGCCGGCCCGATCGGCGAGATCATCCTCGGCGCGCCGCACCAGCAGAAGGTCGACGTCCGCTTCCACGGCCGTGCAGCTCACGCCGGCATGTATCCCGAGGACGGCCGTTCCGCGATCGCGGCCGCGGCCCGGGCGATCGCCGACCTGCGTCTGGGCCGGTTGGACGAGGAGACCTCGGCCAACGTCGGCCGGATCGAGGGCGGCACCGCCCGCAACGTGGTGCCCGAGTGGTGCGGCTTCGCGGCGGAGGCGCGCAGCCACGACGAGCGCAAGCTGGCCGACCTGATCCGCGAGATGGTCGAGACGGTCACCTTCGCCGCGAGCCTCGAGGAGTGCGAGGTCGAGACGCAGGTCTCAGGGCTCTCCCGTGGCTATCGCTTCCGGCGGGACGACCGCGCCGTCACGCTGGCGGCGTCGGCTCTCGAGCGGGTCGGCCTGGAGCCGGCGTACATCCTCTCGGGCGGCGGCGCGGACGCGAACGTCTTCAACGAGCGCGGCCTGCAGTGCGTCAACCTCGCCAACGGGATGACGGACATCCACACGCCCGACGAGCGGATCGCAGTCGCCGACCTGCACGAAATGGTCGAGGTGACGCTGGCGCTGGTCGAGGCCGCGGGTGATGCCCCTTAGCCTCCGCCGCGGGCGCGTCACGGCGATCCACGAGCGCCACGACGAGCTCGTCAGGCTGAAGGTCGACGGGATCCCCTGCGTCGCCTACCCGTCGCTGACTGGGCCGGTGGAGCTCGAGGACGAGGTGCTCGTGAACGTGCAGGCGCGTGAGCTCGAGCTCGGGTCGGGCGGTTTCGACGTGCTGTACGCGAACCTGACGCGCGGGCTCGAGCTGGCGGCCGAGGAGGGAGCACACGTGATGGTGCTGCCGTACACGCCGCTGCAACACGCGCGCCTGCACGTCGAGGAGGCGGGCGAGCCGGACGCCGAGCTGCGCGGTCTGCCGGTTGTCTGCTGCTCGCTGCACAGCCAGCTCGCGCCGGTCTGCGCCGGGCTGGCGGGGACGCGCGTCGCGTACGTGCAGCTTCCTGGCGGAGCGCTGCCGGTGTCGCTCTCGGACACGGTTCGCGTTCTGCGCGAGCGAGGGCTCGTGGCAGCGACGGCAGCGGTCGCCCCGTGCTTCGACGCGGACGCGCAGTGCGTCTCGGTCGCATCGGCGCTCGCGTGGGCCCGCCAGGAGCACGACGTCGCCGTCTGCGCGATCGGCCCCGGGATCGTCGGGACCGGGACACGATTCGGGCACGGCGGGCTGGCCGCGGCGGAGGCGGCCAACACGGCGCTCGCGCTCGGCGGCGTGCCCGTGATCGCCGTGCGTGCGTCGGCCGCCGACGAGCGCGACAGGCACCGCGGGATCTCGCACCACACGGAGGCCGTGCTGGCCCTGGTGCGCGGCGAGCCGGTCGTCGCGGAGAACGGCGAAGGCTGGCGCGAAGCCTGCGAGGGCCTGCCGCTCTTCCATATGGGCCGCGGCCCCGACGACGACCCGGAGTTCTTCGCCGCTGCCTACGCGGCGGGAGCGGCGGCCCGGAAGCTCGTCCGCTGATGGAGGAACGCCGGCTCGGCCCGGTCGTCGGGCTCGGCACCTGGAACACCTTCGGCGGTGATGCGGAGCTTGCCGGCCGCGTGGTGGCGGCCGCGTTCGAGGCGGGGACGCGGCTCGTCGACTCGTCCCCGATGTACGGCGGCGCGGAGGCGTCGCTCGCGCAGGCGCTCCAAAAGAGGCGCGACGAGAGCCTGGTGGCGACGAAGATCTGGTCGAGCTCGGTCGACGAGGGCCGGGCGCACTTCACGCGCCAGCTCGAGTGGTTCGGGCGAGTCGACGTCGAGCAGGTGCACAACCTCGTCTCGTGGCGCGAGCACCTGCCGTGGCTGGAGGCCGAGCGAGACGCGGGTCGGATCGGGCGGCTCGGCGTGACCCACTATTCGCCGAGCGCGTTCGCCGAGCTCGAGCAGGCGCTCGCGACGGGGCGCTTCGAGACGTTGCAGGTGCCGCTCAACCCGCACGAGCGGGAGTGCGAGGAGCGGGTGCTGCCGCTGGCCGAGGAGCTGGGCGTCGCGGTGATCGTGATGCGGCCGCTCGGCGAAGGCTCGTTGGTGCGCCGCCCGCCGCCGGCCGAGCAGCTCGAGCCGCTGGAGGCGTTCGGAGTGCGCACCTGGCCCCAGGCGCTGCTCAAGTGGGCGCTCTCGGATCCGCGGGTGGACGTGGTGATCCCGGCCACCGCGAATCCCGAGCACGCGCGCGAGAACGCCGCCGCGGGCGAGCCGCCGTGGCTCGGTCCGCAGCAGCGGCAGCTCGTCGAGCAGCTGGGCGGCCGGTAGTCGGTTCTTCGCGGCGTCGCCGAGAAGCTAGGGTTTTCGCCTCGATGAAGGTCGGAGTCGTCAAGGAGATCAAGCCGGACGAGTACCGGATCGCGCTCACCCCGGCGGGAGCGCGCGAGCTCGTCCAGCGCGGTCATGACGTGCTCGTGGAGTCGGGCGCGGGGGAGGGCAGCTCCTTTCCCGACGACGCCTACCGTGCCGTCGGCGCGACGCTCGCCTCGTCCGACGAGGTGTGGGGCGACGCCGAGCTCCTGCTCAAGGTGAAGGAGCCCCTGCCCGACGAGTACCCGCTGCTGCGCGAGGGGCTCGTCCTGTTCACGTATCTCCACCTCGCGGCCAGCGAGGAGCTGACCCGCGCGCTCGCCGAGAGCGGCGCCGCCTGCGTCGCCTACGAGACGGTCGAGACCGACAACCGCGCGCTGCCGCTCCTGGCGCCGATGAGCGAGATCGCCGGCCGGCTGGCCGCGCAGGCCGGGGCCTACTTCCTGGAGAAGCCGCTCGGCGGCCGGGGCCTCCTGCTCGGTGGAGTCCCGGGCGTCGCGCCCGGTCGCGTCCTCGTGATCGGCGGTGGAATCGTCGGCTACAACGCCGCCGTGATCGCGCTCGGTCTCGGCGCGAGCGTGACCATCCTCGAGCGCTCGGTCGACCGGATGCGCCATCTCGACGAGATCCTCACCGGCCGCGTCAGCCTCGTGATGTCCTCGACGCTGCAGGTCGAGGAGTCGATCGTCGAGGCGGACGTCGTGATCGGCGCCGTGCTGATCCCGGGCGCGATCGCGCCCAAGCTCGTCACGCGCGAGATGCTCGGCGTAATGAAGAGCGGCGCCGTGCTCTGCGACGTCGCCATCGACCAGGGCGGCTGCGCCGAGACCTCCCACCCGACCACGCACAGCGACCCGGTCTACGTGGTCGACGGCGTCACGCACTACTGCGTCGCCAACATGCCCGGTGCGGTCCCGATCACCTCGACGAAGGCGCTGACGAACGTCACCCTGCCCTACGTCGAGGCGATCGCCGAGCACGGGCTCGCCGAAGCGGTGGCCCGCGACCGATCGCTCGCGCGCGGCGTCAACGTGCTGGACGGGAAGATCACGTATGGAGCGGTCGCCGAGGCGCACGGCCTCGACTACCACCCGCTGGAGGACGTCCTGCCTCTATCTCCCGTCTGAGCGGCTACTTCGCCGGGCTGATCCGGACGACGAGCCAGGTCATCGCGGCGGCGAGTGCGATCACGCACACGATGAAGACCAGCAGGCCGAGCAGTCCGAGGACGACGTCCATCTCCGCCCTAGAATAGCCGCGTGCCGCGCGCTTGCGTGATCGTGCTGGACGCCGTGGGCGCGGGAGCGCTTCCGGATGCCGCCGCATACGGTGACGAGGGGTCGGACACGCTCGGCAACGTCGCGCGCGCGGTCGGCGGCCTCGATCTGCCGAACCTCGAGGCGCTGGGCCTCGGGAACGTCGAGCCGCTCGAAGGATGCCGGCCCCAGCCCGGCGCTCCCGCCGTCGCGGGACGGCTGATCGAGCGCTCGAAGGGCAAGGACACGACCGCCGGCCACTGGGAGCTGATGGGCGTCGTCACCCCGACGCCGTTCCCGACGTATGCGCAAGGGTTTCCCCACGACGTGATCGACCCGTTCATGCACCGCACCGGCCGCGGCGTACTCGGCAACAAGGCGGCCTCGGGGACGGAGATCATCCAGGAGCTCGGCGAGGAGCACCAGCGCACGGGCAAGTGGATCGTCTACACGTCGGCCGACTCCGTCTTTCAGGTCGCGGCGCACGAGGAGACGATCCCGCTCGAGGAGCTGTACGAGGGCTGCCGGATGGCGCGCGAGATCCTGACGGGCAAGCATGCGGTCGGCCGCGTGATCGCCCGGCCGTTCGTCGGCGAGCCGGGGAACTACGAGCGCACGCCGAACCGGCACGACTTCTCACTGCAGCCGAAGCGGCCGAACTACCTGAGCTCCGTCCGCGAGGCGGGCAAGACGGTCCACGGTGTCGGGAAGATCAGCGACATCTTCGCGGGCTGCGACATCGACGAGTCGCGGCCGACCAAGTCCAACGTCGACGGCATCCAGCAGACCGAGACTCTGCTGCGAGAGCTCGACGAGGGCCTGATCTTCACGAACCTGGTCGAGACGGACATGCTCTGGGGCCACCGCAACGACCCGGTCAACTTCCACCGCTGCCTGCAGGATTTCGACCGCCGCCTGCCCGACCTGCTCGACGCGCTGCGCGACGGCGACCTGCTGATCATCACCTCCGACCACGGCTGCGACCCGACCACGCCTTCGACCGACCACTCTCGCGAGCACGCGCTCCTGCTCGGGTACGTGCACGGCCGCAACGCCGCGGGGCGCATCCACGAAGAGGGCGAGTTCGCGGACGTCGGGGCGACCGTGAACGCCTGGCTCGGCGGGAAGAAGCCGGGGCGGACGGTTCCCGGGGAGCCGATAGTCGAGCCGTGAGCGCGATCGCCCGCTATCTCGTCGACGACCTCGATGCGGCCGTCCGCTTCTACTCCGACCGGCTCGGCTTCCGCGAGCTGCGCTCGTTCGGCCCCGTGTCGATCGTGGAGCGCGACGGGCTGGAGCTGTGGCTCAGCGGTCCCGGGAGCTCCGGGCGGGATCAGGAAGGCGCCGTAGCAGGTGGGTGGAACCGGATCGTGCTGAAGGTTCCCGAACTCGACACCGTTGTCGCCGGGCTGGCTCGTGACGGCGAGCTTGTCGACGGTCCTGCTGGGAGCTGGTGTGTCGTGCGCGATCCCTCCGGCAACCCAGTGGAGCTGTTCGAGCCGCGATGATCAGACCTGCCGAGCTGATCGAACGGAAGCGCGACGGCGGCGAGCTGAGCGCCGAGGAGTGGAACGAGCTGATGCTCGGCTACGCCGGCGACGAGGTGCCCGACTACCAGCTCGCGGCGCTCGCGATGGCGATCTTCTTTCGCGGCCTGACGCCCGAGGAGACCTACGCGCTGACGAACGCGATGATCGCGACCGGCGACACGGTCGACCTGCACTCCGCCCTGGGCCGCAAGGTCGTCGACAAGCACTCGACCGGCGGGGTCGGCGACAAGACCTCGATCGCGGTCGGGCCGATCGTCGCGGCCTGCGGCGTGCCGTTCGCGAAGATGAGCGGCCGCGGGCTCGGGCACACCGGCGGCACGCTCGACAAGCTGGAGGCGATCCCCGGCTTCCGGGTCGAGCTCTCGACGGACGAGTTCGTGGCGCAGGTGCGCGACGCCGGGATGGCGATCATCGGCGCGAGCGGGAACCTCGTCCCGGCGGACAAGAAGCTGTACGCCCTCCGCGACGTCACGGCCACGGTCGACAACTACTCGCTGATCGCGGCGAGCATCATGTCCAAGAAGATCGCAGGTGGCGCAAACGCGATCGTGATCGACGCGAAGGTCGGCGACGGCGCCTTCATGAAGTCGATCGAGGATGCCCGTGCGCTGGCCGGGGCGATGCTCGACCTCGGCGCCCGCTCGGGTCGCGAGGTGGTGTGCCTACTGACCGACATGGACCAGCCGCTCGGCCACGCGGTCGGGAACGCGCTCGAGATCCGCGAGGCGATCGCCACGGTCAAGGGCGAGGGACCGGCCGACTTCCTCGAGCTCGTGCTCGCGGCAACCGCACGGCTGCTCGCGGTCTCCGACCTCGGGATCGACGAGCGGGAGGGACGCATCCGCGCCACGCAGGCGATTGCGGACGGTTCCGCGTTCGAGGCCTACGAGCGCTGGATCCGCGCCCAGGGCGGCGATCCCTCGGAGGATGCACTGGCGGCGGCGCCCGTGGTGCGTGAGGTGACCTCGCCGCGAACCGGATTCGTCGCCGAGCTCGGCGCGGTCGCAGTCGGCCAGGCGGCCCTCCATCTCGGTGCGGGGCGGCGCACGAAGGACGACACGATCGACCACGCGGTGGGGATCGTCCTGCACCGCAAGCGGGGCGATCGCGTGGCGGAAGGCGAAGGCCTCGCCGAGATCCACGCGTCCACGGAGTCCGCAGCCGAGGAGGCCGCGCCCGGGCTCCTGGCCGCGTACAGCTTCGCGGACGAGCCGCCGCCCGAGCGGCCGGTGATCCTCGACGTCCTGAGCTAGGCAGGTGCCCGAGCTACCCGAGGTCGAGACCGTTCGCCGGCGCCTCGAGCCCGTGCTCGCCGGCCGCACTCTCGAGCACGTCGAGATCCTCGACGCGCGGCTGACCCGGCCACTCGACCCGCTGGAGATCGCGGCAGAGCTCGTCGGCGAGCGGGTCGAGGCGGTCGACCGCCGCGGGAAGTACCTGATCGTCAGGTTCGAGTCCGGCCGCGCGCTCGTCGTCCATCTCCGCATGACCGGGAGCCTGCTGCATGTGACCGACATCCCGGAGCTGGATCCTCACCGCCGTGCCGTCCTGCAGCTCGACGACGGGACGACCGTCGTCTACCGCGACGTGCGCCGCTTCGGCACCTGGCTGCTCGCGGAGCCGGGCGAGGCGGAGCCGTACCTCGACGCACGCCTCGGACGCGAGCCGCTCGCGCCGGCGTTCACGACGAGGCGCCTGGGCGAGGCGCTCGCCGGCCGGCGGGCGCCGGTGAAAGCGGCAATCCTCGACCAGCGCCGGCTCGCCGGGGTCGGGAACATCTACGCGGACGAGGCACTCTGGCGGGCGCGCATCCACCCCCAGCGACCGGCAGGCGAGCTCGGCCAGGAAGAGCTGAAAGCCCTCCACCGCGGAATCCGAGCGGCGCTGAAGGCCGGGATCGCGCGCCAGGGCGCGACCCTGCGCGACTACCGCACCCCGGACGGCGGCTCGGGCCGCATGCAGCACGAGTTCAAGGTCTACGGCCGCGCGGGGGAGCCGTGCGAGCGCTGCGGGCGGCCGATCGAGAAGACGCGCGCCGCCGGTCGCGGCACCTGGTTCTGCCCGGGTTGCCAGCCGGCTCCGGACATTGCGGACAAGTGATACGCGTACGCGTTTGAGACGGCACGCGAGCGGCGATGACTGAAGACGTCGGGGACAAGTGGGGGTCAAGGCGGCGAGCGGGGCGGAAGCCCCGCTCTCGCTATGCGGCGAGGCGCTCGAGCTCGCCGGCCCGGTCGAGCTGCCAGAGCTCGGTGTAGCCGCCGATCGGGCGGCCGTCGATCAGGATCTGCGGCACCGTCCAGCCCCCGGTCAGGTCGAGCAGGCGGCGGCGGAAGCCCGGGTCGTCGTCAAGCGAGATCTCCTCGAACTCGATCCCGCGCGCCTCGAGCAAGGTCTTCGCGCGGACGCAGTAGCCGCACCAGCGGGTCGTGTACATCTGCACCGCCGCCATCTATTGGGGATTTCCCGGCCTGGGCCCGATCTACACTTGAGCGCGGATGGCCGGCCGCACCTACACCACCGAGGCAGTGGTGCTGCGCTCGTTTCGCCTCGGTGAGGCCGATCGCGTGCTGCACCTCTACACGCTCGACCGCGGCCGGGTCGGCGCGGTCGCGAAAGGAGTGCGCAAGACGAAGTCCCGCTTCGGGGCGCGCCTCGAGCCGCTCAGCCACGTCGAGCTGCAGCTCCACCAGGGCAGCGGTGAGCTACAGACGGTCACCGGCGTCTCGCTGCTCGCCTCACATCACGCGAGCCGCGAGCAGCCGTACCGCCTGAACGTCGGCCTCGTCGCCGCCGAGGCGATGCTGCGCCTCTTCCCGGAGCAGGAGGCCAACGAGCGCGCCTTCCGCGCGCTGGCGCGCTTCCTCGAGCTGCTCGACGAGCTCGAGCCCGCCGCCGGGCGGCCACAAGCCGACCCGCTGGCGCTCTCGTTCCAGCTCAAGCTGCTCTGGCTCTCCGGCTACCTGCCGCACGTGACGAGCTGCGCCGACTGCGGTGCCGACACCGGCCTGGCCGGCTACTCGCCCCGCGCGGGCGGGGCGGTGTGCGCGAACTGCGCGAACGGGGCGCTGCCGCTCTCGCGCGAGGGCCTGCTCGGGATCGAGGGCCTGCTCCAGCGGCCGCTCGCCGAGGCGCACGAGGCCGGCCTGACCGAGCGCGGCGCGCGCGAGGCGCTCGGGGTGATCACCGCCTCGTACGAGTACCACGGCGGCTTCCGCCTGCGAACGCTCGCCAGCTAGAAAAAGGAGGAGCGGGCCCGGCCAGGGGCCCGCTCTCGGATTACGCGCGTCCACGGAAAGGGGACGCCAACAGGACGGCGGGGCTGCCCGACTTCTTCCCGCTACTGCTGAGACGGCGTCCACGGCCGCTCGAGTGCGTCGTCGAGCCAGGCACGAACGCCTTCGAGCGGCAGCCGCTCCTGCGCGAGCGAGTCGCGGTCCCGCACGGTGACGGTGCCGTCCTCGAGCGTCACGTCGTCGATCGTGAACGCCCACGGCGTCCCGATCTCGTCCTGACGGCGGTAGCGGCGGCCGATGTTGCCGCCGTCGTCGTACTCGACCAGGTGGTGACGGCGCAGCTCCTCGTAGAGCTTGCGCGCCGGCTCGACCATGCCCGCGTCGGCCTTCGAGATCAGCGGCAGCACCGCGGCCTTCACCGGCGCGACGGCCGGGTGCAGCCGCAGCAGCGTCCGCTCGCGCTCGGCCACGACCTCCTCGTGGTAGGCGTCCACGAGCAGCGCGAGCATGATCCGGTCGATCGACACCGCCGGCTCGATCACGTGCGGCAGGTAGCGCGAGCCGTCCGGGTCGACGTACTCGAGCTTCGTGCCGGACGCCTCGGAGTGGGCGCGCAGGTCGTAGTCGCCGCGGTTCGCGACGCCTTCGAGCTCCGACCAGCCGATCGGATAGAGGTACTCGATGTCGCTCGTCGCCAGCGAGTAGTGCGAGCGCTCCTCGGGCCCGTGCTCGCGCACGCGCAGGTGCGAATCGCGCAGGCCGAGCCCGCGGTACCACTCCAGGCGCGCGTCGATCCAGTAGGCGTGCCAGCGCTCGCCCTCGTCCGGCGGGACGAAGAACTCCATCTCCATCTGCTCGAACTCGCGCAGGCGGAAGAGGAAGTTCCCGGGGGTGATCTCGTTGCGGAACGACTTGCCGACCTGCGCGATCCCGAACGGCGGCCGCCGGCGGGCGAGCTGGAGCACGTTCTTGAAGTTGATGAAAATTCCCTGCGCCGTCTCCGGCCTCAGGTAGGCCTTCGAGCCTTCCTCGACGAGAGCACCCACCGAGGTCTCGAACATCAGGTTGAAATGGCGGGCCTCGGTCAGGTCGCAGTCCGGCGTCTCGCCCGGCTTCTTGCTCGGCTTGCGCCCGCACTGCGAGTCCTCCAGGCGGTCGCCGCGGAAGCGCAGCTTGCAGGTACGGCAGTCCACGAGCGGGTCGGTGAACCCTTCGACGTGGCCCGATGCCTGCCAGACGCTCGGGTTGAGGATCACCGCCGAGTCGAGCGCCACCATGTCGTCGCGCTCCTGGACCATCGAGTCGAACCAGCGCGAGCGGATGTTGTTCTTGGTCAGGACGCCGTAGTGCCCGTAGTCGTAGGTCGAGCCGAGGCCGCCGTAGATCTCCGACGAGGGGAAGACGAACCCTCGCCGCCGGCAGAGGGAGACGATCTTGTCCATCGTCACGACGTCGGTCGACATGGCGGCCTACGTTATCGAGCCGCAGTGGCCAGAATGCAGTCGTGACCTCGGGGCCTCCTGTCGAGCTGCACGTGATCTCGGACTCCACCGGCGAGACCGCGGTCCGGCTCGTGCACGCGCTCGAGGCCCAGTTCCCGGACCAGGAGTTCGAGGAGATCCGCCACCCGCGCGTGGAGACCGCGGACGACCTTCACCTGGCCCTCAACCGCGCCAAGGGCCGGCCCGCTGTGATCGTCTACACGCTCGTCCACCCGGAGCTGCGTGAGTCCGCGCGGGCGATCTGCCGGCGCTACAAGCTCCACTACTGCGACCTGCTCGGCCATCCGATCGAGGCGGTCGCGCGGGTCGCGGGCGTGGCCGCGAAGATGACGCCCGGCGCGCGTCCGCCGCTCGACTCCGCGTACTTCAAACGGATTGCGGCGATCGAGTTCGCGGTCAAGTACGACGACGGCGTCGGCGCGGGGCTATACGACGCGGACATCGTGCTCGTCGGCGTCTCGCGCACCTCGAAGACGCCGCTCTCGATGTACCTCGGCTACCTCGGCTACAAGACCGCGAACGTGCCGGTCGTGAAGAGCATCGCGCCGCCTTCCGCGTTGTTCGAGATCGACCCCACCAAGATCGTCGGCCTGACGATCGACGCGGAACGCTTGCGCGAGATCCGTAAGCAGCGGGCGCGTCGGCTCGGCGGCGGCGAGCGCGCCTACGCGGAGCTGCTCGAGATCTACGCGGAGCTGGAGGAGGCCGAGACGCTGCACCGCCGGCTCGGTTGCCCGGTGATCGAGATCTCGGACCTCTCGATCGAGGAGACGGCCGCGCGTGTGATCCGGCTCGTCGAGCAGCGGCGGGCCGAGGCGGGGACGCGGGAGCGCGCTCCCGTCCCGTGAGGCCGAAGCCGCCCGTTCCGCTCTGGCGCTGGGCGACGTGGTGGGTGATTCTCGGCTTCGCCGTGGTCGTCTTCTACGTGCTGCTGACCCCGGTCTGGATGGGCCTGCGCGCGCTGGCCTGGCTGGCGGACTTCCGCGCCCGCCGGCGGCCGGGTTACGTGCCGCCGGTCAAGTAGGTAGCTTCGACGCGAGCCAGGGCGCGAGCTCTTCGAGGTAGCGTGGGTCGACCGCGTGCGGGAGCGGGTACTCGCGGTAGAGAACCTCGGCTCCCGCGGCCTCGAGCGTCTCGCGCGCGCTACGGCTGAACTCGACCGAGATCACGTTGTCGAAGGTGCCGTGGCCGATCGCCGCGGCGGTAGCGGCGGCTCCAGCGAGAGCTCGAAGCCCGGCACGGTGGGCATGAAGCCGCTCAGCGCGACCATGGCCGCCGGCCGCGGCCGCCCGCTGCCGAGCCCGAGCGCGTAGGTCATGACCGCGCCCTGCGAGAAGCCGCCCAGCACGACGTGCTCGAAGTCGAAGCCGTCGAGCCACTCCGTGACTGCCGCGTAGGTCTCGAAGAAGCTCGCCGGATCGGGGTAGCCGACCTGCTGGAAGGCGTACCAGTGCGCGCCGCCGGGCGGCAGAGACAGTGGCCCGCGCGGCGTGACGCCGAGCAGCCGACGCTCCGGGTCGAGCAGGTCGAGCAGCGGAAACAGATCACGCTCGTCGGCACCGCGCCCGTGAAAGAGGACGAGCAGTCCCGCCGGCTCGCCCGCGGCGGGCCGCTCCAGGTGACTGATCGTCACTTGCCGGCGCGAAGCGCGCGCAGGTCCGGCAGCGGCGTCAGGACGCCCTCCAGCCGGTCGCGCAGATGCTCGTAGTTCGGCGGCAGGGAGAGCTTCTCGCCGAGCGTCTCCAGCGGCTCGTCGGCGGTGAAGCCGGGGCCGATGGTGGCGATCTCGAAGAGCACGCCGCTCGGCTCGCGGAAGTAGATCGACTTGAAGTAGAAGCGGTCGATCACGGGCGTGGGGGAGGCGCCGCTCTCCGCCACGCGCCGCTGCCAGGCCTCGTGGTCGTCCATGGGTGAGGCCCAGGCGACGTGGTGCACCGTGCCTGCCCCCGGGACGCCGCGCTCGTCGCTCTGGTCGTAGAAGTAGAACCCTCCGCGTTGCCCTCCGCGCGCCTCCCAGCCCGCTTCGCCGTGCGGCTCGAACTCGAGCGTCTCCTCGAGGAAGCGGCGGCTCTGCTCGGGATCGTGGGCGTACGCACGGACGCCGTTGAAGCCCTGCAGCGCGAGCTCCTTCGGGACCTCGGGATGGTCGGCTATCAGCGGCTCGTCCGGGCTCTCGCCGGGGATCAGGATGTGCCGCAGGCCCTCGGGGTCGCGAAAGGCGAGGCGGCCGTCCTCGTAGCGCTCGCCGACGATGCCCTCGTCGGCCAGGCGGCTCTCCCAGAAGTCGATTGCCTCGGGCGAGGCCACGCGCCAGCCGACCGTGTGCACCATCCCGGCGCCGGCCTTGCCCTGCCGCGCGCCCGGGTACTCGAAGAAGGTGATGTCGTTGCCCGGCGCGCCCTCATCGTCGCCGTAGAAGAGGTGGTAGACGGTCGGGTCGTCCTGGTTGACGCTCTTCTTGACGAGGCGGAGGCCGAGGACGCGCGCGTAGAAGTCGACGTTCCGAGGGGCGTCGCCCGTGATCGCGGTGACATGGTGGACGCCTTCGAGCTTCACGCGGCCACCCTAGCGAACGCCTGCGGGGCTCCACGACGGGTCGAGCACGCCGCTCACGCGCCCGATCCGCGTAGCCCGGCCGCCCGAGGCGCGGATCACCATCAGCCAGGGCGCATGGCCCTGGCTGCGCACGTCGAAGCCGCTCGCAAACGCGATCCGCGAGCCGTCCGGCGACCAGCTCGGATGCTCGTCGTCGGCCTTGCTGCGAGTGAGCCGCCGCAGGTCGCTGCCGTCGGCTCCGATCAAATAGAGCTCGCCGCTCGGTGGGCATGAGGCTGCTGGACAGGTGGGAGCATTCGCGTCGTCGAAGGAGACGAACGCCAGCCGCGCGCCGTCGGGCGACCAGGCCGGCGAGACGCCGTGCACCGGTGCGGTTCCGAGGCTGCGCACGTGCGAGCCGTCCGCGTCGGCCAGGTAGAGCGTGGCCTCGCGGAGCGGCCTGCTCGTCGACTCGAGCCGCGAGAAGGCGATCGTCCGCCCGTCGGGCGACCAGGCCGCCGAGAGGTCGATCCCGTCGGCGAGCAGCGGCTTCAGGTGCCGGCCGCCGCCGTCCACGGTGAAGAGCGAGGCCGTCGGCGCGACGACGGACTGCACCACGCGCGTGAACGCGATCCGGTGACCGTCCGGCGAGAAGGAGGGCATCGCGTCGAACGGGCCCGTCGTCAGCTGACGGGCCGCGCCGCCGCGCGCCGAAACCGCCACCAGGCGCATCCGGTCGGCGCCCCAGTAGGGCAGGTTCCGCTCGAAGACGAGGCTCCGGCCGCCGGGCGCCCAGACCGGCCCGGAGTCGCCGCCGAGGGCCTGGCGCGTCGGAGGCACCGTCACGCGCCGCAAGCCGCTGCCGTCGGGTCGAATGGTGTAGATGCTGGTCAGGTCGCCGCTGAGCCCACCGAGGTCGCGCCCGAACGCGATCCGGCTCGGCGCGGTCGTGCCGCCCGTGCCGGCCGACGCGCTGACCAGGAACGCTGCGAGAGCCAGGAGGAACAGGCGCTTCACCACTTGAGCTTACGCTGAAGCCGCTGTGGGAAGATTTCTCGCAATGCGAGGAAACGGGCGTTACGTCTACGGCTTCGACGAGCCTTCCGAGGGCGGCCGTGAGCTGCTCGGCGGCAAAGGCGTCGGCCTCGCCGAGATGACGCAGCTCGGCGTGCCCGTCCCGTCGGGCTTCACGATCACGACCGACGCCTGCCGTGCCTACATGGCGAACGGGCAGGAGCTCCCGGACGGCTTGTCCGAGGAGATCGAGCGGCACATCGACATCCTCGAGCAGCAGTCGGGCAAGCGCTTCGGCGATCCCAAGAACCCGCTGCTCGTCTCGGTCCGGTCGGGCGCCGCGGTCTCGATGCCCGGGATGATGGACACGATCCTCAACCTCGGCCTGAACGACGAAGCGGTCGAGGGGCTCGCCTCGAGCACCGGCAACCCGCGCTTCGCCTACGACTCGTACCGCCGCCTGATCCAGATGTACGGCGAGGTCGTCGAGGGCGTCGACGCGCATCGCTTCGAGCAGGCGCTCAGCGACCTGAAGTCGGAGCGCGATGTCCAGCAGGACGTCGAGCTCGACGCGAACGACCTGCGCGAGCTGGTCGAGATCTACAAGGGGATCTACCAGGAGGAAACCAGCGCGCCGTTCCCGCAGGACGCGCGCGACCAGCTCGCCCGGGCCGTGCGCGCCGTCTTCGAGTCGTGGGACACGCCGCGGGCGCAGGTCTACCGCCGCGCGCACCGGATCCCCGACGACCTCGGCACCGCGGTCAACGTGGTCGAGATGGTCTTCGGCAACAAGGGCGACGGCTCGGGCACGGGCGTTGCCTTCACGCGCGACCCGTCCACCGGCGAGCAGGGCCTGTACGGCGAGTTCCTCGCCGACGCGCAGGGCGAAGACGTGGTCGCCGGGATCCGCACGCCCGATCCGCTGGCCTCGATGGAGAAGCAGCTGCCGGAGGCGTTCGGCCAGCTGACCGACACCATGCGGCGGCTCGAGGAGCACTACAAGGACGTGCAGGACATCGAGTTCACGGTCGAGGAGGGTCGGCTCTACCTGCTGCAGACGCGCTCGGCCAAGCGCACCGCGGCCGCGGCCTTGAAGGCGGCAGTCTCGATGGTCGAAGAAGACCTGATCTCACGCGAGGAGGCCGTCGCCAGGATCGACCCCGCGCAGCTCGACCAGCTCTTGCACCCGATGATCGACCCCTCGGCCGAGCTCGAGGTCGCCGCCCGTGGACTGAACGCCTCACCGGGCGCGGCCTGCGGCGCGGTAGTGCTCGACGCCGACACCGCCGAGGAGCGCGGCAAGGCGGGCGAGAGCGTGATTCTCGTCCGCTGGGAGACGACCCCCGACGACATCCACGGCCTGATCCAGGCGGCCGGGATCCTCACCGCCCACGGCGGCATGACCTCGCACGCGGCCGTGGTCGCGCGCGGGATGGGCAAGCCGTGCGTGGCCGGCTGCGAGGAGCTGACGATCGACCTCGACCAGCGGACGCTCACCATCGGCGGGCAGCAGCTCGCGGAGGGCGACACGCTCACGATCGACGGCGGCACCGGCCGCGTCGTGATCGGCCAGGTGCTGCTCGTGCCGCCGCAGATCAACGAGGACTTCGAGACGATCCTCGGCTGGGCCGACGAGCTGCGCCGCCTGAAGGTGCGCGCCAATGCCGACACCCCCGACGACGCCGTCAAGGCCCGTGAGTTCGGCGCGCAGGGGATCGGCCTCTGCCGCACCGAGCACATGTTCATGGCCGAGGACCGCCTGCCGGTCGTGCGCGAGATGATCATGGCCTCGGGCGAGGACGAGCGCCGGGTCGCGCTCGAGAAGCTGTTGCCGCACCAGCAGGCCGATTTCGAGGGGATCTTCGAGGCGATGGCGGGCCTGCCGGTGACGATCCGGCTGCTCGACCCGCCGCTGCACGAGTTCCTGCCGCCGCTCGAGGAGGCGAAGGACGAGCGGATGCGCGAGCGGATCAAGGCCCTGCAGGAGTCGAACCCGATGCTCGGGACGCGTGGCTGCCGGCTCGGCCTGCTCTGGCCGGAGATCTACGAGATGCAGGTGCGCGCGATCATCCGCGCCGCCGCAGCGGTCGAGGAGCGCACGGGCGAGGCGCCGCTCGTCGAGATCATGCACCCGCTGGTCGGCTTCGCCGAGGAGCTGCACCGCCTCCGCTCGACCACGATCGCGACCGCGCAGGAGGAGAGCGACTCCGTCGAGTACCTGGTCGGAACGATGATCGAGCTCCCGCGCGCGTGCATCCGCGCCGACGAGATCGCCGAGTACGCCGACTTCTTCTCCTTCGGCACGAACGACCTCACGCAGACGGCGCTCGGCTTCTCGCGCGACGACGCGGAGGGCAAGTTCCTGACCCGGTACCTCGAGGACGGGGTGCTGGAGCGCAACCCCTTCGAGACGCTCGACCAGAGCGGCGTCGGCGACCTGATGCACATCGCCGTCGAGCGCGGCCGCGGCGCCAAGGAGGACCTCAAGCTCGGCATCTGCGGCGAGCACGGCGGTGAGCCCGACTCGGTTGCCTTCTGCCATCGCCTCGGGCTCGACTACGTCAGCTGCTCGCCCTACCGCGTGCCGCTCGCCCGGCTCGCCGCGGCGCAGGCCGCGCTGACGGAGTCCGGGGTCGAGGCCGTCGCGGCCGGCGGCTGAGCCGGTTAGGCTCCCGCGCGGGGATCTCGGAAAGGAACGTCAATGAGGCAGGCCGCACTGGTTTGCGCGCTTGCGGCGCTCGCGTTCGGCGTTGCCGGCTGCGGGGGCGGGGGAGACGAGGAGTCGGAGGCCCCGAACCCCCAGGCACAGGCGGCCTGCGACGGCTCGCCGCTCTCGGGCACGCCGAACCTGCCGGCGAGCTTCCCGATGGTCGAGGAGACGACCCTCACGAAGCAGTCGACGCAGGGGCCCACCGAGGTCGTCGAGGGCTACTGGGAGGGCGACCTGGAGGAAGCGCACGACGAGTACGTGAAGGAGTTCAAGGCCGCCGGCTACCAGGTCCTGTTCGAGGAACTGGAGGAGCACGATTCCGAGGTCTCCTGGAAGGGCGAGGGCCGAAGCGGCCAGGTCGCGCTCCGGGACGACTGCGGCGGCGACAAGATCTACGTGCACATCACGAACCGCCCCGCGTAAGCGCCCGGCGGAACACTTGCGAGCCGCGATTCCTCTGTCGGGGGATCGCGGCTCGTGGCGTTTCTGCCGATCTCACCGCCATCAGGGCGGTGCGGCACGCCACCCGTTCCAGGAGGTGCCGCTCGCGTGAATCCTCAGGAGTCTCGAATCAAGGCCACGGCCGTCATGTTCCTGACCGTCTCGCTCTTTCTCGTCCGGGGCGCGCACGCCACGGCGCCCGCCGGCGCCTGCACGATCGTCGGCACGCCTGGGCCTGACCTGCTCTTCGGCACGACCCACCACGACGTGATCTGCGGGCTCGGCGGCAACGACGTGCTCGACGGCAACGACAGCAACGACGTGCTCAAGGGCGGCTCGGGCGTCGACCTGCTGAACGGCGGCAACGGGAACGACGTCCTCTTCGGCGGGGCCGGGAACGACAAGCTCCAGGGCGACCACGGCCGCGACCGGATCTACGGCGGCGCGGGCAACGACACCTTCTTCACGTGGGACGGCTTCGCCGACGTCGTCGACGGGGGCCTCGGCACCGACAAGGCCTTCAAGGACAAGCTCGACCGGGTCTACTCGGTCGAACGTTCCGGCTGAGACGGCCGAGCCGGCAAAGTCGGCACGGCCTCTACGGTCGGCATCGCAAGCGATGCCTCAGGCGTAGCCGCGGACCTTGAAGTAGGCCACGGCGATGCTGGCGAGCCCGATCGCGAGCACGCCGGCGATTGCCCATACGCCGACGCGGCTGTAGGCAGCGTGGCTGCGGCCGAAGTCCGAGAGCACGAGCGCGCAGAGCACGCCGCCGATCAGGCCGCCGATGTGCCCGCCGATCGAGACGTTCGAGAGCGCGAAGCTGAGGATCAGGTTGATCACGATCAGCCCGAGCGCCGAGCCGCCGAGCACGTAGTTCCGCTGCCGCTCGAGCACGAGCGCCGCGCCGAGGATCCCGAAGATCGCGCCCGAGGCGCCGACCGTGAAGGCGTTCGGCGTCAGCACGAGCGCGCCGGCCGAGCCGGACAAGGCTGAGACGAAGTAGATCAACAGGAAGCGCCCGCGGCCGAGCGCCTGCTCGACGGCGGTGCCCGCGAACCAGAGGAAGTACATGTTGAAGCCGATGTGGATCAGGTTCGCGTGCAGGAACGCGGAGGTCATCAACCGCCACCAGTCGCCGTTCGCGACGGCCGGGCCGAACAGCACCCACTTGATGAACAGCGAGCCGCCGGGGTTGTTCAGGCCTGCGCCCTGGAACGCCGTGATCAGGTAGACGAACAGGTTCACGCCGATCAGCGTCTTCGTCATCAGCGCGCCGGTGCCCTCGAACACGCCGCGGCGCGCCCCCGAGGTGATCCGCCTGGCGCCCTGGGGCTTGCCCGAGTGCTCGGGGCAGCGCTGGCCGACCGGCGCCGGCGTCATGCACTCGGCGCAGATCGGGCGACCGCATTCGGAGCACGAGACGAACGTCTCGCGGTTGGGATGTCGATAGCAGTAGGCCACGCTGGGGACCTCGACTAGCGTAGTGCGGCCATGCGCTGTCACGTCGCCTTCACCCCCGCCGAGGCCGCCGCGGCACCGCTCGGGATCGTCGTCGACGTGATGCGCGCGACCTCGACCATTGCGCAGGCGCTCGCCGCCGGCTACCGCCGCGTCCTCTGCTGCGCCGAGATCGAGGATGCGCTCGCGCTGCGGGCCGAGCTCGGCGACGAGGCGATCACGGGCGGCGAGCGCGAGGCCCAGCGCATCGAGGCGTTCGACGCGGGCGCCTCGCCGCGCGAGTTCCGCGAGGCGCAGGCGGAGACGCTGATCCTCTCGACCACCAACGGCACGCGCTCGATCGTGACGGCCGCCGCGTCCTGCGGCGAGGTGGTGCTGGGCGCGCTGCTCAACCTCGAGGCGGTGGCCGCCTACGCGCGGGGTTCGGGCACGGACGTCTCGGTCTTCTGCGCCGGCTACAAGGGCGCGTTCGCGATCGACGACGCCTACTGCGCCGGCCGGATCGTCAGGCTCGCCGGCGGAGATCGCACGGACGCGGCAATCGCGGCGGAGCTCGTGGCCGAGCGCTTTCCCAACGCGATCGACGGGATCAACGCGCGCACCTACGGCCCGCCAGGGCTGGAGGAGGACATCGCCTTCTGCGCGCAGGAGAGCGTGCTCGACGTCGTGCCGCGCTTCTCGCGGATGGTCGGCTCGGCAGCGGAGGTCGTGGCCTAAGCGACCACGCCGGCGCCGTCCCAGCGCCAGTCTTGCGTCCCGTCGAGATGTGTGCCGCCGAGCCAGCGGTCGATCGGAGCCGCGTCGAGGCGGTCGGCCTTGCCCTCGAGCACGCCGCGGCCGAGCTGCGTCAGCCTCACGCGTGTAGCGGTGAACTCACGCGGGTCGCCGGGCGGCGGCGGCGGAGGAAGCTCCTCGACCAGCGGCACGAGCTCCGCCAGCCGCTTCCACGCCCAGGCGTCGCCAAGGAACGCCGCTTCCTCGCGCGACTGGCTTGCCAGGAAGAGTTCGAACGGCAGTCTTGGCCCGTGGAGCAGCGGCTCGAGCAGCTGGCGCTCCGTCCGTGACAGGCCCGTCCGGGCGTCGGGCAGCTCCTCCAGCAGGCGCCGCATCGCGGAACCGAGGTGGGGGAGCGACGGAGTGTCGTGGCCGGCCAGCTCGACGAGCCCGGTCGGCTCGGGAGCTCGGAACGCCTCCCACGCCTCGCTGGCGAGCGCGCGCGTGTGCAGCGTCACGGGCCGGCGCTGCGGCCAGAGGGCTTCCAACCCATCCGGCGGGAGCGGCCCGAGGTCCGCGTCCGCCTGGATCAGCTCGAGCCGCGAGTCGCCGGCGAGCACCAGTGCCTGCAGCAGCTGCAGCTGGTCGTAAAGATCGTGCTCGAACCAGAGGACGACGTCGGTCCCGCCCTCGAGCGCCTGCTCGAAGAGCCGGTCGCGCCGCTCGAACGACTCCAGCAACGAGCGCTCGGCGCCCCAACCGCACTCGCTCAGGAACCGCGCCCGCACCGCCCGCAGCTCCGCCGGCGGAACGTCGGGCACCGGTCCTTCGTGGAGCACGTCCTGCCAGGAGAGCACGGCGCCGCCGAGCGCGGTCTGCCGCAGCGTGTTGCCGGCGCTCTCGCCGTTCGTCACGTGGAGCAGCGTGGATGTCAAGAGCTAGGGCTCGACGAGCACCTTGAGCGCTTCGCGGTCGTTCATCGCGCGGTAGCCGTCGGGCACGCCGTCGAGGTCGGTCGTCCGGTCGAAGACCCGGCCGGGCTCGATCTTGCCCTCGAGCACGTCGGGCATCAGCCCTTCGATGTAGGCGCGCGCCGGCGCGGGACCGCCCGCGAGCGTGAGGTTGGCGAAGAAGCTCTGCTGCACGCCCGGGATCGTGTCGCCTTCCGGGATGCCGACGCGGCCGACGGCTCCGCCAGGTCGCGCGCTCCCGATCGCAGTCAGCACCGCCTCGTCGGGGCCGACGCACTCCAGCACCGAGTGGGCGCCGAGCCCGTCCGTGAGCTCGCGGACGCGCTCGACCGCCGCCTCGCCTCGCTCCTCGACGACCTCGTCGGCGCCGAGCTCGCGCCCGAGCGCGGTTCGCGCCGGGTTCCGCCCCAGCAGGATCACCAGCTCCGCGCCGAGTCGCTTCGAGGCGATCACGCCGCACAGCCCGACCGCGCCGTCGCCGACGACCGCGACCGTCTTGCCCGGCCCGACCCGCGCGCTCAGCGCGGCGTGGTGCCCGGTCGACATCACGTCGGAGAGCGTGAGCAGCGACGGCATCAGCGCGTCGTCCTGCTCGACCGGCAGCACGACCAGCGTCCCGTCGGCCTGCGGCACGCGCACGGCCTCGCCCTGGCCGCCGTCGACTCCGGGGTCGCCGTAGCGGCCGCCGTGCAGGCAGGAGGTGTGCAGTCCTTCCCGGCAGAAGACGCAGGTGCCGTCGGACCAGAGGAACGGCGCGACGACGAGATCGCCCGCCTTGACGGTCCCGACGTCGGCGCCGACGTCCTCGACGACGCCGACGAACTCGTGGCCCATACGCCGGCCGGTCTCGCTCGGCTCCATCGACTTGTACGGCCAGAGGTCGCTGCCGCAGATCGCGGCGCTGGTGACGGAGACGACGGCATCGGTCGGCTCGACGAGCTGCGCGTCCGGGACGGTCTCGACCCGGACGTCGCCGGCCTCGTACATGACGGTTGCGCGCACGGGAGTCTGCTTACCTCCAGGCTCCACGCCGAACCATCACGAAGAACCTTGACAGGGGAACGTGTGTTCGTGTAGAACATACGTTCCCATGATCGCCTGCCTCGTCATTCCCGGGTTCGAGCTGCGCGTCGCGTTGCGGGAGCGGCCCCGGCTGCAGCTCGCGCCGGCCGCGCTCGCGCCGGAGCCGGGGGCCGAGGCGCTGATCGGCGCGGTGACCGCCGTGGCCGAAACCGCGGGCGTGAAGCCGGGGATGCGGCTGGGCGAGGCGCTCGGGACGTGCCCGTCGCTGCAGCTCGTCGATCCCGATCCGGCGACCGCCGAGGAAGCGTGGGAGGGGATCGTGCGCGCGCTCGAGGACGCGGGCTTTGCAGTCGACGCGGCCGCGCCGGGGTGCGCGTACTTCGAGACCCGCGGGGTCGAGCGGCTCTACGGCGGGCTCGAGCCGGCGCTGAAGCGGGCCCTGCAGGCCGCCGGGGCCGGCTGGGACGCGCGCGTGGGTGCGGCGACGCGGAAGTTCACCGCGCTCGCCGCGGCGAACGTCGCGCGCTCGGGGCAGGCACTGGTCGTCTCCGACGAGCGGGCGCGCGAGTTTCTCGCGCCGCTGCCGATCGACCTGCTCGCAATGGGGGCGCAGCGGCAGGAGGAGCTGAAGGAGCTGGGGGTCAAGAGGCTTGGCGAGCTTGCTGGGCTTCCGGGTGGCGCCGTGGCCGAACGTCTGGGGCCGGACGGCCGGCGCGCCTGGGGCCTGGCGAGGGGCGGCTCGAGGCGACGCGTGCGCGGGCGCAGGCCCCCGGCGGAGCTGGTCGAGTCGCTCGAGTTTCCGGAGGCGGTCGGCAACGAGCTCACGCTGAGGCGCTCGCTCGGAGTGCTGGTCGACCGGTTGCTGGCCCGGCCGGAGCGTGGCGGGCGGGCCCTGCGCAAGCTCGCGCTTGCCGGGCGCCTGGTCGGCGGCGGCTCGTGGCGGCGGACGGTCACCCTGCGCGACGCCACCGCCGATCCCGCCCGCCTGCGCGCGGCAATTGGACCGAAGCTCTCGGAGCTGCCCTCGCCGGCCGTGATGTTGCGGCTCGAGGCACTCGTGCTCGCCGAGTCGGTCGGCAACCAGCTCGAGCTCGTCCGGCCCGAGGGCGACGAGCTGCGCGCCCACCTGAGCGAGGGCCTGCGCCAGGTCCGCGCGGGAACCGGCTCCGGATCCGTCTGCACCGTCGTGGAGGTGGCACCGTGGTCGCGCCTGCCCGAGCAGCGAGCGCTGCTAGTTCCGCGCGACGACTGAACGCTCCGTTGGCCGTGCGCGTCGAGGCGCACGTCGACGGCTCGCCCAGGCGCGTGAATCGCTCTCTTGTCGCATTGGTGCGTGAGGAGTGGCGCGTGGTCGACCGCTGGTGGACCGAGGAGCCGGTCCGGCGGCGGTACTTCGACGTCGTGCTGGCAGGCGGCGAGCACGCGGTCGTGTTCCGCGACGAGGAGGTGGGCCGCTGGTTCAGCCAGCGGGGGACGTGAGGTGCTCAGTCGCGGCGGCGCAGGCGCTCGAGAAAGCCCGCCGGCGGCGCGTGCAGGTTGAAGAGGCGGATCGGCTCGGGCCCCGCGTGGCGGAAGCCGTGGACCGTGTTCGGCGGTGCGGCGAGGAAGGTCCCAGACCCGGCGACGCGCGGCTCGTCGCCGACGCGGAACTCGACCATCCCCTCGAGCACGTAGAAGGCGTCCGCGTGGTCGTCGTGGCTGTGCGGATCGACCCCCTCGAACTCCGGCTGGAAGGTCATGTCGATCGCGGTCAGCTGCGGGAGGTCGCAGAGAACGCGGTGCGTGCTGACGTCGCTCTCGAGCAGCTCGGCGTCGTCGGGCGTCGTCAGCACCGCGTCCGAGAACGGGCGGCCACCGTCGGGCGGTGGGTCGTGCTGGTCGAAGGCGTCGTTGCGGCCGCGGATGTGGTCGCCGAAGCCCAGCGACGGGACGTGCAGGTTGAGGAAGACCACGTCCTCGGCGCTCGCGTTGCGGAACGTGTGCAGCGTGTTCGGCGGCGCGGCGCCGAGGGCTCCGGGGAGGGCCGTCACAAGCTTCCGTTCGGCGCCGAGCGTCAGCTCGAGCTCGCCCTCGAGCACGTAGAAGGCGTCGGTGTGGTGGTGGTGGACGTGTTGCTCAGGCCCTTTCTCGCCGGGCGCGTAGCGGAACCAAGTCACGATCAGCTCGTCGAGCTCGCCGAGGATGCGGAGCGTCTTGTCCGGCCGGTCGGTCGTCGTCTCGCCCTCTCCGGGCGGCGTTAGGAGCGGTCGCTGTTCGTCGAGCTGCATGCGCACTCAGCGTATTCGTTCCTGGACGGCGCCTCGCTGCCGGAGGAGCTGGCCGCACGTGCTGCGGAGCTCGGCTACGAGGCGCTGGCGTTGACCGACCACGACGGCGTCTACGGCTCGCTCGAGTTCGCGCACGCGGCCAAGGCGTTCGGCGTGCGGCCGATCACCGGCGCCGAGGTGACGCTGGGCGACGGCTCGCACGTGACGCTGCTCGTCGAGTCGGCGACTGGCTACGCGAACCTCTGCCGGCTGCTGACCGCCGCGCACGCGCACACGCGCGACCGGCCGGTGGAGCCTTCGCCGCCAGCGCTCGACGCACGGCTCGTGGCCGAGCTGAGCGAGGGTCTCGTCTGTCTCTCGGGCTGTGCCCGGCACGGGCTGGCGAGCCGCAACCCGAACGGCGCTGCGGCGCTGGCGCAAGCGTTCGGGCGCGAGCGGTTCTTCGTCGAGCTGCAGCGCCCGTACGAGCGGGGTGACGCGCACCGGCTCGCCGCGCTGCGCGACCTCGCCGAGGCGCTCGGCGTCCGGACGGTCGCGACCGGCGACACGCACGCGCACCACGTGCGGCGGACCGCGCTCCAGGACGTGCTCGTCGCGATCGGCTGCCGGACCTCGCTCGACGGCTGCGAGCCGGAACGGCGCGGCAACCACGAGAGCGTGTTGCTCGAGCCGACCAAGTGGGAGGAACGCTTCCCGCACGACCTCGACGCGGTTGTGCTCACGGCCGAGCTCGCCGAGCGGCTCGAGTTCGACCTGACCGAGGACCTCGGCTACCGCTACCCGGACTTCTCGGACACCGGCGAGCCCGCGATCCGGCAGCTCGCCCGAGTCTGCGACCGCGCCTTCGAGGAGCGCTACGGCGATGCGAACGGCCACAAACGGCGCGCGCGCACGCGGCTCGACGACGAGCTGAGGCTGATCGACGAGCTCGGGCTCGCCGGCTTCTTCCTGCTCCACTGGGAGGTGCTCGAGCTCGCGCGCGAGTGTGCGCTCGAGGTGCGCGGCGGCTCGTTCGCGCGCAACGTCCTGCCGCCGGGCCGCGGCCGGGGCAGCTCGGTGGGCTCGATCGTCTGCTACCTGACCGGGCTCTCGCACGTCGACCCGGTGCGGGCCGGGCTCTCGCTCGGGCGCTTCATCAACAGCGAGCTCACCTCGGTGCCGGACATCGACCTCGACTTCCCGCGCGACATCCGCGAGAAGCTGATCGTCGCGGTCTGCGAGCGCTACGGCCGCGAGCACTCCGCGCTCGTCGCGAGCTTCTCGACCTACCACGCTCGGGGCGCGATCCGCGACGTGGGCAAGGCGCTCGGGTTGCCGTTCGGCGAGCTCGAGCGGCTCGCACGCCTGACCGACGGCAACCCGTACCGCGTCGGCGAGGAGCTGGCCAAGCTGCCGGACGCCGACGCCAAGCGTGCGTCCCCCCGCTGGCGCGCGTTCGCCCGGCTCTGTGGCGAGATCGGCGGCCTGCCGCGGCACATCTCGCAGCACCCGGGCGGGATGGTGATCTCGACCCGGCCGCTGGTCGAGCTCGTGCCGGTGCAGCCCGCGGCGATGGAGAGCCGGCAGCTCTGCCAGTGGGACAAGGACTCGTGCGCGGACGCCGGCTTCCTGAAGATCGACCTGCTCGGGCTCGGGATGCTCTCTGCGGTCGAGGACTGCGTCGAGCAGATCGCGGCCGAGCACGGCAAGACGGTCGACCTCTCGCGCATCCCGCTCGACGAACAGGCGGTGTACGGCGAGATCCAGCAGGCGGACACGATCGGCGTCTTCCAGATCGAGAGCCGCGCGCAGATGCAGTCGCTCCTGCGAACGCGGCCGGAGAACCTGGACGACCTGACGATCCAGGTCGCGCTGGTGCGGCCGGGGCCGATCCAGGGCGGCGCCGTCCACCCGTTCATCGAGAACCGCCAGCGGCTGCGGGAGGACCCCGGGTTCGTCCCGCCGAGCGACCATCCGCTGCTGGAGGAGCCGCTGCGCGAGACGCTCGGGGTGATCGTCTTCCAGGACCAGGTGCTCGCGGTCGCGACGGCTCTGGCCGGCTTCTCGATCGGCGAGGCCGAGGGGCTGCGCCGGGCGATGAGCCGGAAGCGTTCGCTCGAGGCGATCGAGGCGTTTCGCGGCCGCTTCGTCGAGGGCGCCGGCGCGCAGGGTGTGACCCCGGAGGTCGCGAACGAGGTCTTCGACAAGCTCGTCGGCTTCTCCGGCTTCGGCTTCCCGAAGTCCCATGCCGCAGCGTTCGGGCTGCTCGCGTACCAGTCGGCATGGCTGCGGCACCACTATCCGGCCGAGTTCCTGTGCGCGCTCCTGAACGCGCAGCCGATGGGGTTCTACCCGCCGGCTTCGCTCGTCCGGGACGCCCAGCGGCGCGGGGTGGAGGTGCTGTCGCCCGACGTGAACCTGAGCGCGGCACGTTGCGCGCTCGAGGGAAAGGCGGTGCGGGTCGGGCTTTCGTACGTTCGCTCGCTCGGCGACGAAGAGGCGAAAGCGGTCGCCGAGGAGCGCGAGCGAGGCGGGCCGTTCGCCGGGGTGCGCGAGGTCGCGCAGCGGACCGGGCTCGACCGGCCGCGGCTCGAGGTGCTGGTGGCCTCGGGCGCGTGCGACTCGCTCGGCCGGCGGCGCGCGCTGCTCTGGGAGCTCGGCTTCGCGCCGCGCGCGCAGACGGTGCCGAAGAGCGGGGGCGAGGAGAGCCAGCTGGCGCTACCGCTCGACCCGACGGCCGCCACGCCCGCCCTGCGCGAGCACACGCCGTGGGAGCGGATGCTCGCCGACTACCGCACGACGAGCCTGTCGGTGGGCGTGCATCCGCTGACGCTGCTCCGCCCGCATCTGCCTGCGGGAACGCTTTCGAGCCTCGAGCTGGAGGAGGCGCGAGGAGGCAGCACGGTGACGGTGGCCGGGATGGCCGTCGCGCGACAGCGGCCGGCGACCGCGAACGGCGTCGTCTTCATGCTGCTCGAGGACGAGCATGGCCAGGTGAACCTGATCGTCCCGCCCACGGTGTACGAGCGTTTCCGGCCGCTCGTGCGCTCTGAGCCGCTGTTGCTCGCCCGCGGCCGCTTCGAGCGGGTCGACCGAAACCGCAACGTGCTCGTCCGAGAGCTCGAGTCGCTCGGCCCACTGGCACGCCGCTGCGCCGACGAGGCTGACGTCTTCGGCTCGCTTCCGGCCGCACATCATTTCGGCCACCGCTAGCCCGATCACCCATACCCCCACCCGAGGGTGGGGCTGAAACCCGCCTCCCTCGAGGTCGACGGTACCCGGTTTCGACGCCCGGGTTTGTCACGGATCTGCGCCGAGTCCGTGCCGATGCGTCCACAGAGGTGCCGCGCCGACCGACAGAATCCCGGCCGATGGAGCGCGTCGACGGCTACGCCCCGATCCGCGAGTACGCGCTCGTCGGCGACGGCCGGACCGCGGCCCTGATCGCCAGGGACGGCTCGGTCGACTGGCTCTGCCTCCCGAACCTCGACTCGCCGGCAGTATTTGCGCGGATCCTGGACGCGGAGCGCGGCGGTGCCTTCCGCCTCGAGCCGGCGGGCCCGTTCGAGGCCGAGCGTCGCTACTTGGACGGCTCGAACGTGCTCGAGACAACGTTCGCCACGGCCTCGGGACGCGTCAGCGTCACCGACGCGATGACGCTGACGGACAGCATGCGCATCTCGCCGATGCGGGAGCTCGTGCGCAAGGTCGAGGCGCTCGAGGGCACGGTTCCGCTGCGGTGGTCGTTCGAGCCGCGCTTCGACTACGGCCGTGCGCAAACTCGGATCGAGCGGCGCGCCGACCGCTGGTTCGCGCAGGCCGGAGCCGACGCACTCGTGCTCGGGCTCTGCGACGCCGGCGAGGGGACGCTCGCCGACGGCGCAGTAAACGGCGAGTTGGCGCTCGCTCCGGGCGAGAGCGCGCTCTTCTCGCTGGCCGCGACGAACCGCGAGCCCGCGGTGATCCCGGGGCGCGAGGACTCCGAGCGCAGGCTCGAGCGCACCAAGAGCTTCTGGCCGGAGTGGGCCGGACGGCTTCGCTACGAAGGCGCGTGGCGCGAGGCCGTCACCCGCAGCGCCCTCGTGCTCAAGCTGCTCGCCTTCGCGCCGTCGGGCGCGATCGTCGCCGCGCCGACGACCTCTTTGCCGGAATGGATCGGCGGTGCCCGCAACTGGGACTACCGCTTCACCTGGCTGCGCGACGCGAGCTGGACGCTCGACGCGATCCTGCGGCTCGGCTACCACGACGAGGCGCATGCTTTCTTCTGGTGGCTGATGCACGCCTCGCGCCTGACGCAGCCCGAGCTCCAGGTCCTCTATTGCCTGGACGGCTCCGAGCACACGAAGGAGCTCGAGCTCCCGCACCTGTCGGGCTACCGCAACTCACAGCCCGTTCGCATCGGCAACGGCGCCCGTGAGCAGGTCCAGCTCGACGTCTACGGGTCGGTGCTGGAGGCGATCTGGCTCTTTGCGACCGCGGTGGGCCGGCTCGACGGCGACACGGGCAAGGAGGTCGGCCGGATCGCCGACTACGTCGCCAAGCACTGGCGGGACAAGGACAACGGCATCTGGGAGGTGCGCGACAAGCGCGCTCACTACATCCAGTCCAAAGGGCTCTGCTGGGTCGCGCTCGACCGCGCGTGCCTGCTCGGCGAGGAGGGGCTGATCCCCGACCGCAGCGACCGCTGGCGGGAGTCCGCCGACGAGCTGAAGGCCTGGATCGACGAGCACGGCTGGGACGACGAGCTGCGCAGCTACGTGCGCTCGCCGGACATGCGCGAGCTCGACGCCAGCCTGCTGACCCTGGCCGTGCTCGGCTACGACCATCCGCACAGCGAGCGGATCTTGGCCACGATCGCCGCGGTCGAGCGTGACCTGCGCCAGGGCCCGTACGTCTATCGCTACCGCGGCAGCGACGGCCTCGCAGGGGACGAGGGTGCGTTCCTGACGTGCTCCTTCTGGCTGGTCGACTCCTACGCGCGCGCCGGCCGGCTGGACGACGCGAACGCGCTCATGCACGAGCTCGTCGGCCTTGCCAACGACGTCGGCCTCTACTCGGAGGAGATCGACCCGCGCACGGGCGAGTTCCTCGGCAACTTCCCGCAGGGCCTGACCCACCTGGCCCTGGTCAACGCCGCGGTCACGATCGCCGACGCCGAGACCGCGGGCAGGGAGCGCGCCGCGTGACGATCTGGGGAGCGCTCGCCGGCGGGGCGGTCGGGACGATCCTGCTCACGAGCGGCCTGCGGATCGCGCAGGAGCTCGGCATGACGCGGATGGACATCCCCTTGCTGCTCGGGACGGTATTCACCGACCACCGCGGCCGGGCGAGCGTGCTCGGCTACCTGATCCACTTCGCGAACGGCCTGGTCTTCGCGATCGCCTACTACGGGGTCTTCCGCGCGGTCGGCCAGGCCGGCTGGGTCTTCGGGGCGGCGCTCGGGTTCGTGCACGCCTGCCTCGCGGGCGGCGCGCTGCTGACCGTGCTCTTGCCCGCGGTGCACCCCCGGATGGGCACGCCCTGGTCGGACGCGGAGGAGACGCCGCTGCTGGAGGCGCCGGGCTTCATGCTGCTCAACTACGGGCGACGAACGGCGCTCTGGACGCTGGTCGGCCACATCGCCTACGGCGCCATCGTCGGGGGCTTCGCGGCTGGCCTTGGCTAGGTGTTCTCGATCTCGAGCCCGAAGCGCGGCAACCGCTTCTCGACCGCGCGGTTGAACGCGAACTCGTACTCCTCGGCGGCGTCCTCGTCGAGCGTCGAGGCAAAGTTGTCCCGCAGCTCGGCCAGGATCTCGGTGCCGTCCTCGACCAGTTCCTGGTAGTCGCCGAACCGCTCCTCCGCCTCGTCACGCCCGGCGAGCTCGTACGTTCGCTCGGCCGCGTCGCAGGCTTCGAGCAACTCGAGGTTGTCGCGCACGAAGAGGTCGAGCTGCCGCGAGATCACGTCGGCGAAGCGGCTCCGGCGCAGCACGAGTCCTAGACTAGCCCGCCCTGTGAGCCTCCTCGTCCGCACCTGGAACGTCTTCCACGGCAACGTGAGCCCGCCCGAGCGGCACGGGTTCCTCGAGCAGATGGTCCGGCTCGCGACCGAGGACCGGCCGGACGTGTTGTGCCTGCAGGAGCTGCCAGTGTGGTCGCTGAAGCGCCTTGCGCAGTGGAGCGGGATGCAGGTTTTCGGCGCGATCGCCGCGCGGCCGCTGCTTCGAAGCGTGACGCTGGGCCGATTGACGACCGCGATCAACCAGGGGCTGTTCCGCTCGGCGCTCACGGGTCAGGCGAACGCGATCCTGCTGCAACCCGAGCTGCGCGCGATCGCCGAGGATTCGATCGTGCTCAACCCGCTCGAGTTCCGCCGCCGGATCGCGCGGGAGCTGCAGCTTTCGCGGCGGATGCGGGCGAAGTGGGCCAAGGAGCGCCGCGTCTGCCAGGCCGTCCGCACCGAGGGCCTGACCGTGGCGAATCTGCACGCGACGGGCCTGCCGGGCTGGCTGGTCGCCGACTCCGAGCTGCTGCGGGCCGCGGTCTTCGCGGACAGCTTCGCGGAGCCGGCGGACGTGCTGGTCCTCGCCGGCGACTTCAACATCATCCGCGAGCGCTCGACCACGTTCCAGCAGCTCGCCCAATGGGGCTTTTCGAAGCCGATCTCGTGGATCGACCAGGTGCTGGTTCGGGGCGCTCGCTCCGGTCACGCGCACCGTTGGCCCGACGAGCGGCGGCGCGTAGACGGCAGGCTGCTGTCCGACCATGCGCCGGTGGAGGTGACGATCGAATGACGTGGGAGGAGGCCAGGGCCGAGTTTCCGGTCTTCGAGCGCTACGCGTACCTGAACGCAGGCACGAACGGGCCCATCGCTCGCGCGACCGCCAGGGCGATGGCCGAGCAGGAGCGGCAGGACCTCGAGCGCGGCCGCGGAGGCGGCCCGTACTTCGAGCGGGCGCTCGAGCTGCGGGACGAAGTGCGGGAGAAGCTGGCCGCGGCCGTCGGCGTGGGGCCGGAGCTGCTCTCGCTGGCGACGTCGACCACGAACGGCTGCAACATCGTGCTCGCGGGGCTCGGCCTCTCCCCCGAGGACGAGGTGGTCACCACCGACGGCGAGCATTTCGGGCTGCTCGGCGCGCTGGCGGCGTCGCCGGCGACGGTGCGGGTCGCGCCGGTGCGCGAGCTGCCGCCCGAGGAGTCGCTCGAGCTGCTGCTGCGCGAGGTGACGTCCAAAACCCGGCTGCTCGCGCTCTCGCACGTCTGCTGGATGAGCGGCAACCGCCTCCCGGTCGCGGAGCTGAAGGAGGCGACGGGCCTACCGGTGCTGGTGGACGGGGCGCAGTCGGCCGGCGCGATCGAGGTCGACGCAACGGCAGTCGACTTCTATGCCTTCTCCTGCCAGAAGTGGCTCTGCGGCCCGGACGCCACCGGCGGTCTGGTCGTCCGCGACCCGGAGTCGCTGCGGGTGGCGGCGCCGAGCTACCTCTCGCAGCAGGCCTACGAGCCGACGGGTGCGTACACGCCACGCGAGGGCGCGGCCCGCTACGACTCGAACTGGACGCCGGTTCCCTCGCTCGCGGGTCTCTCTGCCGCGCTCGACCTCGCTCCCGAGGGTCGCTTCGAGCAGGCACTGCAGATGACAGAGCGCTGCCGGGAGCTGCTCGCCGAGCGCCTCGAGCTCGTGACCGCGCCCGGGCAGGGGACGCTCGTGGTCTTCCGCGTCGAAGGCGATCCCGCCGAGCTCGTGACCCGGCTCTACGAGGCCGGCGTCGTCGTCCGCAGCGTCCCCGGCGAGCCGTGGATCCGGGCCTCCTGCGGCTGGTGGACGAGCGAAGAGGACCTACAGCGCCTGGTCAGCGCTCTCACGTAGGCCGAGCGCGCCGGCGATCGGGCGCATCGCCTCGATTACGAAGCGGATGTGCTCGTCCAGCTCGACGCCCAGCTCCTCGGCGCCCTCGTAGACGTCCTGCCGGTTGACGCCCGCGGCGAAGGACGGCTGCTTCAGCTTCTTCTTGACCGACTTCGGCTCGAGCGTCGCGATCCCGTCCGGCCGCACGAGGCCGCAGGCGTGGATGAAGCCGGCGAGCTCGTCGCACGCGAACAGCGTCTTCTTCAACTGCGTGTCGCGCGGCAGGCCGAGGTGCGAGGCGTGCGAGAGGACGCCTTCGACCACCTCGTCGGGCCAGCCCTCCTCGCGCAGGATCGGCGCACCGTCCTGAGGATGCTTGTCGAGCGTGGGGTGCAGCTCGTAGTCGAAGTCGTGCAGGAGCGCTGTCGCCCGCCAGAGCTCCTCGTCCTCGCCGAACCGCTCGGCGTAGGCGCCCACGGCGGCCTCGACGGCGAGAGCATGACGCAGCAGCGCCTCGCTCTTCGTGTAGCGGTTCAGGGTCTCCCAAGCGGCCTGGCGGGTCGGCTCCACTGCCCAGTTACCATAGCCCTCCGGCATGGCCCAGACCGCCGTCACAGACACGCTCGCCGAGTCCTTCGTGATCGAGGGCGGGCAGCCCCTGAACGGTCGGGTGCACGCCGCAGGGAACAAGAACGGCGCGCTCCCGATGCTGGCCGCCTGCCTGCTGACGAGCGAGCCGGTGACCCTGAGCAACATGCCGCGGATCCGCGACGTCGAGACGATGGTCGCCTTGATCTCGGCGCTCGGAGCCGAGGCCGAGTGGACCGGGGAGAACGAGCTCCGCGTCCACGCCGCCGACGTCTCCTCGCACGAGCTGGACACCGAGCTCTCGAGCCGAATTCGCGCGTCGTTCCTGCTCGCCGGGCCCTTGCTCGCTCGCCTCGGCCGCGCGAGCGTCCCGCCGCCGGGCGGCGACGTCATCGGCCGCCGCCGGCTCGACCCGCACATCCACGCGCTGCAGGAGCTCGGCGCGGAGATCGACATCGGCGAGCGGTTCGAGCTGCGCACGGCCGGTCTGCGCGGCAGGCACATCTTTCTCGACGAGGCGAGCGTGATGGCGACCGAGAACACGGTCATGGCGGCCGTGCTGACTCCCGGCGAGACGGTGATCGGCAACGCCGCCTGCGAGCCGCACATCCAGGATCTCTGTCGCTTCCTCGTCTCCCTGGGCGCCCGGATCGAGGGGATCGAGTCGAACGTGCTGCGCATCGAGGGCGTCGATTCGCTCTCGGGCGGCGAATGGCGCATCTGCCCGGAGCACATCGAGGTCGGCAGCTTCATCGGCCTGGCCGCGATCACCGGCGGCGACGTGACGATCGACGGCGTCGAGCCGAAGGACATCGCGGCGATCCTGCCGATCTTCGAGCGGCTCGGCGTGCGAGTCGAGATGGACGGCACGAGCCTGCGCGTGCCACCCGAGCAGGAGCTCGTGATCCAGGACGACCTCGGCGGCCAGATCCCGAAGATCGAGGACGGCCCGTGGCCCGCCTTCCCGGCCGACCTGACCTCGATCGCCGTGACCGTCGCCACGCAGGCCCGGGGGACCGTGCTGATCTTCGAGAAGATGTTCGAGAGCCGCCTGTTCTTCGTCGACAAGCTGGTCTCGATGGGCGCGCGGATCATCCTCTGCGACCCTCACCGCGTGGTCGTGACGGGTCCGGCGAAGCTCTACGGGCAGCAGATGTCGAGCCCGGACATCCGCGCCGGCATGGCGATGCTGCTGGCCGCGCTCTGTGCCGAGGGCATGTCGACGATCGGGAACATCGGCGAGATCGACCGCGGCTACGAGCGCATCGACGACCGGCTCCGCTCGCTCGGCGCGCGGATCGAGCGCATCGAGGCCTAGTGGCCCGGCGGCGGGGGCAGGCGGACGAGGCCGGGCGCATGCACGCCAGCGTCGACGTCGCCGGCTCGGGCGAGGCCAACGTCGCGACCGGCCTGCCGGTGCTCGACCATCTGCTGGCGCTGCTCGCCGAGTACGCCTCCTTCGACCTGGCGCTCGAGGTCGCGCCCGGCGATGCGGATGCCGAGGTCGCGGCGGCCGGGCGGGCGCTCGGGCGGGCGCTCGCCGGCGCGTTCGAGGAGGACGGCGCCCGGCGCCACGGCTCGGCAGTCGTGCCCGCCGACGAGGCGCTCGCGCACGTGGTGGTCGAGGCGTCCGGGCGGCCGCTCGTCGTCTCGAACGTCGACCTGAGCGACGCGCGGGTCGCCGGGCTCGCACGTGACATCGTGGCGACGTTCCTGAACGCGCTCGCCGAGGGAGCGGGCCTGACCCTGCACGTCCGGCTGATCGAGGGCAGCGACCCGGAGCACGTGCTCGAGGCGATCTTCAAGGCGCTCGGCGTTTCGCTGGCGCAGAGCTGCCGCAAGCGGCGGAGGGAGGATTGATGGACAAGGAAGTCGTGCGCACCGAGGCCGCTCCGGCGCCGTTCCAGGGCGCGCCGTACTCGCAGGCGATCCGCGCGAACGGGCTCGTGTTCGTCTCGGGCCAGCTCGCGTTGCGGCCCGACCACGCGGAGATCGTCGGCGAGGGGATCGTCGAGCAGACCGAGCAGGTCTTCGCGAACCTGCGGGCGATCCTCGAGGCCGCAGGCAGCGGGCTCGACCGGCTGGTGAAGACGACGGTCTTCCTGACCGACCTCGGCGACTTCGCCGGCATGAACGAGGTCTACGTGCAGCACGTCGGCGAGGCACCACCGGCCCGCGCGACGATCGAGGTCTCGGCGCTGCCCTCCGGCGCCAAGGTCGAGATCGAGGCCATCGCGCTCGCCGGCTGAACGCGGTACGTGATCTGAGTACGGTTCGCCCGGCCTCCTCCCCAAGGCGATCGTATCCAGGGCAGGCGCGCGTGTCTGTGCCGTGAATGTGCCGGAATTGCGCCGCTTTCCCCACGGCGCCGAGGCAGAATGGGACGCATGAGGGCCGAGACAGTGATCGCCACCCACGGCAACACCGACTTCGACGCGTTCGCGGCGATGCTGGCCGCGCGCCGGCTCTATCCCGGACGCGGTCGTCTGCCTGGCGGGCTCGCTGAACCGCAACGTCCGCGAGTTCGCGCGCCTGCACGCCGACGAGCTCGAGCTCGTCGAGGCCTCCCGGCTCGAGACCGACGCGATCCGCCGCCTGATCGTCGTCGAGACCATCCATGCGAGCCGGCTCGGCGAGCTCGAGGCGCGTCGCGCTCGATCCCGAGGTCGAGAAGATCGTCTTCGACCACCACGCGGGCGAGCCGCCGGAGTGGGCGGGCGAGGAGCACACCTTCCTCTCGGATGACGGCGCGCTGACGACCACGCTCGTCGGCATGCTCGCCGAGCGCGAGCTCGCCGTGACGCCGCTCGAGGCGACGGCGTTCGCGCTCGGGATCCACGAGGACACCGGCTCGCTCACCTATCCGACGGCGACGCAGCGCGACGCCGAGGCGCTCGCGTGGTGCCTGCGCCACGGGGCGCGCCAGGAGCTGCTCGCCGAGTTCCTGCACTCGCCGCTGACCGGCGACGAGCGCGAGCTGCTCGGCGCGCTGCTCGACGCGCTCGAGCCGCACGAGGTGGCCGGGGTCGAGATGCTCGTCGCGGCCGTCTCCTGGCCGAGCTACGTCGACGGGGTCTCGAACCTCGCGCACAAGGTCGTCGACCTGACCGACACGAAGGCGCTCGTGCTGCTCGTCGAGATGGACGGCCGGGTGTTCTGCGTCGTCCGCAGCCGCACGCAGGAGCTCGACGCCGCTGCCGCGGCCGGGATCCTCGGCGGCGGCGGCCACCCCGAGGCGGCCTCGGCGATCTTTCGGGGCGGCCTCGGAGGACGCACGCCGCCAGCTGCTCGACGCGCTCCAGCATGCCGTGCGGGAGCCGGTCACCGCCGGGCAGATCATGTCGAGCCCGGCGCGCACGGTCCCGGCCGACGAGACCGTCGCCCGCGCGCTCGTCACCTGCCAGCGCTACGGCCAGAGCGGGATCCTCGTCGCCGATGGCGGCAAGCTCGGAAGGCGTCGTCGGGCGCGAGGATCTCGACAAGCCGTCGCTCACGGCCTCTCGCACGCGCCGGTGAAGGGGATCATGAGCGCCCGCGTCGCGACCTGCGAGCGAGGCGACGCCGCTCGGCGAGCTGCAGCGACTGCTCGTCGGCGGCGAGCGGATCGCCGTCCTGCGCGACGACCGACTGGTCGGCGTCGTCACCCGCAGCGACGTCCTGCGCGCGCTCGGCCGCGAAGCCGAGCGGGCCGAGGAGCCCGGTCCGTCACTGGCCGCGGAGCTGGGTGCGCTCGAGCGGCTGCAGCCGGTCTTCGAGGCGGTCGCGGCCGTGTCCGAGCCCTTCGAGGGCGTCTACCTCGTCGGCGGCACCGTCCGCGACATCCTGCTCGGCGAGCGGAGCTTCGACGTCGACATCGCGGTCGAGGGCGACGCGATCGCGCTCGCGCACGGCTCTGGCCGAGGTGCTCGGCGGCCGCGTCCGCCCGCACGAGAAGTTCGGCACCGCGGTCGTGCTCTACGGCGACGACGAGCGTGTCGACGTCGTCACGGCGCGCACCGAGTTCTACGACGCGCCGGCGGCGCTGCCGACGGTCGAGCACGCCTCGATCCGCGAGGACCTCTTCCGGCGCGACTTCACGATCAACGCGATGGCCGTCTCGCTCAAGGGCGACGACCTCGGCCGGCTCGTCGACCCCTTCGGCGGACGGCGCGACCTCGAAGCGCGGACGATCCGCGTGCTGCACAACCTCTCGTTCATCGACGACCCGACCCGGATCTTCCGCGCGATCCGCTACGAGAACCGCTACGGCTTCCGGATGGACGAGCACACGCTGCGGCTCGCGCGCGGGACGATCGAGATGGGCCTCGTCGGCGACCTCTCGTCGGCGCGCCTGCGCGACGAGCTCGTCGCGCTGCTCGAGGAGGGCGAGGTCGAGCATTCGATCCTGCGGCTCGCCGAGCTCGGCGCCGACCGCGCGATCCACCCGCACCTCGCCGCCGACGAGGAGGCCGTCGCCCTGTTCGCGCGGCTGCGCGAGCTGCGCGAGCGCTACGGGCTCGACGATCCCGTCGTGGCGGCTCGGGCTCGCCGCGCTGGCGCGGAAGCTCCGGCCGACGAGGTCTACGACTGGCTGCAGCGGCTGAAGGTACGCCGCCGCGACGCCGAGGCGATCGCCGCTGCCGTCACCGTCGGCCCGCGACTCGTCGAGCGGCTGCGCGACGGCGCCGAGCCGGCCGAGGTCGTCGCGCTCGCCGACCCGTACGCGCCCGACGCGCCGCTGTTCGCGCTCGCGCTCGACGAGCTGCCGCCGCTGCACGAGTACTTCGAGCGCCTGCGCGAGGTGCGGCTCGAGGTGAGCGGCGCCGACCTGGCCGAGCTCGGTCTCGAGGAGTCGCCGCGGGTGGGGGAGATCCTCGCGGAGCTCCGGCGCCGGAAGCTGAACGGCGAGCTCGACGGGCGCGACTCCGAGCTGGCTGCCGCGCGGGAGCTGATCGCGCAGTGATCCGCTGGGAGCGCGCCCGGGCCGTACGAGGTCGTCTTCTCGACGCGCGAAGGCGGCGTCAGCGAGGGCCCGTTCGCCTCGCTCAACCTCGGGCGGGCGACCGCCGACGAGCCGGAGCGGGTCGACGAGAACCGCCGGCGCGCTCTGCGCCGAGGTGGGCGCCGACCCCGACGCGCTGACGCTGAACTACCAGCACCACTCCGCCGACGTGCTGCGCGCGCAGGCGGGCGCCCGCGGAGAGCGGGCCGACGGGCTCTGGACCGACGAGCTCGGCCTGCCGCTGCTGGCGCTCGCGGCGGACTGCCTGCCGATCGCCCTTGCGCGGGCCAACGGCGGCACGCCGGCGCTCGCCCTTCTGCATGCCGGCTGGCGCGGCCTGCTCGGCGGGATCGCCTCGTCGGGGGTGCAGGCGCTCGGCGGTGCGCTGGTCTCGGCCGTCGTCGGGCCCGGGATCGGCCCGTGCTGCTACGAGGTGGGAGAGGAGGTGGCCGCGCCGTTCCGCCGCGCGTTCGGCCTCGATCTCGTGCGTGACGGCAAGCTCGACCTCTGGAGCGCCGCCGAGCGGGCGCTGCGCGCGGCCGGCTGCGCGCGCGTCGACCGGGTCGACCTCTGCACGGCGTGCGACGCCCGAGCGCTTCTTCTCGCACCGCCGCGACGACGGGATCACCGGCAGGCAGGGTGTGATTGGCCTTATCGCCTGAGACCGTCCGGGCGAACTACGAGCGCATCCGCGGCGAGCTCGGGCCGGAGGTGACGATCGTGGCCGCGACGAAGTACGTGGCGCCCGAGGACCTGGGCGCGCTCGCCGAGGCCGGGATCGAGGTCGTCGGGCGAGAACCGCGCGCAGGACCTCGAGGCCAAGCACGCCCTGCACGGTGACGCCTTCCGCTGGCACTTCATCGGCCACCTGCAGAGCCGGAAGGCCGCGACCGTGAACGAGCTCTGCGAGCTCTGCCACTCCCTGGCGAGCGAGTCGGCGGCGAAGCGGCTGACCATTCCGGCGCTGGTCGAGGTCAACCTCTCGGGCGAGGAGTCGAAGTCCGGGATCCCCGAGAGTCGAGCTGGAGGATTTCCTCGTCCGCGTACGAAAACGTGGTCGGCCTGATGACGATGCCGCCGGCCACGAGCGACCCCGAGGCTCGCGCCCGTACTTCCGCCGCCTGCGCGAGCTGGCGGAGCGCTACGGCCTGCGCGAGCTGTCGATGGGAACGAGCCAGGACTACCGCGTGGCAGCCGACGAGGGGCCACGATGGTCCGGCTGGGATCCGTGCTGTACGACCGCTAATATCCGATAACCATGGGATTTGCAGACGTTTGGAACCGTACGCTCGTCTACTTCGGGATCGCCGAGGAGGACGACGAGTGGGACGAGGACGGGTACCTGACCGAGGAGGAGCTCGAGCGCACCTACAGCGAGCGCCCGAACGTCCGCCGGCTGACCCCGCGGGGCCGGCAGCGCGATTTCGACGACTGGACCGACCCGGATCCCGAGGAGGTCGCGCCCGCCACGGCGGTGCTGCGCCCGCGGAACAACCGCCGCTCTGCGCCGGCAGCACCCGCGGCGGGGCCGCTCGGCGCGATCCCGTCGGTGCAGGTGCACCTCGTCGTCCCGCGCAGCTTCAACGACGCACAGCAGATCGCGGACAAGTTCAAGGACGGGATCCCGGTGATCCTCAACCTCCAGGGCGCCGACCAGGAGCTGTCGAAGCGCCTGATCGACTTCACGAGCGGCCTCACGTACGCGCTCGACGGCGGCATGCAGCGCGTCGCCGACAAGGTCTTCCTGCTCACGCCGCGCAACGTGCAGGTCTCGGCCGAGGAGCGAGCCCGTCTGCTCGAGCGCGGCTTCTTCAACCAGGCCTGACCAGGAGTCAAGGCCCGTGGCCCGAAGTCCCGTCTGATGGCCACGCTTGCGCTGCTCGCAGACGCCGCCTCGACGGTGAACACGCTGATCGACACGTTTCTGTGGGTCTACCTGCTGCTGATCTTCGTGTACGTGCTGACGATGTGGGTCCGGCTGCCGTACACGGTCTGGGTGCGGCGGATCTCGGAGTTCCTGCGCGACGTCTGCGAGCCGTACCTGCGGCTGTTCCGGCGGATCCTGCCGCCGCTCGGTCCGCTCGACCTCTCGCCGGTGGTGGCCATGCTCGCGTTGATCGCGCTGATGCGCATCGTCGACGCGCTCTTTGCCCATTACTCCTGAGGAGGACGACATGACCATCACGCCGGTGGAGCTGCACCACATACGCCTCAAGCGGGGCCTGCTTGGCTACCGCCGCGGGCCGGTCGACGAGCTGATCATCGAGATCGCCGACTCGTTCGAAGAAGTCTGGCGGCAACGGGCCGACTACGCCGATCGGATCGAGCAGCTCGAGGGCGAGCTCTCGCGGCATCGCGACCTCGAGACGCTGCTGCGGACGACGCTCGTCTCCGCCGAGAAGTCCGCGCACGAGCTGAAGGACCAGGCGAAGCGGGAGGCCGAGCTCGTCGTCTCGGAGGCCCACGCCGAGGCGCGGGCGGTCACTCGAGCGGCGACCGCAGAGCGCGAGCGGCTGCTCACCGAGGCGCGCAAGGTGCGCGCATTGCTGGAGGCTGCGCTCGACGCGGTGGACGACGCGGACGCCGACGCGCAGGCCGCCTGAGCCGGACCCGCCGAACCTATACTGAACGCCATGGCGAGCCCCTCGACGCGCGTGCGGCTCCGCGTCTCCCCGGGGGCGCGGCGCACCGAGCTCGTCGGCCGGCACGGAGAAGCGTGGAAGGTCCGTGTCGCCGCCGCGCCGGAGCAGGGCCGCGCGAACGAGGCCGTGCTCGACCTGCTCTCGCGCGAGCTCGAGTTGCCTCGCCGATCAATGTCTATCGTCTCCGGCCACACCGCTCGGGACAAGGTTGTCCTGCTCGAGGGAATCGACCCGGCCGAGAGCGACCGGCGGCTCGAGGGGGCCTCGTGAGCGCAGCGCTCGACACCGAGCACTTCAAGCAGCGCCTGCTCGAGGAGCGCAAGCGCGCGGCTGACGCGCTCGAGTACCTCCAGCAGGAGAACCAGGGACTGCTCGAGGACGAGCGCGAGGAGATCCAGAGCGACAACCATCTCGCCGACGACGCCACCTCCACCTACGACCGCGAGCTCGACGCCACGCTCGAAGGCAACGAGGAGCGCATGCTCGACGCGATCGACGCGGCCTTGAAGCGCATCGACGACGGCACGTACGGCACCTGCACCAACTGCGGCCAGCCGGTCGGCGAGGAGCGTCTCGAGGCGCTGCCCTGGGTGACCCGTTGCATCGACTGCAAGCGCAAAGAGGAGCGCGGATGAATGAGCCGGCGTCGCGGACGTACGACGTCCGCGTCGGCTCCAGCACGGACGCGCTGACCCCGGTCTCGGTCGCGGAGCGGTCGCTCGCGGCGCGGGCGCCACAGTGGGCCGGCCTCGGGGCGGTCGTGATCGCCGCGATCGCGGCCGACCAGCTGACGAAGCTGATCGTCTCGACGCAGCTCGCCTTCGACGAGTCGCTGCACGTGCTCGGCCCCTTCGCGATCCACCATGTCCAGAACTCGGGCATCGCCTTCGGGCTCTTCTCGAGCGCGACGCCGGTGGTGACGGCGCTGACCGCGCTGGCGGTCGGCTGGATGCTCGTCTACTTCGCGCGCTCGGGCGCGCGGCACCCGGTGCTGCCCGTCGCGCTCGGCCTGCTGATCGGCGGCTCGACGTCGAACCTGATCGACCGGATCCGGCTCGGGCACGTGACGGACTTCCTCGACCTCCGCTACTGGCCGGCCTTCAACCTCGCGGACAGCTTCATCGTCGTCGGCGTGGCGATCCTGTTCGCCGCGCTGCTGATCGGCGAGACCAGGCCCCGCTGACCGCGCGTCGGGTCGCCGTCCCCGCCGAGGCCGCGGGCGAGCGGCTCGATCGCTTCCTCGCCTCGCTGCCGGAGATCGGCTCTCGCGCGGCGGCCGAGCGGCTGCTGGAGGAAGGCGGGGCGGTCGTCGACGGCGAGCGCCGGCCGAAGTGCCACCGGCTCGAGGGCGGCGAGCAGCTCGAGCTGACGGTTCCCGAGACCCGCTCCGCCCCGCTGGCGCGCGAGGAGGTCCCGCTCCGCATCGCCTAGGAGGACGAGCACGTGCTCGTGGTCGACAAGCCCGCAGGCGTCGTCGTGCACCCGTCCCCGGGTCACACCAGCGGGACGCTCGTGCACGGCCTCGTCGGACTGGTCGCGGGCGGGGAGGACGAGGAACGGCCCGGGATCGTCCACCGGCTCGACCGGGACACCTCGGGCCTGCTCGTGGTCGCGCGCAGCGAGGAGGCGTACCTGAAGCTGCAGGACCTGGTTCGCGCCCGTGAGCTCGAGCGGCGCTACAAGGCGGTGGTTCGCGGGCGGCCGCGCTCGTGGACGGGCCGGATCGAGGCCCCGATCGGCCGTGACCGGCGCGAGCCGACGCGCCACTCCCTCGACACCGACACGCCGCGGGAGGCGGTCACGCACTTCGAGGTCGAGCGGCTATTCGGCCGGCATGCGCTGCTCGACGTCCGACTCGAGACCGGCCGCACCCATCAGATCCGCGTGCATCTGGCGGCAATCGGCCTGCCGGTCGTGGGCGACCCGGTCTACGGCGTCCCGGCCGAGCAGCTCAGACGCCAGTTCCTGCACGCATGGCGGCTGACGTTCCCGCACCCGCTGAGCGGCGAGCGCGTCGAGGTCGAGTCGCCCTTGCCGCCGGACCTTCAGGCGGCGCTGGCACGCTTCGACTCGTAGAGGCGCTGGTCGGCGAGCCGGAAGAGCCCGTCCGCGTCGCCGGCCTCGTCGGGGAAGTGCGCCACGCCGGCGCTGAACGAGCACCCCGCCGGCAGCTCCTCCGCCGCGATCAGCTCGTCCATGCGGTCGGTCAGGCGTGCAAGCAGGTGCGGGCCTGCTTCCTCGTCGGCCTCGACGAGGTACGCGGCGAACTCGTCGCCACCCATGCGTCCGGCCAGGTCGGAGCCGCGCAACGACTCGCGCAACAGCCTCCCGAGCCGCTTCAGCACCCGGTCGCCGGCCGGGTGGCCGAGTGTGTCGTTGATCTCCTTGAAGCGATCGAGGTCGATGAAGACGAGCGAGAGGCCGTGGCCGTACCGGGTCGCACGCTGCAGCTCGAGCTCGAGCTCGCCCACGAAGGCCTGGTGGTGGAGCAGGCCCGTTTGCTGGTCGTGCCGGGCCTCGTGCGCCAGCTCGGAGGTCGCACGATCGAAGTAGGCGACGACGCACTCGGTCACTAGCCGGTCGACGGTCGCGTTCAGCCGCTGCTCGACCTCGAGCATCTGCTCCGGCTCGAGGCGGGCAGCGCGCGCAGCGACGAAACGCCACAGCACCCTCCGCAGGAGCAGGAACTCGGTCACGATCTCGCGTGGCGCGAAGCCGTACGCCTCCCGCTGGCGCGCATGGTCGCGTGCCTGCGCGGCGAGCGGACTGCCGCGGCGCAAGCGCTCCGGGCGCGGATCGACGAGCTCCCGCGAGAGCTCGGAGATGAACGTCGGCATGTCGCCGAGCTGCCCGAGGCGGCCGAGCCGCTGCAGCGAGGGGATCTGGTCGTCGAGCAGGCCTTCCTCGGCCGCGGCAAGGGCGAGCTCCCAGGCGGACGCCTGGATCTCGGCGGCGAGCTCCTCGAGGGCGGGTGGGGAGGGCCGGGCTTCCACGACTCCATCATGAATCGGCGTTCAGACACCCAAACCTGAGGCGACCGCTACACTTCCGGCGCCTTTTTCGTCTTCCAACCCGGCGATCCGGGCAGGTGGCGGTGCCGGCGTCTGAACGCCGGTTCCACCCGACCCCCGCCGGCGCACCGACACCACAAACCACCAGGAAGGAAGCCCGATGGCAGTCAGCATGCGAGAGCTCCTGGAGGCCGGAGTTCATTTCGGCCACCAGACGCGCCGCTGGAACCCGAAGATGCGCCGTTTCATCTTCGGCGAGCGCGGCGGGATCTACATCATCGACCTGCAGAAGACGCTCGAGAGCATCGAGGAGGCGCAGAGCTTCGTCCGCAACCTCGCCGAGCGCGGCGGCACCGTCCTCTTCGTCGGCACCAAGAAGCAGGCCCAGGACTCGGTCGAGGAGGAAGCGGAGCGGACGGGCATGCCGTACGTGAATCACCGCTGGCTCGGCGGGCTGCTCACCAACTGGCGCACGATCGCCGAGCGGATCGAGCGGCTGCACGAGCTGAGACGATTGCGCGACGAGGGCCAGCTCGACCTGCTTCCGCCCAAGGAGCGGATCTCGATGCAGGGCGAGCTCGAGAAGCTGGACGCGAACCTCGGCGGCGTCGCGGACATGCGCAAGCAGCCGGACGCGATCTTCATCGTCGACCTGCGCAAGGAGCAGCTCGCGGTGCGGGAGGCGCGGCGGCTCGGGATGCCCGTGATTGCGCTCGTGGACACCAACTGCGACCCGGACGAGGCCGACTTCGTGATCCCGGGCAACGACGACGCGATCCGCTCGTGCAGCCTGGTCGTCCACGCACTCGGCGACGCGATCGCCGAGGGCAAGCAGCGCGCCAAGCCGGCCGACTTCGAGCCCGCGCCGGCCGAGGAGACACAGCCCGAGCCCGAGGCTGAGGCCACGGCCGAGCCCGAGGCCAAGGCCAAGCCAGAGTCGCAGCCGGAGCCGGAGCCCCAGCCAGAGCCGGCCGCAGAGGCCGAGCCCGCCCCCGAGCCGGTGCCCGTCCCCGACGCGCCCGAGGAGGCCTCGTGAGCCAGGTCCAGATCTCAGCGAGCCTGGTCAAGGAGCTGCGCGACCGCACCGGCGCCGGAATGATGGCCGCCAAGCGCGCGCTCGAGGAGACCGGCGGAGACGTCGAGGCGGCCCAGCGGCTGCTGCGCGAGCAGGGCGTGGCCGCGGCCGGCAAGAAGGCCGGGCGCGCGACGACCGAGGGCGAAGTGCTCGCGACGGTCTCCGGGAACGTCGGCGCGATCGTCGCCGTCGGCTGCGAGACCGAGCCCGTCTCGAAGAACGAGGAGTTCCTCTCCTTCGCCGAGGCCGGGCTCGAGGCGGTCGAGGCCGACGGCCCCGACGCGCTCGAGAGCCTCGAGGAGCGCCGGATGGAGCTGATCGCCAAGATCGGCGAGAACGTCGAGCTCGCCGGCGCGAGCCGCATGGAGGCAGGCGAGGGCGAGCTGCTGGCCGAGTACGTGCACCCGCCGGCGAACAAGATCGGCGTGCTCGTCCGCGTCAAGGGCGACGACCCCGCGGCCGCGCGCAGGCTCGCGATGCACATCTCCTTCGCCGCGCCGCGCTACCGCAGCGTCGACGAGGTGCCAGAGGAGGAGCTGGCCAACGAGCGCTCGATCTACGAGAACCAGGCCGACGTCCAGTCGAAGCCGGAAGAGGTGCGGGGGAAGATCGTCGAGGGCCGCCTGCACAAGGAGTTCCTCTCCGGCGTCGCGCTGAGCGAGCAGTCGTGGATCCACGACCCGTCGCTGACGGCCGGCAAGGCGCTCGCGGAGGCGGGCCTCGAGGTGGTCGAGTTCGTCCGCTACGCGCTGGCCGAGTGACCGGGGCGCTCTCCGAGGCAGCCGAGCACGGCCACGAGGCGGGGTCGGCGTTTCACCGGGTGCTACTGAAGCTCTCCGGCGAGTCGCTGATGGGCGACCAGGCCTACGGGCTCGACCCGGAGCGCCTCGAAGCGCTGGCCGGCGAGATCGTGGAGGTGCAGGAAGAGGGCCTCGAGCTCGCGATCGTCGTCGGCGCCGGGAACATCTACCGCGGGATCGAGGCGGCGGCGCAGGGGATGGACCGCGCGACCGCCGACTACGCGGGGATGCTGGCCACCCTGCTGAACGCGCTGGCGCTGCAGGACGCGCTGGAGCGGCGCGGGGCGGACACGCGCGTGCTCTCCGCGCTCGCGGCTGCCGAGGTGGCCGAGCCGTACATCCGGCGCCGCGCGATCCGCCACCTCGAGAAGGGCCGCATCGTGATCTTCGCCGCAGGCACCGGCAACCCGTACTTCACCACGGATACTGCGGCCGCGCTGCGGGCGCTCGAGATCGGGGCCGAGGCGATCCTGATGGCGAAGAACGCGGTCGCCGGGGTGCTGGACGGCGACCCGCGCCTCGATCCGGACGCCGAGCTGCTGCCTGAGATCACCCACCTGCAGGCGATCGAGCGCGGCCTGAAGGTGATGGACACGACCGCGCTCTCGCTCTGCATGGACAACCGGCTGCCGATCTACGTCTTCGCCCTGAAACCTGGAAACATCCGTAGAGTCGTGCACGGCGAGCGGGTCGGCACCATCGTCTCGACCCCCTAGGCGCCGACTTGCGGCGCCGACCAGAGAGGCCGTGCGGGCATCGCCCGCGCGGCCGTCCAACACAGCTTCTGGGAAAGGAACGGTCTGCATTCTTCCGGCGAGTTAGGCTCTAACGAGGAGGCCAGATGGCGATCGATGACCTGATTCAGGACGCGACGCGGCGGATGGACAAGTCCGTCGAGGCGGCGCAGACGGAGTTCTCGACCCTGCGCACCGGGCGCGCCTCGCCGGCCCTGCTCGACCGCGTCCAGATCGACTACTACGGCCAGCAGACGCCGCTCAAGCAGCTCGCCACGATCGGCGCGCCCGAGCCACGGCTGCTGACGATCCAGCCATTCGACCCCAACTCCGTCGCGACGATCGAGCGCGCGATCCAGGAGTCCGACCTCGGCCTCACGCCTTCGAACGACGGCAAGCTGATCCGGCTGCCGATCCCGCAGCTGACCGAGGAGCGGCGCAAGGAGCTCGTCAAGGTCGTGCGGCACATGGCGGAGGAGGGAAAAGTGGCCGTGCGGAACGTGCGCCGTGACGCGATCCACCACCTGAAGGAGCTGGTCGACAAGGGCGAGGCCGGCAGCGACGAGGAGCACCGGGCCGAGGAGCGCGTCCAGAAGCTCACGGACGACCACGTCCATGAGATCGACGAGCTGCTGAAGAAGAAAGAAGCGGAGATCATGGAGGTCTAGGCGCTGAAGGCGCCGAACCCCCTAGCCGTGGAGCGCGGAGCGCAGGAGGATCGCGCCCGCACCGTCGCGATCATCATGGACGGCAACGGCCGCTGGGCCGAGCGGCGCGGGCTACCGGTCGCCGAGGGCCATCGCGCCGGCACGAAGGCGTTGCGCCGGACGGTCGAGGCCGCGATCGACCTGGGCGTCGAGACGCTGATCGTCTACGCCTTCTCGACCGAGAACTGGTCGCGGCCGGACGACGAGGTCGAGTCGCTGATGGAGATCTTCGGCGAGACGATCGAGCGCGAGCTGCCCGACCTGGCGCGGCAGGGAGTCCGCGCCCGCTTCCTCGGCCGCCGCGACCGCGCCCCGGCCGAGCTGCGCGCCCGGATGGAGGGGCTGGAGGAGCAGACCGCCCACAACGAGCGGCTCAACCTCTGGATCGCGTTCGACTACGGCGGCCGCGCCGAGCTGGTCGAGGCGGCCAGGCGCCTGGTCGAGGCCGGCGAGGATCCCGACGAGGAGTCGCTGCGGGCGCAGCTGTACGCACCTGAGCTGCCCGATCCGGACCTGCTGATCCGCACGAGCGGCGAGCTGCGTATCTCGAACTTCCTGCTCTGGCAGCTCGCCTACTCCGAGCTCGTCTTCCTGGAGGTGCTCTGGCCCGACTTCGGCAGCCGTGAGCTCGAGGACGCGCTCGCGGCCTACGCGCAGCGACGCCGCCGCTTCGGCGGTAGGTAGCGGGTTGAATCAGTTCTGGTCGCGCATCCTGGTGGCGGTCGTCGGGCTGCCGCTCGTGCTCTACGTCGTCTGGCTCGGCGGGGGCTGGCTGTTCCTGCTTGCAGTCGTTGCCGCGACGCTCGCCTTGCACGAGCTCTTCTGGATCGCGCGGCCGCTGCGGCCGCTCGTGCTCGCGGGCTACACGGGCGCGTCCCTCGCGCTGCTCGGCGCCTGGCTCGGCGGCCCGCTCTGGATGACGGGCGGCTTCCTGGTGACACTGCCGCTCGCCTTCGTGCTGAAGGGGATCTCGCAGACCCGGCAGTCTCTGACGGTCGCGGTGGCGACGACGGTGCTCGGCGCGGGCTGGGTCGGTCTCGGCCTGGCGCACATCCTGCTGATCCGCGAACTGGAGCCCGACAAGGACGGCCGGCTCGCAATCTTCACGGTGCTGCTGGCCGTCTTCGCCTCCGACGCGATCGCCTACTTCGCCGGCAGGCTGATCGGCCGGCACCGGATGGCGCCGACGATCTCGCCGGGCAAGACGTGGGAGGGGCTCGTCGCGGGAACGGTGATCGCCGTGCTGGTGCCGTTCTTCGCCCTCTACCACTCCGACTTCATGAACGTCTGGCAGTCGCTCGTCCTCGGAGCAGTGATCGCGGTCGCCGCGCCGCTCGGCGACCTGTTCGAGTCGGCGGTCAAGCGCGACCTGAACGTGAAGGACAGCGGCCGCCTGCTGGCCGGCCACGGCGGCATGCTCGATCGGCTCGACTCGCACCTGTTCGCGGCGGTCGCGGCCTACTACACGATCCTCGCTCTGCACTGATCCGGAAACCCGGTTCGGTCGTACACTTCGAGCAGATGACGCGAATCGCCCTCCTGGGGGCCACGGGCTCCATCGGCCGCCAGGCGCTCGAGATCGTCGGCGCGCATCCCGAGCTCGAGCTGGTGGCGGCCGCCTCGGGCTCGCAGCCGGTGGACGGGCTCGCGCCGTTGACGCAGGTCGGCGGCGACCTGACCGAGTTGCTCGACTACGCCGAGCCGGACATCGTGCTGAACGCCGTCGTCGGCTTTGCGGGCCTGCCGGCCACGCTCTGGGCGCTCGAGCACGGGGTCACGCTCGCGCTGGCCAACAAGGAGAGTCTCGTCGCGGCCGGGGAGCTCGCGCTGGCAGCGCAGCGACGCGGGGGCGGCCTGCTGCTGCCGGTCGACAGCGAGCACTCGGCGGCGTTCCAGTGCCTCGAGGGTCGCACCCCCGCGCAGGTGGACTCGCTCGTGCTGACGGGCTCGGGCGGTCCCTTCCGCGGGCGCAGGCGCGAAGAGCTCGACGACGTGACGCCCGAGGAAGCGCTGGCCCATCCGACCTGGACCATGGGCCCGAAGATCACGGTCGACTCGGCCACGCTCGCGAACAAGGGTCTCGAGCTGATCGAGGCGCACTTCCTCTTCGGGCTCCCGTACGAACGGATCGAGGTCGTGCTGCAGCCGACCTCCGTCGTGCACGCCCTCGTGCGCTTCCGTGACGGAGCCTCACTTGCGCATCTCGGCTACCCGGACATGCGGGTTCCGATCGCCTTCGCGCTCACCTATCCGGATCGCGCCACGACGCCGGTGCCGCCGCTCGACTTCTCACAGGGTCTCGTGCTCGAGTTCGAGCCGCCCGACCTCGAGACGTTCCCCCTGCTCGCCCTCGCGCGCAGGGCCGGCGAGCAGGGCGGCACCTACCCGTGCGCCTTCAACGCCGCGAACGAGGTTGCCGTGGCCGCCTTCCTCGAGGGCCGGCTGCCCTTCCTCGCCATCGCCGCGACCGTCGAGGAGGCGCTGGCCGAGGTCGACGGTGGGACCGCCCACGACCTCGACGAGCTCGTCGAGGCCGACAGGGAAGCTCGCCGCCTCGCGGAACGTGCAGCTGTCGCATGAGCGTCCTCGTCGCCATCCTCGGCCTCGCGCTGCTGATCCTGATCCACGAGATGGGCCACTTCTTCACGGCTCGCGGCGTGGGAATGCGGCCGCGGAAGTTCTACATCGGGTTCCCGCCCGCGGCGGTCAAGTGGACGCGCGACGGGATCGAGTACGGCGTCGGCGTGATCCCGTTCGGCGGCTACGTGAAGATCCCCGGCATGCACCGGCCCGCGGCGTCCGACCTGGACGTGCACTTCGGGCCGGCGCTGTTCGAGGAGCCGCGGCTGCTGACGGACGTCGAGCGGGCCAAGCGGCTGGTCGCCCAGGGCGCCTTCGCCGAGGCGCGCGACGCGCTTGCGACCCTCGAGCAGGCTCTGGAGAGCGCCAAGCTCTCGCCCAAGGCCCGCAAGGCGGCCGACCGGGGCTTGAGCGAGCTCGACGACGCGCTCGGCCCGGATGCGTATTGGCGCGCGCGGACGTGGAAGCGGCTGGCCGTGATCGCGGCGGGGCCGGGGACGAACCTGCTCTTCGCGATCGTGCTGCTCGCCACCGTCTACATGCTCGGGATCCCGTCCGACGCCTCACGCCGCGTCCAGGACGTGATTCCCAAGTCGCCGGCGGCAGTCGCAGGCCTGCACGCGGGCGACCGGATCGTCGGCATCAATCGCCAGCCGGCCTACGACTTCACCGACGTCCGAGACGCGATTCGCAACAGCAAGGGCGGCCCGCTCGTGATCTCGGTCCTCCGCCAGGACCGGTATCTCGAGCTGCCGGCGGTCAAGCCGACCGAGACCGACGGCGTCTACACGCTCGGGTTCCACCCGGCGGCGGTGCGCTACACGCACTACAGCCCGCCGAAGGCGTTCGGGCTGGCAGCCGAGGACACGTGGCTCGTGACCAAGGCGATGGGCACCTGGCTCGGCCACATCGCGAACGGCTCGGGACGCAAGGACGTCTCCACGCCGGTCGGGATCGTGCAGCAGTCGAGCAAGGCAGCCCAGCTCGGCTACCGCGAGTACCTGCAGGTGCTGGCGATCATCAGCCTCTCGCTCGCGCTCCTGAACCTGCTGCCGCTGCTGCCGCTGGACGGCGGTCACATGCTGTTCTCGATCGTCGAGGGAGTCCGCGGCCGGGCGGTGCAGCGCTCCGTCTACGAGCGCGTGTCGGCGGTGGGAATTGCCCTGGTGCTGCTGCTCTTTTTCGTCGGCCTCTCAAACGACATCGGAAATATCCGCGGGGGCTAGACTCACCGCGTGGCGAGCGAACGCTCAATCCACGTAGGCGGAGTCCAGATCGGCGGCGGCGCGCCCGTCGTGGTGCAGTCGATGACGCTCACCAAGACGCACGACGTCGAGGCGACGACGGCGCAGATCGCGTCGCTTGCCTCGGCGGGTTGCGAGCTCGTGCGCGTGGCGGTACCGAAGAGCGAGGACGCCGACGCCCTGCCGAAGATAGTCCGCCTCTCGCCGCTGCCGGTGATCGCGGACATCCACTTCAACGCAAGCCTTGCCCTGCGCGCAATCGATGCCGGCGTAGCCGCCGTGCGCATCAACCCGGGCAACATCGGCGGCTCGGACAAGGTCGCCGAGGTCGTGCGGTCGGCGCAGCGGGCAGGCACGCCGATGCGGATCGGCGCCAACTCGGGCTCCCTCCCGAAGCATCTGGCCGAGCTCGCACAGCAGGACCAAGCCGAGGCCCTGGTGGAAGCCGCGCTCGAAGAGGTGCGTTTGCTCGAGAGCCTCGGCTTCTACGACTTCAAGATCTCGGTCAAGTCGAGCCACGTGCCGACCATGATCCGCGCCTACCGGCTGCTCGCCTCGAAGGTGCCGTACCCGCTCCACCTCGGCGTGACCGAGGCCGGGACGCCGTACTCGGGCTCGATCAAGAGCGCCGTTGGGATGGGCGCGCTGCTCGTGGACGGGATCGGCGACACGCTCCGCGTCTCGCTGACCGCGGACCCGGTAGAGGAGGTCAAGACGGCCTTCGAGATCCTGAAGGCGCTGGGCCTGCGCGAGCGCGGCCCGGTGATGATCGCGTGCCCCAGCTGCGGCCGCGACAACGTCGGCGTCCAACAGCTCGCGGAGGTGGTCGAGGAGCGGCTGCGGGAGTACCCGCAGCACTTCGAGGTGGCGGTGCTCGGCTGCGCCGTCAACGGGCCGGGGGAGGCGGGGGACGCCGACTTCGGGATCGCCGGCGGCCGCGACGTCGGGTTCGTCTACGCGCACGGGCGCGTGCTGAAGAAGGTTTCCTCGGACATCCTCGTCGACCAGCTCTTCCACGAGATCGACAGGTGGATAGCCGACGGCATGCACCGGCCGAAGCGCTTGAAGATGGCCAAGCCGGCGGCGCTCGCGATGGCCGAAGCTTCGCTGATCCCGCTCGAATAGTCTGCCCGGACAACGATGATCGCCCGCGCTTCAGCGCTCTTCCTGCCGACCCTGCGCGACGACCCGGCCGACGCGGAAGCCGCCAGCCACAAGCTGCTCGTGCGCGGCGGCTTCATCCGGCAGGTCAGCGCGGGCCTCTGGTCGTTCCTGCCCCTGGGCTGGCGCGTCCACCGGAAGGTCGAACGGATCATCCGCGAAGAGCTCGACGCCTTCGGCGCACAGGAGATCCTGATGCCCGTCCTCACCCCGGCCGAACTCTGGGAGGCGACGGGGCGAATCGCCATCCCCGAGCTCTTCAGGCTCGGGGACCGCACCGGGCGCGCCTACGTTCTGCCCCTCACCCACGAGGAGACGGTTGCCTTTCACGCGCGTGAGATCCAGTCCTACAAAGAGCTGCCGCAGATCTGGTACCACTTGCAGACGAAGGACCGCGACGAGCCGCGCCCGCGCGGTGGTTTGCTGCGGGTCCGCGAGTTCATCATGAAGGACGGGTATTCGTTCGACCGCGACGAGGACGGGCTCGACGAGAGCTTTCTCAAGCATTCGGCGGCGTACAGGCGGATCTTCGAGCGTTGCGGGGTCGAGGCCCACGAGGTCGCGGCCGAGTCGGGGATGATGGGTGGCAGCGGCAGCCAGGACTTTCTGGCGCCCTCCGGCTCGGGCGAGAACACGCTCGTGACCTGCGAGAAGGGCGACTACGCCGCCGATCTCGAGATCGCCGACGGCCGGCCTTCGCCCGCCGACTTTCCGGAGGAGCTGGCCGCGCCGCAGGAAGTCGAGACGCCCGGGCAGCGGACGATCCTGGACGTCTCGGAGTTCCTCGCCGTCGATCCTCGCGCCACCGCGAAGGCGATGCCGGTCGTGGTCGACGGCAGGATCGTGCTCGCGCTGGTGCGCGGCGACGACCGGCTCAACGAGATGAAGCTCCTCCAGGCCCTCGGCGAGGAGTTTCGTCCAGCCGAGCAGGAGGAGATCCGCGAGGCCTTCGGGGCCTCGGGCGGCTCGATCGGCCCGGTCGGTGTCTCGGTCGAGGTGCTCGCCGACGAGGCGCTCCGCGAGGGCCAGTACGTGGTCGGCGCCAACCGCGACGACGTGCACCTCCGTGGCGTGCAGGCCGGCCGCGACTACGAAGCCCGGTTCGCGGATCTCCGAGAAGTTCGCGAAGGAGACGCATGTCCGAGCTGCGGCGCGCATCTACATCTTCAGGTGGCAATCGAGGTGGGACACATCTTCAAGCTCGAGACCAAGTACTCGGCGCCGCTCGGCGCGACGTTCCTCGACGAGGACGGCTCCGAAAAGCCGCTGGTGATGGGCAGCTACGGGATCGGTCTCGGCCGCGTGATGGCCGCCGCGGTCGAGCAGCATCACGACGAGCAGGGCATCGTCTGGCCGCGCTCGATCGCGCCGTACGAGGTTCACGTGGTCGCGCTGCCCGGGGCAGAGCAGCAGGCGGACGAAGCCGCCCGCGTGCTCGAGGAGGCCGGTGCGGAGGTGCTGCTGGACGACCGCGGCGCCCGCGCCGGCGAGAAGTTCGCCGACGCGGACCTGATCGGGATCCCGCTCCGCGTGACCGTCGGCAAGAAGACGCTCGAGGACGGCGCCGTCGACGTGCGCGACCGAAAGACCGGCGAGGAGCGGCGCATACGGCTCGGCGAGCTCGGGAGCATCGTCTAGTGGCGCGGCGGCGCAAGTTCAGCGACCAGCCCTTCGGCCCGACGATCGAACGGCTGATGACCGAGACCGGCGTCACCTATCGCGGCCTGGCCGACAAGACGAAGCTCTCGGCCGGCTACCTGAACCACCTCGTCCACGGCAACCGGCCGGTCCCCTCGGACAAGGTCGTCGGCCAGCTCGCGAAGGCCCTGGGCGTCGAGCCGGAGCACTTCCGCGAGTACCGCCTGCGGGTGATCACGCACAGGCTCGAGGCGATGCCCGACCTGATCGACCGCTTGTATAAACGTCTGGGTTGAGGCTCGAGCCGTTGGCTCGCCAGGAACTAGGCGCAGTCTGCCAGGCATCGCTTGCGATGCCGCCTAGGAGGCCGGCCGCCTGGCTTCGGCCAGGCGGTGAGCTAGAGTTCGCCGGACGGGGCGTGGCGCAGCCTGGTTAGCGCGCTAGTCTGGGGGACTAGAGGTCCCGAGTTCAAATCTCGGCGCCCCGATTGGAAAACCCGCTGGTTAACGGCGGGTTTTTTCGTGGCCGTAAATGAGCACCGCCAGGCCGTGTCGAGTCGCCGCAGGACGTGCTCCCGCCACCTGCCCGTCGCTGCCGGCTGCTGCCCCATTCCGACCCGGCCATCACTCTCAGCACCTATGCCGGGCTGGACGATGCGGGCGTGGCTGGGACGAGGGAGAAGCTGGCTGCGGGGCTCGTGTACACACGGTGCGCCGATGTGCCACTTCCGCGTTTGCGGACCAGCCGTAAGGACACAGCTAGGCCGTGGAGGGGTTTCTCCTAGTGGATGACCGTGACGGGCGCGTACTAATGGAGATCGGCGAGCCCGCCAACGCCTTTCGCCTGCTTGACAGGCTGAGGGAAAACCACCCGGATCTAGCGCAGGTGCTGTGCCTCGTCAGGTTCGATGGGACCCAGGGTTCCTTGATGGCTACCGAGACGACAACTCGGGTCAGGCCGCTCACCTGACCCGAGCGTTCGAGACCGCCGGCCAAAGTGCCGCGTGCCTACTTCGTGTCTCCAGTTAACGGGGAGTCAAGGGGTTGAGGGGAAACCGGCCCCTCGCAAACCCGCGGCTCCGCCGGTGATGTGGTCGAGGGTGCCGCAGACTCCGTAGCGAAGATGGCTGCCCGCTCTCGCCTGGGCTGGCAGACCCCTTACCGGATACGTGTGCTTTCTTGAGTGAGGCCAGCGATTCCGCCTGGGTCCTCTCGAGCGTGCGCAGGTTTTTCCTGATTCGGAGCGGTAAGAAGGCGGGGCGGCGGCAGGGGCGCGAGGAGCCCGACCGTGCGGCAGCCCGGGCTCCTTCTGCCGCCCGCCGCGCTCCCCCGAGATGTGACCGGTCCCAGGCCCATCGCGGGGACGCGGAATCGGTCCGCAACAGCTGCCAGGCCCTCATCTGGAGCGAGGAGCTGTCCCTCGAATCAGGGATTCCCAGCCCCGCGGCATCGACCTAGGCTGCGGATGAGGGAAGGGGCTGCTGCGGTTTGACCAGTTGGGCCGACAATCGACAAGAGCAGGACCGGTCAGGGGATAACCTGGTCTGCCTCGCATGCGGCAATCCACTACCTGAGTCGCTGTTCAGGCTCGGCTCGCTCCGCTGTAGCGGCTGCCGCTCCTCGGATGAGCGCCTGGACGAGGACCTCGTCGAGCGCTGGCTGGCACATGGTGCACCGCTCCACTAGCCGCGTAAGAACGAGCCGCTGAGGGCATCTATTTAGAGAACGTCAGAGCACGAGAAAGGGGGCCAGGTGCTGGCCCACCGGCCCCCGGTGCTCTTCATCGGCAACGTCGCTCGCGCGTCTTAGAACGCTGTGCGGGGCGCAGCCCAATAGGGGCGGCGAGGGCGCGTGTGCCCATGTCTGACCAAGACGATCCGCGGCCGGCCGGATTTTCACGTCTCCGCTGGGGTACGCGGTCCCGCTACTTGATTCGGTTAGCGGCCATGGATGGCCTGGGTGCGAACATTTTCGTCTCGGCAGGTACCGCGGCGTATCTCCGACCCGAGAGGGCCGGGAGTCGGGCCGGTCTTCCACCCCCCGAGTTGGGAGAACTGCCGCCCAGTCTCCCCGGAAGATTCGCGCCCGACTCCCTACTCCGACAGATGCGTCCAGCCGTCTAAGCCTGCGCGTGGTCAATCACGAGCATCGCCCCCGGCGGGAGCCGCACACTTCGGGCCGATCGTGCTCAGGTCTTATGAGTTGCCAGCCCAGGCGAGAGTGGGCCGCCCCGCCCCGGTGCCGACGATGGCCGGAACGGGGCGGGGCAGAGCAGAGCTCTAGGCGCTACGGAGCGGAGTGCTTGACCTTGCCGGAGACGCACTTGCCGAACGCGTTCGACTTGTTCGCGTTCGCGCCGTACTTCGTCTTGAAGGCCGCGGGGTCTGCCTTGCGCTCGTCCCAGCAGGCCTTCGCTGCGTTGACCGTTGCGTGCACCTGCTGCGCTGCCGCCGCCTTGGCCTTCCCGGAGACGCAGTTCCCGAAGGCGTTGGCGTGCTTCTTGCCCGTGCCGTACTTGACCGCAAAGGCAGCCGGGTCGGCGGCACGCTCGGTGCGGCACTGGGCCGCGGCGTTGGTCTGGTTCTTCGCGTTCTGCTGCGCAAGCTTCGAGACGCACTTGCCGAAGCCATTCGACTTGTTCGCGTTGGTGCCATAGAGCAACTTGAATGCCGGCGCGCCCATGCCGGCCCGCTCGGTGGAGCATTGTTTGACCGCGGCGGCCTTGTCGGCCGGAGTTGGGGTGGCGCTCGCGACAGCCGAGGCAGTAATCGCCAGGAGTGCCAGCGCGAGCACGAAGATCAGTTTCCGCAAGGGGGTTCCTCCTTGATGATGAGTGAATCCTCTATCGACAGAGAAGATCCCCTGCAAATGCCCAACTTGCGATCCGCTACCGGGTAACGATCGCGCACTCGGGCTCGGCTTCTTATGTTCATCCGGCTCCGGAGATTCGGTTCAGTGACAGGCACCGTTGCCGTAATCGGTGAAGACTGCACCGTGCTGTGGCTCGAACTGCCACGCATAGCCGGTGTCGCGCAACGTCAGCAGCAGGATTCCGAAGAGGGTGCCTTGGTGTGCCCGCGAGATCGGAAGCCAGTTGCCGGCGAAGAGGTTGCGGCCCCCCGTCCCAACGGTGAACTGGCGGATCCCCAAGTTGCTCGGCTTGCCATTCGCGTCCAGTGGTGTCAAGCGTTCGTACAGGTGGTGGTGACCGACGAGCACGACGTCGACACCGGCGGCGGCCGCGTCCCGCCAGAAGGCATCGGGTGCCGGGTTCGGTCCGGGCGAAGTGAGGCCGGTCCAGCGCGGCTCGTGCCAGTAGGCGAGCGTGCAGGCTTGCGGATGAGCCGCCAAGTCAGCCCGTAGCCAGAGCTCCTCGGGCGAGCCAACACCGCAGCCGCCGACGTGACCGCACTCGGAGTTGAGGGCTACCACGTGCCAGCTGCCGACGTCGTAGCTGTAGTAGCCGCCCGGCCCCGCGGCCTGGGCGCCGAAGTAGCCGAAGTAGCCCTGACCGCTAGCACCGTCGCAGGTCGGGGGGTATGAAGTGTGCTCGAAGGTCTCGTACTCGTGGTTGCCGACGATCGGCCTCGTGATCGACTTGAAGCGCCCGAAGATCCGGGCGTATGACTGCGCGTAGGCGGAGACGCCGCCGCACTCGTACTGGAGGTCCCCGAGGGCCAGCAGCAGACTCGGCCGAGCCGCCGCGATCAGGCTCGCCACCTCGCGCCCGCGACAAGCCTTCGCGATGCCGGCACCTCCGCGGAAAGCCGGGTCAGCGGGATCACACGCCATGTCGCCAACCGCGGCCACGAGCCTCCCGGGCGCGGCCTTGACGACGATCCTGATCGAACGCGAGCGCCGAGAGCGACGCGTGCCGTCGATCACGTCTGCCGAGATCCGATGCCTGCCTGGTCGGAGGTTCAGCGCCAGCGCGAGGTCGGGGCGGGTGGAGAAGTTGTTGTACTTGCCGTCGATGAAGACCCGCCAGCGAGCGCCCTTGCGCCAGCCATGGATGCGCGGCCGCACCTTCGCGATCTGTCCCTGGACTGTCACCCTGACGAGTCTGATCGTCGCACGAGAGCGGTCGGCCTGGGCACGCGATCCCGCCGCGACCAGGCCGGTGGCGAGCGCAGCAGCGGCTGCAACCGCAATCGATCCAATCATCTTTCTCGGCATTTACTCCGACCCCCTTCTCCTCGAGCTTCGATTCCCAGAGTAATCACGGACCGCCGGATAGCAAGAAGCACCGCACGACCAAGCTCCCCGGTCTCGGATCTCCGGTCGTCGAATAGATGCGTCGGGGCCAGAAAATCCTGCGCCATGGCGGTGAAGTGTGTTCGTTCGAGGGAGGCCGCGACCGCAAGGATTTCCGCTTGGGGACGTCAATGGGGGAACAGCCACTGGAGGCGCGCTGCGTGCAGCGCGCCTCGCGAGAAGGAGGGTCCATGTCAGACGCGAAACGCCGATCATCGTGATTTGGTGGCTCTGGGTTGTAATCGGGGTGGGCGCGTTCCTGGCTCTGTCCCTCGTGGTCTCGATTGTTCTGGCCGCGATCCTGGGCAGGATCGGTGCCGATGTATCGCAGCTGATCGAGACGGAGGCCTGGGCGAACGCACCCGTTGAGCGGGAAGCACTCGAGGTGCCGCGAGCCGTGGACGCTCCTTCGTCGCGGTCCGAGCACGCGACCGCCTCGCCACGTCGCTGACCGGGCAGCCTTCTGCCCTCGTCCGTGCGCGTGCTGTCTTGAGCGACGCTTGGGAAGAGCGCCTATGCAGGTGTGTCAGCCTAGGCGGACGGCGACGAGCCCCATCGCGACCGCCAACAAAGTCGCTGCGCCGTACCAAAAGGCGTCTCCGTGCGAAGGATTGGCCCGGTGGCGGATGACGCGCAGCGCGTACGCGCCGCGCTGCCGCAAGCGAGTCCAGTCGACGCGGAGCTGAAGGAGCTCCCCGCGCGCAGACGAGAGGCGGCGCACGGTGGCATGCGCTGCTCTAGATCCCGCCGCGGCCGCCGCATGCTTGATCTGGCGGAACTCCCCGGCAGCTGCTCGCCACCAGTCGGCTTCGAAGTGCGCCCGCTCGGTCCAACTCGCGCTCGCGAGCCGGGCGCCGGCCAGTCGTCTCCAGGACCGGCGTCTGCGCCAGACGATCACGAAGCAGCAGAGCACGAAGGCGATCGCACCGGCGCCCACCAGTACTCCGACCCAGCGCGGCGTTCCGTCTTGCGCCTCTGCCGGTTCCTGCGAGGGCAGCAGGGGAAGGCCTGCTCGTCGTCTGTGGTTCTGAGCCCAGGTCTCGTACGAATACCCCCGGCCGCGAAGCCAGGTCGCGAACGACTGCAGGTCGACGAACGTCTTCCCGCCCCATACGAAACCGCGCGGCTGCGGTTGAGATGCCGGTGGGGCCGGAGAAAAGACCTGGCCGGCCAGGTGCACGAGAGCGACCAGCATCACCCCCGAGAGCGCGACCAAGAACAGGATCTGCACGCGGACGAGCACGTCGGTCCGCGTCTTCTTCAAACGCTGTCGCCTCGCTGCCACTTCCATGTTGTGCGCCGTGTCGACGGCCGTTGCGATCGCCCCCGTTGAAAAGTTCCTGACAGAGTCCGACAAAATCCCGCGAGATGCAACTCGGGCCGGCGCCTGAATCGCAGCAGACGCTGGCAGAATCTCGACTGGCGTCCGAGAGGCAGTGAGGAATGGCTCCGCTAGGTCGGGCGATAAACCTCGGAGACCACGACCTTTGGTCGGCCCGAACTAGCCAGAGGGCCGGTAGCCCCAAGTCCCAACTGCGACCACTCTGAGTGCGGGAGTGGCAACGCGTCGGCTAATCGACGCACGCCACATTGAGGGAGGGGTAATGAAGAAGGGAATCTTGCTGTGGGCGGCTGCTGTTGCGCTGTCCGTCATGCTCGTCTCGAGCGCACAAGGCAGCTCGAGCTCGGCCCAGCGCCGCTTTCAGCGCACCTTCGTGTGCGTGAACCTGCACAACGGGCTGATCAAGGTCATCTCGCGTCGGCAGCACAACCGCTGCAGCGTGGGCTGGAAGCGCTACCGGGTCTCCGACATCTTCGGCAAGGCACGGCGGGGCGCGAAGGGATTGCCGGGTACGCCGGGCCCCCAGGGGCCGGCCGGGCCGCAGGGAGCGCAGGGGTCTGCCGGCGCTCAGGGCTCTCCGGGAACGCAGGGACCCGCCGGGGCGGCGGGAGCTGCCGGGGCCTCCGGGGAGGCCGGGCCTGCCGGTGCGATCGGTCCGATGGGCCCGCAGGGGCCGATCGGGCCTCAGGGCCCGAAGGGAGACCAGGGCGATCCGGGCACAGACGGCGATTCCGGTTCAGGCGGTGCAGCTGGTCCGATCGGGCCGCAGGGGCCGCAGGGCATCAAGGGCGACACCGGAGCTACCGGTGCCGACGGAGCTGCCGGGGCTCAGGGCTCGCAGGGGTCGCAAGGACCCCAGGGGTCACAGGGCATCAAGGGTGACAACGGAGCTACCGGTGCCGACGGCGCTGCCGGCGCGCAGGGGCCGCAAGGACCGCAGGGGCCGCAGGGCCTCCGGGGCGCCACCGGCCCGGCCGGTCTCGACGGCACGGCGATCGTGCAGGTCTCGGCCGCCGGTTCGCCCGGGCAGAAGACGACGACCGTCGCCTGCCCGACCGGGAAGTTCGCCCTCAGCGGCGGCTTCATCGCCCAGGGCTCGGTGACCGAGTCGTACCGCTGGTACGAAGGTGACGACCTGGGACACACGGCGGCTCAGGCCGGCCACGGCTGGACCGTCACGCAGTCGTCCGGCAACTCGGGCAGCCTGCTCGTGTTCGCCTACTGCGCATAGACCACCGACTCACGCAAGAGCGAAGGCCCGCCGACCGGCGGGCCTTCGTCTATTCACGCAACACGTCCGCCGAGCAGCCGAAGACGAGGCCGGCGTGCACGTCCTCGACGCCCGCCAGCGACGGATGGTCGAGGTTCGACCTCGACGTCCGGCCACGACTCGAGCCCGAGTGCCGCCGCGCCCTCGTCAGCGCCGAAGCAGAGCAGGCTCGAGACCGAGACGACGTTGCGCTTGCCGGCGCGGCGGCGGGCGATGCCCTCCAGCTCGCGCAGCTCCTCGAGCGGGTCGATGCGTACGTTCGAGTCCGAGCCGATGCAGATGCCGATTCCGCGCTCGCAGAGAGCCTCGTACCGGCGCGAAGCCGTCGCCGAGATTGGCCTCGGTCGTCGGGCAGACGCAGACCCGCGCTCCCGCCTCGGCGAGCAGGTCGAGCTCTCGCGCGTCGGCATGGGTCGCGTGGACGACCGTCGTGTGCGGGCCGAGGCAGCCGGTCTCCGTCAGCAGCTCGATCGGCCGCAGGCCGTGCTCGGCGAGGCACTCCTCGATCTCGCGCGGCTGCTCGTCGGCGTGGACGTGCAGCGGCAGCGCCTCGGCGGCTGCGTAGCGACCGAGCTCCTCGAGCCAGTCGCGCGGGCACGCGCGCACAGAGTGGGGGGCGAGCCCGACGCGCACGCCGGCCGCGCGCAGCTCCTCGAGCTGCGAGCAGGTAGTCGGCGACGGACTCCTGCCGGAAGCGGTCGATCCCGCCGCGCCCGTAGGCGGCGAGCAGCAGCACGAGTTCGATCCCGGCCTCGGCCGCCGCCTCGACGGCCGCATGCGCCTCGGCGAGCCCGAGGTAGTGGAACTCGCCCGACGGCCGTGTAGCCGGCGTCGAGCATCTCGCGGTAGACCTGGGCGTAGCCGCTGCGCACCTGCTCGGGCGTCAGCGCAGCCTGCCAGCTCGAGCATCGCATCGCGCCAGGCCCAGAAGTCGTCGCCCTCGGTCGCTCCGCGCAGCGCGCGCTGGAACGCGTGCGAGTGCGCGTTCACGAAGCCCGGCAGCGAGAGGCGCTCCGCCACCCCCGTATCCTTGCACCGTGGCCACTCGCGCGGTTCCAGCCCCGCTAGCGCAGATCCCGAACGCGCTCACGATCGTGCGGCTCGTCCTGATCCCGGTCTTCGTCGTGCTGCTCCTGACCGCCGACGGCGGCCACAGCTGGCCGGCGGCGATCGTCTTCGGCGTCGCCGGCGTCACCGACCAGATCGACGGCTGGCTCGCGCGGCGCTGGCACGTCGAGTCGAGCTTCGGCAAGATCGCCGACCCGCTCGCCGACCGGCTGATGATCGACGCGGCCGTGATCCTGCTCTGGCACGCGGATCGCCTGCCGTGGGTCGCGCTGGCGATCCCCGCGCGTGACGTCGCGCTCGTCGCCGGGTACAAGCTGGTCGTGGATCGCGGCTACGACTTCTCGGTCAATCTCGCCGGCAAGGCGGCCACCTGGCTGCTCTACGCGTCGCTCGCGTTCGTGATGGTCACGCGGGAAGGCACCGAGTGGCCGCTCTGGATCTTCTGGGCGGGCGTCGTGCTGGCCGCTATCGCGCTCGCTCGGCTACCTGCGCAAGGCCAGACGCGAGGTGGCGGCGTGAAGGCCGTCGTGATGGCCGGCGGCGAGGGCACGCGCCTGCGCCCGCTGACCTCGAACCAGCCGAAGCCGATGGTGCCGATCGTCGGCAAGCCGTGCATGGAGCACATCCTCGAGCTGCTGCGCAAGCACGGGATCGAGGACGTGATCGTGACCGTCGCCTTCATGCCGCAGGCGATCCGCAGCTACTTCGGCGACGGCGAGAGCGCTCGGCCTGAACATCGAGTACTCGGTCGAGGAGTCGCCGCTCGGCACCGCCGGCTCGGTCCGCCTGGCGAGCGACCGGCTCGACGAGACGTTCCTCGTCATCTCCGGCGACGCGCTCTGCGACGTCGACCTGACCGAGCTGATCGACACGCACCACGAGAAGGGCGCGGCGGTCACGATCGGGCTCAAGTCGGTCGAGAACCCGCTCGAGTTCGGGATCGTCGTCACCGACGAGGAGGGCCGGATCGAGCGTTTCCTCGAGAAGCCGTCGTGGAGCCAGGTCTTCTCGGACACGATCAACACCGGCATCTACGTGCTCGAGCCGGAGGTGCTGCGCCACGTGCCCACCGACCGGCCGTACGACTTCTCGAAGGAGCTCTTCCCGCTGCTGCTCGAGATGGGCCGGCCGCTCTACGGGCACGTGCTCGACGGCTACTGGCAGGACATCGGCAACCTCGACCAGTTCCGGCAGGCGAACTTCGACGCGCTGGACGAGCGCGGTGCAGCTCGAACATCCGCGGGCATCCGCCTGCGCGGCAACATCTGGCTGGGGGAGGGGGTGGAGGTCGACGACCTCGACGCGATCGAGGGGCCGGCGTTCCTCGGCAACTACTGCCGCATCGCCCCGGACGCCTCGGTCGGCGCCTACTCGGTGCTCGGCTCGAGCGTGACGCTGCTGCGAGCGCGCGCGCACGAGCGCTCGGTGATCGACGCCGCGACGCACATCGGCCGCAGCGCCCGCGTCGAGGGCGCGATCGTCGGCCGCGCCTGCGACATCCGCGCGCACGCTCATGTCCACGAGGGCGCGGCGATCGGCGACGAGGTCACCCTCGGCGCCCAGAGCGTCGTGCTGCCGCAGCGTGCGGATCTACCCGTACAAGGAGGTCGAGACCGGCGCGCAGATCCACGAGAGCCTGATCTGGGAGTCGCGCGCGTCGTCGCGCCTGTTCGGCGAGGACGGCGTCTCCGGGCTCGTCAACGTCGACCTCACGCCCGAGACGGCCGTGCGCCTGGCGGCTGCGCTCGGAACGGCGCTCAAGCGCGGCGGCGCGGGTCGTCGGCCAGCCGGGAGTCCCCGGCCGCCTGCCGGATGGTCAAGCGCGCGATGATCTCCGGCCTCAACTCGACCGGCGTCGACGTCGCCGACCTGCGCGTGCTGCCCGCCGCGGTCAGCCGCCATCTGCTGAAGAGCGAAGGCTTCGACGCCGGCTTCCACGTCGGCGTCAGCTACAGCGATCCCGAGGTGGTCGAGATCCGCTTCTTCGAGCAGCCGGGCATCCAGCTGACCGCCGGGCTGCAGAAGGAGATCGAGAAGCACTTCACGCGCCTCGAGCTGCGGCGGGCGGCCTTCAACGCGGTCGGCTCCGTCAGCTATCCGGCCCGTGTCCGCGAGAGCTACGCGCAGGACCTGCTCGCGAGCGCTCGACGTGGACGGCGATCCGGGCCCGCGGCTTCCGCCTCGTCGTCGACTACGGCTACTCGGCCGCGTCGTCACGTGCTGCCGCTCCTGCTCGGCCCGCTCGGGGTCGAGGCGATCGGCGCGCACGGCTTCGTCCGCGGACGGCCGGCGAGGCTCCCACGGGCGCTGCGCGAAGCGATCGGCCAGGCGAAGCGGCTCGTTTCGGCGTCGGCGCCGACCTCGGCGTCGTCTTCGACCGCGCCGGCGAGCGGCTCTTCCTGATCGACGAGCGAGGCGCGCGAGATCCCGGTCGAGCAGGCGCTCCTCCTCTTCCTGCGCCTGCTCGGCTCCGACGGCCGGCAGCGGCAAGCTCGCCTTCCCGATCACGGTCACGAGCCAGGTCGACGAGCTGGTCGAGGGCAGCGGGCTCGAGGTCGTCCGGACGCCGGCGTCGCTCGCCGAGCTGACCGAAGGCCGCGGCCGGGACGGCGTCGTCTTCGCCGGCGCGCGTCGGAGGCGGCTACGTCTTCCCGGAGTTCCTGCCGGCCTACGACGCGGTGGCGAGCCTCTGCAAGCTGCTCGAGCTGCTCGCGCCGGCCAGCCGGCCGCTCTCGGAGCTCGTCGCCGAGCTGCCGGCGAGCACGCTCGTCCATCGGCAGGTGCCGTGCCCGTGGTCGCTGAAGGGGCACGGTGATGCGCGTGCTGACCGAGCGCCTGCGCGACCGCGACGTCGACCTGCTGGACGGGATCAAGGTCTTCGACGAGCGCGGCTGGGCGCAGGTGCTGCCCGATCCGGACGAGCCGCTCGTCCACATCTACGCCGAGGGAGCGACCGAGGAGGACTCGGCCGAGCTCGAGGCCGAGCTGCGCGCGCTCGTCGAGGAGATCATGGAGACCGAGAGGCGCCGCCGCAGCAGGAGCCTCAAGCTGAGGTTGACCCTTGGGTCGGCCTGTCTGCTTTACTAGGAGCGCCCCGTCCAGCGGACGAAAGGGTCATGTGGAACCGTTTCCCGATCTCGGCTCGCTCTCCGACGACGACCTCAAGCAGCTGATCGACGAGCTGACGAAGGAAGAGCGCGAGGTCTCGTACCGGCGGCGGATCCTGCACGGCAAGATCGACATCCTGCGCGCCGAGCTCCTGGCGCGGCTGCAGAAGACCGGGGGCAAGAGCGTGCTCGACGAGCGTCGACGTCGACAACGCTCGCCGGCGATCCTCGCCGGCAAGGCAGCCCCGCCCAACGAGGGGTAGATGAGCCACGTCTACTGCCCGAGTGCGGGTTCCAGAACCCGGAGGCCGCCAACTACTGCTCCCGCTGCGGCGCGCTGCTCGTCAAGGACGAGCCCGGCTCCGAGACGACGCAGACCTACACGCCGGAGGAGGGGCGAGGAGGAGGGCGCCGACGCTCGAGGAGCTCGGCGCCGAGGGGCCGGCGCTCGTCGTCCGCTCCGGCGGCGGGCGTGCGGGCGAGCACTTCGTCCCCCAGGGCGAGCGCACCACGATCGGCCGCTCGCCCGACTGCGACATCTTCCTCGACGACGTCACCGTCTCGCGCAAGCACGCCGTGCTCGTGCAGAAGGACGGACGCCTTCTTGATCGAGGACCAGGGCAGCCTCAACGGCACCTTCGTCAACCGCAAGCGCATCGAGTCGGCGCCGGCTCGAGAACGGCGACGAGGTGCAGATCGGCAAGTACGAGCTGAGCTTCCTGGAGCAAATGAGCGCCGCCGAGGCCACCGCCGAACGTCGCGGCTGCTCACGATCGGGACGGTCTGCCGCCGGCTGCAGGCGGAGTTCCCGGACATCTCGATCTCGAAGATCCGCTACCTCGAGGACCAGGGCCTGCTCGCGCCGCGGCGGACGCAGAGCGGCTACCGGCTCTTCAGCGAGGACGACGTCGAGCGGCTCGAGACGATCCTGCGCCTGCAGCGCGACGAGTTCCTGCCGCTGCGCGTGATCCGCCAGGAGCTGGCCTCGCCCTCGGGCGCCGGCAAGGAGCGCGAGGCGACGACGCGCGGTCGGCCTCGCCGACCCGGACGACGAGCTCGACCTCGGCGAGCTCTGCGAGCGGGCCGCGATCGCGCCGGAGCTGGCTCGCGAGCTCGAGGAGTTCGGGCTCTTGCAGCCGCGCCGCGAGGGCGGCGAGAAGCTCTATCCGGCGAGGACGACGTCGAGATCGCCGTCGCCTGCGCGAAGCTCGCGCGCTTCGGGATCTCGGCCCGCCACCTGCGCACGTTCCGCACCGCCGCCGACCGCGAGGCGGGGCTGCTCGAGCAGATCGTGGCCCCGTCGCTGCGCTCGCGCAACCCCGAGCGGCGCGACGCCGGCCGTGCAGCAGCTGCAGACGCTCGCGGAGCTCGCCCAGGAGCTCTCGCAGCTGCTCTTCTGGCGCGACCTGACGGCAGCGTCGCAGGCCAGCTGATGGGCGACCGACGGGCTGAAGGCCAAGATCCGCGACGTCCCGGACTTCCCGGAGCCGGGGATCGTCTTCAAGGACATCATGCCGCTGCTCGCCGACCCCGCGGCGCTGAACCAGACGCTCGACGTGCTGGCCGAGTGGGTGGAGCCGCGCAAGCCCGACGTGATCCTCGGCGCCGAGGCTCGCGGCTTCATCCTCGGCGCGGCGCTCGCGTACAAGCTCGGCTGCGGCTTCGTCGCAGCGCGCCGGCCCGGCAAGCTCCCGTGGAAGACGGTGAGCGCGACCTACGCGCTCGAGTACGGCGAGAACTCGCTCGAGCTGCACGCCGACGCGATCGCCGACGGGCCAGCGCGTGCTCGTCCACGACGACGTGCTCGCCACGGGCGGCACCGCCCGGGCGATCTGCGACCTCGCAGCCCAGCTCGGCGGGGAGATCGTCGGCGTCGCGTTCATGATCGAGCTCGACTTCCTCGACGGGCCGGAAGCAGCTCGACGGATACGACGTGGACTCCCTGATCCACTACTAGGGGACTTGGTTTTGGCGTCCGAGGCGCCGATTACAACGGGGTCATGTACGACCGCGCTGACGACCCGGTACACGTTCGCGTGCCCGGAGCGCGGGGAGGCGCGCGTCGCGCTCTCGTCCTTCCGCCGGCTCGAGCGGCTTCCCGGGCCGGCGCAGCCCGCCGTCTTCGAGGTCGAGTTCGGCTGCGCCTGCGGCGACGAGCATCCCGGTCTCCTCCCGCACGACGAGCTCGACTGGGCGCCGCTCGGGCTCGCCGGCGACGCGACCTTCCTCAACCTGATGACGGCGAGCGTCGACCCGGTCGACGCCGAGCTCGCCGACCTGGCCGCGAGGCGCATCCAGGCGGGGGAGTGGCCCTGGAGCTTCTTCTGCTACCCGGAGGAGCGGCCGCGGCCGGTGTTTCCGTCGGCCTTCCTCGTGCTCGCAGGACGTGGCGAGGAGGTCGCGCTGGCCGTCCGCTGCCCGGTCTGCGGGAGCGTTTCGATCAACCTCGTCTGCGCTGCAGCACCTCGACGTGCCGTTCCACAACGACGCGAGATGGGGGTCGTCGAGCACGTCTTCGCCGCGGACGCCGAGCGCGCGGTGGAGGAGTTCGTCGCCGAGCTCTACTCGTCCAGCTTCGACGGCCGCCGCCTGGCGCTCCAGTAGCGACGGTTCACTTCTCGGCGACCGGGTACCAACCGGGCGCGGAGGTGGTGGAATGTACGGCTTGACACGAGGAACGATCACGCTGCTCGGCGCGGGCGCCGCCGGCGTGCTGATCTGGCTCGCGACACAGATCGACGACGGCTCGAACGGTGGCTACTGGGCCGTCTACGGGCTGATCGCGGCCGCAGGGCTCGTGATGGCGCTCTCGCAGATCCTCGGCGGCTGGACGAAGTGGGGCTGGCCGAGGCTGTCCCTGAACGTCTTCCTGCTCGGGTTCCTGCCGGTGCTCGTCGCGGCGGGGTGGGTCGTGGTCGCGCACCAGCCCGACCCGAACTGGTTCCGCTCACACGTGCTCGGCTGGTCGGACGACATCGGCATCCTCAGCCTCGTCAGGGATCTGACCGAGTACGTCGCGGTCCTGGCCTTCGGCATCGGGCTCGTGTTCGGCTTTACGTTCGACACGTCCGGCCCGGCCGCCTACGGCCCCTTCGGCCGTCGCCGGCGCGCGGCCGCAGCGCCGGCCGGCGGCGCAGCTCCTCCTCCCGAGGACCGGCCGACCGCCCGCGAGGAGCGCGAGACCGAAGCCGCCCGCGAGGACGAGGCCGCGCGCGAGCGCGAGCCGGCCCGCACGGAGTAGGTCTCAGCCCGTCTCGTCTGTCGTCCCTCCCGGGAGGGATGAGACGGGCTGGACCGGGGGCCGATAGCAGTGCCAGTGAGTGCCGCCCTCGACAGCCGCCACCAAAAGCGCATCGACCTCTTGCTGGCGCACTGCGCCGAGGCGAGGCCCCGCAAGCCGGTCTTCGAGCGGCTGCGTGACAAGCTCGGGGCCGAGCTCGCGCGCGTGCTCGTGTTCGCGCTTGCCGGCTCTCAGCGCCGGTCGGCGCGTCGCGGCTGACGCGTCGGCGCGTCCGCGCCGTAGGCCATCACCGCGAGGAAGACCAGGAAGCCGATCACGGCGCCGAAGATGAAGGCGGTGCCGCCGCTGACTCCGACCGCGAGACCGCCGAGCCAGATGTAGAGCCCGAACACGAGCGCCCAGAGGAAGGCGGTGACACCACGCGAGATCGCCGGGGCGCGGAGGTGCGGCACGGCGCGGACTCTACCGCGTGGGGCCATCCGGACGTTTTCCACAAGCTGCACGCCCTGCTGTGGAAATGTGGATAATTGAATTTCCGCAAATTGCGGCCGCGGCGTCTTTTGAGGCCCTTGATCCGTGCCGGCAGGGGCCCTAGATTCCTCCTTGCGCCGAGCACGGAACCGGAGTAGATCGAAGCCGAGTTCGAAGGCAGTACCCGCAAGGGGAAGGTCAGCGAAAACGGTGGACGAAACGGAAACCGGCTCGGCGAATTTTTTTGGTCCAAGCCGAGGTGGCCGGGGTGGAGCGGCCGCGGCAGGCTCCACGAGTCGACTTGACATAACGCCCGTTATCGTGCATTCGCCGAACACCGCACAGCCAGAGGGTTTGGGCACGCGCCCTTTGTGGCAGGAAGCTAGGTTGCAGGGATGACCGCGGTCGAGATCGAGAACGTGCTGGCGACTCCCGAGCTGCACGACCTGTTCGAGCAGGCGGAGCAGCACGGGTCGCTTCGCTACGCCGAGCTGATCGAGGTGCTGGAGCCGCTGCACCTCGACCCGCTGGAGACCGACGCCGTCTTCCGCGAGCTCGAGCAGCGCGGAATCGAGGTCTCGGAGCCGGAGAGCGAGCAGAAAGAGGCCGCGCCGCCGCCTCCGCCGCCGCCGCAGCCCGTCGTGCAGGAGACCACGACCGACGCGCTGCAGTTGTTCCTGCGCGATGCCGGCCGGCATCCGCTGCTGACGGCCGCGCAGGAGGTCGAGCTCGCCAAGCGGATCGAGCGCGGCGACATGGAGGCCAAGACGCGGATGATCCAGTCCAACCTGCGCCTGGTCGTCTCGATCGCCAAGAACTACCGCAACCAGGGCCTGCCGTTCCTCGACCTGATCCAGGAAGGCACGCTCGGCCTGATCCGAGCCGTCGAGAAGTTCGACTGGCGCCGCGGCTACAAGTTCTCGACCTACGCGACCTGGTGGATCCGGCAGGCTGTCGCGCGGGCACTCGCGGACAAGGCGCGGACGATTCGCATGCCAGTCCATATCGTCGAGCGGATGCAGAAGTTGAACCGCGCCGAGCGAACGCTCTGGACGCAGCTCGGCCGCGAGCCGACGCTCGAGGAGGTCGCCGAGGAGGCGAACCTGCCGATCGCGCAGGCGCACGAGGTCAAGGCCGCAGCACGCGCGTCGACCAGCCTCGACCAGCCGGTCGGCGAGACCGAGGACGCGGTCTTCGGCGATTTCGTCGCCGGCGACGGGCCCCTGCCGGACGAGGAGGTCGAAGTCTCCCTGCGCTGCCAGGCCCTAGGAGAGGCGCTGAACGCCCTCGGCGACCGTGAGCGACAGGTGCTGATCCTGCGTTACGGGCTGACCGACGCCGAGCCGAAGACGCTCGAGGAGATCGGCCGTCGGCTCGGACTGACGCGCGAGCGCGTGCGCCAGATCGAGACCGAGGCGCTCAAGCGCCTGGCGAAGCTGCGCGAGATGGAGTCGGTCGCCCGCAGCTGAGCCCGAGCGCCGAGCCGTCGAAGAGCGGCAGCGCTGCTTCCTCCCCCACTCTGGCCTGCACGAGCTCGTACGCCTCGTCGACGCGTGCCGGCCTGCTCAAGCGATGGCCGTCCGACGCCACCACGGCGGCGTCGCCGGCCTCCACCAGCCGCCACGCGAGCTCCTCGCTCTCCTCGCCGTGCCGTCCGAGCAGGCTCGTGGCGTTGACCTGCAGCGGCCAGCGTTGCGCCAGCTCGTGTGCCAGCTCGGGCCGCCGGCGAATCGGCTCCGTTCGTTCCGGATGAGCGACGAGTGGGGTCAGGCCGACCCGCTCGACGTGCTCGGCGAGCTCCACGAGTTCGGATGCGGGCCCCGGGAACGGCATCTCGACCAGCACGACGTCGGTTCCCTCGAGCACGTAGCGCGCGGGGTCCTCGAGCAACCGGGCCGGCGCGGGGGTCAGCTCGAAGCCGAGCCGGAGCTCTAGCCCTGCCCGGGCGCGAAGGCGGTCGTAAGCGTGCCGAACCTCGCGCTCCCGTCGCTCGGTCAGGGGCAGGTGCGGCCACACGTGCGGCGTCGCGAACAGGATCGCCGTCCCGGAGGCCGCGGCCAGGTCGCAGAGCTCGAGCCCGTCCGTCATCGTCGTCGCGCCGTCGTCGCCGGAGGGCACGACGTGCGAATGGCAGTCCACGAAGCGCGGCTCCACGCCGCCCAGGCTACTCCGTGCGCAGGTAGAGCTGGAGCGCCGGCGCGACCAGTCGCAGCTCGCGGAGAGCCCGCGACTCGAGCTGGCGAACGCGCTCGCGCGTGATGCCGAGGTCGGAGCCGACCTCCTCGAGCGTCTGAGGCGGCTCGCCGTCGAGCCCGAAGCGCCGCGAGACCACGTGACGCATTCGCGGGGTCAGCCGCAGGAGCGCCTGACCGAGCTCGGCGGAGCGCAGGCGCTCGGCCGTCGCCGCGTCCGGGCGGGCGGTCTTGGTGTCCTCGATCAGGTCCCCGTAGAGGCTCTCGCCGTCGCCGACGGGTGTCTCGAGGCTGACGGGGTCCTCGATCAGCTCGAGCAGCGTCTTCACGCGCTCGAGCGGGAAGCCGCTCTCCTTGGCGATCTCGGGCAGCAGCGGCTCGCGGTTCAGCTTCTGGGCCAGGATCCGTCGGGCGCGCATCACGCGACGCACCTGCTCGGCCACGTGCACCGGCAGCCGGATGGTGCGGCCCTGGTCGGCCAGCGCCCGGGTGATCGCCTGGCGAATCCACCAGGTCGCATAGGTCGAGAGCTTGAAGCCGAGCTTGTAGTCGAACTTCTCGACCGCCCGGATCAGGCCGAGGTTGCCCTCCTGGATCAGGTCGAGCAGCGGGACGCCGGCCTTCGTGTAGTTGCGCGTGATCGACATCACGAGACGCAGATTCGACTCGATCAGCTTGCGCTTGGCGGCCTCGTCGCCTTCGTCCTTGCGGCGGGCGAGCTCGCGCTCCTGAGCCGGTGTGAGGAGCGGCCCGTCGCCGATCTGGCGGACGTAGAGCTTGAGCGGGTCGGCGGTCTGAGGCTCCGTCGGCTCCGTCTCGACGGCGTCGACCTCGTCGACTTCCGCCGGGGCCGGCACCACCTCGAGCTTGGGCTCGGGTGCGTCGGGCTCCGGGAGCGCTGCTGGGAGCGGCCGCTGCTCCATCACGCAGCCTCTATCGGTCGGGCGCCTCCCTCGCTTGAGGGACGCTTTTACCCGCACGAGGGATCAGGGCCTCTGCCGTCGAACCGAGAGGCACCGGTAGATGACTAACTCTCAGCCGAAGCCAGCGTCAAACTCTCTGGCGGCCGTGTTTGGGGTCGCCAGTCTCGTGCAAGGGGTCTTCTAGAGAGATATGTGCGGAATCGCCGGATACAGCCTGAATGCGTCGAGTGACATCGACCGGACGTTCGCTGCCCAGGCCCTGCTCGCCGGGATCGCCGAGCGAGGCGCCGACGCCGTCGGATACGCCTATCGCCGCGGCACCAGCCCGGTGACGATCCACAAGCAGCGCTCCGGGGCGAGCGCGCTCCTGGAGCAGGTGCAGCTCCCCGCCAGCACCACCGAGGCACTAATCCATGTGCGCGATTACACAAAGGGTCACCCCCGGATCGAGGCCAACAACCACCCGATCCGCCACGGCGCGGTCGTCGGCGTCCACAACGGGCGCATCTTCAACGACGACGAACTGATGGAGCACCACGGCTTCGAGCGTGCCGAGCCGGAGATGACGGTCGACTCGGAGGCCATCTTCGCGCTCGCAGAGGCTCACGACGGCGCTCCGGGTGCCCTAGAGCAGCTTCGTGGCTCGTTGGCCACTGCCTGGCTCGACGAGCGGCGTTCGGGAACGGTGTTCCTGGCCCGCGGCGTCGGCCGGCCGCTCTGGATCGGCGAGGGCCGCGAGGAGCTGCTGTTCGCCTCCACCAAGGCCGCGCTCGAGGTGGCCCAGCGGTTCCTGGGCGTGAATCTCCGCAAGCGTGAGGTCGCCGAGGGCACGCTCGCGGTGATCGCCGAGGGCGAGGTGCTCGAGAAGCGTCGTTTCAGGCCCGACCGGAACTTCGAGGAGTCGTCGCTCCCGGCGGTGCGGGCTCCGCACGAGGGCCAGTTCTGCCTCCAGCGCCTCGCGGCGCTCGCAGCGCTCGCCGCCTAGCCGACGCTACCGTCGCTCGAGACGCCCGCCCCTGTGGCGACGAGCCGCTCGCGCACCAGGAACTGGAAGGTCGACCAGGCGCCCTTGCGGCCGTCGAACATGCGGTAGATCTGCCACTCCGTCAGCATCGTCTCGTCGCGCTTGCGTGCCTCCGACCAGTCCGCGAACTTCGGCAACCGGCCGAGCGCGCGGGCCAGCTCGACCCCCTGCTCCAGCGCCCGCTCGAGCTTCTCCTCACCAACAGGGACGTCGAAGCCGGCCTCGCGCAGCGCGTTGGCCAGCGACCCGAACGTGTGCCAGTAGAGCGACTTCGACGGCATCCGGCCGCGGTGTTCCTCGATGTCGCGCGCGGTCGGGATCCTGCCGAGCTCCTCCCCCAGCCCCCGCAGCAGCTCGAGCAGCTCATCGCGGGTGGCGAAGCGGCGCGGAACGAGCCCGGCGTTGCGCTTGGCCTCGTTCCAGCTGCCGAAGTGCTCGATCACGGTTTGCGGATGGACGCTCGTCTCCGGGTCGGCAGCGAACTCGCGCATCGTCGGCGAGCGTCCGAGGCGTTTCGCGCAGGCGGAGAGCTCGGCGAGGATCTGCTCGTCCGTGTAGCGCTTGCGAATGCCGGCCTGGAAGGCTTCGAGCGCCTTCCGGTCGATGCCCGCGAGCGCACGGTACTGGGGCCGGCGAGGCATCGTCTTCTCCAAACAGGATAGAGCAATTTCTCCCATCCGCAAACTGCGGACTAGCGTTTGGGGGCCGTTGCTAGCGCGTCCGACTAGGACGCGACCAGGACGCGCGCGCGCTCGTCCTCGCCGTCGATGCCCTCGATCGGGAGGATCCGCTCGAGAGCCGCGACGCAGCGCGGACAGAACTGGGTGCCGGCGGCGCGGCGGAGCTCGTCGAGCGCCTCCGAGGCCGGCCTGGCGGCGCGGTAGATGCGAGTCGTCAGCATCGAGTCGAGCGCGTCGGCGACGTGGATGATCCGCGCGCCGAGCGGGATCTCCTCGCCCTTCAGCCCGTCCGGGTAGCCGGTGCCGTCGAAGCGCTCGTGATGGTGCCTGATCGCCGGGACAGCGTCGTTGAGGAAGCCCAAACGGTCGATGATGCGCGCGCCCTCGTCGGCGTGCCGCTGCATCAGCTCCCACTCCTCCGCGGTCAGGCTCGCGGGCTTGAGCAGGATCGCGTCCGGGATCGCGAGCTTGCCGATGTCGTGGAAGAGGGCCGCGTGGCCGAGCAGGTCGAGCTCGGCCTGCGAGAGCCCGAGCTCGCGACCGATCGCCAGCGCAAGTTGCTGCACGCGCCGCGAGTGGCCGGCGGTGTAGGCGTCGCGGGCGTCGACCGTGGCCGAGAGGCTCTGCATGGCCGCCGTCGAGCGCTCCTTCAGCAGCCGGTTCGCCTGCTCGAGCGAGACGTTCTGCGTCTGGATCGTCTCGGCCGCCGCACGGAGCTTCTGCGCGCTGCGCTGGGTGTGGCGCAGGTAGGCCTCCTGCGTCTTGCGCATCAGCAGGAGCGGCACAGCGAAGACGGCGAGGGCCCAGAGCCCGGCCGCCTCGTTGCCGACCCAGATCACGCCGCCGATGAAGCCGTAGACGAGGTAGTGGGTCGCGAGCCACGCGAAGCGCTCCTTGAAGACGGCCCACCAGCGTTCGTGGCCCTCGATCGCCACCACCGCGCTGAGCAGGGTCATGTTGACCCCGAAGTAGGTCGCGCCCGCCGCGATGCCGGCGGCCACGTAGACGAACTTCTGCAGGCCGTCCGGAGCGAGGAAGCCGGCAGTGAACATGCCGGCCGCCGCCAGCGACGAGAGGGCCAGCGTGCCGACGTTGAAGACCACGTAGTGGAACGGCGAGCGCCTGGCGCTCCATTCGACGGCCGCGATCGTGATCGCGAGCGCGAGCGCGGCGCGGACGCCGAACAGCGCGGCGCCGGCGATCGAGCCGACGGCACTGACAGAGATCGAGCCGTCGTCGACCTCGAGGGCGAGTGCCTGGCCCGCGCCGACGAGCGCGACGAGCGCGACGAGGCCGATCCAGTCGGTGCTGCTGCCGAAGATCGCACCGAAGGAACCCGCCGCAAGGCCGAGCGCACTGACGATGCCGACGAAGACCGCCAGGCGCTTCGACAGCGAGAGGAAGCGCGGCCCGTGCATCGCGTGCGGCCGCGGATGGCGGCGCTCGAGGTCGGGAACGCTCTCGGAAGCAGGCGGCAGCGGCACGATGTGGTCGCCGTCTTCCGGAACCGCGACGAGCCGGCCCTGGCGCTTCTCGGGCATCAGCAGGGGCTCGGAGCTCGCGTCGAGCACGCGGTTGCGGCCCTGGAGCTTGGCGCGGTAGACGGCGAGGTCTGCCTGGTGGATCAGCTCGTTGGCGTCGGAGCCGTCGCGCGGGAAGCCGGCGACGCCGATCGAGACCGTCGCCCGGATCGGCTCGCTAGACGTCTCGACGTCGTACGTGCGGCCGGCGACGGTGCGCCGGATGCGCTCGGCGATCTCGAAAGCCTGTTCCGGAGCCGTCTCCGGCAGCAGGATCGCAAACTCCTCGCCGCCGAAGCGGGCCGGGACGTCGTAGTGGCGCAGGTGCGAGCGGAACTCCTCGGCGATGCCCTGGAGCACCGCGTCGCCCGCGAGGTGGCCGTACGTGTTGTTGATGTCGCGCAGCAGGTCGAGGTCGGCCATCACCAGCGAGAGCGGACGATCGAAGCGCTCGGCGCGCAGGAGCTCCTCGTTCAGCGCGAGGGCGAAGTGCCTCGCGTTGAAGAGGCCAGTCTTCGGGTCGACTCGCGCTTCCTCCTGCAGCTGCGGAACGCTCAGCGAGCGGTGGATCAGCAGTAGCGGCGCGACCGAGAACGGGATCAGCCAGGGATTCGAGCCCCAGAACGCCGCCATCGAGACGCCGAGCATCGCGAGCACGAGGTCGGTCGAAAGGCTCGGGAACGAGAACAGCCCCGACTCGCGTAGGGAGTGGCCGCGAGCCAGGTGCAGCATCGGCGCCATCAGCAGGTGGTTGACCCCGACGATCGAGGCGGCCGCTGCGAGGCCGGCGAGCGCGTAGTCGATGTCCGTGCCGGTGCCGATGCCCAGGATGCCGTGGAACGCCGCGTAGGCCGCCAGCATCGAGAGCGTCCAGTTGCAGATGTTGAAGATCTGGATGTACCAGGCGCTGCGGCTCTTCAGCCATTCCGGGATGTGCATCGCGACGCCGATCAGGGCGACGAGCTCCGGCGGGAGCAGCATCGCGGCCGGGATCAGGAAGACGATCGTCGTGTGGTACGACTGGTTCCGCGGCGTGCGCACGACGAACAGCTGCGCGACGGCCGCGATCGTGCCGAGGATGACGAAGGTGGTCCAGCCCGGCGTGTGCGGGCTCAACCGGGTCAATAGGGGCAGCGAGATGGCTGTGGTGACCGCGGCGACGACGAAGAAGTAGACCGCAGCCCTGGCCGCGAGCTTCGGCGAGCCGCTCGTCTCGACGTCGTGCGCGATCGGGCTGGGGACCGCGCTCACGCGCTATCCCCCACTCGGGTCTTGCTGGGCTCGAAGCTGGTCATCGGGCCGCTCACCATCTCCTAGTCTCCGCGCTTCCGGGCGCGGCGCCGCAGGAACACAAGTTGTTGCCTGGCGGTGAAGCACGCCTGCCGGTTCACCACTTCCGGAAGCTACGCCCCAGGAACCAGGGTCACATCCCCCTTTTTCGGTACACCCCGAATATCCCCCGAAAGAGGGAGGGCCGGGATTGCTCCCGGCCCTCGCCGTCATTCATATGCCCCGTCCGTCGCCTAGCCGGTGCCCGAGGCGCCAGTCGCGCCCGTTGCGCCGGTTGCTCCCGTCGCGCCGGCCTCACCGACGGCGGTCGCGACCTCGGCCGGGAGGACGCTCGGGTCGGGGGCCGTCTCCGGGTCGGCCATGATCTCGGCCGCCTGTTCCGGAGTCAGCTCGTACCCGCTCGGGTCTCCGCTCGTGTCACCCTCGGCGGCGTCCTCGTACGAGGAGTCCGCCCAGGAGACGTCGGCCCAGGAGACGTCGGCCCAGGAGACGTCGGCCCAGGAGACGGACTCCCAGGAGACGTCTGCCCACGAGACGACGTTCCAGGCCGCGTCCGCCCAGGAGACCGAGTCCCAAGAGACCGAGTCCCAGGAGACGTTCGCCTTGGCGACGTCGAGCCAGCTCACGGCGTCGAAGCTGAGCTCACCCGTGAGGGTGTTCTTCTTCAGCCACTGCTCGAGCGCCCTGTTCGGGTTCGGCGGGGTCAGGACCATCGCCGCCCGGCTCATCTGGAGCTCGCCGACGCCGACCGAGCCCAGGGCCGCGCCGTCGACGTCCTTCGTCGACGCCATTAGTGCGCCCTTGACTTGGTCGGGCGTGAACTCCGGGTGCTTGGCCAGGATCTGCGCCGCAGCGCCGGCGATCACCGGTGCCGCGAACGAGGTGCCCGACAGCTGGATGTAGCCCTTGGCGACGACCTTGTCGGCGCGCTCCACCGCGAGGGTCGAGCCCTCCGGCACCGGGCCGACCATGTACCGGCCGGGGGCCGACAGCTCGGGCTTCATGAAGCCGTCCGGCGTCCGCCCGTAGGCCGACCACGGAGCGTTCATGTCGTCACGGATGTTCTTCGTGCCGCCGATGTCGATCGCGCCGACGGTGATCACGAAGGGGTCGTTGCCCGGCGCATAGAGCACGCCGCTGGGCTTGTCGGGGTAGCCGTAGTTCCCGGCTGCGGCGACGACCACCACGTTGTTGAACCAGAGCTTCTCGACCGCCTGGTCGAGCGGGTCCTGGAAGAAGTGGCTCTTCGTGGCCGAATGGAGCGAGAAGTTGGCCACGCGGATGTTGTACTTCGCCTTGTTGGCCAGGATCCACTGGGCGGCCGCGATCACGTCGCTCGTTCGCGCGACGCCGTTGTCGTCCATGACGTCGAGCGAGACGATCGGCGCCTGAGGCGTCGCCCCGGTGTAGTTGTCGGCCCCGCCGGCGGCGATGCCCGCCACGAAGGTGCCGTGGCCGCGACCGTCGCCGGACGAGTCGTTCGGCAGGGTCGAGAACCTGACGTTCGCGACGACCCGGTTGCCGAAGTCCTTGCTCCGAGCCTCGACGCCCGAGTCGACGATCGCAATCGCCGGCACGGAGCCCGAGCGCAGAGCGTCCGGACCGCTCCAGCCCTTCGAGACACCAGTCTCGTAAGGCCAGAGCTGGTTCGAGCTGTAGCTGCTGACGTGCACCTGGACGTCGGGCGTGACGATCAGGTTGCGCAGCTTCGCCAGTCGTGCGACATCGGCCGCGCGCACCGTCGCCGCGACGCCGTTGACCAGGCTCAGGCGCCGCTCGAGCCCACCGCGATCGTCGTCCGCGAACTGGTTCATGTGCGTGAACGCCGAGAGCGCCGGCGAGATGCTGCCGTTGGTGCTCTGGATGATCACGCGCACGTACTTGTTGGGATGCTGCTTCGCACCCTTGACCAGACCCGGCGAGATCCAGGTTTGCTTGGGAGCAGCCTGCTTCACCAGCCGGCCGTGCTTCGGTGCGCTCGCTGCGAAGGGAACGCTGAGGACGAGCATCGCCGCAAGCGCGGTGACCGCTCCCCTGCCGCCCTTGCCCCAGAGAGCGCTGGATCGAGACTCCCCGCCACGGTTGCCCGTGCCCCAGAGAGCGCTCGACCGCGTCTCGTTACGAATTCCGCCGTTCCTCACCTTCCGTGTCTCCTTTCCGCGCCTTCGCGCGGGCCGCATGTCTGCCAAAGACGCGACGTGACCGTTGGTCGCCCGCCGCGAAATCCGGGCGGAACCTAGGCCGTGCGGAGGTCGGGCTACATCCCCCGCCAGGGTGAGGCCCTCGAAAGTTCCCTCGAATGGGTGAGTCGCCTCCGCTCGCGGTAGCGTGCCGCCGTGCGCGCCCCGCTGGCCCTCGAGATCGGGCTCGCTCGCGCCGCGGCCGGGCTCTCGCGCCTGGCCGGCGCGGGCGGCGGCACGACCCTGCCCGGAAAGCTGCTCTGGAAGCTGGATCCAGGGGCCGTCGACCGGCTGGCTGCACGGCTTCCAGAGGGCTCGGCACTCGTCTCGGCGACGAACGGCAAGACGACCACCGCCGCGATGGTGGCGCGGATCTTGGAGCCGTCGGTGCGGCTGGCGCACAACCGTGCCGGCGCGAACCTCGTCTCCGGCGTGGCCTCGGCGCTCGTGACAGCCCGCGACGCCGAGCTGGGGTTGTTCGAGGTGGACGAGGCGGCCCTGCCGGAAGTGTCGAGGCGCGTCTCGCCGCGTGCCGTCTCGCTCGGGAACCTCTTTCGCGACCAGCTCGACCGTTACGGGGAGCTCGAGCTGGTGGCCCGGCGCTGGCGCGAGATGGCCGGCGAGCTCCCGTCCGGCGCGACGCTCGTGGCCAACGGTGACGATCCGCAACTTGGCGAGATCGCTTCGGGAAGGCCTGGTTCGGTCGTCTTCGGCCTCGACGACCCCCGGCACGCATCGTCTGAGCTGCAGCACGCGGCCGACTCGAAGTGGTGTGTCCGCTGCGGCACGGCGTACGAGTACGCCGCCGCGTACATCGGCCATCTGGGCGACTACCGCTGCCCTGGCTGCGGCCACGCGAGGCCGCCGCTCGACGTCGTGGCGCGACAGATCGAGCTGCACGGTCTCGAGCGCGTCTCGTTCGAGCTCGTCACACCCGAGGGGCCGTCGCGCGTGGAGCTGCGGGTCCCGGGCCTCTACAACGTCTACAACGCCCTGGCGGCAGCTTCGCTGGCGAGGGCACTCGGGGCGTCTCTCGAAGAGATAACGGCTGGCTTGCAGGGCTTTTCTGCGGCCTTCGGCCGGTTCGAGCGGATCCAGCTCGAGGAGCGCTCGCTGCTTGTCCTGCTGATCAAGAATCCCACCGGGGCCAACGAGGCCGTGCGCACGCTCGTCGCCGGCGGTGCGCCCCGGCTGCTGCTCGTCGCGCTGAACGACGAGATCGCCGACGGCCGCGACGTCTCCTGGATCTGGGACGTCGACTTCGAGCCGCTGCTCACCGGCCTCGAGCGGCTCGTCGCGACCGGCGAGCGGGCGGCCGAGCTCGGCCTGCGGTTCAAGTACGCGGGGCTCCCCGAAGCCGCGATCGAGGTCGTGCCGTCGCTCGAGCACGCGCTCGACCGCGGGCTCGAGCTGACTCCGCCGGGAGGCGAGCTGACCGCGCTGCCCACCTACACCGCGATGCTGGCGCTGCGCGACCTGGTCGCCCGGCGCGGCTTCGTCAAGCCGTACTGGGAAGAGGCGGCATGAGGCTCGTCGTCGGTCATCTCTTCCCGGACTACCTGAACATCTACGCCGACCGCGGCAACATCGCCGTGCTGGCCCGCCGGGCCGCCTGGCGCGGTCACGAGCTCGAGGTTCGGCCGCTGGGAGCGGGCGATTCGGTGGGGCCGGGCGAGCACGACCTCCTCTACGTCGGCGGCGGGCAGGATCGCGAGCAGGAGCTGATCGCGCCGGCGCTCGCGGCGCTCGGGCCGGCGCTGCGGGAAGCGGTCGATCGCGGAGCCGCCGCGCTCGCGGTCTGCGGCGGGTACCAGCTCTTCGGGCGCTTCTACCGCGACCAGAGCGGCGACGAGCTCCCCGGTACGGGCCTCCTGCCGCTGCACACGGTCGCCGGCGAGCGCCGGATGATCGGCGACGTGCTGCTCGAGTGCGAGTTCGAGCCCGGGGAGCGGCGCACGCTGGCCGGCTTCGAGAACCACGCTGGGCGCACGGTGCTGGAGGACGGTGCCGAGCCGCTCGGGCGCGTGCTGGCCGGCTTCGGGAACGACGGCGAGAGCGGCTTCGAGGGGTGCCGGAGCGGCCGCGTGCTCGGCACGTACCTGCATGGACCCCTGTTGCCGCGCAACCCCTGGCTGGCGGACTGGCTGCTCGCCCGCGCGATCGCGCACCGCACCGGCGGCGACCCGCCCGAGCTTGAGCCGCTCGCGGACGAGCTCGAGGGCGAGGCGCACGCGGTCTCGGCCGGGCGTGCCCGCTCGCGCGGCGGGCGCTTCTAGGGCACCCAGAGGGCGCCCAGGTACACGGCCGGGTCCCCGGGAGTCCAGCGCTGCAGGAAGCGCTGGATCGGCGGGTGCAAGACGATCTCGTCCAGCTCTTCGGCGCTGAAGAGCCGATGGCCGCGGACGGCCGCGTCGTGCGAGGTGACCTGCTCGAGCGACTGACCGGTCAGGTCGCCGGCGAAGATGATGTGCACGACGTGCTTGGCCGCGAAGCTGCGCACCGGCGCGATCGAGTCGACGATCGCCACCGGCCCCTCGACGGGCACCTCGGCCCCGACCCCGACCTCCTCGGCCAGCTCGCGGTGGAGCGCGTCCACGAGGCTCTCCCCGGAGTCGACGCCGCCGCCGGGGAGCAGCCAATGCTCCTTACCGTTCTTCTCGTGGCGGCAGAGCAGGATGCTCGCCTGCCAGCGCAGGATCGCCGAGACCCGGATCCGCGGCTCGGCCATCAGCTCGACGATCCGTGGCCGCGCTCGCCGCGTTCGCTGGGCGGCAGGTCATCGACCTCGACCGGCTCAAGGTCCGGCACTCGCAGGATCACGAGTTGCGCGATCCGCATCCCGGGCTCCACGAGGAACGACTCGTCTGGGTCGGTGTTCAGCAGCACGACCTTGACCTCTCCGCGATACCCCGAATCGACCAGGCCGGGCGAGTTGACGATCGTGAGACCGTGGCTTGCCGCAAGCCCGGAACGCGGCTGGACGAAGCCGGCGTGCCCCTCGGGGATCACGACGGCGAGGCCTGTGCCGATCACTGCCCGCTCCCCCGGTCCAAGCTCGTGCCGATCGCACGCGGCGAGATCGAGGCCTGCATCGCCCGCGTATGCGCGCTTGGGCATCACCGCATCCGGGTGGAGACGCCGGATCGGCAGCTCGATCACGCGCTCGACCGTGCTTCGGCCTCGGCGATCAGGAAGGGAGCGAAGCGGCGTACCTCACGCCGTGGCAGCCGTGCTCGGACGAAGACGCCCTCCGGGCGGTCCGCGCGCTCGTCGACGGGTGCTCCGAGCGCGTACAGCTCGGCGAGGCGCGCGCCCTCGTCGTACGGGATCAGGAGCCGGACGTCCTCGAAGCGCTCGCCGAAGCGCTCGGCCACGCGCTCACGCAGCTCGTCCAGGCCCTGGCCGGTGCGAGCGGAGATCTGCAGGGCTTCCGGGAACCGGTTCGCCAGCCGCCGGCGGCGCAGCGGGTCGAGCGCGTCGACCTTGTTCAGCACGAGCTCGAGCGGCAGCTCCCCCGCTCCGATCTCGCCGAGCACCGAGTCGACGGCGTACAGCATCTCGTCCAGCTCGTCGTCGCTCGCCGAGGCGTCGGCGACGTGCAGCACCAGGTCCGCCACCAGCGTCTCCTCGAGGGTGGCGGCGAAGCCCTCCACCAGCTGATGCGGCAGGCGCCGGATGAAGCCGACCGTGTCGGTGACGAGGTAGCGGCGCCCGTCGACCTCGAAGCCGCGGGTCGTCGGGTCGAGCGTCTCGAACAACCGGTCGTTCACGGAGGCGTCCGCGCCGGTGAGCGCGTTCAGGAGCGTCGACTTGCCCACGTTCGTGTACCCGGCCAGCGCGATCGTCGGCGTCTCGGAGCGGCGGCGCGCCTTGCGCCTGGTCGAGCGCTGCTTGGCCAGTCGTCGCAGACGGTCGCGCAGGAGCGTCACGCGCCGGCGCGCGAGGCGTCGGTCGGTCTCGAGCTGGCTCTCGCCCGGGCCCCTCGTCCCCACCCCGCCGCCGAGCCGCTCGAGGTGCTGCCAGAGGCCCCGCATGCGCGGCAGGTTGTACTCGAGCTGCGCGAGCTCGACCTGGAGCTTGCCCTCGGCGCTGACGGCGTGCTGGGCGAAGATGTCGAGGATCAGCTGCGTCCGGTCGACCACTCGCGCTTGCAGCGCATCCTCGAGCGTCCGCTGCTGCACCGGTGAGAGCTCGTCGTCCACGATCAGCGACTCGGCGCCCGAGCGCTTGAACGCCTCCTTCAGCTCCTCGAGCTTGCCCTTCCCGACGTAGGTGCGCGGATCGGGCCGCTCCCGATGCTGGACGAGCTCGGCCACCGGCTCGACGCCGGCGGTACGCGAAAGCTCCCGCAGCTCGGCGAGCACGGGATTGACGCCCTTGGGCGGCGCGGCGAGCACGAACCCGCGCTCGGGCTCGGCACCCGGCGCAGGATCGGGCTGACGGGTCGTCACGCCTGGATTATGCCGCTCCGCAGCGAGGACTCGATCCGGCGCGCCGCTTCCTCGAGCCGCTCGTCGGGAACGGTCAGCGACAGGCGCACGAAGCCTTCGCCGCTGGGGCCGAACGACGGCCCCGGCGAGATCACGACACCCGCCTCCTCGAGCACGAGCTCGGTGAAGGAGGCCGAGTCGTGACCTTCCGGCACGGCGACCCAGTAGTACGGCGTCGCCTGGGGCGGGTCGACCTCGAGACCGATCGCCGCGAGTGCCTCGGCGAGCAGGTCGCGCCGCCGCTCGTAGACAGCCGACATCTCGCGAGGAAAGTCGCGCGCGGCGGTGAGCGCGACGGCGGTCGCGTGCTGTACCGCCTCGAACATGCCGGAGTCGAGGTTGGTCTTCAGCTGCCGGTACCGCTCGACCACGTCGGCGTTCCCGACGACGAGCCCTGAGCGCCAGCCGGTCATGTTCCAGCCCTTCGAGAGGGAGAAGATCTCGACGCCGACCTCCTTCGCCCCCGCGGTCTCGAGGAAGCTCGGGGCGCGGTAGCCCTCGAAGCAGAGCTCGGAGTAGGCGTTGTCGTGGACGACGATCAGGTCGTTCGCGCGCGCGAGCTCGACGGCGTCCTCGAAGTAGCCGGGCGCGACGACCGCGCCGGTCGGGTTGTTCGGGTAGTCGAGGAAGAGCAGGTTCGCGCGGGCGAGCACGTCTGCCGGGATCGCATCGAGATCGGGCAAGAAGCCGTGGTCGGCCCGCAACGGCAGGTAATGCACTTCGGCGCCGGCGAACACGGGGCCGGAGGTGTACGGCGGGTACCCGGGGTCGGGCGAGAGGCAGACGTCGCCCGGGTCGAGCAGGGCCATGGCGATGTGGCCGACCGCCTCCTTGCCGCCCAGCGCCGGGACGACCTCGGAGGCCGGGTCGAGCTCGACGCCGAAGCGCTCGCGGTAGAACCCGGCCGCCGCTTCGCGAAACTCATCGGAACCGTGGTTCGTCGGGTACCGGTGCGAGCGCGGGTCACGCGCGGCTTCCGCCAACGCGTCGACGACCTCCGGCGGCGTCGGCAGGTCGGGGTCGCCGATGCCGAGGCTGATCACGTCTACGCCGCCGCGGCGCTTCTCGGCGATCTTCCGCTCCAGCTCGGCGAACAGGTAGGGCGGCACGGCGTCGAGCCGGCGCGCGAACCTCATAGCGCAGGCTCCTGTCGAGGCGCGCATCGACCGGTCAGTTCAGACGGAAGCACGAGCAAAGCTCGCGCTCCCTGAGATCGGCATCGCAAGCGACGCCTCACAAGGAGAACTCCTCGGCGAGCTCGACCGTGCAGATCTCCTCCGCCGGGCCCGTCAGCGTCGCCTTGCCGTCTCGGAGCTCGACCTGCAGGTCGCCGCCCGCGAGGTGCACGGTCACGGGGCTCTCGCACCAGCCGTTGGCGACGCACGCCGCGCTGGCCGCGACCGCGCTCGTCCCCGACGAGAGCGTCTCCCCCGCTCCGCGCTCCCAGACGCCGACGGTGATGTCGTGCTCGCCGTCAACGCGTACGAGCTGGACGTTCGTGCGCTCCGGGAAGCGCTCGTGATTCTCGATCAGCGGGCCGAGACGCAGCAGCTCCGCGCGATCCGGGTGCCGGCGGATGACCGCGTGCGGGTTCCCGACCGAGACCGGCGTCAGCTCGACCTCCTCGTCCTTGACGTCGATCGTCTCCGGCTCGCCGACCTCGACCGCCCCCATCTCCTGCTCGACCTCGCGCTCGTCGCGCATAGTCGCGCCGACCAGGCGTGGTCCCACGAGGATGCGCACCCGGTCGGCTCCGGCGCGCCGCGCCAGCCAGCGGGCGGCGATCCGCGTGCCGTTGCCCGACAGCTCGGCGACCGTGCCGTCGGGGTTCCAGATCACGACCTCGGCTGTGTCGTCGTCCGCGGAGACGACCTCGAGGATCCCGTCCGAGCCGACGCCGAAGTGGTAGTCGCAGATCCGCTGCACCCGCTCAGGCGTCAGCGGTACGGGCAGCGAGTCGCGCTCGACGAGCAAGTAGTCGTTGCCCAGCCCATGCCACTTCGAGAGCTTCACCCGGTCACGCTACCAAGCCGTTGGACTATCTCCTGTGCGACTTCCGCCGGAGCGCGGTCGCCGTCGACGACCACGCGCCCGGGGATCCGGCGCATCCACTTGCGCTGGTAGGCGGCGTAACGGCGGGTTCGCTGAACCAGCGCTTCGATCGCCTCTTCGCGGTGGAGCTCGGCGACCTCGGCGAGGCCGTGGATCGTCCGCGCCGTCGGCGAGATCGGGCCGGCGAGGGCGCGCCGCACCTCCTCCTCCACCCCACGCTCGAACATCGCCCGGGTGCGCTGCTCGATCCGACGGGCGAGCTCCTCCGGCGGCACCTCGAGCCCGACGACCAGCGTCGGGTGCCGCGTCTCGCCGCTCCAGAGCCGGTCCTCGCCGGGCCGCAGGCTCGAGCCGGCCTCGGCGAGCTCCAGCGCGCGGACGACGCGACGGCGGTCGTTCGCGTGCACCGCCGCAGCGGCCGCCGGGTCGCGCTCGGCGAGCAGCTCGTGAGCCCGCTCGGGCCCGACCTCGTCGTACCGGGCTTCCAGCCGCTTACGCTCGCCCGGGGCGGGCGGCGGCGGCAGCTCGAGCTCGGCGAGGGCCGCGCGCAGGTAGAGGCCGGTGCCGCCCACCACGACCGGCGTACGTCCGGCCGCGAGGATCTCGTCCACCGCCGCGTGGGCGCGCCGTTGGTAGTCGGCGACCGAGCCCTCCTCGTCCAAGCCGAGGTAGCCGACGAGCCGCCCCTCGGACTGGTTCGTGAGAATCGGGAGCCCGCGGTAGGCCTGCATCGCATCGGCGGAGACGAGCTCGGCCGGGATCAGGTGGGCGACCTCCTCGGCGGCGGCGCTCTTCCCAGACGCCGTCGGCCCGAAGATCGCGAGGACTTCATCCACGAAGCCGTGCGCGGGCCGCCTCGAGCTCCTCGTCGCTGACCCCGGATGCCCGCAGGTACCCCTCGATCCCAGCATGCCGGCGCTCGAGCTCCGCGAAGACGCCGACCATCGACGCCGCCGGGGTCTGCGCGATCCGCTGCAGGCGCTCGAGCTCCTCGTCGGTCTCGGCGGCCGCGAACCACGCCTCGTGCCGCGGCAGCAGCCGCTCCTCGCTCAGTGCATAGTCGGCGGCAATCTCGTCGTCGGGCACGCCCGCCAGGTGGAGCAGGAACGCCGCCAGCAGGCCCGTCCGGTCCTTGCCGCCGACGCAATGGATCACGATGCCGCCCTCGGGCGCGCGGGCGACCGCCTTCACCGCAGCGGCCACGTTGTCGCGAAAGTGCTCCAGGAAGATCAGGTACACGTCGCGCGTCGAGGTCGCGACGTCGGCTGCCGCTGCGGCCGCGGCCTCGATCTCCTCGCCGATCTCCTCCCACTCCGCCTCGCTCGCCTCCATGAACGGCACATGCACGACCTCGACCGGCAGCTCGGCCGGCGGGTCTTCCTCGCGCTCATGGTCCCCTCGCAGGTCGATCACCGTGCGGATGCCGTGGTCGACCAGCGCCTGCCAGCCCGCCTCGCTGAGCTGCTGGACGCTGTCGGCCCGGACGATGGAGCCGGAGCGTGTCTCACCGCCGTCCGCGGTCGGCAGGCCGCCCAGCTCTCGCACGTTGAGGCAGCCGTCCCAGGTGAGATCGCGACTACGCGGCAACGGCTGCGAGCTGGGTGCCCCTGAGCGTCGTCGAGGTCGCTGCTTCGACCGTCACCGGCACGAGTTCGCCCGGGTCGGCAGTGCCAGTGAAGTTGACCGTTGTGTTGCGTCGAGTCCGTCCGCGCAGGAGCGTCGGGTCGGTGCGGCTCGGGCCCTCGACGAGCACCTCCTCGATGCGGCCCACGCGCTCGCGGTTGCGGGCCTCGGCCACGCTCTGGACGACCGCGATCAGCCGCTCGATCCGCTCGCGCTTCACGTCCTCGCTCAGCTGGCCCGGCATCGCGGCCGCTTCCGTGCCCTGGCGCGGCGAGTAGACGAAGGTGAAGGCCGCGTCGTACCCGACCTCCTCGACCGCCGTGACCGTTTCCTCGAACTCCGCATCCGTCTCGCCGGGGAAGCCGACGATCAGGTCGGTGGTCAGCGCCAGGTCGGGAATCGCGCCGCGCAGCTCGTCCACGAGGCGTAGGTAGCGCTCACGTGAGTAGGTGCGCCGCATCGCCTTCAAGACCCGCGTCGAGCCCGACTGCAGCGGCAGGTGCGCGTGCTCGCAGACCGACGCGCACTCCGCCATCGCCGCGATCACCGGCGCGCGGAAGTCCTTCGGGTGCGGGCTCGTGAAGCGGATCCGCTCGACGCCTTCGACCGCGTCGCACGCCCGCAGCAGCTCGGCGAAGTCGCTGCCGACGTCGCGGCCGTACGAGTTCACGTTTTGGCCGAGTAGCGTCAGCTCCTTCACGCCCGCGCGCGCGAGGCCCTCGACCTCGGCCAGGATCTCGCCGGGCCGGCGCGAGACCTCCTTGCCGCGCACGGACGGCACGATGCAGTACGAGCAGACCGAGTTGCAGCCCATCGAGATCTGCACCCAGGCCTGGAAGCGGCGCTCGCGGTGCAGCGGCAGCCGGCCGGCGAAGGCGCGTTCGCCCGCGATCCCGAACGAGCCTCGGGCGACACCCTCGCCGCCCGCGCCGAGCCACTCGCCCAGGTGTGGGATCGAGCCCGGGCCGAACGCCACGTCCACGTACGGGTACAGGGTGAACAGCCGCTCGCGCTGTGCCTCGGCGTAGCAGCCGCCGACCGCGATCACCTTCTCCGGGTCACGCTCCTTCAGCGCGCGTGCCTGCGCGAGGTGCGCAGCGAAGCGCTGGTCGGGCTTCTCCCGGATCGTGCAGGTATTGAAGACGAGCACGTCCGCTTCACCCTGGTCGCGGGCCTCGCCGAGGCCGAGCTCCTCGAGCATGCCCTTGATCCGCTCGGAATCGTGGGCGTTCATCTGGCACCCGAACGTCGTGACGTGGTAGCTCCGCACGGCGACAGGCTAGCTCGCGCAGGAATGCGCTTCGAGGCCGCCGGCGATCTGGGCCGCCTGCCGGTTGAGGGTCGTGTTCCGTGCGGCGAGCCGGCGCACCTTGGTCACGTCCCCGACGCGGCCGGCGTCGGCGAGTCCGAGGAGCACGTCGCGCTGCTGGCGCGCGACGACGCGGAGCTGTGCCGCCTGCGGCGCGACCTCGGGCGGCGCCTCGACCGCCAGCAGCGGCTGCAGGATCGCCTGCTCGTACGCCTCGACGATGCGGTCGCCTCGCGCGGCCAGGTCGTCCGGGCCGGTCGGCTCGCCGATCTGCTGCTCGCGCTCCGTGAAGTCCTCGCACATCGAGTTCAGCTTCGAGACGAACTGCTCCCGTGGCGATTTCGAGCTGCAGCCGACGAGCGTGAACGCGAGCACACCGGCGAGGAGCACGTCAAGGCCTTCACTCTGGCCCACAACCAGGCCCGCTCACTTCGCGAACTCGATCGCGCGCGACTCGCGGATCACGGTCACCTTCACCTGGCCGGGATACTCGAGCTGGTCCTCGATCTCGCGGGCGATCTCGTGTGAGAGCAGGACGGCCGCGTCGTCGTCGACCTCCTTCGGCTTGACGATCACGCGGATCTCGCGGCCGGCCTGGAGCGCGTAGACCTTCTCGACGCCGTCGTGGCGGGCGGCGACGCCTTCGAGCGCCTCGAGCCGCTTGATGTAGTGCTCGAGACTCTCGCCGCGGGCCCCCGGGCGTGAGGCCGAGATCGCGTCGGCGGCGATCAGCAGCACCGCCTCGACCGTCTGCGGCTCGACCTCGTAGTGGTGCGCCTCGATCGCGTGTACGACCGCGGGTGACTCCCCGTAGCGCCGCGCATACTGAGCCGACAGCAGGGCGTGCGAGCCCTCGACCTCGTGGGTCAGCGCCTTGCCGAGGTCGTGGAGCAAGGCCGCGCGCCGCGCAGTCTTGACGCTCGCCTGCAGCTCCGCGGCCATGATCCCGGCCAGGTGAACGACCTCGAGCGTGTGCTTGAGCACGTTCTGCCCGTAGCTCGTGCGGAAGCGCAGTCGACCGAGGATCTTCACCAGCTCTTCGTGCACCTCGCCGCAGTTGGCCTCGAAGACCGCCTGCTCGCCGGCCTGGCGGATCGTGTCGTCGATCTCCGCCTTCGACTGGTAGTACATCTCCTCGATCCGCGCCGGGTGGATGCGCCCGTCCTCGATCAGCTTCGAGAGCGTCAGCTTCGCGATTTCCCGGCGGATGCCGTCGAAGGACGAGAGCACGACCGCCTGCGGGGTGTCGTCGATGATCACGTCCACCCCGGTGAGGTGTTCGAGCGCGCGGATGTTGCGGCCCTCGCGGCCGATGATGCGGCCCTTCATGTCGTCCGAGGGCAGCTCGATCAGCGAGACGGTGGTCTCCGAGGCGTGGTTCGCGGCGACTCGCTGGAGAGCGTCGGCAACGAGGTTGCGCGCGCGCCGCTTGGCCTCACCACGGGCCTCCTCCTCGGCCTGCCGCACACGCCGGGCGAGCTCGTGGCGCACGAGCTCCTCGGAGCGCTCGAGCAGGTGCGCCTTGGCCTCGTTGACGGTCATGCCCGAGATGCGCTCCAGCTCGGCGAGCTGCGAGTCGCGCGCCTCCTTGAGCTCTTCCTGCAGCTGCTTGGTGTGGAGCTCACGATCGGAGACGCCCTGGTCGCGGCGCGTGAGCTCGGTCAGCTTCCGGTCGATGTCCTCTTCCTTGGCGAGCACGCGCTCCTCGATCTTGAGGAGCTCGGCGCGACGCTCGGCGACCTCCTGCTCGATCTCGGCGCGGAGCCGGACCGAGGCCTCACGCGCCTCGATCTGCCCCTCACGGCGTAGCGCGTCCGCCTCGCTCTGCGCTTCGCGCCGCATCACGTCGGCCTCGCGCTTGGCCTCGGTCACGAGCAGCTGTCGCGTCCGGCGCGCGGCGGCGAGACGCGAGCCCGCGAAGGCGTAGAGCGACAAGAAGGCCAGGCCCGCTCCCACTGCCAGGCCGATCACGATCCCGATGACGACGACCATGCGCGCTCCCACTGTCGGGCCGGGCCAGGGGCTCGGCCGGGAACCGTTGTCCGCGCCGGAACGCGGTGCCCATCCGGCACCGCTTGCACCGGGACGTGCTCAGAATCGGGGTCGGCGAGGCGCGCGTGCCTCGCCTGGGCGGCTCAGCGTCGATCCCTCGCCGCCGTCAGTTCCCCTCTCTCGCGCTGGTGGTGGTCTGGTGGAAGGTCATCGGGTCCGATTCGGAAACGCGTTAGATGCAGGCAAAATGTCGAATGAAGCACTCGTATCCTAACGGCCCTCAGGGGTCAGGCGCAACGAGTGCGGCCACGAGCTCGACATCGAAGCCCCTTCCGGCCAGCAGACGCGCCGTCGCCGCCGTCGCTCCGCGACGCGCAACGAGCGCTGCGGCACGCTCGGATTCCGAGTCCACGCCTGCGAGCGCGGCCTCGATGCCCGCTGCGTCCACACCGGCCCGCTCGAGCTCGAACACGATCGCCGCGTTTCCCTTCCCACGCTCTGCGAGCACCCGCGCCCGCTCCTGCGCGAAGCGCGCGTCGTCCACGAGCCCGGACTGCCCGAGCTCTTCGACCACGGCCTCGGCGTCGTTCGCGCTCACGCCCGCCCGCTGCAGGCGCTCGAGGAGGCTTCGTCGCGAGTGCTCACGCCTCGCCAACGCGCGCGTGGCGATCGCGAGCGCCTCGGTGCGCGCCGAGTCGGGCTCCACCTAGGTCTTCGAGGCGACCTTTGCCTCGGGCGCCGCCTCGGCTTCCTCGAGCTCCTCAGGCGCAGGCTTGCCGTTCGGCTCGGGAGCGCCGACCTCGGGCAGCAACCGCGCCGAGACGACCTGCTCGGAACCCGCGAGCGCCTGTATCCGCAGCAACACCTGCTGGGTCACGTCCGGATGCTCGCGCAGGAACGCGGTCGCGTTCTGGCGGCCCTGGCCGAGCCGCTCCTCCTCGAAGCTGAAGTGGGAGCCGGACTTCTGCACGACCTTCCGCTCGATCGCCGCGTCCAGGACCGTGCCCTCCCAGGAAATCCCGGTGCCGTAGATGATGTCGAACTCGGCCTGCTTGAACGGCGGCGCGACCTTGTTCTTCACCACCTTCACGCGCACACGGTTGCCGTAGGCCTCGACCCCGTCCTTGAGCGTCTCGATCCGGCGGATGTCGAGCCTCACCGAGGAGTAGAACTTCAGCGCGCGGCCGCCCGGAGTGGTCTCCGGGTTGCCGAACATGACACCGATCTTCTCGCGTAGCTGGTTGGTGAAGAGGCAGATCGTGTCGGTGCGGTTGAGCGTGCCGGCGAGCTTGCGCAGGGCCTGGCTCATCAGCCGGGCCTGCAGGCCGACGTGGGAGTCGCCCATCTCACCCTCGATCTCGGCCTTCGGCGTCAGTGCCGCGACCGAGTCCACCGCGACCACGTCGAGCGCGCCCGAGCGGATCAGCAGCTCGGCGATCTCGAGCGCCTGTTCGCCGGTGTCCGGCTGCGAGACGAGCAGGTCGTCGATGTTGACGCCGATCTTCTTCGCGTACGCCGGGTCCATCGAATGCTCGGCGTCGATGAAGGCACAGATTCCGCCCCTGCGCTGGGCCTCGGCGATCACGTGGTAGACCAGCGTCGTCTTGCCCGACGACTCCGGGCCGAAGACCTCGACAATGCGGCCGCGCGGCAGCCCGCCGATCCCGAGCGCGAGGTCGAGCGAGAGCGAGCCGGTCGAGACCGCTCCGATCGCGACCTGGGCCCGGTCGTTCATGCGCATCACGGAGCCCTTGCCGAACTGGCGCTCGATCTGGCCGAGCGCGGTGTCGAGAGCCTGCTCGCGGTCCACTCTTATCTCCCTCCCACTTCCATGGATTCGAGGACTTCGTATTGCGCCCCACTGGGGCGTAGCCGTGACAGGTAAGCAGCAGCGTCGGACGGCACGAACGGCTCCACCGCCGGAAGGGCAGGGCGGAGCCGTGGCCGCTCTCGGAAGCGAGCGACCGTCACGTGCGGCAACCACCTGCGGCGCTCGCGCTCGTAGACGCCGAGCGTCTCGAGCCGCTCCTGGAGATCTGCGGCGAGCGCAGCCGCGCGGCCGCCCTCGTCTTCGCACGTGAGCATCCCCACGCTGCGCGTCTCGCGGTAGCCGCGCACCGCCAGCTCCGGCGGCTCAACGCCAACGGCAGCCACTCGCAAGGCGTCGACGATCCGAACGAGCTCGCCGGCAGGGCGATGCCCGAGAAACGCGAGCGTGACGTGCAGCTGGTCACGGGGAACCTGCCTGACGCCGGGCACGTCGAGCGCCTCGCGCTGCCAGGCCACGAGGCCGTCGAGCGTCTCCCCGGGGAGCCGCAGGGCGCAGAAGAGGCGAATGCGCTCATCGCCCCCGAACCTAGCAGCGCCACTCACACCGAATCGTCACGACTTCGTGCCAGAAGCGTGCGCACGAGATGCAGTGCAGCGACCGCCGAGCGGGCACGGATCGCCTCACGGTCGCCCGGCAGGTCAAGTCGCCGCGCGCGCGAGCCGTCGGGCCCCTCGGCGTGCAGGTGAACGAGCCCGACCGGCTTTTCCGGCGTGCCGCCGCTCGGGCCAGCGATGCCCGTTACGGCGACGGCGACGTCCACTCCGAGCCTCGCCCGCGCGCCGGCGGCCATCGCAGCTGCCACTTCGGCCGAGACCGACCCGTGCCGTTCAAGCAGCTCGGACGGAACCTCCAGATCGCGGCTCTTGACCTCGTCCGCGTAGGCGACCACGGCTCCGAGGAAGACGTCGCTGGAGCCGGGCACCGAGGTCAGCCTCGCCGCGACCAGACCGCCCGTGCACGACTCCGCAGTGCCCAGCGTCAGGCCGTGTTCGCGGCACGCGTCGAGCACCAAAGCCTCGACCGGGCGTTCGTCCTCGACGAACAGATGCCGCCCCGCCCGCTCGCGCAGCCCGGCCACGAGCTCGTTCGCGCGCGAGCGGCCCTCCTCCTCCACGAACAGGTCGACGTGGATCTCGAACTCGCGCGCGCAGATCGTCGCGGTCACGCCGCCGCCCTCGCCCCCACTCTCCGCGAGCGCACGCGCGATCTCGGACTCGCTGGCGCCGTAGAAGCGCAACACGCGCCGTTCGGGTTCACGCGCGCGCGAGAGCACCACTCGCACCGGGACCGAGTCGAGCGCCCGCGGCCAGAGCCGGCGCAGCTCGCTCGGCGGCCCCGGGAGCACGACGACCACCCTACGCCCGGTCTCGAGTACGAGCGCCGGCGCGGTGCCCGCGATCCCGACGACCAGCGCGCCCTCGGGCAGCGTCGCCTGCTTGCGCACGCCCTGCGCGAAGTCGGCGTACGGCCGGTCCAGCCGCTCGGCGATCGCACGCGAGACCGACTCGATCTCGGCTTCCAACGCCTCGTCGACGAACAGCTTGCGCCCGGCGGTGCGCGCCACAAGCTCGACCGTCCGGTCGTCGTGCGTCGGCCCGAGCCCGCCGGAGACGCAGCAGAGCTCCGCCTCGAGCCCCTCCCGCAGCGCGGCCTCGAGCTCGTCCGGGTCGTCGCCGACGATCGAGATCCGTGCCGGCTCGACGCCCAGGCGCAATAGCTCCGAGGCGAGGAACGGCCCGTTCAGGTCACGCCGGTCGCCACGGACGAGCTCGCTGCCGGTGACGACCACGAAGCCGCGGGGGCGGCTCAAGCCGCGGGCGAGAAGCCGTGCGCAGTGAAGACGTACGAACCCGGGCGGCTGACGTGGACCAGGTGCCCGTTGTAGACGACCGCCAGGTTCCCGGGGTTGCCGAAGTTGACCCACAGCCGCCGTGCGACGAAGCGCTGCGACTGGCCGGGCTCGACCGTGCCGGTGAAGCGGCTCTTGCCGCTCGCCGACCAGTTGCGCACCTCCATCCAGCAGTTGCCGTTCAGCGCGCGGACGTACAGCCGGAACGAGACCGGCTTCGTCGGAGCCTTCTTCGTCGAGGTGGCCGGCGGCAGCACCTTCTTGGAGGGCGTCGCCGTCGTCGTGCCGAGGTTCGGGATTCCCTCGTTGCCGTTGCCACCGAACTTCCAGGCTGCGATGAAGAAGACGACGAGCGCGGCGATCCCGGCCAGCGCGAAGGCAATCCAGCGCCGCTCGAGCCGCCGGTGCTGCCTGGCCACGTGCGAGGTCCGCCGCGGGACGACGGGCTCTCGTGGCTCGTCCCCCTCGGCGCCGAAGCGGGAGTTGAACTCGTCGACGTAGAGCTGCCCGTCGAGGCCGAGATAGTCCGCGTAGGTGCGCAGGAAGCCCTTGACGTACGTCTGGGCCGGGAGCGCCTCGAAGCTCTCCTCCTCGAGCGCGCGCACGTAGCGGGCGCGGATCTTGGTGGCGAGCTCGACCTCCCCCAGCTCGAGCTGTTGGCGGACTCGGGCCTCGCGCAGGCTGTTGCCGATCTCGAACACGTGAGCGGCCGATTGTAGTCCCGATCCCGCGCGGTGGGGCTATCCGATCACGTTCAGCACCGCGTACACGGCCAGGGCGATCACGGCGCAGAGCCCGATGCAGAGCGAGATCGCGCCCAGCAGGCGCCCCACGCGGGCAGCGCCTTCGCCGCCGACCCGTCCCAGCGTGCGCTCGATGTTCCGCAGCCCTCGACGCGCCAGCAGCACTGCCGCCCCGCCGAGTACCGCCGCGCCGCAGGTCGCGCCGGTCGCCTGGATGATCGTCACGTCATGCAGTTGCCGGGCGGCCGCGTAGGCGAGGACGGGGACGGCGAGCCCGAGCAGCGCGAGCACGACCGAGCCGCGCGCCGCGTCGTTTCGCCCCCGCGCGCTACTGTTTCTTGTAAGGCCGTCCATCGGCAGCAGGTGGCACGGTGCGGCCGATCACGCCGGCCACGGCCACGAGAGTCAGTACGTACGGAAGCGCCTGGAAGAGCACCGCCGCGTTCGAGGAGTAGACGGGCAGGCGGAAGGCCAGGGCGGTCGAGAAGCCGAACAGGAGCGCCGCCCCGAAGGCGCCGAACGGGCGCCAGTTGCCGAAGATCACCGCCGCCAGCGCGATGAACCCGCGCCCGGCGGTGACGTTCTCGTTGTAGGTGTTCAGGTAGCCGACGGTCAGGTACGCACCGCCCATCGCGGCCAGGATCCCCGAGAGGACGACCGCGCCATAGCGGATCGCGTAGACGTTGATCCCGACCGTGTCGGCCGCGCGCGGGTGCTCGCCGCAGGCGCGGATGCGCAGGCCGATCGGCGTCTTGAAGAGCGCGATGTACGACAACGGCACGAACAGGATCGCGACCCAGATCATCAGGTTGAGGTGGCCGAAGGAGTCGGCGAAGAAGTTGTGGCTCGAATCCTTCGTGAGGTTGACGGTCGGGATTTGCGAGACGCCCGTCGGCACGTTCTCGCCGTGGTAGAGCTGAACGAAGAAATACCCCGTGATCCCGAGGGCTAGGAAGTTCACCGCCACTCCGCCCACGATCTGGTCGGCTCTCAGATGGATCGCGAAGAAGGCGTGGACGAGCGCAAGCGCGCCGCCAGAGGCCATCGCGATCAGGACGCCCCAGACCCAGCTACCGGTCTTGTCGGCTCCCCAGATGCCCCAGAAGGCGCCCATCAGCATCATCCCCTCGAGGCCGATGTTCACGACGCCCGAGCGCTCGGAGAACATCCCGCCGAGTGCGCCGAAGGTGAGGGGCGTGGCGAAGACGAGCATCGAGGCGATCAGGCTCGCGGTTAGGACCTGGTTCAGGTGCGCGGTGCTCGAGCGGGTCGCAAGCACCGCGAGGGCCGCCCCGAGCACGCCGGCGGCGATCGCTCCGAAGCCGACCCGGTAGGCGCCGCGGCTCGCCGCGACGATCCCGAACAGCATTGCGACGATCCCGAGCAGGATTGGCCAGAGTGGCGAGCGAGCCGTGATCGGTGGGATCGCGAGCACGAATGCGATCACCCCGAGTGTCACTCCGATCGCGCCGACCGAGGTCGGCTCGGTGAGACGCGAGCCCGCGCGCTGGACGGTGCCGACGTAGGTGCTCACGGGGAGGCCGCCTCCGGTTCGGACGCCGAGCTGCCGACGGATCGCCTGCGTTTCAGCTTCCTGCGCGAGCCCCAGACGGCCAGGATCAGCACGTCGGCCCCGACGAAGAGCACGACCAGCCCCTGGATCATCTCGGTCAGGTGGCCGGCGAGGCTCGGGTCGATCGTGCCCGACTGCAGGCCGTGCGTCGTGCCGTAGAGCAGGCCGCCGAACAGGAACGCGGCCAGGCCGACGCCGAGCGCGGTGTTGCGGCCGAGCAGCGCGACCGCGATCCCGAGGAAGCCGATCGACGAGGCCTGCACGTCGCTCGTGCCGAAGTGGTAGAGGTAGCCGAGCATGTCGAGGCCGCCCGCGAGGCCCGCGAACGCGCCCGAGATCGCCATCGCCCGGATGTAGTTGGTGCGGACCTTGATCCCGCCGTAGGCGGCGGCGTCCGGGTTGTAGCCGACCGCACGCACCTCGTAGCCGAGCGTCGTGCGGTTGAGGATCAGCCAGAAGACGATCAGCGCGCCGATCGCGACGAAGAAGCCGACGTGCAGGCCCTGCAGGTCGGCGTCGCCCCAGAAGACCGGCAGCTTCGCGTTCTGGGCGATGTCGCCCGAGATCGGGATGTCGAGCGGCTTGTTCTGAGCGCCCTGCAGCGGGCCGCCCTGCTGGAAGATGTAGTTGCCGATCCAGTACGCGATCCAGTTGAGCATGATCGTGGTGATCACCTCGTGGGCGCCGGTGGTCGCCTTCAGGAAGCCGGCGATCCCGGCCCAGATCGCCCCCGCGACGGCCGCGCCGGCGACCGCGATCAGGATGTGGGCCGGCTTCGTCATGTGGACGAAGGAGATGCCGATCCAGTTCGCGACGTAGAGGCCGACCAGGTACTGGCCGTTGCCGCCGATGTTGAACATCCCGCAGCGGAAAGCGAAGGCGACGGCGAGGCCCGTCAAAATCAGCGTCGTCGTCTGCAGCAGCGTCTGGCTGAAGTTGTACGCGGCCGTGTTGGCGACGTCGGTGTTCGTCGGGTGGGCGAGCCAGTCCAGGCCGGCGCCCTTGACGATGTCCCAGTAGGCCTGAATCGGGTTGTGCCCGGTGCCGAGCACGAGCAGCCCGCCGATCAGGAACGCCAGCATCGCCGTCAGGACCGGGACGATGATGCCGCCGGCGCGCTGCCAGACCGCCAGCCGCGAGGCGACTGTCGCCGGCGGCGCGTGCTTGATGTCCTCGGGCTCGCTGCCCTGCCGCGGGGCCAGCGGCTCGCTCACGCAGCCGTCTCCTTGCGGCGCGCGCCGAGCATCTCGAGCCCGATCTCCTCCTCGGTCACGCCGGGTTCGTGCTCGCCGACGACCTGGCCCTCGTACATCACCAGGATCCGGTCGGAGAGCGAGAGCACCTCGTCCAGCTCCAGCGAGACCAGCAGGATCGCGCGGCCCTCGTCACGCTCCTCGACCAGGCGGCGGTGCAGGTACTCGATCGCGCCCACGTCGAGCCCGCGCGTCGGCTGGGCGGCGACGAGCACCTTCGGGTCGCGCGCCACCTCGCGAGCGGCCACCACCTTCTGCTGATTGCCTCCGGAGAGCGCGCCGCCGGGCGTGTTCGGGCCACCGCCGCGGATGTCGAACTCCCTGATCAGTCCACGCGCGCGCTCGACGAGCCTGCGGGGGAAGAGCCAGCCGAAGCGCGACTCCGGCGGCCGGTTGTAGTCGTGCAGCGCGATGTTCTCGGCTATCGAGAACTCGAGCACGAGCCCACGGCGCTGGCGGTCCTCCGGGATGTGCCCGACCCCCGCGTCGAGCATCCGCCGGGCGCTCGGCCGCGAGACCACCTTTCCGGCCACCGCCACCTCCCCGCTCTCGGCATGGCGCAGACCGGTGATCGCCTCGATCAGCTCGCTCTGCCCGTTGCCCTCGACTCCGGCGATGCCGACGATCTCGCCGGCTCGCACGGCAAGGGAGACGTCGCGCACGGCAGGCAGCCCGCGTTCGTCGTTGACGTGCAGGTTACGCACCTCCAGCAGCACGTCCCCCGCCTCGGCGGGCTTCTTGTCGACCCGCAGGAGCACCTCGCGCCCCACCATCATCTTCGCGAGGCCGTTCTCGGTCGCGCCCTCTCGCGGCACCGTGTCGACCTTCTTGCCGCGCCGGAGGACGGTGATCCGGTCGGCGATCTCGAGCACCTCGTTCAGCTTGTGGCTGATGAAGATGATCGAGGTGCCGCCCTCCTGCAGGCTCTTGATGATCGCGAACAGCTCGCTGGCCTCCTGCGGCGTCAGCACGGCGGTGGGCTCGTCGAGAATCAGCACCTCGGCGCCGCGGTAGAGCGCCTTGAGGATCTCGACGCGCTGCTGCTGGCCGACGCTGATGCTCTCGACCTTGGCCGTCGGATTGACCGCCAGCCCGTACTGCGTCGAGATCTCTCGCACGCGCTCGACCGCCTTGCCGTAGTCGAGCAGCACGCCGGCCTTGGTCGGCTCGATCTCGAGCACGATGTTCTCGGCGACCGTCATCACCGGGATCAGCATGAAGTGCTGGTGGACCATCCCGATCCCGCGGTCAATTGCGTCCTTCGCCGAGCCGAAGGCGGCCTTGCGCCCGTTCAGCAGGATCTCGCCCTCATCTGCCCGGTAGAGGCCGTAGAGGATGTTCATCAGCGTCGACTTGCCCGCACCGTTCTCGCCGAGGAGAGCGAGCACCTCGCCCTTGCGGAGGTCGAGGTCGACGTTGTCGTTCGCAACGACGCCGGGGAACCGCTTCGTGATGCCCCGCATCTCGAGGACCGTGGAGGCTTCCACCGCGGCTGATTCTATGGAGGTGCGGCGGACCGGTGCTACAGCGTCGCGGGGACCTTGACGTCCCCGTCGATGATCTTCTGCTTGAGCTCGTTCATCTTGTCGATGAACGACTTCGGCACGGCCGGGTTGATCTTGCCGACGTCCATGCCGCCGTTCTTCAGGTTGAAGAGCAGGTTGCCGCCGCCCCGGAAGTGCCCATCGGTGACCTGCTTGGTGGCCTGGAAGACGCCGTTGTCGACGCGCTTCACGCCGGAGGTGAGCACGCGCTTGGCGTCGTTGTACTGGTCCTTGTCCACCCCGATGCCCCAGATGCCTGCGGCGTCAGCGGCCTTCAGCGTGCCCAGCCCGCAGCCGCCCGCGACCTGGAAGAGCACTTGCGCGCCCTGCGAGATCTGGTTCTCGGCCACGGTCTTGCACTTGTCCGAGGCGACGAAGTCCTGCGAGTAGCCAACCAGTACCTTGATCTGCGGGTTGAAGAGCTTCGCGCAGTGCTGGTAGCCCGCGATCCAGATGTCCACCGGCGGGATCTTCAGCCCGCCGACGGCCCCGATCACCTGCTTGCCTCCCTGCTTCTTCACCATCTCCGCTGCCAGGTAGCCGACCAGGCAGCCCGACTCGTTGGCCGCATAGGTGAGACCCTCGACGTTCTTGCGGCCGTTGAAGGGCGCGCCGGTGACGTCGTAGTCGGTGATCGCGAAGTGCAGGTTGTGATTCCTCGTGGCCACCGTGTTCGTCGCGTCGGCGAGCAGGAAGCCGGCGGCGATCGTCAGGGCGGACTTCTTGCGCACGGCGCTCGAGAGGTTCGGGATGTAGTCCGAGGTCGAGTTCGACTGCAGCGGGAGGGTCTTGACGCCGAGCTTGCTGTGTGCCCGGTCGAGGCCTTCCTTCTGCGACTGGTTGAACGAGCGGTCGTTGAACTTGCCGATGTCGCTGATGAGCGTGATCAGCTTGCCCGACTTCTGCGGCCCGCCCGAGGTGGACGACGAGCCCTCGCCGCTGCTGCCACCACAGCCGGCGACGAGCAGGAGCGCCGAAACACCCACAAGCGCAGAGAAGACCCGCATCGCGCCGAAGTATGCCCGAACCAAACGGGCGGGCCCGCGGGCCCGCCCGTTCAGGTTTTGCGCTCGAGGTCGCGCTTAGAGCTTGGTCGGGACCTTGAGCTTCTTCTTGATGATCTTCGTCTTGTACGAGTTCATCAGGGTGATGTAGGCCTTCGGCACGCTGGGGTTGATCTTGCCAACGCTCATGCCCTTGTTCTTCAGGTTGAAGAGCAGGTTGCCGCCACCCTTGAAGCCGCCGTTCTTGGCCTTGTCGATCGCCTGGTAGACGCCGTTGTCGACTCGCTTGACCCCGGACGTGAGCACGCGGGCCGCGTCCCGGTACTGGTCCTTGTCGACGCCGATGCCCCAGATGTGGGCGGCCGCGGCGGCCTTCAGGGTGCCGAGGCCACAGCCGCCGGCAACCTGGAAGAGCACCTGCGCGCCCTGGGCGATCATGTTCTCGGCGACCGTCTTGCACTTGTCGGCCGCGACGAAGTCCTGCGAGTAGTCGATCAGGACCTTCGTGCCCGGCACAGCCTTCTGGGCACAGAACCTGAACCCGGCGATCCAGATGTCGACCGGCGGGATCTTCACGCCGCCGACCGCGCCGACGACCTTCTTGCCGGCCTTCGCGGCCATCTTGGCGGCGAGGACGCCGACCAGACAGCCCGACTCGTTGGCCGCGTACGTGAGGCCCATGACGTTCTTGCGGCCCTTGAACGGGTCGCTCTTGACGTCGTAGTCGGTGATCGCGAAGTGGATCTTCGGGTACTTCTTGGCGACCGTGTCGGTCGCTCCGGCGAGCAGGAAGCCGGCCGCGATGATGATGTTCGAGTGCAGCCGCACGGCCTGCGTCAGGTTCGGGATGTAGTCCGACGTCGAGTTGGACTGCAGCGGCTTGACCTTGACGCCCAGCTTCTTCTGAGCCCGGATGAGCCCTTCCTTCTGCGACTGGTTGAACGAGCGGTCGTTGAACTTGCCGATGTCGCTGATGAGCGTGGCCAGGTACGTGGCCTTGCTCGCCTGCGACGATGCCTGGCTCGAGCTGCTGCCCACCAGCGCAGCGAGCCCAGCCAGCACCGTCACCGCAAGCAGCGCGGCGACGATGGAAATACGACGTGAAACCCTCACTTGCCCTCCCTCATTGAAAAATGTGCGCGTTGAAAACGCCTGAACCAAGAAGCAAAAGACGACCGATGCTAACCCGAAGTTAGCGCGATTGCATAGGCCGGACGGCCCCACTTGGGCCGGTCTGGTCCTAGATCGCGTCGCTCAACTGGGGCAGTGAGGACTCGTCGACCAGCACCCGGCGAGGCTTCGATCCCTCGTAGCCCGAGATGATCCCACGGCGCTCGAGCATGTCGATCAGCCTGCCGGCCCTGGTGTAGCCGACGCGGAGGCGCCGCTGGAGAAGCGAGACCGAGGCGGTCTGGGTCTGGACGACGACCTCGATCGCCTTGTCCAGCAGCGGATCCTCGTCGGGATCGAAGTCGCCCTCCGCGTCCGCGCCGTCTTCACGCTCGGTCTGGGGCACTTCGAGCAGGCTCTCGTCCAGCTCCTGGGCCCGCTGGGCGCGGCACTGCTCGACGATCAGGGCGATCTCCTCCTCGGTCACGAACGCGCCCTGGACACGCTGCAGGCGTGAGGTGCCGAGCGGCTTGAAGAGCATGTCGCCCTGGCCGAGCAGGCTCTCGGCGCCGGCCTGGTCGAGGATCACGCGCGAGTCGGTCTGGCTCGAGACGGCGAACGCGATCCGGCTGGGAACGTTCGCCTTGATCATCCCCGTGATCACGTCCACCGACGGACGCTGGGTGGCGAGCACCAGGTGGATGCCGACCGCGCGCGACTTCTGCGCGAGGCGGATGACGGCGTCTTCCACCTCTTGCGGCGAGATCATCATCAGGTCGGCGAGCTCGTCGATCACGACCAGCAGGTACGGCAGCGACGGCTCGCCGCGCGAGCGGAAGGCGCGGTTCGCCTCGGCGAGGCTGCGCGCCCGCACCGCGGAGAGCCGCTCGTAGCGGCGCTCCATCTCGGCGACCACGTTGCGCAGCACGGCCGCGGCCTCCTTCGGGCTGGAGACGACGGGCGTCAAGAGATGCGGGATCGACTCGTAGTAGTTGAGCTCGATCCGCTTGGGGTCGATCAGGATCATCCGCACGTCGTCCGGCGTCGAGCGCAGCAGCACGGAGGTCAGGATTGTGTTGATGCAGCCCGACTTGCCCGAGCCGGTCGTGCCGGCGATCAGGATGTGCGGCATCCTTGCGAGGTCGGTCCACACCGACTGGCCGGAGATGTCCTTGCCGAGCCACACCGAGAGCGGGCTCGAGGTCGCCGGCAGGTCGTCGTAGATGTCGCCGAGGGTGACGAGGTTCGGGCTCGTATTCGGCAGCTCGACGCCGACGGCCTGCTTGCCCGGGATGGGCGCGAGGATGCGGATCTCCGTCGTCGCGAGCGCGTAGGAGAGGTCGTCCTTGAGGCCCGCGACCTTGGAGACCTTCGTCCCGGGCGCGAGCTGCAGCTCGTAGCGCGTCACGCGCGGGCCCGCGATCTGACCGATCACCGTGGCGTCCACGCCGAAGTTGGCCAGTGTCTGGACGAGCGCCTCGGCCACGCGGGCAGCGTGGTCGGCGTCGGGGCCGGCGCCCGGCGCGGAGCGGCGCAGCAGCGCCCGGTCGGGCAGGCGGTACTCGGCCTGCGGCTCGACCGCCACGTCGAAGAGGCTCTCCTGGTCGGGCTCCTCTTCCTGTGGAAACTCGGGCGGGCGCTCGGAGACCAGCTCGGGAAACTCGTTCACCACGTCGACCGGCGGCGCGAGCGGGACCGGCGGCGCCAGCGACGCCAGCGCGGGAGCGGCGCCCTCGATCATCTGCAGCCGCGGCTCGGGCCGGCGCGCGGGCATCGTCCTGCGTGCGGCGCGGTGCACGGCACGGCCGGAGGAGCGCAGCATCGCCCCCGCCGAGGCGCCGGTCACGAGCAGCCCACCGGCGAGCAGGGTCAGGATCCCGGCGATCGCGACGCCCGTCGAGCCGATCGCGAGCGCGAGCCCGCCGCCGAGCAGCGTGCCCATGTACCCGCCCTCGTCCTTGCCGAGGGTGATCATCAGCCCGCAGGCGAGCACGAACAGCCCGGTGCGGAAGGGCCGGACGTCCACCAGGTCGCTGCGCGCGACGAGCAGGGCGCCGACGATCACCAGCGCGACCGGCAGCCCGAGTGTCGCCTGCCCGATCAGCGCCTCGAGCCCGTCGCCGATCCAGAGCCCGACGTAGCCGCCGTTCCAGCCGGCCCAGACCACGGAGCCGAGGAACACGCCGAGTGCGACCAGCCCGAGGCCGGTCAGCTCGGGATGCTGGTGCCCCTCGGCCTTCTTGCCCCCGCGCTTGCGACGCTTGACGCGCGAGGGCACGCGCGGCTTGAGGGTGCGCTTCTTCCGGCGGCGCGCCATCGTCGGTGCTGCTTCTCTGCGTCTGAGCGAAGCCCTGCTTGCTAGCGGCGCTTCTTCAGCTTCGCCGCCTGGCGGCGCTGCTGACGGTTCATCGGCTCCGGGATCGCGCCCTCTTCGCCTGCGGCCTCGATCCACGCCCGCCGCTCCGCGGCGCTCAGCCGCGACATCGCGGCCTGGGCGCGCTGCGGGTCGTGCTGGACGCCGCTGCGCTCGAGCTTGGCGATCGCGCTGGCGAGCTCGGGGTTCTTGCGCTCCAGGTTCGCCTTCGAGGCCTTCTGAAGCCAGCGCTTGAGGATCGGCACCTTCATCAGCCACAGCGCGATCGGGCGCACGTACTTGCCGCCCTTCACGCGCGCGAGCACGTTCAGGACGATCAGCAGGAGCAGCAGCCCGACGAGGATGTAGACCGGGATCAGCAGGGTGACGATGTCGGCGATCACAGGCGTCTAGCCTAGCCGGGCAAGCCGTTCCTGTAACAGGCCGACGAACCGGTCGGAGTCGATCCCGACCGCCACGTTCGCCGTCGGCTCGAGTCCCGTGCGGCGCCAGAGGTCGACCACGGTCCGCCCGCGGCAGAGCTCCGACTCCGTGTCGACGCGGACGTTGAGGTGCTCGACCTCGAGCAGCGTCGGGTCGATCACGTGCGCCACGGCGACCGCGTCGTGCACGGGCGAGCCGTCCCAGCCGTAGGTGGCGCGGTGGAAGCCGCCATAGAAGTCGAGCAGCTGGGCGACGACCTCGCCGATGCGGCCACTCTGGCGCAGCTGCTCGGCGTGCTCGGAGGTGACGAGCGCGCGGTGCGTGACGTCGAGTCCGACCATTGTCACGTCGAGCCCGCTCGCGAAGACCCGCTGAGCGGCCTCGGGGTCGGCCCAGATGTTGAACTCGGCCGCCGGTGTGACGTTGCCCTCGGCGATCGCGCCGCCCATCAGCACGATCCGCTCCGGCCTCGCGTCGGGGTGACGCGCGAGCAGCAGCGCCACGTTCGTCAGCGGCCCGGTGGCGACGAGGGTCGCGCCCTCCATCCGCTCGGCCAGGAAGTCGACCGCGTGCTGAGCCGATGGCTCGGCCTGCGGCGGCGGGAGGTCGGGGCCGTCGAGGCCGGTCTCACCGTGGACATCGGCGGCCACGCGCGGCTCACGCACGAGCGGACGGCCCGCCCCCGCGGCGACGGGGATCTCGCCGCGCCCGGCCAGCTCGAGCACGCGGATCGCGTTGGCCGTGGTCTTCTCGAGCGTCTGGTTGCCGGCGACCGTCGTGACGCCGCGCAACTCGAGCTCTCCGCTGCCGAGCGCGAGCAGGAGCGCGATCGCGTCGTCGTGGCCCGGGTCGCAGTCGAGCAGGATCGGCGTGCTCACGAGGCGAGCATTTCATCGACCTCGGTCGCGGTCGGGAGCGACGGCTGGGCGCCCGCGCGCGAGGCCGCGAGCGCGCCGGCCGCACAGGCGCGGCGGAGCGCCTCCTCGCGGTCGCGCTCCTCCAGCAGCGAGACGACCAGGCAGGCCGTGAACGCGTCACCTGCCGCCGTCCCGTCAACCGCCTGCACCTGCGGGGCCGCGGCGCGCGCCACCTCCTCCCCTCCCTCGATCAGGATCGCGCCCTCATCGCCGAGCGTGAGCGCCAGCAGCCGCGGGGTCTCCGGCAGCGAGTCGAGCTCGTAGCGGTTGACGACGACCAGCTCGGCGGTCTCCACGACCTCGGCGGCGATCGGCCGCGCGGGCGCCGCATTGAGGAAGAAGCGGTCAGCGCCCTGTGCGGCCGAGAGGACCGTCTCGTCCGAGACCTCCAGCTGCGCCAGCACGTTGCCGCCGGCCTCGACGCGCCCGACTTGAGTGTTTGCCCCCGGTGCGACCACGATTAGGTTCTCACCCTCGGCGTCGACGAGGATCACCGCCACGCCGGTCCCGTCCCCCAGCCCCAGCTGGAAATCAACGCCGGCTTCACGCATCCCGGCGAGCGCCTCTTCCGCGAAGGGATCCTCGCCGACGGCGCCGACGAAGCTCACGCGCGCCCCGAGTCGAGCGGCGGCGACGGCCTGATTCGCTCCCTTGCCGCCGGGATAGCGGGCGAAGGTGGCATCGGTCAGCGTCTCCCCCACCCGCGGCAGCCGCTCGCAACGCGCGACCAGGTCGAGGTTGACCGAGCCGACGACGGTGATTTCAGGCGGCAAGCGCGCGCAGGTCGTCCACGGCCCGGCCGAGCAGGTTCTCGCGCAGGTCGAACAGCCCGGCCCAGAGCGAGGAGCGGTCGGGCGCAGAGCGGATGCGGGCGGCGTCGTCGAGACCGGCCAGCGCGCGTAGGAAGACCGCGAGCTCGAGGTAGGCCTGGGCGACGCGCACGGAGGAGCAGCGGACGCCCGCGCGGTGGAGCACCGGCGCCCACTCGATCAGCTCGGCCGCGCCCGGCGCCCCGTACCAGGAGCGTCCTTCGGCGCGCTCCGGCTCGAGCTCGAGCAGGTATCGGCCGAGCGGCTGCTCGAGGCCCGAGAGCGCAGTCTCCGCGCGGTCGGCCGCACGCCGCAGTGCCGCCTGCCGCCCGCCGGGCGTCGACGGAGCGGCGTCGCCGCGGCCCCAGCGCTCCAGCAGCCGGCAGAACGCGAGCGACGCGACCGAGGCCGCGTTCAGCTGCCGGATCAGCCGGGCGGCGGTCTCGGCCTCGGCCGCGTGGTCGGTCAGCACGTCGGCCCAGCCCGGCTCCGCGCGAAGGGTGCTCATACCTCGACCACGACCGGGAGGATCATCGGCCGGCGCTTGGTGCGGTCGTAGATCAGCTGGCCGAGCCCGTCGTGCAGGTGCTCCTGTAGGAGTTTGATCTCTTTGACGTTGTCCTTCACCAGCTCGTCCAGTACCCGCTGAGCCTCTTCCCGCATCTCCTCGAGCAGCGGCTCGCCCGGCTCGGCGAACCCTCGCGCGATCAGCTCGGGCTTGCTCGCGACCGAGCCGTTGCCGCCGCCGAGCGTCGCGACGACGATCAGCACGCCGTCCTCGGACATGTGTCGCCGGTCGCGCAGCGCGACGTCCTGGACGTCGCCGACGCCGAGGCCGTCGACGAACGTGACGCCGGCCTCGATCTGGCCAGTCAGGTACGCGCCGGACTCGTCGAGCTCGACGACGGAGCCGTTCTCGGCGAGCACGATCCGGTTCTCCGGCACGCCGCCCTCGGCCGCCAGCCGCGCGTGGGCGGCCAGCATTCGGAACTCGCCGTGCACCGGCATGACCGACTTCGGCCTCACGAGCCCGAGCATCGTCCGCAGCTCCTCGGCGTGGCCGTGGCCCGAGACGTGCACCGGCGCGATCTCCTGGTGCAGCACCTCCGCCCCGTTCTTGGCCAGCTGGTTGATCGCGTCGTGGACTGCCAGCTCGTTCCCGGGGACCGGCTTGGCCGAGATGATCACCGTGTCGCCGGCCTCGACCTTGACGTCGCGGTGGTCGCCGTACGCGATCCGCACGAGCGCTGAGAGCGGCTCGCCCTGGCTGCCGGTGCAGAGGATCAGCACGTCGCCCCGTGCGTAGTCGTCCAGCTCCTTCGGCTGGATCAGCGCCTCGTCCGGGACGTCGATGTAGCCGAGGTTCCGCGCGATGTTGATGTTCTTGCGCATCGAGCGCCCCACGACGCAGACCTTGCGGCCGGCCTCGATCGCCACGTCGGCGGCCTGCTGCATGCGGTGCACGTTCGAGGCGAACGAGGCGACCAGGATCCGGCCTGTGCGCAACGGGATCAGCTGGCGAAAGGCCTCGCCGACGAGCCGCTCCGAGCCCGTCACTCCCGGCCGCTCGGCGTTCGTGGAGTCGCCGAGGAAGAGATCGACGCCGCGGTTGCCCAGCTCGGCCAGGCGGCCGACGTCGGTGCGCAGGCCGTCGACGGGCGTGTGGTCGAGCTTGTAGTCGCCGGTGTGCAGGATCCGGCCGCCCGGCGTGTCGAGCACGATCGCGACGGCATCCGGGATCGAGTGGGCGACCCGGATGAACTCGGCCGTGAACGGGCCGAGCCTGGCGGGCTCGCCTTCCGGGTCGGACTCGCGCAGCTCCGTGGAGCGCAGCAGCCCGTGCTCGTCGAGCTTGGACTTGACCAGCCCGAGCGTCAGCCGCGTTGCCCAGACCTCCTGCACCCGCGCCTCCCGCAGCAGGTACGGCAGGGCGCCGACATGGTCCTCGTGGCCGTGCGTCAGCAGCACCGCGCGCACCGGCCGGTCGCGGTCGACCAGGTAGGAGAAGTCGGGGAGGATCAGGTCGACGCCGAGGTGCTCGTCGCGCGGGAACGCGAGGCCCGCGTCGATCACGACCGCCTCGCCGTCGGCCTCGATCACGGTCATGTTCTTGCCCACCTCGCCGAGGCCGCCGAGCGGGATGATCTTGGTGCTTCCAGGCATCGACCCAGTGTAGGACAGTGCGCAGGTCTAACGGGTGGGCGCGTGGAACCCGATACACGCCTGATGCGGCTCTCCATGCTCGCCTATGCGACCGTCGCGGCCGGTCTCGGTGTCACCGTGGCCGGAGCGTTCGCCGCTGCCGGGCGGCCGCTGACCGCGCTGGCGCTCTTCGGGGCAGCCGCGCTCGCCGCCGAACTGCTCGAGGAGCCGGAGAGCGCCCGGATCCGCGAGCCGGTCGGGCCGGGTGTCTTCCGGGTCGCCTCGGGCGTCGACCTGGCCGCGGTGATCGTGCTCGGCCCGTGGCGCGGCGCGCTCGTCGCGGGCGCGGCCGCGCTGGTCGCGCGCCTCGTGCGCGGTTCGTGGCGTCACGCGGCGTTCGAGGCCTCGGCGTTCGCGCTCGCCTCCGTCGCCGCCGGTTACGGCTTCGCCCTCGGCGGTGGCCATGCGGGACACCTCACGCTGCCCGACGACCTCGTCCCGCTGGCCGTGCTGGCGCTCGTCTACCTGCTCGTCTCCCGCCTGCTGCTACAGGTCGTCGGCGGGCTCGAGGTGCTCCAGCCCGATTTCGTCGCCGCCGCGGCAGAGGCCGGCCTCGGCGCGATCCTCGCCCTCTTCGCGCTCAACCACCCCTGGAACGCGATCGCGGTGGTGCCGGTCGCACTGGCCGTCAACCACGCTCACGCGCGCGTCCGTCACTCGCGACAGGAGACGCTGCACGCCCTCGAGACCTTCGCCAACATCGTCGACGAGCGCGACCCGTGGACCTACCGGCATTCGATCCGCGTGGCCGGCTACGTCGACTCGCTCGCGCGGGCGCTCGGCCTTCCCTACTCGGACATCGACCGCCTGCGCTGGGCGGCGCGGCTGCACGACCTCGGCAAGGTTGCGGTCGACGCAGCGGTCTTGAGCAAGCCCGGGAAGCTGCGGCCCAACGAGTGGAGCACGGTCTGGCGTGCGCCGCGTCTCTCGGCTCGTCTGCTCCGGCGGTTCGAGGTCTCGGCCGCCGAGGCGCGGGCGGTCGAGTACCACCGCGAGCGCTTCGACGGCCGCGGCTACTACGGGATTCCGGCCGAGGACCAGCCGCTGGCCGCCCATTTCCTGGTCGTCGCCGACAGCTTCGACGCCATGACGAGCGACCGCCCCTACCGCGTCGGCCTGAGCGTCGACGAGGCCCTGGCCGAGATCGAGCGCAACATCGGTACGCAATTCCACCCGACGGTCGCCAAGGCGTTCGTCGCGCAGCAGCGGGGCCAGGATCCGCTCTCGGCCCTCACGGCGGAGGAGCGCGAGGAGATCAGCGGCGCCTCGACTCCCTACCGCGTCCCGGACATCCGCGGCGCTCGACGCCTGCGCGAACAGCCGAAGTTCGTTGCACTGGCCGGCGTGATCGCGGCGCTCGGCGGTGTCGGCCTGGACCAGCTCTGGCTCGTCGGCGTGGGCGTCGCCGCGGCAGTCCTGGGCTTCACGCTCCAGGTCTGGATGCGGTTCCGGGCCAACCGGCTCGCGCGCGCACTGGCCGAAGCCCTCGCCGCCGGCGACCGTCCTCGTGTCTTCGAGGCGCTCGAACGCCTCCTGCGGGAAACGGCGCGGAGCGACTGGGTCGCGCTCGTCCAGTGGCAGGAGGACGGGCTCGGGGGCGAGATCGAGCTCGTGCACGGTGACGGCCCTCCGTCGATCGCGCTGATGAGCTGGCTCGTGCGCGAGGCCGAGTCGCGTGACGACCTGCTCGTCACCGCGGCGCACGAGCTCGGCGGCGACGGGGCGTACGTCGCTCTCCCTCTTCGCCGTGAGAACAGCGCTCTCACCGGCTTCCTCGTCCTGCGCAGCCCGGGCGCGCTTCAGCGCCACGTCGCCACTGCGCTCAACTCGTCCCTCGATGCCATCGGCCTTGCGCTGGCCCCGCGGCCCGCGGAGGCCGAGCCGGAAGCAGTTACCGCCGCGACGGGTAGCTAGGCGACGCGCTCGAGCAGCCGCAGTCGCTCGAGGCAGTCGCGGATCTGCGCTACCTCGTCCTCGCTCGCCTCGACGAGCGGCAGCCTCACGCCGCCGACGTCGTGTCCGAGCAGGTTCAGCGCCGCTTTGATCTGGATCGGGCCGGTGACGACGCCGATCAGCTCGTAGGCGGCCGCGAGCTCGTCGTCGAGCTGCCGTGCCGCGTCGACGTCGCCCGCGCGGAAGCGCCGGATCAGTTCCTTCACCTGCGGCCCCACGACGTGGGTGTGGACACAGACGCCGCCCACACCGCCGAGCTCGAGGAACGGGAGCACGAGGTTGTCGTCGCCCGCGTAGAGGTCGAGCCCGAGCTCGACGATCCGTCGGGCCTGGTCGAGGTCGGCGTTCGACTGCTTGACCGCCTTCACGTTCGGGATCTCCGCGAGCTCGGCCATCGTCTCAGGGTCGATGTTGATCACGCAGCGGCCGGGAATGTTGTACGCGACGACAGGCAGGTCGGTGACAGCCGCAACGGCGTCGAAGTGGGCGACGATCCCGCGCTGCGGCGGCTTGTTGTAGTACGGCGTGACCACCAGCACCGCGTGCGCGCCGGCCTCCTGGGCCTGCTCGGTGAGCTGGATCGAGTGCTCCGTCGAGTTCGTCCCCGTGCCGGCGACCACGGTCGCGCGGTCGCCGATCGCCTCGAGCGCGGCGCGGATCAGCCCGGCGCGCTCTTCCTCCGAGAGCGTGGAGGCCTCACCCGTGGTTCCGTTGACGACGACGCCGTCGGAGCCGTTGTCGACGAGGAAGGCGCAGAGCTCGCGGTAGCGATCGTAGTCCACCGAACCGTCGGCGTCGAAGGGCGTCACGGTCGCGGTCAGGATCTCGCCGAGCACGGGGCCATTCTACGCCGCCTCTTCGCCTGCACCTGCAATGTTTGCCGGCCGGCCGGGCTCAGTCGAGCACGGCGTCCAGGCCGATCGTCAGGCCCGGCGGCAGGGTGTCGAGACGCTCGAGGGCGAGCAAAACGCCCGGCACGTAGGCCTCGCGGGAGAAGGCGTCGTGGCGGATCGTCAGCAGCTGCCCGTCGCCGCCGAAGAGCACCTCCTGGTGCGCCACGAGCCCTGGCAGGCGCACCGAGTGCACCGGCGCTCCGCCGAGCGCCTCCGCAGTCGCCTTGGCCGTCCCCGAGGGCGCGTCCTTCTTCCCCTCGCCGTGCAGCTCGACGATCTCCGCGCGTGGCAAATGCCTCGCCGCCTCGGCCGCCAGCCGCATCATCAGCACCGCACCGAGTGCGAAGTTCGGCACCACCAGCAGGGCGAGTCCCCGCTCGGCGGCCAGGGAGCCGAGCGGCGCCGGATCCCAGCCGCTCGTGCCGACCACGCACGCCACGCCCTGTTCGAGCGCCGCGCGCACGTTCGCCTCGACCACGCTCGGCGCCGTGAAATCGACCATCGCCTCGGCCTCCGAGAGCTCGACGAGGGAGTGCCCGGCAGCCTGGAGCGCGGGCGCAAGCACCGAGCCGACCTTGCCGCCCCGCCCGTTGAAGACGACCTTCACGCGGCGCGCGAGAGGCCCGGGTTCACGCGCTCGACCGCCTCGAGGAAGCGTTTCTCGCGCGGCCCGATCCCGGCGGCGGACAGCTTCTCCGGCGCGAGCAGCACGTCCGCGAGCTCGGCCAGCGCTTTAGGCTCGACCGCGTCGATCTCGGCCATGATCCGCCCGATCGAGAGCAGCTCCGTGTCGGTGATCAGCGACTTCCCGAGTCGGCTCATGCGATTCGAGGTCGACTCCATCGAGAGCAGGATCCGCCCCTTCAGGTTCTCCTTTGCCCGGGCGAGCTCCTCGAGCCGGACGTTGCCGCCGGCGATGTCGGCGATCTGCTCACTCGCGATCTCGAGACAGGCCGAGACGTTGTCCTCGCGCGTGCCGATGTAGACGCCGATCTGGCCGGTGTCGGTGTACTGCGAGGCGAAGCTGTAGACGGCGTACGCCATGCCGCGCTTCTCGCGGATCTCCTGGAAGAGGCGCGAGGAGGCCGAGCCGCCGAGGATGCCGTCCAGCAGCGAGGCCGCGAAGCGGCGCCGGTCGGTGCGGGCGATCCCGGGCGCCGCGATGCAGACGTGATACTGCTCCGTGTCCTTGCGCTGGAAGCGGAGGCTCGGGGGCGGTGGCTTCACGAGCGCCGGGCGAACCTTCGGCCCCTTGCGGACGGCCGCGCTAGCCCGCCGCTGCGCCCGCACCAGCAGGCGCTCGAACTCCTCGTGCTTCAGGTTCCCCGCGGCCGCGGCGACCACGTTGCCCGGGACGTACATCGAGCGGTGGTAGGCCGAGATCGAGCGCCGCGTGACGCTCGAGATCACCTCGGCGCGCCCGATCACCGGCCGGCCGAGCGGGTGCGTGCCGAAGGTCGCCTCGGAGATCAGGTCGTGCACCAGCTCCTGCGGCTGGTCCTCGTACATCGCGATCTCCTCGAGCACGACCTCGCGCTCGGCGTCCAGCTCGGCGAAGGCCGGCGCGAAGACCATCTCCCCCATCACGTCGAGCGCGACCTCGAGCTTGTCGTCCGGCACGCGGGCGTAGACGACCGTGTGCTCGCGGGAGGTGGCGGCGTTCAGCTCGCCGCCGAGGCCGTCGAAGATCTCGGCGATCTCCTGCGCACTGTAGGTGGAGGTGCCCTTGAACAGCAGGTGCTCGATGAAGTGGGAGATGCCGGCCTTCGCGTCCGTCTCGTCGCGGGAGCCCGCGCCAATCCAGAAGCCGATCGCGACCGAGCGCACGTGGGCGAGCCGCTCCGAGATCACCCGTTCGCCCGAGTCGAGCTCCGTGAGGACGTACTTCTGCTGCACGCGGCTGATCGTAACGGCGGCCGGGAACGAGAAGGGGCCACTCGCAAGCGGGCTGCATGGGCGGCATCCCTCAGGTGAGGGATCGCCTGCGCCGATATCCCACGCATGGGCGCAGTCGCGGTAGATGCCTTGTTCGAGCTGGCGGGACTGCACTCCGAGCTCCCGCTCGTCTGCCCCGAGCTGAGGAAGCGCGCCCTCGAGCTGCTCCCTGAGCGGGAGCCTTACGCCTTCCTCCCGCAGCCACGGCCGGCCGTCGCCGACAGCTCGACGGCCGCCCCAGCCTCACCAGGGCAGCAGCCGATGCTGGGAGAGGTTGCGGCCTACGCAGGGTCTCGCGTGCTCCAGACGCTCAAGTTCGGCCTGCCTTTCGCCGCCGGGCTCGGTGCTTTTGCGATGCTGGCCGAGGTGGCGCGGTGGTGATGACGACGAGCTCCGACGACGATTCGTTCCAACAGGCCGCCGAGGCGGCGCTCGAGACGCTGCCCGACGACCTGCGCAACGCCATGTCGAACGTGGCGATCGTGGTCGAGGACGAGCCGCCCGACGGCCAGCCGTTGCTAGGGCTCTACGAAGGGATCCCGCTGACGGACCGCTCGAGCTACTACGCGGGCACTCCGCCGGACAAGATCTCGATCTACCGCGGCCCGCTCGAGCGGCTGTACGGCCACGACGCGGAGCTGCTGGAGCGGATGATCCGGCGCGTCGTGCTGCACGAGATCGCGCACCACTTCGGCATCAGCGACGAGCGCCTCGTCGAGCTGGACCGGTACTAGCCCTTCAGCGTCTGGTCGATCTGCGCACTGAGCTGCTCGACGGAGGGCAGGCCGGCTCCCAGCGAGGTCAGCTTGCCGCCTGTCTTGCCGAGCACCAGCGTCGGCGTACCGGAGAGCTGGTCGGCCGTCGCCTGGCTGTCGTACGACGCAGCCTGCTCCTTCACGTCGCTCGAGTCGGCGGCCTGCTGCAGCGCGGCCACCTTGACGCCGGGGATGCTCGCCGCCGCGTCGGCGACGATCGAGTCGTCCAGCCAGCCGCCGTTCTCGGGGCCCTGGTTGAAGTACAGGAGCTGCGCGAAGTTGAAGCCGCGGTTCTGCTTGAACGCCGCGATCATGCCGTGGCGCCCGGTCTCCGAGTCGGGGCCGATGATCGAGACCGGCCGCGCGATCACCTTCAGCTTGCCGGTGCGCACGTAGCGGTCGATGATCGTCGGCATCACCTCGGTCTCGAACTGGCGGCAGACCGGGCACTGGAGATCGATGTACTCGACGAGCGTCGCCGGGGCGCTCGCCTTGCCGAGCACGTCGCCGCTCTGCGGGATGCCGGCGAACTGCTGCGCGATCGCGCCCGCGTCGGGAAGCTTCGTGCCGGTGGTCGTTCCACCCGAGTCGGAGCCGCCTCGGGAGACGAGCACGACGGCGGCAACGGCCACAATCGCGACGATCGCGATCAGCGCGCCGATCAGGACGGCCGGCGAGGCCTTGTGTCCCTCGGTGCTGCGCACCGGCGGGCGGGCGGCCTGCTGCCGCTGCCGCCGGGCTTGCTTGCCGCTCGTCATCGCTCCGAAACGGTAGCCGCAGACAGCGGCGGCAAGGCGGCCAGCAGCAGGAAGGCGAAGCAGAGCGCGAAGCCGGTCAGCGCGAGGGTCGGGATCGTCACGTAGCCGAACTCTTCGATCCACTTGGTTGCGCAGCCCCCGGGCGCCGAGAGCAGGCAGGCCTTCGCCTGCTCGACGACGCCGTTCTCGACCAGCAGGTGGTACACCGAGACCCCCGCGCCGACGAGCGGCAGCGGCAGCAGGTAACGAGCCACGCGGCGGTCGTTGGCGAGCGCGGCCAGCAGCGCGATGATCGAGAGCGGGTACATGCAGATCCGCTGGTACCAGCAGAGCTCGCAGGGGATGAAGCCGGCAACCTCGGAGAAGAAGAGGCTGCCGCCGGTCGCGATCGAGGCGACGAGGAAGACGCACCAGAGCTCGTAGCCCTCGAGGGCGCGCCGCAGCCAGTCGCCCGGGCCGCGCGCGCCGAATAGCCAGGCCACGCCGACCAGCAGCAAGAGCGCTGCGAGCACCTGCCCCGCGACGCCGAGCGCGGCGAGGATCACGATCACGTCGTGCGTCATCGCGGCGTCTCGAAGACGCGGCTCGCCTTGTAGTCGACCAGGATCCGCGACCGGCGAGCGTGTTCCAGCAGCGTGAGCCGCACAAAGCCCACCACCGACATCACTGCGAGGCCGCCCAGGACCCCGGCCAGGAAGGCCGCGAGCGGCGGCTGCGGCCAGAGCGCGATCGCAGTCAGCGCCGTCAGCCCGATCGTGCTCGGGTAGGCGGCCTCGACGAGCCCGCGCCAGGCTCCCTGCATCCGGGCCTCGGCGGGCGTGGGCTCGGGATTGGCGAACCGCGCCGCGGACCGCGCCGGCTTACCGCCACTGTAGATCGATACCAGCACGAGCGCGGCGCCGAAGATGAACAGCCCGACCGCCGGCCCAAGGTGCACGCCGCGTGCGAGGGCGGCGCCCAGCCCGGCGGCGCCGAGTGCTGCCCGCAGAGTGGCGATCAGGAGCGCCTGCTGCCTCGCCTCGACGAGGGCGGGCGCTCCCGATCGCTGGTTCACGTCAGCGGTCGCGACCGCCGCCGCGTCCACGGCCGCCGCCGCGACCACCGCGACCACGATCGCCGTCACGGCGCGGCGGGCGCTCCTCGCGCTCGCGCGGAGGCGCGTCCTTCGCCCGCTCGATCAGCTCCTCGGGCTGGACGAGGTTGCCGTTCTCGTGCTTGGCGACGAGCTTCAGGCCGATGCGCCCCCGGTCCTTGTCCACCTCCTGGACGATCACGTCGAGCGTGTCGCCACGGGCAATCACGTCCTCGATGTGAGCAACCCGCCCGGGCCCGACGTTCGAGACGTGGAGCAGGCCGTCGGTCCCCTTTTTCAGCTCGACGAAGGCGCCGAATTCCGTCGTCTTGACGACGCGGCCGGTGTAGGTGTCCCCCACCTCGGGCTCCTTCGTGATCCCCTCGATCGCGGAGATCGCGGCGTCGGCCTTCTCGCCGTCGGTCGCGTAGATCAGGATCGTGCCGTCCTCCTCGATGTCGATCTGGACCTCGTAGTCGGCCTCGAGCGAGCGGATCGTCTCGCCGCCCTTGCCGATCACCATCCCGATCTTCTCGGGGTCGATCTTGACGGTCGAGATGCGCGGAGCGTGCTGCGGGAGCTCCGTCCGGCTCTCCGGGATCGTCTCGGCCATCCGGTCGAGGATGAACTCGCGCGCCCGCTTCGCCTGCTCGAGCGCGTTGCTCATGATCTCCTGCGTGACGCCCGTGATCTTGATGTCCATCTGCAGGGCGGTGATGCCGTCACGCGAGCCGGCGACCTTGAAGTCCATGTCGCCGAGATGGTCCTCGGCTCCCTGGATGTCGGTCAGGATCACGTAGTCGTCGCCCTCCTTGACGAGGCCCATCGCGATGCCGCCGACGGGAGCCTTGATCGGCACGCCGGCGTCCTGTAGCGCGAGGGTCGAGCCGCAGACGGAGCCCATCGACGAGGAGCCGTTCGACTCGAGCGTCTCGGAGACGATCCGGAGCGTGTAGGGGAAGTCCTCCATCGCCGGGATCATCGGCTCGAGGGCTCGCTGCGCCAGCGCGCCGTGGCCGATGTCGCGCCGCTTCGGGCCTCGCATGAAGCCCGTCTCCCCGACCGAGTAGGGCGGGAAGTTGTAGTGGTGCATGTAGCGGCGGTCGGTCTCGAGCGAGAGGTCGTCGATCCGCTGGCCTTCCTTGGCGGTGCCGAGCGTCAGCAGGGACATGATCTGCGTCTGGCCGCGCGTGAAGAGCGCCGAGCCGTGAACTCTCGGCGAGACGCCGACCTCACAGGCGATCGGGCGGATCTCCTCCGGGTCGCGACCGTCGGGGCGACGCTTGTCGATCGCGATCTTGCGGCGGACGAGCTCCTTGTAGACCGACTCGGCGGCCTTCTTCACGAACTGGCGCGTGATCGAGTCCTTGGCCACCGGCGTGTCCTCGTCCGACGCGGGCGCGCCGGCGGGGAATGGCAGCTGAAGCTCCTCCTCGATCCGGCCGAAGAGCAGGCTGCGCTTGGCCGACTTCAGCTCCTTGGAGTCCTGCTCGGCCTCGGTCAGCGCCTTCAGGTCCTCCTCGAACTGGTCGCGCACCGGGACCAGCACGGCCTCGAGACGCTGCCGCTCCAGGATCATCGCGAGGCTCGAGCGCACCTGGATCTGGCGCTGGATGTCGTCCTCGGTCGACTCCATCGAAAGCGCGGGCGAGAGCTCGTTGACGAGCTCCTCCACGACTGCTCCCGCCTCGCGCAGGCCCTCGGATGCGATGCGCTCCTGGATCCGGGAGCCGTGCTCTGCCTCGAGCTCCTGGGTCAGCTCCGGGTCGAGCCACTTCTCCTTGCCGACCTGGCGGCGCAGGTCCTCCTGCGCCTCGCAGATCTTGACGATCTCGCGGTGCGCGAGCTCGAAGGCCTCGAGCATGGTCTCCTCGGGCACCTCGTCGGCGCCGGCCTCGATCATCGTCAGCGCGTCCTTGCTGCCGACGACGACGAGGTCGAGCGTGCTCTCCTCGTCCAGCGACGGCAGCGACGGGTTGACGACGAACTCGCCGTCGATCCGGCCGATGCGGACGGCCCCGACCGGGCCCATGAAGGGCAGCGGCGAGACCATCAGCGCCGCGGAGGCGCCGTTGATGCAGAGGATGTCGTGGGCGGTGACGAGGTCGGCCGAGAGGGTCGTGCAGACCACGTGCACCTCGTTCTTGTAGCCCTTCGGCCAGAGCGGCCGGATCGGGCGGTCGATCATCCGCGCGGTCAGGGTCGCGCGCTCGCTGGCGCGGCCCTCGCGCTTGAAGAAGCCGCCGGGGATCTTCCCGGCCGCGTACATCCGCTCCTCGACGTCGACCGTGAGCGGGAAGAAGTCCGCGCCTTCGCGCGCCTCCATCCGCCCCGTCGCGGCGGCGAGCACCATCGTGTCGCCTGCGCGGACGACGACGGCGCCGTCGGCCTGCTTGGCGATCTTGCCGGATTCGAAGGTCAGCTCCTGGTCGCCGACGGTGACGGACACCGTCGCGACGCGGGGCTCAGTCGTTGTAGCCATGTGGTTCCTCCACTTCTGAGGGAGAGTGGAGGTTTGAGACAGCGTCCTGGGCCGGGCGCTCGCTCAAACTTCCACCCTCCGGCGGTTGGTGTGTGTTCTGGCCGGCCTACCTCCTCAGGCCGAGCTCCTGGATGAGGGCGCGGTAGCCCTCGAGGTTGCGCTTCTGCAGGTACTGCAGGAGCCGGCGCCGGCGACCGACGAGCTTGAGCAGGCCGCGACGCGAGTAGTGGTCCTTCGGGTGCGTGCGCAGATGCTCGGTCAGCTCGTTGATGCGGGCGGTGAGGAGCGCGATCTGCACTTCGGCCGAGCCGGTGTCCTGCTCGCTGCTCCCGTGCTTGCCGACGATCTCCTGTTTCGCTTCCTTGGTGAGGGTCAAGTCGTCCTCCTTCTGACGCGACTCCGCTGTCCAAGCCCGCCGCGAGGAAGCACACGCGAGCGGCCGAGAGAGCGGTCCTGGCCGGGAAGGGTAGCAACCAGGCCGTTTTCGCGTTCTTGCGCTTCGGGCCGGAGGCCACCGACCTCCTCCCCGCTGCGAGCGTATCGAGGCCCGGCGCGCGCATGGTGACGGGAGTCGGTCGAAACCGTCACGATTTGTCCACAGTGCGGGCGGCGGTGGCAGCGGGGCATCCGGCGACGGTGGAGGCCGGGATCGAGGCGCTGGAGGCCGGCGGCTCCGCGGCCGACGCAGCCGTCGCCGCTGGGCTCGCCTCGTGTGTCGCCGAGACGGTGATGACCGGCCTGCTCGGAGGCGGTCACGCGATCCACTACGACGCGGCCGCCGGTCGCGTGCGCAACCTCGACCACTTCGTCGCGGTCCCCGGCCTCGGGGCCGAGCCCGGACGCCGCGCGGAGCTGCTCGAGCTGCAGGTGCCCTTCGGCACGGAGCTCGTCCACTACGCGGTCGGGATCGCCTCCTGCGGGGTGCCGGGTCTGCCGGCTGGGCTCGGGGCCCTGCACTCCGCGCACGGGCGGCTGCCGTGGGAGCGCCTGGTCGAGCCGGCGCTCCGGCTGGCACGCGACGGAGTCGAGTTCCCGCCTGCTCACGCGGCGTGCCTGGCAATGCTCGAGCCCGTGATGACGATGAACGAAGGCGCGACGATCTACTCGCCGGGCGGCACACTGCTCGCGGCCGGTGAGCGGCTGCGGCAGCCGGGGCTCGTGCGGGCGCTGGAGCTCCTGGGCGAGGAAGGTCCGACAAGCGTCTACGAAGGCTCGCTCGGCCGGGAGCTGCTGGAGCTGATGGAAGAGCGCGGCGGCCTCGTCACGCGCGACGACCTCGTCGCCTACGAGGCAACCTGGTCGGAGCCGGCCAAGGTCACCTACGCCGGCTCCAGCGTGCTGACGCGCGCGGGCCTCGCGCCGCTCGGGCGCTGCCTGGAGGCGCTACCGCAGCTTCGCGGCCGGCCTCCCGGCGAGCGGGCGGTGGCGCTCGCCCGGACGCTCGACCGGCCAGACGGCGCCGGTGACACCACCAATCTCGTGACGGTCGACGAGCAGGGCAACGTCTGCGTGCTCACCTCCAGCCTCGGGCTCGGCTCAGGGGACTGGCTGCCCGGGCTCGATCTGCACCTGAACAGCATGCTCGGGGAGGCCGACCTGATCCGGGAGCCGCTCCGACCGGGGCAGCGGATGGGCAGCATGATGTCGCCGACCCTAGCGCTCGACGGCGACGGGCCGCTTTTCGCCAGTGGCGCGGCGGGTGGAACGCGGCTCCGCAGCGCGCTCGTGCAGGTGCTGGCAGGGACGCTGGACGAGGGCTTGCCTCCCGACGAGGCTGTCGCACGGCCGCGGCTCCACCCCGCCGCCGGGGTGGTGCACCTGGAGCCCGGGCTCGGAGATGAGGTTCCGGCGGCGTTAGAGGCAGCCGGCTACAGCGTGCGCGCGTGGCCGGACCGGCACCACTACTTCGGCGGCGTCAGCGTCGTCACGCGGGCGGGCGCGGCCGGTGACCCACGACGGAGCGGCGCTGCAGCGACGCTTCCTGCACGCTGAAGGGAGACCAGCCGAGGTAACCGCACTCGGGGCAGCCGGGGTTCATTGCGGCAGTGCCTCCACCGCAGGGCTTCGTGTAGACGCTCTCGCAGGCGAGGCAACGGACCGACTGCAACACCTGTAGCGACCTCTCGGCACGGAACATTCTCTCGCCCATGCCCAGGAGAGCCCGAGAGCTGACCAAACTTGCGTTTAGCTGTCGCGCCCGTTCTTGCTCTCGCCGCGGTCGACCGCCACCCAGCCGACGCTGCCGCAGACCGGGCAGGGCTCGGCCTGGGCGGTGCCGCGCGGCAGGCGGTACTCGGTGCCGCAGTCGAGGCAGCGGACGAGCTCGCGGCGGTCGGTAAGCGCTCGTTCCTCCATAGCCGAGCAGATGCGGCCGCGGCCGCAAACCTGCGCCCGTCAGCCCGGGGGCTCGGCCTGCCGCGTCGCCTCGACATCGCGCTCGATCTGGGCGACCAGCGCCGCCTCGCTGTCGAAGGCCTGCTCGTCGCGCAGTCGCCGCCAGAGCTCGAGGGTCAACCGCTTGCCATAGAGATCGCCCACGAAGTCGAGCAGGAACGCCTCGATCCGCCGCTCGCCGCCGCCGTAGTGCGGGTTCGTGCCGATCGAGATCGCCGCGCGCTGCCCGTCGGCGGCGCCGGCGTAGATGCCGTAGCCCGGCACAAGCAAGCCAGGCTCCGGCCGTAAGTTCGCGGTCGGGAAGCCGAGCGTGCCGCCCCGCGCGTCGCCGGCCACCACGGTTCCGGGGAGCTCCGCCGGCCGTCCGAGCAACCGGGCGGCTCGCTCCACCTCCCCCGCGCGCACGAGGTCGCGGATCCGGGTCGAGGAGACGCCGTCGACCAGCGGCACCGGCCTGACGTCGAAGCCGAGGCGTCCGAGCAGGGCGAGGTCGCCGGCCCGGCCGCGGCCGAAGCGGAAGTTCGAGCCGGCCACCACCACCTCGGTGCCGATCGGGCTCAGGACGCGGTCGGCGAACGCCTCGGGCGCGAGTTGGGCCAGCTCGAGGTCGAAGTCGACGACCAGCGCATCATCGATCCCGGCCTCGCCCAGGAGCTCGAGCCGGCGCTCGAGCGGGACCAGCAGCTCGACGCCGTAGCCGAGCGCAACGCGGGGATGCGGGTCGAAGGTGACGACCGTCGGCGTCTGCCCGGCGGCGAGCGCTGCGTCGAGCACGCGCCGGTGCCCGAGGTGGACGCCGTCGAACGTGCCTAGCGCGACTGCCCTGGGCCGCTGCGCGAGCTCCTCGGCTTGCCGAGCAACCTTCACAGCCGGGCCAGCGCCTCCTCGGCCGTGAGCAGGTGCTCCGGGTCGGCCTCCTCGACCGCGAACGGCCCGACCTCGGTCCTCCGCAGCGTCGCGCAGTGGCCGCCGAGGGCGGTTGCGATCGCGCGCACGTACGTGCCCGAGCTCACGCGCAGGTCGAGCCGTGCGACGCCCTGGCCGTACGAGACGAGCTCGAGCGCGTCCACGCGCGAGCGGCGGACGGGCATCTCGACAGCGACACCCCGCCGGTGCAGCTTGTAGGCGCGCTCGCCGCCGACCCTCACAGCCGAGGCGGCGGGGACCGGCAGCTCGATCTCGCCGCGCAGGCCCGCGAGGCGCCGCTCGAGCTCCTCCTCGCTCGGCGGCTCCGCCTCGCCGACGACCGAGCCTTCGCGATCGCCGGTGTCCGTCTCCGCCCGCAGGTCGACGTCTGTCAGGTAGCGCTTGTCCAGCCCGACGAACCGCGGCGCGAGCTTGGTCGCGGCACCCGAGAGCACGAGCAACAACCCGGTCGCGAAGGGGTCGAGCGTGCCCGCGTGGCCGGTGCGCGCTCCCGTCCGCCGGCGCACCTCGTCGACGACCGCGAAGGACGAGGGCCCCTCCGGCTTGTCGATCAGGAAGAGCCCGCTCGGGTCAAGCGCCCGCGGCGGCACGGAACTCGCGGTGGATGAACTCGGTGATCTCCTCGACCGAGGCGTCGCTCGAGAACCCGGCGGCCTGCCGGTGACCGCCGCCGTTCGACTTCCGCGCGATCGCGGAGACGTCGAGCTCGTCGTTGGAGGCGCGCAAGCTGATCCGCCGCGGCGGCCCCTCCCTCCTTGGCGGCTCGCGGATCAGCGCCGCCATCTCGGCGCCCTCGACCGCGCGCAGGTAGTCGATGATCCCCTCCGAGAACGCCTCGGCGACGTTCAGCTCGGTGAAGTCGCTGCGCAGCAGGTAGGAGACGACGAGTCGGCCGCCCTCGAGCACCTTCGCTCGGTCGAGGGCGCGGCCGAGCAGCTTCAGCTTCGCGAACTCGACCGACTCGTAGACGCTCTGGAAGACCTGATGGACGTCTGCGCCGGCCTCGACCAGCTCGGCGGCAAGCCTGAGTGCCTTCGGCGTCGTGTTCGAGTACTGGAAGCGGCCGGTGTCGGTGACGACTGCGATGTAGAGCGCCTCGGCGATCTCGGGCGTCAGCTCGACGCCGAGCTCGCCGAAGACGTCGCGCAGGACCTCCCCCGTCGAGGAGGCGTCGCCGACGACCAGGTTGACGTCGCCGAAGCAGGAGTTGTCGTGGTGGTGGTCGATGTCCAGCGTCAGCGGCGCGGTCTCGAGCAACGTCAGCTCCGGGCCCATGCGCGTCTCGTTCGCGCAGTCGACCGCGACCAGCACCCGCTCGGCGGCGTCGTCCGGCGGCTCGCGGCGGATCCCGCTCAGCTCCATGAAACCGTACTCCCGCGGCAGCGGCGCGTCGCCGTAGAGATACATGACGCTGTCCTTGCCGAGCGCGTCGAGCGCGAGCTTGGTCGCCAGCAGCGAGCCGAGGGCGTCGCCGTCGGGGTTCTCGTGGGTCACAAGGAGGAAGCGGTCGTTCGAGCGGAGAGCGTCCGCGACCGCCTGCAGGTCACTGGTCTTCTGCGTCTGGGGCGAGCTCATCGATCAGTTGGGTCATGCGGACCCCGCGCTCGACCGTCGGATCGTATTCGAAGGCCAGCTGGGGAGTCCGTTTCATTCGCAGCTCTCGCGCGACGCGCGCCTGCAGGACGCCGTGCGCGGCGGCGAGCCCGTCGAGCGTCTTCGCGCGCTTGGCTTCCGAGCCGAGCACGCTCACGTAGACGCGCGCGTGCCGGAGGTCCGACGAGGTCTCGACGCCGGTGACGGTGACGAACCCGATCCGCGGGTCCTTAAGCTCGCCCACGGCCTCGGAGACGACCTCGCGAACGGCCTCGTTGACGCGGCGCATGCGGTCGCTCATTCGAGGTATTCAAGCGGCTTGGGCCAACTCGGGACGTGGTCTCGGCGTCGTAGTACGCAGTGGCCTTGCGCATCCTCCTCGCGACCTGGTTCTGCGTCGTCACGACGGCGGCGGTGACAGACGCGAGCGCGACGAAGCCCAAGCCGAGCGTCTTCCGTGTACTCGCACACGTCGCCCCGGGCGGCGGCTACAGCGCGGATGTCGTCGGTGAGCGCCACTACGCCTACCTCTCGAGCCGAATGGGCCAATCGGACTGTCCCGCCCAGGGCGTGCGCGTCTACGACCTCGCACATCCGAGACGGCCTCGCCACGTCTCCACCTTTGCGCGCATCCCGGACACCTGGACCGAGAAGACGATCGTCCGGCGCGTCCGCACCGCCGGGTTCGACGGCGTACTGGCTGCGACGAGCGTTCAGGCCTGCACCGGCTCGGGATTCGGTGGCTTCGTGGTGAACGACGTCACGAGGCCTCGGCACCCGCGAGAGCTCGCGCGCGTGCGCACGGCGCCACGCGGCTCGCATGAGATCTGGCTCGCGACGGCCCGTGGCCACGCCTGGGTGTACACCGCCGAGGCCGCAACCGAGTTCGCGGTCTCGCGCGAGTCGTTCGGCTTCCACATCTACGACGTCACGCGCCCGGCCGAGCCGAAGGAGGTCGGCGGCTGGAGCGCGTGCCGTGAGCTCGACGAGTGCACACCGCTGACCGCACCCTCGAACGGAGCAGACCACCGGCACCTCGTCCACTCGGTGATCACGAACACGGCCGCGACGCGCGCCTACCTCTCGTACTGGCGGCTCGGGACCCTGATCCTCGACATCTCCGACCCGTCGAAGCCGCGCTACCTCGGCCGCACCGCGACCGGGCAGGGGAACGCCCACTCGTCGTGGCTGGCGCCCGGCGAGAAGATCCTGCTGGAGACGCACGAGACGGTGGACGGCCTACCGGTCGTCTGGAACGTGGCCAACCCAGGGCACCCGGTCCGGCTCGCGACGATCCAGCTGCCGCCCTCGCTCATCCCCGGCGGCGTCTTCACCGGCAGGCTTCCGCTCACGAACAGCGTGCACGACCCGAAGGTGGTCGGGCGCTACGCCTACTTCTCGTGGTACGCGCAAGGCGTGCTGCTGTTCGATCTGAAGAACCCGCGCAAGCCGCGCTTCCTCGGCCGCTTCCGCCCGCCGCCGGCGCTGGACCGGCACGGGCTTCTCTGCGCCGACGGCAAGTGCACCGCCGTCTGGGGCGTGTTCCCGATGCCGCACTACGTGCTCGCCTCGGACCTCAGCTCCGGGCTCTGGGTGCTCAGTCGTCCAAGGTGACGAGCTCGCGCTCGACCCGGCCCAGCTCGAACGCCTGGCCGGCCAGGTAGCGCTCGGCGCCGGCGAGCAGCTCCTCCACCTCGCGATGCTCGCGCGCCACGCACGACAGCGTCAGCCGCGCCCGCTGCCAGAGCTCGTGGTGGTCGACCTCGGCCACCGAGGCGCCGAAGCGGCGTTGCAGCTGCGCCTTCACCGAGAGCAGCTCCTTGCGCTTGCCCTTCAGCGAATGGTTCTCGGGAAAGTGCAGCTCGACCGAGAGGATGCCGACCCAGCCGGCGGTGCCCAAAGGCGATAGCCCTAGGTGCTGGCTGGCGTCGGAGTCGGCGCCGGGGTGTCGAGGTCGGTGCGCTCGACCTCACGCGTCTCGTAGATCTCGAGCACGTCGCCTTCCTTGAGGTCGTTGAAGCCCTCGAGCAGGATGCCGCACTCGAAGCCCTCCTCGACCTCGCGCACGTCGTCCTTGAACCGGCGGAGCTGCGCGATGCGCGTCTCGTAGATGACGGTGCCGTCGCGCAGGATGCGGACGCTCGAATTTCGCCGCACCGTGCCGCTCGTCACGTACGAGCCGGCGATCGTGCCGAGGCGGGAAACGCGGAAGAGCTGGCGCACCTCGACCTCACCGATCGTCTCCTCGGTGCGGATGGGCTTCAGCATCCCGACGAGTGCCTGCTCGATGTCGTCCGTGAGCTGGTAGATGACGCGGTAGGTGCGGATCTCCACGCCTTCGCGGTCGGCCAGCTGCCGCGCCTCGGCGTTCGGGCGCACGTTGAAGCCGACGACCATCGCGTTCGAGGCGGAGGCGAGCATGATGTCGTTCTCGGTGATCCCGCCCACGCCCTGGTGGATCACGGTCACGCGCACCTCGGGATGCTGGATCTTCGAGAGCTCCGAGATCGCGGCCTCGACCGAGCCGACGACGTCGCCCTTCAGCACGAGGTTCAGGTCCTGAACGGCGCCTTCCTGCAGCGCGTCGAAGAGCGTCTCGAGCGTCACGCCCGACGAGCGCTGTGTCGCGAACTGCTCGCGGCGCAGCCGCTCGCCGCGGGTCTGCGCGAAGCCGCGCGCAGCGCGCTCGTTCTCGACCACCTTGGCGTACTCGCCGGCGGGCGGCGGATGGTCGAAGCCGAGGATCTCGATCGGGTCACCCGGAGTCGCCTCCTTGACCTTCTCGCCACGGAAGTTGTAGAGCGCCCGCACCTTGCCCCAGGCGTCGCCGGCGACGATCGCGTCGCCCACGCGCAGGGTGCCCCGGTGGACTAGCAGTGTCGCGACCGGGCCGCGACCGACATCGAGGCGCGACTCGACGATCGGGCCGGACGCCTCGGCCTTGGCGTTGGCGGTCAGCTCGAGCTCGGCGTCGGCGACGAGCAGCACCTTCTCGAGCAGGTCGTCGAGACCCTCGCCTTGCTTGGCGGAGACGAGCGCGAACTGCGTGGAGCCGCCCCACTCCTCGGGCTGCAGCTCCTCGGCCGCGAGCTCGGTGCGCACGCGGTCGACGTTCGCGTCCGGCAGATCGACCTTGTTCACCGCGACGACGATCGGCACCTCGGCCGCGCGCGCGTGCGAGATCGACTCGCGCGTCTGCGGCATCACCCCGTCGTCGGCGGCCACGACCAGCACCGCGATGTCGGTCACCTTGGCGCCTCGGGCGCGCATCGCCGTGAAGGCCTCGTGACCCGGCGTGTCGAGGAAGGTGATCTTCCGCTCGCCGTGGACGACCTGGTAGGCGCCGATGTGCTGCGTGATCCCCCCGGCCTCGGTCTCGACGACGGCCGTCTTGCGGATCGCGTCGAGCAGCGTCGTCTTGCCGTGGTCGACGTGGCCCATGATCGTGACCACGGGCGGCCTGGCCGAGAGGTCGGCCTCGTCGTCCTCGTAGACCTCCGGCTCGAGCTCTTCCTCGGCGGCGTGCTTGATGTTGACCTCGCGCCCGACCTCGGTCCCGATCAGCTGGACCTCCTCGTCGGCGAGCGACTGGGTGACGGTCTTCGGCGCGCCGAGGGCCATGAGGATCGTGATCAGCTTCGGCACCGGCACGCCGAGCGCCTGCGAGAGATCCTTGACGGTGACGCCGGACTCGACGGTCACCGGCCCCGTCTGCGGGGCGACCGGTGTCTTCTCCTTCGGCTTCTGCTCCTGCTGGTCGCGGCGCTGCCGGCCGTCCTGACGCGGGCGCGCCGCCCCGGTGTCGATCACGACACGGCGCTTGCGGCGGCCCGCCGGAGCCCCCTGGCGGGGCCGGATCGGGCGGTTGGGCCTGTTCGGTCGGTCAGCCATTCGCGCTCAAGTGTAAAGCCGTGCAAGCTCCGGATCGACCCGGACGGTAGCTCGCAGGGTGCGATTGAAGGCGTGCCGTTCCCGCGCCCGCTCGAAGCAGGCCAGGCGCCGGCACGTGTAGACCCCGCGTCCGGGACCTCGAGGCGAGTGCGTCAGCGCGCCGTCGAGAGCGACGAAGCGCAGCAGCTCGGCCTGCTGAGCCTTGCGGCCGCAGCCCGCGCACGTCCTGACCGGCCCGCTCACGCAGCAGGCTCGGTCTCCTCGGATTCGGCGGCCGCTTCCGGCTCGGGCTCCAGCTCTGGCTCTACCTGCGCCGCGGGCTCGAGCTCTTCTCCGGCGGGCTCCTCGACGCTGTCGGGGCCGATGCTCTCGGCCTCCGGCTCGGCCAGCTCGGCCGCGGCCTCGAGCTCCGGCTCGGACTCGGCGACGACCGGCTCCTCGTCGTCCTCGACCTCGGGGCGAAGCGCGAGCTCCTGGTGTGCGGGCACGCCGCAGTAGCGCGATCCCGGCAGGGCCGCGTTCGGACAGCGCTTGCCGCTCGAGAGCACGGCGCCGCAGCGGCCGGTGAACTCGGTGTCGCCCTCGTCGCCGTCGCCGGCGAAGGCGGCCTCCGCCTCCTCGGTCGCGAATTCGGTGTCGGACTTGATGTCGACCTTCCAGCCCGTGAGGCGCGCGGCGAGGCGGGCGTTCATGCCCTCCTTGCCGATCGCCAGTGCGAGCTGGTCGTCCGGGGTGACAACGGTCGCCTCCTTGGCATCGTCGTCGAGGTAGACCTCGCGCACCCGGGCCGGCGAGAGCGCCTTGGCCACGAAGCGGGCCGGCTCCGGGTTCCATGGGATGATGTCGATCTTCTCGCCGCGCAGTTCGGAGACGACCATGCGCACGCGCGAGCCTCGAGGGCCGACGCACGCGCCGACCGGGTCGACGCCCTGGGCGTGCGACTCGACGGCGATCTTCGAGCGGTAGCCCGGCTCGCGCGCGACCGCGCGGATCTCGACGAGCCCGTCCGCGATCTCCGGCACCTCGAGCTCGAACAGGGTCCGGATCAGCTCCGGGTCGCGGCGGCTGAGGATCACCTGCGGGCCCTTGGTGCCGCTGCGGACCTCGGTGATCACGGCCTTGATCCGCGAGCCCTGTTCGTAGCGCTCGCCGTCGACCTGCTCGGAGCGCGGCAGCAATGCCTCGACCTTGCCGAGGTCGACCAGCACGTTGTTGCGGTCGCCGGCCTGCTGCACGATCCCGGTCACGACCTCGGTCACGCGGTCGACGTACTCGTCGTACATGATCTGGCGCTCGGCCTCGCGGATCCGCTGCGTGATCACCTGCTTCGCGGTCTGCGCGGCGATGCGGCCGAAGTTCTCGGGCGTGACGTCGGCCCGCTTGACCTGCTCGTCGGGCACCTCGGACCAGTCGATGTCGAGGTCCTCGTCGGTGACGAGCACGTGCGAGCGCTCGCCGTTCTCGGCCTCGGCGGCCTCCAACTCGGTGAGCACGCGCTCGCGCGCCTCCTCCAGCAGCCGCTCCTCGATGTCCGACGGGAGCTCGATCGAGAAGACGCGGAAGTCGCCCTCGGAACGGTTCAGCTCGACTACCGCGTGACGCGACGCGCCGGGCGTCTTCTTGTACGCGGCCAGCAGCGCGTCCTCGAGCGCCGCGATCAGCGTGTCGCCTTCGATCCCTCTGTCACGCTCGAGCTCGTGGACGAGCTCGATGATCTCCCTGCTCATGCCGTCTCCTCGATCAGGTTGCCCCGGACGATCTGGTCGTACGGGATGTCGAACTCCTCGCCTTCGGCCGCCACGGTGACGCGGTCGGCGTCGGCGCGGGTGACCTCGCCGCGCAGCTTGCGGGCGTCGGTCTTCAGCTTCACCTGGCGCCCGAGCGCGCGCTGGAAGTGCTCCGGCTTGCGCAGCGGCCGCTCCGGCCCCGGCGAGGAGACGTCCACTCCGTACTCGCGCAGGTAGTCGGAGAGCACGCGGGTGACGCGCTCGCAAAGGGCGATGTCGACGGGCTGCTCTGCTCGGTCGACGTACACGGTCATGCGCTCGGGCCCGGTCAGCTCGACCGCGAGCACCTCGACGCCCGGCAGGGCCTCCTCGACCTTGCCGCTGATCTCCCGCTCCAGTGTCCGTTCCCGGTCGTGCACGCTCGCCATCTGGGTCTCCTCAAAAAAAACGGGCGCAACGCGCCCATTTCGCCAAGCCGGTGAAATGTGGTCTGGCCAGGATAGCAACTGCAAAAGGGACGGTTGGCCCCGCCGAAGCGGGGCCGAAGACCTTCCCTAGACGGCGGTCGTGCCTTCCGGCGCGTCCGACTTCAGGTGCCGGATCACGTCGGCGACGTCGGCCAGTTCCTGCTCGAGGTCACGCTGGTGCTCCTCGAGCCGGCGCAGCCACTCTTCCCGGTTCGGGAAGGGGCGCCACCTGCGGCCGGAGCCGCGGCGATGTCGATGTCCGTGCATGTTCACCTCCCTTCTTCGTAGCGGTCGAGAAACGTTGCGATCGTCCCGCGCGCCCTTCCCAGCGCCTCGGCCCACGTGTCGAGCACGTGCCGGCCCTCGGCTGTCAGCTCGTAGGTGCGCTTGGCGGGACCGGGAAGCTCGTCGCTCCACTCGGACGTGACGAGCCCCTCTTCCTCGAGCGCGCGCAGCAGGCGGTAGAGGTTGCCGATGTCCACGCGGCCCTCCACGCCGAGCTCCGGAAGGCGGTCGAGCAGCTCGTAGCCGTGCAGCGGCCGCTCGCGCAAGAGCAGCAGCAGCGAGGGCTCGACGAAGCGCTCGACGCGCGCGCTCACGTGCCAGCGGCCGGATCCGAGCCGGCGGCGGCTGCGGGAGCGCGGGTGTCCTCGGTGTCGCATGCTCGTCAGTATAGGTAAAACGCATATGTAGAACGCTAAGCCGCATGGCTAGGCTGCTTGGCCGTGACTCACCCCGATCTCCCGGCCGAGCAGCGCTACCTGGACAGCGCCTACGAATGCCTGGACCGCATGCGCGAGGCGCTGCTGCGCGCCGCTGACGCCGGCGCGACGGAGGTCGCCCAGGAGGCGATCGAGACCTGGGCGACCGGGCGGCTGCGAACCTACGAGGACGCCGAGCGGGGGCTCTGCTTCGGCCGGATCGACTCCGAGGAGTCGGCCGACCCGCTCTACGTCGGGCGGCGCTGGATCCACGACGACGCGCGGCGGGCGCTGGTCATCAATTGGCAGGCGCCGGCCGCTCGGCCCTTCTACACCGCGACGCCCGTCGCGCCACACGGCGTCACCCTGCGCCGCCGCTTCCGCACCAAGGGCCGCACGCTGACCGGGATCAGCGACGAGGCGCTCGACGGTTCGCTGGCGGACGCAGCGGCGGTCGACGACTTCCTGCTCGAGGAGCTCGAGCGCGCCCGCGACGCGCGCATGCGCGACATCGTCGCCACCATCCAGGCCGACCAGTACCACCTGATCGTCCGCGAGCCCCAGACGCCGCTCGTGATCCAGGGCGGGCCGGGCACCGGAAAGACCGCCGTCGGCCTGCACCGGGCCTCCTTCCTGCTCTACGCGCACCGCGAGCAGCTGAGGCGCGTGCTCGTCGTCGGGCCGAACCCGGCGTTCATGGAGTACGTCTCGCACGTCCTCCCCACGCTCGGCGAGGACAGCGTCGATCAACGGGCGGTGGCCGAGCTCGTCCCGGGCGTCGAGCTGACGCGAGCCGATCCACCTGACGTCCAGCGGCTGAAGGCAGACACGCGCCTCGGCGAGGTGGTCCGTCGCGCGGCCGAGGTTGCCTCCGCCGGCGAGCCGCAAGAGCTGGTCGTGCGACTGGAGGGTCGTTTCGTCGGGGTCGAGCAGGACGAGGTCGCCCAGTTGCTGGCCGAGGCTCGGGTGGAGCTCGGCCTGACCGCCGCCGCGCGCGAGCGGTTCCGGATGAACGTGCTGCGGCGCTTCTACGAGGATTACGGCGTGCGACTCGGAGGCCAGGCCTTCCGGAATTTCGACGAGGTCGAGCGGGCGCTGCGCCAGAACGGGCGGTTGACGAAGTTCCTCGACGGGAGCTGGCCGGCGCCCAAGCCCGAGCAGGTCGTGCGCCGGCTGCTCGCCTCACCCGAGACGCCGGCGACGGAGGGCCTGCTCGACGGGGATGAACGCAAGCTCCTGCGCCGGGCGCGCAGCGGCTGGAGCGAGGCCGACCTGCCGCTGCTCGACGAGGCGAGGGCGGTGCTCGTCGAGGCGCCGACCCGGTACGGGCACGTGATCGTCGACGAGGCGCAGGATCTGACGCCGATGCAGCTGCGGATGGTCGCCCGCCGCGCCGGGGGCTCCTTCACGCTGCTCGGCGACATTGCCCAGGCGACGGGGCCGGTGCCTTACGACCGCTGGCACGAGCTGCTGCCCCACCTCGAGGGGGCCGAGGGCGCGGAGGTCGAGGAGCTGCGCCACGCCTACCGCGTGCCCCGCGAGATCATGGATTTCGCCCTGCCCTTGCTCGAGCAGATCGCCCCCGAGGTCGAGCCGCCCGTCGCCTACCGCATCGGGGCCGAGCGACCGCGGCTGGTCGAGGCCGACCCTCCGCTCCCGGCGGCTTTCGAGGAGGCCGGCAAGCTGGCCGGCGAGGAGGGCCTGCTGGCAGTGATCGCGCCCGCCTCGCTGCGCGGCGAGGGTGAGACGGCACTCTTCGACGAGACGCGCATCGCCGTGCTCACGCCGCGCGAGGCCAAAGGCATGGAGTTCGACCACGTGATCGTGGTCGAACCCGCGCAGATCGTAGAGGAGGCGGTCGAGGGCCAGGGCCTGCGCGAGCTCTACGTCGCCCTCACGCGACCGACGACCACGCTGGTGCTCGTGCACGCGCGCCCGCTGCCACCGGAGCTGCGGCTCTGATGGACGAGCTCCGAATCGAGCGCGACGGCTTCTCGCTCGCAGCGAGCTACTCGCCAGGCGGCCCCACCGCGCTCGTGGCGTTGCACGGCGCCGGCGAGGGCACGCGCGACTCGCCCTCACTGCTCCACCTGCACGAGCTGCTGCCCTCGCAGGGCTTCGGTGTCGTGACCTTCGACCGCCGCGGGGAGGGCGAGTCGACCGGCGACGCGACCCGCGGGCGCTTCGACCTCCAGGCCGATGACGCACTCGCCGTGCTCCGCGCAATCGATGCCGAGCAGGTCGGCCTCTGGGGGTTCAGCCAGGGCGGTTGGATCGCGCCGATCGCCGCAGCGCGCTCCGAGGAGGTCGCGTTCCTGGTGCTCGTCGCGTCGATCGGCGTCACTCCGGCGGAGCAGATGATGGTTGCGGTCGAGCGGCAACTGCGGCTCGCCGGCTACGGCGACGACGTGGTCGAACGAGCGCTCGACCTCCGCCGCAGCTTCGAGCACTGGGTCCACGAGGTCGCGCCGGAGCCCGACGAGCAGCTCGGCGCCGACCTCCTGGCGGCCATCGACGAACCCTGGGCCGGCCAGCTCTGGCTGCCTCCGACGCTGTTGGACGAAGAAGGGCTGCAGCTCTGGATCGAGGAGATGGACTACGACCCGCGGCCGACCTTTGAGCGGGTCCGCGTGCCGACGCTCTCTTTCTACGGCGAGCGCGACTCGTGGGCGCCCGTCGAGGCGAGCGTCCAGGCCTGGCGGGAGGCCCGCGGCGACGACGTCGAGCTGGTCGTGATCCCGGGCGCCGAGCACGACCTGACGCTCCCGGACGGGAGCTTCGCGCCCGAGTACGAGCGCACGCTCGTGGACTGGCTATGCGGTCTCTAGCGCCGCGTAGAGGCTGATCTCGACGCCGTCCGGGTCGAGCAGCATCGCGTAGCGCTGGCCCCAGAAGGCATCCCACGGCTCCTTCTCGCCGCGGAAGCCGGCGTCGGTGACCCTGGCGTAGGTCTCGTCCACCTCCGCCGGGCTCGCGCACTCGAGCGCCAGTCCGAGCTGGTTGCCCGTCTGCCGGGTCCACTCCTCACGGAAGCTCCGCATCACCTCTTCGGAGTCGAGCATGAAGCGGACGCCGTTCGGCAGGAACGCATCGACGTGGCCCTCGTCCGGCGTCTCCGGCACGTCGAGGCCGACCAGGCGGTAGAAGCGGATCGAGGACGCCATGTCCGAGACGGCGATTCCGATTGCGTTCAGCTCGGGCACGCCCGCGAGCGTACAAGACGACCGTGACCGGAACGTCGTCGAGGAGATCGGCGGGAGTCGGGCGCTGTCATCCCGGAGAGGGGTCCCCGTGCCCGACTCCCTGCTCCGTAGATGCGCAAGCTCGCTCGAACCTGCGGGCCCTGGACACACCGATGCCGGCGAAGCGGCAGAGGGAGCCGGTTGCGTCCCCCGCACGTCCGGCTCCTTGGCCGTCAGACCCCTGCCGCTGCCCGGCCTTCTTTCCACTGTGAATCAGGGAAAAACCTGGCGCGTGCGCTCCCGCCCCGTCTCGGATAGCGGCGGCGGCCCAGGCGGTCGCCTAGAATTGACCGAGCCCGGTGCTGCGGAGGCGAGGGGCGCGCCCTCAAGTCCCAGTACGCCGCCACGGGCCGAGTCCCCTCTCCGGCCCTGGCGTGCTGCCTCCGCCACCGGGCCCAGCTCGAAGAGGCTAGACCTCGAGCACGATGGTCACCGGCCCGTCGTTTTCGATCTCTACGCTCATGTAGGCCCCGAAGCGCCCGGTAGCGACGCGAATGCCTAACTCTCGCAGGGCCTCGCAGAAGGCTTCATAGAGCGGTTCGGCCCAATCACATCGTTCCACTCTCTCGAGGCGGGACGAGTGAACTCCGAAACCTTCGCACCCTCTGCAAGAGCTGTAACTCGTCGCGGGGTAGGGGCACGGAGGGTCGACGGGGCGCTTCGAAAGATCTACCCCGACATACCTCGAAACGCGAAAGTTTGCCATTCTCGGTTTTGTGAGCAGCAATTTTTTCAGCGAGGCCGAGAGCGCCTACCAAGAGGCCGTCGAGCGCCGAAACGGCATCCGCGATGCGATGGCAGGCCGAGGGTGCCCCGCTCCTGATGACCGGGAGCACCGGCCAGCTCATCGAGCACCCGCTGATGAAGATGCTGCGCGAGGCCGACCTGCTCTGTGACCGCCTCGGCGCCGCCGTCCGCAAGCGCCACCGCGGCCCCGAACCCTCCGCTGTGCTCACGCCCTCGCCGGCCGCGAAGCTGAGGGCCGTGCGGTGACGACTGCCGGAGTCTCCGACTGTGAAGAATGCGACGGCCAGGGCTGTGTGCTTCACGGGGAGAGGGGCTCCCGCACACACGCGGATGGCATCAGACCAGAGACGCCACGACCTGGCCCTGGCCGCAGGCCAATCAAGGTAGCGGCGATCGCCGGAAGCAGAAGTGATGGCGGTGGTCACGCCCTGGCCGGCGGCGAGGCTGCGGGCGGGCAGGTGAGGTGTCCCGGATACTGCGGCGGCCAAGGCTGTGCGCCGGGAGGGCAACTCGAGGCACACGCGAGCGGCTGCGTCCGGGGCCTTAAAGACGCGGCACCCTGGCCTTGGCCGCACTCTTGCCGTCAAGGTAGCCGCGATCGTCGGAAACAGAAGTGATGCCGGTGGTCACGCCCTCGCAGGCGGCCAAGCTGAGGGCGGTCTCGTCCTGACTACCGGATCAGCGTCCGTCGCGGTTGAGGGTCTGCGACAGGATGCTCCTCAGCAACTCGGCGTCCGGCGACCAGTAGTAAGCCTGGTGCACGACCTCTGGCCGAGTACCGACGCCGGGAGCAGGTGCAGTGACCACTATCGGGGTGATGGATCATCCGGCCGCCAACACAAGCTTCGATTGCGCGTATGCCGACAGTTGGCACGAGGAGATCAGACGGGCGTTCGACCAGCGCGATGTACTCCCCCAGGCGGCTTGTGAAGCGCTCGCGCGGGTGCTCGAGCACTTCCTCGCCGCCGAGGCGGTCGACGACGCACATCTGAACGAGGTGCGGAGGACGATCGCGCTCCTAACGGAGCCGACCGACTGTGCGCGCGCGGACGCCGGTGCCTCGATGCAGATTTACCTAAGTTCCTCAGCACGTCGTCATGGTGAAATCGAGAAACCCCTGGACGCCGCGGCCTTATCGTGAGCGGGAGGCTTAACCCTCCTGGGTCATTGCCTCCATCCGCCCCAGGGGCTAGAAGGGAAGACGAGCCGGGGCACCGGAACGCTCTCCGCCAAGTCCGGAGACGCTGGGCAGAGCCGCAGTTGCCTGGGCGCTTAGCCCCGGCTCATATCTAAGGGATGGTCAGCACCGCAGCACCGACCACCCTCGCGTAGTCAAGGCCCCGGTCATTTAACTTGCGCCCCGCAAGCGCGGGGACACCGCACGACCTTTGGCCAGCTAGCCCGTAGGAGACTTCGGCCGGCGGCCACGCCGCGCCACAGTCCGTGAGCTATGGGATGAGGTCGCGGAGGAGGTCGGACGTGGTGGTGCTGTAGCCAGCGGGATGCGCTTTTATGCTGCGCGACCCGGCCCTCGCCCAACCGACGGACTCTGAGGCTGCGGCGCTAGTGGCTCGTTCGGCCATGTCCTCAACGACCAGCACCAGGCGCTTGGACGCGCATCGTCGCCGCTCAAGGAGTACTTGCCGCAGTTACGGGGCACTCCCCATCGCCCCTGCGGCGCCGATGCGCGCGCGGACATCATCAGCCGTTGCAAGCCAGAAGTCAACCAGCCCAAAGGCCCAAAAGGCACCCAGAGCAGCCTGGGTAGGCTGCCCTGGGTGCGTACGAGTTGCGAATGGTGCCAAGCATCTCCGGCGTCTCTCGCCTGGCTGCTGGCCACGTCCTCAACGACCAGGATAGGCGCCTGGTCGGCGTCGTCGTCGCGCTTGCCGATCACGCGCAGCGTCCGCTTACCGAGGGGCACGCAGTCACCTTCGGACCAGTTCGGAACCGCCGTGTTGAGAGTCGGCGGTTCGGCCGGCGCGCCGTCAGCGGTCTCGAGTCGAAAGACAAAAGCCATCCTCATCCCTCCGTTTCCGTGGGGCCGGACGGCCGGGTGTCGAGCATACCGCTGACTTCGAGCCGGGTCGGCGTTGAGAATGACCAACGCGGAGTCCGTTGACCCGGTCGGTGGGGATGGGCAAGACTCGCCAGTTCCGGGCGAGAGCGGCCGCCATCCCCTCTCTCGGATGCCCCTGAACCCCGCGGTCGCTCTCGCCCCATTTCCGTTAGTAGGTGTCGCATCGCAGCGGCCGACGAGGAGAGGGACACCGGTTCAACCGAACGTGCGAGCGGATATACCGCGACGGATGGGTTATTACGCGGTGATGATCCGATCCGAGGCGAGCTTGGGCGGTGCCGGCGCCCACCAGCGCTTGAACGGTGCCGGGATCCATCAGTTCGACGACCCCCTCATCGAGGGCACCGAGATCACCTGGAACGACGAGTTGTGGATCGTGGACGAACTCGACGAGAATCACTCCACCCCGCCCGTAGTCACGCTCAGGCGCCCATAGACAGGGCGAAATCCGAGCGATGCGGAATATCGCGCTCCAGGCGGGCCGCTTTCTTGTCGAGACGGTCGTCGTGCTGGCCATCGGAATCGGGCTCGGATTGGCGTCCGTGTGGCTGTTCGCGCCAGAACCGACCCCCTGGAACTCGTCCCCGCCGCCGGAGCCTTTCCTCTTCATCGAGGGGTTCCTGCTCTGGCTCATCGTGTACGTCGCGGGCAGGCGGATTTACCGAAGGCGCACACGCCGTTTCGCCAAACCCTCGTAGTAGGGGTTCGAGACGCTTACCCCCGGCTCTGACGGAAGCGGCGGCTGTTTTGCTTCGAGCCGTTGTCGCTCCAGTTGCTCCCTTCACTGCGCCTTTGAGCCTTCGGGCCGAGACTTCCGCCTCAGGACGTTCCTCGCCCCCCTTTCCCTAACGGTTTTCCCCCGCCAGCGAGAAGGACGGCGGAGGCCGAATCCAGCTCGAGCGGTTCCAGTTCCTCGCCGCTCCCGTATCGCATGAGACGGTCTACTCGACGAGGCCGGCCGGGAGGCCGCTTGTCTGGCCGCAGCGCTACGGCGGCGGGGCCTCGTCTCGCGTCGACGATTTACGTCTCGAGCACGATCGTGACGGGCCCGTCGTTGACGAGCTCGACCGCCATGCGTTCCCCAAACGCGCCAGTGTCGACCGGCACGCCGAGTTCGCGGAGCGCCGAGCAGAAGGCCTCGTATAGCGGTTCGGCCCGCGCGCGTGGCGCTGCCTGCGAGAAGTCTGGCCTACTTCCCTTTCCGCGTGTGGTATCGGCGATCAGCGTGAACTGCGAGACGACAAGCGCCTCGCCGCCGACGTCGAGCAGCGAGCGGTCGAAGCGGCTCTGTTCGTCCTCGAAGATCCGCAGCCGCGCCACCCTTTCGGCCAGCCGGGTGGCCTCCTCGGGCCCGTCGCCGCGAGCCACGCCGAGCAGCACGCAGACGCCCCGTCCGATCTCGCCGACCGGCTCCTCCTGCACGCGCACGCGCGCCTCAGTCACCCGCTGCACCACGGCCTTCATGTTGCGTCGGAAAATGACGATACAAGCGAGGTGGAAGCGGCCCACCTGCCCTGGCAGCATCTCGGCTCGCTGCTGATCAATCGCGGCCTGCTGACCGTGGACCAGGTCAAGCAGGCGTTCGAGGAGCAGCAGCTGACCGGCAAGCGGCTCGGCGAGATCGTCGTCGGGCACGAGTGGGTCACGCCCCAGGATCTCGCCAAGGCGCTGGCCCACCAGAACGGGCTGGAGTACATCGACCTCTCGGAGACCGAGCTCGACCTCGCCACGGCGATGCTGTTGGCGAAGGAGCTCGCCGTCCGCTACCAGGCCGTGCCGGTGCGGTTCATCAACGACGACCTGCTGCTCGTGGCCGTGGCCGACCCGACCGACATCGGGCGCGCCGACGACCTGCGCCTGGCGCTCGGGCACAACGTTCGGCTCGCAGTCTCCGAGCCCGCCGACCTCGAGCGAACGATCAAGAAGCTCTACCGGACGCAGATCGAGGTCGTCGAGAGCGCGGCTGACGCGGTCGAGCTCACGTTCGACCCGATCGCGCAGCGGGAGGACATTGCCGAGTCGAGCGACGACACGCCGGCGGTGAAGCTCGTCCACGCGACGCTCGCCCAGGCGATCGAGGACGGCGCCTCCGACATCCACTTCGAGCCGCAGGAAGAGGACATGATCGTCCGGGCGCGGATCGATGGCGTGACGCGGCCGGTGGCGCTGATCCCGAAGCAGATGCAGCTCGGCGTCGTCAGCCGCCTGAAGATCATGGGCAACCTGGACATCGCCGAGCGGCGTGCGCCGCAGGACGGCCGCGTGTCGATCCGCTTCCACGGCAACCCGCTCGACCTGCGCATCGCGATCATGCCGACCACCTACGGAGAGCAGGTCGTGCTCCGGATCATGCACCGCGCCGTCTCGAAGCCCGACCTCTCGGAGCTCGGCATGACGGACGCGGCGCGCGTGGAATTCGAGAAGGCGATCCGCCAGCCGTACGGGGCCGTGGTCGTGTGCGGTCCGACCGGCTCCGGCAAGACCACGACTCTCTACACGGCGCTGCACCTGCTCAACGACCCGGGACACGTGATCATGACGATCGAGGACCCGGTCGAGGACCAGATCCGCGGGATCAACCACATCGAGATCTCGCCCAAGAGCGGCCTCACCTTCGCGCGGGGGCTGCGGACGATCCTGCGCTCCGATCCCGACGTCCTGCTGGTCGGCGAGATCCGCGACGAGGAAACGGCACGGATCGCGATGCAGGCCGGCATGACCGGCCACCTCGTGCTCACCACCGTGCATGCCCACAACGCCGCCAGCGCGATCGAGCGACTGAAGGACATGGGCGTCGAGCCGGGGCTGCTCGCGAGCTCGGTCAACTGCATCGTGGCGCAGCGGCTGGCCCGGCGGCTCTGCACCGACTGCCGCGAGGCCTACTGGCCGACCGACGAGGAGCTCGAGGCGATGGGCCAGCTCGAGCAGAAGGGCAAGGTCTACCTGCACCGCTCGAAAGGGTGCGGACGCTGCGGCGAGACGGGGTACCGCGGGCGCGTGGCGCTGTACGAAGTGCTGCCCGTGACCGGCGAGATCCGCGGGCTGGTGGGCGCACCGACCGACGAGATCTTCGACGCCGCGGTGCGCGGCGGGATGACCACGCTGCGCCAGGACGGCCTGCGGCTCTGCCTCGAGGGCGTCTCCTCGCTGGACGAGATCCGCCGCGTGACGGGCGACCGGCTCGGCTAGCGGCCGCGCTGCGCCCTGGCGACCTTGCGGGCGAGCACGCGCGGCACCCAAGCGGGTCCTGCCCGGGCCGGGATCGATCGAGGCGTCCGAAAGCGTCCCTTCGAGGCCATGCCTGTGGACAAGACGTCACACATTCGTGGCAGCGAACGTGACCGCTCCGGCCAACGGTTGGGGACAGTCCCCGCTCGTTCGTCTCGGCGCGCGGCGTTTCGGGTCAGTCCAGGTCGCGAATCCGTGAGGCGTACGTCGCTTCGCCGGGCCGGAGCGAGCTGGCGAGCTTGTAGTGGCCGTTCGCCTCGTGCTCGCGGCCCTGCTTCTCCAGGCACCGCCCGAGCGCGTAGTGGGCGTAGTCGTCCACCGGCGCCAGCTCGAGCATCTTGCGGAACTCCGATTCCGCCTCCGCGTAGCGGTGGATCCGGAAGTACGCGATCCCGAGCGCCTCGCGGATCGAGGCCTTCTCCGGCTCGCGCCGCTTGGCCTTCTCGAGCGCGACCGTCGCCTGCGCGGCGCGGCCCTTCTGGAGGTGTGCCCGGCCCTGCTGGAAGAGGTCGAAGGTCTCGCTCATCGTGCTCTAAGTGAAGCGGACCTGCCCCCTCCCGCCGAGGCCTAAGCCAGGCCCAGGGATCGCAGCGAGAGCAGGCCGCGGAACCGCTCGGAGCGGGTGAGCCGCCGCCGCAACCCTCGTCGGATCGAGCGCAGGTCGCGGCGCATCGCGCTGGCCGCCTCGCGCGCGCCGAGGCCCGGCGCGAACCGTGCCGCCGTCGCGTGCAGGCCGAAGGCGCCCGCCTCGACGTCGAACTCCGACTCCACGAGCCCCGCCAGCTCGCGCAACGTGGCGCTGGCCGGCACGTCCACGCCCTGGTCGAGCAGGAAGTCCCGCAGCTCCTTGCGACAGGCGCCGGCCAGGCGGCGCGGGTCGCGCGTGAGGAACCGCGAGCCGCGCAGCAGCAGCTTCGTGACCGCCAGCAGCACAATTGCCCCGACGAGGCCGAACGCCAGCAGCCGCAGGATCCCCCAGTCGCGTCGGTGATGCGAGGTTGCTGCCGCACCCGCCTGCGCAGTCCCGAGCTCGGGCACGTCGGGCGAGGTGCGCGCCTTCGTGCCGAAGCCGAGCGTGTTCGCGAGCGTGTCCCCGAACTTCCGCAGCCCCTCCCTCCCCGCGAGCACGGCCGTGGCGGCGCTGATGTCGAACCGCGGCGAGGAGGCCGAGTAGGAGCCGTCGAGCCCGCCACGGCCGGGAGTCGGGTCGAACGGCACCCAGCCCCAACCCTTGAACCACACCTCGACCCACATGTGGGCGTCCCGGTCGGAGACGAACCACTCGCCGTGCCGGTAACGGCCGCTCGCGAACCCGACTGCCACCCGCGAGGGGATCCCGAGGTACCGCAGCATCAGCGCCATCGAGCCGGCGAAGTGCTGGCAGTAGCCGCGCTTCGTGCGCGCGACGAAGTCGTCGAGCGGCGCGACTCCGACGGGCGTCTTCGGCGGGTGCTGGTCGTAGACGAAACCGCCGCCGAAGCGGAGCCACTGCTCGAGCGCAACCGCGGCGGCGTAGGGACTGCGCGCGCCGCCGGCCACCCGCTCGGCTGTTGCCCTCAGCCGCGCGAACGGCCGCAGCTCCCCGGCCCTCGCGTAGTCGGTCAGCAGGTAGTGGACGTACGCCGCGCGGCCAGGCCTGCCGAATAACCGCGGGTAGACGCGCGGCTGGATCTCGCGGTACTGGCCCCGCGAGACGATCGAGCCGGAGTACACCGCCTTCGAGGCGGCGAGCTCGCGAGGCGTGGGCGTCGGCGCATAGCTCCAGACGTCGTAGCCGTCGCCGCGCGAGAGGGGTTGCTCCGCGATCGCGACGCCCGTGGGGTCGTACGAGACGCCGCCCACGCTGCCGCCCGGATCGAAGCGCACGGGGACGCTGCCACCGGGCAGCCGGTTGTCGCGCAGAGCCTCGATCGTGACGTGCTGTTCCTCCCAGCCGCTCCGTCGCAGCTCGCGCGGTGGGATCAGGGCCGGCTGGCCGAGCGGCACCGGCGGATCGCCGAGCTCGGGCGAGAGCTCCTCGAACCAGACGCCGTCGTCGACGGTGTCGAGCACCGAGATCCGCCAGTAGTGCGGCTGCGGGCCGGCCTTCACGCGCAGCACCGTCGTCGGCTTGCCGCGGAAGGTCAGGCCCGTGTAGCTCGAGTTCCAGACGTAGGAGACGTCGACCGGCTTCGCCGGCCTGGTGTACGGGTCCCAGTGCTGCCAGTCGAGGAAGGCGCGCTTGGCGAAGGCGGGCGAGCTCGTGGCCGCGAACGCTGCCAGGACGACGAGCGTCCCGGCGGCCAGCGCGGCGCCGAGGCCTCGCACCGGCCCCGGCCGGAGCAGGACCGCCGTGCCGAGCACTGCGGCCAGCAGCAGCGTCCCGCGCAACACATCGTGCCCCGGCAGCAGCGTGCCCGGCCAGCCGACCCCGACGACCAGCACGATCGCCGCGAGACCGGGCCGGCGCGCGTTCACGGCCAGCGCGTAGGCGAGGGTGAAGCCGAACAGCGCGAGCAGCAGGACGCCGTGCATTCGCGGGTGCGCCGACGGGTCGAACGGCACCTGGTAGTCGTAGAACTCGAGGAAGCCGCTGCCGAAACGCGAGAGCATTCGGCCCGGCAGCGCCCAGACCGGCCCGAGCCCGAAAGCGATTGCACCGGCCGCGAGGAGCGCGACGACGCACGCGACGATCCGGGCGGGACGAGGCCGGACGAGGGCAGCTGCGACCGCAAGCACGACGACCACCGTCGCCTGGCCCGAGTCGTGCCCGCTCTCGAGGCTCATCCAGCTCCAGGCGAGCAGAGGCGCCCCGAAGCCGATCACGAGCAGGGACCTAGCCATGTGCTGCCTCCGGCTCGGCCGCCCCGAGCCGCTCGGCGAGATCGTCCCCCTCGCGCAGCACGACGACGGCTACGCCCGCCGCCTGTAGGCGCAGCAGCTCGGGCATCGGCCTCCGAGGCGCGGCGGCGAAGCTGGACGGGTCGACGAAGACCAGCGAGACGCTGCCGCTTGCTAGCGCGCGCTCGACGAGCCGCTCGACCAGGCGCGGGGGCAGTGAGGCCGACACGACCGCGAGCTCGAGCGAACGCGCCACCGCGCTCGACTCGTCGGCGAGCACGGCGGCGAGCGGCGGGCCGGGCTCCGGCTCGACGGCGGCGAGCAGGTCGAGCGCCTGCCGCCAGTCGCCTTCGGCCGACCGAACGCCCTGCTGCTCGGCGCGGGAGCCGTTGACGACGAGCACGGCGCGCCGCCCCCGGCGGACGTGCGAGAGCAGGAGCGACCCCGCCGCCCGGACCTGCACGTCGAAGCTCTCCCCCACGACCGCCTCCGGGTCGGCGTCGAGCACGACGGCCACCTCGTCGCGCGGCGCGTCCTCCAGCTCCTTGACCATCAGCTGGGCCCGTCGCGCGGTCGTGCGCCAGTGCACCTTGCGCAGCGAGTCGCCGTGCTCGTACTCGCGCACGCTGTGCAGGTCGAAGCCGGAGGGCCTCCGCAGCAGCAGCCGCCGGCCGTCGTGCGAGCGCGTGCCGCCTTCGGAGAAGAGCCGCACGAGCTCGACCAGACGCGGGTAGACCAGCAGCGCGCCCGGCGAGTCGAGCGGCTGCTCGACCCGCTCCAGGCCGAACGGATCCTCGATCACCGCGACCGAGCCCTCGAACGCGTACCGGCCCCGCCGCAGCCGCTCTAGCACGTAACGCGCGTGACCGTCGGCACCGAGCGGCGTCGCGACCTCGCCGAGCTTCCCGATCCGCTCGCGCAGCGTCCAGCGCGCCGGAACGAGCCGCCGCTCCGAGACGAGCCGAACCTCGACCTCGACGTCGTCGCCCTCCAACCGCTCGCCCGAGGGCAGCTTCCGCCGGACCTGCAGCGGCCGGTTCGCCAGCGCGGTCCAGAGCCACGCGAGCAGCACCGCGACCGGCAGCCCGATCGCGACCGGGTAGAGGACCTTCGAGCCGAACGCCCAGGCGGCGAGGTAGGTCGTCGCGCCCAGGGCGAGGGCGAGACGGCCGCGCTTGGTCATACGGGAACCGGTGTGTGCTCGAGCGTCTCGCGGACGAGCTGGGCGCCGCTCAGGCCGGCCGCGCGTGCCTCGGGAGCCACGATCAGCCGGTGCGCGAGCACGGGCTCGGCGGCCGCCTTGACGTCGTCGGGCGAGACGAAGCCGCGGCCGTCGGCGAGAGCCCGCGCCTTGGCGACCCGCAGGAGCGCAATCCCGGCCCGCGGGCTGGCGCCGAGGTAGACCCGCGCGTCGGCGCGCGTCTGGCGCAGCAGCGTGACCACGTAGCGGTTGACGCTCTCCTCCACGAAGATCTCGCTGGCGGCCGCCGTCAGGGAGCGGACGTCCGCGGCGGTCGCAACCGGGCGCAGGGACTCGAGCGGCGGGTCGCTCGTCTGCTCGGTCAGCATCCGCGCCTCGTCCGGGAGCGGCGGGTAGCCGATCTCGGTCCGCAGCGTGAAGCGGTCGAGCTGGGCTTCGGGCAGCGGGTAGGTGCCCTCGTACTCGATCGGGTTCTGCGTGGCGATCACCATGAACGGCGCCGCCAGCTGGTAGCTGACACCGTCGACCGTGACCTGGTCCTCCTGCATCGACTCGAGCAGCGCCGCCTGCGTCTTGGGCGAGGCGCGGTTGATCTCGTCGACGAGCAGGAGGTTCGCGAACACCGGCCCCGGGCGGAACTCGAACTCGTTCGTGCGCTGGTTGAAGACGTTCACGCCGGTCACGTCCGAGGGCAACAGGTCGGGCGTGAACTGCAGCCGAGAGAAGGAGCAGTCCACCGACCGCGCGAGCGCCTTCGCCAGCATCGTCTTCCCGACGCCCGGGAAGTCCTCGATGATCAGGTGCCCCTCGGCGATCATGCAGAGGACGACCAGCCGCAGCGTCTCCTCGGGGGCATGCACCACCTGGGCGAGATTGCCGACGACGCGCTGGATCGAGTCCGCCGCGGCGGTATCGACCTGCTCTCTGCCTACCGCTTCGTCCACGCGCCTCCCTCGAGCCGGACGGCCACCTCGTCGAGGATCACCGCCGCGATCCGCTCCTTTGCAGCCTTCTCGATGCGCCGCTCGCCGTCGCTCGAAACCAGCACCACCTCGTTCTCGGCCGAGTCGAAGCCGATGTCGTCGCGCCCCACGTCGTTGAAGACGATCAGGTCGGCCCGCTTGTTGCCCAGCTTCTCTCGAGCGCGCTCCAGGCCGGCCTCGCCGCGGTCGGCCGCGAAGCCGACCAGCACCGCTACCGCGCCGTTGTTGCGCCGCGCGCCGAGCTCGCGCAGGACGTCGGTCGTCGGCTCGAGCGTCACCGTCCAGGGCTCGTCGTCCTTCGGGCGCTTGCCCTCCTCTGGCGTCGACGGCCGGTAGTCGGCGACCGCGGCCGCCATCACGACCACGTCCGCGTCGCCGCGGGCGAGGGTCTCGCGGGCCACGTCCTCGGCGGTTGGTGCCTGCACCACGTCCACTCCTACGGGCGACGGCACGCTCAGGTTCGAGGCGACGAGCGTCACGTCGGCTCCCCGGCGCCGCGCCTCGGCGGCCAGCGCTGCCCCCATCCGGCCCGACGAGCGGTTGCCCAGGAAGCGGACCGCGTCGAGCGGCTCGCGCGTCCCGCCGGCGGTCACGAGCACGCGACGGCCGCGCAGCTGCTCGCGCCGGTCGAGGCAGGCGGCCACGCGCTCGAAGATCGCCTCCGGCTCGCTCATCCGCCCCACTCCGACCTCGCCCTCGGCCGTGTCGCCCTCCTCCGGGCCGACGAGCTCGACCCCGCGGGCGCGCACCAGCTCGACGTTCGCCTGCACCGCCTCGCTGCGCCACATGCGTGGGTTCATCGCCGGCGCGGCCACCACCGGGCCCTCGAAGGCGAGCGCGGTCTGCGTGAGCACGTTGTCGGCCAGGCCGTGCGCGAGCTTCGCCAGGGTGTTGGCCGAAAGCGGGGCGACGACGAGCAGGTCGGCCTCGACGAGGTGCGGGTAGAGCTCGCGCGGCGCCTCCCGCCGGGCCAGCCCCTCGAACGTCTTCGCCGAGACAAAGCTCTCCGCCTCGGACGTCAGGATCGGCGTCACCTCGTGACCCGCGAGCACGAGCAGGCGCGCGAGCTCGCAGGCCTTGTAGGCCGCGATTCCGCCGGTCACGCCGAGAAGCACCCGAGCCATGGGCACATTGTGCCCGCAGCGGCGAGAGGCGCCTACTTCGGGTACGTGTACTTGATCTTGCCTTCGCTGACTTCTTCGAAGGCCATCGTCAAGTAGTTCTTCGAGCGCGACTCGACCAGCGGGGGCAGGAACTGGTCGAACGTGCCCTCGCCGAGCTGGTGGTGGTAGTTGTTGATCTGACGCGCACGCTTCGCGGCGACGATCACCAGCGCATAGCGGGAATCGACGTTATCGAGCAGCTCGTCAACGCGGGGATGGATCATGGGCGGCCATGGTACCTGCACCGTCCAACGCGCCGCGGACGATCCCCTCGAGCTCCTTCACGGCGCGCTCGCGATCGTCGTTGACGAGCCTGTGGTCGAACTCCGGCGCGAGCTCGAGCTGGCGCTCCGCGATGTCCAGGCGCTCGTCGATCTCGCCTTCGCTCTCTGTGTCGCGCGTGCGCAGGCGCCGCTCGCGCTCCTCGCGGTTCGGCGCGGTCACGAAGATGGTGACCGCCGCCGGGACGCGGTCTCGCACGGCGAGCGCGCCGTTCGTCTCGATCTCGAGCACAGGCGAGCGCCCCTCACCCGTGATCCGCTCGAGCTCGGACCAGAGGGTTCCCGACCGGTAGCCCTCGCCCCAGGGAAGCTCGACCCACTCGAGGAAGCCGCCCTCTTCGAGCCTGCGGTCGAACTCCGAGTCGGACAGGAACCAGTAGTCGCGGCCTTCCTGCTCGCCGGGCCGCTTCGGCCGCGTCGTGGCCGAGATGGCGAGCTCGAGCTCGGGCACGCGTTCGACCAGCAGCTTCGCGAGCGTGCTCTTGCCCTCACCCGAGGTGCCGGTCAGGACGAAGACCGGCCGGGCGCGGGTCTCAGCGGTTGAAGAGGCCAATCAGCTCCGCCCGCTGGCGGTCCGAGAGACCACCGACGGTCTTCGACTGGCTGATCCTGCACTGGTTGAGGAACCGGGCCGCCTTCACGCGGCCGAATTTTGGTACCGCCATGAGCATGTCGAAGACCTTCGCCGTCGAGACGTACTCCGGCGGATTGCTCAGGATTTCCTCGATGTTCGCGGCCCCGGACTTGAGGTCCTTCTTAAGCTGCGCGCGTCGCACGCGGATGTCGTTCGCCCGCTTGAGCGCTTCCATCCGTTGGTCGAGTGAGCGGAGTGGCGCCTGGGCCTGAGTCTTGAGCGCGGCCACGGCGGGGGATACTAACAAGCTCCCCGCCCCGGTCAACCCACCATGTTTGCGTCAATATGCAGGGATTTTGCAACGCGTACTCTCGACCCCTGGTCGAGGGTGGCGTCGCCGGTGGCGTGGGAGACGCCGACGACGTTGTCAGCATTGGCGAAGCCCAGAGCCGCCAGCTGGGCCTCCAGCTCGGCGCGGATCCGGGTTGCTGCGCCGGGGTCGGCGAAGAGCGCGGTGCCGATCGCAACGTCGCTCGCGCCGGCGGCGAGCAGCTCCAGCGCGTGCCTCCCGCGAGCCACTCCGCCCATGCCCACGATCGGCAAGCCCGTCTCGCGGAAGCAGGTGTGGACCGCGGCCAGCGCGACCGGCCGCAGCGCCGGCCCGGAGAGCCCGCCGACGCCGCGCGCGAGCACCGGCTGCAGCGTCCGTTCGTCCAGCGCCAAGCCCTTGACCGTGTTCACGAGGCTGAGCCCGTCGGCACCCACGGCCTCCGCGGCACGCGCGGTCGCACCCACGTCCGCCACCGCCGCCGAGAGCTTCGCGTAGAGCGGCTTCGCGGTCAGCGGGCGCACAGCGGCCACCACCTCGCCGACGTTCTCCGGCACCTCGTCGACGTTCGGGCAGGAGAGGTTCAGCTCCAACGCCTCGACCTCGTCACGCGCGGCCAGCCGCCCGGCGACGACCGCGTAGTCCTCGACCGAGAAGCCGCCGACCGACACCCAGAGCGGTACGCCGAGCCCTGCGAGCAGCGGCAGGTGCTGCTCGAGGAAGGCGTCGATGCCAGGGTTGGCGAGCCCGATCGCGTTCAGCATCCCGAGCTCGGTCTCGGCGATCCGCAGCGGCGCGTTGCCCTCGCGGGGAAGCGGCGTGACCGTCTTCGTCACGTAGGCGTCGAGGGTGCCCGCGACCTCGGGTGCGGCCAGCGCGTCGAGACAGCCGCTGGCGTTAAGCAGCCGCAAGGACCGGCCCTTCCACGCAGAGCCGCTTGAGCTCGCCGTCGACGTCGACCACGCAGCCGTAACAGGCGCCGTAGCCGCAGGCCATCGGCGCCTCCCAGGCGAGCTGCGCATGTGGTGTCAGCCGGCGGACGGCCTCGAGCATCGGCTCGGGCCCGCAGGCGAGCACGTCGTGGCCGGCGGGCAGCGCCTCGGTCACGTAGGTCGGCTCCAGCACGACCTCGGCGTTCGGGACGAGCTCAGCGGCCTCTGCGTGCCACGCGGTGCGGAAGCCGAGCACCGCCGGCGGGCCGCCGAGCTGCTCGGAGATGTACGGCAGCGGCGCGACGCCGATCCCACCGCCGACGAGCAGAGGCCGCTCGACGTCCAGATCGAAGCCGTTCCCGAGCGGCCCGAGCACGCCGACGCGGTCGCCGGCTTCGAGGGTGCAGAGGGCGCGCGTCCCCGGGCCGATCGCGTCGATCAGGAAGGCGAGCTCGCCGGGTGGCGCCAGGCAGAGGCTCATCGGGCGCGGCAGCAGCCGGCCGGGCGCCTCGAGCATAAAGAACTGGCCCGGCGTTCCAGGCTCGACCGAGCCCCGCTCCACCCGCAGCAGTGTGTACGGGCCGACGGTCTCGGTGGCGACGACGCTAGGCCGTTCGCGCCTGAGCATCGATCCGCTCCTGAAGACTCAACGCGATCTCGTCGCGCGCGTGCGCGATCGCCTCGACGGCCGCCGCCGCGCCCGAGATGGTCGTGATGCACGGGATCCGCGCGACGAGTGCCGCCTCGCGGATCCGGTAGCCGTCGGTGCGCGCGCCCGAGCCCTGCGGCGTGTTGATCACGAGATCGCAGCGGCCTCGGCGGACGAGGTCGACGACGGTCGCCCCCTCCCCTTCTTCGGTCACCTTGCGCACGTACTCGACCACCAGCCCCGCTGCCGCCAGCGTGCGCGCCGTGCCGGCGGTGGCGAGCAGCTGGAAGCCGAGCCCGACGAGTGCCTGGGCGACCGGGACCGCGACGGCTTTGTCCTCGTCGCGCACCGAGAGGAACGCCGTGCCGCTTGCCGGCAGCCGCCGTCCGGCCGCGCGCTCCGCCTTGGCGAACGCGGTCGGGAGGTCGGAGGCGCTGGCCATCACCTCCCCGGTCGAGCGCATCTCCGGGCCGAGCACCGGGTCGGCGCCGGGGAAGCGCGCGAACGGGAGCACGGCCGCCTTGACAGAGACCTGCGCGCCCCGCGCCCGAGGATCACGCCCGAGCTCGAGCTCCGGGATCGTCGCCCCGGCCGCGAGCCGGCAAGCGGCCTGAACGAGGTTCACGCCCGTCGCCTTGCTCGCGAACGGCACCGTCCGCGAGGCGCGCGGGTTGGCCTCCAGCACGAACAGCTCGCCGTCGGCGAGCGCGAGCTGGACATTCAGCAGCCCGACGACCCCGAGCGCCGGCCCCAGTCGCCGCACCGCGTGCGCGACCGCCCGCCGCTCGGAGCGCGTCAGCGACGGCGCCGGCAGCACGCAGCTCGAGTCGCCGGAGTGGATGCCCGCCTCCTCGACGTGCTGCATGACCGCGGCGACGAAGGTCTGGTTGCCGTCGCAGAGCGCGTCGACGTCGATCTCGATCGCGTTCTCGAGGAAGCGGTCGACGAGGAGCGTGCCGCCCACCACGGCGGATTCCCGCACGGCCTCGGCGTCGTAGCAGACCCGCATCGAGCGCCCGCCCAGCACGTAGCTCGGTCGCACCAGCACCGGGTAACCGACGCGCTCGGCGACCTCGACGGCCTCGTCCGCGCTCGTGGCGGTCCCCCACGGCGGCACCGCGATCCCGAGCCCGTCGCAGAGCGCGGCGAACCGCTTCCGGTCCTCGGCCAGGTCGACCGCTTCGAAGGGCGTCCCGAGCACCCGGAAGCCCGCGGCCTCGATCGCGCGAGCGAGCTTGAGCGGCGTCTGGCCGCCGAACTGGATCACGACCCCGGCAGGCTGCTCGCGCTCGCAGACCGCCAGCACCTCCTCGACGCCGAGCGGCTCGAAGTAGAGCCGGTCGGAGGTGTCGTAGTCGGTCGAGACGGTCTCCGGGTTGCAGTTGACCATCACCGCCTCGTAGCCGAGCGCGCGGAAGCTCTGCGCCGCGTGGACGCAGCAGTAGTCGAACTCGATCCCCTGCCCGATCCGGTTCGGGCCGGAGCCCAGGATCACGACCGAGCCAGCTGGCGCTGGTTGTTCGTCGGCCTCGCCCCAGGTCGAGTAGCAGTAGTTCGAGGCCGCCTCGACCTCGCCGGCGCAGGAGTCGACCCGCCGGTAGCTCGGCCGGACCCCCCACGCCCGCCTCGCCGCCCGAGCGGTCTCCTCGTCGACGCCACAGGCGCGCGCGACGGCCGCGTCCGAGTGGCCGAGCCGCTTGAGGCGCAGCCAGTCGTCGCCGACCAGGTCGCTCAGGTTCAGCGGGCCGAGCCGCAACCGCTCGAGCTCCGCGCGGAACCACGGGTGCAGTCCCTCGGGCAGCTCGTCGAGCGAGGGCCACGGCGTGACGGCGCCGCCGTCGAGCTCGCGGGAGCGCAGCGCCTTCGACAGCGCCTCCGTGAACGTACGTCCGATCCCCATCGCCTCGCCCACGGACTTCATCTGCGTGCCGAGCGTCGTGTCCGCGCCGGGGAACTTCTCGAATGCGAACCGCGGCACCTTGACGACCACGTAGTCGAGTGTCGGCTCGAAGCTGGCGGGGGTCGTCCCGGTGAGGTCGTTCGGGATCTCGTCGAGCGTGTAGCCGACGGCGAGCTTGGCCGCGACCTTGGCGATCGGATAGCCGGTTGCCTTCGAGGCGAGCGCCGAGGAACGTGAGACGCGCGGGTTCATCTCGATCACGCGCACGTCGCCGCTGGCCCGGTCGCGCGCGAACTGGATGTTCGAGCCGCCGCACTCGACCCCGACCGCGCGGATCACGGTAGCGGCGGCGTCGCGCAGCTCCTGGTACGCCTCGTCGGAGAGCGTCATCTGCGGCGCGACCGTCACCGAGTCGCCCGTGTGGACGCCCATCGGGTCGAGGTTCTCGATCGAGCAGACGACAACCACGTTGTCGTTGCGGTCGCGGATCAGCTCGAGCTCGAACTCGTCCCAGCCCAGCAGCGACTCCTCGACGAGCACCTGGCCTACCGGGCTTTCGGCGATCGCCCGCTCGAGCAACGGCTCGAAGTCGCTCCATGCGTGCGCAGTGCCGCCTCCGTGACCACCGAGGGTGAATGCCGGCCGCAGGATGACCGGGAAGCTGAGGTCGCGCGGGATCTCGGAGCGGGAGGTGACGACCAGCGACTCGGGCACCTTCAGGCCCGCCTCGCGGACGGTCTCGCGGAAGAGCTGGCGGTCCTCGGCGCGGCGGATCACCTCCGGCGGCGCGCCGATCAGCTCGATCCCCAGGGCCTCGAGCACGCCGGTCTCGGCCAGCTCGAGGCCGATGTTCAGCGCCGTCTGGCCGCCCATCGTGGGCAGCAGCGCGTCGGGCCGCTCGCGCCCGAGCACGTCGGCCACGGCCTCCACGTCGAGCGGCTCGAGGTAGGTGCGATCGGCGAAGCCCGGGTCGGTCATGATCGTCGCCGGGTTCGAGTTGACGACGATCGTGCGGAAGCCGTCCTCGCGCAGCACCTTCAGCGCCTGGCAGCCCGCGTAGTCGAACTCGCAGGCCTGCCCGATCACGATCGGCCCCGAGCCAATCAGGCAGACCGAGCGGAGATCACGCCGCCTCGGCAAGTGCCACCCCCTCGACCCAGCGGGAGAGCAGCGGCCACGCGTCGTGCGGGCCCGGCCTCGCCTCGGGATGGAACTGCACCGATCGCGCCCGCAGCTCCGGGAGCTCGAGCCCTTCGACGGTGCCGTCGTAGAGCGAGACGTGCGTCACCTCGGGCGCATCCGAGCGCGCCACCGCGAAGCCGTGGTTCTGGCTCGTGACCAGCACGCGGTTGGTGCGCTTCTCGAGCACCGGGTGGTTCGCGCCGCGGTGGCCGAAGGGAAGCTTGAACGTCTCGTGGCCGGTCGCCAGCGCGAGCAGCTGGTGGCCGAGGCAGATCCCGAAGACCGGCACCCGCCCGAGCAGCGCGCGCACCGCCTCGACCTCGGCGGCCAGCGGCTCCGGATCGCCCGGCCCGTTCGAGAGCAATACGCCGTCGAACCGTGCGAGCTCCTCGGGGTCGGCGTCGTGCGGGTAGACCGTGACGGCCGCACCAGCCCAGGCGAGCCGGTCGAGGATCGAACGCTTGCAGCCGTAGTCCACCACCGCGATCCGGGCGACGCCCGCGTCGGAGTAGACATAGGGCTCGGAGGTCGAGACGGCCATGGCCAGCGCGCGGCCCGCCATCGCGGGCTGCTCCTTGACGGCCGCGACCGCCTCCTCGACCGAGGCCTCGCCGGCGACGGCGATTGCCCGCATCGCGCCGGCCTCACGCAGGCGCACGACCAACGAACGCGTGTCGATTCCCGAGAGCGCGACGAGGCCATGGTCATGCAGCCAGTCGGTCCAGGCAGGCCCGCGCGCCTCACGCATCACGACCGCGCGCGCATGCGGCCGGCGCGATTCGCAGCGGTCGGCCTCGACGCCGTAGTTGCCGACCATCGGCGCCGTGAAGGCGACCAGCTGCTCCGAGTAGCTCGGGTCGGTGACCACCTCCTGGTAGCCGGTCATCGCGGTCGTGAACACGGCCTCGCCGAACGCGAAGCCCTCGGCACCGACCGACTCGCCGCGAAAGACGGTCCCGTCCTCGAGCGCCAAGAACCCGGTCATCGCTCCTCCTTCGGCTTCGAGATCCATTCGCCGTGCTCGAGGTAGTGGCGCGCGCGAGCCGCGTTCAGCCGGGCGAACTCGAGCCTCGGCCACTCCGCCGACCAGGCGAGCGACTCCTCCACGGCAGCGCGCGTTCGCCCCTCCGAGACGGGATCGAAGTAGTCGGACCACTCTGGAATCCGCTCCTGGGCGATCGCCGCGTCGATCACGAACCAATGCTCGCGCTCGTCGGGAGCTTCGCGGACGCCCTGGGCGTCGACCTCGAGGTTGAGGTCGAAGGCGGGCGGCTGCCGGCCGTGCACGTAGACGACCAGCTCGAGCCGGCGGCCGGGCAGCTCCAGGGCGGCGATCCGCTCGATCGCGCGCGTGCGCGAGGCTCCTTCGAGCGGTCGGTCGACGACCACCACGAGGTCGAGGTCGCTCTCACCGGGTCGGTAGCCGCCGACGAGCCCGGAGCCGAGCACGAACGACGCGAGCACGTCGACCTCCGCGTCGATCGCCTCGACGACACGCGACCGGTAGCGCTCGCCCGTCTCGTCGAGGTGCCTGTGGGCCACGGCGATCACGCCTCGAACGCGACCCTCCCGGCCGCGATGGTCAGCGTCGGCCGGCCGCGCAGTGTCTGCCCCAGCAGCCAGGAGTTGGCCGACCGGGAGCGGAAGCCGCCCTCCTCCACTCGCCACGCAGCTTCGGTGTCGAGCAGGACGAGGTTCGCCTTCGCACCGACCGCGATCCGCGGCGACTCGAGCCTGTAGGCCCGCGCCGGCCCGGCCGACATCCGCTCGAGCAGCGTCTCCAGCTTCAGCAGTCCCGGCTCGACGAGGTGCGTGTAGAGCGCCGCGAACGCCGTCTCGAGCCCCGTCACGCCGAAGGGCGCGGCCTCGAAGGGCACCTCCTTCTCGTGCCGGGCGTGCGGGGCGTGGTCGGTCGCGACCGAGCCGATCGTCCCGTCGCGGAGGCCCTCGACCAACGCGGCGCGGTCGTCGGCCGAGCGCAGCGGGGGGTTCATCTTCACGTTGGAGTCGAGCGAGCGCACCGCCTCGTCGGTCAGGCAGAGGTGGTGCGGCGTGACCTCGGCCGTCGCCGAGACGCCCTTCGCCTGCGCGGCCCGGAGCGCGTCCACCGACTCACGCGCCGAGAGGTGCAGCAGGTGCAGCGGCGCCTGCTCGTAGGCCGCGAGCGAGAGGTCGCGCTCGACCATCAGGCTCTCGGCGACGGACGGGTAGCCGGTGAAACCGAGCTCGGCGGAGACGGCCCCCTCGTGCATCTGGCCTCCCTTCGAGAGCGTCGGCTCCTCGCAGTGCAGCGCGAGCCGGCGGCCGGTGATCCCGTGGTACTGAAGCGCGCGGCGCATCAGGGCGGGCGCGACGACCGGGCGGCCGTCGTCGGTGAAGCCGGCCGCGCCCTGGTCGGCAAGCTCGGCCATCTCCGTCAGCTCGGAACCGTCCTGGCCGCGCGTGATCGCGGCGAGGAAGCCGACCGGGACCTTCGCCTGAGCCTTCGCGTCCTCGATCAGCGAGCCGAGCACCGCAGCGGAGTCGACGACCGGGTCGGTGTTCGGCATCGCCAGGATCGCGCAGTAGCCGCCGGCCGCTGCCGCCTCGGTGCCCGAGGCAATCGTCTCCTCGTCCTCCCCACCCGGGACTCGCAGGTGAACGTGCGGATCAACGAAGGCCGACGCGAGCACGAGCCCGGCGCCGTCGACCACGCGGTGGCCGTTCGCGTCGAGTTGCTCGCCGATTGCCGCGATCGTGCCCTTGTCGACCCGGACGTCGAGGATCGCGTCCACGCCCTCGACCGGGTCGAGCACGCGCGCTCCGCGCACGACGAGGTCGTCTTTACGGCCGTTCCTGCCGTAGAGCATCAGGCCACCTCCAGCGGCTCGGCAGCCTCGACCGGCACCGGCCCGGTGGTGAGCAGGTCGTAGAGCACCGCCATCCGGACGACGAGGCCCGCGCGAACCTGGGCCTCGATCAGCGCCTCGTCGGCGTCGGCCACCCGCGGGTCGATCTCTACCCCGCGGTTCATCGGGCCCGGGTGCATAATCTTCTGGCCGGCGCGGATCCGCTCGGGCGTCACACCCCAGCGCTCGGTGTACTCGCGCAGCGAGGGCACGTAGTTGGCGCCCTCGGCCATCCGCTCCCGCTGCATCCGCAGGACGTAGACGACGTCCGCGTCGGCGATCGAGCCGATCTCGTGCGAGATCTCGCAGCCCATCGCCTCGATCCCGCGCGGGATCAGCGGAGGCGGACCGACCAGTGTCACCTTCGCGCCCATCAGCGTCAGCGCCTGCACATTCGAGCGGGCGACCCGCGAGTGGAGCACGTCCCCGACGATCGCCACGTGGACGCCCTCGATCCGGCCGAGCTCGTCCTGGATCGCGTAGAGGTCGAGCAGCGCCTGAGTCGGGTGCTGGTGCTTGCCGTCGCCGGCGTTGACCACGTGCGCGTCGGTGTAGCGGGCGACCAGCTGCGGCGCGCCGATCTGCGGGTGGCGGATCACGATCACGTCCGGGTCGTAGGCGCCGAGCGTGAGCGCGGTGTCCTTCAGCGACTCGCCCTTATCGACGGACGAGCCTGCGGCCTTGATCGACATCGTGTCCGCGCTCAGGCGCTTCGCGGCCAGCTCGAAGCTCGACGAGGTGCGCGTCGAGGACTCGTAGAAGACGTTCACGACCGTGCGGCCGCGCAGCGTCGGCAGCTTCTTCATCTCCCGCTCGAGCGAGCGAGAGAAGCTCTTGGCGGTCGCCAGCAGCCGCTCGACGTCCTCGCGCTCGAGGTCGCCGATCGAGATCAGGTGCCGGCGCGGCGGTTCCTTCGGCGGGAGGAAGCCCTCCCGCATGACGTGGATCTCACCCATGGGTCTCCTTGGTCACGAGCAGGACGCGGTCGATCTCGTCCACCTCGACGAGCTCGACCTGAATGCGCTCGTCGCGGGCGGTGGGCAGGTTCTTGCCGACGTAATCCGGGCGGATGGGGAGCTCGCGGTGGCCGCGGTCGGCGAGCACGGCCAGCTGCACACGCTCGGGACGGCCGTAGCCGAAGAGCGCGTCGATGGCCGCGCGGATCGTGCGGCCGGTGTAGAGGACGTCGTCGACGAGCACGACCGTCATCCCCTCGAGCGGGAAGTCAAGGCTGGTCGAGCGCACGAGCGGCTGCGGGTGCCTCGGCGCCTCACCGCCGCGGACGTGGACGTCGTCGCGGTGGAAGGTGATGTCCAGCTGGCCGAAGGCGACCTCGGCGCTCGAGAGGTCGGCGATCCGGTGGCGCAGTCGCTGGGCGATGGGCACGCCGCGCGTGTGGATGCCGACGAGCGCGACCTTGCTCAGGTCGGCGTTGCCCTCGACGATCTCGTGCGCGATCCGCGTGATCGCCTTCGCGATCGCCTCGGCGTCGAGAACTGTCGTAGCTTCAGAGGTGTCCGCGCTCAGGGCGCGTTCAGGGTGTGACTCACCTTCGACTCCTTTCCGGCCTCACGGGACCGGGTTAAAGGGGTGCTCTGTTCGCCGCGGGACAGTAACGGCCGGGCCGGACGTTACTCGGTCGCGGCGGGGGACGCCCAGTGCTCGTCCCAGAACGTCGACTGCTGCTTGCCGTCGACGTCGGTGAAGCCATACTCGCGGGCGAGGGCTGGCGTGGTGAAGAGGCCGCCCGACTTCTCGAGCACGTCCGGGTCGGCGGCCAGCGCGGCGATCCCTCGACCGGGAAACCCCGGCGACTCGGCCTTGGCCGCGTGCTCAGGCGTCAAGTCCATCCGCTCCAACCGCATCCAACCCGGCGACACGGCGACACACGCGACGCCGTGCGGCCTGAGGTCGTCCGCCATCTGCTCGGTCAGCTTGTTCGTCGCGTTCTTCACCACCTCGTAGAACGTGACCCCGTGCGGCCGGTCGAGCACCCAGGTCATGTTCACGATCAGGCCGCGGCCCACGGCGAGCATCATCGGGGCGGCCAGCATCGAGGAGAGGGCGGTCGCACGCAGGCCGCCGCTGAACATCAGGTCCCAGTGGCGCCATTCCATCTCCCAGAACGGCGTCTCGAAGTAGAGCGGCAACTCGTAGCCGCTCCACGCGTTGTTGACCAACAGGTCGATGTGGCCCTGCTCGCGCCGGATCCGCTCGAACAGCGCCTCGACCTGCGAGTCGTCCGTGTGGTCGCAGCGAACCGCGATGCCGGTGCCCCCGCGGGCGGTCAGTTCTTCCGCGGTGTCGTCGATCGTGCCGGGTCGGTCGAGCGTGGTCGGCTCCCCGCGAACGGAACGGCCGGTGACATAGACGATGGCGCCCTCCTCGCCGAGGACGAGCGCGATGCCCTTCCCGCCGCCGCGGCTCGCACCGGTCACGAGCGCTACGGTCCCTTTGAGACGCGGTTCGCTCATAGCGTCGGTTCTACCCAAGTTCGGCGATCGCGATCAGCCACTCGACGCGGTAGTCGACCCGCTCTGGCAGCTCCCGCTCCGCTCGCGAGAGGCCGGCTTCGTACTCCTCGCCCGAGATGAGGGCGAAGGTCGAGATGTGCTTGCCGCGGATTCGCTCCAACGCGTTCTCGCGGGTGAGAGACCCCGTTTGTGAAAGCCGAGTCGGCCGCACGTCGGTGAAGCCCGCGCCGGCCAGCTCGGGCTGCAGCGCCTCGGCCGTGGGGAACCGCTCGCGGTCGACCCGCTCCATCGAGGGGAAGAGCCGGTTCAGCCAGAACTCGTCGAAGTAGCTCGGGTCGAACGTGGCGACGGCGAAGCGGCCACCCGGCTCGAGCACGCGCGCCGCCTCGGCGAACGCACGCCGCCGGTCGACGAGGTGCGCGACGAGCCACATCGTCCCCCGCTCGAACCAGCCGTCCTTGAACGGCAGCTCCTCGGCCGAGCCGAGCTTCAGGCCCGCGCCCCCGACGCGCGTGCGCGCGACTTCGAGCATCTCGGGCGAGCGGTCGACGCCCCACGCCTTGGCAACCTCAGCCAGCTGGGCCAGGAAGCGGCCCGTGCCGCAGCCGATGTCGAGCACGCGGCGGCCGGCCAGGTCGGCCTCGCGGATCAGCGTCGCGGCGACCTCTTTCCAGTTCGCGTCGTAGGGACGCAGCCGGTCGTAGACGGCCGCGTGGCTCGAGAAGAAGTCAGACGTCCGGATCGTCGGGCTCGGTCATCGCCTCGATCGCCTCGCGCGCCGCCTCGAGCTGGTCCTCCGGGACGAAGACCTTCAGCGGCGTGTCGTCGACCTCGCGCGGGTGGTGGTCGACCGCGCTCTCGAGCTCGACCTCGATCCCGGCCTCGCGCAGCATCGACTCGATCTCCTCCGCCTCGGCGACCGTCTCCGCGAGCGCGACCTGAACCAGCGCGCTCACGTGACGGCCTCCGGCGCGGGCTCGGGCTGGTCGGTCTCGCGGCGGTGCAGCACCCCACCCTTGAGCAGGCGCGGCGAGCCCCGCTCGGGGAACGGCACGTCGATCACGTCGAAGTCCTTCGGCACCACGGTCTCGGAGAAGATCGTACGCGCCTCGCGGACGACCTCGGGCCCGAAGTAGCGGTTCGAGAGGTGCGTCAGCGCAAGCAGGCCGACCTCGGCCTCGCGCGCGAGCTCCGCTGCCTCGAGCGCCGTCGCGTGCCCGGTCTCCCGCGCGCGGTCGCGTTCCTCCTCGAGAAAGGTCGCCTCGTGGACGAGCACCTCCGCCCCGCGCGACGCCTCGAGCACCGTCGCCGAGGGCGCCGTGTCGCCGCTGAGCACGACCTTACGTCCGGGGCGCGGGGGGCCAAGCACCTCGTCGGGCGTGACCACGCGGTCGTCTTCGAGCGTGATCGACTCGCCGGCCTGCAGCAGCCCACGCGCCGGCCCTGCCGGGACGCCCAGCGCATCCGCCGCGCCGACGTCGAAGCGCCCGGGCCGTGGGTGCTCGAGCAGCGCGAAGCCGAGCGACTGGACGGCGTGCGCAACCGGAAAGGTGACGAGGTTGTATTCACCGCGCTCGAGTACGTCTCCGGGCCGCAGTTCGACGAGCTCCAGCTGATACGTCAGCTTCCCGAAGACCCGGCGCAGCGCGCCGAAGAGCTCATTCAGGCCTGGCGGCCCGTAGATCGTCAGCGGCAGGTCGCGGCCGCGCAGAGCGAAGGTCTTCAGCATCCCCGGCAGGCCGAGGTAGTGATCGGCGTGGAAGTGCGAGACGAACACTTCGCGCAGCTCGACCAGGCCGACGGACGAGCGCAGCATCTGCCGCTGCGTGCCCTCGCCGCAGTCGAACAGCAGGCGCTCGCCGCCGCGGCGCAGGAGCAGCGCCGACGGCCCGCGCTGAGCGGTCGGAACCGAGCCCGAGGTGCCGAAGAAAACGAGGTCCAGATCCATGGCCGGAGTCTAGTGTCGGGTGACTCAAGCCCTGGCGGCCTCGATCCGATACCGAGCGCAGGACCGTGCGACTGCGACTCCTGACCGGAACCGGTTCGAACCTGCAGGCTGCGACCGAGCGGTCAGTCACCCTGCTGCGCGTCTTCCTGCTCGCCAGCGCGGCGATCGTCGCGGCCGGCGGGATCCTGCTCAGCTCGATACTGACGCGCGCGGTCTCCGACCAGGCCGTCGCCGACAGCCGCTCCAGCGTCTCGCAGTACGTGGACGGCGTCCTGCGCGGCACGCTCGTCCGCGGCGGACAGGTCCAGGTCAGCCGCCATGCCTCGGCCCGCCTCACCGACGAGCTGCGTCACAACCGCGCGCTCGTGACGGTCAAGGTCTGGCGCCCCGACGGTGTGCTCGCGTGGACGAACCGCGCGCAGAGCCGCATCGGCCAGCGCTTCGACATGGACGGCGACCTCGGGGAGGCGGTCGAGGGCGGCGCCGCGGTCGGCCACATCGACGAGCTCTCCGGCGGCGAGGACGCGGTCGAGGAGAGCCTGGGCTTCGACCATCTGCTCGAGGTCTACGCGCCGATCGTCTCTGCCGACGGCCACAAGGTGCTCGGCGTCTACGAGATCTACGCCGACCCGAAGGGACTCGAGCACACGCTCGCCTCGCGGCGGAACATGATCTGGGCGACGGTCGCGGCCGTGCTCCTCGCCCTCTGGGCTGCGCTGGCCCTGCTCGTGCGCGGGGCCTCGAAGACCCTCACCCGCCAGACCCGCGAGCTGCGCGAGCGCTCACGCGCCCTGCTCGCCTCTTACGAGAAGCTCGAGGAGAGCTCGCTCGAGGCGATCGAGACCCTGAACGCGACCGTCGAGGCCAAGGACCCGGACACGGCCGGCCACTCACTGCGCGTGCAGCGGGTCGCGATGGCGATCGCCGCCCAGCTCGACCTGACCATCCAGCAGCTCGACGGGCTGCGCTTCGGCTCCCTCTTCCACGACATCGGCAAGATCGCCGTCCCCGACGGGATCCTCGTCAAGCCCGACAAGCTCGACTTCTGGGAGTACGCCCAGATGAAGACGCACTCGGCCGAGGGCGCGCGCATCGTCGCCAAGTTCGGTCGCCTGCGCGAGGCGGTGCCCATCATCAGGCACCACCACGAGCGCTGGGACGGCGCCGGCTACCCGGATGGGCTTGCCGGCGAGGCGATCCCGCTCGAGGCCGCGATCGTCGGACTGGCCGACGCCTGGGACGCGATGACGACCGACCGGCCCTACCACCGGGCGCTGACCGGCGACGAGGCGCTCGCAGAGGTGCGCGCCGGCCGCGGGACCCAGTTCTCGCCGGTCGTCGTGGACGCGTTCATGTTCGCGGCGGCGCTGCTGCCGGACGAGCTCGGGCTCGACGAGCCCCTGCAACGCGCCGTCTGAGTAGAGTCGCGCCCGCATGGGCGATGTCCGCGAGCTGATCCGCCGCGAGCCCTCGCAGGACGAGCACGACGCCATCCGCGAGCTCTGGAAGCGCCACTCCGTCGCCGAGGACAACCGCGATCTCGCGGGCCTGCTCTCGACGCTGACCGACGACTGCGTCTACGAGCTCGTCCAGACAGGCCATCGCTGGGAGGGCCACGAGGGCGCGGCGCGCTTCTACGGCGGCCTGCTCGGCGCGTTCCCCGACATCCACTTCCAGCTGACCAACATCGTGATCGGCCCGCAGGGCGTCTGCGAGGAGGCCGACGTGACCGGGACGCACGAGGCCGAGTGGCTCGGGATCGCACCCACCGGTGAGCGCCTTGCCTGGAAGGTGACGATCTTCTTCCCGTGGGACCGCGAGCGGCGGCTGTTCACCGGGGAGCGCGTCTACACGGCCGGCCTGCCCTTGCCGGCACTAGCCGGCTGACGGCAGGACGAGCCGCTGGCCCGGGACGAGCACGCTCCGGCCGAGGTGATTGCGGCGGTCGATGCGGTAGATCGCGTCGCGAGGGTCGCCCGCGTAGTGCTTGACGGCGATCGTCCAGAGCGTGTCACCCGGCCGGACCGTGTACCGCTGCTCCGGCCCGGCGCCGTGTGAGGCACGGGCGAGCGCGGCCCAGGCGATCAATGCCAGCGCTGCGATGAGGAGGATCTTTCCGAACATGTGTTCGCATGCTAGACGAACACCTGTTCGATGTCAAGCTCGGCTCCTGGAGCCGTTTTGACGACCAGCATCGAGCGTGCGGGCGCCCGCCGACGCTCGGTCGGGCTGCCGGGGTTGAGGATCCAGACCCCGCGGTGCCGCTCGAGCTGCGGGACGTGGGTGTGCCCGTAGACGACCGCCTCGCAACGTGGGAACCGCGCGACGAGCCGCTCCTCGCGCCCAGCGCGCGGCCCGGCGATGTGCACGAGCCCGATCCGCATCCCGTCCACCTCGACCACGCGCCGCTCGGGCAGCGCCGCCTGCAGGGCGGGCTCGTCCATGTTCCCGAACACTGCCTCGACCGGCGCGTAGGCCTCGAGCTCGCGCAGCACGAAGGCCGTCAGCACGTCGCCGGCGTGCAGGATCAGGTCTGCGCGCTCCAGCTCTCGGACGCAGGCGTCGGGGAGCCGCCGCGGCCCGCGCGGCAGGTGCGTGTCGGCGATGACCGCGATGCGCGTCAGAGCGAGAGGAAGCGCCCGTCGCGGTAGACGAGCTCCCCGTCCGCGTAGACCTCGCCGCCCGAGCGGAGGTCGCAGATCATGTCCCAGTGCAGCGCCGAGCGGTTCGTGCCGCCGCACTCGGGATAGGCCGAGCCGAGCGCCAGGTGCATCGTCCCGCCGATCTTCTCGTCGAAGAGGATGTTGCGGGTGAAGACGCGGACGGCCTCGTTCAGGCCGAAGGCGAGCTCGCCCACGCGCCGAGCGCCCTCGTCCAAACCGACCATCTCCTGCAGGAACTCCTCCCCGCTGGTGGCCGTGGCCTCGACCACCTCGCCGCCGTGGAAGCGCAGGTGCACGTCGTCGACCTGCCGCCCGCGGAAGACGGCCGGGAAGGTGAAGGTGATCTCGCCTTCCGCGCTGCCGTCGTGCGGAGCCGTGAAGACCTCGCCGTCCGGGAAGTTCTCGTGCCCGTCGGCGGCGACCCACGTGCGGTCTCCGCCGACCACGAAGCTCAGGTCGGTGCCCTTGGCGACGAAGCGCAGCTCCTGCCTGGAGCCGAGGAACTCGACCACGCGCTGCAGCTCGTCCGCGAACTCGCGCCAGCGGGCGACCGGGTCGCCATCGTCGAGCAGAGCCGCGCAGTAGATGAAGTCCTCGTACTCGGCCAGCGACATCTCGGCGTCCTGCGCCGCCGCGTTCGTCGGATAGGCGGTGAGCACCCAGCGCAGCTCGCCGGCCAAGGCGCGCTCGAGATAGCGCTCCCGCCAGCCGATGCGCGCTCGCTGCACGCGGGCCTGTCGCTGGGGGTCGATCCCGGTCAAGGCCTTCGTGTTGCTCGGTGATTCGATCACGATCCAGACGTCCGCCTGCTCGACGTCCTCGCGCTCGGCCGGGGTCAGCCACTCGACCTGCTCGTCGCTCCCTTCGCTCAGGCGGATCGCGTCCAGCTCTGGCGTGCAGCGCGCCACCGGATGGCCGCCCGCCCGCAGCACCGCGGCATAGATCTCCTCGAGCAGCGGCTCGACGTTCATCGTCCCCTCCACCACCGTCAGGTCGCCCGGCTGGACCCCGCCCGAGTAGCCGACGAGCACCTCGGCCAGGCGGCGCAGGCGCTCAGACACGCGCGGGCGTGGCCGTCTCGAGGAAGCGCCCGGCCCGCCAGAGGAGCTCACCGTCCGCGTAGACCTCGCCGTCCTCGCGCATATCGCAGACCAGGTCCCAGTGCAGCACAGACTCGTTGAGGCCGCCGAGGTCCCGGAAGGACGAGCCGAGCGCGACGTGCATCGTTCCGCCGATCTTCTCGTCGAACAGCGTGTTCTGCGTGAAGCGGTCGATCTCGTAGTTGAGCCCGAAGGCGACCTCGCCGAGCCGGCGTGCACCCTCGTCCAGGCCGAGCATCGCTTCCAGATGCTCGCGCCCGCGTGAGGCCTCGGTCTCGACGACCTTGCCGCCCTCGAAGCGCAGGCGGACGCCGGTCACCTCACGCCCGTGGAAGAGCGCGGGGAAGGCGAAGCTGATCTCGCCCTCGGTGACCGTCTCCTGCGGGCTCGTGTAGACCTCGCCGTCGGGCATGTTGTACCGGCCGTCGGCGGCTTGCCAGCGGCGGCCCTCGACGCCGAGCGTGAGGTCGGTCCCGGGGCCGACGATGCGCAGCTCGCGGACCTCGGACAGCGCCTCGGCGCGGGCGCCCAGCTCCTCGCGCACGCCCTGCCAGTGCGAGACCGGATCGCCGGGCTCCTCGACGTGGCACGCGCGGAAGACGAACTGCTCGTACTCGGCAAGCGACATCTGCGCGTCCTGCGCGTGGGCCTCGGTCGGGAAGAGCACCCCGAGCCAGCCGAGGTCGCCGGCGGACATGCGCTCCCAGCGCCGCTTGGCGAGCTGCTGCGAGGCGCCGATCAGCCGCTGGTGGCGCTCCGGATCGACGTGCGTGAGCGCCCGCGTGTTGGACTCCGACCAGATGGTCACGATCGCGTCCACGAGCTCGAGCTCGGCCTTCGCGATCGGCGAGACGAAAGCGAGCTGCTCCTCGTTGGCCTCGGCGAGCAGCAGTTCGGGCAGCCGCTCCAGCTGGAGGTCGACGTACGGATGAGCGCCCGCCGCGAGGGCGGCGCGGTAGATCTCGACCGCGAGCGGGGCGGCCACCGGCGGTGCGTCGACGCGGAGCACCTTGCCCGGCTGCAGGCCGAGCGAGTAGTCGACGACGAGCTCGCCGAGCCGTGCGATCCGCGGGTCGGTCACTTGCCGGCGCCGACGAGGAAGGGCCGGCTGACGAGGATGCTCGCGCGCTTGGAGTTCATCGTGGCGCTCATGCGGATCGCGTAGACGTACCGGCCGTGCTTCAGCCGGCGTTGCGGAAAGTACACGAGGCGGGTGCCTGCCTTGATCACGCCGCGCGAGAAGAGCACCGGCTTGGGCTTCCCGGCAGCGAGGCGCTTGCCCAGCACGGCCTTCGGCGGCCCGGCCTTGAAGATCCCGGCCCGGAAGTCCGCCTCCTCGCCCGCGCCGGCGGTGAAGATCCAGCGGGAGCGCTTCAACGGCTTGCGCTTGAGGCTCCCCCACGCTGCGACCGGGAGCACGACGCCGGTCGTGTGCCGCCAGCTGACCGGTGTGGTCGGGCAGTCGCCGTGGGTCTGGGCGATCGTCTGCTTGACCGCGTCGTACGAGGGGCGGTGAGAGCCGTCGGCACGCTCGAGCCCGCTCTGCCAGGTCTTGAGGTCGGTCTCGTCGATCAGGTGGAAGAAGCTGAGCATTCGCACGCTCGGATCGCACTCGGCGATCGTGATCGTCTCGCGGTAGTAGCCGGCCTGGTCCGCTTCGCTGACGAGCTTCGTGCCCGCCGTCTCGACACCGGTGTACATCGCCGCCAGCGCCGGCAGCGGCGGCACCTGCCAGCCGACCTCGTCGAGGTCGAACCGCAGCGGTTTCGTGGCAGGCTTGCCCGTCTCGGCGAAGGTGGGCTGCGCGGTGCCGTTGAAGGCGTCCCAGACGGCCAGCTTGATTCGGTCGAGGTTCGCCAGGCCCGCCGTCGGCCATGCGTAGCGGACGCTCGGCGGCCCCTGCGACGCTTGCGGGTACGGGTGGTAGGCGAGCTCGTCCATCAGCGGCTTCGTCCGATGGCTGGCCCTGTAGGCAACGCCGAGCTCGTGCAGGAAGCGCACGGGCGAGCGGGAGCGGTTGCTCTTGCCGAACGGCTGGTCGTTCCCGCGTGGGGAGAGTCCGACGCCGATCACGTTGATCGTGGGGTCGACGGCCTTGAGCGCGTCGTACGAGCCCGCCAGCACCGGTAGGTACTGCGCCGCCGCGACTGCCTTGCCGTCCGGGAGGAACTGCGGCAGCCAGAAGCGCGGCTGGTTCGGCTCGTTGCCGATCACGTAGTCCTTCACGGTCGGGAAGGTGGTCGCCAGCTGCGTGATGAAGGCGGCGAACTGGGCGGGGGCACCCGGTGTCGTCGTCAGGCCGTGGGCGTCCAGCGGCGAGACGGCGAAGATGATGCGCGTGCCCGCAGCCTGCGCCTGCGGCAACCAGGCGGAGATCTCGGCTTGCCCGGCGATCGTGGTCGGGGTCGCGGCGTCCCAGTTGATCGAAACCCGGTTCACCTTCAGTCCGACGTCGTTGAGCGCGGCGAAGAACGAAACCCCGCCGTCGCCGGTCTTGCCTGCGTCCTCGGTCACTCCCACATCCAGCCCGGCTCGGGCGGCGCCTGTCGCGCAGCACGCCAGCGCGGCGCACGCGCACAGCAGCAGTCCCCTTGCCCTCTTCACTCTCACGGTCCTCCTCGAATCGGCGGCTAGTACGTTGACACGTTCTTCGGCATGTGGGAAGCGGCTCCTTAGTCCTTCAGGACGGCCTCCAGCAGCCGGGCCGCGCCGAACCTAACCGGGTCGTCGGCCGGGAGGCCCGTCTGCTCGGAGGCGCCGGCGATCGCGGCGAGCGCGGCGGGCTCGTCCAGCTCGGAAGTGTTCAGCGCGAGGCAGGCCACCCTTGCCGGCCGCAGCGGCAGCGCGATCCGCTCGTGCACCTCGATCAGCTGCGTCAGCGTCGGCAGCGGGTAGCCGGGATAGCCCTCGACCTCGGTGGCCCCGGCCTTGTGGCAGAGCACGAAGTCGTGCGGCGCCGAGCCGTGGATCAGGCCGAGCGTGACGCCCGAGTAGGCCGGGTGGGCGAGCGAGCCCTGGCCCTCGACGAACAGCAGCTCGCCGCCGCGGCGGTGGCCCTCGACCACGAGCCGTTCGGCGGCGCCCGCGAGGAAGTCCGAGACGACCGCGTCGACCGCGATCCCCCAGCCGGCGATTGCGATCCCGGTCTGGCCGGTGGGGACGAAGACCGAGGCCAGGCCGCGCCGGCGCGCCTCGAGGTCGAGCTCGAGCGCGACCGTCTTCTTGCCGATCGCGCAGTCGGAGCCGACGGTCAACACGATCTGCGCGGGCAGCTGCAGGTTCTCGCCGGTGGGGACGTTCAGGTCGGGCGGCGGCTTGCGCAGGTCGCGCAGCTCGACGCCGTGTTCGCGCGCGAGCGCGACCAGCTCCTCGTCCTCGCCGACGAACTCGTGCAGGCCGTTCTCGAGGTCGAGCCCTGCGGCGATCGACTGCTTCAGCAGCTCGCGCCAGGCCGGCGGGAAGCGCCCGCCCTGGGTCGCGACGCCGACGACGGCGGTCGTCGGCTCGTACCGCAGGCCCTCCTCGACGGTGGCCACGACCGGCACCCCCTCGTAGCTCTCGCCGGCGCGCGTGGAGTCGAGGATCGCCACCGTCGGGTCCGGGGCGTAGCGGAGAATCCCGCGCGCCGTCTTGCCGTAGTGAGGGTCGCTCGAGCGACCCTCAGCCAGAATGAGGTACCGCTTCTCGGACACCTAGACCGGGTGCGTCGGCCGGAAGCTGGACGCCGTCGACGAGCTCGACGCCCGGCCACGGGTCCTCGACCAGCAGCAGATTCCCGTCGAGGTCGACGTGGTCGAACAGGCTAGCGCAGGCCGCGCCCGCGGCGACGGCCAGGCCGGACTCGTTCATGCAGCCGAGCATCAACCCGAGCCCGAGCGCCCGCCCGGCGTGGGCCATTCGCACCGCCTCGCGGATCCCGCCCGACTTGGCCAGCTTGACCGTCAGCCCGTGCGCGCGTTCCGAGCAGAACGCCACGTCCTCGAGCGTGTGGCAGTCCTCGTCGACGTAGATCGGCAGGGGTGACCGGCGCTTCAGCTCGGGGCCGCCCGGGTCGCCGGCCGGCAGGGGTTGCTCGCAGTACTGGACCCCGAGCTGCTGGAGCTGCGGCAGCGCCTCCAGCGCCTGCTCGAGCGACCACGCCTCGTTCACGTCCACTTGCAGCGGCACGTCCGTGACGCCGCGCACCGCCCGGACGCGCTCCACGTCGAGCCCGTCCCCCGCACCGAGCTTCAGCTTGAGCCGCTTGAAGCGCCCCTGCACCTTCTCCGCGCGCGTGGCCATGTCGTCGGGGTCGCCGAGCCAGATCGTCCAGGAGGTGGGCGGGCCCTCGCGTCGGAGGCCGAGCAAGCGCCAGACCGGCAGGCCCGCGAGCTTGCCGCACAGGTCGTGCAGCGCGGCGTCGATCGCTGCCTTCGCCGCCTGCTCGCCGGGCCGCTGGCGCAGACGCGACTCGATCTCCTCGAACGCAAATGGATCGTCGCCGAGCAGCTCGCCGGCGCCTTCGAGGAAGGCCAGCGCCGAGGCCGGCGACTCGTCGTAGCGCTCGATCGGCGCCGCCTCGCCGAAGCCGCTCACCCCCTCGTGGCGTAGCTCGACGTCCACCACTTCCGCCTCGTCCGACGCGCCGCGTGAGATCACGAACGTCTCCGCCATCCGCACCGTCGCCATCCGGGCCTCGAGCTCCACCGCCGATACCTTAAGCCGATCTCGACTCGAACTCCCACACACTCGAAACCGACGACGGGCGTCATGCGGCTCAGCGAGCAAAGCTCGCGCAGCCTTGATGGTCGGCGCCGCAAGACGACGCCTTAGAACCGCGGATGCGAACGCTGGCGGCCTACCTGCGCGGGCTCGACCCGCACCTGCCAAGCACGGTCTGGCTCGTCCAGGCCGGCGGCGTCGTCAACTCGCTCGGCAACGGGATCGTCTTCGCATTCGCGATCATCTACCTGCACAACGTGCGCGGGATCTCGTTCGCGCAGGCCGGCTTCGCGCTCGCGGTCGGCGGCGCGGCGGCACTCGTGGCCGGCCTCGGCGCCGGCACGCTCGTCGACCGGTTCGGCGGCCGCAATACGCTCGTCTTCGGCCTGCTGGTCCAGCTGGTCGCGTTCACGCTCTTCCCGCTGATCCGCGAGCCCTGGCACGCGGACGTGCTCTTCGCACTCGACGGCGTCGGCACGGCCTGCTTCTGGCCCGGGCAGTCGACGCTGCTCGCGCGCCTGACACCGCCGGAGGATCGCCACTCGGCCTACGCGCTGCAGCGGGTCAGCATGAACCTGGGCGTCGGCCTGGGCGGCGTGATCGGCGGCCTGATCGCCACCACCTCCGACCCGAGCAGCTTCACCAGGATGTTCCTGTTCGACGCCGCCACGTTCCTCGTGTTCGCCGTCCTGCTGCTGATCGGCGTGCGGGAGCCGCCTACGACCGAGGCCGAGGAGCACGAGGAGCCCGGCAGCTACCGGGCCGTCCTGCGCGACCGCACCTTCCTCGCGCTCACCGGGCTGAACGTGCTCTTCGTCGCCGTCGGCTACGAGGTCTTCGCGCTGCTGCCGCCGTTCGCCAAGAACTACGCCGGCGTGGACGAACGGTGGGTCGGCTTCATCTGGCTGGCGAACACGCTGCTGATCGTCCTGATCCAGCTGCCGGTCTCGAAGGCGCTCGAGGGCCGCCGGCGCATGGCCGCACTCGCGCTGATGAACGTGCTCTGGGCCGCCGCAGCCCTGATCGTGCTCGCCGGGGGTGGGCTGCTGAACGGGACCTCGGCTGCGCTCGTGTTCATGTCCGCGACGATGGTCTTCGCACTCGGTGAGACGCTGCAGGGACCGACGCAGGCGCCGCTCGTGGCCGACCTTGCGCCCGACCGGCTGCGCGGCCGCTACTTCGCGGTCGGCGCGATGTCCTGGAGCGCCGGCTCGATCCTGGGCCCGGCCGTCGGCGGCCCGCTGCTCGACTGGCATCCGCTCGCGGTCTGGCCGATCTCGGCCGGGGTTTGCCTGCTCGCAGCAGTAGGTTGCCTAAGGCTCGAGGGCCACCTGCCCGTCGCCGCCCGCCGCACGCCGAAGCCGGAGGCCGTCACCCAGACGCCGCTCGCGCCGCCGCTAGACTTGGCCACCGAGCGCCTGTAGCTCAGGGGATAGAGCGCGCGCCTCCGGAGCGCGAGGTCGCAGGTTCGATTCCTGCCAGGCGCATATCGGCCCTCATCGACACGCGACTTCCGCTTGTTCAAGCGGTCAGCTGAGTCGGCGAGGCCCGCTCGTGCGCATGCGGTGCAGACCCTGGTGCAGACCTTGAGCGTTGCACGCCCTGCAAACCGTCTAGAGCAGGCCGAGCAGACGCCTAGACTTTCCTGCAAATGGACCAGTCCGCCACGGATGTGCCGCGCCCGGGGCTCGTCCGCTTGCTGGAGCTGATCGCCGCCCTGCTCGAGCTGCGCGACGGGCGCCTGGAGCTCGACTACTCCGCGCTTCTCCTACCGGTCTGACCTATGGTGCGGGGGTCGTGAATCACTACCACGGCAGCGCGACGATCAGCCAGGGCGCGGCCGTAGTCGAGGGCGACTGCATTATCGAGACGGTCGGCGGCCCCGCCCCGGGCCCCGATCCTGCATGGTCGGGGAACCTCGAGGATCCAGCGCCTACCGTGGATCTTCTCGAGGGTGGCGCCTGGTTACGCTTGGCGGATGGCCGCGAGTGTGAGATCCAGATCGAGCGTGCCGTTGCAGGCTCCGGCTTAACCGAATTCTCGGGCGCCAAGGGCATCCTCGACCTTCACTGAAAGGGCCAGGTGAGCCCGCTCGGGCTCGGACGGTGCATACCCCGGTGCAGACCTCGGAGCGGGAAAGATGCCGATTAGCAGGGCGGTTCGATTCCTGCCAGGCGCATCACCTCCCCATTTGCAGGGATTTCGCCGTCTACGCCGCGCTGAATGCCACGGCTCCCCGCCTGAGTCTGCCCGCCCACCCGTTGGAAGCGCGCCACCCGTCATCAACGACTTGGCCGGCGTCACTCACGGCATTGGCGAGGAGCAGAGGCGAGGCTCGAAGACGTGGCTCTTGTCGTCTCGGCGCTCTCCGCCCCTCGCCGGCGAGCATCGAGTCGAGGCCGCGCGCGTCCTACGGGCGCTTATCGGGTCTTCTTAGGAAAGGTGTTGGCGCCGCGCGAGCGCGACGTAGTGGATCGAGCGTGAGCCATATGACCCGCGTGGGTCTACCCATCGGGGCAAGCGCTTTGAAAGGATCCACGCCGCAGTGGCCGCCCCGAACTGCACGCAAGCATGAGTACCTGGGCCTGGGTCGGCGTAGGTCTTGGCGCCTTCCTCCTGATCGCCGTGCTCCTGTCTCTCGCAGTAGCTGCGCTTCTCGGCCGCATGAGCAGAGAAGCGTCGGAACTTTTCGACAGTATCCCCTCAGTCTGAGTCTTCTGCTTCTGTCGAACCCTGGCTGTGCGGGTCGCTTGGTCAGTAGCTGACCTTCTCCGTAAGGATTTTGTTTAGGCCACCCGGCGCGCCGCAAACTGAAAGTCAACAGCGCGTCTACTACCCAGGGATGCTCGAGCCATCGTCCAACCAGGACGTCTCCCAGACAACCGCTCCGGCCAAGAGCAAACAGCGGGTTCCACGCAGGGGCGACCGGATCCAACTGCGCTTGCCGCGCCTGGGTCTCTACCCCTGCGCAACCGTCTACTACGTCGACGAACTGCAGATCCTGGTCAAGTGGGACGATGGTCGTTCGGAGAGCCTGCGCGGCGAGTTTGCCGACCGGTTCAGGATCCTTGAAGGGGTCGACTGACGAGCCGAACGTCCTCGCGCGCCTGGGCGCTGCAACGCGACCCGGCTCTCTAGACGAACCTACGCTTTTCCGACGCCTAGCTAGTTGGCTTGGGGCCACGTCCTCGACGACAGCCGGGTCCTTCTCGGCTAGCCGGGCATCACGTCTCCGATGATGATGTTCCCCTTGGTGAGGTGGTACTCGGGGTTGGGGAACACTTCCTCCGGCAGACCAGCGAGGAAGAAAAGTTGGGTCCCGCAAAGGCCAGCCCCTGGGCCTGGGACGATGCTCGGCGTGATCCAGATCGGTGTGTCGCCGCGCGCGCCCACCCCACGACCTCCCCAGATCAGCATCGTGAAGTTGGGAAAGGTAACGCCGTGCTGGGCGAACGGCGTGTCGAGCCTGCCGCTGACCGCGACCTGGCCATTGATAAACCCCATGCAGGTGACTGTGCCGCTGAGATTGCTCCTGGGGCCGGATCGACCGTTGGCCGCCTGCGGCGCACGCAAGAAGCCCACCGCCGGGACATTTTCGAAGTTCGACGAGTCGATCGGCTCAGTAGCCCGGGCGCTGATGACGAAGGGACCGCTGACCGTCGAGAAACCAGCGCCGACGACGAATGATTTGTGACCGGCCGCCGTTGCCAAAGGCGCCGCGAGGACGAAAATGGCGCACACGAGTGCGCTGACTAGCAAGGACCTCTTCATGATTTCCCTCCCGGAACGAATCTGCGATGCGTACTGCCCCGTAGACGAAGTCACGATTAACCCGCAGAACCTCCGCGGCTCGCGTCTGGTCGGGGCGCCTTACGAGGAGTCTCTCACCATGCGGCTAGATGTCAAGAATCAGACAATCGCCTTGCCGCACGCCGATCTTCAAGGGTCCGCGGCCCGTAGCCTGCGAGATCGCTCGGTGAACTCAGACGGGGAGAGGCAAGCCGACATCGAGCACAGGTAGAACGAAGAGGAAGCTTGCCCGACGCCAGTAGGCGATAGCGCGATCGACATGCCTGATCGTGTCGGTGATCCCGTGCTCCCGCCGGTAGTCGTCTACCGCCGCGCGGCATCTTGTCAGCCAGTAGTCGTCGACGATCACATACCCGCCCGGAGACAAGCGCGGGTAGAGGGCATTGAGAGCGTCCATCGTTGATCCGTACATGTCGCCGTCGAGCCGGATCAGGGCGAGCTTCTCGATGGGCGCGCTCGGAAGCGTCTCGGCGAACCAGCCAACGAGGAACTGAACTTGTTCGTCCAGCAAGCCGTACTTTTCGAACGTGCGCTTTACGTCCTCGAGAGAGACGTTAAGCCAGTCGAGCTCGGCCCAGAACTCCTCGCCGACATCCGCCTCGTAGCCGCTCTCGGCCGGCGAAGGCAACCCGCGAAAGGAATCCGCCGCCCAGACCGTGCGCCGCGTCTCATCGTGCGCCTTCAGCACCGCCCGCATGAACGCCGCCGCGCCGCCACGCCAAACGCCGGTTTCGATCAAGTCACCCGGAACGTCGTCCTCGAGGATCTGCTCGACGCAACCGCGGATGTTGTCAAGCCCGCGCGGCCCTATCAGGGTCTCAGCGCCCGGGAGCCGCGGCGGGGGACTATCGGCAAAGGTGTGCTCGTCGATCGACGTCGAGCGTGCGACTAGTAGGCCGCGGGACTCGAGCAACCGCCGAATCGGCTCGAAGATGCGTCGTTTGCGGCCGCTCGGTGCAACCGGTGACAGCACCCTTTCCTGCAGCCCGCCCGAGAGTGCCATGGCCAGCAGGCGCAGGTACAGGTCTTTGGCGTCTTGACCGGCGTCGGCTGGGGACTGCGCTCGAGACATCGCGTTCTTGGCCACCGCCACCCCCTCTGTCCGAAAGCTGCGTTGTGCCACCACGGCGACCACTTGCTTTGGGCAGCAACGCCTGTGGCCGTCAGTTAGAGACGCGCACGCTAGCCGAACGCGACATGGCGCGGCTAAGAGGGTGGCCGCTCTGCTCGAACGTCATAACCCCTGGAAGGTGGTCACGGCGTACAACGGCCCGATCGGCGAATGACGCCCATCTCCCGCGAGAGCCACCCGGCGAGCGCACCAAGTTGTAGCCCGACCTCGGGGGCAAGGGGAACGACCGCGTAAGAACGACGTCCCACTCAAAGGCTGCTCGCAACTCTACTGCCGGCGCTAGAGGCGTTTCCGAGGCGCACTGCTCCTTACTGGAGGAAGTGCGCCGCCGACGCCGGCAGCGTCACGGCTGAGACATTCGCTTCAAATCGTCCCACTTCTCGCGGCTGCGGCCAGCGCGTGAATGCCCGCGCGGGCGACACATCGCGCTCCTTTACCCTGCTCGTCGACGATCCAGGCGAGAGGGTGCCGCTACGACTCGCAGCTCGTAGGTGCTTCCCCCGATGCGCAACCCCGCAGCTGGTGACACGGTCCGAGCGTGAGCCGGGGCCGCTTGAGGCCGACGCGCTCTCCCCGTGGCCTCAACCCGAACGGTCACTCGGAGGTTTGACGGAAACCTCGGCCCCGGGGCCGCCCTCTCTTTCCCCGTGGTGGGGCCGCCGCGCTCTCCCCTGATCTCAGCAGAGAGGTCACCGGCGTGCTGACGGTAAGCCTCAACCCCGGCTCGCACTATCAGCCCACCTCGTTTCACGCATGCTCGAAGTGGACACCTGTTTCAAAGCGGCAGGGATCTGACTAACGGCATCTGGCTAACGCGCTCTCTTCGGGGGACTGGGGACGCGCGAATCCGGGGTCTCCCTGCCGCTTTTCTTATTCACATGAGGACGTGGCCGAAAAGCGTCTATCGCCGCAGCCTCGGAGTGCGTTGGGTTCGGAGGAGGGCTGAGTCGCGCAGCGACGTTTTTATGGCGAGGCCCTCGTTCGAGCGTGAGCTCCTAGCAGGGAACGCTAAGAGGGAGCCTCTCGGCTCCCTCTGTAGCTTGGGCTGAGCTCGAAGCCCTGCGGCTCTAGGCCTTGTGCATGCCCTTGTGCGGGGCGGCCTTGTGCATGTGGCCTTCGACGTCGTCGCCGTCGTCCTCGCGTCCCTTGTGCGGGGCGCCCTTATGGGGGGCGTAGTGCGAGTGGCCCTCGACGTCGTCTCCCTCGGCCTCGTCCTTGCCGATGTTGCGGCCCTTGTTCGCGTGGGCCTCGACGTCCTCGTCGATCCGAGTCTCGCGGTCCTGATCCTCCATCGAACTTCCTCCTCTTCGAGCTTGCGGAACTTGATCACCTGACGGTATTCGACGCCGAAATCTTCCAGGGAAGCTTCGACCCTGACGGTACGCGAGTCGTGTTGCGGCGCCCGGGCGTTCGGCTCGCCGCCGTGCAGGCGAGGCAGAAGCGCCGTCGTTCGTTAGCCGCGTGGCACGGAATGTCTGCTTATCGTGGGCAAGTCCTCAACTGAGACCCCTCAGCGCGCGAGGACATTCGGCTCGTCACTCGGCCGCGCGGTACGGGCCTAGTCTCGCGTTAGTCCCAGGGTGAGCGGCTTCCCAGGCCCGCAACTGCAGGTCGAGCTCGAGCTCAAGGACCTCGAGCCGCGTCGAGGTCGGATTCGGAGAGACGAGGATCTCGTTTGCGCCCACCCGCTGCGACCGGTAGCCGGCACGCTCGAGAAAGGCGATCAGTTCGCCCAAAAATGTCTCGTCTGTGACTTGAACCCTCATGGCCGCCGTTGGAGTCCCGGGCGGCGGGTCCATCCTCCTTGACCAGACGATAGGTCAAGTGCGGGCCCATGTCACTAGCCCACCGAAGCAGTCTCAAGCTCCCATTGGACCCGGCCGACACATGCAAGCGTGGACCGCACCACAGGCGCAGACGCAGTCGTGCAGGAGCGAGCCACCGAGTGCCGGCGCGAGAAGTGGCTCGACTTCGTTTGGAACACCCGCCGCTACGGCTTGCGTCTCGCGCTCAGGTGGCGGAGGGAAGGTGGAAAGGAACGTAGAGTGTGCGAGCAGCCTTGAGGGGGACGTGGTTCTTACCGGTGGTCGGTGCGGTGATCGGGCTGGCGCTCGGGCTCCTCGTCAGCGTGACCACTGACGTTCCCTTTGCCCCCGAGGCCGGGCTGCTCCTTGGTGCGCTCGCCGGGTGGCTCTCCCGCCGATTCGGCAACTAGGGCGCCCGCTAAGAGCCGCTGCGAGGCTCGCCGTCGGCGCCTACGAACGGCTCGGCTTCCGGCCGCTTGTCGACCACCACGTAGCCGTCGCTCCGCTCCACCACGCGTTCGATGTGCACGTCCTCGTGGCCGGGAACGACGACGAACCGGTCGTTGTCGGCCCGCACGCGCTCGTAGTCCGAGGCGAGCATGTGGACGAAGACGTCGCACTCGGGACGCCCGCACTCGCAGCGGAAGTCGAGCTCTCCCTCGGGCAGAACCTGCAACCCCGCGCCCACCTCGTGGATGCGCTCGTTCACCTCGCGCAGCAGAGCCTCGTTCCTCGCGGTGCGCTCTTCGCGGGTCTTCATAGCGCGCAGATTCTATGCGGCTGCACGTCGAGACGGGAGTGCCGCCCCGGCGCGTGGCCGGGGCGGCACTCCGGTCGAACGGTGCGGCTAGGGCCGCGGCAGCGTGAGCGCCCAGGCGCCGCGTCCGTGCGTCGCGGCGTAGAGGACGTTCGCGGACTGCGACAGCGTCAGCCCGTAGACCGCCGCCGTCGGCAGCCCGGAGCCGGCGGTCTCCCAGTGGCTCGCGCCACTCGGGAGCCGCAGGACGCCGAAGTCCGTCGCGGCGTAGACGTCGCCGGTCGCGCCGAAGAGCGCAATCCCGGTCACCGGCTGGTCGCCGATGTCGTACGACCGGGGGGTGAAGCTCGCCGTCCCGGTCTGCGGGTCGTACTGCGCCTCGAACACGTGCCCGCGCGCATCCGGCGTGTAGGCCGAGTAGCCCGAGTACGAGATCCACGCGTGATTTGGGTCGGCGGGATCGATCGCGATCCCGGAGACGAATCGGCCCGGCGTGCTCGGGGTGTCGATCCGCGTGAAGCGGACGTTGCGGGGCTGGGCGGCGTCGGCGTTCTTGCTGACGAACACCCGCCCGATGCGCGTCGCCGCCCAGAGCGTGCCCGAGTCGCTGGGCGCCCGCTCGGTCGCGACGACATAGTGGCCGACCCGCGTCTGGCCGAAGTTCGAGCCGGTCAGGTTCGGCCCGAGCGGCTGCCAGTCGCCGCACGGCTTGCTCCGGAACGGGTCGAGGTGCAGCGTGTTGCAGTGCGCCTCGAGGTACGCCTGGTCGCCGCCGTTGTCGTCGGTGCGCCAGACGTGCTCGAGCCCGGTGAAGGCACGGCCTCCGCGGACCGGGTCGGCGATGAACGGCACGTAGAACGACCGCTGCTCGCCGGTCGACTGGAGCGGATCCCACGTCGCGAGCCACGTCTTCGGGTCGTTTCCATGGAAGTTGACCTCGGGCGTGGCGTCGTAGTAGTTGTGGTACCGGATCGTGCCGTTGCCGGCGTCGAAGCCGGACTGGCCACCGTCACCACCGATCGACTCGAACCAGGCGGTCGAGCCCGTGTACGAGAAGGTGCCGTTGTCCTGCGTGCCGCCGAGCAGCTGCCCGAGCGGGTTCGCCGGGTTGAACGACAGCGACTGGAACTGGATCGTGTTCAGCCCGTCGTTCAGCGGCGTGATCGCCGTCGGGATCCCGCTCAGGAGCCGTTGGCAGTCCAGCAGGTCGGCGGGAGCGAGCGGCTCCGCGCCGTGCCCGTTGCTGTAGACGAACTTGCGCGTCGAGCACGAAGAGGAGCGGTTGCGCGGAGTCCGCACGTCGACGCGGACGACGCCACCGTCTGAGCCGACGAAGGCGATCGCCGGGTTGGCCGGGTCGAACGCGACCGCGTGCTCGTCCGGGTGGATGCCGCCGTTGATGTGGCCGCCGGCGTCGAGCGTCCCGGTCATGTCCTGCCAGCCGACGTCCTGGGCCAGCGCGCCGCCGTTGGTCGTGCGGATCACCGCGCGGCCGTTGGAGCGAGGAGGCAGTCCGCCGTAGGCGACCAGCTCGTCGTAGTTCATCGAGCCGCCGAGCCAGAGCTCGTTCGCGTGGCCGGCGCCGACGCCGGGCTGGCCGGCCGGGCTGGCGACGAAGTCGTCGTAGCCGCACTGGCCGTTCTGGCAGTAGCCGTAGGCGAGGAACCCGTTGGTGCCGTTGGTGGAGCTCGAGAGCTCGGTCCAGCCGGCGTTCGAGTAGCCGCCGCTCGGCGAGCCGGCGATGGACGCCGCGTCGTTCGTGCGCCAGACGCGCGCGACGAACAGGTCGTCCGACGAGTCGCCGAGGTAAATCCGCGTCTTACCGCCGCCGACGTTGACTGCGTCGAACTCGACCCGATCGCCGAAGGTGTCCGACGGGTTCATGGTCTCGAAGACCTGCGACCAGGTCGAGCCGGCGTCGTTCGAGCGCCAGAGGCCGTACCCGACGACCGCGGCGTAGACCGCGCTCGCGTCGTTCGGGTCGAGCTCCATCTTCGTGATGCCGCCCTGGAACCAGTCGGAGCCGTCCGCGGGAGGCGCCGGGTTCGCCGGGGTCTTCGTCGCGAGGTCGGTGGCAAGCGTGAACGTCGCGCCGCCGTCGGTCGACTTGTAGACGCCGAGCTTCGGCGCGTCGGGCGGGGTCCGGCGCCCGCCGTTCGCGGCCGAGGAGCCGTGGCGAGCGACGTCGGTGCCGATGTAGATCGTGCCGGGCGCACCCGGCTTGACCGCGATCGCGCCGATAGAGCGGTTGATCGCCACCGACTGCGAGCCGACGACGAGCGACCAGCTCTGGCCGCCGTCTGTCGACTTGAAGAGCCCCAGCCCGGCCTCGGAGTCACCCGAGCCGTTGGGCTCGCCGGAGCCGGCGTAGAGCGTGTTGCCGCTCGCGTCGTTGGTGTCCACGATTAGCGAGCCGAAGGCGTTCGTAGGCAGGCTCGCGGGAGGCGCGATCCACGCCGGCTTCGCGGCCAGCGCATTGTTCGTGCGCCAGATCCCACCGCCCGCAGCGGCGACCCAGAGACGGCACTGCGCGCCGGCCGGAGCCGACGCCTTGCCGCAGTTGGGATCGATCGCGAGCGCGGTCACGCGCCCCGACTCCTGCGTGGCAGGGCCGGTGCCGGTCGCGGGATCGAAGAACTGCGAGGCCTCGCCCGCGACGTTCGGCGTGACCGGGCCGAGCGCGCGCCACGCACCGGGGCTCGCGGCCTCGGCCGCGGAGAAGGCGCTCGTGGTCGAGAAGGCCGACGGGCCGAGCGTGCTCGGCTTCGTCTTGAAGGCGTCGCGAGACTTGATCGCGAGGTGGTCGTCGACGTAGGAGCGCGGATACGCGCGGTCGGCGACCTGCTCGGCGACGGGGTTGTCGGCCCCGTTGCGGGAGGCTTCCTCGCCCCGCGCGCGCTCGAACTTGGCTTCCTTGTGCGGGTCGAACCGCACCGCGAAGCGTGTCCGCTGCTGATGTTCGCTCGCGACCAGCAATGCGCCGGCCGCCACGGCTACCGCAACCGCGAGCACGAACAGCCCGCGGTTGACTCCTGACTTGCCCATCGTTTTCCCCCAGTCCTCGTGTGTGTCGACGCGCCCGGATCCCTCGCGGCGCCGACATATCGTAGCCTCGATCCCGGGAATTGCCATCCGGACCAGAACGCCGCGCGCCCCGGGGACGGGACGCGCGGCGTGGCGGGGAGAGGAGCTACTTCTTGGTCGTGCAGCCGGGGAACCTGAACGAGACGACGCGCGTCCGCCAGGTTCCGATCACGAGCGTGTCTTCGCTGAGGTACTCCTGCGTGTACCAGAACGTGCAGTCGTCGCTCGGGTCGACCGTGATGTCGCTGTAGTCGCCCCAGCGGCCCTCGGCCTCTGTCTGCGGGCCGGTGCCGGTGTACGCGACCTGCTCGGCCTGGGTGAACTGCCCGAGCGGGTCGCCGGCCGCGCGGCCGGTGTAGCGGACGGACGGGTAGTCGTTCGGCCCGGAAGCGCTGTAGCCGGCGGCGATGTCGCCCTTCTTGTCCTGGGCGATGCTGCCCATCCAGCGCCAGAGCGGATTGGTCGGGCTGTCGGTCGGCGCGTAGGTGCCCTGCTGGTAGACCGAGGGTGCGCCCCCGGTGGGAATGCGCACCTCGTACCAGCGCATGCCGGTCCGGCCGTCGGCGACCACGGTGTGGTTCAGCAGCAGCGAGGCGTAGGGCCCGAAGTTCCGGTAGTCCATCCGGAACATCAGCCGGTCGCCGAGCACGTCGAGCTCCTGCGGGCCGCCCTTCTGCGGAACGCAGTCGCCGTAGCCGTACACGCACTGCGGGCGCACGTAGGCAGCGACCGGCAGCCTGTAGCTCGGCTGGCCGCCGTTCCCGAACGTCGAGTTGGCCGGGTTCGCCCAGTCGACGTGGAACCTCCATAGCCGCATGACGAAGCCGTCGCTGCCGTCCGTCGGCGGGATCGTCGAGGCATCGTCGATCTCCGCGAACAGGTTCGGCGAGCCGGCGGGCGGCAGCGTCGAGCCGTCGAGGTCGCCGGGGAGCTGGCCGATGTACTGGCCGCCAGGCGGGTTGTTCGGCGCCTCGTCGAAGTAGACGACGCGCGCGGGCTGGCCGGCGAGCATCTTCGCCCGCTCGAAGGCGAACGCGCCCGCGCCCGACGAGGTGACCGCGCCGTCCGGGAACTCGTTGGACGACATGTAGTAGGCGTCCGGCCAGACGCCGAGCTTCTCGTAGTCGTGGAACGTGCGGCCGAAGTGGAACTCGTAGAGGTAGTACGAGCCGGTCGCGTTGCTCGTCGTCGAGACGGCGATGCACTGGCCGTACTCTTCGTTGTCGGCGGGCGTGGCGATGAACTGCGTCAGCAACCATCGGTTCGCCAGCTGGTCGTAGAGCACGACCGGGTCGCCGTCGTTGTGCGTCTTGCACTCACCGTCCGTGTTCGCCCAGAGCTGGTTGATCGGCGTCGCGCCGCGCAGCACCTGGCCCGTCTTGGAAAAGATCGCGAAGTCCGTGTTCACCATCTGCACGTACTGCGTCGAGCCGACCTCGCCGTCCGTGTCGGGCGGCAGGCAGCTGCAGCTGCTCGGCAGCGCGCAGGGCTCGCCGAACGGCAGGCAGATGCCGTCGAAGTTCTGGATCGGCCCGGAGATCGGGCCCGTGCCCTTTGCCTTCTGGACGACCGGGTCCTTGGCGCCCGGCGGCGCGTTGCCGGGCTTCAGCGACTCGATCTGGCGAGCCTGGATCGGCGAGTGCGGCACCGGCAGCACCGGCAGCGAGCTCACCGCGGGCGAGGTGCCCTGGAACTGGCCGTTGATCACCTGCGGGCCGGCCGTGCTGGTCGCGGCAACCGCCGTGGCGGCCGGGGCCGCCGTGGCAGCGCTGCTCGCGCGCGCGATCCCGTAGGCCCGCGTCGCATCGTTTCCCGTCCTCCCCGCACCGGAGCCGCCTGCGACAGTGGCCACGACCGCTGCGAGGACGACGGGAAGCGCAGCGACGACGAGAGTCCTGCGCCGGGCGAACTTCCACACGATCTCTTCACCCCCCAATTGGATGCCTTGTGCGAGCGCGCTTTTACCCCCGCAATCGACGGGTGCAAACATCACGCCGGAATTCCGCTTCACATTTCGGTGTTGATTGACAAATCAATCACCGTCCGGCCGCATCAGCAGGGCGATTCGGGTTGGCGGCAAGGCTTTCCGGGTACCATGGCGAACTTCCGATGAGAGTCGACGACCCCCTCAGTCCCGGTGCCGAGCCTTCCCCGCATCAAGCGCACTCGACCTCGCACCCAGGCGGGGGACGTCCAGGCGCGCCCTGAGCCGCGCCTCCAGGAGCTCCGCGCCCACGGCCTGACCTGGATCCACCTCGACGCGCCGACGCTCGAGGAGGCGACGCTGCTTGCGGAGCGCTTCGGTTGGCACCCGCTCGACCTCGAGGACGTGCTCTCGCGCCGGCAGCGGCCGAAGGTCGACGAGTACCCGGACTACCTGTTCGGCGTCCTCCACTTCCCGGTCTACGACAAGGCGATCCAGCGGCTGAACGCTGCCGAGCTCGACCTGTTCGTCGGCAACGGCTACCTGGTCACACTGCCCAATGTCGAGCTGCTGCCGGTGACGCGCCTCTTCGCCCGCTCCCAGGAGGACGAGGAGCTGCGCGAGCAACTGTTCTCGAAGGGGTCGGGCTACCTGCTCTACCACATCCTCGACGACCTCTTCGACTACTGCTTCCCGATCCTCGACAAGATCGGCCACAAGCTCGACTCGATCGAGGACGACATGTTCGAGAAGCGCGCCGAGGAGGTCGTGCGCGACCTCTCGAACGTGAAGCAGGAGATCATCTCCTACCGCAAGATCATCAAGCCCGAGCGCTCGACGTTGCGGCTGCTCGAGCGCCAGATCGAGCGCTTCCTGCCCGAGGACCTCGAGCTCTACTTCGACGACATCGTCGACGCGAGCGAGCGGATCTGGGACCTGCTCGACAACTTCAAAGAGGTCGTCGAGGCGCTCGAGGACACGAACGAGTCGGTCATCTCGCACCGCCAGAACGACGTGCTGCGGATCCTGACCGTCGTCAGCGTCGTGCTCCTGCCGCTGACCCTGATCACCGGCATCTTCGGCATGAACGTGCACTTCCCGGGCTGGGAGACGGCGACCGCGTTCTGGGTGATCGCCGGCGCGATGCTCGCTCTAGCCGCGGGCTTGATCGCGTTTTTCCGTTACAAGCGCTGGTTGTAGCGCCGCCCTTGTCGGATTGGCTCAACCTGCCGATAGGACCTATCGAAGCCGGGGCAAACCGACACCCTCCCTCCGTCGGGGACGTTGGCTGAGCCGCAGAGCCTGAGCGTCCCGCCCCGGCTTCCCCCTTCAGCTCTAGGCGTCGACGATGAAGACCGGCGTCCCGATTTCGACGTGGTCGAAGAGCCACTCGGCGTCCGGGATGCGCATGCGGATGCAGCCGTGCGAGGCCGAGTAACCGATCGAGGCCGCGTCGGGCGTGCCGTGCATGCCCACGCCCGCCGCGTCGAGGCCCATCCAGCGCGTGCCGAGCGGGTTGCCCGGCCCGGGCGGGATCGGCTTCAGGCCCTTCGCCCACGGCGAGTCCGGCGGGCGCCACCACGGATTGCGCTGCATGTCCACCACGTGCCATTCGCCGAGCGGCGTCGGGTAGATCGCCTGGCCGGTCGCGACTCCGAACGTGCGCCACGGCGTTGCGCCCCTGTAGAGATGGAGCTCGTTCGAGCCGCGGTAGATCACGACGACCGACCCGAAGTCGCGCGCCGTGACCGAGGGCGCGACCGTGCGCCACGCCGGGCGCACCAGCGGCCGCCACCGGGCCACGGCCAGCGCGGCCTCGAGGCGCTGCGCCGTCTTGACGCGATCGAGCTCCAGGCCCGCCTTGCCGGGCTCGATCACCGGCCGCAGGCCCGTCAGGCCGACGGTGGCGTTCACCGGCTCGATCGAGAGCCTTCCGTCCAGCGCCCGCACGTACCGCTCGAGCTCGTTCGAGTCGACGTTCACCCGCATCGCGACGTGCTCGTTCGGCTTGGCGCGCAGCACCCGCTGCACGGCCCAGTCGGCGTCGGCGCTCGCCTTCAGCGCGGCCGGCCGAACGGTCCAGTGCTTGCGGTGGAAGGCGAGGCGGAGCGGCCGGTTGTACCACCACGAGACGGCGTTCCGCGCCTGCTCCGAGGTCAGGCCGCCGACGCGCACGCCGCCGATCTGGACGCCGGCCGGGACGACCTTCATGCGCTGGGCGCTCGGGGCTGCGGCTCCGGAAGCGACCGCGGCGACCACCACGAGAAACACAAACCGCTTCACGTGCAGGAGTTTAGGCGCTCCTCGGGCCTGACGGTAGGCTCGGTCCCGTGACCAAGCCGCTGTGGGCCCCCTGGCGTCTCGAATACATCAAGCAGGCCGACGAACAGCCCGGCTGCGTTTTTTGCGACGCGGCGGGTGGCGATGACGAGGAGCGACTGGTCGTTCACCGCGGCGAGCAGGCATTCGTGCTGCTCAACAAGTTCCCGTACTCGAGCGGTCACCTGATGGTCGCCTCCTACCGGCACGTCGGCGAGCTCGCCGGGCTTACGGACGAGGAGGCGCTCGAGGTCCACCAGCTGGCGACCCAGGGCGTGGCCGCGCTCGGCGAGGTGTACGGCCCGGAAGGCCACAACCTCGGCTGGAACCTCGGCCGAGTCGCCGGCGCCGGGGTCGTCGATCACATCCATCTCCACGTCGTCCCCCGCTGGGCAGGTGACACGAACTTCATGCCCGTCCTCGCAGACGTGAAAGTGCTCCCTGAGCACCTGCTCGAAACGCGCCGGCGCCTCGCCGAGGCGTGGCCGGCGCTCAGCGCACCCTGAAGCTGCCCTGGCCGAGCAACTGCCCGTAGTGGCTCTTCGCGCGCGGGCCGAAGCCGGGCCAGACGTACCAGACGTAGAGGCCCTTCTTCAATGAGAAGTGCCTGCCGTACGTCCAGCGGCGCGTCAGCTGCTGCCGCGCCCTGGCCGGCCAGGTGCTCAGGACCTTCTCGCCTTTGTAGTAGAGCTGCACGTTGTAGAAAGTCGCGCCCCGGACGGGAGTCCAGCGCAGAAGCGGCGGCGAGTGCACGACACTGGCGTCACCCGGTTTCTTGAGCAGCACGCTGGGCGGGATCGTCACGCGCATCCCTCCGGCGGCGTTCTTGGCGTGGTCGTAGGTGACGATCAGGTAGCGGTAGTACTGGCCGTTCTTGAAGCGCTTGTCCGTGTACGCCTGGCTCCGGCCGGTGTAGACGAGCGTCCGCGGCGGGGCCGAGCGCTTCGTGGCGACGAACACCGCGATGTGGTCGAAGTCGCCGTCGGACGGGTTCCGCCAACGGAGCTGGAGCCGGCCGTAGCCCACACTACGCCGGACGTTGCGGACATTCGCGGGCGGGCGGAGATCCTGCGTCGGCGGACCGACGCCCGAGATCGTCCACGCGTACGACGCCGGCGATGCGTCGGCGTTCCGGGCCCGATCGGTCGCCTCGACGCTGAACGAGTGCTGGCCGTTGCCGAGCCCACTGTAGCTCTGCGGCGAGGTGCACGGCGTCGGGCCGCCGCCGTCGAGTCGGCAGGTGAAGGTCGACTCGTCCTCGGAGCTCGAGAACGCGAAGGTCGCGGCCGCGCTCGTGCTTGCGGACGGCGGCCCTGAGCCGATCGCCGTCTGCGGCGGCGTGGTGTCGACGGTCCAGCTGTACGTGACGGTCGGGCCGGTGTTGCCGAGCGACGTGGCGCGGACAGCGAACGCATGCGCGCCGTCGGCGAGGCCGCTGTACTGCTTCGGGCTCGCGCAGGCGGTGAAGCCGGCGCCGTCCAACTGGCACTCGTACGTGCTGCCCGGCTTGTTCGCCGAGAAGCTGAAGCTCGCCGTCGTCTGGTTCGTCAGCTGTGGGGGGCCGTTGATCGTGACCAGCGGGCTGACCGTATCGATCGTCCAGCTGAACTCACTGCTAGGGCTCGTGTTCCCGACAGCGTCCGTCGCGTACACGCGGAAGGTGTGCTGGCCGTCCGACAGGTTCGGCGTGGTGTAGGAGCCGGTGTTCGAGCCGGTGCCGCAGGTGTCGACCGGCCTGGCGTCGACCTGGCAGTGAAAGGTCACCGGCTCGGAGTCGCTGAACGTGAAGGTCGTGCTCCGATGGCCGTCGAAGTTTCCGGGATGATCCCCGATCACCGGCGTCGCCGGCTCGATGGTGTCGACGACCCAGGAGTACTCCGTCGCGGCTCCTTCGCCGCCTGCTGTGACCGCCCGCACCGCGAACGTGTGGGAGGTACTCGTGAGGCCACTGTAAGGCTGGGGGCTCGAGCAAAGCGTGAAGTTCGACGTGTCCAGTCGACATTCGTAGTGGTCGACTGAGCCTGCCGCCGTGAAGCTGAAGCTCGCGCTCGTCTGGTTCGTCAGCGCCGGCGGCACGTCGGTGAGCGTCACCGGCGGCGGAGGCGGTGGCGGTGGCGGTGGCGGTGGCGGTGGCGGTGGCGGTGGCGGTGGCGGCGGAGGCGTCGCCGACACTTCCGCGTAGTCGAATCTCGTGGAGCATGGGGAAACTGAGGAAGGGTCGACCGGGTCCGTCGCCGTTGCGTAGAACGCCGTGGTTGTGTTGTCGTCGACGGCAACCTGAATGTGGAAACCGTTCTTGCCGGCGGCGCGGGTGCCCTTGACCGTTCCCCCTGGACAGCTGTCGGCGTAGATAGTGACCACGGAATGCTCTTCGGCGGTCCCGATCAGCACGGGCGTGTTGTCGTCTGCGGGCGAATCCGGATCGCTCCTTTCGATCGCGGGAGTCGAGGGCGCAAGTGTGCTTCCGCCCGCGAATGGGACGCCGACGAGCAGCGCGGCGAGTGCGGCCACAAGCAGCGAGCGTGGCATCATGAGCCGACCAGCGCGATCAAGAGGCCGACGGCGATGCTGACCGCGATCGCCGTGCCGCCCGTCATGACGGCCTCGCGGTGCTCGTACGCGACCATGTTCACATGCCGCGGAAGCACCCACGGCGGAGTCGCCGCGACGGCGACGACGACCAGGGAGAGCACGAGCGCGATTCCCAGTAGAAGCGGCAGAAGGCTGCTCGACGTCCCGGAGACGGTTGCGGCGCTCGCCGCCGACGGCGCCAAGGATGCGATGGTCGGCGAATCAGGCGCGCGCGGAAGCCAGGTCGAACCGCCTGTAGTCGCGCCCGACGTCTCCTTCGGCTTCGGCTTCGCCCGGTGCACCTGCGGCTTGGGCTGTGGCCTCGGCGGGGTGTAGGCCGGAGGCGGCGGCGGGACGTATGCCGGTGGTGGCGGCGGTGGTGGCACGTAGGCCGGTGGTGGGGGCGGCGGCGGAACCGGCGCCGGCGGAGGCGGAGGCGGTGGAGGCGGGTCAGGATCGGGTCCGGCGGTCGCGGCGGCCAGCGCAGGGCTGGCGGCGAGGAGGTAGGCGCCCCCGAGCCCCAGCAGGACGACGAGGATCAGCAGCACCGTGCGCGTACGCGCGAGCGCCGACACCTCGCCCAACGGATAGCTACTTCGAATGATCCTCAACCCCCAGCTTCTGAACAGCTCGAGGCTAGCACGGATTTTCCGGGATGGAAGCTCGCGCCGGAAGACGGGCAGCAGCGTGTGTCACGCGAAGCTCGCGACGGCCTCGAGTGTGCGATCGATCTCGTCGTCGCCGTGCGCGGTCGAGAGGAACATCGCCTCGTTCTGGCTCGGTGCCAGGTAGATCCCGCGCTCGAGCAAGTGGCGGAAGAGCGCCGGGTAGTCGTCGACGAACAGCGTCGCCATCGCGCCGACTCGCTCGAAGCGGCCGTACTCGCCGAGGGCATCGAGCCGACGGCCGATCGCCTCGAGCTGCTCGTACACCGCCGGCGTCAGACGTCTTAACACGGACAGGCCCGCGGCGGTCGCGAGCGGGTTCCCGGAAAGCGTGCCCGCCTGGTAGACGTGGCCGGCCGGCGCTAGGCGTTCCATCAGCTCGGCGCGGCCGCCGAAGGCTGCGAGCGGCAGGCCGCCGCCCACGATCTTGCCGAGCACGGTCAGGTCGGGCAGCACGCCGAAGCGCTCCTGCGCCCCGCCGCGCGCCACGCGGAAGCCAGTGATCACCTCGTCGAAGACGAGCAGCGCGCCGCTCGCGTCGCAAAGGCCCCGCAGGCCCTCGAGGAACCCCGCTGCCGGCGGGACGACGCCCATGTTCCCGGCCACCGGCTCGACGAAGAGGCACGCCGCGCCCTCGATCTGCCGCTCGACAGCCTCGAGGTCGTTGTAGTCGACCACGCGACCCTCTCCCCCGGGCTCGAGCCCCAGTGTCCGCACGCCCGAGCCGGCCTCGGAGAGGAACGGGTCGGCGTGGCCGTGGTAGTTGCCGCGGAAGCGGACGAACGGCTCGCGGCCGGTCGCCGCCCGGGCGAGCCGCAGCGCGGTCATCGCGGCTTCGGTGCCGGACGACACGAGCCGCACCATCTCCACGGACGGCACTGCCGTCGACGATCGCCTCGGCCAGCTCGACCTCGCGCTCGGTGGCCGTGCCGAAGCTCGTCCCCTCGCGCGCCGCGGCCACGACCGCCTCGACCGTCTCCGGGTCGGCGTGCCCGAAGATCAGCGGTCCCCAGGAGAGCACCCAGTCGAGGTAGCGCCGGCCGTCGGCGTCCTCGAGGTAGGCGCCCTCGCCGCGCGCCGCGAACAGCGGCCGCTCGAGCCCGACCGCCTTCATCGCGCGCACCGGCGAGTTGACGCCGCCCGGGATCACGCGCAGCGCCCGGGCGTAGAGGTCGGCCGAGGTCACTCGTCGTCGCGAAGGGCGAAGAGGTCGCGCAGCGGCTCCGAGCCGGCCTCCTTGGCGCGGACGGTCGGCGCGTGGAGAAGCTTGTTCACGATCTGCGTCGTCAGCGTCTCGACCGTCTCGCGCTCACGCGGCGAGAGCTCGGACAGCCTCGAGCCGGCACGCGCGAGCTCCTCGGAGCGGATCTCCTCGGCGCGAGTGCGCAGGTCGCGGATCGCGTCGGCCGCGTCGCGTGAGCGGCGCCACTCCGCAAAGCGGGCCGCCTCCTCGGCAACGATCGCCTCGGCCTCGCGGATGTCCTCCTCGCGGCCGACCAGGCCCTCGCCGAGCGCGTCGATGTCATAGAGCGTGCAACCCTCGAGCTCGCCGATCGCCGGGTCGAGGTCGCGCGGGACGGCGACGTCCACGAGCACGAGCGGCTTCTCGCGCGGCCGCACCGCCTCGGCGTGGAGGATCGGGTAGGGACAGCGCGTCGCGGAAATGACGAGGTCGGCCTCGGGCAACTCGACGGCGACCGCATCGAAGGCAGCGGCGCGTCCGCCGACCCGCTCGGCGAGATCCTGGGCGCTCTCCAGCGTCCGGCTCGCGACCACGACCTCGGCTCCCCGCGCCGTCAGGTCGCTCGCGGCGAGCTCGCTCATCTTTCCGGCGCCGAAGAGCAGCGCCCGCTTGCCTTCGGCCCCGCCGAGCTCGCGCACGCCGAGCTCGACCGCCGAGGCCGCCACGGACTCCGGCAGCTCGTGCAGCTTCGCCTCGGTGCGAACCCGCTTCCCGGCGCGCAGTGCATCCTCGAACAGCCGGTTCAGCAGCGCGCCGGTGACGCCGCGCATGCGGGCTGCCTCGTAGGCGTCCCGCACCTGGCCGAGGATCTGCGACTCACCAGGGACGAGCGAGTCGAGCCCCGCGGCGACTCGGAACAGATGCGCGACCGCCTCCCCGTCGTCCCAGCGCGCGAGCACGCCCTCCAGCTCGAGCCCCGAGCGATCCTCGAGCTCCTGCCGGGCCCGGTCGGGATCGCCGCCGACCAGGTAGAGCTCCGTGCGGTTGCAGGTCGAGAGCACGACCGCCTCACCGAGCGTCGCCGCCAGGTCGGCCGCCTGCCCGTCCTGCAGGTAGAGACGTTCGCGCACCTCGAGCGGCGCGTGGTGATGCGACACGCCGAGCGCGAGCAAATGCCCTGCTTCTTGCGCTGAGGAGCGACCCACGAGACCGCGTGATCGTATCTGCCGCGAGGAGCCGGCACGCACTGCGCCGGCGGGCGCGGGATCCCTCCCGCGCCCGCCGGTAGGTCGGGTCTCCCTACGGGGAGCAGCCCGGCAGCGCGAAGCTCGCGATCCGCGTCTGCCAGCCTGCCGTAGAGGACGCCTGGCCGGCCGCGGTGTAGTACTCGTTCACGTACCAGAAGGTGCAGTCGTCCACCGGGTCGACGTTCAGCGAGGTGTAGTCGCCCCAGCGCGAGTTCGTGGTCGTCTGCACGCCGGTGCCGTTGATGATCGTCCCCTCGCCGAGGTTCATCTGCCCGAGCGGGGCGGCGGCGAGACGGCCCGTGTACCGGATGCCCGGGAAGACGTTCGTCCCGTTGACGACGCTGTAGCCGAGCGCCAGGTTCCCCAGCTTGTCCTGCGCCGCGGAGCCCATCCAGCGATGGACGCCGTCGCTCGGGGCGAAGGTGCCCTGCTGGTAGACGCTGTACGCGCCCGTGTCGACGTTGCGGCGGATCTCATACCAGCGGACGCCGGCGACGCCAGGGGCGGCCTCGACCGACTGGTTGGTGACCAGCGACTCGTAGCCCTTGAAGTTCCGGTAGGCCAGCCGCCAGGTCGGCCGCTGCCGATACGAGAGGATGTCCAGGAACTGCGCCGGGTTCGTGATTCCCGGTTGCGGCAGGCAGTCGCGTGACGTGGGCGCGCACGGGAAGATCGAGTCGAACGCCGCCGTCGGCAGCTGGGTCTTCAGCTCGAGCGAGGCGTCCGGCGTAGCCTTCCACTTGACGCGCAGGTCCCAGATGTTGAGCGCATCGAACGTGGCGCCGTAGTCCGAGTTGTCGTCCTGCGTGCCGACCAGGGGGATCGCCGCGTCGGCCTTCGGCTTCTGCTGACCGTCGATGTCGGCCGGGAGCAGCCCGTCGCCGACGAGCGGCAGCATCCCCGGCTCGTTGCCGTCGAGGAAGAAGCTGACCGCGCGAGCCGGCTCGCCGTTCACCATCTTGTTCTTCTCGAGCGCGTAGACGCCGATGCCGTATTCGACCGTCGGGCCGAACTCGCGGGTCGTGAGCACGTACGAGTCCTTCCAGACGCCGTACTTCGGGTAGTCGGGGAAGAACTGGAAGTTCTCCGTCTCGAACGCGTACCGGTAGTAGCTGCCGGTCGGGTCGCCGGTGGTCGAGACCGCGACGCAGTTCCAGAATGGCCGGGTCGCATCGTCGAGGCCGCTCGTTGTGAACTGGGTCAGGATCCAGCGGTCGGTGAGCTGGTCGTAGAGCACGACCGGGTCGCCGGAAGGATCCGTGCAGTCCTCGATCGGGAAGTTGTCCCAGAGCGCGCCGGTGTCCACCGGCCCGAGGAGCGGCACGCCCGACTTGTTGAAGACCTCGAACGCGAGATTCGCCATCTCGACGTAGTTGTTCGGCCCCACGTCACCGACGGGGTCGGGCGGGTTCACCCGGAAGCCGAAGATGTTGAAGTTGTTCTGATTGCTGATGCCCTCGAAGTTCGCTCCGGTCGCCGAGATGGTCGGCGGCGCGAGCATCGTCTGCAGCGCTCCGTCGCCGGGGGCTCCGATGTCAGCGACGGACTCGTCGTCCTCCCCGCGCTCGGGCCCTTCCTCCTCGGCATCGCCGGCGATATGACTCGCGGCAATGTCGCGGAGCGGAAGCGAGACGTCGTGGGCGCTGGCCCACGTGACGGTGGGCTTCAGATTCGAGCCGGGCGTGCCCGCAGCCGCCGCCGTCCCGCCGGTTGCGCCGAAGACGATCGCGGCGAAGCCGGCCAGAGCGACTAGCAGCGCGGCACGCCGCACCCGCTCGGATGTGCGTCCTGTCATTCCTGCCTCCCCTGTTGCTGTGCCCCCCGATCGAAGCCGCGACGTTACGCCGCCGGGACCATGCGTGCAACCCTTCGTCCGGCGCTAGACTCCAAAGTCGTGCGCGGAACCGCATTGCTGGTACTTGCGGTCGCGTCGGTCTCCACAGCCGTCCCGGCCGCCTCGGCTCCCGTCTCGGGCCTGCGCGGCGTCGTCATGCGGGGCCCGATTGCGCCGGTGTGCCGACAGGGCAGCCCCTGCGAGGAGCCCGCGAAGAACTTCCTGCTCCAGTTCCGGCGCAGCGGCGTGGTGAGGGCGTCGGCCCGCACGAACGACCACGGCCTCTACCGCGTGCATCTCCGTCCCGGCCGCTACGCCGTCACGACCGGCAAGCTGGGCCCCGGCCGCGAGCTGACGCCGACCTTCGTCCGCGTTCCCCGCGGCAGGATCGGCCACGTCGACTTTCACCTCGACACCGGGCTCGACTAGGGCGTCCTCCACTCGCGAGCAGGCGCGCGGTTTCCTGCGAAGGCCGGCCGGGCACGGGAGCCGCGGAAGATGCTACCGGCGAGCCGAAAATGACCGAGCCGGGTCTCGACCTGCATGAGTGGGAGAGCCAGTGGGCGCAGCTCCAGGAGGACGCTGCCGACGCGCCCGACGAGGCGCTGCCCGAGCTGGTGCGCCTGATCGAGCAGATGCTCGTCGAGCGCGGCTACGAGCTCGAGAACCCGGTCGTCGTCGAGGGCGAGAGCCGCGACATCGTCGGCGACTTCCTCGCAGCCCGCGAGATCGCCCGCGCCGCGGAGCAGACGAAGCTGGAGCAGGAGGACATCCAGACGGCGCTCGACGACCTCGCCGAGATCCACGACTTCCTCGTCGAGGATCGCGCCGCGCCGTAGCCACGCGCGGATGCCTACACTGGTCGCTCAGGCGAGAGCGGCCGCCATCCCCTCTCCCTGGGCAAAAAGCCCCTGGCCTAGGCGGCCGCTCTTGCCGTTCTGTCCGTTGCGCGCGACCGAAGGTCGACGCTGAGGAGCCGGGCACCTTCTCCGCTCTCCCCTGGGAAATTGCCGAAAGTCCCTTGGAAGGAGCTTGCCCGGCTCCTACCTAGAAGACGCCGGCGAATGCCTGAACCTGCGTTCCGTCCGGCTTGGGTGTTGCGCGCAAGCACGCGCGCCAGCTAAGCGAAATCAGATGGACTCTCGGAGAGCATTCGCCGCAGCTTGTAGACGCTCACTGACTTGGGCCAGTTCCCTCGCCGCGAGGTCAATGCGTTCTTGCTGGGTGTTAGCACGTTCTTCCGCGTCGTCCGCGCCCTCGCGGAGACCCTTGAGCTGCTGCGCCATCTCATCGACCTTCTGGGTGAGCTCTGCCAACTGGCCGGCGATGAGTGCTGTGTCCGGATCGGCTGCCATCGGCTCTCGAAGCGGACTCTAGCCCGAAATCAAGGGACCAGGACGTCGAGCCAAGGGGGTGCTGGCCCTACAGTCGAATCCTGTTTGCCTGGGCTCATCGCCTCGCGCGTCGACGCACGTTGGCGGCCTTCGGGCTTTCGGCCGGGGTTCTGGCCGCAGGGCCAGTCCAACCAGCCTACTCCTTTGGCGTTCGGCTCGCCGCCGCGGCCCTGTGCAGACGAGGCAGAAGCGCAGCGTCGACGCGACCTCCTCGCGCTGTCGGCGGCCGCAACGTTAGGCTCCGCGCCCCGGCCTGGCTCGGGGCATCAACCATGGAGGGAGAAGCACATGGCGGCAGGCGATAGGAAGACCGCCGGCATCTCGGTCGGCGGCATCATCGTGATCGCAGGGATCCTCGCGATCCTGTTCTGGAGTTTCTGGATCGGACTGGTCATCGTCCTGATCGGACTGATGGCTTTCGGCGGATTCGCGAAGGGGAAGTGGTACTAAGCGGACGACGGGGATCGAACCCGCGACCCTCAGCTTGGGAAGCTGATGCTCTACCAACTGAGCTACGTCCGCGCTCGGCGGATTCTAGCCCAGGCCGAAAGAGCGACTTTCGCGCGACGCCCGCGGCTGGCAGGCTCGGCGCATGCGGCGGCCTGCGGTGGTGATCGGCGTCTTCCTCGTCTGCTGCACGGCAGCCTGCACCCTGCGGCGGCACATCGCGCCGCCCTCGCCGTACTGCCGCGGCGGCAACCCGCTCGCCGGCGTCTACCACCCTTCGCGACTGCGCGTGAAGAGTCGCTGCCGCGTCGCGGTCGGCACCGTCCGCAAGGTCGTCTTCGAGCCCTACGACGGCGACGTGCACATCGACCTGCGGCCCGACGACCCGTCGCTGCTCGCTGACGGCAACGACCGGATCGGCGGCAACCTGATCGTCGAGCTCATCCCGCAGGATCGAGCCCGCGTGGCGATCCCTGCCGAAGGCGCGCGGATCCAGGTCGTCGGCCCGTGGGTCGAGGACGACCAGCACGGCTGGAACGAGATCCACCCGGCCTGGTGGGTCAGCGCCGGCCGGATCGAGCCCGCGACGGCCGCCGAGCTGCGCGCGGTTCAGCTCCTCCTCCAGGGCACCGCCAGCGACTTGCGGTAGAAGCCGAGGGGCGGCTCGCCGCAGCAGCGCCCCTCGGCAGCCGCATGGTACGACGCCGAGCGGGGATAATCACCCCCAACGAACGAACGGAGGCGAAAGATGCACGACCTAGCGGAGACCGCGAGTGCGCTCGTCGCCGAGGGCAAGGGGATCCTGGCGGCAGACGAGAGCGACGGGACGATCAAGAAGCGCTTCGACTCGATCGGGGCCGAGTCGACCGAGGACAACCGGCGCGCCTACCGCGAGCTGCTGTTCGCGACCGAGGGCGCGGAGGACTACATCAGCGGCGTGATCCTGTTCGACGAGACGATCCGCCAGAGCGCCGAGAACGGGACGCCGTTCCCGAAGCTGCTCGAGAGCCGCGGGATCATCCCCGGGATCAAGGTCGACAAGGGCGCGAAGCCGTTGGCGCTCGCCGACGACGAGACGGTCACCGAGGGCCTGGACGGCTTGCGCGAGCGGCTCGCCGAGTACCGGGAGCTGGGCGCGCGCTTCGCCAAGTGGCGTGCGACCTACTCGATCGCCTCGGACAAGCCGAGCGAGTACTGCGTCTGGACGAATGCCCACGCGCTCGCGCGCTACGCGGCTCTCTGCCAGGAGGCCGGGCTCGTGCCGATCGTCGAGCCAGAGGTGCTGCAGGACGGCACACACACGCTCGAGCAGAGCGCGAAGGCGACCGGCCGCGTACTGCAGGCGGTCTACACGGAGCTGCACGACCAGCGCGTCGACTACCCCGGCACGCTGCTGAAGCCGAACATGGTCCTCTCCGGGTACGACGCCTCCGACCGCGCCGGCGCCGACGAGGTGGCCGAGGCGACGCTCGAGTGCTTCTACAAGCACGTGCCCGCAGCGGTGCCGGGGATCGTCTTCCTCTCCGGCGGCCAGACCGACGAGGACGCCACGGCACACCTGAACGCGATGAACGCCCGCGGCCCGCACCCGTGGCAGCTGTCCTTCTCGTACGGTCGCGCCCTGCAGGCTCCGGCGCTGAAGGCCTGGGGCGGCAAGCCCGAGAACGTTGAGGCCGCCCAGCAGGCGTACTACCACCGCGCCAAGATGAACGGTGCGGCCCGGACCGGCATGTACGTGCCGGAGATGGAGCGGGAAGCCGCGGTCGCCTAGCGGACGAGCTTGCCGCTCGGGCGGACGATCAGCCAGCGGCCGCCGTACTCGACCACGTCCTGGCAGAGGATCTGCCCGGGCCTCGTGTCGCCGACGTAGTAGTACAGCGGCCTGCCCGCGTAGGTGACCTGGCGCCGGCCGTTCTTGCGCTTGACCGTTCCGAGCAGCGCGCGCTTCACGCCCGCCCCCACGCTCAGCGTTCCTTTCGGTGCGAAGTACGGCGGCCATGCCTTGGCGCAGGCGCCGTAGCAGGCGCTGCGCCCGTGGTCGCGCGTAAAGCCGTAGAGCACGAAGCCGCGGCCGTCGAAAAGCACCTTGCCGAACGACGACGAGCCGGCCCTCAGCGTCGGAGCCGACGACCGCTCCGCCATCGTCGCGGGCGCCAGCACCAGGGCGAGCAGCACGATGAGCGCGAACCTCATGCCGCTTCGTCTCCGAAGCGGTGAAAGCGTTACGCGCTCAGCGGTACTCGCGGCCGGTGAAGCGCTCGAGCTTGTCGAGCGCGTGGGTCGCCTCGATCCGCCGCACCGTGCCCGAGCGCGAGCGCATCACGATCGAGTCCGTGACCGCAGCCTCCGAGCGGTAGCGGACGCCGCGGAGCAGCGCGCCAGTGGTGACCCCGGTCGCCGCCACGAACACGTCCTCGCCGGAGACGAGGTCGTCCGTTGTCAGCACCTGGTCGAGGTCGAAGCCGGCGTTGACGAGCTCGGAGCGCTCCTCGTCGTTGCGCGGCCAAAGCTTGCCCTGCACGCCGCCGCCGACGCACTTCAGCGCGGCGGCCGCGATCACGCCCTCCGGGGTGCCGCCGATCCCCAGCAGCAGGTCGACGCCGGTCTGCGGCTGCGCGGCCGCGATCGCCGGCGCGACGTCCCCGTCCGGGATCAGGTGCACCTTGCAGCCGGTCTCGCGCAGCTCGTCGATCAGCGCCTCGTGCCGGTCGCGCTCGAGCACGACGACCGAGACCTCGCTCGGCCGCATCCCCTTCGCCCGGGCGACGCGCTCGACGTTCTCGCGGGGCGGCGCGTCGATGTCGACCACATCGATCGCCTCGGGCCCGGTAGCGATCTTGTCCATGTAGACGGCGGCTCCGGGGAAGAACATCGTGCCGCGCTCGGCGACGGCGATCACGGCGATCGCGTTGGGCTGGCCCTTGGCCGTCAGGCGCGTGCCCTCGAGCGGGTCGACCGCGACATCGACCGCCGGGCCGTGGCCGTCGCCGACCTCCTCGCCGTTGAAGAGCATCGGCGCCTCGTCCTTCTCGCCCTCGCCGATCACGACGACGCCCGCCATCGAGACCGTGTCGAGGATCGCGCGCATGCCGTCGACCGCCGCCTGGTCGGCGTCCTCCTTGTCGCCGCGGCCGATCCAGCGGCCGGCCGCGAGCGCCGCCGCTTCGGTGACGCGAACGAGCTCGAGCGCGAGGTTGCGGTCGGGCCGGTTCCCGGTCGTCCGTGAGTCGGCCGAAGCCTCAGCCCGCGCCATCGGCCTCGGATCCTACATCCGCTCCGGTGCTTCCACTCCGACGAGATCGAGGCAACGCGCGATCACGTTCTGGGTCGCCGTGCAGAGGCCGAGGCGGAACGCCTGCGCGTCGCTCTCCAGCACGCGGTGGTGGTGGTAGAAGCGGTGGAAGTCGTCCGCGAGCCGGATCGCGTAGGTCGGGATCGCGTGCGGGCCGCGCCGCTCCGCCGCCTCGGCCGCGACCGACGGGAAATCGGCAAGCCGCTTGACGAGGTCCTTCTCTTCCTGCGCCAGGTCGGCCAGCACCTCGGCGGAGGCCTCGGCGCCGCCGGCATTCCGCCGGATCGCGGCGATGCGCGCGTGCGCGTACTGGACGTAGTAGACGGGATTCTTCTCGGAGCGCTCGGCCGCCAGGTCGACGTCGATCTCGATCGTCTGGTCAGGCCCGCGGTTGACCAGGTACCAGCGGGCCGCGTCCACGCCGACGTCCTCCACGAAGTCGTCGAGGAAGACCACGTCGCCACGCCGCTTCGACATCGCCGTCTGCTCGCCACCGCGGGTCAGGTGGACGAGCTGGTAGAGCAGCACTTCGACGCGCTCGGGGTCGTAGTCGAGCATCCGCGCGATCGCCTCGTACCACTTGCGCGTGCCGTGGTGGTCGGCGCCGAGCACGTACAGCGCCCGGTCGAAGCCGCGGTCGAGCTTGTCCGCGAGGTAGACGACATCGGCGGCGCGGTAGGTCGGTGTGCCGCCGCGCTCGGGCGAGCGGATGATCACCCGGTCGTCGTCGTCGCCAAAGGCCGAGGAGCGCGCCCAGACCGCGCCGTCCTTCCCGTAGGTCTCGAGGCGCGGCAGGTACTCGGGCAAGCGCTGCTCCAGCTCGCTCTGCAGCACCCACGAGTCGAAATGGATCCGGAAGCGCTCGAGGCTGTCCTGGATCTGCTTCAGCATCCGCGGCACCGGGTCCTCGTCGGCGGCCGCGAGCCCGGTCATGTACTCACCCCGGTAGCCGTCCTCGGGCGGCTCCTCCCCGCGCCGGAGCGCGTCGACCGAGGCGCGGAAGCGCTCCATCTGCGCGCCCGCGTCGTTGTAGTAGTACTCGCGCGAGACTTCGTGGCCAGCGAACTCGAGCTGCCGCGCGACCGAGTCGCCGATCGCGCCGTTCCGGGCCGAGGCGACGGTGATCGGCCCGGTCGGGTTGGCGGAGACCATCTCGACCTGCACCTTCTCGGGGCGCTCCGCGGAGCCGCCGCCGTAGTCCCGTCCCGCGGCCAGGATCTCGCCCAGCGCCTCGCCGAACCAGGCCGGGCTCAGCCAGAGGTTGACGAACCCGGGGCCCGCGACCTCGGTCCGCTCCACCTCGTCCAGCTCTGCGGCGGCGGCCGCGAGCTCCTCGCCGACCTCGCGCGGCGAGCGGCGCTGCACGGGAGCGAGCCGCATCGCCACGTTGGTCGCGTAGTCGCCGTGGGCGGGGTCGTTCGGCCGCTCCAACTCCACCGTCGTGCCCGCGAGCTTCGACAGCCGGGCCCCGAGACGTGCGACGGCGTCAGGCAAGGGCTTCGCTCGGGGCGAACAGCTCCTCGAGCCGGCGGAGCTCCTCGGGCGTGCCGGCGGCGATCATCACGTCGCCGACGTCGAGCACCGCGTTCGGCTCGGGCGTGGTGTCGAAGGTGCCGTCCCGCTTGCGCAACGCGACGATCATCGCGCCGGTCTGCTCCCGGATCCGCAGCTCGCGGATCGACTTCCCGGCCTCCCGACAGGTCTCCTTGACCTCGATCTCCTCGAACAGCAGCTCTGGACCGCCGCTCGTCGAGACGATGTCGAGGAACGCCGCCACCTGCGGCCGCAGGACCAGCTTCGCCATCTCCTTGCCCGCGGTCGAATAGGGCTGCACGACGCGGTCGGCGCCGGCCAGTCGCAGCTTCTTGGCCGCGTCTTCGTCGGAGGCGCGCGCGACGATCAGCAGGTCGGGCTGCGCGTTGCGCGCCGACAGCGTGATGTAGAGGTTGTCCGCGTCGGAGTCGGACGACGCCACGAGACCGGTCGCGCGGGACAGCCCGGCCTCCTCGAGATCCTCGTCCTCGATGCCGCTGCCCTCGACGTAGAGCACGTTCCGCTCGCGGGCGGCCTGGATCGCGTCGGGGCTGAAGTCGAGCACGACGAAGCGGACGCCCTCCTCGAGGAACTCGGCGGCGATGCGGCGGCCGACCCGGCCGTAGCCGCAGATGATGTAGTGGTCGCTCAAGCGCTCGATCGTGCGCCTCCTCTTCCGCTCGGCAAACGCGCCCGTGAAGACGCCCCGCGCGATCCCCTCGACGAGGACGGTCGCGATGTAGGCAAAGATAGTCAGCCCGGCCAGCACGAGCACGATCGAGACCAGGCGCGCCGAGTCGTTGCTGGGCACCGTGTCGAGCCCGGCGAGCGAGACCGTGACGACCGTACGGTAGGTGGACTGCATCCAGGTCTCGTCGAGCGACTCGTGGAACGCGATCGTCCCACCGGCGAGTACGGCAAGGAGGGCCGCGACGGCGTACGCCACCCGGCGCGCGCTGAGCGACTCGATCACGCCAGTAGTATCGTGGACGCGTGGAAGGCGACGACCAAGAGCGCCAGCTCAATATCCATCTCGACCCCGAGAACCTGGCCGGGGTCTACGCGAACTTCGCCAACATCAGCTTCTCCGACTACGAGTTCACGCTGACGTTCGCGCGCATCGACCATGAGGTCGAGGAGGGCGACGTCCCGGGCGTAGTCGTCTCGCGGGTGAACATGTCGACGCGCTTCATGCGCGAGCTGCTCGACGCGATGCAGGACTCGTGGTCGAAATGGTCGTCGCGGGAGGGGATCCGCAACCTCCCGGAGACACCGCCCGGCAACGACTCTTAGTGCCTCCGCGCCGCGTAGGCGCGGGCCATCGCTATCCGTTGCACGACCGTCGGGTGGTTGTCGAGCCAGATGTACGCCCAGAGCGGCGGGTTCGGCTGGATCAGGTCGTAACGGGTGAACTTGCGGAAGACACTTGCCGCCGCGGCGGGGTCGCGTGTCGCGCGCAGTGCCGACCAGTCGGCCTCGGCCTCGTAGCGGCGTGAGACGACGTTCCCCAGGGGCGTGATTACGAGACCGACCAGCGCGAGCACCAGCAAGGCGTACGGCACGACCTCCGGCCTCTCCAGCCCGCCGCGTCGGCGCGTCGCCCGCTCGACGATCCAGAACGCCGGCACGGTCAGCAGCAGCGACCAGCCGAGCCCCTTCCAGATGTGCCGATGGGCGATGTGCCCGAACTCGTGGGCGGCGACGACCTCGATCTCGTGCCCGGAATAGCGCCCGTCCAGGAACGTATCCCAGATGAAGACGCGCGCCGACGGGCCGATCCCGGTCGCCATCGCGTTCGCCGCCTCCGTCTGCTCGTGCACGCTCTGGATCCGAACCGGCGTGCCGCCGACCCCCTCCTCCCGGGCCAGCTCACGGATGCGGGCGGCCAGCGGCGTATCGTGCGGGGGGCGGGTTCCCAGCGTCTCCAGGTACGGGAGCACCAGCACGAGCACCGCGCCGACTGCGACGAAGAACGGCGCGGCAATGAGCCACCAGCGCCGGCCGAAGCGGCCTGCGAGCAGCATCAGGATCGTGAGCGCGATCGTCAGCCCGACCACCTGGGCGACGAGCGCCGGCCACTGCCCGAGCGCCCACTCGGCGTAGCTCTCCTTTTCCAGCCCGTAGCGACGGCTCCACCAGAGCTGCACGGCGCCGAACGGAAGGCCGACGGCCCACGTGCCGAGCGTCGTCACCGTCCCGACCATGATGCCGGTCGCGACGCGGCCGAGCTCCCAGGCTCGGGCGATCCTCGGGCCGAGGTAGACGAACAGCGTCAGCGTGCCGAGCGTGGCCAGCGTCGCCGCCACCACCAGCCAGCGCAGGACGCTGCCGTAGTGCGCGGTGCGGTGGCGCAACCCGGCCGGGAACACCGCCTCGGCGTCCACGTGCGGGGCGTTCAGGTCGCCGGGCACGGATGTGCGGGTGAGCAGCCATGCGGCCACGAGCCAACCGACGACGAGCGCGACTAAGGTTGACGCCTTGGCGAAGCGGGTCGCCGTCATCTCGGACGTCCACGGTAACTGGCACGCGCTCGAGGCGGTGCTGGAGGAGATCGAGCGCGAGCAGCCGGACGAGCTCTGGTGCCTGGGCGACTTGGTCGGCTACGGGCCGAGGCCGAATCCCTGCTGCGCGGCGGTCGAGCGGCGAGCGGCGATCTGCCTGGCCGGGAACCACGATCTCGGCGTGCTGGACGAGATCGAGCTGGAGGAGTTCGCCGGCGACGCGGTCGCAGCGGCGCGCTGGACGCGCGGCGTGCTGGCGGAGGGCTCACGCGCCTACCTGGAGTCCCTGCGACCGAGCAGCGAGCGCGACGGAGCCGGGCTCTTCCATGCGAGCCCGCGCGACCCGATCTGGGAGTACGTCCTCTCGTCGGACGTCGCGCGCGTCGCCTTCGAGCTGACGGACTTCCCGCTCGTACTCGTCGGCCACAGCCATGTCCCGCTGGCGATCACGCTCGAGGACGACGTGCTGGACGGTGGCCTCGCGGCGAACGGGACGGAGACGCCGCTCGGGCCGGGTCGCCGGCTGCTGAACCCCGGATCGGTCGGCCAGCCGCGCGACGGCGACCCGCGGGCGGCCTGGCTGCTGCTCGACCCCGATGCCGGGACCGCGTCCTTCCGCCGGGTCGAGTACGACGTCGCCGCGACGCAGGACGAGATCCGCGAGAGGGGGCTGCCCGATGCGCTGGCGCAACGGCTTGCTCACGGCGTCTAGCGCACTGCTGCTCGCCGGTTGCGGCGGCGGCGAGCACCGGGCCGCGCCCGCGCCTCCGCCTCCGCCGCGCATTCCCGCCGACGTCGCCTCGCGACTTGCCGCCGAGGCCGACCGGGTCGCGGCGCTCATGCCTGGCACCTGCGAGGCGCGTGACGCGGCAGCGCGCTTCCGCAGCGACGTGATCGCCTCGATCGGCCGGATTCCGACGCGCTACCAGGAGCCGCTGACCTCAGCTGCGAACACGCTGGCCGAACGACTCGCGACCTGCGCGACGCCGGAGCCGCCGGAGGAGCACAAGCGTAAGCACGGCCACCACGAGAAGCACGAGAAGGACGATTGAACGAGACCCTTGTGCAAGGCGGCCGGTACCGGCTCGAGCGCCCGCTCGGGCATGGCGGGATGGCAACGGTCTACCTCGCGCAGGACAACGAGCTGAACCGGCCCGTCGCACTCAAGCTGCTGGCCGAGCACCTCGCCGGCGACACTGCCTTCCGCGAGCGCTTTCTGCGCGAGGCCCGCCTCGCCGCGCGGCTCTCGCACCCGAACGTCGTCAGCGTCTACGACGCCGGCGAGACCGAGGACGGGCGGCCGTACATCGTGATGGAGTGCGTGCCCGGAACGACGCTCGCCGAACTGGGCCGCGTGGCGCCGGCGGAAGCCGTCGAGCTCGCGGCGCAGGCCTGTCGCGGGCTGGCGCACGCTCACGACGCCGGCCTCGTCCACCGCGACGTGAAGCCGCAGAACCTGCTCCTGCGCGAGGACGGAACGGTGAAGGTGGCGGACTTCGGGATCGCCCGGGCGGCCGAGGCGACGGCACTGACGCAGGTCGGCACGGTGCTCGGCACCGCCGCGTACCTCTCGCCGGAGCAAGCGCTCGGCGAGGAGGTGACGTCCGCCACGGACGTGTATGGGCTCGGCGCCGTGCTCTACGAGCTGCTGACCGGGCGTCCGCCCTACGAGTTCGGCTCGCTGGCCGACCTCGCGGCCAAGCAGGCCTTAGGGCAGATCACGCCGGTCCGCGAGCTCGCGCCGGAGGTGCCGCCCCACGTGGAGGACGCGGTCATGCGCTCGCTGGCGCGCAACCCGGCCTACCGGCCCGCCTCGGCGGCCGACTTCGCGCGCGAGCTGGGCGGCGACGACCAGCCGACCGTGCCACTGCCCGCGCCGACGCGCGTCTTCCCCGCCCCGGTCCGGCGCCCGAACCGCCTCTGGCTGCCCGTCGCGGCGCTACTCGCACTCGCCGCGATCGTGCTGGGGGTCGCTCTCACTAGGGGCGGCGACGGCTCGAGCCCGCCGGCCAAACCGCGGCGCACCGCTGTGCAGCCGATCCCGCGCGGGACGAACGCCCAGCAGCAGGCGGCGAAGATCGCGGCGTGGCTGCGGGCTAGAGCTGCTCGGCCGTAGCCGGCTGCGTGTCGAAGGTGACGCCCTCGCGCACCAGCGCGATCTGCACTTCCTCCCGCGCCTTGTAGATCCGCCACTTGACGGTCGCGAGGGTGACTTCGAGCGAGTCGGCGATCTCGGTGTACGAGAGGCCGACCACGTCGCGCAGGAGCAGGGCCATCTTCAGGTCGGTGCTGAGGTTCTGGACCGCGCGCCAGAGCGCGTCGATCTCCTCGAGCCGCTCGATCGGCGCGTCGAGCACCTCGAGCGGGGCGATGTCGTCGATCGCCACCAGCGCCCGTGGCCGCCGCTCGACCGCACGCAGTTCGTCGAGCACGCGGTTCTTCGTCACCTGGAAGAGCCAGGTCGTGAACTTCGAGCGAAGCGAGAACTTCGGCAGGCCCTGGAAGACCCGCAGGAAGACCTCCTGCGTCAGGTCCTCGGCGAGGGCGCGGTCTCCGCCCACGAGCCGGAGCACGTAGTTGAACACGGGCGTCTCGTAGGCGCGAAGGATGAGCGAGAAAGCTCGCTCGTCACCCCGTTGCGCCTTCCGCAGGACGCCAAGATCGGGCTGGGCCAGTGACAAGGCCTGCGGAGTATAGACGGCCTTGCGGTCAGGTGTGACCACCCGAAATGGGCTAATTGCAGAGATTTTTGCCCCCCATCTGTAAAGGTTTTCTTAGCCCCAGGTAAGCGAGGACGGTTGGGGCGAGATCACTCAGCTCGCCGTCGTCGCGGAGCCCAGCCTCGCAATGCGTGGCGACGAGCGGTACGAGGTTCGAAGTGTGCGCGGTGTGCGGGCTCGTGCCGTCCGGCTCGAGCATCTGCTCGGCGTTGCCGTGGTCGGCCGTGACCAGCGCCACGCCGCCGAGCCGCTCCACCGTCTCGAGCACGCGGCCGAGGCAGGCGTCCGTGGTCTCGACCGCCTTGACGACGGCCGGGATCACGCCGGAATGGCCGACCATGTCCGGATTGGCGAAGTTGACGACCGCGAACGCGTAGTCGCCGCTTTCGAGCTCGGCACAGAAGCGCGAGGCGACCTCCTCGGCCGACATCTCGGGCTGCTTGTCGTAGGTGCCGACCTCGCGCGGGCTCGGTACCAGGAGCCGCGCCTCGCCCGGCCACTCCTGCTCGCGGCCGCCGTTGAAGAAGTAGGTGACGTGCGCGTACTTCTCGGTCTCGGCGGCGTGGAGCTGGCGCAGGCCGTGCTCGGCGAGCACCTCGGCCAGGGTCTCGTCGACGTGCTGCTCGCCGAACGCGACGTGCGTATCGAGCTCGTCGCTGTAGCGGGTCATCGTGGTCACGTCGACGCCGGCGTCGAGCAGCAGCTTCGTCAGCTGGCGCGCGCGGTCGGGCCGGAAGTTGAAGAAGATCGCGGCGTCGTCGCGCCCCAGTCGTGGGCGGCCGGCGATCACCGTGGGCTCGATGAACTCGTCGGTGACGCCACGCTCGTAGCTGCGCCTGACCGCCTCGAGCGGATCATCGGCTTGCTCGCCGGTGCCGCCGACGATCGCGTCGAACGCCTGCTGCGTCCGCTCCCAGCGTTTGTCGCGGTCCATCGCGTAGTAGCGCCCGGCGACCGTCGCGATGCGCTCGGCCGGCAGCTCGGCCAGGTCGTGCTCCGCCGCGTGCGGCGAGACGTCGCGCCCGTCGGTGAAGGCATGGATCCACGTCCGCTCCGGCGCGAAGCGCAGCAGCGCCTGCAGGTGGTCGATGTGCGAGTGCACGCCGCCGTGCGAGACGAGGCCCAGCAGGTGCACGTCGCCTCCTCTGTCGAAGGCGGCCTTCAGCGCCGGGTTCTCCAGGAGCGAGCCGTCAGCGACGGCGCGATTGATCCGCTGCAGGTCCTGGTCGAGCACCCGGCCGGAGCCGATCGTCAGGTGGCCGACCTCCGAGTTGCCCATCTGGCCCGGCGGCAGCCCGACCGCCTCGCCGGAGGCCTTGATCGTCGTGTGCGGGCACTCGGCCCAGAGCCGGTCGAAGACGGGCGTCTCGGCGAGCTCGACCGCGTTCCCCGGCCCGGCCGGCGCGCAGCCCCAGCCGTCGAGGATGACGAGAGCTACAGGTTGGCGGCGGTCCGGCACAGGGCCGTGAACGATTCCACGTCCAGCGAGGCGCCGCCGACGAGCGCGCCGTCCACGCCCTCCTGCGAGAGCAGCTCTTCGGCGTTCTCGGGCTTGACCGAACCGCCGTAGAGCACCGGTACCTCCAGCAGCCCCTTGATGAACGCGTGGGCCTCGCGCGCCTGCTCGGGCGTCGCCGTCTGGCCGGTGCCGATCGCCCAGACGGGCTCGTACGCCAGCACGAGCCGGTCGTGCTCGCCGACCGCGTCTTTGACCGCCTCGACCTGGACGCGCAGCACCAGCTCCATCTGGCCCGACTGGCGCTCCTCGAGGGATTCGCCCACGCAGGCGATCACGCGCAGGCCGTGCCCGAGCGCGGCGACCGTGCGGCGCGCGACCGTCTCGTCGGTCTCGCCGAAGTACTGCCGCCGCTCCGAGTGGCCGACGATCGCGCCCGACACCCCGAGCTCGAGCAACATCGGCGCCGAGACCTCGCCCGTGAACGCGCCGTCGTCGGCCCAGTGCACGTTCTGGGCGAAGATCGTATGGCCGCTCTGGAGCGCCGCCGGCAACGAGACGAAGGGCGGACAGAGCACGGCCTCGGCGCCCTCGGGCGGCTCGAATGCCGAGCAGAACTCACGCGTCTCGCGCGGGCCCTTGAACATCTTCCAGTTGCCGGCGATCAACATGAGAGCGTCAGCTGGGGATCACCGCCACGCCGGGAAGTTCTTTGCCCTCGAGCAGCTCCAGCGCCGCGCCGCCGCCGGTCGAAGCCCACGAGACCCGGTCGAGCAGGCGGAGCTCGTTCAGCGCCCGGATCGAGTCGGCGCCGCCGACGAGCGAGAACGCGTCCGCGTCCGCGACCGCCTCTGCGACCGCCTTCGTGCCTTCGGCGAAGGCCGGCCACTCGAAGACGCCCATCGGCCCGTTCCAGAAGATCGTCTTCGCGTGGGCGATGGCAGCGGCGAAGCGTTTCCTAGTCTCCGGCCCGATGTCGAGCCCGAGCCAGCCGTCGGGGAGCTCGTCGTAGGGCACGACCTTCGCCTCGGCGTTCTCGGCGAACTTCGAGGCGGCGACCACGTCTACCGGCAGCTCGACCTCGAAGCCGAGCGGCGACCCTTCGCGCAGCTCTTCGGCCATCTTGCCGCCGACCAGCACCGTGTCGGCGTTCCCGCCGAGCTTGCGCAGCACGCCGAGCTTGTCCTCGACCTTCGCGCCGCCCGAGACGAGCGCGAACGGGTGCTCGACCTCGCCGAGCAGCTTCCCGAGCTGCTCCAGCTCACGCTCGAGCAGGAGTCCCGCGTAGGCCGGCAGCAGCTCCGCGACTCCGACCGTCGAGGCATGCGCGCGATGCACCGAGCCGAACGCGTCCTGGACGAACAGCTCGTAGTCGTCGGCGAGCTCCTGCGCAAAAGCCGGGTCATTGGTCGTCTCGCCCGGCTCGAAGCGCGTGTTCTCGAGCACGTCGATCCGCTCGTCCGGCAGCAGCTCGCGCAGGCGCCGCGCGACCGGGGTCATCGAGAAGGCGGGGTCCGGCCCCTTCGGCCGGCCGAGGTGCGAGCAAACCGCGACCTCCTTCGCCTCGTGCGCGAGCAGGTACTCGAGAGTCGGGAGCGAAGCGCGGATGCGCGTGTCGTCGGCCACGCGGCCGTCGTCGAGCGGCACGTTCAGGTCGCTCCGCACCAGCACGCGCTTGCCCTCGACGTCCGCCTCGCGGACCGAACGCGGCTTACGCACTCACGGCGGCCGGGAGCGTCGCGCCGACCTTCGCCACCAGGTCGACGAGGCGGCACGAGTAGCCCCACTCGTTGTCGTACCAGCCGAAGACCTTGACGAGGTTCCCGTGCACCATCGTCAGGTCGCTGTCGAAGATCGACGAGTACGACGAGTGCTGGATGTCGGTCGACACGAGCGGCTCGTCGGTGTAGCGCAGGATCCCCTCGAACGGCCCGCTGTCGGCCTTCGAGCGGAAGAGCTCGTTGACGTCCTCCTTCGTCGTCTCGCGTCCGACGCGGACGACCAAGTCGACGATCGAGCCTGTGGGCACAGGCGCGCGCATGGACATGCCGTCGACCTTGCCCTGCAGGTCCGGCAGCACGAGCCCGATCGCGCGCGCGGCGCCGGTCGAGGTCGGGATCAGGTTGATCGCGGCCGCCCGCGCGCGGCGCAGGTCCTCGTGCGGGAGGTCGAGCACGCGCTGGTCGTTCGTGTACGCATGGATCGTGGTCATGAAGCCCTGCTCGATCGTCAGCTCGTCGTGCAGCACCTTGGCCAGCGGGGCCACGCAGTTGGTCGTGCAGGAGGCGTTCGAGATCACGTGGTGCGACTCGGGCTCGTAGTCGCCCTCGTTGACGCCGAGCACGATCGTCACGTCCGGGCCCTTCGCGGGGGCCGAGATGATCACCTTCTTCGCACCGCCGTCGAGATGCTTCGCCGCACCGTCGCGGTCGGTGAAGAAGCCGGTCGACTCGATCACCACGTCCACGCCGAGGTCGCCCCAGGGGAGGCTGCCGGGGTCGCGCTCCGACAGGAGCTGGAGCTCGTGCGAGCCGACGGTGATCTTGCCGTCGCCGGCGGCGACGTCCTCGTCGAGCGTGCCGAGCACGGAGTCGTGCTTGAGTAGATAGGCCATCGTCTGGGAGTCGCCGAGGTCGTTCGCCGCGACTACCTCGAACTCGCCCCCACGCTGCAGGTGCGCCCGGAAGAAGTTGCGCCCGATCCGCCCGAAGCCGTTGATCCCAACTCGAATCGCCACGAATGCCTCCCCGTCGAATTCCGCGTCGAGTCTATCGGGCGACCGTCGCTCGAAGCGCGCCTGTTTTCTTACTTGTAACCCGCGTAGTTTTCCCCGGCCTGCTTTAGTAATACTCTTGGCAGGGCGGGTTCGCGCTCGTCCGGCGATGGATTCAGACCCCGTCCGTCGCCAAAGGTCCGGAGCGCGACAATGCGGAGGGGGAGGTCGTCCTCGGAGCTTCCCCTCCGGCCCGCCCCTTGCCGTTCGGCAAGGGGCGGGCCGGTCGGGCGCAAGACGCGCGCGCCGGCACCCTGGCCCGCCCGGCTACTGCTTGGCGGCCTTGATCAGCGCGTTCAGCCTTCTCTGCGCGGAGGACTTGCTGATACTCGGCTCGCACTTGCTCCCGAGCTCTCGCAGGGAGAGCGTCGGATGCCTCAGGCGGAGGCGGGCGATCTCCTTCAGCTGTGGCGCCAGCGAGTCGAGGCGGCTGGTGCGCTCCAGGCGGCGCACCGCCTGCAGCTGGGCGTGCGCCGCGCGGCCGGAGCGGACGAGGTTCGCGTGGTCAGCGTTGGCCAGCCGGTTCGCGCGCGCACGCGTGTACCCGACCACCGCGCGCTCCTGCAGCGCGAGCGCGGCCTCGCTGGCGCCCGCCGCCGCCAGGACGCCGGCGATCCGGTCGATGCCCTTCGCGTAGGCGACGACGTGGTCGGCGCGCTCGGCGACGCGCAGCTCGCCGCCCTCGGCGGCCGCCGCTGCCGCGACCGCGTCCGCGCCCTCACGCGTTTCGCTTCGAACCTCGAGGTGCGGCGACGGCGGTGCGCTCACCGAACCGGCCGCGAGCAGCGCACCGCGGACGTACGCCGAGCGGCAGCAGGAGCGCGAGACGACTTTCCGCGGCGGCCGGTCGCGAGGCCGGAAGCGCGCGTCCACGACGCCGGCCCGCTCCAGCACCTCGCGAGCATCGCCTTCGACGTGCAGCTGGTATCGCGTCTCCCGCCCGAACGCGCGGCGCTGGTAGGTGCGGATCTCCGAGCGGACGCCGAACGAGCGCAGGAGCGCGAACGCCCGCCGCGCCGCCGCCGGGCTCGAGAGGTCGAGGTGGAGACTGACCTCGCCGCGCCCGAGCAGGTGCAGCCGCCCCGCGAAGTGGAAGAGCGCGGACAGCTCGGCGAGCCGGTCGCACTCGCGCTCGGGCGCGATTCCGGCCAGCTCGGCGCGGACGTCCTCAGAGAACGACACCCTCGAGCTCCAGCAGCCGTCGCTTGTAGTCGAGCCCCAGCGAGCCGTACGAGCCGAGGCCGTCGGCACCGACCACGCGATGGCACGGCACGAACAGGGCGAAGCGGTTCGCCGCGCAGACCGAGCCCACCGCCCGTTGCGCGTTCGGATGGCCCGCGAGCGCGGCGATCTCGCCGTAGCTCGCCGTCTCGCCGTACGGAATCGAGCGCATCGCCTCGACGGCCGCGCGCTGGAAGTCCGTGCACCAATCCAGCTCGAGCTCGACGTCGGCGAACGAGTCGGCCGCACCGCTGAAGTAGCCGCGCACGCGCTCCACCAGCGGGTGCGTTCCGTCCCCGAGGGCACGGGTCGAGGGAAGCTCGTGCCAGGCGACGACGCCGTCCGCGAAGACCAGCTCCCCCACGCCCCAGCCCTCGACCTCGTACGCGACCTGCTCGACCATCTCCCCGAATCGTAGAATCCAGCGCATGAGCCGCCCTGGAATCTTCCGGCCGCCGCCTCCTCGCAACGAGCCCGTGCTCGGCTACGAGCCCGGCTCGCCCGAGCGCGCGGAGCTGCAGGCGCGGCTCGCCGAGATGGCGAAGGAGCCGATCGAGATCCCGGTCGTGATCGCCGGCGAGGACGTCCGCACCGGCGACACCTTCGACGCGGTCATGCCTCACGACAAGGAGCAGGTCCTCGCGCACGTGCACAAGGCGGGCGCGGCCGAGGTCGACAGGGCGATCGCCGCCTCGGCCGAGGCGTGGGAGGACTGGCACCGGCTGCCGTGGGAGGAACGCGCGGCCGTCTTCCTGCGTGCCGCAGAGCTGCTCGCCGGGCCGTGGCGGTCGACCCTGGTCGCCGCGACGATGCTGAACCAGTCGAAGACTGCGCACCAGGCCGAGATCGACGCGGCCTGCGAGACGATCGACTTCTGGCGCTTCAACGTCCAGTTCATGACCCGGATCTACGAGGAGCAGCCGGTCTCCTCGCCGGGCGTCTGGAACCGGATGGAGTACCGCCCGCTCGAGGGCTTCGTCTTCGCGATCAGCCCGTTCAACTTCACGGCGATCGGCGCGAACCTGATCGGCAGCCCCGCGGTGATGGGCGACGTCGTGCTCTGGAAGCCGGCCTCGACCGCCGTGCTCTCGTCCTACTGGACGCTGAAGCTGCTCGAGGAGGCCGGCCTGCCGCCTGGGGTCGTGAACTTCCTGCCCGGCAGCGGCGCGGCCGTCGGCGACCCGGTGCTGGCGAGCGAGCACCTCGCGGGGATCCACTTCACCGGCTCGACCGAGGTCTTCCACTCGATCTGGAAGACGGTCGGCGAGAACATCGACCGCTACCGCAACTACCCGCGCATCGTCGGCGAGACCGGCGGCAAGGACTTCATCGTCGCCCACCCGAGCGCGGACGTGGACGCCGTCGCGACGGCAATCCTCCGCGGCTCGTTCGAGTACCAGGGGCAGAAGTGCTCGGCGGCCTCGCGGGTCTACGCGCCCTCGAACCTCTGGCCGGAGCTGAAGGAGCGGCTGGTCGAGGAGGTCGGCACGATCGCGATGGGCGACGTCAGCGACTTCTCCAACTTCATGGGCGCCGTGATCGACGGCAAGTCGTTCGCGCGCCAGCGCGAGGCGATCGAGCACGCCAAGGGCAACAACGCCGAGGTGATCGCGGGCGGCGGCACCGACGACAGCAAGGGCTTCTTCGTCGAGCCCACCGTGATCCAAACAAAGGATCCGCGCGACCGTCTGATGAGTGAGGAGTTCTTCGGCCCGATCGTCACCACCTACGTCTATCCGGAGGATGAGTGGGAGCAGACGCTGGAGCTGGTCGACCAGACGGCGCCCTACGGGCTGACGGGGGCGATCTTCTCGCAGGACCGGGCGTCGATCGACGAGGCGCAGGAGGCGCTGCGCTACGCGGCCGGCAACTTCTACGTCAACGACAAGCCCACCGGCGCGGTCGTCGGCCAGCAGCCCTTCGGCGGCTCGCGCGCGTCCGGGACCAACGACAAGGCCGGCTCGATGTGGAACCTGATCCGCTGGGTCAGCCCGCGCACGATCAAGGAGACGTTCGTCCCGCCGCAGGATTACCGCTACCCGTTCCTGGACGCCGAGAACGGCGACGGCGCGGGCGGCTCGCGCTGAGGCGGTCGCTTGCGACGCCGACCGTAGAGGCCATGCCGGCTTTGCCGGTGGGGCCGTCTTGAAGCGTCCGCTCGTCGTCGCGGTCGCGTTCTCGCTCCTTCTCGTCTCGGTGGCGTCGGCGGCGCGGATCCGCGGCACCGCGGGGCCCGACCGGCTGCAGGCAGTCAACGGCGCCCGTGACCTCGTCGGTTGCGGCCGCGGCCACGATCTCGCCACGGTGGACGGGCTCGACCGCGTCGGGCGCGACTGCGAGGTGGTCACGCGCCAGGCCTCACGCGATCCGTACGCCAACGGCGAGAGCCAGCACGAGACCGAGGTGGAGCCGGACTCGGCCTCCTTCGGCAAGACGGTCGTCGCGCTCTTCCAGGTCGGACGGATCTTCGACGGCGGGGCCCGCAACATCGGCTATGCCGTCTCGCGCGACAGCGGGCGCACCTGGCGCCGCGGCTTCCTGCCCGGGCTCACGCCGCGCGCGAGCGATCCGTCGATCGCCTACGACCGCCGGCACAAGGTCTGGCTCGCGGTCTCGCTGGTCTTCGGCGGCACTGGTTCGAAGATCGCCGTCAACCGCTCGACCGACACGCGACACTGGAGCGCGCCCGTGTCCGCCGTCACGACCCAGCAGTTCGGCCAGGACAAGGAGTGGATCGCCTGCGACAACTGGCCCCGGAGCCCGCATTTCGGCAACTGCTACCTCAGCTACAGCGACACGATCGGCAACCAAGTCGTGGCGCAGACCTCCAGCGACGGCGGTCGCACGTGGTCGGGCCTGGCGACGGCGCCGGGGTTCCCGGGCCGTGCGTCGGTCGTGGGCTCATTCGCGCCGGGCGTGCAGCCGCTCGTGCTGCCGAGCGGCCGCGTCGTGATCGCCTACTACGACGACCGGAAGCTCTCGGCCCTGCTCTCGGACGACGGTGGAGCGACCTGGACGACCCACGCCGGAATCGCGCCCTCGGACTACCGCACGCACGCGGGCCTGCGGGCCGCGCCGCTGCCGACCTCGGCCGTCAGCTCGGACGGCCGCGCCTACGTGGCCTGGGCCGACTGCCAGTTCCGGCTCGGGTGCCCGGCTAACGACATCGTCTACGTCTCCTCGACGGACGGCGTCACCTGGACCCCGCTCGCGCGGATCCCGACCGGTGGCGGCGACGCAGAGCTGCCAGGCCTGGACGCCGACCCGTCGCGCCCGGGCAGGCTCGCGCTCGCCTACTACGTCTACCGCGGCTCGTCCTTCGACGTGCGCTTCGTCTCGTCCAGGAACGCGGGCGCGAGCTGGAGCGGGTCGCAGCTGCTCAACTCGCGGCAGGTGCCGGTGAGCGGAATTGCAAAGACCTCGCTCGGGTCGATGGTCGGCGACTACATCTCGACTTCGTTCGCCGGCGGCCGCGCGGTGCCGGTGTTCGTGCTCGCCCGCGCGCCGCGCAACGGCCTGCACGAGGCCGCGTTCGCGACCTCGCTGCCGGTCCGCTAGGCCTCGGGCGGCAACGCGGCGGGCGCGGCGCCCCAACCTCTCGTCCGCGCCCTGAGCGCGATCCAGCCCGCGCAGGCGAGCGCCGGCAGCGCCAGCAGCACGCCCGCGTAGCGGACGCCGAACTCGTTCGCGATCACGCCGTCGACGATGCTCGCAAAGGGTCGCAGCCCGAGGAACGCGACGCTCCAGAGGGCCATGATCCGGCCGCGCTCCCACGGCTCGACGCCGAGCTGCAGGCGTGACGTCGCGTGCGTGTTCGAGGCGAGGTAGCCGAACCCCGCGACGAACAGGAACGGCAGCGCGAGCGGCAGCCAGGGCGTGATCGAGAAGGCCACCATCCCGAGCCCGAGCATCAGCAGCGTGGTGAACATCCGCCGCCTGCTGCCGCCGACGCGGCCGGCCACGACCAGGCCCGCCGTGACCGCTCCGGCGCCGAAGACGCCGATGATGTAGCCGGCGACCGTGTCCTCGCGGCCGAAGGCGTTGGCCCAGGCCGGCGCGAGCGTGTTCACCGGGTCCGACGCGAAGCCGACCGCCGCCACGATGAGCAGGAAGACGATCAGCTGCGGCCGCCGGCGCAGGATGTCGATGCTCGCGCCCAGGTAGCTCGCGCTGCGCTCGGCCAGCTGCTGCGACTGCGGCCCGATGAACAGCAGCGCGCCGATGAAGATCAGGTACGAGACGGCGTTCAGCCCAAACGCGGCCGGGATCCCGAGGTACTCGACGGCGAGAGCGGCGCTCGCGGGGCCGATCGCGCGGGCGAGGTTGAAGGTCATCGAGTTCAACGCGACCGCGGTCGGGACCTCGGACTCGTCGACGAGCTGGGTGATCATGGCCTGCTGCGCCGGCGCCGAGAACGCGCTGACCACGCCGAGCGCGACCGCGTCCGCGATCACGACCGCCGTCGGCGCGAGGTCGAGGTAGGCGAGCAGGCCGAGCCCGCCGGACAGGACCACCGCCACCGACTGGCTGACGAGCAGCAGCGACCGTCTGTTCCAGCGGTCGGACGCGCCGCCGGCCCACGGCGCGAGCAGGAGGATCGGGATGAACTGGGAGAAGTTGAGCACGCCGAGCAGCAACTCGGAGTGCGTCTGCCGGTAGACGAGCAGCGACGCGGCGAGGTTCTGGAACCAGGTGCCGCTTGCCGAGAGCGCGTTGCCGAGGAAGTACGGGCCGAAGGTGCGCTTGCGGACGAGCGCGAGCGCGGCCGCAGGCCCGACTGCTCCGGCTACGTCCGGCCTGCCTTGTGCAGCTGCCACAGCATCGCTTGCGATGCTGCTAGAGGCCGCGGCGGGTCCGCCGACGTGGCCGTCTTATCCCGAGTTGCGTTGAGGCTCAGGCTCTTCCCGCCTTGTGGAGCTGGGCATATATCGAACGGGCGGTGCGCTCAGGGATCCCGGGCACGCCCTCCAGTTCCTCCTGGCTCGCGGCGAGAAACCGCTCGGCCGAGCCGAAGTGCCGCAACAGCGCGCGCCGCCGCGCGGGGCCGACGCCCTGGAGCGTGTCGAAGATCGACTCGCGTGCCTTCGCGTCGCGGCGCTGGCGGTGGAAGCCGAGCGCGAAGCGGTGCGCCTCGTCCCGGATCCGCTGCAGCAGGTGCAGCCCGGGCGAGTCCCGGTCGAGCCGGATCGGGTCGGGGCGGCCGGGGACGAAGACCTCCTCCTCCCGCTTGGCCAGCGCGATCACGGCCACGCGCGGGAGGTCGTAGGCCTGCATCGCCGCCAGCGCCGCGGCCAGCTGGCCCTTACCGCCGTCGATCACGACCAGGTTCGGCGTCGCGGCGAACGACTCGTCGTAGTCCTCGGCGGCCGCGCCGTCCTGCAGCCGCGCGAAGCGGCGCGAGACGACCTCGGCGAGCGCGGCGAAGTCGTCCTGGCCGTCCAGCGAGCGCACGCCGAACTTGCGGTAGTGCGCCTTCTTCGGCATCGCATCCTGGAAGACGACCAGCGAGCCCACCACCGACTCGCCCTGGATGTTCGAGATGTCGTAGCACTCGATCCGCAGCGGCAGGCTCTCGAGGTTCAGGGCCTCGCGCAGCTCCTCCAGCGCCTCGACGCGTCGCAGCCGCTTCCGCTCGGTCTGGACGACCTCCGACTCCAGCGCCAGCCCCGCGTTCTCGGTCGCCAGCTCCTGCAGGCGCCGCTTCTCGCCGCGCCGGGGCGCGCGCACCTCGACGTGCGAGCCGCGCCGGTCCGAGAGGAACTGCTCCAGCGCGCTCGTGTCGCCGGCCTCCGGCGGGACGACGATCTGCGGCGGGACGCTCGGCGCCGAGCCGTAGTACTCGATCGCGAATGCCTCGAGTAGCGTCGCCAGGTCCTGGCCGTCGACGTTCTCGAGGTGGAAGCCGTAGCGGTCGATCAGCCGCCCGTCCCGCAGCGGGAAGATCTGCACCGCCGCCCGGTCGCCCTCGACCGCGATCCCGATCACGTCGATGCTGCCGACCGAGCGCCGGTCGGCCGCCTGCCGCTCGACCAGGTGCCGCACCGCGAACAGCCGGTTCCGGTAGCGCGCCGCCTCCTCGAAGCGCTCACCCTCGGCGGCCTCCTTCATCTTCCGCTCGAGCTCGCGCTGGATCGGCCGCGTCTCGCCGGAGAGGAACTCGATCACGCGTTCGATGATCCCGCGGTAGTCCTCCTGCGAGACGTAGCCCACGCACGGGGCCAGGCAGCGCTCGATGTGGTAGTCGAGGCACGGAATCCCGCTGTGCCGGCCGGGCTTCGGGCCCTCGCACGGCCGGTAGGGGAAGACGCGGTTGAGCACGTCGAGCGTCTCGCGCACCTTCTTCGCGTTCGCATACGGCCCGAAGTAGACGACCCCGCGCCGGTGCCGCTCGCGCGTGAACATCACGCGCGGGTAGTCGTCCTCGACCGTGACCGCGATGTACGGGAACGACTTGTCGTCGCGCAGGCGGACGTTGAACGGCGGGCGGTGGCGCTTGACCAGATTCTGCTCCAGGTGCAGCGCCTCGACCTCCGTGTTCGTGACGATCACCTCGAGGTCGGCGACCAGCTCCGGCAGGCGCTGGATCGTGGAGCGCGAGTCCGGCGTGGCCTGAAAGTACGAGCGCACGCGCGGCCGCAGCGACTTCGCCTTTCCGACGTAGAGCAGCTGGCCGCGCTCGTCGCGGAAGAGGTAGACACCCGGCTTCGCCGGCAGCCGTTTCAACTGCTCTTCCAGGTGTGTGGCCATGGCGGGGCAAGGGTAGCCTCCGACCTCGTGAAGAAGCCCGTGCTCGCAGCGGTCGTCGCGGCGGCGGCCGTGGCCGGCGTGATCCTCGCGGTGGTGCTGTCCAGTGGCGGCGGGAGCGACGCCTCGTCCGGGACCGCGCCCACCACCCGCACGGCGTCCCAGGGGACGACCGCTCCCACCACGACGCGGCTGACGAACAGCGACTCGACGACCCGCAGCGAGGCGACCACGCGTGCCGACACGACCATCGCTGCCGCGCCCCCGCCGCCGCCACGCGGGCCGCGGGCGAAGACGTTCGTGCTCGGGACCGTGGACGACTCGCTCGCCCAGCAGGACCCGCGCTTCGCCCAGGAGCAGGTGGAAGTATCCCGTGACGCCGGCTTCGACGCCGTTGCCATCTCGGCGTTGTGGCAACGCGGCCAGCGGCAGCCTCCGGCGAGCCTCGTCCGCGTCCTGCGCAACGTGTCCGCCGCTACCAGGCGGGCCAAGCTGCAGCTCGCGCTCGTCGTCTGGCACGGCCTCGGCCGCGACACGCCGCAGACTCCGGCGAAGCGCGCGGACTTCGCCGCGTTCGCGGCGACCCTGGTGGAGGCGCTGCCACAGGTGCGCTACCTGATCGTCGACAACGAGCCGAACCTGAGCACGTTCTGGAAGCCTCAGTTCGGCGGCGGCGGCAGCGACCTGGCCGCCCGCGCCTACGCCGACCTGCTCGCCCGCAGCTACGACGCGGTCAAGTCCGTGCGACCCGCCGTGCAGGTGCTCGGCGGCGCGCTCTCGCCGCGCGGCGGCGACCGCCCCGGCGGCTCGCGTCCGACGCACTCGCCGACCGTCTTCATCCGCGATCTCGGCGCGGCCTACCGCGCGAGCGGCCGCGGCCGGCCGCTGATGGACGCCTTCGCCTTCCATCCGTACATGGAGGCCTCGAGGGACTCACCGAGTGCCGCGCACCCGCAGAACACCACGATCACGGTCGCCGACTATCCGAAGCTGGTCTCGCTGCTCGCGCAGGCCTTCCGCGGCACCGCCCAGCAGGGCGCGCGGCTGCCGGTCTACTACACCGAGTTCGGCGTCCAGACGGCCGTGCCGGCCGCGAAGCGCCGCTTCTACTCGGACCTCGACTCCCCCGCCCGCACGGACAGCGTCTCGTTCGGCACGCAGGCCGCCTACTACCGCCGCGCACTCGAGCTGGCGTACTGCCAGCCGACCGTCCGCGGCCTGTTCGTCTTCCACACCTTCGACGAGCCGGGCCTCGGCGGCTGGCAGTCCGGCCTCTACTTCGCCGACCGCACGCCCAAGCCGAGCCTGCCCGCCTTCAAGCGCGCGGCGGCCGACCTGCGCGGCGGCAAGCTGGCGAGCTGCCGTCGCTAGGCTTCCGGCCGTGGCCGGCCAGTACGTCGCCTACACCTTCTTCCGCGTCGACCCCGCCTGGCGACGGCTCCCGATCGACGAGCGCGCGGCGGGCAAGGACGCCTTCGCGGAGGTGGTCGAGGAGTTCGGCGGCAGGATGTCCTCGCTCCGCGCATACTCGGTCACCGGCGTGCGGCCGGACTCGGACTTCTTCCTCTGGAAGATCACCGAGCGCTACGAGGACCTCGGCGAGCTCGGCGCCGCCCTCAACGCGACACCGCTCGCCGGTTGGCTGACGACGCCCTACTCCTACCTCGCGACGACCAAGGCCTCCGAGTACACGAAGGCGCGCAGGCCGCGGCAAGTGACGCCGAAGGGCTCGCCCTACCTCGTCGTCTATCCGTTCGTGAAGCTGCGCTCCTGGTACTCGCTGCCGAAGGAGGAGCGGCAGCGGGCGATGGACGAGCACATGCGAGTCGGGCACGAGTTCTCGACCATCGTCAACCACACGACCTACTCGTTCGGGATCGACGACCAGGAGTTCATGACCGCCTTCGAGTGCGAGGAGCCGTCGGACTTCATGCACCTGATGCTGACCCTGCGCGACTCCGAGGCGAGCCGCTACACCGAGCGCGACACCCCGATCTTCGTTGGTCGGTACTTGGAGATCCGCGACGCGCTCGGCGAGCTCGATGGCGCCGGCGTGTCCGTCACGACCTGAGCACGTCGAGCGCGGCGGCGAGCCAGCGGCGCGCGCGGTCGACGTTCGGGCCGCTCGGCGCCAGGGCGACCGTCTCGAGCTGCAGCTCCGTCATCACCACCAGCGCCTTCGTCGGGTCGGGCTCGGTGAGTGCTTCCTCGATGCGCTCGCCCAACCGCTCCGGTTTCACGGTGAGTCCTTCGAGTCGCCCGGCCGGACGCTTCGTGGTCGGCGGCCAGACGCGGTTGAGCGCGTAGACCAGCTGCAGCACACGGTTCGCGTCGTCGAGCAGCCGCTCGACGAGCGCCAGCCGCTCACCGGGCCGCGCGATCGTGAGCAGCCCCTCAGGCGCGAACCCACCCCAGGTCAGCGCCGCGTCCTCGATCCGGGCCGCCCCGAGCTCGTCCGGGTACTCGCGCAGCTGTTCCTGCCAGCGCGCCAGCAGCCCCACCGTGCGCAGCGACACGCCGTGGACGAGGGCGTCCGCAGACGACGAGACCTCGCCCGCCGGCTGCCCATCGACGGAGGCCTGCGCGAACTCGCGGCCCCACCAGACCAGCTCGATCGGCACGCCCTCGCAGTAGCCGAAGACCCGCGAGGCCGGGCCGCCCTGCGGGCCCCAGGTATCGCGACGCTCGAGACCGGCGCGAGCGGCATGCTCGAAGCAGGTCGCCAGCCCGAGCGGCTCGGGCGTGACGATCAACATCTCGATGTCGGAGACGTCGTCCGCCACCCCGCGCGAGACGCTGCCAGTCAGCACGATTTCCTCCGCCTCCGGCGGCAGCGCGTCGGCGATCCGCTGCGCCAGCTGCTCGAGCTCGACGCTACGAGCCGACGCCACTGCTCAGTAGCCGTATGAATGCTCGTCGCGCCAGACCCGCCACATGGCGTAGCCCGCGAGCACGAAGACGCCAAGGAAGGCGAGCAGGTTCCAGCCGCCGCCGACGGGCTCCCAGAAGCGAACGGCGACGTTCACGACGAGCAGCACGGCCGAACCGTAGAAGACCACGCGCGAGCGGGTCGACCACATCGAGATCTCCTGCCGCCGGTCGCGCCAGACCAGGAAGACGAAGTAGGCGATCGCCAGGAAGAACGCGATCTGGGCGAGCAGGAAGAGCGAGAAGACGGTCGCCTGAAGCTGCAAGACGACCACCACCACGACGATCGCCGCGATGATCAGGAAGCCGCGCAGCGTCGGGTTCATCTCCCGGAAGACGCGCCTCACGCGGATCAGCCTAGCTAGAGTCCCGGCGTGGTCGAGGAAGGCAAGCCCGCTCCGGACTTCGAGCTCCAGAGCGACAGCGGCGAGACCATCAAGCTCTCCGACCTGCGCGGGAAGCCGGTCGTCCTCTACTTCTACCCCAAGGATGACACGCCAGGCTGCACGCGACAGGCCTGCGGGATCCGCGATGCCTGGGGCCGGTTCGAGCGCGCCGGCGCCGAGATCTTCGGGATCAGCGCGGACGACCAGGCCTCGCACGAGCGGTTCAAGTCGAAGTACGAGCTCCCGTTCACGCTGCTGGCCGACCCCGAGCACAAGCTGGGCGGGCCCTACGGGGTCGCGCAGGAGGGCAAGAGCTCGTATGAGCGGTCGACGTTCGTGATCGGCGCCGACGGCATCGTCACCCGGATCATGCGGCGCGTGGATCCGGACCGCCACGCGGACGAGGTGCTCGCGGCGCTCGCCGGCTAGCCGACGGAGAAGGAGCTCTGCGCCAGCAGCCGGCCGTACCGCCCAAGCGCGAGCGGCCCGAAGCCGGGCCAGACGAACAACGTGTAGCGGCCGGGCTCGAGCCGGTGCTGCCGACCCTTGTAGGTCCAGCTCCTGTGGACGGTCATCCGCGCCGTCCGCGGCCAGGTGCTCAGGATCTTCCGGCCGTTGCGGTAGAGCTGCGCGTTGTAGAAGGTCGCCTCCGGCACGGCGCGCCAGCGCACGTGTAGCGGGATGGCCGTCCGCGCCCCCTCCTTCGGCGTGATCAGCAGCGCGTCCGGTCCGACCACGTAGTCGACCGCGCGCCCCACGTTCCCGGCCGCGTCGATTGGGATCACGCGATAACGGTGATAGCCGCCGTTGCGGAAGCTCGTGTCCACGTAGGCGCCGCCGTGGCCGCGGTAGATCTCCCGGCTCGGCGGTTGCTTCTTGCTGGTGCTGCGATAGAGGGCGATCGTGTCGGCACCGAGAGTCTCGACGCTTCCCCAGCGGAGCGTGAAGCGCCCGTACTCCACCGAGAGGTGCGCCTTGACCCGCGCCGGAGCGGTGGTGTCGACGGTCCACGTCCACACGGCCGGCGTCGGGTCGGTCGTATGCCCGTCGACCGCGACGACGTAGAAGTGGTGCTGGCCCTCGCCGACCGTAAGCGTGGCCGGCGAGGCGCAGTTCGCGAACGCTTCGGTGTCGAGGGAGCACGCAAAGCGCGCCTTCGGGTCGCTACTGGTGAAGCTGAACGTCGCGGAGGTGGTGTTCACGAGCGCGGAGGGCCCGGCGGTGATCGTGGTCTCGGGATTCGGAGCGGCCCCGCCTGCCGCCGGCAGCAGCAGGGCTCCGGCGAGGCCTGCGAGCAGGAGCCACTTGCTCATTGCCCGCCGAGAGCGCCCATCGGGATCCCGATCGCGCAGCCGAAACCGATCGCGATCCCAGCCAGGGCGATCGACGGTCAGTTGCCCTCGAGCCTCTCGCCCAGCGAGTCGGGCAATACGTCTCGGGAGCCTTGCCTCAAAACCGACGAATTCGCAGCTCGAACGCAAGGACATACGAGATGCGGATGAGAGGACTTGAACCTCCACGGGGTCTCCCCCACACGGACCTGAACCGTGCGCGTCTACCAATTCCGCCACATCCGCCTGCGACCGAACAGTGTAGCGGCGGCCGCTCGCCGCTCCACGTACGCTTTCGGCTTGCGTAGGGGTCTTCTCGTCCTGGCTGCGGCCGGTTTCGCGCTGCCGCTCGTCGGCGCGTCCACTGGACGGCCGGCGCAGCCGCGCGCCGGAGGCGTCGAGCTGGTGGCGCTGCTCGAGGGCGCGCCGCTCGCCGAGCGGCCGAACGCGGCTGCGGCGATCGAGCGTCAGCAGGCCAAGGTCGCGGAGCGAATCCAGGCGGCCGTGCCGGGCGCCCGCATCCGCTGGCGCTACCAGCTCGTTCTGAACGGGCTGGCGGTGATCGCCCCCGCGGATTCCGCCTCACGCATCGCGGCCGTCCCCGGTGTGCGCGAGGTGCAGCAAAGCGTCCGCTACCACCGCGCGCTCTTCCGCAGCCCGGAAGTGATCGGGGCGCCGCAGGTCTGGGGCCCCACACTCGCCACCGCCGGGAAAGGGATCAAGATCGGCGTGATCGACGACGGCGTCGACCAGTCGCACCCGTTCTTCTCGCCGAGCGGCTTCTCGATGCCGGCGGGCTACCCGAAGGGCAACACCGCCTACACGACGGCCAAGGTGATCGTCGCGAGGGCCTTTCCCCAGCCGAGCCGGAGCGGGAGGGTTCCGAAGCTGCCCTTCGACCCGCAGGAGTCGGAGCACGGCACGCACGTGGCCGGGATCGCCGCCGGCGACCACGACACCACCGCGCGAGGGGTGCAGGTCTCCGGGATCGCGCCACGGGCCTACATCGGCAACTACCGCGTGCTAACGGTCGCCTCCAGCGGCTTCGGGCTCGACGGCAACTCGCCCGAGATCGTCGCCGGCATCGAGCAGGCCGTTCGCGACGGCATGGACGTGATCAACCTCTCGCTCGGCGAGCCCGAGATCACGCCTTCACGCGACATCGTCGTCCAGGCGATCAACGCCGCTGCGGCCGCCGGCGTGGTGCCGGTGATCGCGGCCGGCAACGACTACGACGCGGTTGGGCCCGGCTCGATCGGCTCGCCCGGCTCGGCGTCGAGGGCAATCACCGCCGCGGCCGCGACGAAGACCGGCGTGATCGCTGGGTTCTCGTCGGGCGGGCCGACGCCGGTCTCGCTCGGGCTCAAGCCCGACGTGACCGCCCCGGGCGTGAGCATCCTCTCCTCGGTTCCGGCTCACGACGGCTCGTGGGCGCTGTTCGACGGCACGAGCATGGCCTCGCCGCACGTCGCCGGCGCGGCCGCGCTGCTGCTCCAGCGGCACCCGCGCTGGACGGTCGCGCAGGTCAAGTCGGCGCTCGTCTCGACCGGCTCGCCGGTGCTGGGCGGGGCAGGCGGCGAGGTGGCGCCGACCCGCGAGGGAGGCGGGATGATCTGGCTGCCGCGCGCCGACCAGCCACTCGTCTTCGCGCAGCCGGCGAGCTACTCACTCGGGCTCCTGCGGCGCGACCTGCACTACTTCCTGGCGCTGGACCTCACCGACGCGGGCGGCGGCGCGGGTCCCTGGCAGGCGTCCGTCCGGCAGGTGGCGAGCGTCCGCGGCGCGGCCGTGAGCGTCTCGCCGGGCGTGACCGTCCCCGGCAAGCTGACGCTCGGCGTCGACGTTGCCCGCTCGGCCCGGGCCGGCGAGGGCAGCGGCTTCGTCGTGCTCACCCGCGGTGGCGCGACGCGGCGCTTTCCCTACTGGTTCCGAGTGAGCGTGCCGCGGCTCGGAAGTGAGGGCCGCACGCGCCTCCGAGGGCCCGGCGTCTACCGGGGTAACACGCGCGGTCGCCCCGCGCGAGTCAGCACGTACCGGTACCCGAGCGCGCCGGGGGCGCTCGGAGTAACGCAGCGGCTCGCCGGCCCAGAGCAGGTCTTCCGCTTCGTCGTCCGGGGCCGGATCGCGAACGCCGGCGCCGTCGTGATCTCCGAGGCGCGCGGCTCGCACGTCTCGCCCCGCCTCGTGCGCGCGGGCAACGAGGACCGGCTGGCCGGCTACACCGCCCTGCCGCTGCGGCTGAACCCGTACCAGCCGGGGTACTTCGGCCTGATCCCGGTGGTTGGCGTCTTCCGCCCCGCGCCGGGCGCCTACGACCTCGTCTTCGACACCACCGGGCGGCGCGCGGCCGGCCGCTTCGCCTTCCGCTTCTGGGTGAACGACACGAAGCCGCCAACGGTCAGGCTGCTGACGCGGACGGTGAGACGCGGGAAGCAGATCCTGCTCTCCGTGCGCGACCGCGGCTCGGGCGTCGACCCCTCCACCCTGCTCGTAGTCGTCGACGGCAGCGTCCGCCGCGTCGTCTGGGACCGCGGCCGCGGCCTGGTCGGCGTCCGCATCCCGTCCTTGGGCGGGGGCAGACACCACCTCGTGTTCAGGGTCGCCGACTACCAGGAAGCGAAGAACAACGAGAACGCGGGCGCGACGCTGCCGAACACGCGGCGGCTCAGCACGACGTTCAGCGTGCGTTAGTTCCGGCGGTCGTAGTCCTCGATCGTCGGCAGCTGATCGAGGTCGCGCTCGACGCTGGCGGCGAACTCGTCGGTCTCGCTGCGTAGGACCCGGAGCTGCGACTTGCGTCGCGCCCGCTCCCGCTTGCGACGGGCCTCGACGCCGAGCCGCTCGCTGAGCCGAGGCCATTCGGCGCCGATCACGACGGCGACCGCGCAGACCAACAGCGCGAGAGACAGCCAGCTCACGAAATCCATACTACCGACGCTAAACCGAGCGCCATCAGCAGCCGATACCCCGGAGGTGAGCACGACGCTCATGATCCCCTGGTTCGCCTTCTGGGCCACGCTGATGCGGGCGCTCTTCGTCCGCGCCCAGCTGCTGCCCGCGACCTGCGCGCGCTGCGGCCTTCGCTACGAGCGGCGCGCCCTGGGCGAAACCGTCTGTTCCTGCGCCAGCTAGCCCAGCCCGACCGGCTTGCGCAGCAGCGCCCCGTACGGCACGCCGGTTGTCCGGTCGGTGTAGACCGCGCGATAGACGAGCGGCCGCTCCTGTGGATGGTCGACGAAGCTGAACTCGCCGCCGCTGATCGCCGGACGGCCGATCAAGGTACGCGACTCGCCGGGCCGCTCGCGGTAGAGCGACACGCTGCCGGTTGCAACTCCCGTCACCCGGCCGCTGAGGAGCACCGAGTCGCCGTCGTCCGAGCCCGAGATGGTCATGCGCGTCGTGACCCGATGCGGGACACGGAACCAACGGAGCCCGTCCGGCCCGCCGAGCAGCAGGTCGCGACTGCCGTTCGGAGTGGCTGCGAAGCCGGCGATCCAGCCGTCCAGCTCGACCTTGCTGCGTCCTCGGACGATGGTCCCGGCCCAGACGTTCGAGTCGCCCGCTAGCCCGAGATCGCCGTCCCCGATCCACTGGTTGGCGGCCACCTCCGGCCCGCTTGCCGGTAGCGCAAGCGCGCTCGTCAGCGCCCGGTCGAGCACGAACTCGGAGCTCGCGAACCGGTGCCGCTCGACCAGCGTGACGGGAGCCGCCTCGAAATCGAACGAGAGCAGCGACTCGGTCCACGCCGCGTGCATGACGCCGTTCGGGCTGACGCCGGCGAAGACCGGCCCTACCGGGAAGTCGCCGATGCCCGCGTCGAGCCCGAGCCCGGTCCAGGTCTTCTTCGACGGGAACCACTCGATCGTGCCCAGCACGCCGCGGTAGCCGTACGACTCGACCGCGTGCGCGACGTTGCCGAAGAGGACCGGCGCCGACGGCGGCGGCACCAGGCTCTTCGGGAATCCCTCCTGGGTGATCCGCCGCGTGGCGATGCGGCCCTTCGCGTCCACCCGCGAGAGCAGCAGGCGGCTCTTCAGGGTCGGCCCGCTCCAGCGGGTGTAGGAGATCACCGGCAGCCCACGCCGGTCGAGCGCCAGGCCGGGCCAGCCGAGCCGGAAGAGCGCGCCGACCTTGGCGATGCGAATCGTCTCCCAGCCGATCGAGCGGCGGCGCACGAGCACCATCGTCCGGTCGTCGCCGCTCTGGGCGAGCACCACCGGGCCGGCGGCTCCGATCTCGAAGGCCATCACGCTCGAGCCGGAAGGCGTCGAGGCGATCGCCGTCCGCGTCCACTTCCCGGCGGAGCGCGTGGCGAGGAAGAGGGTCGAGTTGTGCACCCATGCGACCGACGGCCCGCCCTTCGCATCCAGCGCGAGCACCCCGTCCTGGACGCCGCGCGCCACGATCTCCGCCGAGGCCCCACCGGCAGTGACCAGCGCAATCGCGGCGAGGGACGCCGCTGACCTGAGCATCCTCGTACGAGCTTAGCCGATGCTTGTCACGGCATTCACGAGCGCAGTAGGGTCGGCGCGATGCGGAAGCTGCTCCTCGCAACGACGTTGCTCCTCGGCCTTGCCGCCCCGGCGGCGGCCGTCTTGCCGACCTTCCAGCCCGCGCAGCTGGCCGGGAAGTGGAAGGGCACAACGTCACCTTCGGCAGCAGCGGCCCGGCCTTCATCCGGGCCAGGGCGATCGGGACGGGCGCCAGCGCGAAGCTGAGCTTCCTCTCCGACTTCGGCGGCAGCGTCTTCGGCTGCTCGAACCCGCCCGCCGACGCCGCCACTTTGACCAAGGGCGTGGGCGCGAACCACTGGGGCCCGGCCGGCTTCATCGTCAAGGGAACCTCGAAAGCGTTCGGCAAGGTGACGCTCTCCTACAACAGCCCAAAGAAAACGCTCGTCGGCTCCGGTGGCAGCCCGGCCTGCAACCCGGGCCTGACCTGGAGGATCAGCGGCAAGTTCACCGGCAGGAGCTTCAGCGCGACGGTGAACATCCGCCTGCCGGACGGCAGCAAGGCCGTCAGCAAGATCGCGCTCAAGAAGAGCTAGGCTTCCGGCGGGGCCTCGCCCCGTTCTATGCGAAACCTCTGACCGATCACAAGCGCTCCGTTCCTTCGGCAGGGGGTTCTCCGCATGCACCGCCCGCGCGGCACATTGGCCGCTCGCACGATCAGCAAGTCCTACGGCGAGACCGTCGTCCTCGACGGGCTCTCGCTCTCGGTCACGCCGACCAGCCGGATCGGCGTCGTGGGCCCGAACGGGATCGGCAAGTCGACCCTGCTGCGCATGCTCGCCGGGGTCGAGGAGCCGGACTCGGGCAGCGTCAGGCGCGAGCCGCCGGGCCTGAGCGTCGCCTACCTCGTGCAAGAGCGCGCGATCGAGGGGCTCTCGGGCGGCGAGGCCGCGCGCCGCAACCTCGAGGCCATCCTCGCCGGGGACGCCGACGTGCTGCTGCTCGATGAGCCGACGAACGACCTCGACTTCGCCGGGCTCGAGCTGCTCGAGCGCTTCCTCGCCTCGCGCCGCGGCGGCGTGGTCGCCGTCTCCCACGACCGAGCCTTCCTGGAAGGGATGACGAGCATCGTCGAGCTGGAGCCCGAGACGCGCCGCGTACGGGTCTACGCCGGCGGTTGGACTGAGTTCGTCGCCCAGCACGAGGCCTCGCGCGAGCGGCACGAATCGTCGTACGCGGGGTACGTCTCCGAGCGCGAGCGGCTCGAGGAGCAGGCCCGTCGGATGCGGCAGTGGGAAGAGCGCGGCTACGGCCAGGGGCGCAAGAAGAAGAAGACGAAGGACGTGAAGAAGGCGGCCGCCAAGAAGCTCGGCCTGCTGGAACGGGTTGAGAAGCCGTGGACGCCGTGGCAGCTCCGGCTCTCGCTCGCTCCTGCGTCACGCGGCGGCGACGTGGTCGCGCGGCTCGCCGGGGCAGTGGTCGAGCGCGACGGCTTCAGCATCGGCCCCGTCGACCTGGAGCTGCGGCACGGCGACAGGCTCGCGCTGCTCGGTCGCAACGGCGCCGGCAAGACGACGCTCTTGCAAGGGCTGCTTGGCGAGCTCCCGCTCGCGTCGGGCGAGCGACGCCTCGGACCGGACACCGTGCTCGGTGACCTGCCCCAGGGGGTCGGCCCCTTCGCCGGGGAGGAGCGGCTGCTCGACGGGTTCGTCGCCGAGAGCGGGCTGGCGGCCGGCGAGGCGCGGTCGCTGCTGGCGACCTTCGCGCTCGGCGCCGACGACGTGCTCCGCCCCGGCCGTTCGCTCTCGCCGGGCGAGCGCAGCCGGGCCGCGATTGCTTTGCTCTCGGCGCGAGGCGTGAACGCACTCGTGCTCGACGAGCCGACCAACAACCTCGACCTCGAGGCGATCGAGCAGCTCGAGCTGGCGCTGGCGAGCTACGAAGGCGCGGCCGTGCTCGTCAGCCACGACCGCCGCTTCCTCGACGCCTTCGGCGCGTCGCGGACGCTTGAGCTCTAGCCGGCGAGCGGCACGAGCCGTGTCCCGGTCGCCTTGAACGAGGCGATCGCGAATCCGCCCTGCACGAGCTCGAGGCGCTCGGCAGAGGCCGCGGTCACCTCGGCGGTCAGCGGCCCGACCCGCACGCGAACGCGGTTGCCGACCGGCGAGACCGAGGCGATCTCGCCGCGGACCAGATTCAGAGCCGAGTCCTCCGCGTGGACGCGGCCGACCGAGACGTCCCAGGGATAGACGACCACGCCGACCTCGCCCTGCGCGGGGTCGGTCGAGTAGACGGTCTCGCCGCTCTCCAGGCGCACGCGAGTGAGCCCGCCGTCGACAAGCTCGACGTGGCCGCGCAGCAGGTTGGCTCCGGTGAAGGAGGCCACGAACGGGTCGCTCGGCTCCGAGACGAGCTGCGCCGGCGAGCCGAGCTGGCGCAGCTTGCCCTCGACAAGCACGCCCACGGTTCCGGCGAGCGTTGCGGCGTCCTCGTAGTCGTGCGTGACGATCAGCGTCGGCAGGTCGAACGCCTGCAGCAGCTCCTGCAGCTCGAGCCGAACCGCGTCCTTCGTATGCGCGTCGAGCGCAGCCAGCGGCTCGTCGAGCAGCAACACACCCGGGTCGCGCGCGAGCGCCCGCGCCAGCGCCACCCGCTGGCGCTCGCCGCCGGAGAGGTCGCCCGGCCGCGCGTGGGCGAGGTGCGAGATGCGGAAGCGCTCGAGCAACTCGACGACGCGCTCCTTGCCGCCGAAGGCGACGTTGCGCTCGACGCTCAGGTGCGGGAAGAGCGCGTACTCCTGGAAGACGAGCCCGACGCGCCGGTCCTCGGGCGGGCGGCAGGTCGCCGCATCGAGCCAGACCTCGTCATCGACCGCGATCCGGCCGGACGGCCGCGCCAGCCCGGCGATCGCCCGCAGCACGGAGCTCTTCCCGGCGCCGGAGGGCCCGACGAGCGCGACCGTGCGCTCGACGTCGAGCGCGAGCTTCAGGTCGAACGAGCGGAGAGGAAGCTCGAAGTCTGCCGAGAGGGTTGCCATGTGAGCACCAGCTTGAGAACGATCAGGAGCGCGGCGCTGACTACCACGAGCAGCGCGCCCACCGCGAGCGCCGTGTCGAAGTCGACCGAGAACTCCTGGTAGATCGCGAGCGGCAGCGTCTGGGTGACGCCCTGGAGGCTGCCGGCGAACATGATCGTCGCGCCGAACTCGCCCAGCCCGCGGGCGAAAGCGAGCGCCTCGCCGGCCGCGAGCCCGCCGCGCGCCAGCGGCAGCTCCACCCGGAAGAAGGTCCGCGCCGGGCCCGCGCCGAGCGTGCGCGACGCCGCGACCAGGTTCGGGTCGACCGCCTCGAAGGCCGCGATCGCCTGGCGGATGTAGAGCGGGCTCGAGACGAACGCGACGGCCAGCACGACGGCGGACTGCGTGAACGGAATGCTCGTCCCCAGCAGCCCCGAGCGGCCGAAGAGTGCCAGCAGCCCGAGCCCCGCGACCGCCGGTGGCAGCACGAGCGGCAGCTCGACCAGCGTCACGAGGAGCGCGCGCCCACGGAAGCGCCGGCTCGCGAGCAGGTAGGCAAGGGGCGTGCCGAAGATCAGGATCAGCGATTGCGCGATCGCGGACGTCTTCAGGCTGACGACCAGGGCATCGGTCACGACCGGCGTCGACAGCTGATGCAGCAACTCCGCGGGCGGGACCCGCAGGAAGATCGCCGCAACCGGCAGCACGAGGAACGCAAGGGCGAGACCGGCGGCCGCGAACACTGCCGCCGCGAGCAGCAGGCGCCTCACCGCTTGCGTGGCAGAAAGCCGAAGCTCGAGAGGAGCTTCTGCCCCGCCGGGCTGAGGACGCGCCGCACGAACGCCTGCGCGGTCGGCCTGTCGTGGCTGGCCAGCACGACGCAGATCCCATACTCGATCTCGGCTCGCCCGCGCGGCGGGATGGAGATCGCGCGCACCTTCTTCGGCACGGTCCTGGCGTCCGTTGCGTAGACGAAGCCGGCGTCCGCCTCGTCGAGCGCCACCTTCGCCAGCACCTCGCGCACGTCGGTCTCGCGGCTAACGACGTGCTTGAGGACGCCCCCCAGCTTCAGCTTCTCCAGCACCTGCAGTGTGTAGTCGCCGACGGGCACGCCCTTGGCGGCGATCACGAGCTTGATGCCCTTCCGCCGCAGGTCGAAGACGCTGCGGATGTGCTTGCGGTTCGAGCGCGGCACGATCAGGACGAGCGCGTTCCGCGTGAAGACCGCCGGCTTCGAGCAGAGGCCGTCCCCGTACAGGCCGAGCGGTATCTTCATGTTCGCCGAGGCGAAGACGTCCGCCGGCGCGCCCTGCCGGATCTGTGCCGCCAGCGCGTTCGAGCCGGCGAATGAGTACCGCGCGCGAGGCGCGAGCTTCGAGAAGGCATCGGTCAGCGAGGCCGCCGCGTAGACGGTCGCGCGCGGTGTCTCGGACTGCGCGGAGGCACCCCCGACCAGCACCGCGGCGGCCAGCGCTGCCACCGCGACCCTCACGAGTGCTCCACCATCACCGAGGTCGCCTTCACCACTGCGGTGGCGGGCATACCGGGCTTGAGCCCGAGTTCCTCGACCGCGTCGGCGGTAACGATTGCGACCAAGCGCGCCGGCTCGTCGACCACCAGTTCGACCTGCGCGATCAGGCCTTCTACCTTCAACTCCGAGACCGTTCCGTTCAAGCGGTTGCGTGCGCTCAGGTGCTTGCCCGCGCCCTCGCCGCGCAGCCGGTCGATCTCCGTCGCCGCGACCATCCTGCGGTTTCCGGGGTCGCGCTCCGTCTCGATTCGGCCCGCCCGGTCCCAGCGCCTGAGCGTGTCGAGACTGATTCCGAGCATCTTCGCGGCCTCACTCGCGTTGTAGAACTGCTTCGGCACGAACGGAAGCTTACTAGGCAATGCCTAG
>CAVXOR010000003.1:0-604104 GCA_963763475.1 uncultured Actinomycetes bacterium | reverse complement strand
CACGCACTGACCGCGAACACGGCTGCGCTAGTCACCTCGCTGCTGCAAGGTGTCGTGCGCGCCGGCACGGGCAAGCGCGCCCAGCTCTCGGACGGCCGCCCCGTTGCCGGCAAGACCGGCACGACGGAGAACTACGGCGACGCGTGGTTCGTCGGCTACACGCCACAGCTCGTCACCGCCGTCTGGGTGGGCTACCCCACTCGGCTGAAGCCGATGCTGACCGAGTACAACGGTGACTCGGTCGCCGGCGGAACCTTTCCCGCGCTGATCTGGAAGACGTTCATGGAGCGCACGCTCGCCTACCTGCACGCGCCGCCGAAGGACTTCCCCAGCATCTCGCTCCCCTACTCCGTGTCGCGCACGGTCGTCTACCGGGACGGGCAGCTCGAGCTCGACAACGGCAACTGCAACAGCACGAAGCAGGTTCTCTACTTCGCCGGCGAAGGCCCGGCCCGGACGGCGGACTGCAAGGTCAACGAGGTCGCGGTGCCCAGGGTCGTCGGCAGCACGATCTCGCAGGCGAACGCCCGCCTCGCCGACCAGCCGCTGACGCCGCAGTACGTCTACGAGCCCGCGAAGCCGTTGCAGAAGCTCGGCGTCGTCGTGCGGCAGTTCCCGGCGAAGGGGACGCTCTCGTCCTACGACAAGGTGACGCTCGTGGTGCCGAAGGCGCTACAGGGTGAGGTGCCCAAGGTGGTCGGCCTGCGACTCGGTCGAGCCAAGGCGCGGCTCGAGCGGCTCCACTTCAAGTGGAAAGCCGACGACGACGCGTCTGCGGCGGCGAAGGTGATCGCCCAAACGCCGCGCTGGGGCGTGGCGGGCAAGCGCGGCCTCGTCATCACGCTGGTCGTAAAGCGCGACTGAGAAACCTCGAGCCCGCCTCGGCGTAGCGCCACGGCAGCTCGACCGCGCGCGTGATCCCGATGCGGGGCCCGCGAGCCACCTCGACCGCGTCCTCGGCCGCGAGCAGCTCGAAGGGCGGCCGGTCGAGCGGGAGGCCGTCGTGCTCGCGCGTGACGCCGAGCGCCTGGCAGAGCCGACCAGGCCCGCTGCAGAAGAGCCGCGGGTCGTCGAGCCTCCGCCGCTCGCGCATCGTGTCGAGCCCGTGCGTCGGCTCGAGCGCCCGCACGAGCACGGCGTTCGCCACGCCCTCGTCCTCGCAGACGAGGTTCAGGCACCAGTGGATGCCGTACGAGCGGTAGACGTACGCGTGTCCGGGCGGGCCGAACATCGCGGCGTTCCGCTCGGTACGGCCGCGGTAGCCGTGGCTCGCCGGGTCCTCGTGGTCATAGGCCTCGACCTCGACGATCCGCCCGCCGACGCCGTCGACGAGCAGCGTCGCGCCGATCAGCGCCGGCGCGACCTCGTGCACGCTGTCGGCGAAAGCCTCAGCCGGGAGCGCGCGCGTCGTAGCGGATGAGTGCGGGGACGGCAAGAGCGATCAGGAAGGTACCGCCGACGCAGGCGAGGCCGCCGGAGACGATCGAGAAGCGCAGGCTCGTGAGCGAGGCGACGAGGCCGGCCTCGACGTTCCCGAGCGCCGGCGTCGCCGCCACCTGCGCGAACTCGATCCCGGAGACGCGGCCTCGCAGCGGGTCCGGCGTGATCGTCCAGAGCATCGTCCCGCGCAGGACCGCGCTGACGTTGTCGGCGGCGCCCGCGGCCGCGAGCAGCAGCAGGGCGAGCCAGAGCGTCTCGGCGAAGCCGAAGGCAGCGATCGCGACTCCCCAGAGCGCCGCGGCGATCGCCACGATCAGGCCCTGCCGGCGGACATGGTTGATCCAGCCGGAGACCAGCGAGGCGGCGAGCGCGCCCGCGTACGGGGCGGCGTACATCAGGCCCAGGACGCCCGCTCCGCCGTGGAAGCGCTCGAGCGCGAGCGCCGGGAAGAGCGCCCGCGGCATCCCGAACACCATCGCGTTCGAGTCGACGAGGAACATGCCGAGCAGCGCCTTCTTCCGCCGGACGAAGCGGAAGCCCTCGGCGATCGTGCGCAGGCTCGGCCGTTCCGCGTCGTGGGCCGGGGCGCAGCGCCGGCAGCCGCCAGACCGACCAGAGCGACGCCGTGAAGGTGGCGGCGTCGAGCAGGTACGCGCCCTTCAGGCCCGAGCACGGCGATCAGCAAGCCGCCCAGCGCGGGCCCGGCGACGTTGGTCGTGCTGCCGTAGACGTTCTCGATCGTGATCGCCGCGGTCAGCTCGTCCTGCTGGACGAGCCGTGGGATGACGCTGTTCATGCCCGCGACGCCGAGCGAGAAGACGGACATCGCCAGCGTCACGAGCACGTAGATCGCCCAGACCCGCGGCTGGTCGAGCGACGCGTTGAACGCGAAGCCGAGCGCGACGACCGCGAGCAGAAGCTCGGTGACGAGCAGCAGCCTTCGCTTGTCGACCGCGTCTGCGATCGCGCCGCCGACGATCGTCAGCGTCAGCAGCGGGATCGAGCTCGCAAATCGAGAGCAGGCCGACCTGCAGCGTCGAGTGCGTCAGCTGGTAGAGCTGGAACGGCGCCGCGACGGCGGCGATCTCGCTGCCGAAGGTCGAGATCGTCTGGCCGATGAACAGCCGGCGGAAGGGCGGGTGGCGGCGGAGCGGGCCGAGGTCGATTGCCAGCCGGCGAACGAGCCCCGGCTCGCGGATCTCGGACGGTTCCAAGACTCGCTAGAAGAGCTGCTCGGGGTCGTCCGGGCGGGCGGTCGCCTCGAGCAGGTGGCGCGCGCGGCGACCGAGGTCGGCGAGGTCGACTTCGCCGCTCTGCGACTGCTCGGACAGGCGCTGCGCGAGGTCGAGCGCCTCGTCGAGCAGCGGCTTGCCGAGCGCCTGCTCCTGGCCCATGTCGGCGAGGATCGTCCGCTCCGTGCGTGAGGCGACGATCGGCTCGCTCACGCCCTCGACCCAGACGAGCGTGCGACGCCCGTGCCCGCGGCGCTCGTCGCGGATCGGCTCGATCGCGTAGATCTTGTCGGCCCGCGCGTACTTGCCGAAGCCGAGGAAGACCATCCGGTTGCCGTCCGCCATGCCCGGATTATCGCCGCCGCGCCCGACGAACCGAGCGCGAGGTTGTACACGCGCACGCGTGACCCCGTTCCCCCGCCCATCAAGGGTGGGGTTGCATACCCACCGCCCTCGGCGGAGACGCTAGCGGTCTCTTTCGCGCAGGTCTGCGACGCATTGGCGCCGACTGCGTGTCGTCCCGCCCACTTCGAGGCAGCAGTCCGCCAGGTGACCACACCGGTGCTCGAGCGCTAGGCGAGCGCGTTCCGCAGTACCTCGACGACCCGCTCCTGGTCCTCGGCCTCGAGCTGCGGATAGAACGGCAGCGCCAGCGTCCGCGCCGCGATGTCCTCGGCGACCGGACAGACGCCCTCCGAGAACCCGTACGCCTCGCGCATGTACGGCTGCAGGTGGACACATGGCACGTAGTCCGCCGAGCCGATCCCTTCCGCGCGCAGCGTGGCGATTACACGGTCGCGGTCCACGCCGTGCGGCAGCGCGACGACGTAGACGAACCACGACCGCTTGTGGTCGGCGTCGTCCGCGCACAGCGGCTCGACGTCGACGCACTCGAGCAGGCGCGCGTACCGCCCTGCCGCCTCCGCCCGCAACGCGAGCAGCCGGTCGAGCTTCTCGAGCTGCGCGATCCCGATCGCAGCCTGGACATCCGTCCAGCGGTAGTTCCACCCCAGCCGCACGTGGTTGAACCAGGCCCCGCCGTCGTAGTCGCGGCCCTGGTTGCGCATGCTGCGGACGAGCTGCCACTCTCGCTCGTCGTGCGTGAAGACCACGCCGCCCTCGCCGGTCGCCAGCTGCTTGTTCGGGTAGAAGCCGAACACGCCCGACGGCCCCTGCGAGCCGATCGGCGCGCGCTTGTACTCCGCGCCCAGGGCCTCCGCCGCATCCTCGATGAGCGCGAGCCCCCGCTTCGAGCAGAGGGCGCGCAGCTCGTCGAGCTCGCAGGGATAGCCGAACATGTCCACAGCGACGACCGCCTTCGTGCGCTCGGTGATCGCGGCCTCGACGGCGGCCGGATCGAGGTTCAGCGTCCGCGGGTCGACGTCGGCGAAGACCGGGGTCGCGCCCTCGAAGATGAAGCAGTTCGCGCTCGCGGCGAAGGAGATCGGCGAGGTGATCGCCTCGTCGCCCGGCCCGAGCCCGGCGATCCGGGCCAGCAGGTGCAGCCCGGCGGTGCCGCTCGAGACGGCGGCCACGTACGGCGCGCCGATCCGCTCGGCCAGCAGCTCCTCGAAGCGGTCGATCGTCGGCCCGAGCGAGAGCCGCCCGGAGCGCAACACCTCGAGCACGAGCTCCTCCTCGCGCTCGTCCAGCAACGGACGCGCGAGCGGGATTTCGCGCAGGCCAGTGCTCAAGCCTCGGCCGGCGCGGGCGTGGCGTATTCCAGCCACTGGGCCCAGCGCTCGCTGCGGCCGCGCGCGGTGTCCAGGTAGGCCTCCTGGATCTCGAGCGTGATCGGCCCGACGCCGATCTCGACGTCGTCCACCGAGCGCAGCGGGGTCACCTCTGCCGCGGTGCCCGTCATGAAGGCCTCGTCGGCGAGGTAGAGATCGGAGCGAATCAGGGCCTTCTCGTGCACGCGGTAGCCGAGGTCCTGCGCGATCTGGATCACCGTGTCGCGGGTGATCCCCGGCAGGATCGAGGTCGAGAGGTCGGGCGTGAAGAGCTCGCCGTCCTTGACGATGAACACGTTCTCGCCGGAGCCGTCGGCGACGTACCCCTCGGCGGTGAGCAGGATCGCTTCGTCGTAGCCGGCGCGGTTCGCCTCGGTCACGGCCAGCATCGAGTTGAGATAGACGCCGGTCGCCTTGGCGACGTGCGGGATCACGTTCGGCCCGATCCGCGTCCAGCTCGAGATCTTCGCGCTGATGCCCTTCGCCAGGCCCTCCTCGCCGAGGTACGCGCCCCACGGCCAGCTCATGATCACGACGTCGACCGGGTTGCCGAGCGCGGACACGCCGAGCTCGCCGTAGCCGAAGAACGCGATCGGGCGCAGGTAGCACTCGGGCAGACCGTTGGCGCCGATCAGCTCGTGGCACGCCGCCCGAAGCTCCTCGACCGAGAACGGCAGCTCCATGTGCAGCAGCCGTGCCGAGTTGTGCAGGCGCTGGAGGTGGTCGGTCAGCCGGAAGACGGCCGAGCCCTTGTCGGTCTCGTAGGCGCGGATGCCCTCGAAGACGCCGGAGCCGTAGTGCAGCCCGTGAGCGCCGACGTGGATCCGGGCGTCGGCCCAGTCGACGAGCTCTCCGTTCATCCAGATCTTCTCGGTCTCGCGCATTCGGCGACCTCCTCAGGTCAGATGGTAAGGGGCCTGCTCGACGACGTCCATGGGACGCGCGCGCGAGAGGCGCAGGAGCTCGGTCGGGGCGAGCGACGCCATGTGCCGCTCGGAGCCCGCGCCGATCCACAGCACGGGCTGGGACAGAAGCGTTCGCTCGACGAGGATCGCGTCGACGTGCTCGAGCGGGAACGGCGCCACCGCGCCCGGGTCGAAGCCCGTGGACTCGCGTACCTCCTCGCTCCCAGCGATACGAGCGAAGTTGCTGCCGGCGGCGCGGGCGATCTTCTCGGAGTCGGCGCGCCGGTCGCCCGGCACGAGCACGAGCACCTTGCGGCCGTCGCAGTCGAAAAGCAGCGACTTGACGATCTGGCCGAGCTCGCAACCGACGGCCTGCGCGGCGTCCTTCGCGGTCGGCGTCCCTTCGGGGAACTCCTCGACGCGCACCTCCGCCCGAGCATCGCGCAGAAAGGAGGTGACCCGCTGGACGGCTTCGGGCCAGGCACTGGTCGCCACGGACGGAAGGGTACCCGCGCAACCTTTCGTCAGGCTTGCGCGTTTTTACCCACGATGAGCGCACGAGCAGAGATCGCACGGAACGAGGCGTTCTTCCGCGCTGTCAACGAGGGCATCGCCGAGGCCTCCGAGCGCTTCGAGTCGGAGGAGGCCGAGTTCCTCTGCGAGTGTGGCGACGACCGCTGCACGCACCGGATCGAGGTGCCGCTCGAGGAGTACGAGGCGGTGCGCGAGCATCCGACGCGGTTCCTCGTCAGGCGCGGGCACGTGATGCCAGAGGTCGAAGAGGTGATTCGGCGCCGGCGGCGCTATGCGATCGTGGAGAAGGTCGACCAGGTGGCCGCCAGGATCGTCCGGCGGCTCAACCCTCGTCGCGCGCGCCCAGCCTGATCAGCCGCGCGTCGTCGAAGCCCTGCCCGCGCACGGCCTCGACCAGCTCGGCGGGCGGCTCCGCGTCCAGCGAGAGGGCCATCAGCGCCTTGCCGCCGCGGCGGCTACGCGAGACGGCCATGTTGGCGATGTTCACACCCGCCTCGCCGAAGACGGTGCCGACGAGCCCGATCACTCCGGGCACGTCGTCGTAGCGGAAGAAGACCATCAGCGGCGCCAGCTCCATCTCGAGCTCGAAGCCGAGCGCGTTCACCAGCCAGTGCCGGTTCTCGTTGCCGATGATGGTGCCCGAGGCGCGCACCTGGTCGCCGTTCGAGCGGACTTCGACCCGGATGAGGTTGGTGAAGTCGCGGCAGGCACGTCGGCGCTCCTCGGCCACCTCGATGCCGCGCTCGGCGGCGATCACGGGCGCGTTGACGTAGTTGACCGGCTGGTCGCTGCGCCCCTGGAAGGCGCCGTTCAGCGCGGCGACGGTCAGGAGGCGCGTGTCGTAGCCCGAGAGCGTGCCGTAGTAGGAGAGCGTGATCCGCTCGGCCCGGCCCTCCGCGAGCTCCATCGCCAGCCGCCCGAGCTTGGCCGCTAGCGGGACGAACGGGCCGAGCACCTCGAGGTCCTCCGCGCCGATGGAGGGGATGTTGACCGCGTTCGTGACCAGTCCGCCCTCGAGCGCGGCCGCCACCTGCTGGGCGACGATCACGCCGGCGCGGTCCTGCGCCTCCTCGGTCGAGGCGGCGAGGTGGGGCGTGGCGACGACGTTGTCGAGCTCGAGCAGCGGCCCCTCGTACGGCTCCGTGGCGTAGACGTCCACCGCAGCCGCGGCGAGCTTGCCCGAGCGGAGGGCCTCCACGAGGGCGTCCTCGTCGACGAGCTCGCCGCGCGCGGCGTTGATCACGCGCGCGCCGTCGGGCAGCTTCGCGATCGCCTCGCGGCCGAAGAAACCGCGCGTCTCGGGCGTCAGCGGCAGATGCAGGGTCAGGAACTCGGCGGCCGCGAGCACGTCGTCCGGGCTCTCGACGCGCTCGACGCCGAGCTCGCGGAAGCGCTCCTTGGCCACGAACGGGTCATAGGCGACGACGCGCATCCCGAGGCCGAGCGCGCGGCGCGCGACCTGCTGGCCGATGCGGCCGAAGCCGAGCACGCCGAGCGTCTTGCCCTCGAGCTCGACCCCGCCCCAAGCCGAGCGCTCCCAGCGGCCCTGCTTCAGCGCGGCGTGTGCCTGCGGGATGTTCCGCGCCAGCGCGACCAACAAGCCGACGGTGTGCTCGGCCGCCGAGGTGACGGTCGACTCGGGCGCGTTGGCGACGACGATCCCGCGGCGCGTGGCGGCCTCGACGTCGACGTTGTCGACCCCCACGCCCGCGCGGCCGATCACCTTCAGCCGGTCGGCGCACTCGATCAGCTCGGCGGTCAGCTTCGTCGCCGAGCGGATCACGATCGCGTCGTAGTCGCCGATCTTGCCGGCGAGATCGCCGTTCGCGTCGACGTCCACCTCGAAGCGCTCGCGCAGGAGGTCGATCCCCGCCTCGGCGATCGGCTCCCGGACGAGGACCCTCACACCGGTGTCTGCTCGAAGGCCTCGAGCGCGCGCGTTACGGCGACTCCGCGCTCGACCTCGGCGCCAAGCTCGACCAGCGCCAGCTCGACCGCGGCGAGCGCCGTCGTGATGTCGAAGACGTCGTAGTAGCCGATGTGGCCGACGCGGAAGATCCTGCCCTTCAGCTCGCCCTGCCCCGGCGCGAGCGTGACGCCGTGGCGGTCGCGCAGCAGCAGCACGAGCTCGTCGGAGTCGATCCCGTCCGGCGCGTACGCCGCGGTCACGACCGCCGAGCTGTCGTCGTCAGGGGACGAGAGTTGCAGGCCCATCGCCTTCAGGCCCTCGCGGCAGGCACGTCCGAGGCGGCGGTGCCGGTCGAAGGCCGACTCGAGGCTTTCCTCCAGCAGCATCCCGAGCGCTACGTCCAAGCCGGCGACGAGCGAGACCGGCGGCGTCACCGGCGCGTCGAGCGTCTGCTGGCCCTTGCGCGTCTTCTCCCAGTCCCAATAGAAGCGGGGCGAGGTCGCGGCCGCCGCGCGTTCCCACGCCGAGGGCGAGCCGGTCGTCATCGCCAGCCCGGGCGGAGTCATCAACGCCTTCTGCGCGCCCGAGGCGACCACGTCGAGCCCCCAGGCGTCGGTCTCCAGCGGTACCGCGCCGAGGCTCGAGACGGCGTCGACCACGCTCAGCGCGCCGGCCTCGCCCGCCGCGGCCGCGAAAGGCTGCGGGTCGAGCACGACTCCGGTCGAGGTCTCGGAGTGCGTGAAGAAGACCGCCGCCGCCTCGCGCTCGCGCAGCCGCGCGGCGACCTCGTCCGCCGAGGGGATCTCGCCCCAGGAGTAGCGGAGGTGGTCGAGCTCCAGGGCGTAGGCCTTCGCGAGCGCCGCCCAGCGCTCGCCGAAGTAGCCGGCCGAGACCACGAGCACCGGGTCGCCCGCCGAGCAGAGGTTCGCGACCGCCGACTCCATCGCGCCGCTGCCCGAGCCGCCGAAGAGCAGTACCTCCTGTTCGGTGCGGAAGACCTCGCGCAGACGCGCGAGCACGCGCGCGTAGAGCTCGCGGTAGTCCGGCCCGCGGTGGTGGATGACGGGCTGCGCGATCGCCGCCAGCACCTCGGGCGGCGCGGGCGTCGGTCCGGGCGTCATTAGATAACGCTTCTCGGCCACGACCCCGAGACTAGCGCTAGCGCCGGTGGGTGCGTCTTACGGCAAAGCCGGGCGCGGATCGACCGCCGCCCCGCGCAGCCGGACCTCGAAGTGCAGGTGCGGACCGGTGGCGTCGCCGGTCGCGCCGACCGCCCCGAGACGGTCGCCGGCGGCAACGCGCGCGCCAAGTCGGACCGAGACCGAGGACAGGTGGGCATACATCGTCCGGACGTCGTTCGAGTGCGCGACGACGACCAGGTTCCCCCAGCCGCCCGCCAGCCGGCCTGCGTAGGTGACGCGGCCGGAACCCGCGGCAGCGACAAACGTGCCGGTCGGCGCGACCATGTCGATCCCCGCGTGGAAACGGTTGCCCCGCGGGCCGAACGGATCTCCGACCAGGCCCTGGACCGGCCACGCGAGGGCGATCGGGCAGGCGGCAGGAGGCCGTCGCAGGGCTGCGTAGGTCGCCGCCCCGGCCACGCCGTCCGGCTCGAAACCGGCCCAGCGCTGGAAGTGACGCAGCGCAACCTCGGTGTGCACGCCGAGGCCGCCGTCGATCGCCGCCGAGGGGAAGCCGTGCCAGGCGAGCAGGAACTGGAGCGCGGCGACGTCCCAGCCGCTCGCACCACGGGTCAGCGGCCGACTGCCGAAGACGTGCCGCCCGTAGCGGCCGAGCGCCTTGCGCGTCGCCGACCCGGGAATCCCGTCCGGGGTCAAACCCGCACGGCGCTGGAAGCGCTTGAGCGCGGCGGTCGTGCCGGGGCCTTTGATCCCGTCGATCGCGCCGGAGTAAAGCCCCCGCGAGTGCAGCGCTACCTGGAGCGCGGCGACGCCGGCGTCACGACCTGCGGTCGCGGCAGGTGCGACGGCAAGGGTGACAACGGCAAGCGGAAGCGCGATGAGCCTGAGGCGGCAGGTGCCCATACGAACCTTCTCTCGGATGAACGCTGGAGAGACTTTAGGCCGGTCAGCGCAGGATCGCCCAGAGGATCAGCGCGACCGCCATGATCACGGCGACGAGGAGGGCGACCGTGGCGAGCACGCCGAGCTGCAGCAGGGCCGGGGCCGAGTCCTCGCGCCCACGACCGGCCGCGCGAGCAACCTTCTCCGGCTCGGACCCCCGTCGCTCCTCCATGTTCCCCGCTTTCCCACGGCTGCCGGCGACCTAACCTCGCCCCCGGGCTCAGGCGCGGAGCTTCTCGCGCAGGCGCTCGTTGACCACCTTCGGGTTCGCCTTGCCGCCGGTCTCCTTCATCACCTGGCCGACGAAGAAGCCCAGCAGGCCTTCCTTGCCGCCCCGGAACGCGGCGACCTGCGACTCGTTGGCGTCCAGGATCCGGTCGATCACCGGGTCGAGCTCGCCGACGTCGGCGATCGCGGCCTCCGCGAGGTAGCGGTCGGCCGAGAACCCAAGCGAAGCACTCTCGGCCAGCGCCTCCGCGAAGGCACTGCGCGGGATCTCGCCGCGCGCGGCGATCACCTTGCCGAGCTCCTCCGCGTTCACGGAGGACGGTTCGAGCCCCAGCGCCGCGAACTCGTTCATGACGACGTTCGCAACGGCCGCCCGGTCGCCCGGGATACGCGAGTAGAGCTCGTCCCGGCCGCTCGTGACGAGCCCTTCGGCGAGCGCGAAGCCCACCTCCGTCTCGAGCCGGCGGACGCGCGCCGAGGGCAGCTCGGGCAGCTCCGCTCGCAGGCGCTCGACCAGCTCCGGGGCCGGCTCGAGTGGCACGAGGTCCGGCTCGGGGAAATAGCGGTAGTCCTGCGCCTCTTCCTTCGAGCGCAGCGGCGGTGCTGCCTCGTTGCCCGGGTCGAAGTGCAGCGTCTCCTGGTCGACCTGCCCGCCGGACTCGTAGATCTCGATCTGCCGCCGTACCTCGCGCTCGATCCCCTTGGCCGCGAAGTTGAACGAGTTCATGTTCTTCAGCTCAGTGCGCGTGCGCAGCTCGTCCGAGCCCTCCGGCCGCACCGAGACGTTGACATCGAAGCGAAGCGAGCCCTTCTCCATCTCGGCGTCCGAGATGCCGAGCTCGACGACCGTCTGGCGCAGCAGTTGCAGGAACGCCTTCGCCTCGTCGGGCGAGCGGATGTCCGGCCTGGTCACGATCTCGACGAGCGGCGTGCCGGAGCGGTTGAAGTCGACCAGCGAGTGCTCGGCCCCGTGGATGCGGCCCTCCGCGCCGCCGACGTGGATCGTCTTCGCGGCGTCCTCCTCGAGGTGCGCGCGCTCGATCCCGACCACGTGGTCGCCGTCCGCGCCGGGCACCATGAAGCTGCCGTCGACGCAGAGCGGCTGGTCGTACTGGGAGATCTGGTAGCCCTTGGGGTTGTCCGGGTAGAAGTAGTTCTTACGGTGGAAGATCGCGCGATCGGGGATCTGGCACCCGAGCGAGTGGCCGAGCAGGATCGTCCATTCGACCGCCTGGCGGTTCGGCACCGGCAGCGCCCCGGGGAACGCGAGGCAGACCGGGCACGTGTGGGTGTTCGGCGGGTCGAAGTAGGCGACCTCGCAACGGCAGAACATCTTCGTGCGCGTCTTCAGGTGGACGTGGATCTCGAGCCCGATGACCGGTTCCCACCTATCGGTCATCTGATCTGTACCTCTCCGGGACGTAGTCGAAGCCGATCGCCCGCTCGAGCGCGTGTCCGGCGCGGAAGAGCAGGTTCTCGGAGAACTGCCGTCCGATCAGCTGGAAGCCGACCGGCAGGCCCTCGGACAGCCCGCACGGGATCGAGAGCCCGGGCAGGCCGGCCATGTTGGAGGGGATCGTGAGCAGGTCGGCCGCGTACATCGCCAGCGGGTCAGCCGTGCGGGCGCCGAGCTCGAAGGCGACGGTCGGCGAGGTCGGGCTGACGAGCACGTCGAAGAGCTCGAAGGCGGCGTCGTGCTCGTCGCGGATCACGGTGCGCACCTTCTGCGCCTGGCCGTAGTAGGCCTCGTAGTAGCCGGCCGAGAGGGCGTAGGTGCCGAGCATGATCCGGCGCTTCGGCTCGTCGCCGAAGCCGGCGTCGCGCGTGCGCTCGTACATCGTGCGAACGTCGCCGTTCCCGACCCGCAGGCCGTAGCGGACGCCGTCGTAACGGGCCAGGTTGGACGAGGCCTCGGAAGGAGCGATCAGGTAGTAGCAGGGCAGGCCGAACTCGACCGAGCGCGGCAGGCTGCACTCCCCCACCTTGGCCCCGAGCTCGCGGGCGAGCTCGATCGTCCGGTTGACCGCCTCGCTGACGCCGGGCTCGATGCCCTCGGCCTCGTTCAACTCCTTGGGCACGCCGACCCGCAGGCCCTCCAGATCCTCGGCCTCGGGCAGCTCGATCGACTCCGGCAGCTCGACCGTGGTCGAGTCGAGCGGGTCCCGGCCGGCGACGATCCGATGCAGCAGCGCGCAGTCGCGCACGGTCTTGGCGATCGGGCCCACCTGGTCGAGGCTCGAGGCGAAGGCGACGATCCCGTAGCGCGAGACCGTGCCGTAGGTGGGACGCAGGCCGACCACCCCGCAGAGCGCGGCCGGCTGTTTGATCGAGCCGCCGGTGTCGGAGCCGAGTGCCCACGGGGCCAGGCCTGCGGCGACGGCGGCGGTCGACCCGCCCGACGAGCCGCCGGGAACGCGGGTCGGGTCCCACGGGTTGTGCGTCGGCCCGTAGGCGGAGTTCTCGGTGGAGGAGCCCATCGCGAACTCGTCGAGGTTGGTCTTGCCGAGTAGCGGCAGGCCCGCCTCCTTGCAGCGGGCGGCGACGGTCGCGTCGTAGACCGGCCTGTAGCCCTCGAGGATCTTCGACGCCGCGGTCGTCGCGACCCCTCGCGTCGAGATCACGTCCTTGAGCGCGATCGGAACGCCTTCACCCTCCGGCTCCTCGACCGTGCAGAGGAACGCGTGCAGCTCTGGATCGCGTTCCGCGATCGCGTCGAGGTAGGCGCGATGCAGCTCGGCCCCGCTGGCCTCGCCACGCTCGACGAGGCCCGCCGCCTCCTCGGCCGTCAGTCGGAGCGTGTCGAGCGTCATTTGGCCGGGACGCGGAAGGCGCCGTCCTCCCCGTCGGGCGCGTTGGCGAGCGCGTCCTCCACCGGCAACGAGGGCCGCGGCGCGTCCTCGGCCAACACGTTCGAGAGCGCGAGCGGGTGCAGCGTCGGCTCGACGCCCGAGAGGTCGAGCTCGGCCACCTTGCCGACCGCCTCGAGGATCGCGTCGAGCTGCCCGGCGAACCGGTCGATCTCCTCCTCGGTCAACGCCAGCCGCGCCAGCCGCGCGACGTGCACCACTTCGTCTCGCGAAATCGCCATCCGTCTCCTGTTACTTCCAGTCGACGCTGATCACGTCGACGGGCTCGTCGAACCCCTTGAAGGCCTCCGGGCGGGGAGCCGAGACTCGGAAGCCGGTTCCGGCGCTCTCGGCTGTCTCCCGGCTGGCGAGGATCTCCCCGGGGCCCGCCGAAGCGCCGATTCGCGCCGCGAGGTGAACCGCTCCGCCGCCGTACGGGTTGGCGGCCGCGTCGTTCTGGAACGCATCACCGGTGTGGGCTCCGATCCGGACGTCTGGAGCGACGATCTCGGCCTCGAGCGCGCGCTGGATCGCGACGGCGGCTTCGAGTGCCGCCCTCGGCGTGGGAAACGTGGCGAAGAAGCCGTCTCCCGTCTGCTGGACGACCTCGCCGCCGCTGTTGGCAATCTGCTCCTCGAGCAGCGCGTTGTGCCGCTCGAGCAGCTTCCGCCATTTCTCGTCGCCGAGCGTCTCGAGCAGCCGCGTCGAGCCGACGATGTCCGTGAACAGGAACGTACGGCGGGCCTGCTGCCTCCCGAGGAGCTCGGCGGCTCGCTCGGCGTCGGCCTTCGCGCCGATGCGCTCGAACGTGGCATGCGCCGCCTCGAGCTCCGTCGTCGCGGCATGCTCTTCTCCCCGCCGCCGGAACGCGACGCCGAGCAGAACGCGAGCCTGTGCGCACTCGAACGGCGCTCCGACCTCCCGCCACTGGTCTCGGGCTTGACGGAGCCGACGGACGGCCTCGTCCGTGTCGCCTTCGGCGAGCGCGATCCGGCCGACGGCGACATGAACGGTCGCGTCGAACGCCGGAGCGCGGCGCGTGCCGGTCTTGTACGAGTCGACGAGCTCCTCGAGCTCCGTGGCCGCCGCTCGGGCCGTCTTCAGGTCGCGAGCCGCCACGGCGATCTCGACCTGAGCCGGGAGCCGCCGAATCCGCGACAGCGGCTCGTCCAGCTCCTCGAGCGTGTGGCTGATCCCCGCAACCGCGGCATCCAGCTTCCCTTCCATCAGGCGGAGCAGGGCAAGGCCCGGCTGTGGGTCGGCTCCCAGCTCGTTCGCTCGTGCGTACGCCTGCTCGGCAGCAGGCAGGTCCCCGAGCCGGCGGCGGATCTCGCCGATCTCGTAGTAGCCGCCCGCGGTGATGTAGCGCTCGAAGTCGAGCAGCTCGTCGCAGGCCGCGATCGCCACCTTCTCCGCCGCCGCCAGATCACCGCGCATCCGCATGAGCTCCGCGCGATGCACGCGGCAGGCGCCGGGGAAGCCGGTCACGTCGAGCCGGTCGCACCACCTGTTGGCGGCCTCCGTCCACTCGGCGGCGCGACGGAGGTCACCCACGTCCTGGCACGAGCTGATGGTCATGCAATAGACGAGCGTGGTCGAGTACGGATCCAGCTCGCCACTGAGGGCCGCGGCCGTCGCCTCGTCGATCAACTCGAGCCCCTGGTCGACCTGGCCGCTCTTCACGAGAGCGCGTCCCTTCGCCACGAGCGCGAGCATCTGCGTGTCTCGATCTCCGAACCGCCTGGCGAGCTCGTAGGCGAGATCCAGTTTCTCGATCGCCAACGGGTAGTTGCCTTCCGCGAGCATCGCGGTGGCCGCCCGCGTGAGTGCGATCCGGCCGTGAACTGCTGACTCCTCCTCGCCCTCGAGTTGCCGCTCTGCGGTTCCGAACCAACCCTGCGCGACAGAGAACGCTCCCCGGTTCGACTCGTCCCAGGAGAGCGTGAGCGCGACGCGCGCTGCGGCGACATTGCTCCCCTCTTTCGCGTAGGCGGCATATGCCTCCTCGCGCAGCCTGACCGCCTTCACCAGCTTGCCGCTCCACCAGGCGGCTTCGCCGTAGAGCTCGAGGTCCTCGGCACCCAGGCTCGCCGGCTCGAGGCCTGCGTAGGCCTCGAACGCCTCTCGCCAGGACTGCCGAGAGGCGGCGTCCCGAGCGGCGGTCAGAGCATCGACTGTCTGCGACATGGTCTCGCGCATTCTCCCATGCAAAAGAAACGGGGCCCCTTTCGGAGCCCCGTCAACTGTTCGGTTCCGAAAAGGGTCTAGATCGCCTGAACGTTCGACGCCTGCAGGCCCTTATCGCCCTGCACGACGTCGAACTCGACCTGCTGACCCTCGGTCAGCGACTTGTAGCCTTCCCCTGCAATCGCCGAGAAGTGGACGAAGACGTCTTCGCCGCCTTCGCGCTCGATGAAGCCGTAGCCCTTCTCGTTCGAGAACCACTTGACGGTGCCCTTGGGCAAACCTACTCCCTTCGTACAAATACAACGACGGCCCGGGCACCGAGCCGCCGACCTACTTTGAAGCGGCGCGAACCTTAGACGGTATTTCGCCGCGCGGCAAGTGTCCCCGCGGGCGACGTCGTCTCAGCGCCGCGACTGCGGAAAATCGAGCTGGCCGCGGCGGTAGCGAGCCGCCCGAACGGTGTTGGCGAGCACCATCGCGATCGTCATCGGTCCGACGCCTCCCGGGACGGGCGTCAGGAAGTGAGCGACGGCCGCCGCCCCAGGGTCGACGTCGCCGACCAGGCCCGCCTCGGTGCGGTTGATCCCGACGTCCACGACCGCCGAGCCCGACTTGACCATCTCCGGCGAGATGATCGCCGGCACGCCGGCGGCGACGATGAGCACGTCCGCGTCCAGGGTGTGCCGCTCGAGCTCGTCCGTGTGGGAATGGCAGATCGTGACCGTCGCGTGCTCCTGCAGGAGCAAGTGCGCGATCGGCTTGCCGACGATGTCGCTGCGGCCGATCACGACAGCCCGCGCGCCGTCGAGCGGGATCCCGTGCTCGGCCAGCAGCGCCATGATCCCCAGCGGCGTGGCCGGCACCAGCGTCGGCCGCCCGAGGTAGAGCAGGCCGGCGTTGAACGGGTGCACGCCGTCCACGTCCTTGACCGGGTCGATCGCGAGCACCGCCTGTGCCTCGTCGAGGTGTCCGGGCAGCGGCAGCTGCACGAGGATCCCGTCGATCTCGTCGTTCGCGCTGAGCCTCTCGACCGCGCCGACGAGCTCGTCCTGCGAGATGTCGCCAGGCAATTTCAGGTCGGTCGAGACGATCTCCGCCTGGCCGGCCGCCTCGTGCTTGCGGCTGATGTAGACGGCCGAGGCCGGGTCCTCCCCGACCTGCACGGTCGCCAGCCCGATCCGGCCCAGCTCCTGCACGTCCTGCGCGACCTGCGCGCGGATCCGCTCGGCGAGCGGCCCGCCTGCCATCAGCGTCGCCGTCACGCGACTACGGGATCGGCAGCTGGACGTCGGAGACGTCGAGCCCAAGCGACTGCGCCAGGCGGACGCCGATCTCGATGTCTTCCTTCAGCTTCGCGATGTCGCGCGAGCGCATCGTCTCGCCGATGAAGGCGCGTTCCTTGGGCCGCCAGAGCGCGTGCTGGACGAAGGTCGGGAGCAGCCGGTTCGCGGCCTCGACGAGGGCGGTCTTGGTCTTCTTGTCCGCGTTGCGGAGCAGCACCTTCTCGTACGCCATCCCGGCGCCGTGATGGATGCCGTCGTCGGTAGTCAGCCGGTTGCAGAGGTCCTCGAGCACGGTGCCGCGCGAAGCCCGGGCGATCAGCCGGAAGCGCGAGATGATCAGCCGCTCGTAGAAGACCTGCATCTGGAAGACCTTCTCCTCGAGCGTGTCGGCCTCGAGCGTCATGTGCGCCAGCTCGTCGAGATACGGGTCGCGCTCGGCCGTGCCGCCGGCCTCCTCGATCAGCTTCAGCCAGGCCTCGGTGTGGCGCGACTCGTCCTGCACCATCGTCGAGTAGTAGAGCTTCGCCTCCGGGTCGGGCGCGATGTTGAGGAGCTGAGAGGCCATCTCGCACGCGAGCATGTCCGCCTGCAGCTGCTGGGTGAGCACCGAGCGCCACATGTCCTTGCGCCTGACCTGGCGCACCGGCGAGCCCTTGCCCTCCGGGATCGGCGGTACCTCGCCCCAGGGGAGGTCGCGCACCTGCCACTCCTGCCGCTTCGCCAGCTCGTAGAAACGGAGGACGCCGGCGAACGCCTCGCGCTCCTCGCGTTCCTGGTCGATGACCTGCTCGGTCTCCACGGGACCAGCTTAACGCCGTGCGTGGCGAACGCCCGGCGGGTCGACCGGTCGTTTCAGACGGACTCGTCGTCAAAGCCGCCACGTCCTGATAGCGGCATCGCAAGCGACGCCTTAGGCTCATGACCATGGACGTGCGCAAGTTGCCCAGGAAGAACGATCCCGACTCGATCCGGGCACGGCAGGAGGCGCTCGGGCTCGATGGCGAGGTGACCGGGGTCGACCTCGAGCCCTTTTCGCGCGCGCAGGAAATGCTGACCGGCGCTGCGGTGCTCCCAGTCTCCGTGGTCGGGCCCCTCGAGCTCGAGCTCGGTGAGTACAAGCTCCGCGAGCCGGCCGGCGAGCTCGCCGAGACCGGCAGGAGTTACGACTCGGTCTTCGTGCCGCTCGCGCACACCGAGGGCGGCCTCTCGGCGTCGCTGCACCGAGGCGCACGCGCGGTCGCGGAGTCGGGCGGCTTCCGCACCTACGTGCTCGCCGACCGGATCACCCGCGCATCCTGTTTCGTCTGCGGGTCGGCCGCCGAGGCGATCGAGCTGGCGCGCTGGATCGAGGGCGAGCTCGAGGCGATGCGAACCTGGCTCGGAGAGCAGGACGACCCGTCACTCTCGAGCTTCGCGCGCCTGCGCGAGGTGAAGACGCACGTCGTCGGACCGATGTGCCACGTCCTCTGGCGGTGGACGACCGGTGACGCCGTCGGCGCGAACATGATGACCCGCAACTCGTACGTGCTGAACATGGGCTACGTGATGGAGCGCGCGCCGTTGAAGCCGCAGCGCTCGATCCTCGAGGCGAACATGGGCGGCGACAAGAAGCCGTCCTTCGAGTACTTCCAGGGCGGCCACGGCAAGACCGTGCTCGCCGAGGCGACGATGACCGAAGACGCGGTCCGGCGCGTGCTGCGGACGAAGCTCGACGACCTCGCCGAGCTCGCCTGGGCCGGGACACACGGGGCGGTCGCCTCCGGCATGCAGTCGGTGGCGTTCACGCCCGCCACGGCGATCGCCGCGGTCTTCGCCGCGACCGGCCAGGACCTCGGGATGGTCGGGACGAGCTCGATGACCCACGGAGCCGCCCGCCGCGTCGACGACGGCCTCCAGGTCTCGATCCGCCTGCCCGGGCTCGAGGTCGCCACGATCGGCGGCGGGACGACGCTGCCCTTCGCGCGGCGCTGGCTCGAGCTGCTCGGCTGCGCGGGCGCGGGCAAGGTCTACCGCTTCGCCCAGATCGTTGCCGCGGCGACGCTCGCGCTCGAGATCTCAGCCTCCGCGGCGATGGCCACGGCCGGCTCCGCCGAGTTCTTCCGAGCGCACCACGAGCGCGGCGGGCTTCGCTAATCCGAGTGATGTAGGCAGCTCGTTTCGAGCCGATAATTGCCTGCAAAGCGACGACTCTGCGGCCAGGAACGGGTAAGCGAAATGCTTCGAATCTGGCTGATGGCAATGTTCGCGGCAGCTGTCCTCGTGGTCGGAAAGGACCACGACGTCCTCCATCGCGCAGGCCTGGTCGGCTACTGCACCTCCTCCCCGCGTCCCGCCGGAACCACCGGCTCCTGGCGCGCATGCGAGAAGGGCGTGATCGACGGCCGTCCTAACCTTTCCCGCCAGTCCTGCAGCCCTCGCGGCCAGGACGGCAAGGTCGAGTTCTGGAGGTGTCCCGCGCGCGTGCAATCGGGGTTGATGGGCTGACCGCCGCCTAGCTAGGGGCGGCCGCGGCTGACGAGCAGGTCGACCTCGGGCCCGTTCGGCCAGAAGGCGCCGAATCGCGGCACGGCAGCCACGACACGGCCCCTGCGGACGCGTTGTTGCTGCACGCGGCGGACGTGTCCGACGCGGCACCCGGCCCGGCCGAGGCGACGGCTAGCTGCGGCCACCGACCGGCCGCGGATCCCGCGGACGTGGCAGACACCTAGCGTGTTCATCAGCACCGCGACGGAGGCCGGGGCGAATACCGGGACCGCGAGCTCGGCATAGCCGTCGCCGTTCAGGTCCTTGATCACCACGCTCGGCGCCGTGGTGTCCGAGGAGGGAGCCTCATAGGTGCCGGCGGGCTCGAACCGGCCGCGGCCGCGGTTGAGATAGACGCCAATCCGCAACGGGCCGTACGAAGAAGTAGCGGTGACCAGGTCGGCCTTCCCGTCTCCGTCGACGTCCCCGGCAGAGACGGTCGGCGAGCCACACTCGTCGCCACCGGGGAGCTCTCGCGGCTTCGAGAACCCCCCGCCGCTGCGAGCGAGCAGCACCGCCGGCTTGCAGCTGCCATGGACGGCCAGGTCCGGAGCCCCGTTGCCGTCGAGGTCCGCGACCGCAACCGCAGCCGTCTCCTCCGGGGTCGGGAAGGCGTGCGACCCGGGGAAGGTGCCGTCGCCGGCGCCCTCGAGCACCGTGACGGCCGGGTCGCCCTCGCTCCCGATGACGATGTCGGGAGCTCCGTCGCCCGTGACTTCGGCGATCCTGACCGAGGAGGGAGTGGAGCCGATCCCCCGCGCATGCCGCGGGCGGAGGATCCCGTCGCCGCGGTTCAGCAGGATGGACACCGTGTCGTTCAGCGAGTTCGCGGCGACCACGTCCGGTGCGTCGTCGCCGTCGAGGTCGCCCACTGCCAGCGCGCTGGGACTTGGACCGGCTCGGTAGCGCCGTGGCGGCGCCAGCGATCCGTCGCCGCCGTTGCGCAGGACGGCGAACGCGTTCGCCAGCGTCACCGCGACGTCGAGGTGGCCGTCGCGGTCGAGGTCCGAGAGGGCAATCGAAACCGGGTAGGTGCCGGCGATGCGGTAGTCGCGGCGGTCCGTGAAGGCCGGCCCCCGCAGGACGGAGATCGAGCCCGGCTCCTCGGAGTTGGCCGAGACCAGGTCGACCCGGCCGTCGCCGTCGAGGTCGCCCGCGGCCAGCGCGCTCGCCCCCGGCGCGGTGGCGAATGACTGCGTCGAGCGAGGACAGGCCGGCTCGTACGAGGTCCCGGTCGCCAGCCGCTGCTCGAGCTGCTTCCGCGGCACCAGCGCGAGCCGCCCCTCGCGGTCGGGCGTGCGGTACGAGTAGTAGAGGCCGGCGTCGCCGATCGCGGCCAGCACGGGCCCGAGACACGGAGTGAACGTCACGCTCCGGCCGTCGTCGAGGCGAAGAACCGTCACCGTCCTGCCACTACGGAGGACGACCACGCCGCCCGCAGCGCCGTCCACGACCGTTCCCAGAAGGAGGGATCGCTGCTCGCGGAGGAAGCCGGCGCTCGCGTCGTAGACCTCGAGCGAGCCCGCCCGGGCCGCGATCAGCCGCGGGCCGTCGAGCAGCACCGCCTGCAAGCGCTTCGTGTCGAGCGCCACCCGCGCGACGACCTGGCAGTGGTCGTCGACGATGAGCTCTTCGCCCGTGCCGCGGACGGCGAGGCGGGCTCCGTCGACCGACTCCGCATCCGCCGGCAGGTTGCAGCGCCGCACGCCGCCGTTGGGCTCGGCGACGCGCACGTGGTTCTCGACGGCAAAGACGCGGCCGCGGCCGACCGGGTCGAACGGCAGCAGGAACTCGTTGCCGTAGTCCGCGCCGTCGTCGAAGCCGAGCTCGACCGGGTTCGCGTCCGGCAGCCGTGCTGAGTGGACGTCGACACCGCAGCCGCTGTTGCCGCAGCCGAGGTTCGTCGACCAGCCGACCATCGAGCCGGCGAGCGCGAGCTCGTAGACCGAGACGTCGCCGCCGTACTCGTCCTCGCACGGCGCGGGGAGCCGATACGAGACGCGCAGGATCCGCGCCCTGCTCGGCGTCCAGACCGAGACGTGCTCGCAGTCGGTCTCGATCGAGTCGGCGATGTACGCGACCGACGCGCCGTCCGCCGCAAGACGTCCGATCGGCTTCGCCGTGGCGAGCAATCGCGGGCCGAGCACGTGCTCGCTGGGCTCGAGCGGGGGAACCGCGCGGCGGGCGGGCGGGCCGTCGACCAGCCCGACGACGTCGTTGACCCCGGCGGACGTCAGGCGTCGCAGGTCCGAGCCGTCGGCGCGAAGGCTCCAGAGCTGGGTGGGGTCGAGCCCGGTGCGCGCCGGAAAGGTGAGCCGCGTGCCGTCGGGCGACCAGAGTGGCGCCGTGTACGACTCCGAGTTGAGCCGCGGGCCGGCGATGCGCCTCGCGTGGCCAGCGGAGGAGGCGACGAGGAGCCGCGAACCGGCCACGATCGCCAGGCGGGAGCCGTCCGGCGACCAGGAGTAGACCGCGCCACCCTCCTCGTCGGCCGGGCCGATGCGGCGGAGGCCGGAGCCGTCCGGATGCACGATCCAGACGCCAAGGTCTTTCCTCGCGGCGCGTCGGGCTTTCCGCGAGTCGCAGAACACGCAGCCGGGGCTGAGGTAGGCGAGCCAGCGTCCGTCGGGAGACCACACGGGACCGTCGCACGTGCCCGGCAAGAGTCGGCGCTCGCCTGCGAGCACGGCGAGCCGCCCCGGCAGCGGCGTGGTCACGATCGCGCAGCGGGTCCCCGTCTTGAACGCGAGCGAGGCCCCGTTCGGTGAGAACTCGGGATACCCGCAGGCCCCGGGGATCCTCTGCCCTTCGGACGTGAACGGCGCGGTCGCGACCATGCACCCTCGAACCGTGTGGTACGCGAGCAGCTTCCCGTCTGCGGAGAAGTCCGGAGGGCCGGCCCGGCCGAGGCGACGACGGTTGCGCCCGTCCGCGTCGACGACGAACAGTTCGGGGTGGTCGTCGCCGTCGTTGCGCACGATCGCCACGGTCGAGCCGTCGGGCGAGAACGTGAGGTAACGGAGGTCGGTGGTCGAGGAGAGCACCCGCCTCAGACCGGTGCCGTCGGCGCGCGACACATCCACCTCGCTCGTGTCGGCGTTCTGGTACGCGATCAGCCGGCCGTCGGGTGACACGTCGATCGGCTCGAATTTGCTCTCGCGGCCCAGGAGACTCGTGAGGCGCGAGCCGTCCGGCCGCATCGAATAGGCCTGGCCGTCGCCGATCGTGTACTCGTCGCCGTCCCGGGTGCTAGAGATCACGAGCCAGGGAGCGGCATCGTGCGGCGCGGCTTCCGTGGCCAACGAGCCGACAGCCACGACCACCGCGGCGACGGCGACGATCGGGGCAATGAGGATCGGCTTCACGGTGCCATGCTCAGACCCACGCGCAACGGCCCCGCCACACGCGCGTAACAGCTTCGTCACAGCCGGTAGCGTCAGAAGCGTGCTGCGGGAGGTCGCCGAGTATCCGAACTCCTTCGGGCGGCTCGGGCCGCGCGACGAGCTGATCGAGACCGGCCGCTACTCGCTCTGGCTCGGCTCGGGCTCGAAGTGGAACACGGTTCAGCGGCAGCGCTTCCCGCTCGAGGAGCTCGACGAGGTGATCGACGCGGTGCGAGCAACGTTGCGCGAGCGCGGCCGTACGCGGACGCAGTGGGAGGTCGGCTCGTCGGCGCCGCCCGGTCTCGTCGAGGCGCTCTACGAACGCGGCCTGACCAAGGACGGCGACGGCTATGCGGTCGCCCTCGTGCTCACGCAGGAGCCACCGCCCGTACCCGAGGGGCTGACGGCGAGGCGGATCGAGACCTTCGAGGAGTATGCGGCGGCCAACGCCGTCCAGTGGGAGGCGTTCGGGTCGTCGCCCGAGGAGATCGCCGAGGCGACAGAGTTGCTCGAGCAGCGCTACGCGGAGACGGTCAACGTGATGCACGGCGTTTGGCTCGACGGAACGCTCGTCTGCGCGGGCACCGCCGGCCCGAGCGACTACGGCCTGCTGCTCTACGGCGGTGCCACGCATCCGAGCGCCCGCGGGCGGGGCGCCTACCGCGCCCTGATCCGAGCTCGCTGGAACGAGGCGGTCGCTCTCGGCACTCCGGCCCTGATCACGCAGGGCGGCTCGATGTCTGGCCCGATCCTGGAACGCCTCGGCTTCGAGCGCGTCGGCGAGGTTCACATGCTCCTGGACGTGTTCGCGGAGTAGCGGCCTCCGGTGCCCTCGTAGGGCGCTCAGAACGTCAGCGAGAGCGTGCCCTTCACGGATGCGGCGTAGCTGACGCAGCTGCCGAAGATGCGGTGACGATAGTGCGTGAGCGTGGCCGAGAAGAGTCCTGTACCGCTCCCTCCGGACCACCAGCCCACAGCCCCGAGCACGCCGTTGACGGTGAAGGTTTGGTTCGTGCAGTTCGCGCCGGGATTCGTTACCTGCACTGTCCCGCCCGTGAATGTGCCCGAGACGAGGGTGGAGTTAGTGGCCAGCGAGAAGCTCCCGCCGGTGATCGTCGCCGTCGGCGTGCAGGAAAGACAGAGCGGCGTGTGCTTGACCCGGGCGTCCCAGTACCCGGGAAGAGCGCCAGACGCCGTCCCTGCGAACCTGCCCTCGGTCGAGGTGAAGTAGTACTCATGCCCACTGATCGTGTCGTTGTAGGTCTGCGCCGCGGTCGCCGCCGCCGCGGCCCAGAGGGCGATTCCGAGCGCTAGGACGGACAACAGTGTTGTACGGAGGCTCATCGTGTACCCCCTTTTCCTCGGCGGAAGATCTCGCCGATGGCTTTGCCTGTCGGGATCGCTCCGAAACTGGTTCCGCTGGACAGGGGCTAAAGGCGCCGACCAGAATCGAACTGGTGTGCGAGGCTTTGCAGGCCTCTGCCTAACCACTCGGCCACGGCGCCGCGGCGAGCATCGTAGCGGCGCGATTCTCCCGGGTCCGAGCGGGTAACAACGCCTCATGGCTCGCCAGCTGAGCCTCGACGGACACACGAGCTTGACGGCGCTGCGCAAGGAAGCTGCGGGGTGCAAGGCCTGCGACCTCTGGAAGACCGGCACGCAGGTCGTCTTCGGCGAGGGCCGGGCGCACGCGGAGGCGATGTTCGTCGGCGAGCAGCCGGGCGACCAGGAGGACAAGGCGGGCCGCCCGTTCGTCGGCCCGGCGGGGAAGCTCTTCGACCAGGCGCTCGAGGACGCCGGCATCGACCGCGGGAAGGTCTACGTGACCAACGTGGTCAAGCACTTCAAGTGGGTCGGGCGCGGCAAGCGGCGGATCCACCAGAAGCCGAACTGGTCCGAGATCGCGGCCTGTCGGCCCTGGCTGGACGGCGAGCTCGCCGCGGTCGAGCCGCGCGTGCTCGTCTGCCTGGGCGCGACCGCGGCACAGGCGCTGCTCGGCCGGCAGTTCCGCGTCACCCGCGACCGTGGTAAGCCGGTCGACTCGGATCTCGCCGAGCACGTGCTCGCGACGATCCACCCGAGCGCGATCCTGCGAGGCGACCCCGAGAGCCGCGAGCAAGAGTACGCGGCTCTCGTGGCCGACCTGAAGGTCGTCGCGAAGCTGCTCTAGGAGCGTTCGACGGAACGTTGCACGCCCTCGGGGTGTGCCGGTCGTTCCGAGGCAAGGACGCAGGGAGCGCTCGTAGCCGGAGGCTACGGGTGCGACTGAGGACGCGGCATCGGGTCGTCCGGCGCAGCCCGAGGGCATCGTCGGCGTTTCGTCGGACGCTCCTTACAGATCCCAGTCGGGATCGTCGGCGGCAGGCTCGTCGCGGTAGCGGCGCCGGTAGAGCCAGAATCCGGCAGCAGCGAGCGGGACGATCACTAGGAAGCGCGGATCGGCCCAGGCGGTCGAGAGCCAGAGCGCGACCGCCGTGGCGGCCGCGCTCCACCGAATCGCCCGCTGCTCGCGGGCTGTCAGGCTCGTGTACAGATCGTTGATCATCCGGGCATGATTCCGGCGACGTTCTCAAGCGCGTTGCGAACGTTGTCGGACAGCAGTGTGATTGCTCCGATTACGGCGAGGGTGATGACGGCGAGAACGACGCCGTACTCCGCCATCGTCTGGCCCTCCTCGCGACGGCGAAGAGCGTCTACCGTCGAAGCGGCAAACGCCTGCGTGAAGGCGAATAGCTTCAGCATGAGTTCACCTCCCTTCACATGGTCGGGGAGGGTCGTTCTGGTTCTCTCGGTTTGGACGGTGCTCGACTCCACGCCGCGACTCCTCCGAATTCGGTCAACTCGGCGGGGCCGCACCGCCCTTCTGTGTTCGCACAAGTCATCGGCCGCAGGAGCGGAGGCGCCGCATCCCTCGCGGGAGCTATTTCAGGTTCCGAGCCCCAGAGGCAAAAACCCCGGGAGCGTTCTCGACTTGCTCAGGGCTGCAACTTGGCTTCGAGCAGGCGCCAGCGCCCGTCGAAGCCGTTGCGGACGGCAGTGACGAACATGCCGAGGCGCTCGTCGACGGCTGGGTGCCCGACCGGCGAGTAGGCGACCACGAGCAGTTGGTGGAGCCGCCGATCGCGCAGGTCGAGGCCTGGCCGGGGCCAGCGTCTGAGCGCCACCAACCGTGCATGGCCCGTCGCGGTCCGCACCCACCATCTCGCAACGCCTTCGGGCGTGGCGAACGAGGGGCGGGAAAGCGTCCCCGCTGCGAAGACACGGAGCATCCAGTTCGCCGACCGCACAACTGGTCGCCCGGCGCCGGCCCGCACCTCGATCGGGTAGATGCCGCGAAGAGCCGGCACCGGCAGGCTTCCATGCCAGACCTTGCCCGCGAGGCGGAGCGGCCTCCATCCGATTGGAGCGCCAGCCGCCGTCGTGGCGCCGGCGAGCCGCACCTCGAGCCGCCGGCCCGCGAGTCCGCGCACAGTCACCGAGGCCGACCCGCCGAGACGAACGACGGCCGGATCCGCGACAACGACTGCAGCTCCGGCGGCCGCGGAGGCCTGGCGTCCGACGTAAACGCTTGCGCGGCCTGCAACCGCTCCGGCAGCGCAGGCAAGCGCGGCAACTCCCACGATCGTCGGCCCGATGATCCTGCTCATGGCTCCTCCTCCTCGATCGTTCCGCTGGGGTGACACGCGACGATCGAAGCAGCGGGAGGAGCCCGGGACTTCGGGGATCACCCTGGGATGAACGTAGGTCGAGGGAAAGCCCTGAGTGCCGGGTCAGCGCTGCGGCTTGATCCGAAGCACGCGACCGAAGTCGTCATTGACCCAGATCGACCCGAAGGCGGCGCCGAGCCGCACGATGAGGCCGCTGACGTGCAGCCTCGCCACGAGCCGACCCGTGCGCGGGTCGATCTGATCGACGTTCCCGGAGCCGGAATCGGCAACCCAGACGGAGCCGAAGGCGACTCCGAGGCCCACCGGTTCCACCTCGGCCACCCGGGCCGTGACTTCATTCGTGTGAGCGTCGACCCGTGCCACCACGTCGGCGCCGCAGGCGGCCGACCAGACGGCGGTCCTGTCGGCAGCGAGATATCCGCACGGTTCATAGTCGAGCGCCGCGGTCGCAACCACGCGGTTCGTTGCCGGATCAATGCGCACGAGCTTGTTCCCGTACGGGACCGCCACCCAGACGGCACCGGACGAAGCGATCACGCTCATGTGCTCCGAGCAACAGGCGCGCCGCGCCCCGACGCGGATGGTCGCCACGACTCGATTCGTCGCGGGATCGATCCGTGAGACGCTGGGGCCGCCCGCGTTCGCGACCCAGACGGCTCCCGGCGAGACGGCGATCCCCTCTGGACTCGGGCCGACATGGATAGTCGCGGTGACCTTGGTCGTCCGGGGGTCGATGCGAGTGACCGTGTCGTCGGACGGATTGGAGAGCCAAACGCCGCCGTCGCCGGCAGCGACCGCTTCGGGGGGAGCGTCGACCTCGACTCTCGCGACGATTGCGTTCCGCGCCGGGTCGATCCGCATGAGCGTCGCCCGGGAGTTGCTCATGGCCCAGACAGCGCCCTCACCGACGGCCAACGCTCCACCTCCTTTCAACGGCAGCCCACCGCGCCCGACACGAATCCGGGCGACCACCTTGCCGCCCTCCGGCAGCCCGGGCGCGGAGACGGAGCCCCGCAGGTCACCAACGTGGTCGCTGGAGCGATTCGTTGCGAGCAGGACGGAGCCCACGATCGCGGCGACAACGGACGCCGCGACGACAGCGAGGCGGATGCGGCGATACGTCGCTGTGCGTGCGGGCGCCAGACCGGAACTCACGCCGTCCATCATCCACCGCAACTCCCGGAGATTCCACCGAATCCGTGTGATTCCAGGGAAAACCCTGGGAAGCTTCGGGGAAAGGTGTGCGACGATCACGACTGTGGGGAAACGCGTGTTGATCGTCGACGACCACCAGCCGTTTCGCGCCGTTGCGCGGGAGCTGCTGGAACGGGCCGGCTACGTGGTCTCCGGCGAGGCGGCGGACGCGGCGGAAGCCCTCGATGCGGTCGCAGCCGATGCGCCGGACGCGCTGCTCCTCGACGTGCAGCTCCCCGACCGCGACGGCTTCGCGGTCGCGACGGAGCTCGCAGCAGTGGACGGGCCCGCGGTCGTCCTCATCTCGTCCCGGCAGGCAGACGACTACGGGCGAAGGGTCGAGGCGTGCGGCGCGCGCGGCTTCATCTCGAAGTCGAAGCTCTCGGCGGCGGCGTTCGCCGCGCTCCTGGAGTAAATGGCCTCTACAGCCGTCAGAGCATCGCCGGGCCGGAACGTAAGGGGCGACCCGGTGCTTCTCCTACCGGTCGTCGTCGCTGCGGGCCTCGCAGTCGGGCGACTCGGCCTCCACGGTCACGTCTCCGGGATGCGAGTCGCTGCGGACCTCGCTCTCTCGTGGGCGCTGGTGGCGGCTGCGCTCGCCGTGCGCGAGCGGCCGCGCTGGCGTCGAGCAGGATGGCTGCTGGCTACGGCGAGCTTCGCAGTGCTGGGCGCAGATCTCGTGTGGGCCGCCTCGAACGCCTTGTGGACGCTCGGCTTCCTCCTCGAGGGTCTATGGGCGGCGCTACTCGTCCACCTCGTCCTCGCCTTTCCGCACGGGCGCCCGTGGTCGCGCGTAGCCCAGATCGCGATCTCCGGAGCGTACGTAGCGGCGCTCGGCGGACAGCTCGCCGGCGCGTTCGTCGATCCGAACACGCGTGACGTCCTCGGTCTCGCCCCGCACGAGACCGTCGCGCACACCGTCGATCGAACGCAGGAGATCACTGCGATCGTCGTCGGCCTGGTCGTGCTGGCCCTCGTGGCGCGGCGCTTGCGCGTCCTGGGTGGGCCGGCGCGGCGCGCGCAGGGACCACTGCTCGTCGCCGCGGCCGTCACCGCGTCGAGCGCCGTCGTCTGCCTCGGCTGGATGCTTGCGACCGACTCGGTCAGCCCGGCCCTCGAGTCGATCGTCCGGGCGGTCGCCGTCTCGCTGCCGCTGGGCGTCATCGCGGGGATCCTGTGGTCGCGCCTGCGGAGGCCAGAGCTGTCCGAGCTCGTGGTCGAACTGCCGACGGGGGCGGGAGGCATGCGCGAGCGCCTCGCTCGGGCGCTCGGCGATCCGACGCTCGAGGTTGCGTACAGGCTCGCCGACGGCCGCTCCGTCGACGCGACCGGACGACCGGTCTCACTGCCCGACGGAACGGACCGCGCCGTAACCGCGGTGACCGCAGGCGGCGAGGAGATCGCCGTGCTCGTTCACGATCCGGCCTTGCTCGACGAGCCGGCCCTGGTCGAGTCGGTGAGGACCACCGCCGGGCTCGTGCTCGAGAACGAGCGGCTGGCGGCCGAGGTGCGCTCTCAGCTCGCAGAGGTACGCGCCTCGCGCGGCCGGATCGTCGCCGCTGCCGACGCCGAGCGGCGCCGGATCGAACGCGACCTCCACGACGGAGCGCAGCAGCGCCTCGTGACCCTTTCTCTCGCGCTCGGCCTCGAAGCAGCTCGCGCCGACCCTGCCGCAGCGGATGTCCTCTCGGGCGCACAGGACGACGTCGAGGGGGCGCTCGTCGAGCTACGCGAGCTGGCACGGGGAATCCACCCGGCCCTGCTCAGGGACGAGGGTCTCGAGGCGGCCGTCCAGGCGCTCGCACGACGAGCACCCCTGCCGGTGACGGTGCACGGCACGGCAGGGGGACGCCTGTCGGACCCGATCGAGCTCGCCGCCTACTTCGTCGTCTCGGAAGCGCTCACGAATGTCGTGAAACATGCCTCGGCAACCGAGGCAGCGGTGCTCCTCGAGCGGGAAGCAGCGGCGCTTCAGGTTGCGGTGGTGGACGACGGAATCGGCGGTGCCCGCCTTACGCGTGGCTCGGGCCTGGCCGGACTCCGCGACCGACTCGAGGCGCTCGACGCGACGCTGACCCTCGAGAGCGAGGCCGCTCGAGGCACGACCGTCGGCGCCTCCATTCCATGCGGGTCGTAATCGCCGACGATGCACCGCTCGTCCGCGAGGGGGTCGCTCGCCTGCTGATCGAGCACGGCGTCGAGGTCGTCGACCAGGTCGGGGACGCCGAGGCACTGCTGACGAGCGTGCGCGACCTGGGGCCGGATGTCGCCCTGGTCGACATCCGCATGCCGCCGACGCACACCGACGAAGGCCTGCGCGCAGCCGGCGAGATCCGCTCGCGCTACCCCGCGACGGCTGTCCTCGTCCTCTCTCAACACCTCGAGCTCGAGTACGCGCTGCGACTCGTCGAGGAGAAGCCCGAAAAGGTTGGCTACCTGATGAAGGAACGCGTCGGCCGCATCGAGCAACTGCTCGACGCGGCGGATCGGGTCGCAGCGGGTGAGTGCGTCGTCGACAGGGCCGTCGTCGAGGAGTTGCTCGCGAGACGACGACAAGGCGATCCGGTCGCGGACCTGACGCCGCGCGAGCGCGAGATCCTCGGACTCATGGCCGAGGGCCGCTCGAACCAAGGCATCGGCAAAGCGCTCTGGCTCAGCCCGAAGACGGTCGAGACGCACATCCGCGGGGCATTCCAGAAGCTCGGGATCAAAGAGGCGCCTGAGGACAATCGCCGCGTGCTCGCCGTGCTGACGTACCTGCGGCGGTAGGCACGAGAGGAACCAGACAATCCTACGCCGGTGCGGACGAGCCCATTTTGCGCGCTCAGCGGATCTCGGTCGCACGAGCGGCCGTGCCCGTCAGGGCCTCCGATTCAGCGTCCATGACGAACCGCTGCACGAACGCGATGGCCATGCTGCCTTCGCCGACCGCGGAGGCAACGCGCTTCACGGGCCCCGATCGAACGTCGCCGCACGCGAGGATTCCGGGGACGCTCGTCTCCAGAAGGTAGGGATCGCGTTCGAGCTGCCAGTCGGCGCTCGCCGGGAGGTCCGGACCGGTGAGCACGTACCCGTGGTTGTCGAGGGCGATCTCCTGCGGCAGCCAGGCCGTCTCGGCGTCCGCCCCGATGAAGAGGAACAAGCCACCCGATTCCAGCCGCGTCACGTCCCCCGTCTCTGAGTTGCGCACGTCGATCGCGTCGAGTGATTCGATCCCGTGAGCTGCCACCACTTCCGTCCGGAACAGCACCCCGAAGTTCGACTTCAACTCGAGTTGATCGGCGAGGTAGCGCGCCATTCCGCTCCCCTTGCTCTTGTCGAGACTGTCGCCGCGACAAAGCATCGTCACGCTACGAGCATGGCTGGAGAAGAACAGGGCGGCCTGACCCGCTGAATTGCCGGAACCCACGACGTGGACGTCGAGACCGTGGGTGCTCGGAGCCTCGCTCCGGGCCGCCCCGTAGTGGACGCCCTTCCCCACGAGTGTGTCGAATCCCTCGACGGACAGCTGGCGCCACGAGACGCCGCAGGCCAGGATGATCGTCTTCGTCCGCAGAACGTCGCCGCCGTCGAGGTAGACGTGCCGCGTCCGCGGGTCGATGCGCGTGATCGAGCGGGTCACGAGGATCTCGGCGCCGAGCCTCTGTGCCTGTTGCAGCGCGCGACGCGCGAGCTCGTCACCGGACACGCCTGACGGGAACCCGAGGTAATTCTCGATGCGCGACGACGTGCCAGCTTGACCTCCTGGAGCCTCCCGCTCGACCACGATGGTCCGCAGCCCTTCGGATGCCCCGTAGACGGCGGCCGCGAGCCCCGCAGGGCCGGCGCCGACCACGACGACGTCGTACTCCGCCGCGAGCGGCTCGGTTCCGAGGCCGAGCAGCTCGGCAACCCGCCGAAGCTGCGGTCGCACCACGGTCTTCCCGTCGACAACGCGAACGACAGGCCAGTCGTCCTCTTCAGGGAGCGGACCGCCCCAGGCCTCCGCGACGTCGGCATCGTCGGCGTTCAGCCACTTGAACGAGATCTGATTTCGATCGAGAAAGCGCCGTAACTCGCTGCAGGAGGAATCCCACCGGTGTCCGACGATGATTGCGCGGGGCGGCGGAGGGTCGCCCGCAATCCCCTGAAGCCCCCGGGGGCCAGCGATCCGGTGGCTCGCCAGCCTGCCGACCTCCGTCGCGACCTCCGGCGCCACGGCTGCGGCCGCGTGGTAGTCCGGGGCCTCGATGCGCATGATTCGTGACTGCTCGGCGGCGCGGAAGCCAACCGGGAACAGCGCACCGAGGGTGATCGGCACCTCACCGAAAATGTCGCCGGGCTGCCGCTCCCCCACCACGCGGTCGATCCCATCTACGAGCTTGACGGCCTCGATACGACCATCCAGGAGCGCGAACAGCGCCCGCTCGTCGCCCTCATTAGCGGCGTACTCACCCGGAGCGAGGCTGATGTCCGCCGCCGCCCGCGAGAGCCGCTCGCGAGCGCTCGAATCCAGACCCGCGAAAACCGTCACCTGCCCGACCTCGTCCGGCGTCACCATTGGCTCAACCCCATCACGTTACTCCGAAAGCGACACGGCAGCGCCCCGTCTAGCGGGGCTTTTGAGGAGCGGATGATCGGATTCGAACCCACGATCTTCTGCATGGCAAGGTACCGCCGCTAGGCGACGTAAAGCGCCAGCGCCCGACAAAGTCGCATCCGTCCGCGGTCTCTCGGAGGGCGGCGATGCTCCGAAGTGCCAGCAGCCGACCGCCGAACCTGACTAGAACCTGACTCACGCGCCGAACCCCGCGCTTGGGCCCGGTCGAGCACGTCTGCCACCAGCGCCGCGTCGTCTCGTGCATCGCGCGCATAGACGAGGTCAGTCCGCCGCCGCAGGGCTTGAACGCAAGTAGGTCTTCGGGGACATTTTGCACACTGGCCCAGGCCACGCGCCCGCCATGTACGAGGCAGCGCGTACAACCTCAAGCGGGTCAGTCCTCGAGACCCAATGACCGCGTCGCCTCTTCGAGCGCGGCGGCACCATCCGACAGACTTAGCCACTGGCTCGTATCGAAGCTGCCCTCTGGCGCCTGCTCGAGCCCACACCCGGGGCATGTGTAACCGGGAAGGGTCACCGCGAATTCGATCGGAGCAAATCCTTTGAGATGAGCTTGCGCTTCGACCCGAACCCGGCGGGGGACACCTAACGACTCACCGCAGCGCACGCACTTAGCGTGGTCACCGCCTCCTCTCGCAGTCGGGACGCCATCGTCGTTCAAGAACAGCTGTTCGGAGAACTCGAGTCCCGGGTCGAAGGCCCAGCGCGTCAGTTTGCCGCAGGCACACGATCGATATGGGAAGTTTCGTAGCTCGACCTCGACGTCGCCTTTTCGGCCACTTACCTGCCCGGCGGTTCGCACTTGATCAGCGGGCGTTCCACACGTCTTGCACGAACGCGTGAACAAGCCCATGGGCTAAGTATGGAAGAGGCCGGCCCGCCCGCAATGTCGTTTAACGACGCACAACCGCTCGAGTGACATTCGCGCACGCTCGGCCAGCCGACGCTCCGGTTACCCGGTTAGTGCTTTGGGGAACTCTGACGAGATGAAAAATCCGCCTGAGGGTTACACGCGCGTTTGTCCGTACTTGCTCTACGAGGACGCATCCGGGGCCGTCGAGTATCTGACCACCACCTTCGGCTTCGTTCAGCGCCTAGCACAGACGGGCGCCGCCGGGCGGACGCATACGGAGCTCGTGCTAGGCGAGGAAGGATTGGTAATGCTCGGTCAGGCTGGTGAGAGCTTTAAAAGCCCGAAGCGGCTCGACGCGTATCCGCCGGTACTCATTCACTTCTACGTTGACGACGTCGATGCCCTCCATGAGCGGGCACGTGCTTCTGGTGCGGATGTAACCGACTTGGAGATGGCGCCGGTCGGTGACCGACGGTTCACCGCGACTGATCCCGAGGGGCAGGTCTGGGTGTTCGCACAGCGCGTCGAGTAGCAGCGTCTGACTGCCGGGCAAGCTCTGGTGACATTCCCGCGCACTGGCCCAGGTAAGCAGTCACCACGGGACTGTGGCTCACGCGGCGAGGTGGGTCCAGTGCGCTCGGCGGCGATGTCGCCGTGGTGGTCGCGCTGACGATCGCGCTGGCGGTCGGAAGTGAGATCGCGGTCGACGCGGGCGCGATCACGATTTACCGAAGCGCACCAGGGAAGATGGAGTAGACGGCAGAGCGGCCGCGAGCTTCGGGGGCACCCATAGGGAGAGAGGGGTGGCGGCCGCTCTCGCCGAACGCGGCGAGTCTTGCTTATCCGGGCTGGCGTCGTCTACGGACTCCGCGTTGATCTTTCTCAACGCCACGCAAACGAGGGTCACGCCTCTTCAACGACTAGGACTGGCGCTTGGTCCGCGTCGTCGTCCCGCTTGCCGATCACGCGCAGCGTCCGCTTGCCGAGCGGGACACAATCCCCTTCGGACCAGCTCGGCGTGGCCGTGTTGAGCGTCGGCGGTTCGGCCGGCGCGCCGTCTGCAGTCTCGAGTCGAAAGACAAAAGCCGTCCTCATGCGTTCCGTTTCGGTGGGGCCGGACGGCTGAGCGAGCATATCGCGACCTTCGACGGCCCGACCGAGTTTGCAAGAGTGTCGCGAGAGACACCGGGAAGGTGGGCCAGCACCTCCCCGGTGCCCTTACGCCCACCCGTCGGTACGAGATGCTCTCCCCAAAGAGAAAACCGCGTGTCGAGTCGGGTGCCTAACCATCTTGCCCGTGTCCGGGCAACTTGAATAGCGCAGGCGCTCGAAATCTCCGCACTTTGCTGCCTTACTAGCACCGCTCGTCCGGCCAGCTCGTAGCGAACGGTGCATGGGTATACGGTCACAGAGCGGCGTCCGGGGCGATGCGCGGAGGCCGCACGAGAATTGCCGCCGGATCTCGCTCACTCTCCCCTAGGAGCGACCCTGAACCGGAACATTGCCTCGGGCGCTGGCTTCTCGCCCTGGCAAGAGATCAGTCGAGGGGAGTTTTCGCTTTGAACCTTGCTCCGCAATTCACCCTTTGGAGTGGGCGGATTGTGGCCGAGTACCGACGCCGGGAGCAGGTGCAGTGACCACTATCGGGGTGATGGATCATCCGGCCGCCAACACAAGCTTCGATTGCGCGTATGCCGACAGTTGGCACGAGGAGATCAGACGGGCGTTCGACCAGCGCGATGTACTCCCCCAGGCGGCTTGTGAAGCGCTCGCGCGGGTGCTCGAGCACTTCCTCGCCGCCGAGGCGGTCGACGACGCACATCTGAACGAGGTGCGGAGGACGATCGCGCTCCTAACGGAGCCGACCGACTGTGCGCGCGGACGCCGAACTGTCGAACGAAGCAAAGGAAAGGGCCGCGGTGCTACACCCCGGCCCTCCCATAGACCTCCGCTTGTCCGCTGGATCAGCTGCAATCCATTCTGGTCGTGAACAAATGCGCGGACACCTCGCCGTTTGCGTTAACGGTGAAGTGCGCGTGTTCCTTGAAGAACGCGCGCGACCCATCGGATCCGTGCGCTACGGCCTTATGGAGGTCGGTATCGACCTCGACGAGCACAGCGCCGTGCTTGACGGCCCTGATGTTCTCCGAGTCGCTATCCCTGAAGTTCGCCGTATAGGTGGGCCCGGTCCCGTCGAGGGGAACAGCTACAGCCTTGCCAAGCAGCACCTCGTGGAAGTGGAACGCACCGGTGTCCTCAAAGTAGGTGTAGTGAACGACCCCATGCCCGGTCACGCTTATGGAGTAGAGCTCGTCTGTGCATTGGAACGCGTCGATGAAGCTCTCCGAGCCCGTCGAGACCTCTGTGAACGTAATCGGTGGCTCCGCCGAGGCAGTCCCAGCCAATGCCAGCGCCAAGCCCGTAGCCAGCGCGAGCAGCCAGAGGACCACCTTTGGGTGACTAGCCGCAGCTTTCGCTCGTCGCCTGCGTTGGACAGACATTGGTCTCAGGTTTTTGTGCACCGCGTATGGGGCATCCCCCGGCATGGAGCCGGACGGCCACCAGCATCTGAGCATGCTTCGCATCCTCTATGGCGCGTCCACCGCAGCGCTAGACGCGTTCCGAGCCACTGACAATCCGATCGACCGTGAACTCGTGGGCGATCTTGAGCGAATGGTCGAGCGAACGCGCGGCGAGATCGCCCGCCTAGCCGCGGGTTCCGCCACTCCCTCCTAGCAGATCGCTCAGCGCGCTAGGCCTTCGCTTCCTCCACCACGAGCACGGGCGGTTGATCGGCGTCGTCGTCACGCTTGCCGATCACGCGCAGCGTCCGCTTACCGAGGGGCACGCAGTCACCTTCGGACCAGTTCGGAACCGCCGTGTTGAGAGTCGGCGGTTCGGCCGGCGCGCCGTCAGCGGTCTCGAGTCGAAAGACAAAAGCCATCCTCATCCCTCCGTTTCCGTGGGGCCGGACGGCCGGGTGTCGAGCATACCGCTGACTTCGAGCCGGGTCGGCGTTGAGAATGACCAACGCGAAATCCGTTGACCCGGTCGGTGGGGATGGGCAAGACTCGCCAGTTCCGGGCGAGAGCGGCCGCCATCCCCTCTCTCGGATGCCCCTGAACCCCGCGGTCGCTCTCGCCCCATTTCCGTTAGTAGCTGCGGCTCGATCTGGTGCCACCGGTGCGCCTCTTGCCGCAGATTAGTAGGGGGTTCGAGACGCTTACCCCCGCTCTGAAGGAAACGGCGGCTGTTTTGCTTCGAGCTGTTTTCGCTCCAACTGCCCTTCCTCACTGCGCCTTTGAACTCTTCGGGCCGAGCCTTCCGCCTCGGGACGTTCCTCGCCCCCCTTTCCCTAACGGTTTTCCCCCGCCAGCGAGAAGGACGGCGGAGGCCGAATCCAGCTCGAGCGGTTCCGGTTCCTCGCCGCTCCCGTATCGCATGAGACGGTCTACTCGACGAGGCCGGCCGGGAGGCCGCTTGTCGGCGCAGAGCTACGCCTGCGGCGCCCTCTTGCTGGCGCGGGCCTGACTAGAACCTGACTCGCGGCACCACCGCGATCGGCTCGCTAGTACCTGAGAGGGCGAGGAATCACGCCGCTTGCAGGCAATTCCTCGTAGAGCGGATGATGGGATTCGAACCCACGACCTTCTGCATGGCAAGCGGGTCGTGGATTCGCTCCCGCGCGGCGCATAAGCCGCATGGTTGAGCCATATCCGGCGCAACCGCCACTCGCCGAGGCATCGGCCCTATCACCGTGGTTTGCAGGCGATTCCGCGCGGCTTGGGCACTAGACGGCTCTTGTGCCCAATCAAGCTTGAGCTAGGTGGGAGCGACCAGGATCGACTTCGTCGACTCGACCCTTGCCCGTTCCGAACAGGTCTCGGCGCGCATGAGTGAGCTCAGCGAATATCCACGTAGATCACTTCAGTCGCGTTGTTTCCGTAGCCGAGTCGATTCCACGGCGGGATCTCTGGCTGAACGTTCCCGGCGGCGTCGGTCGCGCGTGCGCGCAGGCTGTGCCGTCCGATGGCCGTTGTTTCCCAATCGAAGGACCACTCCTGCCACTGATATGGCCCCTTCGGGTGTTCGACCTCAGCGGACTGCCACTCGCCCTCACCGGTCAGGCCGACGTCAACCGCAGTGATCGGTCCCGTTCCAGACCACGCCTTGCCGCGCACGGTGTAGCTCCCGGCGGGGAGCGTCGTGCCGGGAACCGGATGCGTGATGCGCGCGCGGACGCGCATCAAGTCGACAGGCTCCCGGGCTCTATCCGCCCACTCGTACATGTAGTGGCCCGTCTGGAACTCGCCGGCGTACGGCTCGGTCAGCACCTCGATCCGTTTCAGCCACTTCACGGAGGCGACGGCGTACCAGTGCGGCACGATCAGACGAAAGGGCCGCCCGTGGTCCGGGCCCAGGGGCTCGCCGTTCATCTCGTAGGCGATCAGGATCTCCGAGGCCGGGTCGGTGGCGAGGCCGATCGGCAACGACCGCACGAAGGTGAGGTCCTCGGCGTTGGTCTCGCTCAGCACCGGTTGCAGGTGGTACGGGCCGTGGTCGGCGCCGTCGAAGCGAACCTCGGCGCCCTCGGCCGACGGACGCACCCGCTCGAGTACGTCGCTCAACGAAGCGCCCTTCCAGCGCGCCGTCGAAACCGCGTAGTCACCCCAAGGCTCGCCTACCGGGAGCGGTTTCATCGCGAGACGGCCGTTCCCCGCACACTCGAGCGTGACAGCCCGCTCGATCGCTGGCATGGCACGCAGATCGTCGAGCGTGAGCGTCGTCGGGCCGTCCACCGCTCCGCCGACCTCGAGCGTGCCGTCGTGCTCGGGCACCGCGAAGTTGCTTCGCACGTAGTGCAGCTCCGTCGGTGTGATCTCTCGTGCGAGCGCCTCCGGTGGCGCCTCGGCGTTGTACGGCGCCGGGTTGATCATGATCAGCGCGGCGCGCGCCTGCTCCAGCTCGTCTACCACTGCCATCTCGCCCTCCTCAGTAGTCGGAGTCTTGGAAGGTCGGGTCCCGGTCCTCGTTGAAGGCGCCGATCCCCTCGATGCGGTCGGGATGGACAGCCGAGCGCCAGTGGGCCTCCATCATGATCCCGATCGCCTGCTCGACCGGCTGCCCTTGGCCCAGCCGGACAGCGCCCTTGACCGCCTGCACGGCCGTCGGGGAGTTCCCGGCGATCTTCTCTGCGATCCGCAACGCCGCAGCCAGCAGCTCGCCGGGCGGATGGATCTCGTTCACCATCCCGAGCCGGTACGCCTCCTGCGCGGTGATCGGGTCGCCGGTCATCAGCATCTGGAGCGCCTTCCCCGGCGGCAGGACGCGGGGCAGGAACACCGGCGAGCCTCCGCCGGCAGACAGCCCGATCATCGCCTCGGGCTGGCCGAAGGTGGCGTTGTCGGAGGCGATGATGAAGTCGGTGCTCTGGGCGATCTCCGAGCCACCGCCGTAGGCGACCCCGTTGACGGCGGCGAGGATCGGCTTGCGCAGCTGCCGCAGCGTGTAGAGGGTTCGATCGAAGTCTTGGCGCTGTCGCAGCCAGTCCTCCTTGGTCATGTTCTTCCGCTGGCGCAGGTCGCTGCCGACCGAGAACGCGCGCTCGCCCGCGCCCGTGATCACCGCGGCGCGGATCGTCGGCCGGACCGCGATCGTCTCGAGGATCTCGGTCAGGCGCGCGCCCATCTCGGTCGTGATCGCGTTGTCTGCCTGCGGCCGGTTCAGCGTGATGACCGCCACGCGCTCGCCGGCCGCGTACTCGACCAGCACCGGCTCGTCGGGCTCCGCGAGCTCCGACGGCGGCGGGCCGAAGTCGAGCGCCTTCCAGCGGTCCGTGCCTGCGGGGGTGGTGGCCATGTCGTCCTCCTTCGTTCGCTCAGGTGTCGAGCTCCGACGAGCCAGCGAAGTGCCGTGCAGGCTCGGCGCGAAGCAGTACTCGCCGCCGCGGGTGACCACGAACGGCGGCAGGGACTGGAGCCGCCGCCGGATCGGCCGTTGCGGAATCGTGAACCCCCCGCTCCCGTCGTTCGTTCCGACCATCGGATCCTTCTCGGCAGGGGCCCCGATGAAGATGCCGTCGTTCAGCCACTGCGTCTTGACGAACTCGAACTGCCGCTTCGGGTGCGCGCCGGCGAAGACGAAGATGATCCCGCGGTCGGCGCCGTCGTCCTCGAGCACCCCGTCCGGCAGCATCGGCCCGTAGCTCGTCCCGCGGCGGATCATTCGGTGCAGGCGGACGTCGACGCTGCCGTCGTCCTCGAGCGCGTCGCGCGGATTGGCCCGGCGCGCGTGGGAGCCCGCCGGGCACTTGAAGCCGCGCAGGTCGTCCTTGAAGCCGAAGGCGTTGTTGCGCTTCGGATCGGCGCCGAGCTCGGGGTCGTCCTCGTCGGCCGCGAGCGCGAGCGGGGCGCCGCTCTGCCAGCGCCCGATCATCTTGGCGCCGAGCAGCGCTTCCTCTTCGCGGCTGGCGGCCTTCTCGCGCAGGTACTGCCGGTACGCCGCCACGCGTGTGTGCAGCTTGCGGAAGACGACGTACGTGCCGTTCCGGCCGAGCAGCTCCGGCGTCGGCATCGGCGGCAGGCTGCCGGTCTCGTCCGGGTAGCCGAGCAGGATCTCGCCGGCCTTGAGCGGAGGCTCACCCGGGTTCGAGCCTGGAATGCCGCTTCCCTCGACCGCCGGCTGGCCGATCCCGTCCTTGAAGCCGAACGAGGTCCGCCCGGTCGGGAGCTGGTAGCAGTCCTGGCGCCAGATCAGCTCCACGCCGGCGAGCCCGTCCAGCGTTCGCATCGCGCGCTCGAGAATCGCGTCCAGCCGCGCCGCGTCCGGCGAGATCGCGGCCAGCGCGACGTGGACGTCCGGCGTCCCGAGCGGCTCCTCCCAGTTCTCCACGCCGCTCTCGCCGACGTCGCCGAGCGCTGCGGCACGCGCCGCCATCCCCTCCTTGAACTCCGGCGCGAAGCTGTCCAGGGACTCCTGCGGGACGCCGAGCGCCTTCAGGCCCTGGTAGGTGAACGCCGCCGTGACCCACGCGTCGCCCGTCGGCTCGCTCGAGGTCCGCGCCGAAGTCGACCACGTCGGGCAGCCGCCGCACGAGCTCGCGGCCGGCCTCGCGGTCGTCGATGCGGAGCAGCAGGTAGGTGCCGACGTACGGAGCGGGCCGCTCGTGCAGCGCTCCGCTCTGGATCTCGTCGAGCTCGAGAGTGACCTCGACGCCGGCAGTCTGCGTCTCCACGCTAGTGATGCTCGGGGAGCTCGGGAGGGTCGGCGTTCGGCGGGGACAGATAGGGAAAGCCGTGCGACGCCGGCCGCGACGACTCGTCCACGCCGTCGCGGATGACCGGGCCGTTGCCGGCGTTCACGAGAAGCGTGAACAGCGTGTCCATGACGTCGTCGTTCGGCGCCCGCCCGCCGCAGGTCTCGTGTGCACGGCCTTCGCGGCGAGCGCGCTCGATCTCCAAGAAGGAGCCCTGTTCGACGTACGGCTTCGTGACGTCGACGACGAGGTAGTCCGCGAGCACGAGCTCGGTCAGTGGGTGCACGCCGTCGCCGTCGACCGGCCAGTCCACGTTCCCGTCGAGGGAGTCCCAGAAGGCAAGGTTGGCGTTCAGCCGCGACCTGTACGCACCGAGGTAGCCGTCGGCGAGGTGGAAGGCGTCCTCCATGTTGTAGAGGTCGCGGATCTCCAGGTCGCGGTTCACCGGGTCGAACTGCTTGGGCGCCAGCATCAGGTTCTTCACTTCGGGCCTGCCGACTCGCTCGATGCGGACGTTGAGCCTGCCTCGCGTCAAGGTTTCCGCGACCACGCCGACCAGTTCGACGCCGGGGAAGACCTGGTCGCAATCGACCTCGAGCACGAGGCTGAGGACGTTCTTGCCGTCGAGGTAGATCTGGCCCGAGTCGGTGAACGCGAGCTGTCCGGTCGCGATCGTCTTCAGCGCCGCCGCCGCGTCCATGATGAACGGGTCCCAGCGCTGGCCGGCGAAGACGCGCACGCCGGCTCCCGAGCCGCCGCCCTCGTCGCCGACGCCGAACGAAACGGTCTCGCCCGCCGGGGTCGTGCACGTCCCCTGCTGCGAGGCGTCGCCGTCGGGCTCGCCGAAGACCGTGTCCAACACGAACTCGTCCTCGCTCACGGCGAACGGCGCGCGGCCGTTCGAGGCCTGCGGCGTCAGCGGGCGAACGCGGAAGCGGTAGACGAGCCCGTCCGAGAAGCGGTCGGAAGGCTGCGCGAATGGCAGCGTGTTCATCGCCAAGACGAGCCGGCCGGGGCGTTCGGGGCTCGGAAACGCGTAGACGTCGGTGATGTCCGCGATTGGCTGGGCCAGCGCGCGCGGACCCGAGATGTGATCGGACATCGCCCCGGTCGCCGCGTTAGTCGGCGGCTTCGTCGAGGAGCGGTTTCAGCGCAGGATGCTCCAGCGCGGCCCCGGCTTCCGGATCGTCCAGCACTTGCTGGAACGCCTTGTTGACGCGCTCGGCCTTCCGAATCTCCTTCACCGTGCCGCCGTAATTTCGCGCATACGCGGCCGCGGTCTGCTGCGCGCCCAGGACGAGGGCCTGCACCGCCGCAAGGTCCGGCAGGCCGTCGTAGCCCTCGGCATGCCGGAAGATCGCGTCGAACAGCGCGAGCGTGGGCCCCGACGTGAAGAAGTCGTCCATGTAGGCGTCCCACGGGCCATCGAAGCTCGTCGCGAAGAGGAGGCGCGTGTCGTCGTCGAAGAGCACGAACCTCGCCTCGTGGATCGTCGCGATCGCCATGTGGTATTCGCCAGGGCGATAGCCGGGGTGGTTCTGCAAGTCCTGGAGGGCGGCGCGCAGGTCCTGGCCGTGGCCCGGCTTGACGTGGAAGAAGAGACTGAACTCGGTCGTCGGGCCGACGCTGACACCCGGACGAGACGTCTGCGATGCCTCTGTCGCCATTTACGTTCCTCCTATCGATCCAGCAGCAATCAGGCCGTGGCCAGCGCAGTGTTCCGACGGCCAGCCCTGCGAGCATCGTCCGATCCGGGTGATGGAGGTCGAGGCGTGAGAGAGAAAGCCCTCAAGGGGCTGGGCAGCTCGAGGCGGACGGCATCGCCGCGATCGCCGAGACTTTCACGGTCTGCGCCGTACGTACGCGAGCCTCCGGTGCGCGTATGGCGACGACGCCGCCTACGCGTCGAGCCAGCTCGGGCACGAAGACCCGCGCTTCACGCTCAGGGTGTACGCGCAGGCGACGAAGCGCCGCGAGCGGCTCTCGGGCCCGCACCTCCGCGCTTACGACCGAGCCCTCGATTGGGCACGAATGGGCACTATCGCCGCAGAGGAGCCGCTGTTCCTGCGGAGGCAACAAAAAGCCCCGTCTAACGGGGCTTTTTCAGAGCGGATGATGGGATTCGAACCCACGACCTTCTGCATGGCAAGCAGACGCTCTAGCCAACTGAGCTACATCCGCGGGAGGCGAAAGTATAGCCGCGAGTCTAGGCGGCCGAATCGAGCGCTTCGTTCACGAGCCGGTCGGCCAGCTCGTTGTGCTCGCGGCGGACTGCGGTGTAGGTGACGCGCTTCAATTTGTCCGCCAGCGCATGCGCCTCGTCGACCAGCTCGCGCAGCGTCTCGTTCTTGACCTTGTACTCGCCGAGCATCTGCCGGACCAACAGCTCCGAGTCGGAGACGACCTCGACCTCGTCCACCTTGCGCTCGAGCGCGGACTCCAGGCCGGCGAGCAGGCCGCGGTATTCGGCGACGTTGTTCGTGGCGGTGCCGATCGCCTCGCCGCGCGCGTCGAGCACGGTTCCGTCCTCGGTCTCGAGCACAAAGCCGTACGCCGCGGGGCCGGGGTTGCCGCGCGAGCCGCCATCGGTCGAGAGCCGCGCCCTCACGCCAGCGGGTAGAGGTCGAACGCGGGCTCCTCGTACGGGTGCGCCTCGCGCAGCGCGGCGACGACCTCGGCCTCGAGCTCTTCCGGATAGACCGTCTCGAGCCGCAGCTCGGCGACGCGCTGTTCCCGCCCCGATTGCCCGACGCTCGGCGACGAGCCCACGCCGCCGAGGAACGTGCCGGTTCCTTCCGTGTACCAGGAGCAGCGCTCGTAGTTTCCGATCCGGCCGGCGCCGGCTGCGAACAGGGCCTCGCGCAGCGGATCGAGTGCTTCACGGGGAACGAAGACGACCAGTTTCCGGTTCAAGAGGCGACCGCTACTCGGACGTGTCGATCTGCGCGCGCTGCAGCTTGCCCGAGTAGTCGACGTAGATCGACTTCCACTCGGTGAAGACGTCGAGCGCAGCCTGCCCCGCCTCGCGGTGGCCGTTGCCCGTGCCCTTGACGCCGCCAAAGGGCAGGTGCACCTCGGCGCCGATCGTGCCGGCGTTGATGTACGTGATCCCGGCCTCGAGGTCGCGCATCGCGCGGAAGGCGGTGTTGACGTCGCGCGTGAAGATCGAGGAGGAGAGACCGAACTCGATCCCGTTCGAGACGCGGATCGCCTCGTCGACGTCCTTGACGCGGATCAGAGCGGTCGTCGGGCCGAAGATCTCCTCCTGGGCGACGCGCATCTGCGGGTCGACGTCGCCGAAGATCGTCGGGCGGTAGAAGCTGCCGTCGCCGAGGCCGTTGCCGCTGGCGACCTCGCCGCCGGTGAGCAGCTTGGCGCCCTCGTCCTTGCCGATCTCGGTGTAGGAGTGGATCTTCTCGAGCGCGCGCCGGTTGATCACCGGGCCGACGTCGACGCCTTCCTCCCAGCCCGGGCCGAGGCGCAGCTTCTCGGCGGCGGTGACCAGCCGCTTCTGCAGCTCCTCGTAGACACCGTCCTGAACGATCACGCGCGAGGCTGCCGTGCAGCGCTGGCCAGAGGTGCCGAAGGCCGACCAGACGATCCCCTCGACTGCGAGGTCGAGGTCGGCGTCGTCGAGGACGATGATCGCGTTCTTGCCCCCGAGCTCGAGGTGGACGTGCTTGAGGTTCTGCGCGGCGCTCTCGAGCACCGCGACGCCGGTCTCGCGCGAGCCGGTCAGCGTGATCACCGGCACGTCCGGGTGACGCACGAGCCGGTCGCCGACCTCGCCGCCGCCGCCGTGGACGACGTTGATCACGCCCTCCGGGACTCCGGCCTCGACGAGCAGCTCGACGAAGCGCTCGCCCAGCAACGGCGTGTCGGTGGCGGGCTTGAAGACGATCGTGTTCCCGCAGACGAGCGCGGGCGCGATCTTCCAGGAGGGGATCGCGATCGGGAAGTTCCAGGGCGTGATCACGCCGACGACCCCGATCGGCTGGCGGACGCTCATGTTGAACTTGTCGCGCAGCTCGCTGGGCGTGGTCTGGCCGAACAGCCGCCGGCCCTCACCGCCCATGTAGAAGCTCATGTCGATCGCTTCCTGGACGTCTCCTGCAGCCTCGGGCAGCACCTTGCCCATCTCGCGGGCCATCAGCTCGGCGACCTCGTCCTTGTGCTCGGCCAGCAGCGAGCCGAAGCGGAAGAGGATCTCGCCGCGCCGCGGGGCGGGGACGAGCCGCCACTCCTCGTAGGCGGCCTTCGCGGCCGCGACCGCGCGGTCGACGTCCTCTGCGGCCGACTTCGGGAAGACGCCCAGCACCTCGCCGGTCGCTGGGCTGGTCGTCTCGAAGGTCTCGCCCGAGGCGGCTTCCACCCACTGGCCGCCGATGAAGTTCTGGAAGGTCTTGGTCGCCGTCGCCACGGCGGCGATCTTAGCGGGGCGGCGGAGCCTTGAAGCCGAAGCCGCTACTGATCGGGGGCGTCCGTCTCCGGGAAACGCCCGGGATGAGCCCGCCGGCGGTCGCGGATCGTCCGCTTCCCGCCGAAGACGCGGCCCTTGCGCCGGTCGTCGCCCTCACGCCGGTCGATGATGACGGTCACGTTCGGGTTGTCCTTGTAGTAGTCGACCATCTTGTCGTAGAGCTCGTCCTCGAGCTCGCGCGGGATCACGCAGTAGATCATCCTGCCTCGGATTGTAGGGAGGCCCTGGGCTGGCGCTAGACCGGAGAGATGTCCGGCGCGATGCGCCCGTCCTTGGTCAGCTTCGCGTTCCAGCCGGTGAACATCGTCTCCAGCTCGCGCGGCTCGTGGCCGCGCTCGGCCAGGCGCACGGGCTGGCCAGAGTCCGGAGTGATGCGGTACTGGTACCAGGAGATGTCCCAGACGACGGTCAGAACGACCTCGCTGTTCGTTCCCGAGAGCGGCACGATCGAGGCCTTCGGCTCGCCCAGGCTCTTGGCGATCCCGGCGATCGTGCGGCGGAAGGCGCTCTCGTTGAAGAGATCGGCTGCTTCGACCATTGCCAGCTCGGGCTCCGACAGCCGGCGCAGGATGGGCTCCTCCACGACCGGCTCGACCGCCGGCTTGCGCGACTCTCCCAGCAGCGCGGCGACGAAGCCACGCCGCTTGCGCCGCCGGTCATTCACGACGGGTGTGGTGGGGCTGCCCTCCTTCAGCCAGCCGTGCTCGAGCGCGATGTCCTGGCAGAGCGGGCAGACGTCGACGAAGTTGTGGCCGTCGGGCGAGTAGCGCACCGAGCGCTCGCCGACGAGCAATGACCGCTCGCAGATCGCACACGTACGCAGGGCGGTAACGGCCTGCCGGGTGATCCGCATGTCGCTGCGGACCTTAGCCAACGACGCTCAGACTTTGGCTTCTTCCAGCTCTTTCTTCGTCTCGTCGATGATCTTCTGCGCGATGTGCGTGGGAACCTCCTCATAGCGCAGGAAGTGCATGTGGTAGTCGCCACGCCCGCCGGTGAGCGAGGTCAGCGCCTGCGCATAAGTGAGGATCTCGGCCATCGGCACCTCGGCCTTGATCGAGGTCATCCCGCCGACCGGCTCCATCCCCTGCAGCCGGCCGCGGCGTGAGTTGAGGTCGCCGTTGACCGCGCCGACGGAATCGTCGGGGACGCTGACCTCGAGCTCCATGATCGGCTCGAGCAGCACCGGGTCGGCCTTCGCGTAGGCGTCCTTGAACGCCATCGAGCCGGCGATCTTGAACGCCATCTCCGACGAATCCACGTTGTGCTGCTGACCGTCCACGAGCCGGACGCGAACGCCCTGCACCGGCGCGCCGGCGAGCTCGCCGTGCTGCATCGCCTCCTGGATGCCCTTGTCGACCGCCGGCCGGAAGCCCTGCTGGATCACGCCTCCAACGATCTCGTCCACGAACTCGTAGCCCTCGCGCTCGGCCAGCGGCTCGAGCACGATCTCGCAGTCGCCGAACTGCCCGCGGCCGCCGGTCTGCTTCTTGTAACGGTGCCGCGCGCGAGACTCCTTGCGGATCGTCTCCAGGTACGGCACGTGCGGCTGGTGGAGCTCGACGTCGACGCCGAAGCGGTTGCGCAACCGGTCGACCGCGACCTCGACGTGGATCTGGCTCATTCCGGAGAGCAGCTGGTCGCCGGTCTGCGGGTCGCGGCGCAGGACGAGCGTCGGGTCCTCCTCGGCGAGGCGGCGCAGCGAGGATGCGACTTTCTCCTCATCGCCCTTGGCCTTCGGCGTGACCGCGAAGCTCATCACGGGCTCAGGGAAGTCGAGCTGCGGCAGCTCGAGCTCTCGCTCGGCGTCGAGCAGCAGGTCGCCCGTGGTCGTCTCCTTCAGCTTGGCGACCGCGCCGATGTCGCCGGTGCCGAACTCCTTCGTCGGGTCGTGATCCTTGCCCTGCAGCGTGAGCAGCGCGCCGACGCGCTCCTTCGCGTGCGAGCGCGTGTTCACGACAGTCGCATCCGAGTTGAGCGTTCCCGCAAGCACGCGAAAGAGGTTGATCCGCCCCGCGAACGGATCGGCGACGGTCTTGAAGACGAATGCCGCCGTACCCGCGCCGTTGACGTCGATCGAGGCAGGGCGCTTGGCCGGCGAGGGGACGCCCTCGACGAGCAGGTCGAGCAGCGCCGTCGTGCCGAGGTTCTTCGTCGCCACCCCACATGCGACCGGGAACAGCTCGCCCCGCGTGACCGCGTCCTTGAGCGCATGCGCCACCTCCTCGGTACCGAGCTCCTCGCCCTCGAGGTAGCGCTCCATCAGCCCCTCGTCGGTCTCCACGACGGAGTCGAGCAGCTGCGTCCGGTACTGCTGGACTGTGTCGTTCAGCTCCTCCGGGATCTCCATCGGCCCGCTCTCGCGCTCGCCCTCCGGGCTGCCGTAGGCGGTCATGTGCAGCAGGTCGACGATCCCGGTCAGCTCGTGCTCGGTGCCGATCGGCAGGTGGACGGCCACGCAGCGCTCCGAGAGCTGCGAGCGGAAGTGCTCGAGCGCACGGTAGAAGTCGGCCCGCTCGCGGTCGAGCATGTTCACGAACACGACGCGTGGCAGCTCGAGCGACTCGGCCCGCGCCCAGACCCGGCTGGTCTGAACCTCGACGCCCATCACCGCGCTCGCCACGATCAGCGCCCCTTCGACCACGCGCATCGCGGCGACCGTGTCGCCCGCGAAGCCCGCGTCGCCGGGAGTGTCGATCAGGTTGATCTTGCGGCCTTGCCATTCGAGATGGCAGATCGACGAGGCCAGCGACATCCGGCGGCGCTGCTCGTCCTCGTCCCAGTCCGAAGTGGTGGTGCCGCCCTCGACCGTGCCGAGGCGGTTGACCGCGCCGGCCTGGAAGAGCATCGCCTCCACCAGCGACGTCTTTCCGGTCCCGCGGTGTCCGGTGACGGCGACGTTGCGAATCTTTCCGGGCTCGGTTGGCATCGCGGGCCACTCCTCCTCGAAGACGCGGGACGGGTCCCGATCTTACCCCTGGGCGGCATCTATCCTCGGCGGTCGATGTGGTGGCAGGACGCGGTCGTCTACCAGATCTACCCGCGCTCGTTCCAGGACTCGGACGGCGACGGCGTGGGCGACCTGCGCGGGATCACCGAGCGGCTCGACCACCTCGCCTTCCTCGGCGTGGACGCCCTCTGGCTGTCGCCGATCTACCCCTCCCCGCTCGCTGACTTCGGCTACGACGTCTCCGACTACACCGCTGTCGACCCGCAGTTCGGGACGCTCGGCGACTTCGACGAGCTGGTCGCGGCAGCGCACGAGCGCGGGCTGAAGGTGCTGCTCGACCTCGTCCTCTGCCACACCTCGATCGAGCATCCGTGGTTCCGCGAGCACCCGGACCGGTACATCTGGTCGCCGGTCGACGGGCCGCCCAACAACTGGGTCTCGGCGTTCGGCGGCCCCGCCTGGAGCCGTGACGACGCGACCGGCCGCTGGTACCTGCACTCGTTCTATCCCGAGCAGCCCGACCTCGACTGGCACAACCCGGAAGTCGTGCGCGCGATGCAGGAGGTCGTCCGCTTCTGGCTCGGGCGCGGCGCCGACGGCTTCCGGCTCGACGCGCTCGACCGGCTGGTGAAGGACGAGCAGCTGCGAGACGACCCGCCGTCGAGCACTCCCTTCCCTCTGCCGTTGCACGAGGACGCGGCGAAGCTCGAGATGCTCTACTCGGGCAACCGGCCGGAGCTGATCGACAGGCTGCGCGCGATCCGCGAGGCCGCCGGCGACGCGCTGCTCGTCGGCGAGGTCTTCCGGCCGGTCGCCGAGTACCTCCGCTACCTCGAGGTGCTCGACCTCGTCTTCGCGTTCGAGTTCCTCTTCTCGCCCTGGAACGCCGAGCGACTGCGCGCCGCGATCGAGCCCGCGGCCGAGACGGGCGGCGTCGCGTGGGTGATGTCGAACCACGACTTCGACCGGCTCGCGACCCGCGTCGGCGCCGAGAACCTGCGCTCGGCGGCCGTGCTGCTCCTGACCCTGCCGGGGCCGGCCTTCGTCTACCAGGGCGACGAGCTCGGCCTCCCCAACGGGCCGGGCACAAAGCCGCCGTTCGACCGCGCCGGCCGCGACCGGCTGCGCCACCCGATGCAGTGGGACGCCTCGCCGACCGGCGGCTTCACGACCGGCCGGCCGTGGCTGCCCGTGATCGACGCAGGCGAGCGCAACGTCGCTGCCCAGCGCGGCGAGGCCGGCTCGCTGCTGGAGCTCTACCGGCGACTGGTCGAGCTGCGGCCCACGCTGGGCGAAGGCTTTCGGCTGCTGGAGTCGGAGCCCGGCGTCGTCGCGTTCGAGCGCGGAGAGCACACGGTGCTGGTGAACACGACTTCCGAGCTTCGGTCGCTGCCGGCCGGAGAGCTCGCGCTCGCCACGCACGACGGCGAGGGCCTGCCGCCGCACGCAAGCGCGGTCCTGAGGAATTAGGCTCTGCCCGTGGCTGCGATCGAGTTCGACTCGGTCTCGAAGATCTACGACGACGGGACCCAGGCCGTCTTCGACCTCGACCTCGCGATCGAGGACGGTGAGCTGATGGTGGTCGTCGGCCCCTCGGGGTGCGGCAAGACGACCGCGCTGCGCATGCTCGCCGGGCTCGAGGAGATCAGCGACGGCGAGATCAGGATCGGCGACCGGGTCGTGAACGACCTGACGCCGAAGGACCGCGACGTCGCGATGGTCTTCCAGAACTACGCGCTCTACCCGCACATGACGGTCGAGCAGAACCTCGCGTTCGGGCTGAAGCTGCGCAAGCTCCCGAAGGATCAGGTGAAGCAGCGCGTGCGCGAGGCGGCGGAGACGCTCGAGATCGAGGAGTTCCTGAAGCGCAAGCCGCGCGCGCTCTCCGGCGGCCAGCGGCAGCGGGTCGCGATGGGCCGCGCGATCGTGCGCGAGCCGCAGGCGTTCCTGATGGACGAGCCGCTCTCGAACCTCGACGCGAAGCTGCGCGTGCAGATGCGCGCCGAGATCCACACGCTCCAGCGGCGCGTCGGCGTGACGACGCTCTACGTCACCCACGACCAGGTCGAGGCGATGACGATGGGCGACCGGGTCGCGGTGATGCGCGGCGGCCACCTGCAGCAGGTCGACACGCCGCAGGCGCTCTACGACAACCCGCGCAACCAGTTCGTGGCCGGCTTCATCGGCTCGCCCTCGATCAACCTCGTCGAGGCCGAGCTCGAGCGGGCCGAGGGCGGGCTCTGGGTCCGCTTCGGCGAGTATCGGCTACCGGTCGACGACAGCCTCGTCCAGCGGCACTCCGGCCTCGAACGCTTCGTCGGCAAGCAAGTGCAGCTCGGGATCCGCCCCGAGGACTTCGAGGACGTCGCGCTCGAGCCGGACACGCCGGCCGACCGCCGGCTGAAGACGACCGCCACCCTGACCGAGCCGCTCGGCGCCGAGGTGCTAGTCCACTTCGCGGTGGCGGCCGCCGGCGTCGTGGCCGAGGCCGCGGCCGCGGAAGGGCTCGAGTCCGACCCGACGCTCGAGGAGGGCAAGACGCGGATGGTCGCCAGGGTCAGCCCGAGGACCCGCATCGCCGAGGGCGCGGAGATCGAGCTCGCGGTCGACACGAGCCGCCTCTACTTCTTCGACCCCGAGACGGGCGACTCGGTCTAAGAGGGTCTGGTGGAACGCTGCACGCCTTCAGGGTGTGCTGGTCGTTCTGAGGCAAGGACGCAGGGAGTGCTCGTAGCCGGAGGCTACGGGCGCGACTGAGGACGCGGCATCAGGGCGTCCAGCGCGCGCTGAAGGCCTCGACAGGGTTCCGCCGGCCCTCCTGCCTAGCCCTTGACCGCGCCGGCGGTCAGGCCGGCGAGGATGCGACGCTGCAGCATCAGCGTCAGCACGATCAGCGGGATCGTCACCACTACGGTCGCCGCCATGATCTGGCCCCAAGGCTGTTCGAACGTGTTGCCCTTGCCCGAGGTGAAGGTGGTGATCGCGACCGTGATCGTGTGGTGCTCGGGGTCCTGGGTGAACGAGAGCGCGTAGAGGTACTCGTTCCACGCGGTGATGAACGCGAGCAGGCCGACCGTCACGAGCCCGGGGGCAACGAGCGGCAGCAGCACCTTGTAGAAGACCTGGAGCGGCGTCGCTCCGTCAACGTACGCGGCCTCCTCCAGGTCCTTCGGCAGCGCGGCCATGAAGCTCGTCAGCACCCACACCGTGAAGGGCAGCGTCAGGATCAGGTCGCTGAAGATGAGCGCTGGGAGCGTGTTGTAGAGCCCGAAGTCGTTGATCAGCGTGAAGAGGGCGCCGAGAATGGCGATCTGCGGAAAGATCGTCAGCGAGAGCATCAGGTACATCGCGAAGCCGCGTCCACGGAAGCTGAAGCGGCCGAGTGCGTAGCTCGCAATCGAGCCGAGCACGAGCGAGATCAGCGTCACCGCCCCGGCGACGATCGTCGAGTTGATCAACGCGCGCTGGAACTCGCCGCTGCTCAGCACCTCCCGGTAGTGGGCAAGCGTCGGGTGGTCCGGGAAGTACTGCAGAGGAGTGCTGAAGAGATCGCCGTCAGGGGTGATCGACGAGCGGATCGCCCAGAAGAACGGGAAGACCGTATAGACGAAGATCGCGGCGATCAGCAGGTAGAAGGGGACGCGCGCGAGGCGCTTGCGCAACGGTTTCCTCGTGCGGACACGCGCTGCGGTACGAGGGGTGGTCGCCGCCTCGGCCGCCGAGCTCACTGCTGCTCGATTCGCATGAACGTCACGTAGATGACCGTGAAGAGGCCGATGATCAGAAAGATCGCGACGCAGACCGCCGAGCCGTAGCCCACGTCACCGGTGCCGACGATCGTGTCCTGGGCGAAGATCGCCATCGTCTGCGTGTCGGGCCGGTTGCCGAAGAAGACGTTGAACACGTCGAACACACGCAGCGCGTCGAGCGTGCGGAAGATCAGCGCGACGAGGATCGCCGGCCGCAGCAGCGGGAGCGTGATCCGCCAGAACTGCTGCCACGCGCTCGCGCCGTCGACGCGCGCCGCCTCGTAGAGCTCGGTCGGTATCACTTGCAGCCCCGCGAGCAGGAGCAGGGCGACGAACGGGGTCGTCTTCCAGATGTCGACCGCGGCCACGGAGCCGAGGGCGGTGCTCGGCTGCGAGATCCAGGCGACGTTGTGCGAGAGCAGGTGCAACCGCACGCCGGCATCGTTGACCACGCCGTAGATGTCGTTGTACATCCACTTCCACATCTGCGCCGCGACGACGGTGGGGATCGCCCACGGCACGAGCATCATCGCGCGCATCACGCCGCGGCCCCTGAAGCCCGAGTTCACCGTCAGCGCGATGATCATCCCGAGCACGAACTCGAAGAAGACCGTGATCAGGGTGAACTTGACGGTGAGGACCACGGCGTCGCGGAAGAGCGTGTCGTGGATCAGGTCCTTGTAGTTCTCCAGGCCGACCCACTTGGTCGGCTCCACGCCGGCGAGGAACTGCTGGTCGGTGAAGCTGTAGTAGATGGTCTGGCCGAGCGGGTAGAACGCCACGAAGCCGACGGCCGCGAACGCCGGCAAGAGCAGTATCCAGGCCAGGCGCGTCTGCTTGCGCTGGAGATTCGAACGCCGGCGCTTACGCGGGCGGGTGACGCTGGCGGCCTCGGGGCTCGGGCTCATCGACCTCGCTTCGAGTCAGAAGGAAGGGTGGAAGCCTAAGCCCCCACCCTTCCCGCTGCGTTGATTGCGTTACCTGAGGACGCGGTTCAGCCGCGACTGAATGCTCGGCAGGACCTTCTTTGCGTCCTGGCCGTTCAGGATCTGGCTGATCCCCTGGTAGATGATCTTCGAGCCTTCGTTGTAGTGGCCCTTGAGGAACTTCGACGGCCGCGCGACACGGGCGACCGTGGCGATGCTGGGCTTCAGGTACGGGTTGGTCCTGACGACGGCCTTGTCCTTAGCGACCGCCGGGATCGTCGGGACGTTCGTGTTCGTGATCGCGTCGAAGCGCTGAACGGCCGGGCTCGTCAGGTAGCGCACGAGCTCGATCGCTGCCGGCTTGTGCTTCGAGTATTTCGACACGCCGAGCTCCCAGCCGCCAATCGTGCCGACGGACGAGCTGGACGGGCCGTGCGGCAGCACGGTCACGCTGAACTTGCCCTTGATCTTCGAGCCGGCGGCCACACCGGACGAGTAGGCATACGGCCAGTTGCGCATGAAGGCGGCGTTCCCGTTGGTGAACGGGATGCGAGCCTCCTCCTCGGTGTACGAGGTGACGCCGCGGGGTGCGATCGTGCCGACCCAGCTGCGTTGCAGGTTGAGGATCGCGGCTGCCTTCGGGTTGTTGATCGAGGCCTTGCCGTTGTCCACGAGATGGCCGCCGCCAACCGAGGCGATCCACTCGAGGGCGTTGCACGTCAAGCCCTCGTAGGAATTGCCCTGGTAGACGTAGCCGGCGAAGTTCGGGTTCGAGTCACGCTCGCCCGCCTGGATCTTCCTCGCCATCGTTCCGAGTTGCGTCCACGTCTTCGGCGGGCTCTTGTAGCCGTACTTCTTCAGCAGGTCGGTGCGGTAGTAGAGGATCCCGAAGTCGCTGAACCACGGCATCGCGATCAGCTTCCCGCCGATCGTGCTGTTCGCGATGATCCCCTTCGCGTGCAGCTTGGCGGCCTTCCCGAGCGGCTTCTTGAGATCGACCAGGTACGGCGCGAAGGCGCCCGGCCAGACGACGTCCATCATCACGACGTCGAAGGCCGACGACTTCGAGGAGAAGTTCCGGGCGAGCTGCGAGTACGACTCGTCCGACTTCTCCGGGTGCGGGATCACCTTGACCTGGATCCCGGTGTCCTTGGTGAACCGCTTCGCGAGCGCGAGATCGCGGACATGACTCCCGCCGACCGCGTTGTCGCCCACGAACGTCAGCTTGACGCCCTTGTACTTGGCCCTGAGCTTGGCGGCGTTCGGTACTGGTGGCGCCGTGACTGCTGCGGACGCCTTGGTCGCCGTCGGACGGGCTTTCCCGACCGAAGCGGCGAGCGAGGCGAGCAATGCAGTGGCTACGACCAGCACCGCGAGGACGAACACTCTCCGATGCTTCACTCTCCCACGTCCTTTCTGTAGACCCCCTGTCGAACGACAGCAAGAACGTTCTACTCCGTCGCTACTGCTGTCAAGGTGGAGCCTACCTGTCCGAAAACAGGGTCTAGCGGCCGAGCGGCTCGCGGGCCGGCGAACCGGCCAGGCGGGCTTTGAGGCGCAGGATCGCCTTGGTGTGCAGCTGCGAGACCCGCGACTCGGTCACGCCGAGAACCTCGCCGATCTCGCGCAGGGTCAGCTCCTCGTAGTAATAGAGCGTGACCACCAGCTTCTCGCGTTCCGGCAGACGTGCGATCGCCTCGCCGAGCGCCTCCTTCAGCTCGGTCTGCGCCAGCTCGGTCTGCGGCTCCGGGCCCTGCGTGTCCTCGATCGTGTCGATCAGGGCGACCTGGTCGCCCCCCGTCGAGGAGATCGTCCAGAGCTCGTCGAGGGCGGCGATCGAGGAGCGTCCGATCTCGGAGAGGCTCTCGTCGAGCTCATCGGTCGAGATCCCGAGCTTCTCCGAGATCTCCTCGTCGGTCGGCGCGCGGTGGAGCTTGCGCTCGAGCTCGCCGATCGCCCGCTCGATGTCGCGGGCGCGCGAGCGCACCGAGCGCGGCACCCAGTCGAGCGCGCGCAGCTCGTCGATGATCGAGCCCTTGATCCGGGCGATCGCGTAGGTCTCGAACTTGATGTCGCGGTCGGGGTCGAAGCGCTCGATCGCGCCGATCAGGCCGAGCAGCCCGTACGAGACGAGGTCGTTCTCGTCCACGTGCGCGGGCAGCCCGCTGCCGAGCCGGCCGGCGACGTACTTGACCAGCGGCGCGTAGGTGAGGATCAGCCGGTCGCGGGCGGCCTGGTCCTTCGACTTCGCATACTCGCGCCAGAGGGCCTGCGTCTCGTCCTGCGCCACGGTCAGAGAATACGGACTAGGACCGCGGTCTCCTCAGATTCCGGATCGAAAGGCTGAAAAACCAGAGCGCGATCACGCCCGCGGCGATTACCACCACGACGAGCCCGGCGTTCGTGTCGACGGCTTCCGCGGCGGCCGCCGCGATGCCCACGAAGGCGATCCCGAGGACGAGGAAGAGCGCGCCGAGCGCCGGCCGAGGAGGCGGAGGAGCCACGCCCGGACTCTAGAGCGGCCGCGGATACAATCGACGCGCAACCCTAGGGGCGTAGCTCAACTGGCAGAGCACCGGTCTCCAAAACCGGGGGTTGCAGGTTCGAGTCCTGCCGCCCCTGTGGGCTAGCCGAAGCCCGCACCGTTCCGCGTCCACGAGCGAGGAGAAGGCCATGAGCGCTCACACCGACCTGCAAGCGCCGACGTCCACGCGCGAGTCAGTGCCTTTCAACGTCCGCACCGCCGACGGCGAGACCGTGGAGCTCTCCTACTCGTCGCCACGCCCCGCGGCGACCCACGACGAGCGCGAAGTCCTCGAGACGCTCCCCTGGTTCGAGCCGGGCAAGCCCTTGCGGAACTACATGCTCCACGAGACCGATCTGTACGACGAGGTCGAGCAGATCTGGGGCCGCCCGTGGGGCGCCGAGGGCATCGGGACGTTGCGCGAGGTGCTCGTATCGCGGCCGACGGAGAACGAGGTCCGGCCCGAGTACGCGGAGGAGTGGCAGTACTACTACTCCAGCGCGTCGGGCAACGCCGATCTCGGACGTCTCCAGGCGCAGTTCGACGAGTACTACGCGGTGCTCGAGTCCAACGGCGTGCGGGTCAACTACATCGAGCCCCCGGTCCCGGCGATCGGCGCATACGGCTGGATCAAGAATCTCGTCACGCTCGCCGGCTGCGGCCTCGTCGTCCACGGTGGCGTCGTCCTCCACCGCTACGGGCTCGGCTCCTGGCAGCGCGGGCGCGAAGTCATCTGGGAGCAGGTCCTGGCAGCGCTGCAGGTGCCGATCTACCTGACGATCCACGGCACCGGCATCTGCGAGCCCGGGGCCGGCCGCTGGCTCGATGAAAGGACGTTCGTCTTCAACGAGTCGGTCGTCGCAAACGAAGAAGGACTGCGTCAGCTGGAGTTCGTGCTAGCGAACCTCGGCATCGAGCTCGTCGTCTGTCACTCCCCAGGCTGGTACGACTCGACCGGACACGGCCAGATCGGCACGTCCCACATGGACATGGTGATGATGACGGTCGACGAGGGAAAGGTGCTCCTCGCTCCCCACCTCGTGAATTACGGCTTCGTCCGGGAGCTCCTGAGACGCGGTTACGAGATCATCGAGGTGCCTGTCGACGAATACTGGGATCTCGCGCTGAACGGCGTGACGCTCAGCCCCGGCAAGGTCGTCATGAACGCAGGGTCGCCGACCGTTGTCCGTGAGCTCGAGCGGCACGACGTCGAGGTGATCCAGGTCGACTTCTCGGAGAGCCACCGCTTCGCGATCGCGGGACTCCACTGCGCGACCCTCGAGCTCGTCCGAGACCAACCCGACCGGAGTTGATCCCGGGAGCGGCCGGGGTTCGCCGGCCAGCACGCGCTTCGGCCCTTGCCGTACGATGCCCGCACGGTGCCACAGCGCCCGCAAGGTGGCCGCGGCACCTCCGAGAGACACGCGGGAGCGGCTTCGGTCTCTGAGCCAGAGACGCCCCTCGTCGGCAGCATCGTCGAACGAGAGGGGAAGTCCGTTGAGCAGCGAGGGTCGGTCAGGAGCCGTTGCGGACCGCGGCAAGCTCGCCGCCGCAATCTCGAACGCGATCGTGGGCATCTTCCGCGAGCACTACGGCCGCGGCGCGAGCCGCGTCCGGACCGTGATGGGCGCCGACTACGTGATTTGCTTCCTGGAGGACATCTACACCCCGGTCGAACGCACGCTGATCGAGGCCGGACGCTTCGATGCGGTCAAGGAGACGCGCGGCGCATTTCAGGACACGATGCAGAAGCGATTCTCCGACGAGGTCGAGCGGCTCGTCGGCCGCAAGGTGATCGGCTTCCTCTCTCAGAATCACGTCGACCCCGACCTCGCCGTCGAGACCTTCATCCTCGAGAGCAGGGGCGCGCCGGTACCGCCCGCGACCGGCTAGCTCACCTCAGCCAGGGCGAGAGCAGCTGCTCGATGTCGCGGCAGCCGCGTGGGCTTGCCAGGCGTCCCTTCACCCGCTTCTCCTCGACGACGACAATGGTCGGGATCTCGTCGATCGCGAAGTGCTCGACCAGGTTGGCGTTCTGGTCGACGTCGACGTTCAGCAGCTCGAACGACTCGTGGTTCCGTCTGCGCTGCAGCACCTGGGAGAGATAGCCCTCGACCCGGCGTGATCGGCCCGACGCTTTCGAAAAGAAGAAGACGAGCCGTGGCTTGGCGACTGCCGCCTCGCCCTCCATGCGGGCTGCCGGCATGGCGGTCATCGGGGCTCCTCCACCAGCAACGACTCCAGCGCGCCGTGCAGGGTCGGGAAGAGGCGGACGACGCGATGGATTCCGGCGAGCTCGATCGCCTGGGTTGCACGGGAGCCGTTGCCCACGAGCACGAGCTCGCCTCCTGCGCGATGCCTGCGCTTCGCCTCGGCCACGAGGAGCCCGCAGATCGTCGAGTCGAGGAACGAGACGCCGCTGAGGTCGAGGACGACTGTCGGGGCTTCGGCCGAGGAGAGCGAGTGCTTCAGCTCCTCTTCGTGGTAGAGATCGAGCTCTCCGCTCACTGAGACGAGCGTGAGCCCGCTACCGAGCTCGGCGTCGGTGGCGCGATAGGGCAGCACGCACCTCATCGCGCGGGGAGGGTCAGTTCGAGACGATTCCAATGGCGGCGACTCCCTCGTTGGCCCGTTTGCCTGGACGAGGGGCGCCTTCGGCCTGAAAGAGACCGCAACCGCTCCCGCGTGGTGGTGCAACGGACGCCGGTGCCACCCCCGAGGCGCGCCAGCTTCCGCGAACAGAATAGCCCGGATTTTCGAAAACCGCAGCTGCTGGTCCGCACTGCACTTTCCCCGCTACCATGGAGAAGCACGAACGCCCGCCGGGTCGCTCATTCCGCTCCTCCTGCCTCCCGGGCGTCTGTCTCGAGGAGCGGGATGGAAGGTGACCGTGGACGAGAAAATGGACGGTACGGGCGACCGCGGAAAGCTCGCTGCGGCGATCTCGAACGCGATCGTCGGCATCCACCGCCAGTACTTCGGACGAGGGGCGAGCCGGGCGCGCACCGTGATGGGCGCCGACTACGTGATCTGCTTCCTCGAGGACATCTACACGCCGGTGGAGCGAACGCTGATCGATGCCGGGCGCTTCGCGGCGGTTCAGGAGACGCGCGGGGCGTTCCAGGACACGATGCGCCAGACGTTCAGCGGGTCGGTCGAGGAGCTCACCGGGCGCAAGGTAGTCGGGTTCCTGTCGCAGGTCCACGTCGACCCCGACCTCGCCGTCGAGACGTTCATCCTCGAGGGCAACGGGAAGCCGATCGACCAGGAGTAGCGAGTTTCAGGGCCGGGTGCGCGGGCGGCTCGAGCCCCGAGCCCGGCCTGAGACAGCAGCTCTAGGGAGAGCCGCCCGCCGCGGCCAGCAGGTAGCGATGGTCGTCGATCTCCACATTGGTCTGCGGGAGGCCGGCTGCGCCGAGCCAGTTCTCGAGCAGGTTGAGCACCTCGCAGAGCGTGTGGTCCGGACTCTTTTCGATCGCGATCCGGACCAGTTGCCGCTCCGGATCGAAGCTGACTTCCTCGACGCCTACCTCGGTGCGCAGCCGCTGGATCAGGCCTGAGGCTCCGTCTCCGTCGGCGACAGTCACCTGCACGACCATCTCACACCTCCCCGATCGAACTGTCCCCTCTTGCTCGATCGTGGGGCGCTTCTGGCTGCTGTGAGCCGGAACTGCTCCCGCGTCGTCTGGCGGGCGGCTCCGGAGCCGCCTGCGGCGCCCCGAATCCGTGGTCGATTGTACCTCGGACCGCGACGCGGTACGACCCCGGCTTTAGAGTTCGGCCGTGGCCGTGCTGAGCTCGCAGGTGGAGGCGTCGGATGGTTTCGATGAGCGTCGTGCGCGGATGGATTCACTGGTGGCCGACCTGCGCGAGTGCAGCGCGATCGTCGCGCGCGGTGGTGGCGACAAGGCGCTCGAGAAGCACCGTTCCCGTGGGAAGCTGACAGCTCGCGAGCGCGTCGACCGGCTGCTCGATCCCGACACGGCCTTCCTGGAGCTCTCGGCCCTCGCCGCGTGGGAGGTGTACGAGGGGCAGGCGCCGGGCGCCGGGATGGTGACCGGGATCGGGACGATTGAGGGCCGCGAGTGCGTGCTCGTCGCCAACGACGCCACCGTCAAGGGCGGCACCTACTTCCCGCTGACGGTCAAGAAGCACCTGCGCGCGCAGGAGGTTGCCCAGCAGAACCGGCTCCCGTGCATCTACCTCGTCGACTCGGGGGGAGCCTTCCTGCCGCTGCAGGCCGAAGTCTTCCCCGACCGCGAGCACTTCGGGCGGATCTTCTACAACCAGGCGCGGCTCTCCGCCGCCGGGATCCCGCAGATCGCCGCCGTAATGGGCTCGTGCACGGCCGGCGGCGCCTACGTGCCGGCGATGAGCGACGAGACGATCATCGTCAAGGGCACGGGCACGATCTTCATCGGCGGCCCACCGCTGGTGAAAGCGGCGACCGGCCAGGAGGTGAGTGCCGAGGAGCTCGGCGGCGCCGACGTGCACGCGCGCCTCTCAGGCGTCGCCGACCACTACGCGACCTCCGACGAGCACGCGCTCGCGCTGGTGCGCGAGATCGTGCGCAACCTCAGCTCCGCGCCCAAGGACCCGCCCTGGGAGGTCGCGCCGGCCGAGGAGCCCGCTGCCGACCCGGCCGAGCTCTACGGCCTGATCCCGACCGACTTCCGCCACCAGGTCGACCCCCGCGAGCTGATCGCACGGATCGTCGACGGCTCTCGCTTCCACGAGTTCAAGGCGCTCTACGGCGAGACGCTCGTCTGCGGCTTCGCGCGGATCGAGGGCTACCCCGTCGGGATCCTCGCCAACAACGGTGTCCTCTTCGGCGAGTCGGCAGCCAAGGGCGCGCACTTCGTCGAGCTCGCCTGCAAGCGGAAGGTGCCGCTCGTCTTCCTCCAGAACATCACAGGCTTCATGGTCGGCAAGGAGTACGAGGCGGGCGGGATCGCCCGCGACGGGGCGAAGCTCGTGACCGCGGTGGCCTGCGCGGAGGTGCCGAAGTTCACCGTCGTCACCGGCGGCTCCTTCGGCGCCGGCAACTACGGCATGTGCGGACGCGCCTACTCGCCGCGGCAGCTGTGGATGTGGCCGAACGCCCGGATCTCGGTGATGGGCGGCGAGCAGGCCGCGACCGTGCTGACGATGGTCGGCGACGCCGATCCCGAGGAGATCCGGGCCAAGTACGAGGCCGAGGGCAACCCGTATTACTCGACCGCCCGACTCTGGGACGATGGGATCATCGACCCGCTCGACACGCGCCGCGTGCTCGCGCTCGGGATCTCGGCCGCGCTGAACGCGCCGATCCCCGAGACCACGTTCGGCGTCTTCAGGATGTAGCGATGGGCTGGTCGGTCGTGCGCGTGGACGAGCTCGAAGGCTCCGGGCCCGGCGGCTCGGTGCGCTTCGTCCGGCGCGAGCTCGGCGTCGAGGCGTTCGGGATCAACTGGTTCGAGATCCCCCCGAACGCGGAAGGCCACGAGCACGACGAGTCCGAGACCCAGCAGGAGGAGGTCAACGTCATCATCCGCGGCTCGGGCGTCTACAGGATCGAAGGGAACGAGATCCCGGTCGGAGTGGGCACGTTCCTCCGCTTCGACCCGGGGACGACCCGGATGCCGGTCGCCGGGCCCGACGGGATGACGATGATCGCCGTCGGCGCGCGGCGGGGAAGCTACGAGCCGAGAGGACCGTTTTGAACCACACCCTGGAGCTGAACGACGACGAGCTGCGCCTGCTGGCCGCGGCGCTGCACTCCTACCTGGACGACTTCGGGCACGAGGAGGCCGACGTGCTGCGGCAGATCAAGGACCTCGTCGCCAAGCTGCCCACGCCGGGCGTGCCCGACGAATGACGGTCAGGCTCCTGCTCTGGAGCCTCGCGGACTCGAAGACGACGCTCGACGAGCTGCGCGCGAAGCTGCCGGACCTGCCCGAAGGCGACAGCTGGATCTCGGACGCGGCCGGCGAGCGCTTCGGCCTGATCTCCTTCTCGGAGGAGGACGAGCCGGTCGCCGCGGCGCGGGACCTGATCGGCAAGGACCCCGAGGTCGGCGAGGAGTTCGAGCTAGAGGACTAGCGTCTCGGGAAAGTCGACGCCGTCCTCGAAGCGCGAGAGTCGGTAGGGACCGAGGTCGAGGCTCGGGCTCTCGCCGAGGATCTCCTCCGCCAGCGCCTTGCCGACCGCGGGCGACTGCATGAAACCGTGGCCGCTGAAGCCACAGGCCGAGTAGACGCCCTCGACCACCTCGCCCAGGATCGGGTGCGCGTCCGGGGTCATGTCGTAGAGGCCGGCCCAGGCGTCCTCGATCGTCGCCTCGGCCGCGGCCGGGTAGCGGTGACGCAGCCGCTCGAGGCGGTCCTCGAAGAGGCTTTCGTCCACGACCTCCTCGAAGCCCCAGCGCGGTTCGGGGTCGGTCATCGCCAGCACGAGCCGCGACCCGCGGCGGCGGAAGTGGAAGCCGGTCTCGGCCTCGAGCACCATCGGCAGGTCCTCGGGCAGCTCGAGCTCGCCCGTGGCGAGGAGCTGGCGGCAAAGCGGCCGCACCGGCAGCTCGATCCCCCGGGTCGCAGCGAGCTCGGCCGACCACGGTCCGCAGGCGATCACCAGCGTCTCGGCCTCGAGCGTCGCCGCGTCGCAACCTTCGCGCACCTCGACGCCGAGCTTGGTCGCGCGCCGGACGAGCTCACGGGTGACGGCCGGCGGATCGGCGGTGCCGTCGGTGGTGCAGACGACGGCCCCGAGCACGTCGTCGGTGTGCAGGCCCTCGACGTAGGACGGGTCGACCCGCTCGACCGGGACGCCGAGCTCCTCCTGCAGCGCCCGTCGCTCCTCCAGCCCGGCCAGCCCCTCCTCGGTCGTGGCCACGAACAGGTAGCCGACCTGCTCGAACAGGGGTGGGCCGAGCTCCTCGAAGAAGCGGATGCTCGCCTGCGCGAGCCGCACCTCCGCCGCGGTCGAGAACTGCTGGCGCACCCCGCCCATCGCCTTCGCGGTCGCACCACCGGCGACGCGGCCCTTGTCCACGAGCATCACATCGCGCGCGCCCAGCGAGGCGAGCTGGAACGCGACCGAGGCTCCGGTCGCCCCCGCTCCCGCTACGACGATTCGAGCCACGCGTCCAGCTCGCGCTTCTCGGCGGCGTTCAGCGTGCGCAGCGGCGGCCGCACGTCCTCACGCACCGGCACGCCACGCCGGCCGAGCACGTACTTCGCCGCGGCCTGGAACGGGAAGCGGTCGAGCCCCCGGCGCAGCGCTCCGATGTCGCCGTCTCCGTCGCGGACGAGCGCCACCACTCGCTCGGGAAAGACCGAGGCAAGCCCGGAGACCGCGCCGGCCGCACCGCGGTCGAGCCCCGCCTGGACGAGCTCCTCGGCGCCGACGAACACGTCGAGCCCTTCCAGCAGGTAGGGCTCGACCGCCTCGAACGGCTTGTCGGAGACCTTCAACCCGGCGAAGTTGGGCGCACGCTCCCGCAGGCGCTCCAGCACAGGGACCGGAACCGCATAGCCGCTGCGAGCCTTGAACTCGTAGACGTAGAACGGCACCGGCTCGGCCACGCGCGCGGCCGCCGCGAGGTGCTCGAACAGCGCCTCGTCGTCGAGCGCGAAGTACGGCGGCGAGATCACCGCCACGCCCGCAGCGCCGGCGGCGGCCGCGTGCTCGGCGAGCGCGCACGTCTCGGCCGAGGTCTGGGCGCCGCAGTGGACGATCGCCGGGAGAGGCCCGTCGAGGAACAGCTCGGCCGCCCGACGCCGCTCCGCTGCGGAGAGCAGGATCCCCTCCCCCGTCGTCCCCAGCGCGAGGATCCCGTCGAGCCCGGCGGCGGCCAGGAACTCCAGGTACGGCCGAAAGGCCTCCTCGTCCAGGGCGGCGCCCTCGTCGCGGAGAGGCGTGACGGCTGCCGCGAGCGCTCCGCGCAACATCGCCACCACTTTACGATGCGGCGCGATGCAGGCGTTGCGGGTCGAACCGGAAGGCGATCTCCTCCGCGTCACGCTGGCGCGGCCCGAGCGGCACAACGCCTTCGACTCGGGGCTGATCGCGGAGCTGACCGAAGCCTTCGAGGCGGTGGGCGACGACGTGCGCGCCGTGCTGCTGGCCGGCGAGGGCGAGAGCTTCTCGGCCGGTGCCGACGTCGACTGGATGCGCAGCTCGATCGAGCTCAGCTACGAGGAGAACGTCGCCGACGCAAGGCGGTTGCGGAAGATGCTCGAGACGATCGACTCCTGCCCCGCGCCGGTCGTGGCCCGCGTTCACGGCCACGCGCTGGGGGGCGGTTGCGGGCTCGTCGCGTGCTCCGACATCGTGGTCGCCGCGCCCGACACGCTGTTCGCCTTCTCGGAGGTGAAGCTCGGGATCATCCCGGCCGTGATCTCGCCCTACGCGCTGGCGAAGATCGGGCCCAGCGCGGCGCGCCGCTACTTCGTCACGGGCGAGCGCTTCGACGCCGCGACCGCGCTGCGGATCGGCCTCGTGCACGAGGTGACGACCGACCTCGACGCCGGGGTCGACGCGATCGTGGCCGAGCTGCGCAGCGCCGGACCCGAGGCCGCGCGCCACGCCAAGAAGCTCGTGCTCGAACGGCCGGACGGCCTCGGAACGGAGCGACGCATCGCCCAGCGGCGGACGAGCGAGGAGGGCCAGGAAGGCCTCCGCGCGTTCCTGGAGAAGCGCCGCCCGCGCTGGACTGACTGACGGGCTTTTACCCTTTTTGACTGAGTGGTTTCCGCTTTGCAAACCGGATTAGCACGGCGGAATCCAAACAACGGGGGGAACAACATGTCACGCAAGCTAGCCGCCCTGGCGGCGGTCGCAACTGTCGCGGCGCTCGCATTTGCGGCGTCCGCGACGAGCGCAGCCGGCCCAGGCGCGTCACAGCAGGCCGTGCCTCAAACGACTGGCACCACGACCACCACACAGGTCGGTGCCGTCAAGGTTCGGCTGCAGGTCAAGAAGTTCGTCAGGCGCGCGGGGCGCCTCTACGCGGTCGGCACCGCGATCTCGCGCTTCGCTCCGTCGGCCGCCAAGGCCGCCGACCTGCCGTCGGCCACGACCCGCAAGGCGTTCACGGCTCGCGTTGTCAAGATCCGGAAGTTCTCCTCCGCTCAGCGGATCTGTCCGGTTCTCGACTTGACGCTCGCGCCGCTCGACCTCGAGCACTGGACATTCCGGGCCATCCCGCTCCACTAGCCTCCCCCCGTGCCCATCGAGAAGCTCCTCGTCGCGAACCGCGGCGAGATCGCGCTGCGGGTCTTCCGCGCATGTCGCTCGCTCGGGATCGCGACCGTCGCCGTCGCGCCGGAGGAAGATGCGGGCTCGCTCCACGCGCGGTCGGCGGACGAGACGGTGCGGATCTCGTCGTACCTCGACGCGGGTGAGCACGTGCGGTCGGCGCTGGAGACCGGCGCCGACGGCGTTCATCCCGGCTACGGGTTCCTGGCCGAGAATGCGGACTTCGCCGACGCCGTCGAAGCGGCCGGACTGAAATGGGTCGGGCCGCCGCCGGCGGCGTTGCGGGCCGGCGGCGACAAGCTGGGGGCCAAACGGCTGGCGCGCGAGGCGGGCGTTCCCGTAGTTCCCGAAGGTAAGCCGGCCGAGATCGGCTACCCGTTGATGATCAAGGCGGCAGCGGGCGGCGGCGGGCGCGGGATGCGGGTCGTGCACTCGCCGGACGAGCTGGAAGAGGCGCTGGCAGCGGCCCGTCGTGAGGCGCAAGCCGCGTTCGGTGACGACCGCGTCTTCACCGAGCGCTACGTCGAGCGGCCGCGGCACGTCGAGATCCAGCTGCTCGGCGACTCGCAGGGCACGATCGTCGCCCTCGGCGAGCGCGAGTGCTCGGTGCAGCGCCGCCACCAGAAGGTGCTCGAGGAGGCCCCCTCCCCGGCGCTCGACCCGGAGCTGCGAGCGCGCATGAGCGAAGCCGCCGTCGCCTTCGCGCGGGCGATCGGCTACCGCAGCGCGGGCACGGCCGAGTTCATGCTCGACGGGCGCGACTTCTGGTTTCTCGAGCTGAACGGGCGCATCCAGGTCGAGCATCCGGTCACCGAGCTCGTCAGCGGCGCCGACCTGGTCGCCGAGCAGCTCCGGATCGCCCAGGGCGAGCCGCTCACGGCCGAGCCCCGCCTGGTCGGCCATGCGGTCGAGGTCAGGCTCTACGCGGAGGATCCGAAGACGTTCCTGCCGCAGACCGGAAAGCTCGAGCGCCTGCGCCTGCCGGGTGGGATCCGCGTCGACGCCGGCGTCGAGGAGGGCGACGAGGTCGGCACCTCCTACGACCCGATGATCGCCAAGCTGATCGCGCACGGCTCCACCCGCGAGGACGCGCTCGATCGCCTGGGCGCCGCGCTGGCCGAGACCGAGGTCGGGGGCGTGATCACGAACCTCCCCTTCCTGCGCTGGCTGGTCGCGCATCCCGCGTTGCGCGCCGGCGATACGACGACCGCCTTCCTGACCGAGCATCCGCCGCTCTCGGCGCCACCGCTGCGCCTGCCGGACCGCCCCTGGCGCGGCGGCTTCCGGCTGAACCTGCCGGTGCCGCCGCCCGCGCCGCCGCCCGATCCCGACACGGCGGTGGAACACGGCGCCCACGAGCAGAGCTCGCTCAGCGCCCCGATGCCGGGAACGGTGATCCGCGTCCTGGTCGACGAGGGCGACCGCGTCCAGCCACGCCAGCCGCTGGTCGTGCTCGAGGCGATGAAGATGGAGACGCCGGTCGTCTCGCCGTACGAAGCGACTGTCCGCGCCGTGCACGTAGCCGAAGGCGACCGGGTTGCCGGCGGCACCGTGCTGGTCGAGCTCGAGGAGTAGGCGGAGCTACCCGACGAAGTAGATCGCGTTTCCGCCTCTCGACCACGCTGGCGGGGACGGCTCGGCCCAGCCGAACGAGTAGCAGTTGGCCGCGGTGCCGAGAACTCTTCGGCCGCGGCCGTCGGGCCGAACGATCACGAGCTGCGCCTCGGTCTCGCCACGATTCGTGAGGTAGGCGACCCACTTACCTCCTGGGGACCAGGTCGGACAATCGCCGGAGGAAGCGATGCGCCGCGCACGTTTCCCCGTCAGGGGGATCACCCAGATGCCCTGATCTTGCTCGAAGGCGATCAGCTTCCCGTCCGGCGACCAGGCCGGGTATGTGCCGTAAGCGACCTGGCGCCGATGCGAGCCGTCGGGCCTGATCACGAACAGGCGGTGGTGGCGCTCGTACATGTTGAAGGTGTTGAACGCGATCCACTTGCCGTTCGGCGACCATGCCGGCACCGAGCGCACCCCGTCGATGGCCTCGGCCTCGGAGATCGTCTGCACGTCCGAACCGTCGCGCGATGCGAGCTTCAGAGAGTCCACGACGTCCCCTCCTTCGCCGAGGACGAAGTCCCGAAAGAGCAGCCGGCGGCCGGCCGCCGACCAGACCGGGTGCACCGCTCCGTCGAGAACCTTCCGCGCTTCGGTCCCGTCGGCGTTCACCGTCCAGACATCGGTGACGACGCACCGCTGCGCCGGCGGCGGGTAACAGTGGCGGTCGTTCCCGGCCGAATAGACCAAGCGCTGGCCATCTGGAGACCACAGCGGGCGCTCTCCAGCTGCGTTTCCAAGCGGTCGTTGGTTGCTTCCGTCCGGGCCCATCAGCCGGATTCCGCCATGCGCCAGGTAGGCGATCCTCCGCCCGTCGGGCGAGACCGACGGCTGGAGCTCATACTCCCCCGCCGTGCTCGTAAGCGCGTGTCTAGTGCCGCCGGCGGACGCGACGACGTAGATATCCCCGGTGACAGGAGCGCTCGCTTGGGTCGAAGCGCGCGACGCGGCTCCGCCACCGGCCAGCACGGCGGCAACCATCAGGAGCGCGGTGATCCGCGTCATTGCACCGAGCCTACGCCCCACTTGTAAGCGGACTTAAAAGAGCTTCTGAAGCTTCATCGCCTGGCCCATGTCGCCCTTGATCTTGAGCTTGCCGGACATGTAGGCCGCGGTCGGGTTCTGCTCGCCCTTGGCGATCTTCGTGAACGTCTCCTCCGAGGCGGTGATCGTGCAGTCGGCGTCGCCTTCCTCCTCGGTCACCTTCACGTTCCCGTCGTCGACGTCGACGTGCCACGTGCCCGCGCCGTCGATGACGAACTTGTAGCTCGCGGTCAGGCCCTTCGCCTTGGCGGGGTCGACGCGCGTCTCGAGCGACTCGAAGAACTCTCTCGGGCTGTCCATCGGAGAGCCGAGATTACAGAACCGGCTCGGGCGCGAGGCGCCCCTGCGCGCGGCTCGACGGGAGGAGCGCAGCGAGCACGAGCGCGACGAGCGGCGCGGCCGCGGCCGCATACATCGCCGCCTGCAGATCGACCGAGTCCGCCAGCGCGCCGAGCGCGACCGCGGCGATCCCGCCGAGGCCGATCGAGAGCCCGATCGAGAGGCCCGACGCCATCCCGATTCGCCGCGGCAGGTACTCCTGGGCCATCACCATCGTCACGCCGAAGGTCGAGATCACGCAGACGCCGACCAGCGCCAGGGCGATCGCCCCGGGGACGCCGCCGGCGAGCACGTAGACGAGGATCAGCGGCGCGGTCGCGGCCAGGCTCGCGATCAGCACGGGGCGCCGGCCGAGCCGGTCGGCCAGCGGCCCCGCGGCCAGGGTGCCGAGCCCACCGGCGAGCAGCATCAGCGAGAGCAGGTGCGAGCCGTGTGCCTTCGAGTGGCCGAGCGAGACCTCCCAGAGCGGGACAAAGGTGATCAGGCCGAACCAGGCGACGCTGCGGAAGGCGATCACCCCGAGTAGCAGGACGAGCGCGGCGGGGCGGTCCTCCCCGCTCGCCGCGGCGCCCGTGCCCGGCTTGGGCACGAAGCGGGCCAGGAACGGCGTCACGAGCAGCAGTGCGAGCGCCACGCCGAGGACGGGCAGCGCGAGCAGCAGGCCGCCCGTCAAGCCGAGCGCGAGCACGAGCGGCGTGGTCGCGGTCGGGCCGAGCGCGTAGCCGATGTTGCCGCCGATCGAGAAGAGGCTCATCCCGCTCGCCCGCTTGGCACCGCTGGCGTAGGCGGCGAACTTCGAGCCCTCCGGGTGATAGGCCGCGACGCCGAGTCCGGAGACGACGACGAGCAGCAGCACCAGCCAGTACGTCGGCGAGGCCGCGGCCAGCGCGATCCCGATCCCGGCCAGTGCGACGCCGGCAGGGAGCAGCCAGATCGCTCCGCGGCGGTCCGACCAGGCCCCGAAGAGCGGCTGCACCAGCGACGACGAAGCCGTCGAGGCGAGCATCACGACCGCAGCCAGCGTGTACGAGAGCCGGAAGCGGTCGACCATGAACGGCAGCAGCGCGGGCAGCGCGCCGTTGGCGAAGTCGGTGGCCCCGTGGCCCAACGAGAGCGCCGCCATCGCCCGCTTGTCGACCTCGGCTCGCATCGGTCCGAGCCTAGCTGCGGAAAACCCGTTAGCCCGATCAGTGGTCGCGCCGATGATCCGACCGCGCTTCGGCGCGACGATCGCTCGAGATGACCAAGGTCCTGATCGTCGGCGGAGGCGTCGCGGCCCTCGAGGGGGCGCTGGCGTTGCACGAGCTGGCCCCGGAGCTCACGCGGGTGGAGCTCGTGGCGCCGGACCCGCACTTCGTCTACCGACCGTTGCTCGTCACGGGCGAGCAGCGGACGTTCCCCCTGGAGCGTCTGGCGGAGGCCGCGGGAGCGACGCTCCGCAAGGCGATGGTGACGGCAGTCGACCCCGAGGAGCACCTCGTGTTCACGTCCGAGGGCGAGGAGCTGACGTTCGACCTCCTGCTGCTCGCGACCGGCGCGGTTCCCACCCCCGCCCTCCCCGGTGCCCTCTGCTTCCGTGGCGCAGACGAGGCCGCGGCCCTGGCGCACATGGTGAAGGACGCCCTCGCGGGCAAGCTCGACAGCTTCGTCTTCGCGATTCCGAGCGGCTCCCGCTGGACGCTGCCGCTCTACGAGCTCGCGCTCCTGACGCGAGCACACCTCGTCGACGACTTCGCCACCGCCGTCTCGGTCACGATCGTCACGCCCGAGGACACGCCGCTCGAGCTGTTCGGTGCGGCAGCCAGCTCGGCGATCGCCGAGCTGCTCGAGGATCGCGGGATCGAGCTCGTGCCGGGCACGACGCCGCTCTCGTTCGCCGCCGGCGCGCTGCAGATCGCGCCCGGTGGCTCGATCGGGGCAGACCGGGTCGTGGCCCTGCCGCGGCTGGACGGCCCACGTCTCAACGGCGTCTCCTCCGACCAGCAGGGATTCTTGCCGACCGATCCGTTCGGACAGGTTCACGGCGAAGTGGACATCTGGGCCGCCGGGGACACGACCAGCTTCCCGCTCAAGCAGGGTGGGATCGCCGCTCAGCAGGCCGACGCCGCAGCAGAGTCGATCGCCGCCCGCGCCGGCGCCAAGCTCGAGCCGAGCCCGTTCCGGCCGGTCCTCCGCGGGATGCTGCTGACGGGGATGAGCCCGCGCTTCCTGCGGGCCGAGGGCAGCCCCGCCGTCTCGCTCGTCGACACCGAGCCGCTCTGGTGGCCGCCGGCCAAGATCGTCGGCCGCTACCTGGCGCCCTTCCTCGCCCAACACCTGGGGCTTTCCGAGCTGCCTCCGGACGCCGCGCGCGAGTCGGCGGTGCCGGTCGAGATCGAGCTGAACCCGGCCGCACACGGGGTCTGGTCGAACCTCTAGCTGGAGCTCGTGCAGCAGTGGCGGCGTACGATGATCCGCATGAACCCCATCAAGAAGATCTTCGCGTGGCTGCGTCCGCCCGTAGATGCCGCGTCGCAAGCCGAAGCGGACCGGATGCGGTTGGAGCGCGAGACGATCAAGACCTCGCAGCTCAGCGGGCCGCCGAACATTCCGCCGACGCCCGACGTCCTCGATCCGAATAGCCGCCGCTAGAGGGCGCCGAGCCGTCTAGGCAGCCGGTTGCTCAGCGGCCTGCGGCAGATGCCGGTCGATCAGCGCATGCCCGAGCTCCCACTGGGCGCGGGCGATCTGGATCCGGTTTTGCTCCAGCGCAGTCTCGCTGGCGCCGCCCTCACGTAGCTCCTGGCGCTCAGCGACGAGCCCTGCGACGTGCAGGGTCAGAGCCTCCACGCTCGCGCGCGGACGACGGCGCCGAAAGCGCGCCGGCCGCAGGTGCCGCAGTGACATGCCGCGTGCCACGAGCGCTCTATCGGCACCACCGCGCACGAGGTATAGCCCCCTCATGGGGCGGCAGGCTACGAAGGCCGTCGGCTAGCATCGCGCGGCGATGCGAGTCCAGGTCCAGGCGGTGACGCCGGAGCAGGTCGAAGCGGACGTCGTCGCGGTCCCGCTGTCCGGAGACGACAAGGTCGCGGGCGCGGCCTCCGTGCTGGACTCGAAGCTCGACGGCCTGCTCGCCCGGCTCGCTGGCGAAGGCGAGCTGCGAGGCGAGTCCGGCCACGTCTCGATCGTGCACGTCGACGGCAAGCTCGGCGCGCAACGGGTGGCAGTCGCCGGGCTCGGCCCCCGCGAGCACCTCGACGCGGACGCCCTGCGCACGGCCGCCGCGGCCGTCGCACACGAGACCGGTAGCTACGCCGAGACCGTGGCCTGGGTGGTCGACGGCGAGCTCGGGCTCCCGGCCGAGGAGCAGGTCCGAGCGCTGGTCGAGGGCACCGCCATCGGCAGCTACAACACCGCGCGCTGGAAGCAGGACGAGCCGGAGCCGAAGCTCAACTCCCTCGTCCTCTGCGGCGAGGGCGACGGCCTGGCCGAGGCCGCGGAGCGCGCGGCGACGGTCGCCGAGTGGACGAACCGTGCGCGCGACCTGGTCAACAGCCCGCCGAACGAGACCACCCCAGAACGGCTGGCCAAGCGCGCAGAGGAGATCGCGTCCTCGCTGGAGCACGTCAGCACCGAGGCGCTCGACCCCGAGCGGATCAAGCAGCTCGGGATGGGCGCGCTCGCCGCGGTCGCGCAGGGCAGCGACAACCCTGCGCGCCTGGTGGTGCTGCGCTACGACCCGCCCGAGCCGGCCCGCGGCGACCTCGTGCTCGGCCTCGTCGGCAAGGCGATCACCTTCGACACCGGCGGCATCTCGCTCAAGCCGTCGCTGCACATGGAGGACATGAAGGGCGACATGGCCGGCGGCGCCGCCGTGATCGAGGCGACCGGCGCGATCGCGGAGCTCGGTCTGCCGGTGCGCGTGCTGACCGTGGCCGCGGCCTCGGAAAACATGCCGAGCGGGCACGCCTACCGTCCGGGCGACATCATCACGGCCGCCAACGGCAAGACGATCGAGATCACGAACACCGATGCCGAGGGCCGCCTCGTGCTGGCCGACGCGCTCTGGTACGCACGGGAGCAGGGGGCGACGCACGTGCTCGACCTGGCCACGCTGACCGGGGCGATGGAGGTCGCGCTCGGCGACCTGTACGCGGGCGTCTTCGCCAACGACGAAGCCTGGCGCGACGAGATCCTCGCCGCCGGCGAGGCGAGCGGCGACCACATCTGGCCCTTCCCGATGCACCCGCGCTACCGCCGCTACGTCGACTCGGTCTTCGCAGACCTGAAGAACTCGTCCGATCTCCGGCAGGCCGGAGCCGTGCTCGCGGCCAAGTTCCTGGAGGAGTTCGCCGGTGACGGGCCCTGGGCGCACGCCGACATCGCCGGCCCGGCCTTCCTCGAGCGGTCGCGCGGCGACTACCTCAGCCAGCGCGGCGGCACCGGCTACGGGGTCCGGCTGATCGTCGAGCTGGCCACTCGCCTCTCGAAGTAGTGAACCTCGACCTGACGCCCGAGCACGAGCTCGTCCGCTCGACAGTCCGCGAGTTCGCGGAGCAGCGCGTGGCACCGGTAGCAGCCGAGCTCGACCGAGAGCACCGGTTCCCCTACGAGCTGGTCGCGGAGCTGGCCGAGCTCGGACTGATGGGAATGCCGATCCCGGAGGAATACGGCGGTGCGGGCACCGACACGCTCTCGTACGCGATCGCGGTCGAGGAGCTGTCGCGGATCGACTCGTCGGTGGCGATCACGATGGCGGCGCACACCTCGCTCGGGACGATGCCGATCCTGTTGTTCGGCTCCGAGGAACAGAAGCAGCAGTGGTTGCCCGACCTCGCGTCGGGCAGCAAGCTCGCCGCGTTCGGGCTGACCGAGCCCGGCGCCGGCTCCGACGCTGCCGCCTCGCGCACGAGCGCGGAGCTGCGCGACGGCGAGTGGGTCGTGAACGGGTCGAAGATCTTCATCACCAACGCCGGCACCGAGATCACGTCCTGCGTGACGATCACCGCGCGCACGGGCGAGGACGAGATCTCGAACCTGATCGTCGCGAACGGCACGGCCGGCTACGAGATCTCGGCGCCGATGGAGAAGCTGGGCTGGCGCGCATCCGACACCCGCGAGCTCTCGTTCCGCGACTGCGCGATCCCGGAGGGGAACCTGCTCGGCGAGCGTGGCAAGGGCTTCACGCAGTTCCTGGAGATCCTCGACGGCGGGCGGATCTCTGTCGCGGCCATGGGCGTCGGGCTGGCGCAGGGCGCCTACGACCTGGCCTACGCGTATGCCAAGGAGCGCGAGCAGTTCGGCAGGCCGATCTCGAGCTTCCAAGCGATCCAGTTCCAGCTCGCGGACATGGCGGTCGAGCTCGAGGCCGGGCGGGCGCTGACCTACAAGGCGGCGTGGCTGAAGGATCAGGGCCGCCCGTTCGCCAAGGAGGCGGCGATGGCGAAGCTCTACACCGGCGAGCTCTCGCACCGCGCGGCGAACGCGGCGCTGCAGATCCACGGCGGCTACGGGTTCATGGAGGAATCGGCCATCGCACGGCTCTACCGCGACCAGAAGATCCTGGAGATCGGCGAAGGCACCAACGAGGTCCAGCGCATGGTCATCGCGCGGCACCTCGGGCTCTGAGCCAGCGGCCCCCCAGCACGATCAGGGCCACGACAAGCAGCCCGGCCACGGCGACGATCGCGCGGTCGCGCCAGTCGTGGCCGCCGGTCGAGATCTCCGGGAGCGTGACCCCCTCCGACGCCGCAAGCGCCCGCACCGCCGCCGCGGCGGATTGGGTCTGGGCGACGGGCGTCTTCCCGACGGGCACCCGCTCGAGCACGCTTCGCTCCTTTGCGACCGGCTTGTTCCGGTTGTAGAAGCCGAATCCCGACGGCATCACCACGAGCAGACGGTTCCTGTAGACGAAGGCGAGCTCGCTGCCGAGGAACTTCGAGTAGTCCTGCGGATGTCGCCAGAGGCTGATCGCCGTGCCCAGGTCCAGTCGTGAACGGGATCAGCGCGACGCGGATCGTGTAGCCGCGCTCGTTGGCCGCCTCGACCGTCTTCAGCAGCTTGTCCCGGTCGGAGTCGGGGAGCGGCGCGTCGATCGGGAAGAAGACCTTCTGCGTGAGCAGGACGTCGCTCGCAGGATCCCCGTTGGCGCGCGCCGTGGGCACTCCCAGCAGCGCGGCGGCGGCCGCGACGAGCAGGGCGCGCCGGATCACCCCTCGAGCGCCCTCTGCGCCTCCTCCTCTTCGGACAGCAGCCGCATCAGGAAGTACGACAGCGCCGCGAAGAAGACGATCATCTGCTCGCCGTTCATCAGGATCCCGCCGAGGTTCTGGTCCTTCTCCGGCGAGAGGCCCCAGAGCCGCGGCGCCGCCTCGTAGAAGCCGTAGAACGCGTTCGAGGAGAAGATCAGGGCGAGCGAGAGGAAGGCCGAGCCGACGTAGGCCGCGCCGAGGTAGACCAGGCGCACCGCGCTCGAGAGTCGCTGCGGCAGCTCGGAGAAGACCGGCCACCAGAAGAGCAGGCCTGCCGCGAGCAGCAGCGCGTGCTCGGCGTTCAGCAGCCACGGGTGGCGGAGCGCGTAGTCGTAGAAGGCCGGCAGGTGGACGCCGTACCAGACGACCAGCCAGAACGGCAGCACGAAGCGCGGCCGGGTCAGCGCGGCGAGCCAGCGGCCCCCGCGCGCCGCCACCACGGCCCGCATCGCCGGCGTCAGCCCGAGCACGAGCAGCGGCGGCGCCCAGTCGGCCACCATCACGTTCTGCAGCAGGTGGATCACGAGCAGGTAGTGGACCGCGATCGTCTCGAGCGGCGAGTTGAGCGAGACGGCGACGAGCGCGACGCCGAGCCCGAACAGCGTCGCCCGCCAGGACGAGGGGCGCTCGACCCTCCGCGCCAGGCGCACGTAGCCGTAGACCGCGGCCGCCGCGAGCACGAGGAACAGCGGCTCGAAGCTGAACGACGTCGAGGCGGGCGGGCTCACGTGAAGGCGGGCTTCTGCTGCCGCTGGCGCACGTACGGACGCAGCAGCAGGGCGACGCAGATGCCGAGGGTTAGCAGCTGCTCGGTCATCATCACGACCCCGGCCAGCCGCTGGTCGGTGAGCGCCGAGATCCCGTGTGCGCCCGTGTAGCGCGGGTAGGCCGGGCTCGCCGTGAAGAGCAGCGCGTCGACGAGCGGCTGGGCGAGCACGAGCATCCCGAGGGCGAAGAAGACCCGCTGCGGCCGGCGCAGGCGCTCGTGGCGAGCCGGGTCGACGAGCTGCGTCCAGGCCAGGAGCCCCGCGGCGACGAAGCTCACGTGCTGGAGGTCGTGCACGAGCGGGTGCGCGGCGGCGTAGTCGTAGACGGCCGGGATGTGCCAGCCGACGAACACGACCGCCCAGAGCCCGAGGCTGATGAGCGGTACGAGCAGCAACGCCAGGAACGCGCGCAACGGGCGGAACGAGGCGAGCGGCCGCAGCAGGAACGGCGGCAGCAGGAAGAAGAGCAGCGGCCCGCGGACGGCCACGACCAGCAGCGCCGGCGCCGCATCGCCGATCAGCACGTGCTGGAGCATGTGCGCCGACAGCAGGTCCTCGTCACCGAGCTGGTCGAGCGGGGAGACGAGCGGGAGCACGAGCAACGCGAGCCCGGCCGTGAAGAGCAGGGCGCGGCTCCAGGGCGCGTGGTCGGGCCTGCGTCGGCGGAGACGGACGAAGGCCTGGACGAAGAGAACGAGGGCGAGCGCCGCGCCGAGCAGGACCGCCGGCGGCGTCTCCCAGGAGCTGGACGAGTGGGCAAGCGGCACCGCGCGATCAGGGTAACGGTTTGACAGCCGCTCCCACGCGTCGTGATCCTGCCTGCAGATGGGGCGCTTTCTCCTCGCGTGCAGCGCCGTCGTCCTCGTTGCTGGCTGCTCCTCCTCGTCGCGGCCGGACGTGCCGACGATCGGCGCTGCGCGGACCTACGAGCTGTCCGGCTTCCAGCCGACACGCGTGCCCTCTCCGGGGCGGACGCCGCTCTCGTTCACGATTCGCCAGCCCTCCGGCGCGCCTCTGACCGACTACCGGCGAGGCCCGGGCCCGCACACCGGGATCCACCTGATCATCGTGCGACGGGACCTCGGCGTGATGATCCATCACCACCCGCCTATCGCTGCCAACGGCCGGGTTTCCGAGACCGTCAACCTCCCCACGCCGGGGCCGTACCGGGTGCTGGTGGATGCCTACCCCGGAGCGAAGGGCGCGCCCCGGAACTTCCAGCTGCACAGTGACCTCCGCGTGGACGGCGTCTATCGCCCGCAGCGGCTGCCTCGCTTTACGGCTCGCCAGAAGGTCGGCGGCTACACGATCACGCTGCGCGCGCCGAAGCAACTGCACGCGATCCAGGCGGCGACGCTGAAGGCGACGGTCACCGACCCGAGCGGCAAGCCGGTCGTGTTCCATCCCTGGTTCGGGGCGCTCGCACACGCGATCTTCTTCCGTCAGGGATCGCTCGACTACTTCCACACGCATGTCTGCGGGCCCTCGACGCCCGGCTGTACGAGCGTCCTCGGCGGTGCAAAGGTGGTCGGCCGCCCGGCCGGGCCGGGGCACCTGAACGTCGGGGTGCTGCTGCCGGTCGCGGGCACCTGGCGGCTGTTCCTGCAGTTCCGCGACCGCGGCCGCATCGTCACGGCTCCCTTTACCCTCCAGGTGCAATGAGAGCGCGCCTCCTCCTGTGGCCGGCCGTGGTCGCGCTCCTCGTCCTGACCGCGCGCTGGCTCGCCTACGCGCTCTCGCCGACCCCGCTCGCCCGCGCGCTCGAGCATTCCGCCGGTGGGCCGCGCCTCGTCGTCGTGACGCTGGTCTCGCTCGCCGTCTGCGTGCTCGGCTCGGCGCTCGTGGTCTGGCTGGCGGCGCTCGGCGTGCGCGAGCGCGCGCGGCTGCGGCCCGACCGCATCGCGCCGACGCTGCGCCTGCGCCGCCTCGTCCTGCGCGGGGTCGCGCTCTACGCCGCCGCCTCGCTGGCCTTCGTCCTGCTCGAGTCGTACCTGCACTGGCGGGCGGGGCTCGGCTTCCACGGTCTCTCCTGTCTGGTCGGCCCCGTGCACCGCAACGCGATTCCGCTGCTCGCGGCACTCGCCGTCACAGCGGCGGCTCTGGCCGAGGCCGGCCAGCACCTGCTCGACTGGATGCGGGCCGTCGTCCGCGAGCTCCGTCGCCGCAGGCTCGTCGCACTGCCGTTCGTCGCCTTCACCGCGCTCGTCTCGCTCGCGCCGACGCGAGCCACGGTGGCGAGCCGTTCGCGGGGACCGCCGCTCGCGGCCTGACCCCGTCCACGCGAACGAAAGGAGACCGATGAGATTCGCCCTGGCCGCCGCTGGCGCGGCCGCACTCACGCTCGTGCTGGCGAGCGTCGCCTCGGCGCACGCGATCATGAGCCCGCCCGTGGCCAAGTCGAAGGTGGATCAGGTGTTCACGCTCTCTGTTCCCACCGAGGAGGAGGGCGCGACCACGACCGAGGTCGAGCTGACCGTCCCCGACGGCTTCGCGATCGACTCGTTCGAGCCGACCCCCGGGTGGAAGCGCGAGGAGACCGCGACCGGCTCGGGCGAGGAGCGCGTGATCCAGAAGGTGACGTGGAGCGGCGGCAAGGTGCCGACCGACGAGAACGCGGTCTTCCGCTTCAACGGCGGCGCAGAGTCCGAGCAGACCTACTCCTTCACCGTGCGACAGACCTACTCGAACGGGAAGGTCGTCGACTGGAGCGGGCCGGAGGACTCCGACACGCCCGCGCCGACGATCGAGGCCGTCTCCGACCTCGGCGGCGGCTCGAGCTCGACGCTGACGATCGTCGCGCTGATCGTCGGCGCGATCGGCGTCGTGCTGGGGATCGTCGGGCTGGCGACGAGAGGCCGGCCGTTGACGTGAGACGGGTCGCGGTGCTGACGGCGGTCGCCGCGGCGGCGCTCACGCTGCCCGCGGCCGCCTGGGCACACGCGGCCCTGCTCCGCACCGTCCCGGAGGCGAGCCGCACGGTCAACGCCGTCCCGCCGGAGGTACGGCTCACCTACAGCGAGCCAGTCGAGCCGCGCTTCGCGATCGTCTCGGTCACGGACGCGTCGGGCCGGCAGGTGACCGACGGCCAGCCGGCCGTAGCGCCAGGCTCGCCGCAAACGCTCGTCACGCCGCTACAGGGCGTGCCCGAGGGCTGGTACCTCGTCTTCTGGCGCGTGATCTCGGCGGACGGACACCCGGTGCGCGGTGCGTTCACCTTCGCGGTCGGGCCGAACCCCGGCCCGCCGCCGCAGTTCCGAGTGCCCTCGCTGAGCGAGACGGCCACCACGACCCGCTTGCTCGTCTCGCGCTGGGCCGCCTTCCTGGCGGTGCTCTCAGCGCTTGGCCTGTTCGTGCTGCGGGCGCTGATCGTCCGGCCGGTGGCGCGCGTCGTGAGCGGCACCTCGCTGCGCTCGCTGAACGTTGCCTTCGGGGTCGCGGCCGTTCTGGCGCTGGTGGCGGTGCCGGTGTACGTGGTGCTCTCGACCGCCGAGTTCACGCTCCGCTCGGTCTGGGACCTCGGCGCGATCGTGCCGGTGGCGCGCGACTCGGGCTTCGGGCGCGACTTCCTCGACCTCGAGCTGGCGTTCGCGCTGTTCGCGGTGGCGGCGGCGTGTGCGCTGTTCGTCGACCGGCCCGAGCGGGAGCCTCGCTCCGTGGTCGAGCTGCTCGCGCTGCCGGCCGCGCTCGCGGCGGGTGCGGCGACGCTGCTCCTCCCCGCGCTCGCCGGCCATGCCGGCCAGAAGTCGCCGCGAGGCCTGGCGCTGCCGCTGGACGTGGCGCACCTCGGCTCGGTCGCGGTCTGGCTCGGCGGCCTGATCGGGCTCGTCGTGCTCTGGCTCTCGGTCGGGCGCGCAGGCCGCTCCGCAGTGCTGGCCTACGTCGTGCCGCGCTTCTCGGCCGTCGCCTTGTGCTCGGTGCTGCTGCTGATCGGCACCGGGATCGGGCAGTCGCTGCTCGAGCTGCCCACGCTCGCCTCGCTCTGGGAGACCTCGTACGGCCAGGCGCTGATCTGGAAGATCGCCCTGCTCGCGGCGGCGCTGGTGCTGGCCGGCGTGAACCTCGCGCGCACGAAGCCCAGGCTGCAGGCCGGTGAGGCCTCGGCGCCAATCCTGCTGCGTCGCCTCGTGCAGGGCGAGATCGTCTTCGTGGTCGCCGCGTTGTTCGCGGCCGCGGTGCTCTCGAGCCTGCCGCCGCCCTCGAGCGCGCTCGGGAAGCTGCAGGACGTCGCCGCTCGCGTCGGGCCCGGGCCGGTCGCGACGACCGTGGCGAAGTCGCCTTACCAAGTGCGCGTGCAAGTGAGGCCGAACCGAGCGGCGGTGCCGAACGAATTCTCGCTCTCGCTCACTCGCGACGGCAAGCCCGTTCGCGGCGCCGAAGTGGTGACGCGGTTCGACATGCTCGACATGGAGATGGGCGAGCAGAGCTACCGCCTCGACGAGTCGCGGCCGGGCGTCTTCTCGAAGTCGGCGCCGGCGCTGGTGATGGTCGGGCACTGGGGTGTCCAGTTCGAGGTCACGCCCCCCGGCGGGAAGCCGTTCGTGGTCACGCTGCTGGACAAGGCGAGCGGATGAGCGCGCGGCTGCTGATCGCGCTCGTCGCCGTCGCCGCGGCCGCCGCGGCCTGGGTGATCGCGCTCGACGCCCTACGTCGAACGCTGTAGCCGGATCGTCCAGGGGTCGATCGAGTCGACCACGAGGTGCGAGCCGCTCCACGGGTCCCGCGCGAAGTGCTCGCGGATGGCTTCCTCCGAGGCCGCCTCGACAGCATGCGCAGTGCGAACCTCGTCTCCGAGCACACCGCCGAGCACGATGAAGCCGTCGTCGACGAGTCCGTCCATGAATGCCGCGTGCTCGTCCCAGCCCGACTGCTCTTCGAGCGGCTTCGAGTGGTCGTAGTCCGGCCCCGAGCGGCGGAGGACGACGAGGAACATCATCGCGGCGGCTCGATCGTGAGCGGCCGGTCGAAGGCGAGGTAGCGGTGGGTCATGAAGTGCGCCGCGGCGGTCATGTGCAGGCGCAGCGGGCGGTAGCTGTGCCGATCGATCCAGGCCGTGAACCACGCCGGGGTGCTCGGGTTGGCGAAGGAGACGACCCAGACCGGCCGGCCGCTCCACCCGCCCGTCGCGCAGGACGTAGGCGTTGGTCGCGCGCGAGCCCCAGGCAGGCTGCGGCACGTCGAGCGCCGGAAGCTGCTTCGAGCGGCGCCAGGGTGCGCCGGCGCGGTCGCGGTCCCAGCGCCGGGTGCCGAGCACGATCGCCTCGGCGCCGCCGCGGATCCGGTACTCGACCTCGTTCGGCGCCTTCAGCGTCCAGGTCGTCATGAGGCCGCCGGCCGGGCTCGAGCGGAGCGACTCGGTGTATACGAGGCTCTTCAGCTTCTTCGTCGCCTGCGCTGCCCGGGCGACGATCGCCGCCGCGGGTCGAGGTCGCGCGGGGATGTCGAACGCGACCGGCTTGCTCCCGCTCACGCGCACCTGCACGTGTGCCGGCCGCGCGGCTGCCGCCGAGTAGCAGCCCGGTCCGCACGGCTTGGCGGGCACGACCCTCGAGTCGGCGCCGAACGAGACCTTCAGCCCCGAGAGCGGACCGCCGCCGGGCCCGAGCACCGTCGCGGTCAGCCTTCCCTTGCCGACGGCCAGGGCGACCGCGCGGCTCCCCGACTCGGCTCCGAGCACGAGCGCCCCGCGCGGCGGCGGCGGCGCGCTCTCGACGCCGACGCTGAGCGAGCGCTGCGAGACCGGCGAGCCGCTCGAGCAGCCCGCCACGAGCATCAGCAGCCCGAGCGCGGGCAACAGCCGCATCTTCACGTCGGCAACGCTAGCTACACGCTCCCCCTCCAGAGCCCGACTGCCGTATCCACTTGCGCGTTTTTCCGTTGTCTGTACGACCACCCACCGAAACTGGAGGTTTGAATGCTTCTCTGGTTGCTCGTCATCGCATTGATCATCTTCGCGATCGGCGGCGGCATTGCGCTCAGCAACTTCCTCTGGCTGCTGCTGATCGTCGCGCTCGTAGTCGCCGTCTTCGCCTTGATCTCCGGGCGACGCGCGGTCTAGGCGCCTACCCGCAGGACGCCCGGGGATAGTTGCTGGCCCGCCTATCCCCGGGCATGCGCGTGCAGCTCAGAGGCCGCGGAGGTACTGGACCAGATCGTGCTTCTGATGGGCATTGAGCCCGAGCCGGAAGCAGCTGTTGTAATGGTCGACCACGCGCGGCAGAGTCGGAAAGCGGCCGTCGTGGTAGAAGCCGCCCTTCAGCTTCGCCACGACACCGCGTAGCGGCGTCGTCCGGTAGCGGAAGGTCGGCGAGCGGTTCGCTTGGAAGTCGTCGATGCAGACTTGCGAGCCGGTGTGGAGGTTCCAGCCGGAATCCGTGAACGTCGGTGGCATGTGGCAGTTGGCACAGCGCCCGACGCCGTCGAAGATCCGCTTACCCCGCCGGGCCTCGCCGAACTGGGCTGCGACACGGAAGTTCTCGGCAGCGAGCCCGCTCACGGGCGTGCCGTCGTCCGCGCGGGAAACGGCCACCCCCACAAGCCACTCGCGTACAACATCTCCGGACGTCCATTCGGCCGTCCGAGCCTCTAGCACCAGTCTCGCCATGGGGAGCCTCCTTAGCGGGAACGAACCACGCTGCCAGACTACGAATGAGACTGGCAGCCTCTGCTTATCCCGGCGCTCGAACAGGGCAGCTCGGGAGAAGCGCGCACAGAGCAGGCTTGAGCCTGGATCAAGCCTTTGTTGGCGATCTGTAAGAACTTCGCTCAGGGCGTTCCTTTCGTGGCCGGCGTTCGTTGTTCCGAGGCATGGAGAACACCTCCCTAACCCCATCGGAGCCCCCGTCGGTGATCGATCTCGAAGACGACGTCTTCCGCTGGCGGCAAGAGCAGTTTCGTCAGCTGGGCCTCAACGACGCAGAAGCTGACGCGCTCGCCGCCTCCAAGGCAGAGCTCGGGCAAGCCCGCTACGTGCTCGAGAGCGGTTGCCCTCCGCAGCTCGCGCTCCAGATCCTGCTCTAGGCAGCGACATTGGCGGGGGCGCAAAGGGGCCAGCGCGCACCTGGCGGACCGCTCGAGTGAGAGGATGCTCGGCCAGGGGAGAGTTAGGTGCCGTACATGCCCTGTTGGGCAGTTGCAGAGCCTTGCCCGCAAGCGCCTTTTGTCGCGCTCGCTCAGCTTCGATGCGTTGGTGTTCCCTCCGGTGCCGACGAGCTTCGTATTGCTTCCACAGGTTCATTTGCTCGCCTCCTTCCGCCGACCTTGTATGACTTCGTGCCGAAGGCGTCGATGCTGCACGACGTCTACGGACACGTCGTGATCGACCCGAGCGGGGACGAGTGGCGAGCGTTCTGGATCGGCGCCTACGCCGCGAAACGTTCTCCCGGTGTGGCCCGGTGTGGTCTGAAAGCGACGCTTCGACCTAAACCGCCTGCAAAGGCGCGAGGTCATCACTTCAAGAAAGCTAGCGGGGCCCATTGGTACGGTCACTCACGAAGTGTTCTTTCAGCAGCTCGTAGACGACGATCTCGGCTGCGCGTCCTACCTGATCGGTGACGAGACGGCCGGCGAGGCGGTGGTCGTCGACCCCGCCTACGCGATCGAGCCCTACCTCGAGGCGGCCGCGCGGGCGGGCGTGCGGATCGCGCGCGTCCTGGAGACGCACAATCACGCCGACCACCTCTCGGGGCACGGTCGCTTTGCCCTCGAGCACGAGGTCGCGATCTCGATCCACCCGCTCGCCGAAGTCGAGTACCCCTGCGAGCCGGTCGAGGACGGCGACGAGCTCGCGGTGGGCTCGCTCCGGATCCAGGTGCTCCATACTCCCGGCCACCGGCCCGAGCACTGCTGCTTCCTCGTCGAAGGCCACCTGTTGACGGGCGACTCGCTGCTGATCGGCGACGCCGCCCGACCCGACCTCGCCGTCGACGCGCGCGAGGGCGCGGAGGGACTGTTCGCCTCGCTGCAGCGGCTCGCCGAGCTGCCGGACGACACCGAGGTCGACCCGGGCCACACCGGCGGCTCGCTTTGCGGCACCGGCCTGAGCGGCGACAAGGTCTCGACGATCGGCATGGAGCGGCTGAACAATCACGCGCTCCGGATCGGCGACCGGCAGGAGTTCCTCGCGCATTCCGCCGCGATCTCCGCCCCGCGCCCGCCGACCGTCGAGCGTGTCGTGGCGCTGAACCGGGGGCCGTTCCTCGGCGCGCAGCCGCCGCTCGAGCTGCTCGACGCTCCGCGCGGCCAGCTGCTGGACGTGAGAACGGCCGCGGTACACGCCGCGGGCCACGCGCCCGGCGCGGTGAACGTTCCGCTCGACGGGTCCTCGATCGGGACGAAGGCCGGGTTCGTGCTCGACCACGACGAGCTGATCACGATCCACGCGTCCTCGGCCGACGAGGCGCAGGAATCCGCGCGCCGCCTCAACGCCGTCGGTCTGCTCGGCATCGCCGGCTACGTGCTCGAGCTCGAGACTCCGGAGCGGCTCGAGCCGGTCGGGATCGAAGAGCTGGAGGCCCTGCTCGCGCAGGACGCGGTCGAGGTGCTGGACGTGCGCGAGAAGGACGAGCGCGACGAGGGCTACATCCCGGGCACGCGGCACATCCCCTACCGGCTCGTGCGCGCCTACCGCGACGAGCTCGACAACGGACGGCCCGTGGTCACGATCTGCTCCAGCGGCGCGCGCGCCGGCGTGGCCGCGAGCGTGCTCGCCGCGGAGGGCGTGCGGGCACGACCGGTACTGAACGGCGGCATCGACGACTGGCAGGAGCGCGGCCACCCGCTCACCGCATTCAGGCGCTGCGGCTCAGGCTGACTCGGCGAGCAGCGCCTCGGCCTCCGCGCTCCAGGCGGCCGCACCGAGCTGCGCGAACATCGGCCGCGCGAGTCTGAGCTGGGCGTCCGCCTCGGCCTGCTGCCCTTCCTGCACGAACGCCTCCGCGGCCCGCAGCCGAGCGTACGCCTCGTCCGGCACCGAGCCGATCTGGGCGTAGGTTTCCGCTGCGCCGACGAGGTCGCCGCGGATCGCCCGGCGCGCCGCCTCGTGCCAGGGAGTGAAGCCCTTCGCTCTCGCCAACGCCTGCTCCAGCTCGTCCGTCCGCCCCAGGTCGATGAAGATCCAGGGCGAGTCGGCGCACTCGTTCGGGTGGACGACCCCGACGTCCCGCCAGGCCACGACGAGCTCGTCCGCAAGCGCACCCGCAGCAGCCCGGTCACCGTGTGCGAGCAACGCGAGGGCTTCGAAGGTGAGGGCCGGGTTGATCGTCTGAGCATCCTTCGCGGGCCGCGCGAGCTCGGTTCCGCGGTGCGCCTCCGCAACCGCCTCGTCGACGCGGCCGCGCGCGAGCCAGATCGCAGCCCGGGAGACCCGACAGGCGGCTTCCATGTAGTGACTCGGAGCACCGGAGATCGCGGCCAGGAACTCGTCCGCGGTGGCGAGCGCCTCGTCCCAGCGGCCCTCCCAGTAGCAATGGAAGATGTGCTCGACCTGCTGCCACTGGATGAAGCTGGTCACGCCGAGCCGGTCGGCGGTCGCCACCGTCTGCTCGTGCAGCTCGCCGGCGCGGCGCAGGTTCCCGAGCCGCGCGTGCATCCATGTCAGGTTGGCCGACGCCGACGACTCCTCGTATGAATGGGCGGCGGCTCCGATCTCGACCGCGCGCTCCAGGTCTTCCAGCCCGTCCGTGTCACCGCTGAGGATGCGCGCGACGCCGCGCGTGTTGAGGTTGCGCGACCTGCTTGCCTCCAGGCCCAGCGTCTCGGCCAGCTCCAGCGACTCCGACACCAGCTCGATCGATCGCTCGAGCTCCTCCGCCATCATCAGCACGCGCGCGAGCTCCTGGTAGACGTAGGCCTTGGCCGGCGAGGGGCCGCGATCCTCGACCAGCTCGCGGCCGCGCTCGAGGTGCTCGAGCGACCTGTCGCGGTCGCCCCTGTTCAGCCAGACGCCGCCCAGGCGTCCCTCGGCCTCTGCGGCCTGCTCGATCTTCCCGGCGCGCAGGAAGCCCTCGATCGCCTCGGTCAGGACCGCGTCCTCGAGCGAGACGTCGTCGACGCGTGACCGCGCGTAGGCGAGCAGCAGCTCCGGCCGCTCCTCGTCGTCGGCCGGCCAGAGCTCGAGCGCCGACTCGAAGAAGCGGCCGGCCGCGGGGAAGGCACCGAGCGCGAGCGCCCGGTCGCCGGCGTCGCGAGCGGCGAGCCGTGCCCGGTCCGCGAGCTCCGCCGATGGTTCATCGCCCGCTGCGCGCCTGAGCGCGATCGCCTCCAGGTAGTGGTGCACCAGCATCTCCGCGTGATCCTCCGGCCGGCCGAGAGCCTCGAGCCAGGCAGCGGCCCGCTCGTGCCGCGCGGCCCGGGCTCCGCGCGGGATCTGGCCGTAGGCGACGTCGCGCACGAGCAGGTGCCGGAACGCGTACTCCTCCTCGCCTCCGACCGATGAGCGCCGCTCGCGGCGGACGAACTCCTTGCGCTCCAGCGCGTGCAGCCGCGCCTCGCCCTCGTCGCGATCGATTCCACCGACGGCGCAGGCCGCCCCGAGCCAGAACACCTTCCCGAGCACCGCCGCGTCCTGCAGCAGCTGCTTCTCGGCTCCCGGCAGCCCGTCGAGCCGCGCGGCGATGATTCCCTGCACGTTCTCCGGCAGCGGGAGCTCCTCGTGCGTGCCCACCTCTGCGAGCAGACGTGCGAACTGCTCGGCGTAGAGCGGGTTCCCGCCGGCCCGCGCGAGCAGCGACGTCTGCACCTCGGCCGGGAGCACCGAGCGCTCGAGCAGGGTCGCGAGCAGGCGGGCGGTCTCGTCGTCCGAGAGCGGCGCGATCGAGATCGTCAGCGCGTTGGGCTTCCCGCCGCCCCATCCGGCCCGCCGCTCGAGCAGCTCGGGCCTGGCCGTGCAGACCACGAGCAGCGGGACGCCGGTGCTCCAGTCGACCAGGTGATCGACGAAGTCGAGCAGGTCGTCGTCGGCCCAGTGCAGGTCCTCGAAGACGAGCACCGTCGGCCCCTGCTCGGCCAGGCTCTCGAAGAACTCGCGCCAGGCGGCGAAGCGCTCGGAGCGCTCGCCGCCGCCTTCCGCGTCCGACCCGAGGCCGACGAGCGGACGCAGGCCCGCCAGCAGGCGCTCGGGGCGTTCGCTCTGGAGGCCGGCGACCGTCTCCGCCAGCTTCCGCTCGGCTTCCTCCGGCCGGTCCGTCTCGAGGATGCCGGCGTGCGCCTTCGCCATCTCGGCGAGCGCCCAGTACGTGACTCCCTCGCCGTAGGGCAAGGAACGCCCCTGCCGCCAGAAGACGAGCTCCTCCTCCGCGTCCACGACGCGCCAGAGCTCGTAGACGAGCCGGCTCTTGCCGATCCCCGGCACGCCCACGAGGGTCACGAGCTGCGGGTCGCGCTGCTCGCGGGACCTCGCGAACGCGTCGGTGAGGAAGTCCAGCTCGCGGCGCCGGCCGACGAAGCGCGGCGCCCTCCTGCACGACGTCGACGCCGAAGCGGGCCCGCGCCTCGACGGCCTCCCACGTTCGGCACCGGGTCGGCCTTGCCCTTCGCCTGCACCGGCTCGGCCTCGCGGTACTCGATCGCGCGCTCGGTTGCCCGCTGAGTCGTCGCGTCGACGAGGACGCCATTGACCGGCGCCGAGCTCTGCAGCCGCGCCGCCGTGTTGACGACGTCGCCCGCGACCATGCCCTCGCCTTCGGAGGGGCTCGCGTCGAGCGAGACCAGCGCCTCCCCGGTGGTAACGGCGACGCGAACCTGCAGCTGGCCGTCTTCGACGATCGCGTCGCGGATCGCCAGCCCGGCCCGCACCGCGCGCTCGGGGTCGTCCTCGTGCACGACGGGGGCGCCGAAGACCGCCATCACGGCATCGCCGATGAACTTCTCCACGGTGCCGCCGCGACGTTCGAGCTCGGCCCGTAGTCGCGCGTAGTAGGGCGAGAGCGTCGCGCGCACGTCCTCGGGGTCGAGCTTCTCCGCCTGCGACGTGAAGCCCACGAGGTCGGCGAACAGGATCGAGACGACCTTGCGCTCCTCGCGAGCGGGCCCCGCGGCGTGCAGACGAGCCCCGCAGGCGAGACAGAAACGGGCCTCGTCGGGGTTCTCGCGCCCGCAGTCGGCGCAGACGATCATCGCTAGCGCAGCCGCTCGACCTGGTAGCCGAGGCTGCGCAGCGTCTCGAGCAGCACGGCGCAGTGGTGCTCGTCCCGCATCGCCAACGTGAGCTCGATCTCGCTCTGGTAGACGGGGACGTCCATGCCCTCCCGGTGGTGGTCGACCGAGATCACGTTCGCGCGCTCCTGCGCCACCAGCTTGAGCAGCTTGATCAGCTCGCCGGGCCGGTCGTCGAGGCGGCTGCGCACGACCAGGTAGCGGCCGGACTCGGTCAGGCCGTGCCGCATGATCGAGATCAGCACGGTCGGGTCGATGTTGCCGCCCGAGAGGATCGCGACCGCCGGCCCGTCGCCGCCGGCCTTCCCGGTCAGCAGCGCGGCCACGCCGACCGCGCCCGCGCCCTCGACGACCAGCTTCGTGCGCTCCAGCAGCAGCACGATCGCGCGGCAGATCTCGTCGTCGCCGATCGCGATCAGGTCGTCGAGCACTTCCTCGAGGATCGCGCCCGTCTTGTCGCCGACCTGCTTGACCGCGATTCCGTCCGCGATCGTCGGCCCGGAGAGCCCCGCCTGGACGCCGACGATGCGCACGTCGGGCCGCACCGCCCGGAGCGCCAGCGCGATCCCCGACGAGAGGCCGCCGCCGCCCACCGGGATCACGACCGTCCCGGCGTGCGGCACCTGCTCGGCCAGCTCGAGCCCGATCGTCCCCTGCCCGGCGATCACGCGCTCGTCCTCGTAGGGGTGCACGAACGTCCTGCCGGTCTCCTCGGCGTAGGTCAGCGAGGCCGCCAGCGCGTCTTCGAAGGTCATGCCGACAAGCTCGACCTTCGCGCCGTAGTTCTTGGTCGGCTCGACCTTCGCCATCGGCGCGTCCTGCGGCACGAAGACGGTCGCCTTGACTCCCGCCTCGCGCGCGGCCCAGGCCACCGCCTGCCCGTGGTTGCCAGCGCTCGCGGCGACCACGCCCGCGCGCTTCTCGCCGTCGGAGAGCGTGGCGATCTTGTTGACCGCGCCGCGGATCTTGAACGAGCCGGTGCGCTGCAGGTTCTCGGCCTTCAGCGCGACCTCGCGGCCGACGATCTTCGAGAGCGTCTCGGTGCCGTAGACCGGGGTCACGCGCGCGATGCCCTCGAGCCGCGCTCGCGCCTCCTGGATCTGCTTAAGCCCTGGTGCCGTCTTCGTCTTCAAGCTTGAACACCTTCTCCATGATCTCCCGAACGGCGCTCAGCGGGTCAAGCTTTCGGCTTTGCACCTCGTCGAGCAAGCGTCGCAGCTCGGGGTCGTCCGCGACGGCGCGCTGCAGGTGCGCCTTCGCGCGGCCCGAGGCGACGGCGAACACCTCGCCGGCGAGGTTCTCGCGCCGCCGCTGCTCGAGCAGGCCCTCGGACTCGAGGAAAGCCCGGTGCTCCTCGACCTGGTCCCACAGCTCGGCGACGTTCTCGCCGCGCATCGCCTCGGTCAGCACGATCGGCGGCTTCCAGGCCCGCTCGGTGTCCAGCGCCAGCACCGAGCGCACCTCGTTCAGCATCGTCTTCGCGGCAGGGTGGTCGGACTTGTTGATCGCGATCACGTCCGGGATCTCCATGATCCCGGCCTTCAGCGCCTGGATCGAGTCGCCAGAGCCAGGCATCAGCACCAGCACGACCGTGTCCGCGATCCCGATCACCTCAACCTCCCCCTGCCCGGTGCCGACCGTCTCGAGGAAGACGAGCTCCTTGCCGGCCGCGTCGAGCACGAGCAAAGCCTGCAGCGTCGCCTCCGCGAGTCCGCCCTGGTGGCCGCGGCTGCCCATCGAGCGGATGAAGACCTCGGGGTCGAGGAAGTGGTCGGCCAGGCGAATGCGGTCGCCGAGCAGCGCTCCCTTGGAGAACGGGCTCGATGGGTCGACCGAGATCACCCCGACCGAGCGCTCCTGCCCGCGCACATGTCGCACGAGCGCGCTGATCAGGCTCGACTTGCCGACCCCCGGCGGGCCGGTGATGCCGATCGCGTACGCGCTGCCGGTCTCCGGGTAGAGGTCGCGGACCACGTCGTAGGCGAGCGCATCGGAATTCTCGACCAGCGTGATCGCGCGCGCGAGCGCGCGCCGGTCGCCGGCGCGCACGCCGGCGGCGAGCGACTCTCGCGTGAAGTCGCGGCGCGCTGCCACGCCCCGATGCTAAAGGGACGCCTGCTGCCCCGGCTCGGTGCTGTGCGCCGTCACGGCGAGCGGCTCGCCGTGCGGGCGGCTGCCGGCGCCGGCGGCCCGCGCGAGCAGGAAGCCGATCACGGCCGAGACGGCGGAGGCGACCGCGGCGGCGCCCCACACCCAGCGCGGCCCGTAGACGTCGGTCAGGCGACCCGCGACGATCATCCCGAGCACCAGCATCGCGACGTTCGAGCTCATCAGCACCGCGAAGGCCCGGCCGCGCAGCGCGTCCGGCGCGCCGCGCTGGACGAGCAGGGCATTGCACACGACGGCCGCCCCGTTGCCGGCTCCGGAGATGACGACGCACGCGGCGGCGACCCAGACGTTCGGTGACACGGCCGCGAGGCCGATCCCGACCGCCATCAGGGCGAGCGAGATGCCGTAGACGTTTGCGAGGCCGCGCCGCTCGATCCACTGGCCCGCGAGGTAGGCGCCGAACGCGAGGCCGACGCCGGCGCTGCCCATCATCAGCCCGAGCCCGAAGGTGCCCGCGTCGAACGCACGGAACGCCAGACGCGGCTCGGCCACGTTCACGGCCGCGTTGGAGAACATCGCCACGTTCCAGGCGACCAGCACGGTCAGCAGCGCCTTCGAGCGCACCGTCAGCGAGAAGCCGTCCTTCAGGTCGGCCCAGTGGCCACGGCTCGCCGCCATCGTTGCCTGCAGCAGCTGCTGCGGGATGCCGTAGAGGAAGACGGCCGAGACCAGGAACGTGCACGCGTTGATCCAGTACGCCGCATCGACCCCGGAGGCAGCCACGAGCGCGCCGCCGGCGAGCGAGCCCAGCGCCCAGGTGAGGTTGTCCACGGTCTGCAGGAGCGAGTTGGCGCTGGCGAGATCCTCGTCCTGGACGAGGTTCGGCAAGCCGGCATACGCGGCCGGGCGGAAGAAGCCCGTCGCCACTCCTGCCACCGCCGCGAGCGCGACCACCTGCGCCGCACTGGTGGTGAACGGCAGGGCCGCGAAGACGCCGAAGCGGACGAGGTCGGAGACGATCATCAGCCTCCGCCGCGAGAAGCGGTCGATCAGCGGCCCGACCAAGATCCCGATCGCGAAGGTCGGGATCATGTCGGCGATCAGCAGCGCCGCGACCCAGCCCGACGACTCCGTGCGCGTCCAGACGTCGACCTCGAGCGCGACGAGGGCCAGCCAGGTGCCCGCTCCCGACCCGAGCGTGGCGAGGAACAGCCGCCTGTAGGCGGGCTCGCGACCCAGGAGCCCTAGCTGGCTGCCGGCTACATGCGGGCGGCGCATCGCCTCTCGTACGGTAACACCGAGGTCGGCACTCGAACGAGGGGTTTTTCGGCCTGGTCCCTAAGAGTCAGGCCGGTGCGAGCACCCGCGTCAGCGCCTGCGCCAGCAGCTCGTGCTCCTCGGCGGTTCCGACCGTCACACGCACCGCGCCCGGCGCTCCGAAGCCGTGCGTCGGCCGCACGATCACACCCTCGCGAAGCAGCTGCTCGAAGAACGGACGCGAGTCCTCGCCGACCTCGGCGAAGAGGAAGTTGGCGACCGCGGGCCCGACCGGGTCGAGGCCGTGCTCGCGCAGGATCCGCTCGAGCTGCGCGCGCCCCTCGGCGTTCTCGTCGCGCCGACGCGCCAGCTCCGTCGGCGAGTCGAGGCTCGCGAGAGCAGCCTCCTGGGCGGGCGTGGTGATGTCGAACGCCCGCCGGACCTTGCCGATCCCCGTGACGATCTCCGCCGGCGCGAGCGCGTAGCCGACGCGCAGGCCGGCGAGGCCGTAGATCTTCGAGAAGGTGCGCAGCACGACGACGCGTCGGCCCTGCTTCAGGTAGCCCTCGACCCCGTCGGGATAGTCAGGGTCGTCGATGTACTCGGCGTAGGCCTGGTCGAGCACGGTGACCACGTGCTCGGGCACCCGCTCGAACCAGTCGTCGAGCTCGGCGCTCGTGTTGGTCGTCCCGGTCGGGTTGTTCGGCAGGCAGAGGTAGGCGATCTTCGTCCGCGGGCCGATCGCCTCGAGCATCGTCTCGAGGTCGTAGCGGCCCTCGCGCAGGTCGACCGTTCGCGGGACGGCGCCGACCTTGCGCGCGTCGATCACGTAGCTCGGAAACGACGGCCAGCCGCAGACGATCTCGTCGCCTGGCTCGAGCGCGGCCTGCGTGAGGCAGTCGACGAGCCCGTCCGAGCCCGCGCCGACCGCCACCTCCTCGAAGCGCAGGTCGAACCGCTCGGCCAGCGCGGCCCGCAGTCGGTAGGCGCCGCCGTCCGGGTATCGGTTCAGCTCGGCGGTCGCCCGCTCGATCGCCTCGCGCGCCTCGGGGAACGGACCGTACGGCCCTTCGTTGGAGGCGAGCTTGACGACGCGCTCGAGCCCGAGCTCGCGCTGGACCTCCTCGACCGGCTTCCCGGGCTCGTACGGCACCAGGTCGTTGACGGCGGGCCTGAAGAAGCTGTCCGCGATCTCGGCGAGCCGCCCGGTCACGCCGGGATGCTACTCGGGCAGCCACCCCGCCTGGTACCGGCAACGCGTCCGCCGCGGGGTCTGCGTGTACGCCTCTCCCGGCTTCGTCGTCTGCCGCTCGACGCCGACTCCGTGCCGAAGCGCGAGCGGATCGACCGGATAGACGATGCCGCTACGGCCTCGACCGCGAGCGCCGACCGCGAAGACGACCGAGGGACCGCTGCCGGCGCCGACGATCATGTGGTCGGTCTCGGGCGGGCAGTGCACGAAGTCCCAGGCGCGAAGCTTCCGCTCCTGGCCCTCGACCAGCAGCAGGCACTCGCCGGCGAGGACGAGGAAGTCTTCTTGCGCACGCTCTCGGTGGTAGAGCCCGAGCGACTGCCCCGGCTCGAGCACGCTGAGGTTCAGCCCGAGTTGCCGGAAGCGGCGCTTGCCCTCGAAGTCGCAGTAGAAGCCGAACGGGCCGCTGTCGTTCCACCGGCTCTCGGCGGCGTTGATCACGAACCAGCCGTCGCCGTCTGCAACGAGGCCGAACTTGCTCTCGCGCGGCACGATCTCCGGAACGGGCATCGCCGGTGGAGGATATTCGCGGCCGCGCGACGGAATAGCATGCCCGCGGCATGCGGATCGGGGTCCCGAGAGAGACGGCGGCCGGCGAGCGGCGCGTGGCGCTCGTGCCGGAGGTCGTCGGCAAGCTCGTCCCGGCCGGCTTCGAGGTGCTCGTGCAGCGCGGCGCCGGCGAGGCGGCGTCGTTCCCGGATGCGGCCTACGAGGAAGCCGGTGCGCGGCTGGTTGACGACTGGGCGGAGGCCGAAGGAGTCGTGAAGGTGCAGAAGCCGAGCGACGAGGAGCTGGGCCGGCTGCGCGACGGCCAGGTGCTGATCGGCTTCCTGCAGCCGCTGACCGACCCGGAGGGAATCGAGCGGCTCGCCCAGCGCGGCGTGATCGCGTTCGCGATGGAGTCGATCCCGCGGATCACGCGCGCCCAGTCGATGGACGCGCTCTCCTCGCAGGCGACGGTCTCCGGCTACAAGGCGACGCTCCTGGCAGCCGAGCGGCTGCCGAAATTCTTCCCGATGCTGATGACCGCTGCCGGCACGGTCGCGCCGGCGAAGGTGCTCGTCCTGGGCGCCGGCGTGGCGGGCCTCCAGGCCGTGGCGACCGGGCGGCGGCTGGGTGCGGTCGTGACGGGGTTCGACGTCCGGCCGGTCGTTCGCGAGCAGATCGAGAGCCTCGGCGCCAACTGGCTCGACCTGGGCATCGTCGGCGAGGAGACCTCGGGCGGCTACGCGGCCGAGCTGACCGAGGATCAGCAGCGGCAGCAGCAGGAGGAGCTGGAAGCACGGTTGACGGAGTTCGACGTCGTGATCACGACGGCCCTGATCCCCGGCCGGCCGGCGCCGCGGCTGATCCCGGCGAGCGCGGTCGCGGCGATGCGGCCAGGCTCGGTCGTGGTCGACCTGGCCGCGGAGGCGGGTGGCAACTGCGAGCTGACCGAGCCCGGCGAGGAGGTCGTGCGCGAGGGCGTGACGATCGTCGGCTTCACGAACCTGCCGAGCACGATGCCGTTCCATGCCAGCCAGCTGTACGCGCGCAACGTCGCCGCGCTGCTGAACCAGCTGGCCCCGGAGGGGACGCTGGCGCTCGACTGGGAGGACGAGATCACGGCAGGCGCGTGCGTGACCCGCAAGCAGGAAGTGCCCGCGTGAGTCACAACGCGCTGCTCGTCTTCGAGCTGACCATCCTCGTGCTCGCGATCTTCCTCGGCTTCGAGGTGATCTCGAAGGTGCCGACGCTGCTGCACACGCCTCTCATGTCGGGCACGAACGCGATCCACGGCATCGTCGTCGTCGGGGCCATGGTGGTCCTCGGCGCACCGCACAAGGACACCTTCGACTGGATCGTCGGCTTCCTCGCCGTCGTGCTCGGCTCGGCGAACGTCGTCGGCGGCTTCGTCGTCACCGACCGCATGCTCGAGATGTTCAAGCGGCGCGAGCCCGCGAAGGGGGCTGACCCCTCCCGCGACGGCCAGAACGGCGCATGAGCACCAACCTCGCGAACCTGCTCTACCTGATCCCGATCGTCTCGTTCATCCTCGCGCTGCGCTTTCTCTCCAACCCCGCGCACGCAAGGCGGGGCAACCAGATCGGCGCGGTCGGGATGCTCGTCGCCGTCGTCGTCACCTGGATCAAGATCGGCACCACGAGCTGGTGGGCGATCGCGGTCGGGATGCTGATCGGCGGAGCTTTCGGGGCGGTCGCGGCACGTCGCGTGAAGATGACGGCGATGCCGCAGATGGTGGCGCTGTTCAACGGCGTCGGCGGCGGAGCCGCAGCGCTGATCGCGCTTGCCGAGGTGCACCGGATCCTTCCCGAGCCCGGCGCGCCGAAGGTCGACATCTCGCTTGCGATCGTGCTCTCGGCGCTGATCGGCGCGATCTCGTTCTCCGGCTCGATGGTGGCGTTCGCGAAGCTGCAGGAGTTGATCGGCGGGCGGCCGATCACCTACCCGGGGCAGCAGTTCGTGAACGGGGTGGTCCTGCTGGTCGGCGCCGGCTCGGGAGTTGCGCTCGTCAGCGGCGCCCAGAGCGAATGGCTGCTCTGGGCGCTCGTCGCCGCCTCGCTGCTGTTCGGAGTGCTCTTCGTGCTCCCGATCGGCGGCGCCGACATGCCGGTCGTGATCTCGCTGCTGAACGCCTTCACCGGGCTCGCGGTCGCAGCGAGCGGCTTCGAGCTCGAGAACAACGTGCTGATCGTGGCCGGCATGCTCGTCGGTGCCTCGGGGACGCTGCTGACGATCTTGATGGGACGGGCGATGAACCGCTCGATCGCGAACGTCCTCTTCGGAGCGTTCGGGCAGGTGAGCGAATCGGCGGCGGCGGTCGCCGCGGGGAGCGACGGGGGCTCGGTGCGCAGCGCGGGCGCCGAGGACGTCGCAGTGATGCTCGCCTACGCGCAGAAGGTTTTCTTCGTGCCCGGCTATGGGCTGGCCGTCGCGCAGGCGCAGCACGACGTCCGCCAGCTGGCCGACCTGCTCGAGGAGAAGGGCGTCGAGGTCTCCTACGCCATCCACCCGGTCGCCGGGCGCATGCCCGGGCACATGAACGTGCTGCTCGCCGAGGCGAACGTGCCGTATCCGCAGCTGAAGGAGATGGACGAGGCGAACCCGGAGTTCGGCCGGACGGACGTGGTGCTGGTCGTAGGCGCGAACGACGTCGTCAACCCCGACGCACGCAACAACGAAGGCAGCCCGATCTACGGCATGCCGATCCTGAACGTCGACCAGGCGCAGTCGGTGGTCGTGCTCAAGCGGAGCATGAATCCCGGCTTCGCCGGCATCGAGAACCCGCTCTTCTTCAATCCGAAGACGGTGATGCTGTTCGGCGACGCGAAGGAGTCGATCACGAAGCTGATCGAAGACGTCAAAGGGCTCTAGTGGTTCCGTTCCTCTCGGGCCGCGACGTCGAGGCGGCCGTCTCGCCACAGCGCGCGCTCGAGGCGGTGCGCGACGCCTTCGTCGCCTACGCACGCGGCGAGTGGACGATGCCGCCGAAGGTCTACGTGCCCGCCTATCCGGCAGGCGACTTCCGGGCGATGCCCGCGCTCGGGGGCGGCCACGCGGCGTTGAAATGGGTGACGTCCTTTCCTGGCAACCCGGCCCGGGGACTGCCGACGGTCACCGGGTTGGTGCTGCTCTCGGACGCGTCCGACGGGTCGCTCGTTGCCGTGCTCGACGCCGCCGCCGTGACAGCGCTCCGGACCGGCGCGGCGGCGGTGCTCTCCGCCCTCACGCTCGGCCGTCCGGGGACCGCCGCTGTCATCGGCATCGGGGTGAACGGCCGGGCCGCGGCGCGCACGTTCATCGCGGCCGGGGCGGGCGTGCTGCTCTGGGACGTCGACGAGTCCCGCGCCAATGCCGCCGCAGAGGAGCTGAGCGCCGAGGTCGCGCGGTCGCGGGAGGAGGCCCTAACGGCAGACGTGGTCGTCACGGTCACGCCGGGTCACGAGGTGCTCTTTCCCGCCGGCTCGCTCAGGCCAGGACAGCACGTCAGCCTGATGGGCGCCGACGGGCCAGGCAAGGCGGAGATCGCGGTCGACGAGCTCGTTCGGACCCACGTCTTCTGCGACGACTGGGAGCAGGCGAGTCACAACGGCGAGCTCGCTCACGGTTTCGAGGCAGGTGCCCTTGCGCGCGAGCAGGTGACCGAGCTGGGAGCCGTGCTCGCGGGCGACGCAGAAGGCCGCCGTGGAGACGACGAGATCACGACGTTCGACTCCACCGGCCTGGCGATCCAGGATCTCGCGATCGCGCTCGCGGCTCTCGAGCGGCGCGACGAGCTCGACTTGCCCGTGCTCGAGCTCTAGCGCTCGTTAGGCTTGGCGAGGTCGAGCCAAGGAGGCGTGATGGACGGTCAGGTGGTGCACTTCGAGCTCCCGGCAGAGGACGCGGGGCGCGCGATGCAGTTCTGGAAATCGCTCTTCGGGTGGAAGTTTCAGGGCTGGGAGGGGCCGGTCGAGTACCACATGCTCGACGGGAACGAGCCCGGCGGGGCGATCTACCCCGACGCTGACACCGCCGGCTCGGGGCCGGTCGTCTACTTCGGCACCTCCGACATCGACGCCTCGATCGCGAAGGCGCGCGAGCTCGGCGGGTCGGCCGACGACAAACAGCCGATTCCAAGCATCGGCTGGTTCGCGCGTTGTGTGGACACCGAGGGCAATCGCTTCTCGCTCTTCCAGCCGGACGAGTCCGTGCCGGCGCCAGGCGAGGGCTAGCCGCCGAGCAACCGCGAAGGATCGAAGAGCTCGAGCTCGGGAACGGCCGCGCCGAGAATCGCGCCTGCGACGAGCTCGCCGCAGGCCAGGCCCATCACGTTGCCGTGGCCGGAGTACCCGGCCGCGACCCAGACGTGCTCGCGTTCGGGCAAACGACCCACGAGCGGCAACCGGTCCTCGGTCGTGCCGAAGATCCCGGCCCAGCGGTGCTCGATTCGAGGCGCCTCGCCGAGCAGTTCGGTGGCGAACTGCTCGAGGTGACCCTGGATCAGCGGCGTGGTCGTCTCGTCCGGGGTGTACTCGTGGTCGAGCGCCTTGTCGCGGAAGCCGCCGGCGACGAGCCGGCCCTCCGGGGTCTGCTGCCAGTAGTCGTAGCCGTGCCTGGCGTAATGCGGGCAGGGAAAGACACGCGGCTCGAGCGGCTCGGTCACGACCACCTGGCCGCGGGTCGGCTTGATCGCCGCGTCGAGCTCGGGCACAAGGCCGTGCGTGTAGCCGTCGGTCGCGATCACGACCTCGTCCGCGCCGAGCGCGTCCAGCGACTCGACTCGGTCGTGCTCCCGTAGCTCTGCGCCGGCCTCGACGGCGCGTGCTGCCAGGCGCCGAACCCAGCGGGCAGGCTGAAGCGACCCATCCGGCGGATGAAAGATCGCGCCGTCGAAGCGACCCGCCAGCGGCTCCCGGAGCTCGTCGCGCCACTCGACCGCAAAGCCGTCCTCGCGCAGCGCCTCGTACTCGGCCTCGAGCTCGCCCCGCTCGCCGGCATCCGCTGCCAGGCCGAGGCTGCCCGTTCGGCGGAACGAGTCGCCCGCCAGCTGCTCGAGCCGGTCGAGGTAGCGCTCGGTCAGCACCCACAGAGAGCGCGCGCGGTCGGCGCCGAGCTCCCGGCGTGCGACGTCGTAAGCGGGGGCGCCACCGCGCAGGGCGAAGCCGCCGTTTCGCCCGCTCGCGCCGCCGGCAATCTCGCGTGCCTCGAACAGACGCACGCGCTTGCCGCCCTCGGCAAGCCTGAGCGCGCAGGCGCAGCCCGTGACGCCGCCACCGACGATCGCCACGTCGACCGGTCCCGCCGACCGGTCCGCCACCGCCGCAAGCGGCGTTCGCGGCTCTGCTAGCCAGTACGGGCTCGTCTCGATGTCGGCGATCCTAGCCCTGCGGCCTCACCCCCCTGTAGAGACCGTCGGCCTCGGCCACAGCGCCCGCGAGTTCGAGCTCGGCGAGCGCAGTCGCCACTGCCGCGGCGTCGAGGCCGGTCTCATGGACGAGGGAATCGATCCCGCTCGGCTCGCGGACGAGGACGTCGAGCACGCGTGCCGGCGTCTCGCCGAGTCCCGGCGAAGTCATGGGTGCGGCGTCGATTCCCAACGCCACGAGCACGTCGCCGGTCGACGTGAGCGGCGTCGCGCCAAGGCGCAGCAGCGCGTTCGTCCCAGCCGACAGCGAGGACGTGATCTCACCGGGCACGGCGAAGACCTCCCGCCCGGCCTCGAGTGCGAAGTCGGCGGTGATCAGGGCGCCGCTGCGCTCGCGCGCCTCGACGACGATGGTTGCCGCTGTCAGACCCGCGATGATCCGGTTGCGGGCTGGGAACCGCCAGGGCGCGGGCTCGACACCGGGCGCGTACTCCGAGATCACCAGCCCTTGCTCGCAGATCCGGGCGGCGAGCTGGGCGTGAGCGGCCGGGTAGTCGCGGTCGACGCCACAACCGAGCACGGCCACGGTTGGGCCGTCGGCTTCGAGCGCGCCACGGTGGGCCTCGCCGTCGATCCCGCGCGCGAGGCCGCTCACCACGGCGAGCCCCGCTGCGGTTAGTTCGCGCCCGAGTAGCCGCGCGACCTGCGAGCCGTACGACGAGCTGGCCCGGGCGCCGACGATCGCCACGCCGCGCCGGCCGAGCAGCTCGACTGCACCAGACCCGCGCAGGAAGAGCCCCGGCGGCGGGTCATGGAGCTCTCGCAGCGCCGACGGATACGAGGGCTCGCGGCGTCCGAAGAACCGCAGCCCGCGGGCCGCGAGAGAAGCCCTGAAGCCGGCCTCGTCGAAGTCGCGCCGGAAGCGCTCGAAGCGTCGCTCGCGCGGCTCCTCGACCACATGACCACCGGTCTCCGCCGCGAAGGCGGCCAGGACGAGGTCGCTCACGGCGTGCCCAGCTCTGTAGGCGAGCGATACGAGAGCGCCTCGGCGACGTGGGCGGTGCCGACCTCCTCCGCGGCCGCGAGCAGCGCGATCGTCCTCGCGACTCGCGCGACCCGGGCTCGGCCGCGGGCGGACAGCGGCAGCCGCTCGACCGCGCGGGTCAGAAGCTCGTTCGCCTCCCGCGACCGCCGTAGTGGCCCGCCGCGACCACGCTCGCGCGCCGATGTGACCCTCTGGCATACCGCCTCGGACGGTTCCCCCGCAGCGCCGTCGAGCTCGCGCGCCCGGGGCCGCGGCACCGTGACCAGGAGGTCGAAGCGGTCGAGCAGCGCCCGAGAGAGCTTGTCCCGGTAGGCGGCCAACCGGCCGGCGGAGCAGGAGCACTCGGCTGCCGGGTCGCCGCGCGCGCCGCACGGGCAGAGGTTCATGGTCGCCACGAGCTGGAAGCGCGCGGGAAACACGATTCTCCCGCCAACGCGGGCGATCGAGATCGCGCCGTCCTCCAGTGGCTGCCGCAGCGCCTCGAGCGCGTTGCGCGGGAACTCGGCCAGCTCGTCGAGAAAGAGCACGCCGCGATGCGCGAGGCTCGCTTCTCCAGGCCGTGGGGACGAGCCGCCGCCCACGATGGACGCCACCGAGGCCGTGTGGTGCGGCGCCCGGAAGGGCGGCACCGACACGAGCGGCCGCCCAGGCGGCAACAGGCCCGCGACCGAATGGATTCGCGTCACCTCCAGGGCCTCGTCCGCCGGCAGCCGCGGCAGGATCCCCGGCAGCCGGCGCGCCAGCATCGTCTTGCCTGTTCCCGGCGGCCCCGCGAGCAGCAGGTTGTGGCCTCCCGCAGCAGCGAGCTCCAGCGCCCTGCGGGCGCGCTCCTGGCCACGCACGTCGGCGAGGTCTGGCACTAACGGTGCGGAGCCGTTCAGCTCCGGCCCGGCGAGCTCGTCGGGCGGAGGCGGCTGCCACTCGCCGCGCAAGTAGGCCACCGCCTCCGCCAGGTGGTGCACGGGCACGGGCTCGATCCCGGCCAACGCCGCCTCGGCGGCGCACTCCGCCGCGCACAGGAGTCGAGACAAGCCGGCCTGCCGCGCGCCCTCTGCAGCCGCGAGCACTCCGCCGACGGGTCGCAGCCGCCCGTCCAGCGCGAGCTCGCCGACCGCGGCGTGCCCACCCAGGGCCTCCGGTGGCACCTGCCGCGAGGCGGCCAGCACGGCCAGCGCGATCGGCAGGTCGAATCCGGAGCCCTCCTTACGCAGCTCGGCCGGCGCGAGGTTGACCGTGATCCGGCGCACAGGCCACTCCAGCTCCGCCGACGCGATCCCTGAGCGCACGCGCTCCTTCGCCTCCTGGCAGGCGCGGTCGGCCAGGCCGACGATCGCGAAGGCCGGCACCCCGAGCTGCAGGTGTGCCTCGACCTCGACGCGGCGGGCGTCAAGGCCCACGAGCGCGTGCGTGACCGTGCGAGCGAGCACACGTCCAAGCTAGGCGCGAACTCGTGACGTGTCTGTGACGGCCGTGTGCCGAGAGTGGAACAGCTAGCGGGCGACGAGCACGTCTTCGAAGAACTCGCCGGCGCGGCGGCCAGTACGGCGGTTCACGTGCCGGCGGTAGCGCTCCTCGAGCCGCAGGCCCGCGCGCTCCAGGATCTCTGGATAGAGCTCGCGGCGGTCGTTGATCACGATCACGACCGGCGCGCCGCGTCGCAGCGAGCCTCGCACGTTCGCGAGGACCGCGGCCACGCCCTCGACGTACGCGGCCAGGGCGGCCTTCGAGGAGCCCTTGCCGAGCTCGAGCTCGCGGAACTCCTCCAGCCCGAGCAGCTCATAGGCGTAACGGTGCTGCTCGTGGTAGTCGATCAGCCCCGGGTACGGCGGCGAGGTGACGACTCCGGCGAAGCCGGGCCCGAAGTCGAGCTCGCGCGCGTCACCGTGCAGCACGAGAGCCTCGCGTCCCCGCGCGCGCACGCGCGCGAACTCCTTCACCCGGGCGAGCGTGTCCAGCGCGTAACGCCGCAGGAACCGCCGCGCCTCGCCGACCGGCTTGCACTCGTGCCGGTGCTTGTGGCACCAGTACGGCGTCTTCTGCGGCCTCCGCGGGAAGTCGAGGTCGAAATGGGTCGTGCGCCTGGCCGACCGCGCCGCCCGCGCGAGCACGACCCGCAGCAGGTCGGCGTGCTCGTAGTCCTCGACGAGCGAGCGGAAGAAGAGCAGCTCCGCCGCAGCCCGGGGCGCGTACCAGTCGCGCATGAACCGCGAAGCGCCCGCCGGCCGCGAGCCTTCGAACGCGTCGAGCCGCGCGAGGGCGTCCCGCAGCTCCGACTCCAGCACGAACGGGTTGTACTCCCGCGTCTTGACGCGCATCAGCAGGCAGTTGAACGGCGCCACGTCGGCACCGGTCGCGTCATAGCCCGACTCGAGCGCCTGCACGAGCGTCGTCCCCGAGCCGGCGAACGGGTCGAGCACCCGGCCGGCCGGCAGGTGGCGCAAGAGCAGCGCCTCGACGAGCTGCGGGATGAACTTCCCGAGGTAGGGGTGCAGCCGGTTGACGTGCTTCGTCCGCTCCCGCTCGGGGAGGTCGCGCTCGGACCAGGAGAGGTCGAGGTCGATGCGCCGGTAGAGCGCGTCCTGGGTCGAGGCCACCCGGCGCAGTTCGCCGGACGGGGAAGCCTTCCTCGTACCACCCGCCGTTCGCGGTAGCGTTTTCGGCGATGGCCAAGCAGACACCCGAAGAGATGTGGCGGCAGATGCTGACCGGCGACCTCCCCGGTATCCAGCGGATGCGCCGCATGTGGGGAGCCCTGCCCGCGGACCCGCGCTGCAAGCTCTGCAATGCGCCCTTCCGCGGCCCGGGCGGCGTCCTGACGCGAGTCCTGGCGTTCGGGCCGTCACCGCTGAACCGGCGCCTGTGCAGGTGGTGCATCCGCTCGATCCACAAGCATCCGGGTGGGGCCGAGATCGACCTCTCCGTGCTGTTCGTCGACGTGCGTGGCTCGACCTCGATCGCCGAAGAGTTGGCGCCCGGTGACTATTCGAAGCTGCTCGCGCGGTTCTACGGCGTCGCGGCCGAGGCGATCGACGACCACGACGGGATCGTCGACAAGTTCGTCGGCGACGGCGCGCTCGCCCTCTTCATCCCGGGCTTCGCCGGCAGCGAGCACGCGGCGGCTGCGATCGGCGCCGCGCGCGACCTGATGGAGCAAACCGGCAACGTCGGAGCCGACCCGTGGGTGCCGATCGGGATCGGCATTCACACGGGACCGTCGTTCGTGGGGAGCGTCGGCGAGCGCGACGCACTCGACTTCACGGCGCTCGGCGACACGGTCAACGTGGCCTCGCGGCTGACCGGGCTCGCCGCCCCGGGCGAGACCCTCGTCAGCGCCGCGGCCGCCGAGGCCGGGCATCTCGAGATCGCCGGCCTCGAGCGGCGGACGCTGGAGCTCCGCGGGCGCGACCAGACTCTCGACGCCTGGGTCGCGGTCCCTCGCGTCGGCGCTCCGTCCTAGAACGCGCCTGCGAGCCGTTCGAGGCGGCCGTCCCGGAGAGCCACGACGTCGAAGCGGACTTCCAGGCCTGCCGCCTCCGGATGCGCTGCAAGCCAGGCCTCGGCCGCGCGTCTAAGCCGCCGCTGCTTCTCCGCGGTGACCATCTCGAGCGGATCCCCCCTTCCGGCTCCACCCTTCGCCTTCACCTCGACGAACGCCAGCCGCCGGCCTCGGCGCACGACCAGGTCGAGCTCGTTGCCGCCCGTCCAGACGTTGCGGCCGAGGATCCGGTAGCCGCGCAGGCGATAGAACCACCACGCACGACGCTCGGCCGCCCGGCCGGCTGCGAGGGTACTAGGCGTAGCAGAGCGCGTTGAACGACCGGCGGTGGATCTCACTCGGGCCGATCTCGCGCACAACGGCGGAGTGGCCGGGCGTGATGTAGCCGACGTGGGAGCGGAAGCCGTAGGCCGGATAGAGCGCGTCCATTCGCCGCATGACGCGGTCGCGCGTCACCTTCGCGACGATCGAGGCCGCTGCGATCGCCGCGCTTTTCTCGTCGCCGTCGACGACCGCTCTGTGCTCCGGCGCCAGCGTCCCGAGCCGGAAGCCGTCCACCAGACAGACCTCGGCCGGCGGCGTCAGCTCCGCGAGCACCGACCGCAGCCCGGCGAGATTCGAGCGATGCAGGCCGGCGCGGTCGATCTGCGTGGACGGCACGGCCCGGACAACGACGCGCTCGGCGCAGCCGATCACGGCGCGGTAGAGCTCTTCGCGCTCGGCTTCGCTGCACTGCTTCGAGTCGTTCAGGCAGGCGAGCGGACGAACCTTGTGGTCGCGCAGCCTGGCGTAGTCGAGCAGCACTCCCGCCACGAGCAGCGGCCCGGCGAGCGGCCCTCGCCCCGCCTCGTCGGCGCCGGCTACGAAGCGCGCACCGAGCCTGCGGTCGAACTGAAGGAGCTTGCGTCCGGTGCGACGGGCCACGGCCGCGAGGATAGCGCCGTGCTCAGCCGGCGCCCAGCAATCGTGACGCTCTCGTTACTCCTGGGCCGCGGGCTGGGGCTCTTCGGCCGCCTCGGCCGGCTCGGGCTCGGGCTCGACCGCGGACTCGGGCTCCGGGCCCGGCTCCTCCGCGGTCTCCGCGTCCGCGCTCGGCTCTTCGGCGGCCGGCTCCCCGGCGGGAGCCTCCTCCACCTCGGCAGCCTCGGCCGCTTCGGCGACGAGCTCCTCGTCGACCTCTTCGCCCTCGGGCGGCATCGCGCCCGCGCTCGTCAGCAGCTCGGACTCCGGCAGCGCCACCCCGCGCCGAGCGCGCACGCGCGCCCGCTTGCCGACCTTGCCGCGCAGGTAGTAGAGCTTGGCGCGGTTGACGTCGCCGATCGCGGTCACCTCGATGCGCTCGATCTTCGGCGAGTGCACCGGGAACGTTCGCTCGACGCCGACGCCGAACGACTGCTTGCGCACGGTGAAGGTCTCCCTCACGCCGGCGCCCTGGCGCTTGAGCACGATTCCCTCGAAGACCTGCACGCGGCGGCGCTGGCCCTCGATCACCTGGAAGTGCACGCGGACGGTGTCTCCGGCCTTGAACGGCGGCAGGTTCGTCCGCAGCTGCTGCTGCTCGAGGCTGTCGATCACTTTGCTCATAGAAAGAGGCCCGTCGGGCCGACGCGGAATGCTAGCGGAGCGTGATTCGGTTCGGAGGCCAGTAGGTTCCGAAGACCGGGCCGATCAGGTTCTTGCGCGGCACGGAACCCCAGCGCCGCGAGTCGCACGAATCGCCGCGGTTGTCGCCCATGAAGAAATAGTGGCCGACCAGCACGTGCCAGGTCTCCTCGCGGTTGGCGGTGTCGCGGTCGCGCCGCTTCTGCTGGATGTACGGCTCCCCCAGCTTCCTATGGTTGACCCAGATGAATCCCTGCTCGTCCTCATGGACGAGGTCGCCCGGCAGGCCGATCAGCCGCTTGACGAAGACGCCGCCCTCACCGCACTCCTGCTTCGCCGCGGCCGGGGTGTCGAACACGACGATCTCGCCCCGGTGAGGGTCGCGGAAGCGGTAGATGAAGCGGTTGGCGAGCACGCGGTCGGAGAAGCGCGACTCGCAGCCCACGCCGGGACGCGCACAGTGCAGCGTCGGCTCCATCGAGGCCGAGGGGATTCGGTAGGGGTTCACTACCCAGGTCTTGATCGCGAGCACGATCCCGACGGCGGCCGCGATCGTCACGATCCAGTCGATCGCGATCCGCCAGGACCTCGGCAGCCCCTCGGTCACCCGGTCGAGCGGGTTTCTCAGTGGAGCGCGATGCGGTTCGGCGGCCAGTACGTGGCGAACACCTTGCCGATCAGGTTCTTGCGGGGCACCGAGCCCCAGCGGCGGGAGTCGCAGGACTCGCCGCGGTTGTCGCCCATGAAGAAGTAGCTGCCCGAGGGAACGTGCCACGTGCCGGTGGTCGAGTCGCGCGTGCGGCGTTCGGGCTTGATGTAGGGCTCGTCCAGCCGCTTGCCGTTGATGTAGACGAAGCCGCCGTCGCGCTCCGTGACCGTGTCGCCCGGCAGGCCGACCAGCCGTTTGACGAAGGTCCCGCTGGCGCCGCACATCTGCTGAGCGGCGGGCGGGGTGTTGAAGACCACGATCTCGCCCCGGTGCGGATCGCGGAAGTGGTAGATGAAACGGTTGGCGAGCACGCGGTCGGAGAGGCGGGCCTCGCAACCCTGGCCGGGGCGGGCGCAGTGCAGCGTCGGCTCCATCGAGGACGATGGGATCCGGTACGGGTTCACCACCCAGGCCTTGATCGCCAGCACGATCGCGATCGCGCCGGCGATGGTCACGATCCAGTCGATCGCGATTCGCCAGGGGCGCGGCAGCCCGGCGGTCAGCCGGTCGAGTGGGTTGCGCGCGTGGTGCTCCTCCTGCTGGGAGGGCTGAAGCAGGGGCGGGTAGTTCGGAGGCGGGTACTCCGAGCGGTAGTCGTCGCTCGGGCGGTCGTCGAAGCCGTCGCCGCTCACGGCGCGCTGCTCCTCAGTCGGCTCTGTTCCTTCCGCCACTCGTCGATTCTCCTGTGGTCCCCCGACAGCAGTACATCCGGCACCCGCCAGCCTCGGAACTCGGACGGGCGCGTGTAGTGAGGGTACTCGAGGCCCCCGTCGAGCTCGGCGGAAAAGCTCTCGACAAGGCCGGACTCCTCGCTGCCGAGCGCGCCCGGCAGTCGCCGCGCGATCGCGTCGAGTAGCACCATCGCCGGCAGCTCGCCGCCGGAGAGGACGTACGGGCCGATGGAGATCGCGTCCGACGCGAGGTGGATGCCGACGCGCTCGTCGAAGCCCTCGAACCGCGCCGAGAGCAGCGTCAGCCGCTTCTCCTGGGCTAGCTCCTCGACCACGTCCTGCGTGAGCTGGCGGCCCTGCGGGGTCAGCGCGACCACGCGATGAGCGGGCGCCCCGCCGTAGAGCGCTTCGAGCGCGGCCGCGACCACGTCCACCCGCAGCACCATCCCCGCGCCGCCGCCGTAGGGCTCGTCGTCGACCTGGCCGTTCGCGAGCGGCGTGTGATCCCGGTAGTTGAGCAGGCGCAGCTCGAGCTCCTCGCCGAGCACGGCAGCGACGGGACGCTGCTCCGTGAGCCAGGCGAACGCATGTGGGAGGAGAGTGAAGACGTCGAGCTGCACAGGACGGGCTGCGAAGCAGGTTAGCTGTGGTCGGCGAAGCCTCGCGCCACGTGGATTCGGCCCGCTTTCAGGTCCACCTCCTGCACGCATGCGCCCACGAGCGGCAGCAGCAGGCCCGAGTCGAGCTCGAGCGCGTCGTTGGCCGGGCCCGGGTGAAGTGCGGTGACGCGGCCGAGCGCGCGGCCGCCCTCCTCCTCGACGGTCAGGCCGAGCAGCTGGAACTCGTAGTACTCGTCCGCGCCGGTCGGTGGCAACTGCTCCCGCGGCACTGCGAGCTCCGCGCCGCGCGGCGGCTCATGGTCGAGCTTGATCACCGGGCGGCCCCGCGAGCGCTTCGACATCACCACCCTGGCGGGCTCGCCATTGACGTGAAGGGTCGCGCCCTTCGCGAAGCGTGCCTCGTCCTCGCTCGCGTGCTCGACGAAGAACGAGCCGTCCAGACCGTGGGGCCTGCCGACGCGGCCGACCTTGATCAGATCGCTCATCCGCCGAAGACTGCGAGCGCTTCGGCCCGCGGCGCGGAGACCATGATGTTCTCCGCGGCGATCTCCTCCGCCCGCGGATGCCCCGAGCGGCGCACGAGCCCGGCCGCGCGCTCGAGGTCGTACTCGGTGTGCCGCAACTCAACGTCCTCGTCGAGGATCGCCCAGTAGGCACCCGCACGACCCTCGTAGGGCCACCCGACGCTGCCGGCGTTGACGAACAGCTTCTCGCCGATGCGCCGCTCGAGCTGCATGTGGGTGTGGCCGGCGACTACGCGGCGCTGCTCGACGTCCTGGAGCAGGCTCGCAAGCCTCTCGTCAGTCGTCAGCTCGGTGACGATCGTCCGGTCGTCGTCCGGCGCGGCGTGGACGTACAGCGTGTCGTCGAGCACGGTCGAGAACGGCAGGCCGGCGAGCCAGTTCGCCTGGTCGTCGTCAAGCCGCTCGAGCAGCCAGTCCAGGCCGTCGTCGCCGGTGTACTCGGGATCGAAGAGCCGGTCTGCGTTGCCGCGGATGCAGTGCGCGTTCGGCAGGGAGCGCAGCAGCTCGACGACCTCGCGGGGCTGCGGCGGCCCGGCGGCGATGTCGCCGCCCACAACGATCGCGTCGACGCCCTCGCGCTCGACCTCGGCGAGCACCGCCTCCAGCGCGGGGAAGTTCCCGTGGATGTCGTACAGCGCGGCGACGCGCAGACGCCTAGCACCTCCCCTTTGAAGCTCGAGGGTGTCGACCGGTCAGTTCAGACGGAGGATCGAGCAAGCTCGAACCTCCTGAAGCGGCATCGCAAGCGACGCCTTACTCCACGATCTCGAGCAGCGTGCGCCCGCTGCGCCGCGCGGCCGAGGCCCGGACGATCGTGCGCAGCGCCCGCGCGATCCGGCCCTGGCGGCCGATCACCTTGCCCACGTCGTCCTTCGCGACGTGGAGCTCGATCACCGTGTCGCCGTCCCGCTCGAGCTCCTCGACCCGGACCGCGTCCGGCTCGTCGACCAGGCGGCGGGCCAGGTACTCGACGATCTCAGCCGAGCCCGACACCCTTGACCTTCAGCAGGCGCTGGACCGTCGACGACGGCTGCGCGCCCTTCGAGAGCCAGTCCTTGATCCGCTCCTCGTCGAGCTCGATCGTCGACGGGTCGGTCTGGGGGTTGTACCGGCCCACGATCTCCAGGAACTTGCCGTCGCGCGGCGAGCGCGAGTCCGCCGCGACGATGCGGTAAACGGGGTTCTTCTTCGACCCGACTCGGGTCAGCCTCAGCTTGACTGCCAAACGGTTACCTCCGTGACTTGGACTTCTTGCGCTTGCTCTTCTTCTTCTTGGTGGCGGAGCGTGTCGGGCCATTCTGCCCCTGCGGCGCTCCCGGGAGCGCGGGCATCTTTCCCTTCCCGAGCTGCTTCATCATCTTCGCCATCTGCTTGCGTGCCTCGAGCAGCTGGTTGACCTGCTCGACCGACGTGCCGCTGCCTGCCGCGATCCGCTTGCGCCGCGAGCCGTCGATCACGTGCGGCACGCGCCGCTCCTGCGGCGTCATCGAGAGCACGATCCCCTCGACCCGCGCGAGCTGCCGCTCGTCCACGTCGTCGAGTCCCTCGAGCTGCTTGCCGACGCCGGGGATCATCTTCAGCACCCCCTGCAGCGGACCCATGCGCCGGAGCATCTTGTAGCTGCGCAGGAAGTCGTCGAACGTGAACTCGCCCTGCATCATGCGGCGCTCCATCTCTTCGCGCTCGTCGTCCTCGACCGCCGCCTCCGCCTTCTCGATCAGGCTGAGCACGTCGCCCATCCCGAGGATCCGCTGGGCCATCCGGTCGGGGTGGAAGTACTCGAGCTGGTCGAGCCGCTCGCCGACCGAGACGAGCTTGATCGGCTTGCCGGTTACCGCCTTGACCGAGAGTGCGGCGCCGCCGCGAGCGTCGCCGTCGAGCTTCGTCAGCACGACGCCGTCGAAGGCGACCCGCTCGGCGAAGGCCTCGGCCACGCGGACCGCGTCCTGGCCGGTCATCGAGTCGAGCACGAGCAGCACGTTCGTCGGCCGTGTCGCGTCGCGCACGGCGGCCAGCTCGTCCATCAGCGCCTCGTCCACGTGCAGGCGGCCGGCCGTGTCGAGGATCACGGTGTCGAGACCTTCTCCACGCGCCCGTTCGAGCCCCTGCTCGACGGCCCTGACCGGATCCGCGCGCTCCTCGCTGAACACGGGCACCTGAATCTGGCGGCCGAGCTGCTCGAGCTGGTCGATCGCAGCCGGCCGCTGCAGGTCGGCAGCGACGAGGCCGGGCTTGCGGCCCTCCTTGCGCAGCAGCAGCGCCAGCTTGGCGGCGGCCGTCGTCTTGCCCGAGCCCTGCAGGCCGGCGAGCAGGATCACGGTCGGCGGCCTGCCGGCGAACGCGAGCCTCGAGTCGCCGGAGCCCATCAGCGCGGTCAGCTCCTCCTGGACGATCTTCACCACCTGCTGGCCGGGCGTCAGGCTCTTGAGCACGTCCGCGCCGAGCGCCCGCTCGCGCACGCGCGCGACGAACTCCTTGACCACCTCGAAGTTCACGTCGGCCTCGAGCAGCGCCAGCCGGACCTCGCGCATCGCCCGCGAGATCGACTCCTCGTCGAGGCGGCCCTGCTTGCGCAGGTCGCCGAGCGCGCCTTGCAGGCGGTCTGAAAGCGTGTCGAACACGGCCCGCCAGTCTAGCCGTGGGGGTTTTTGGGTACGCGATGCGCGTGCAAGCCCGCCTGAAGCGCTTCGTCAAGCTCTGGATCGACCTGTTCAACGAGCACGAGCTGCTCGACCGCGCGAGCGGGATCTCGTTCGCCGTCCTGAAAGCGCTCGTCCCGCTGACGCTGCTCGGCCTCGCCGTGCTAGGCGCCGTCGGTCAGCGCCAGGTCTGGAAGGAGACGATCTTCCCGGCGCTGAAGCCGGACGTGCAGCCGGCTACCGCCAAGGCGATCGACGCGGCGGTGGAGAAGATCTTCTCGACGGACTCCGCCGGCCTGATCGCCTTCGCCTCGATCGTGGCGCTCTGGTACATCTCGGGGTCGGTGCGCGGCGTGATGACCGCCACCAACCGCATCTACGAGTGCGACGAGACGCGCTCGTGGACGGTGCGCTACCCGCTCTCGATCGGGCTCGCCGCGGGGATCGCGGTGTGCGTGATCGGCGCAGCCCTCGCGGTGCTCGCCGGCCCCGCGCTCGTCTCGGGCGGTGTGCTCGAGGTGGTGGTCGCGATCGGGCGCTGGCTCGTGGCGGTGGCGCTGCTAGCAGTCGCGGTCGGGCTGCTCATGCGTTACGCCCCGGTCGAGCCGCGCTCGGGGGCATGGATCAGTGGCGGCTCGGTGCTGGTCATCCTCGCCTGGGTGGCCGCATCGATGATCTTCCGGCTACTCGTCACCGAGGTCCTCAACTTCAGGACGGCGACCGGCGGCCTGGCGGTCTTCCTCGTCCTGTCCGGCTACGTGTACACCTCGTCGATCATCTTCCTGCTCGGCGTCGAGGTCGACGAGTTGCTGCGCGAGGACGCGGCCGAGGGCGAGCGCGGGTTGCTGGAAGTCCTGGGAATCGCCAGGTAAACGGACGAAAGGAGTCGAGATGGCGGACATCGCCAAGGTGATCACGATCATCGGGTCGTCCCCCGAGAGCTTCGCCAAGGCCGCCGACGCGGCGGTTCAGGAGGCTGCCAAGACCGTGCGCGGGATCACCGGCGCGGACGTGGTTTCGATGAGCGCGGTCGTCGAGGGCGAGCGCATCAGCGAGTACCGCACGACGGTGAACATCGCCTTCGCCGTCGAGCGCTAAGAGGCTTCCGCCGAGGCGTACAGCGCCTCGAGCGCACGGGCGTTGCCGACCGCGTCGGCGCGGCCGAGCAACGGTTCGGCCTCGCCGCGGATCGCCTTGCTCAGATTCTCGAGCTCGAGCTGGTAGGAGTTCACGCGCTCGGTCTCGACGCGGTCGACGGCGCCGTCGCGCCGAATCTCGATCAGCGGCTCGTGGACGTGCCAGGGATCGTCGAGGAAGAGCGAACCCTCCTCGCCGATCACCTCGAGCTCGTCGCGCGAGGGCAGCACGAAGCCGCAGTCGAAGTGCGCCGTCACGCCGTTGTCGTGGAGCATCACGCCGGCAAACACGACGTCGACTCCATCTCCACCGAGCACCTGGGCGCCCGCGGTCTGCCGCGGCTCACCGCCGAGCAGCCGCGACGCGCTGACGCAGTAGCAGCCGACGTCCATCAAGGCGCCGCCGTCCAGCCCGGAGAGCAACCGCACGTTGTCCGGGTCGTCCTCGATGGTGAAGCTGAACGACGAGCGGATCACGCGCGGCGCACCAACCGCGCCGCCCTCGACCAGCTCGGTCAGCTTCCGGGTTTGTGGGTTGTGGCGCCACATGAACGCCTCCGACAGCAGGCGACCCGACCGGTCGGCGGCGTCGAAGGCGGCCTCGACCTCCGCGGCCCGTCGCGACAGCGGCTTCTCGCAGAGCACGTGCTTCCCCGCCTCGACCGCACGGATCGACCACTCGCAGTGCATCGAGTTCGGCAGGGAGATGTAGACCGCCTCGACATCGGGATCGTCGAGCAGCGCCTCGTAGCTGCCGTAGGAGCGCTCGATCCCCCACTCGCGTGCGTACGCGTCGGCCCGCGCTGCATCTCGGCTCGCCACCGCGATCAGGTCGCACTTCTCCGAGGCCTGCGCGGGCGGGATCACGAGCCGGTTGATGTGCGCCGTGGAGACGATTCCCCACCTGACCGGACTCATCCCCACGACGACTCCGTCACCGGCCGGAAGGCCGTCTCGAGGATGCGGTGGGTGCGAGGCCGCGTCAGGGCGAAGAGGACGACCTCGGCCACATCCTCGGCGCTCATCATCCCGGCGAGCTCCGGCATCTCTGGAGTTCGCCCGCGGCCGAGGGCGAAGTCGGTCGCGACACCGCCCGGGCAGATGTTCGTGCACCGCACTCCCCGCTCGCGCAGCTCGTGGTCCATCGCACGCGTGAAGCCGACCTGTGCGAACTTCGACGCGCAATAGACCGCCTCGAACGGCAGACCGCGCCGCCCCGCCTCGGAGGCGATCGTGACGAGGTCGGCCTCGCCACTCTCGAGCAGATGCGGCAGCGCGGCGCGCACCGCGTACAGCGTTCCCTTGACGTTCACGTCGATCATCTCCTCGAGGTGCTCGGGCGGAAGCTCGAGGAAAGGGCCGTAGGCGCCGACCCCGGCGTTGGCCACGAGGATGTCTAGGCGCCCGAACCGGTCGACCGTCTCGCCGACGATCGCCTCGAGGTCGGCCGGGTTGCGGACGTCGCAGGGGCGCGCGACGACGTCTTCGAGCCCGAGGTCGTCACCGCTGCGGGACGCCAGCCCAAGACCCACACCGGCGGCGGCGAGGAGCTGCGCGACCGCGCGGCCGATCCCGCGGCTCGCCCCGGTGACCAGTGCGGCCTTCCCGTCCAGTGTCATCGCTCCTCCAGGTGTTCGAGGGACGGATACAACGCGCGGTAGCGAGGGTAACCGGCCTCGTACGCGCGCATCCAGCCTGCGTCGGGCTCGAACCGCTCGCGGGGCCGGACGCACTGTTCGACCGCCTCGTGGACGTCCGAGAACGCGCCCGCGGCAACCCCGCCGAGCAGGGCCGCGCCGAAGGCGGCTCCTTCCCCGGCGGCCGTGAGCTCCAGCGGCATGCCGAGCGTCGAGGCGACGATTTGCAGCCAGAGTCGGCTGCGGGCGCCGCCACCCGAGACGCGCCCGCTCTCCGCGCGGACGCCCAGCTGCCGCAGAAGCTCGAGCGAGTCACGCAGGCCGTAGGCGACGCCCTCGAGGACGGCGCGGGTGAGCGCCGGGCGGCCGTGTTCGAGCCCGAGGCCGGTGAACGCGGCGCGTGCGTGCGGATCCGCGTGCGGCGTCCGCTCGCCGGAGAGGTACGGGAGGAACAGCACCCCATCGGCACCCGGCTCGACGTCCTCGGCCCCCGCGAGCAGCTCGTCGTACGCGACGCCCGGGGCGAATGTGTCCCGGAACCAGCGCAGCGAGCCGGCGGCGGAGAGCATCACACCCATGGCGTGCCAGGTCCCGGGAACGGCGTGACAGAAGACGTGGAGGCGCGCCTCCGGCTCCGGCGCGTACGCGGGCAGCGCTGCGAAGACGACTCCCGAGGTGCCGAGGACCACCGAAAGCGGCCCCGGCCCGGCGACGCCGACCCCCAGCGCACCCGCGGCCTGGTCCCCCGCTCCAGCCGCGACCGGTGTCCCGTTCGCGGTTCGGCTCGAGACCTCGGGCGACTCCAAGGCCACGGGAAGCCACTCGCACGGGAGCTCGAGCGCCTCGAGGACCTCGCCGCTCCAGCGCCGCTCGGCGACGTCGAACAGGAGCGTCCCCGAGGCATCGGCCACGTCGGTCGCGCGCTCACCCGTGAGGCGTAGGCGCACGTAGTCCTTCGGAAGGAGGACGTGTCGGATCCGGCGGTAGACCTCCGGCTCGTGCGCGCGCAGCCAGAGCAGCTTCGGCGCAGTGAAGCCGGTGAGCGCCCGGTTGCCGGTGAGGCGGATCAGCCGCTGGACGCCGATTCGCCGCTCGATCTCCTCGCACTCGGCCGAAGTGCGCTGGTCGTTCCAGAGGATCGCGGGCCGGATCACCCGGTCGGTCTCGTCGAGGGCCACGAGCCCGTGCATCTGGCCGGAGAGCCCGATTCCCGCCGCGTGCTCGGCGCCCACCGCAGCCAGTGCAGCCTCGCTCGCGCGCCACCAGTCCTCGGGATCCTGCTCGGCCCAGCCGGGAGCGGGCGTGGCCAGCGGATACTCCTGCTCCGCCCGCTCAACCACCTCGCCTTCCGGAGAGACGGCGATCGCCTTGACGCCGGTCGTGCCGACGTCGAGGCCGACGAAGGTGCTACGCCGCGCCAAGCGCCGCGTAGACGAGCTCGTAGGCGGCCACGGCGTCCTTGCGCATCTGCGCCTCACGCAGGGCCTCGCCGTCGAGCCGCTCGGCCACGCCCTCGATGAAGCGCCAGTGCAGCACGCTGCGCCGCACGGCCTCGACCGCATCCTCCGTATACGGATACAGGTCGAAGCCGAGGCGCTCGCCGTTGTCGCCGTAGCCCGCGCGCCGCAGCTCGACCGCTAGCTCGAGGGTCTCCATGAAGGCGGTCGCGCCGACCATGTTGTCGTCGTCGAAAGTCCCCCAACCTGAGTTGGCATGCTGGTGGCCGAGCAGGCCCTCGGAGGCGAGCAGCGCCGCGTACTCGGCCAGGTTCTCGCCGTTCATGATCAGGTGTTGCCAGTCCATGTTGACCTGGACGTTGTCGAGCCCCTGGCGCCGGAGCGTGTGGATCACATGGAGCGTCATGCCCACGTTGCGCATCAGGATCTTCATCGCGGGCTCGGAGTTCTTGTGCTCGAGGAAGAGCGTGATCCCGCGGTCGCGACAGCGTTGCGCCGCCTGGCCCATGCCGTCGAGGAACCAGGCCCACGTCTCTGTGTAGGGCGCCTGGAACGGGTAGTTGTAGCCCTCGATCCCCGGCCAGATGATGAAGTGGGCCTGGAGCTCGCCGGCGAAGTCGATCGCGTCGAGCGTCCTCTTCACGGCCTCGTTCCGGGTCGCTTCGTCGGGCGAGACGAGCCCTCCCTTGCCGAAGCGCGCGTCGAGGTGGAGCCCCGTGGCCAGGCAGTAGACGTCGTGGCCGTCGAGCGCGTCGCGCACCTCGTCGAGGTTGTCCGCCGAGAGCTCCTGCGGGTAGTGGAACTCGTAGCCGTCGATGAGGTCGCCGAGGCCCTCCACCGCCTCGCGGACGCGCTCCACCGTCGTCTGGCCCGCGCGTTCGGGCTTGTAGCCGTCGGGCACGAAGCGCGTGGCCATCGGCCCGAACGCCCAGATCCCGAGGCTCGTCTTGAGTCGCTCGCTCACCGTCGGGCCAACTCGATCAGATTTCCCGAGGGCGTGCTCGCCCGTGTTCGTCGAGGTAGTCGCTCCACGAGCGGCTCGGCGAGTAGCCGAGCATGCGCACGGCTTTCGCGCACGAGATCCCGGACGCGTCCTCGCGCGCGAGGGGTCGGATCTCGATCTCGTCGCCGTAGTAGCGGCGGACGAGCTCGGCGAACGGGCGGCTGCCGACGTTGTCGGGAGACGCGATGTAGAAGACCTCGTGTCCCGCGAGGTCGGACTCGGCCGCGAGCACGATCGCGTCGGCGAGGTCGTACACGTCCACGTAGCTCCAGAGGTTCGGGCTCAGCTCGCCGGGATCGCGCACCTGGGGCCCGAGGTTGCGCTCGTAGTTCGCCTCGGTCTGGACCCAGCTCGGGCGAAGGGAGATGCAGCGGATGTCGGAGCGCGCCACGGCCGCGTCCATCAGCAGCTCTCCGAACCACTTCGAGAGGGCGTAGGGATCCTGCGGCCTGACCGGATGCTCCTCGTCGACCGGCACGTAGTCGGGCAGGAACTCGCGCTCCGGGAAGAAGAACCCGGGAATCGTCTCGCTCGAGATGTAGACGAACCGCCCCACGCCGAAGCGGACGGCCGCCTCGAGGACGTTGAAGGTCGCCATCAGGTTGTTCCGGAAGACGACGTGCGGTGGGTTCTTGGTCGGGTCCGGGATCGCGCCGGCGTGGACGACGGCGTCGACGCCGCGCACGATCGCGAACGCGTCGCCCGCATCAGTCAGGTCGGCTTGGACGTACTCGCCCGGCTCGCCGGGAAGCGTGCGCTCGAACACACCGCGCGCCAGGTCGGAGGCGCGCACGTCGTGGCCGGCTGCGAGCGCGGCGGCAACGGCCGCGGAGCCGACCTTGCCCTTTGCGCCCGTGACGAGAACGCGGATGCTTCACCCCCTCGCGGGCGGGTCAGCCGTTGGCGGCCTGCCGGTACTCGCGCACGACGAGCTCGGTCAGCTCCTCCACCGAGGTCTGGTTCGTCGGCTTGTCGAGCGTGATCTCGCCGTGCTGGAGCAGGTTCACGCGATCGCAGACCTCGAACACGTGCGCGTAGTTGTGCAGGATCAGGATCATCGAGACCTCGCCCTGGCCCCGGAGCTTTCGGATCAGGTCGAGGATGAGCGCCCCCTCCTTCACGCCCATCGCCGCCAGCGGCTCGTCCAGCAGGATGATCTTCGCGTCCGAGTAGACCGACCGCGCGACCGCGATCGACTGGCGCTGACCTCCCGAGAGCTGCGCCACCTCCGCGTCGACGTCCGGGATCCGGACGCCCATCTCGTCGAGATGCTTGCGGGCCAGCTTTCGCATCTCGCCGTTGTTGAGCAACGGCAGCCGGACGCCGCCGAGCTTCCCGAGCAGCTCCCGCTTGAGGAACATGTTGTGGTAGACGGACATGCCGGGCACGAGTGCCAGGTCCTGGTAGACCGTGTCGATCCCGAGCGAGCGGGCGTGCGCGACCGAGCGGATCGACACCTCCTCGCCGTTGACGAAGATCGTGCCGTCGTCCGGCTTCTGGAAGCCGCTGATGATCTTGACCAGCGTGGACTTGCCGGCCCCGTTGTCGCCGATCAGCCCGAGCACCTCGCCGCGCTTCAGATGCAAGGAGACGTCCTCGAGCGCGCGCACTGCTCCGAACCGCTTCGAGATGTGCTCGACGCGGATCGCCTCGTCGGCCTCTCGGCCGTTGCCCGATTCGCTCATCTGCTCCCTCTCCCTAGCACACCGAGGTTCTTCAGCCGCTGGATCTGCACGTTCAGGATCATCGCACCCAGGATCGCGATCCCGATGATCAGGTCGAAGTTGAATGCGCTGACGCCGAGGATCGTGAAGCCGATGTTCAGGATGGCGAGCACGCAGACGCCGAGGAAGCCGCCGATGATCGTGCCCGACCCGCCCATCAGCGACGTGCCGCCGATGACCGCAGCGGCGACGGCGAGGAACATGATGTCCGTGCCGCCCTGGAGCGGCAGGATCGACGTGATCCGAGTGGAGTCCAGGATTCCTGCGAAGCCGCCGAGCACGCTGCAGAGCACGAAATTGCCGATCTTGATCCACCGGACGTTGACGCCGCTCTCTCTCGCGCCGATCGCGTTGCCGCCCGTCGCCACCGTGTGGACGCCCCATCTGGTCCGCACCAGCACGATCTGAAGCACTACGACGGCCAGCAGCGCCCACCAGAACTCCGAGTTGAGCCAGAGCGGATAGCCGCCGAAGATCTCCCTGAAAGTGTGGCCGCCCGGCGTCTCCACCTGGAAACCGTGCAGTGCCCGCAGGTTGATCCCGTTCAGGAAGAACAGCATTCCCAACGTGGTGATGAACGAGGGCACGCCGAGATAGGTGGTTATCAAGCCGTTCGCGAGGCCTACCGCCGCAGCGGCCAAGAGGCCGAAGATGACGCCCAGCCAGATCGGCAGCCCGAGCCCGTCGGGCTCGGGCGCCGTCGTCAGATACATGATGATCGGCGTGAGCGCGAAGACACGCCCCACCGACAGGTCGATCTCGCCGCAGATCAGGAGCATCACCTCGCCGGAGGCGATCAGCGCGATCGGCCCGACGTACTCGGCGATGTTCTTGATCGTCGGGCTCGAGTAGAACGCCGACGACCGTAGCGAGAAGTAGACGATCAGCCCGATCGCGACGACGAGGATGCTTGCCTCGCGCCGGTTCGCGAACGCCTCGAGCGCGCGCCAGCCCAGGCCACGCGCTCGTGCTCGGCGTCCGGCTTCTGACCCCGCTACCGCCATTCCCCGACTGCCTCAGGCGGCTAGGTCGACTTCACGTATTGCTGGGAGCTGGAGCTTCCCTCGTAGCGGGTCTTCGTCGTCAGGTACGGCTTGATGTTGTCCTTCGTGACGAACAGGAGACCCGTGTTCGTGTCGGAAGGCGCCATCAGCCCGCCCGAGATCTTGTACAGGAACAGCTGGACCGCGGGGTAGAACCCCTGGAGATAGGGCTGCTGGTCGATCGTGAAGTCCAGGAAGCCCTGGTCGATCAGCTTCAGGGTCGTCGGCAAGAGGTCGTACCCGCCTCCGTGGATCCCCTTCGACTGCAGGCTGTATTTCTGCATCACCTGCGCGACGCCCTGCGTGCTTCCCGCGTCGACCGCGAACATGCCCTTCAGGTCCTTGTGGCCCTGGTAGTAGGCGTCGATCTTCGAGAGCTCGCCGGCCGTGTCGGCGCCGGTCGCGATCTGCGTGAAGTTGATGGGCTTGCCCGAGTCCTTGATCGCCTGCTTCGCGCCGTCGATGCGCGGCTGGATGTTCAGCGAGCCCGGCGTCGCGATGAAGCCGGCGACGTCGCCGCTCGGGATCAGCTCGACGATCTTCTCGCCCATCTTCTGACCCGACACGAACAGATCCTGGCCGATGTAGGCGAGTCGTTCGTTCCCGCTGCCGGGCGGCACGTCCGCGTTGTAGGCAATGACCGGGATCCCGGCGTTGAGCGCCTTCGTGGTCGGCTCGTTGAACGCCTTGGCGTCGATCAGGCAGACGCAGATTCCGTCGGCGCCCGCGGAGATCGCGGTGTTCATCGCGGAGACCATCTGCCCGACATCGCTGCTCTCCGAGCCGGTCCACTGGTGTTCGGTGTTGAAGATCGCGCCCATGTCCTCGATCCCGTACTGGGTCGGGACGAAGAATGGGTTCGTCGTGACGTGGTTGACGAAGACCCACTTCCACTTGGGCGTTTCCGGGTAGTCGCCGGCGCCACTGCCGGAGCTGTTGTCCCCGCCGCCGCCACAGGCGGCAAGCAGTGCGGGGAGCGAAAGTGCCGCGCCGCCCGCCCCGATGACGGTGAGCAGTTTCTTGCGGTCCATCCCGGCCGGGACCTCCGACTCGGGGAGATCCTCGACTAGCGACGCGAACTCGTCGAGCTGCGTCTCCAGATACTTCTTCCGGTCGTCCACCCAGCACCTCCTTGGGACCCCGCGGAGCGTGAGCGGCGACCATAACACCATGAGCCCAGACCCTTCCAGCCGCTCCGTCGTCGCGCCGGCGCGCGTCAACCTGATCGGGGAGCACACCGACTACTCGGGCGGGCTCGTCCTGCCTGTCGCCGTGGATCTGGGAACGACGGTGACGTGGGCTCCGGCAGCAGATGCGACAATCCGCCTGCGGTCGGTGGCTTTCGGCGATTCGGTCGTGCTACCGGCGCACACAACGCCTCCGATCCCGTCTGAGGGCTGGGGCCGCTACGTCGCCGCAGTGGTACGGCTGCTCCGCGAGCACGGCGCCCCGATCACCGGGCTCGACGGCGAGATCGTCTCCACCGTCCCGATCGGGGCGGGAATGTCCTCGTCGGCGGCGCTGACCGTATCGGTCGGCCTGGCGGTCACGAGCGCCGCCTCGTACGAGCTGCCGCGCATCGAGCTTGCGCGGATCGCGCAGGCGGCGGAGCGCCTCGCGGTCGGTGTTCCGGTGGGCCTGATGGACCCGGCGAGCGCGCTGCTCGGGCACAAGGGCCACGCGCTGCTGCTCGACTGCGGGACCGAGGAGCGGCGGCTCGTCCCGCTGCCACCCGGAATCGCGCTCGTCGTCTTCGACTCCGGGGTACGGCACGCACTCGAGGCCAGCGACTACGGCGACCGGCGCCTCGAGCTCGAGCGGGCGCTGTCGGCGATCGGCACGGACCGCCCGTCGTCGCTGAGCGCCGCCGAGGCAGCCGCCAAGGCGGCAGCCGCGGGAGTCGACGAGGTCGCACGGCGCAGGCTTCGCCACGTCGTCACCGAGAACCAGCGGGTGCGCGAGGTCGTGGCCGCGCTGGAGGATCCGGCCGGGCCCGACCTCCCGGCGCTCGGAACGCTGTTCCGCAAGGGTCACGAGAGCCTCCGGGACGACCTCGAGGTCTCGATCCCGGAGCTCGACCTGCTCGTCGACCTCGCCTACGACCACGGTGCGATCGCAGCTCGGATGATCGGCGGCGGCTTCGGCGGCTCGGTGCTCGCCCTAGCGCGCGAGGACGAGGCCGAGGGTCTCGCCGACGCGGTTACACGCCGCTACGCCGACCGTGCTGGGCGGGAGGCGGCGCCGTATGTCTGCGCCTCGGTCGACGGCGCGCACGAGCTCGAGCCTGGGTGACGGTCACCAGCGCTGGTGCACCAGCGGGGCGACCCGCCTGCGGTAGATCCCCGCGATCCGCTCGATCGTCTCGGGCGAAGGCGCGGGCAGGTCGGCGGCAGCGGCGTTCGCACGGGCCTGCTCCGGCGTCTTCGCGCCTGGGATGACCGTCGAGACGGCGTCGAACGTGAGGATCCAGCGCAACGCGAGCTGGGCCAGCGTCGCACCCGGAGGCACGAGCGGCCTGAGCTCCTCCACCACGTCGAGGCCGACCTCGTAGTCGACCCCGGAGAAGGTCTCGCCGACGTCGAACTCCTCGCCGTGGCGGTTGAACTCGCGGTGGTCGTCCGCCGCGAACGTCGTGTTGCGGCCGAACTTCCCGGTCAGCAGGCCCGAGGCGAGCGGGACGCGGACGATCACCCCGACGTCGCGGCGCCGCGCCTGGTCGAAGAAGAGCTCCGAGGGCCGCTGCCTGAGCATGTTGAAGATGAGCTGGATCGTGGCGACCCCCTCGAACTCGATCGCCTTCAGTGCGTCCTCGACCTTCTCGACGCTGACGCCGTACGCGCGCACCAGACCTTCCTGCACGAGCCTGTCGCAGGCCTCATGCACCTCGGGCAGGTAGTACGTCTCGCGGGGCGGGCAGTGCAGCTGCACGAGGTCGACGGCCTCGACCCCAAGGTTCTCGCGCGAGCGCTCGAGCCAGGCACGGAGATTTTCGTAGGTGTAGAGGGCCGGATCCAGCTCCACCCGCCGTCCGAACTTGGTCGCGACCACGAGCCGCTCCTCGCGCTCCTGCAACAGGCGGGCGATCAGGCGCTCCGAGCGCCCGTCCCCGTAGACGTCTGCCGTGTCGAAGAACGTCACGCCGGCGTCGACCGCGGCGTGCATCGCCGCCAAGGACTCCCCCTCGTCGGTCTCGCCCCAGCTGCCTCCGATCGCCCACGCGCCGAAGCCGATCTCGGAGACGTCCCAGCCGGTCTTCCCGAGGCGTCGCGACTGCATGCACGAATCCAATCAGTCGCGCGCGGCCTCTGTCAGGATCACGCTCGATGGCGACCGGGAAAGCGCTCGGGGCGCACGAGGTCTGGTTCCTGACCGGGAGCCAGGATCTCTATGGTGACGAGGCGCTCCGCCAGGTGGACGACCATGCGCGGGAGGTCGCCGGCTCGCTCGACGCCGAGGCGACGATCCCCGTCCGCGTGGTGCACAAGCCCGTCGTGAAGAGCCCGGAGTCCATCCGGCAGGTCTGCCTCGATGCGAACGCAGCCGAGAGCTGCGTCGGCGTGCTCGCGTGGATGCACACGTTCTCGCCCGCGAAGATGTGGATCGGCGGCCTGGCCTCGCTGCAGAAACCGCTCCTACACCTGCACACGCAGTTCAATCGCGACCTCCCCTGGTCCGAGATCGACATGGATTTCATGAACCTGAACCAGTCCGCCCACGGCGATCGCGAGTTCGGTTTCATGGCGACGCGGATGGGCCTGAGGCGCAAGACCGTCGTCGGCCACTGGAGCGATCCCCGGGTCGTCGCGCGCATCGGTCCCTGGACACGCGCCGCGTGCGGCTGGGACGAGGCCCGGAGACTCGAGGTGGCGCGCTTCGGCGACAACATGCGGGGCGTCGCCGTGACCGAGGGCGACAAGGTCGAGGCGCAGCTCCGGCTCGGCGTCTCGGTAAACGGCTACGGGGTCGGTGAGCTCGTCGAGGCCGTGCTGGCCGTTCCCGACACGGGCGTGCAGGAGCTCGTGGACGCGTACGCGGAGGAGTACGACCTCGTGCCGGAGCTGCAGGCGGACGGCGAGCGGCACGAGTCGCTGCGCGACGCCGCCCGGATCGAGGCGGGCCTGCGCTCGTTCCTGGAGGCAGGCGGCTTCATGGCCTTCACCGACACGTTCGAGGACCTCGGCGAGCTTCCCCAGCTTCCGGGGATTGCGGTGCAGCGCCTGCTGGCGGACGACTACGGCTTCGGCGCCGAAGGCGACTGGAAGACCGCTGCGCTCGTCCGGGTCGCCAAGGTGATGAGCACCGGCCTCGAAGGCGGCACCTCGTTCATGGAGGACTACACGTACCACCTGGCGCCTGAGGGCCCGAAGGTGCTCGGCGCCCACATGCTCGAGGTCTGCCCGTCGATCGCGGCGGGGATGCCGCGGTGCGAGATCCATCCGCTGCCGATCGGCGGGAAGGAGGATCCCGTGCGCCTCGTCTTCACCGCCGGTCCCGGGCCGGCGGTCGTCGTCGGCCTGCTCGACCTCGGCGACCGGTTCCGCCTCGTCCTGAACGAGGTGGACGTGGTCGAGCCTGACGCTGATCTCCCCAGGCTGCCGGTAGCGCGCGCGCTCTGGGAGCCGCGGCCCGACCTGGCGACCGCCGCCGAGGCCTGGCTCGTCGCGGGCGGTCCTCACCACACGGCCTTCTGCCGCGCGGTCGGACGCGAGGCGTTCGCGGACCTCGCCGAGATGGCGGGAATCGAGCTGCTCGTGATCGACGCGCAGACCCGCATGGCCGATTTCGCCAAGGAAGTCCGCTGGAACCAGGCGTACTTCCAGACCGTCCGGGGCGGCTGATGGCGCTCGACGAGTTGCGCGAGCGGGTCTTCGAAGCGAACCGGCAGATCGTGGAGGCCGGCCTTGTCGTCCTCACGTTCGGCAACGCGAGCGCCGTCGACCACGCGGCCGGGATGATGGCGATCAAGCCGAGCGGCGTCCCCTACGCCGAGCTCGGTCCGGACTCGATGGTCGTCGTCGACCTCGAGAGCGGCGAGGTGCTCGAGGGATCCGCGCGGCCCTCCTCGGACACCCCGACGCACCTCGTGCTCTACCGCGCCTTCGAGGAGATCGGCGGGATCGTCCACACGCATTCCTCGTTCGCGACGGCGTGGGCCCAGGCCCGAAGGGAGATCCCGTGCTTCGGCACGACGCACGCCGATCACTTCCGCGGGCCCGTGCCGGTGACCCGCGAGCTCACCCGCGAGGAGATCGGTGGCGACTACGAGCGCTGCACCGGCGACGTGATCGTCGAGACGGTCACCGGTCTGCGGCTTGGCCCGCTCGAGCGGCCGGCGGTGCTCGTCGCCTCACACGGGCCTTTCGCATGGGGACCGGACGCCGAGACGGCGGTCGAGAACGCGATCGCCCTCGAGGTCGTGGCCGAGAGCGCGTTCCGGACCGAAGCGCTGCAGCGCGGCACAGCGCCGATCCAGCCCGAGCTGCTCGACCGGCACTTCCTGCGCAAGCACGGGCCCGGCGCGTACTACGGCCAGCGCCCGTGAAGGCTCTTCGCCTCCACGGCACGGGCGATCTCAGGCTCCACGAGGAGCCGGCGCCGGAGCCGCGCGACGGCGAGGTTCTCGTACGCGTGTCGGCCGTCGGCCTGTGCGGGTCCGACCGGCACTGGTTCCTCGAAGGGGGGATCGGAGACGCCTCCCTCGACCGGCCGCTCGTCCTCGGGCACGAGTTCGTGGGGACGATCGAGTCCGGCTCCCGCGCAGGCCAGCGCGTGGCCCTCGACCCTGCCGTGCCGTGCGGCCGCTGCAGCGTCTGCGCGGGTGGAAATCCGCACCTCTGCCCCGACCTTCGCTTCGCCGGGCACGGCTCGGCGGACGGCGCCCTGCGCACGAGCCTCGCCTGGCCCGAACGACTCGCCCACGCGCTCCCGGACGACCTCTCCGACACGGAGGGCGCGCTGCTCGAACCGCTGGGTGTCGCGCTGCACGCCCTCGACCTCGCAAAGGCGCGGCCCGGGTCGACCGCAGGCGTGTTCGGCTGCGGGCCGCTCGGGCTGCTGCTCGTCCAGGCGCTGCGAGCCGCCGGGGTGGAGACGATCATGGCGAGCGACCCGCTTCCGCACCGGGCCAACGCGGCCGCGTCCCTGGGTGCGACGCTCGACGACCGGGAGGTCGACGTGGCGTTCGAGGCAGCGGGCGACGACGCGGCCCTCGCGGATGCGATGGATGCCGTCCGGCCCGGAGGCCGAGTGATTCTCGTCGGCATCCCCGACGGCGACCGGACGAGCTTCACCGCCTCGACGGCGCGGCGGAAAGGTGTGACCCTGGCGCTCTGCCGGCGCATGAAGCCCGCCGACCTTCCGCGCGCAATCCGGCTCGCGGAGGCCGGCGACGTCGAGCTCGGCCGGCTCGTCAGCGGCCGCTACGCGCTGTCCGAGTGGCGCGAGGCCTTCGCGGAACTGGTGGAGCGACGCGGCCTGAAGGTCGTCGTCGAGCCGCAGCGGACAGAAGTCGCGCCGTGAGCGGCCGCTATGCGCTCGGGATCGACTTCGGCACCGAGTCCGGGCGGGCCGTCCTGGTCGACTGCGCAGAAGGACGGGAGCTCGGCACGACCGTCTATCCGTACCGGCACGGCGTGATCGACGAGCGGCTGCCTGCTCCCCACGAGGGCGTCGAGCTCGAGCCCGATTGGGCGCTCCAGGACCCCGAGGACTACGTCCGCACGCTCCAGGAGGCGGTTCCGGCACTCCTCGCCGAGACGGGCGTCGACCCGGCCGACGTGATCGGGATCGGCATCGACTTCACCGCGTGCACGATGCTCCCGACGCTGGCCGACGGCACGCCGTTGTGCCTGCTCGAGGACCTGCGGGGAAACCCCCACGCCTGGGTGAAGCTGTGGAAGCACCACGCAGCCCAGCCTGAGGCGGACCGCATCAACCAGGTCGCCGCCGAGCGTGGCGAGGCCTGGCTCCCGCGCTACGGCGGCAAGATCTCGTCCGAGTGGTTCTTCGCCAAGGCGCTTCAGATCCTGGACGAGGCGCCCGAGATCTACGCCCGCGCGGACCGGCTGATCGAGGCCGCCGACTGGATCGTCTGGCAGCTCGTGGGCGCCGAGACGCGCAACAGCTGCACTGCCGGCTACAAGGCGATCTGGTCGAAGAGCGAGGGGTTTCCGAGCAACGCCTACTTCGCAGCGCTCGACCCGAGGTTCGAGCACGTCGTCGACGAGAAGATGTCGCGGACGATCTCGCCGCTCGGAACCCGGGCCGGCGGGCTGAGCGAGCAAGCCGCAGCCTGGACGGGCCTGCGCCCGGGAACGGCGGTCGCAGTTGCAAACGTCGACGCCCACGTCGCCGCGCCAGCGGCGACGGTCACGGAGCCCGGGACGATGGTGCTGATCATGGGCACGAGCATCTGCCACATCCTCCTGGGCGCCGAGCCCGCGCTAGTCGAAGGGATGTGCGGCGTCGTCGAGGACGGGGTGGTGCCCGGCCTGTTCGGCTTCGAGGCCGGCCAGACCGCGGTCGGCGACATCTTCGCCTGGTTCGCCGACGACGCCGTGCCTTCCGAGTACCACGAGGCGGCGGCCCGGCAGGGCACCGACGTCCACGGCGTCCTCGAGGCGGAGGCGGCGAAACTACGCCCCGGGGAGAGTGGGCTGCTGGCCCTCGACTGGTGGAACGGCAATCGCTCGATCCTGGTCGACGCCGAGCTGAGCGGGCTCCTGGTCGGCCTCTCGCTCGCGACGAAGACACCGGAGATCTACCGCGCGCTGCTCGAGGCGACTGCCTTCGGTACGAGGGTGATCGTCGACGCATTCCTGGAGGCCGGCGTGGCGGTGGACGGGATGGTCGCGTGCGGCGGGCTGCCGGAGAAGAACCGCCTGCTGATGCAGATCTTCGCCGACGTCACCGGCCGTGAGTTCGCCGTCGCGGCGTCGATGCAGACCCCGGCCCTCGGGTCTGCGATGTTCGGAGCGGTTGCTGCCGGCGCGAAGCTTGGAGGCTTCGACTCGATCGAGGAGACCTCGAGCCAGATGGCCCGGCTCGGCGACGAGCGGTACGTTCCAAACCCCGCCAACAAGGCGGTCTACGACGAGCTCTACGCCGAATACGTGCGCCTCCACGACTCGTTCGGGCGAGGCGGAAACGACGTCATGAAGCGCCTTCGCGCCATTCAGCGAGCGGCGATTGAAAGTGACGCGGTCGGGTAGGCGAACTTTAGGCACGAGAGAGAGCTGACGTTCTCTCATCTGCTTCCTGCGGCAGTCGTTGTCAGCGGACTGAAGGAGGAGCAGAAATGGCTAGACCGCTTCGCAGCATCGCGATCGGTGGCGTGCTGGTTGCTCTCGCGTTCGCGGTGATTGGGCTTACCGGCGCGGTCGCTTCGGGAGCAAAGGGCAAGCACCATGGCCATCACGGCCAACCCAGCATCACCAGCGAGCCGTTCGGCACGGCGGGTGGAATCGCCGTCGAGCGCTACACCCTCGATAACGGCAAGGGGATGGTGGTCAAGATCCTCACGTACGGCGGCACCATCCAGGAGCTCTGGGTGCCGGACCGCCGCGGACAGTCGGCGAACGTCGTCCTCGGCTTCCCGACCCTCGCCGACTACGTTGCCAAGAACAGCCCGTTCCCGGCCGGCGGCCCGTACTTCGGCTCGATCATCGGCCGGTACGGGAACCGGATCGCGAAGGGCACGTTCACGCTCGACGGCGTGACGTACCACCTGCCGATCAACAATCCGCCGAACTCGCTCCATGGCGGCATCGAAGGGTTCGACAACAAGGTGTGGACGGCGACTGTGATCCCGCCGAGTCACGGCGGCGTCGGTCTGAAGCTGCACTACACGAGCCCGGACGGCGAGGAGGGCTATCCCGGCACGCTGAGCGTCGACGTGACGTACACGCTCACGAGGCACAACGAGCTGAGGATCGACTACCACGCCACGACCAACAAGGCGACGGTGCTCAACCTGACGAACCACAGCTACTGGAATCTCTCCGGCGAGGGCACGAGCGATATCTACGACCACGTGCTCTGGTTGAACGCCGACCACTACACGCCAGTGGACTCGACCCTGATTCCGACGGGCGCGATCGACCCGGTGGCCGGAACGCCGTTCGACTTCACGAGGCCGGAGGCGATCGGCGCCCGGATCCGTGACGCCAGCAATCAGCAGATCACGTTCGGCCGCGGGTATGACCACAACTTCGTGCTCAACCGCCCGAACTCGACGGCGATCGTTCCCGCCGCCAAGGTCTTCGACCCGGCGAGCGGCCGCAAGCTCGAGGTCGACACGGACCAGCCCGGCATCCAGTTCTACTCCGGGAACTTCCTGGACGGGACGCTGGCCGGGACGAGCGGCAAGTTCTACCGGCAGAGCGACGGGTTCGCGCTCGAGACGCAGCACTACCCGGACTCGCCGAACCATTCGAACTTCCCGTCGACCGTGCTCCGGCCCGGTCAGACGTTCGCGTCGACCACGATCTTCCGCCTGTCGACGTTCCACCACCACCACTGACAACCGCGCGACCCCGCTCGCCGCTCCGTGGCGGCGGGCGGGGTACGTCAATCGAGCTGCTCGACGATCGTCGTCAGCACGTCCGGGTCGGCGAGCGAATCGAAGACGGCGTCTGCCTCGAGCTCGACGCCGGTGACCGACGGCACGCCGAGCACGTAGAGGCCGGCCGCCCGCGCGGCGGCGACGCCCGGGGGCGAGTCTTCGAGGGCCAGCGAGCTCGTCGGAGTCGCCCCGAGGAGCTCGCACGCCCGCAGGTAGAGGTCCGGCGCGGGCTTCGGATCGGCAACCTCCTCGACGCCGAGCACCGCGTCGAAACGGTCGGCGAGGCCAGTGCGGGTCAGGCCTGCCAGCAGGTGGCTCCTCGGCGAGTTCGAGGCGACGGCGACCGGCCAGCGCCCGTAGAGCGCGCCGAGCAGCTCCACCGCACCCGGCCTGGGCACGGCGCCGGCTGCGATCTCCTCCAAGGCGAGCGCGTACAGCTCCGCGCTCAGCTCTTCGCCGCGCCCGGGAAGCTCGAGCAGCCGCTCGAGGACACGCGCCGCGGTCTCGGGCGCCGTGCCGACGAGTGCACGCTTCGCCTCCAGGTCGAACTCGTGACCGTGGCGCTCGAAGACCGCGGTTTCGGCGCGGGTCCAGCACGGTTCAGTGTCGAGCAGCAGCCCGTCGTTGTCGAACACGATCCCTACGGACGGAGCCACGGCGGTCACGCCTCGCCGACCAGTGCGCGGGCGAAATCCTCCGGGTCGAACGGCCGCAGATCGTCCAGGCTCTCGCCGATCCCGATCAGCTTGACGGGCAGGCCGAGCTCGTGGGCGATCGCGATCGCGATGCCGCCCTTGGCCGAGCCGTCCAGCTTCGTCAGCGCGATTCCGCTCACCTCGACGGCCTGCCCGAACAGCCGTGCCTGCTGCAGGCCGTTCTGCCCGGTGGTCGCGTCGACCACGAGCAGCGTCTCGTGCGGCGCGCCCTCGAGCCGCTGGGCGATCACCCGGCGGACCTTGGCGAGCTCCTCCATCAGGTTCGCCTGCGTGTGCAGCCGGCCGGCCGTGTCGACCACGACCACGTCACGGCCTCGGGACTCCGCAGCCGCGATCGCGTCGAAGGCGACGGCCGCCGGATCGCCGCCGCGCTCGGAGCCGACGAAGTCCGCGTCGGCGCGCTGCGCCCAGATCTCGAGCTGCTCCTCGGCGGCCGCGCGGAACGTGTCGGCGGCCGCGACCAGCACCGAGCGGCCGTGCTCGGAGAGCTTCGCCGCGAGCTTCCCGATCGTGGTCGTCTTGCCCGTGCCGTTGACGCCGACGACGAGGATCACGCTCGGCCGCGAGTCGAGCTCGAGCCGGCCGGGCTCGCCGAGCATGGCGGCGATCTCTTCCTGCAGCGCCTCGGTCAGCCCGGCGCCGGCGACTCCCCGCGCCTCGAGCCGCTGCACCAGCTCGGCCGTCGCCGGCACGCCCGCGTCGGCGGCGATCAGGGCCTCCTCGAGCCGTTCCCACGACGCTTCGTCACCGGCGTCGAACGCCGCGACGCCGATCTGCTCGGTCAGCGCGCGGCGACTACGCCCGAGCGAGTCGCGCAGCCGCGCGAACATCCCGCTGCCGCTCTCCTGCTGCGCCGCCGTCGTCTCGTCTCCCAGCAGCTCTGCCCAACTTCGCGCCATCCCGGGAGCCTAGAGCCAGTCGAGAATCGGAAAGCGGGCGTCCGCGTCGAGGCAGGCAGCTGCGAAGAGCGCGACCCCGACGCCGCCGGTGAAGAGCGAATAACGCCCGGGCGCTGCCTCTGCCTGCGCGAGCGCGTGGACGGCGAAGCTGCGCGCCCGCTCCAGCCAGCGCTCGTCTCCGGTGCGCTCGAAGGTCTTCAAGAGCGCGTATCCGTTCCCGGAAGTGCCGTGACAGAGACCCGCGCCCTTCTCCTCGCGGTGCGCGCCCGCGCGACACGTCAGCTCGGCGCCGGAGAGCAGGAGCTCCTCGTCGAGGTACGGGGCTGCGGTGGCGACCATCCCCGGTGCACCATGGCACCACTGAAGGCGGATGCCGCTCGCCGGGGCGAGCGGCCCGCCCCCCGACGCCGGCCACGTCGCCAGGCCGTCGTCGACGATCGCCTCGCGGGAGAGGACCTCCGCCGTCTCGCGCGGGAGCGATTCGCTCCACTCGCTCTCGCCCTGCAGCAGCGCGTGCACGATTCCGACGAGGCCGTGGGCCGGGCCAAGGTGGCGCCCGGGTTTGCCGTAGAGCTGCTGCGTCCAGAGCCCGTCCCCGTCCCGACGGCGCATCAACGCCTCGGCGCTCTCGCGCCAGGCATCCGCCCAGCGCTGCTCCCCGGTCCAACCGTGCATCGCGTGCGCGATGAGCATCGTTCCCGGCGAGCCCCACAGCAGTTCCTCGAACTCGTTGTCGCGGTTCTCACGCACCCGCTGGAGGAGCCTTTTGGCGAGGTCACCACGAGGCGCGAGACGCCAGTTGACGAGCAGGAGACCCGCCTCGCCGCACAGCAGTGACGACTCGCGAGCCGCTGGCAGCTCGATCTCGGCGACGGCGAGGTCCGGCGCCTCGCGCCAAAGCTCGAGTGTCCGCTCGGCGACCACGGCGAGGTCGATTCCGGTCGCGGCGTGCCCGCGGCGGACCAGCGCGTCGAGTGCCCAGATCACGCCTCCCGCACCGCAGTAGAGGTCCTTCAGGGGCGCGGTCGAGCCCCAGACGTCCCACTCGTTCGCCGGCCAGAGCTCGACAGGGTCGAAAGCGGCGTCCGCGTCCGCGACGATCGTCCGGATAGCCGCGCGCACCCGCTCGTCGTCCCAAGGCTCGTCCGTCAGCGGCTCGAAAGCCGTTGGGTCGTAGAGCACTACGCGACGGCCGACGCGTGCTCTTCCCGGGGCAGGCGCCGCGAGACGATCTGCGAGACGCCGTCGCCGCCCATCGTCACCCCGTACAGCACGTCGGCCGCCTCCATCGTCTTCTTCTGGTGCGTGACGACGATGAACTGCGCGCTGTCCGAGTAGCGGCGCAGCAGCTCGACGAAGCGCCCGATGTTGGCGTCGTCCAGCGCCGCCTCGACCTCGTCGAGCAGGTAGAACGGGCACGGCCGGGCCAGGAAGAGGGCGAACAGGAACGAGATCGCGCCCAGCGCCTTCTCGCCGCCCGAGAGCAGCGACAGCCTGGTCACGCGCTTGCCGCGCGGCCTCAGCTCGACCTCGACGCCGGCCTCCTCGCCTTCCTCGTCGGCCTCCGTCAGCCGCAGCCGGCCCTCGCCTCCGGGGAACAGCGTCGAGGCGACCTCGGCGAAGTGCGTGCTGACCGCGGCGAAAGTCTCGTCGAAGCGACGCTCGACCGTCTCGGCCAGCTCGGCGCGGAGCCGCTCGAGCTCCTTCAGGCTCGCCTCGAGGTCGGCGCGCTGGTCGGCCAGCTCGGTCAGCCGCTCCTTCTCGCTCTCGTACTCCTGCTTGGCCAGGGGGTTGACCTGCCCGAGCGTCTCGCGGCGCCGCTCGAGCCGCTCGATCCGCGCGGCCAGCTCCTCGCGGTCGTCGCCCTCGGCCGGCTCGGCTCCAGCTTCCTCGAGACGCCTGCGCGCCTCGCTCGCCTCGGCCTCCAGGCGCGCGCGCTCGACGTCGATCCCGCCGGCCCGCTCGCCCGCCTCGGCCGCGACGCGCCGCACCTCGGCCTCCTCGCCGCCGAGCCTGCGCAGTTCCGCGGCCAACTCGCCGGCGCGCGTGGCGCCCGCGTCGACCCGGGCCCGCAGCGGGACCTCGAAGTGCTCGGCAACGCTTGCGGCGTCTTGAAGCGCGGACGCGAGGCGCTCTCCCAACACGACCAGCGGGCCAGTTGGCAAGGGCGGTGCCTCGGCGGGCAGCTCCTCGGCGCGGCGCTCGAGCCCGTCGGCCTCGGCCGCCAGCGCGCGGCGGCGCGCGTCGAGCTGGAGCAGGACCGCCTCCGCCGTCTCGCCCGCGAACCAGAGCTCACCGCGCTCGGCGTCGAAGCAATGACCCTCGCGCGTGACGAGCACGCCGCTCTCGGCTCGCTCCAGGTCGGCGGGCTCGGCCAGCCAGACCTCGGCCAGCAGCGCCGCGACCCGCTCGCCGCCCGGCCGCGCGCGCACGCGGCTCGAGAGCGGCTCCGCGCCGACCAGCGGAGGTCGCGCCGGCCGCTTCTCGCCGCGCGGGGGCACGAGCACTGCGAGGTCGCCGAGCCCGGCCTTGCGCGCGCGCTCGACGAGGAGGAGCGCAGCGCCTGCATCGCTGGCGACCAGCGCAGCGGCCCGCCCGGCCAGCGCCGCGGCGACCGCCCGCTCGTAGCCGGCGTCGACCTCGAGCAGCGACAGCGCCAGCCGCTCGCCTTCCTCCGCGAGCGCCCGCGCTGCCGGCGGCAGGCCTTCGCGCTCCGCGAGCGAGTGCTCCAGCGCGGCCAGCCGCTCGCGGGCGAGCCGGGCCTGCTCCTGCAGGGCCTCCCGCTCGGGGTTCGCGCGCGTGCGCGGGAGCAGCGGCTCGGCACGCAGCCGGTCGCAGAGCTCGCGTGCGGCGTCGCGCCGCAGCTCGAGCCGCTCGACCGCGCTGCGCAGCCGGTAGAGCGCCGAGGTTGCCCCGTCCCCGCGACCGGCTGCAGCCGCAAGCTCCTCCTCAACCCGGTTGCGCTCGGCCAGCAGCGCCTCCAGCCGCTCACCGGTGCGTTTGCGCTCGAGCCCTGCCGCCGCGCGTCGCTCCTCGACCTCGGCCAGCCGCTCGTCGATTCCGGCCAGATCGAGCTCGGCCAGGCGCGCCCGCAGGCCTGCGATCTCGCCGCGCAGCTTCTCGGCCCGCTCGGCCGCGGTCGCCTGCAGCGCGAGCGGGCGCAGCCGCGCCTTCACCTCCGCCTCGAGATCTCGCGCGCGCTCGACCTGGATCTGGACGCGCGCGAGCTTCAGCTCGGCGCGGTGCCGGCGACGCTTGAACTTCCCCAGGCCGGCCGCGTCCTCGATCAGCGCGCGCCGCTCCTCGGGCTTCGAGGCCAGGATCTCCTCGACCTTGCCCTGGCTGATCACCGAGCCGTGGCTGCCGCCGAGCCCGACGTCGGCGAGCAGCTCGACGAGATCGGTGCGCCGCACGGCGGCGCGGTTGATCAGGTACTGGCCCTCGCCGCCGCGGTGCAGCCGGCGCGTGACCGAGATCTCGCTGAAGTCGAGCTCCGGCAGCGCCCCGTCCTCGTTGTCGAACAACAGCTCGACCTCGCAGAAGTCGGCCGGCGCGTGGCCGGGCGAGCCCGCGAACAGCACGTCGTCGGGCTTCTCCGCTCGCAGCTCGTGCGGGCTGAGCGAGCCGGAGGCCCAGAGCAGCGCGTCGGCCACGTTCGACTTGCCGGAGCCGTTCGGGCCGACCACGACCGCGACCCCGGGCTCGAGGCGGACCTCGACCGCTTCGGGGAACGACTTGAAGCCGCGCAGCTTGATCGCTCGCAGGTGCACGCGCGCGGGAGGCTAAAGGGCACGGCGGATGCCGCCGCGCCCCTCGCCGTCACTCGGGCCGGGCCATCCCCAGGATCTGCTCGCGCGACATCGACCCGACCATGTCCGGATGGCGGTCCTGGATGTGCTGCTCGACGTTCGAGACCAGCTCGTCGTCGCTCTCACCACGGATGGTCTCGCCGCACGGGCAGTCGAATTTCTGGGCCATGAAGTCCTCCTCGCCGCGGAGCCGGAGATCCTACGCCGCGCTGACGAGCCGGTCGAGCGCCTGCCGCGCCGCGTCCTGCTCGGCGGCCTTCTTCGAGCGGCCCGTGCCGACGCCGGCCTCCTCGCCGTCGATCACCGCTGCGCACCTGAACATGCGGTCGTGGGGCGGGCCTTGCACGTCGAGCACGTTGTAGACCACCTGCCTGCCCTTTCGCGCGAGCTCCTCTTGCAGCTCCGTCTTGTGGTCGACGTGGGTCGTCAGCGCGTAGGTGATGCGCCCGTCGAAGGCAGCTACGATCGCCTCCCGGATCGGCTCGAAACCGTGCTGGAGGTAGAGCGCAGCCAGCGAGGCCTCGAGCAACGCGGCGAGCACGTTGCGGTTGCGCGAGAGCCGCTGCAGCTCGTCTGCGGGCGCCACGTCCTCGCCGCGCTCCGACAGCAGCTGTCCCAGCTCGAGCTCCCGCGCCACGACAGCGCAGCTCGCGCGCGAGACCACGTGCGACCGGATCTTGGCCATCCGGCCCTCGGAGAAGTCCGGGTAGCGCTCGTACAGAGCCCGGGCGATCGCCAGCTCGAGCACGCTGTCCCCCAGGAACTCCAGCCGCTCGTACGAGGACGCCCGGTCGGGCGCCCACGAGCTGTGCGTGAAGACGTTTTCCAGCAGTTCCCCTGGCAGGTCGCCGATGAGCTCCATCAGCTCCTCGGGACGCCCGCCCGGGGCGCGGCTACTGGTGCGTGGAGACGTAGTCGACGGCTTGCCCGACGGTCTGGATCTTCTGCGCGTCCTCGTCCGAGATCTTGATCCCGAACTGGTCCTCCAGCTCCATGATCAGCTCCACGAGATCGAGCGAGTCGGCATCGAGATCTTCCTGGAAGGAAGCGTCCTCCGTGATCTCGTTCTCCTCGACGCCGAGTTGCTCCGTCAGGACTTCCTTGACCCGCTCGAACACTTCCTCTCGCGATGCTGCCATCTCACCTCACTTGCCGGGGGCTTCAGAGCGCGCGGATGCTAACACTCTTTCCGGCAGGCGCTGCGCCAGTCTGCCGACGACGTCGTGCTCTACACCCCGCGCGGCCAGCCGGATCGCGTTCCCGATCGCGCGCTGCGAGGAGTTGCCATGGGCGATCACGGCGAGGCCGCGGAGGCCGAGCAGGTAGGCGCCGCCGTAGGTGTCCGGGTCGAGCCGGGCGCGCATGCCGCGGGCGGCGGGCCGGATCAACAGGCCCCCGAGCTTGCCGCGGCGGCTCGCGGTGATCTCCTCCCGCAGGGCTTCGAGGATCGTCGCGATCGTGCCCTCGAGCAGCTTCAGGACGATGTTTCCGGTGAACCCGTCGCAGACGACCACGTCCGCGGCGCCGAGCAGCAGGTCGCGGCTCTCGGTGTTGCCGCAGAAGTTGAGGCCCTCGGCGCTCTCCAGCAGGGCGTGCGCCTCCAGCGTCAGCTGGTTGCCCTTCTCGGGCTCCTCGCCGATCGAGAGCAGCCGCACCTCCGGCTCGGGCACGTCGAGCACCTCCTGCGCGAAGACGGAGCCCATGTGCGCGAACTGCAGCATGTGCTCGGGCCGCGCGTCCGCGTTCGCGCCGGAATCGATCAGCACCGAGGGCCCGTTCTTGGCCGGAATCACGACGGCGATCGCCGGCCGCGCGACGCTGGGCAGCCGTCGCAGCTCGAGGAAGCAGGCGGCGAGCATCGCGCCCGTGTTCCCGGCCGAGACGACCGCGTCGGCTTCGCCCTGGCCGACCGCACGGCAGGCGGCGACGAGCGAACTGTCCGGCTTGGCCTTGACCGACTCGGCCGGCTTCTCCTCCATCGTGATCTCCTGGGTCGTCACGACGAGCGGCAGGCCACCCGTGTCGAGGCCCGCCGGGCCGAACAGGATCGGCTCGATCCCGTCCCGCGCCGCCTCGTGCGCGCCCGCGACGACTTCCTCGGGCTCCCGGTCCCCGCCCAGCGCGTCGACTGCGACGCGGGTCACTGCTCTAGGGAGCTGGGGTTCGAAGCGGCTCGATCTCGCGCCCGGCGTACGTCTTGCAGTTCGGGCACATCCGGTGCGGCTGCTTCGGCCGTCCGCACTGCGGACACGTGTTCACGCGCGGCGCCTGGAGCTTGTGCGTGGCGCGGCGCTTGTCGCGGCGTGACTTCGACGTTTTCTTCTTGGGGACGGCCATCGGGCGGCGAGTATAGCCACAGCCGTTTTGCCAAGGCTTAACCGAAGCCTTCCGCTCTCTTCGCCCGGGGTTGCCCGCCCCGAACCGGCCCGCGGCGAACCTGTCGAGACGACAACGAGCGAAGGAGGAATCGGCATGTACAAGATCGCAGCAATCATCGGAGGCGTCCTGCTGATGGCCGGCGTGGCCCTCGCGGGAACCGTGTCGAGCCTCGGCTCGCCGAACAGCCCGACGATCGGCCAGACGATCCCGACCGCCAGTGCGCACGTGCGGCAGGAAGATCGCGGGGTCGAGCAGGAGCCCGGCGACGACCGTGGCCGCGAGACGGAGGCCCGCGGGCGCGCGAACGAGCCCGGCGAGGACCTGCGCGAGGACCGCGGTGTGACGAGGCCGAGCACGCCAACGACCCGCGCTGCACCGGCGCCGCGACGGCTCCCGCAGCCGACGCCGACATCGCCGACGGCCGCGGCGGCGACGACGACAGCGGCCCCGGCTCGTCCAACTCCGGCCCGAGCGACCGCTCCGGCCGTGGCGGCGGTGAGGACAACGGCGGCCACTCCGGCCACGGCGGACACGGCGGCGACGACTGATTCCCCCGGAAGGCGAGGCGGCCTCATCTCCCCTCTCGGGGCCGCCTCGTCGTCACAATCCCTGAGATGAGCAGGCCGAAGCGCACCATCCTCCTCGTCGAGGACGAGGCGTCGATCCGCGAGCCGCTGGCCGAGGTGCTGCGCAGCGAGGGCTTCGAGACGCTGGTCGCCGGGACGGTGGCGGAGGCGGTCGAGCAGGGCCGACGCGAGCCTGACCTCGTGCTGCTGGATGTGATGCTGCCCGACGGCTCGGGCTTCGACGTTTGCCGCGAGCTGCGCCGCGACTCGCAGGTGCCGATCATCATGCTCACCGCCCGCGGCGAAGAGGCCGACCGCGTGATCGGCCTCGAGCTCGGCGCGGACGACTACGTGGTCAAGCCGTTCAGCGGCCGCGAGGTGGTGGCGCGCATCCGCGCCGTCCTGAGGCGCACCGCCGCGCCCGAGGGAACGGACGACGGCCGGCCGCTCGAGGTTGCCGACGTCCGGCTCGACCCGGCCAGGCGCGAGGTGACGCTACGCGGTGAGGCGCTCGAGCTGAGCCGCAAGGAGTTCGAGCTGCTGCAGCTGCTGATGCGGAACGCCGGCTCGGTGGTGACGCGCGAGCGGCTGATCGACGAAGTGTGGGATCCGAACTGGTTCGGCTCGACGAAGACGCTCGACGTGCACATCAGCGGCATCCGGCGCAAGCTCGGCGACGACCCGGGTGAGCCGCGCTACGTGCACACGGTCCGCGGCGTCGGCTTCCGCTTCTCGTCGCCCGACGAGGTGGAATGAGCCTCCGCCTACAGCTGCTCGGGGCGTTCGCCTACGTGCTGACGCTGATCATCATCGCGCTCGAGGTGCCGCTCGCGCTGAACCTGGCCAAGCGGATCGACGCCGAGGTGAAGAACGAGGCCGCCGCCCAGGCGTTCCTCGTGGCCGCGAACGCATCGGGCCGGCTGCAGCAGCCACAGCGGCTCGCCGCGGTCGTGCGGCGGTCCGGCCAGGATCTCGGCGCCCGCGTGATCGTGGTCGACTCACGCGGGCGGCTGCTCTCGGACTCGACAGTCGGGGTTACGCAGCCACTGGCCTACGCGTCGCGCTCGCGGCCGGAGATCGGCACGGCGCTGCGCGGCTTCCGCGCCCAGGGCGAGCGCCACAGCGACACGCTGGGCCAGGACCTGCTCTACACGGCGGTCCCGGTCACGAACAACGGCCAGGTCGTCGGCGCGGTGCGCGTGACCCAAGATCTCGGCGCGGTTCACGACCGCGTCCGGCGCGGGGTGCTCGCGCTGATCGCGATCGGCGCCTTCGCGCTGGTCGTCGGGCTCGCGCTCGCCTGGGTCCTGGCCGGCTCGCTCTCGCGGCCGCTGCGGAACCTCGCCGTCACCGCCCGCCGTTTCGAGGGCGGCGACCTCGAAGCGCGCGCGGAGGTGACCGGCGCGACCGAGCAGCGGGAGGTCTCGGCGGCCTTCAACGACATGGCCGAGCGGCTGGGGACGGTGCTCGCGGCGCAGCGCGAGTTCGTCGCCAACGCCTCCCACCAGCTGCGCACGCCGCTGACAGGACTGCGCCTGCGGCTCGAGTCCGCGCGGGCCAGGGCGGGCCGGGAGGCAGAGCCGGAGCTGGCGGCCGCCGAGCTCGAGGTCGAGCGGCTCGCACGGTTGCTCACCTCCCTCCTGACGCTCGCGCGCGAGGGCGACAAGCCGGGCGCGGCACGGCCGGTCTCCCTGGCGCACGCGGCCGAGCGCGCCCACGAGCGATGGGCGGCCGCCGCCGAGCAGGACGGCCGCGAGCTGAACCTGGCCGGCAGCGGCGACGCGACGATCGCGGCCTCCGAGGAGGACCTGGCGATCCTGCTGGACAACCTGATCGAGAACGCGCTGCGCTACTCGCCCACGGGTATCACGGTCGACTGGGGCCGTGACGGCGAGGAGGCCTGGCTCGCGGTCCTCGACGAGGGCCCAGGGCTCGCGGCCGGTGAGGAGACGGCGCTGTTCGATCGCTTCGCCCGTGGGAGCGCGGGCCGGGAGCGACCCGGCACGGGACTGGGCCTCGCGATCGTCCAGACGCTCGCCCGCCGCTGGCGCGGCAGTGCCACGCTGACCAACCGGATCGAGGGCGGCACGCGCGCCGAAGTGCGTTTCCCGGCCGCGGCTACAGTGGAGGGGGAGTCATGGGTCGAAGCCTCGTCGTAGCGCTCCTCGCCATCGTCGGTCTGCTCTGCGCGGCCGGGATGGGCTATGCCGCCTACGTCGTCTCTCGCGGCTCCGTCGCCGTCCCGGTGACCAGGCTGCAGCAGCAGCCCGCCCAGCAGCTGACTCCCGCGCGCGTGCGCGCGAAGGCGAACGTCAAGCCCAGGCGGACGGTCACGACCACCACGACCAGCAGCGTCCCGACGACCACCGTCGACGACCACGGCGGCCGGCGCGGCTCAGGGAACAGCGGCCACGGTGGCCGTAGCGGCGGCCACGGCGGCGACGACTAGAGCTTTTCCTTCAGCTCCGCGAGTGCAGCCCAGCGCGAGTCCTGCTCGGGCTCGCTGTGGTCGTGCGGCTCGTCGTTCAGGTTCTTGCCGCAGACCGGGCAGAGGCCGGCGCAATCGGGTTTGCAGAGGATCTTGTCCGGCAGCTCGAGCGCGACTGCGTCGCGCGCCCAGGCCGAGAGGTCGAGCTTGTCGTTCTCAAGGTAGATCGTTCGCAGCTCGTCGTCGTCGCCCGGGTTGACGGCCTGGTACTCGCGTGCCGAGACGGGCACGTCGAGCACGGCGTCCTCGAGGCAGCGAAAGCACGGGCCGTGCAGCCGCGCGTCGAAGCGCAGCTGGAAGACCGTCCCGGTCGAGGCGCGCGTGATCGTCAGGTCAGCCGGCACCGTGCCCGGCACGGGCAGGTAGCGTTGGCCGCCGAGCTCGAACGGCTCGAGCTCGATCTGTTGCTCGTCCCGCGCCTGGTCGCCGGAGCGGAGCTTGAGGATTCGGAGGTCGAGCGTGGTCACTCGACCACGGTAGCAACCCCTAAATGCGCCGAATCAGCTCGTCCAGCGGCAGTCGGTTCGCCTCCGCGCTCCACTCCTCGGCGCTCTTCGACTGCGGCTCGAGCGGGCGCTTCGGGTAGCCGAAGCTCGGGATGTTCACCGGCAGCCAGCCCTCGTCGAGACCGAGCGCTCGGGCTGCTGCCTCCTGGTCGGGCATGCCGTTCGGGCACGAGACCACGCCCTCGTCCCAGGCGACCAGGAACATGTTCTGCATCGCGCGGCCGATGTCAACCGGGTAGCGCCCACCCTCGGTAGCGATTGCGACCGAGAAGGCACACGACTCGAGGTTCTGCGCGGCGTAGACGAGCCCGCCGATCCGCTGCTTGGCCTCGTCGCTCTCGATCACGACGAAGCGCCACGGCTGCACGTTCTGCGAGCTCCCGCTCACGCGGCCGCCGTCGAGGATCCGCCGCTGCACGTCCTCGGGCACGGACCGGTCGGCGTAGCTGCGCCAGTCGCGCTTGCTCGCGACCGCCAGGTAGACGTCCATCAGGGCCGCCTAGTGCGGGAAGTCGTCGTTCGTGCTCTCGACGCCGGCCGCGACCCCGGCGACGACGGACTCCTGCGAGCGCTCGTGCAGCCGCTCGCGCCCGCGCCTGACTGCCACCAGGAACTTGTCGAGGTTGACCTCGAGCGTCGAGAGGATCGAGTCGGCCCAGTCCTCCATCTCCAGGCGCGTCTCGCGGGCCTGGCGCCGGGCGTCGTCGACGATGTCGCCGGCCTGACGCTCGGCGAGCTTGACGATCTCGGTCTGCGACGCCTCGCGCACCGCCTGCTCGCGGGCCTCGCCGAGGATCCGGTCGCACTCCCGCTTCGCCTCGGCGAGCATCTCCTGCCGCTCCTTGACGATCCAGCGGGCCTGCTTGATCTCCTCGGGGATGGTCGCGCGCATCTGGTCGAGGATGTCGTAGATCTCCTCGCGGTCGATCCGCACCTGGTCGGTGAGGGGGACGGCCTTCGCGTTGTGCACGAGGTCGTCGAGCTTGTCGATCAGAACGAGTACGTCCATTGGTGTACGGAGTTTACAGCCGCTACCGACGGAACCACTTGCCGAGCCAGCCGGTCGACTCCCGCTCCGGTTCCGGCTCGGGTTCGGGCGGCGAGGCGCGCGGAGGCTCGTGTTCACGTGGCTCGTCGCTGCCGAACACCCAGCGCCGCCCGCTCGCGCGCAGCTCCTCGAGCAACTCGGCCGCGTCGCCGGGGACGAGCTCGACCTCGTCCGACTTTGCCAGCTGCGCCTCGATCCGGTCGGCGGCGTCGCTTCGGCCGCCGCGCGCACGCAGCTTCTGAAGCACGTCCTGGGCCTGCCGGCGTGGGAGCCTGACGTGGTCGCCGCTCGCGAGCAGCGTCTCGAGCCGCTCGGGCTCGCTCATTCCTGGGGGTTCTCCGGGGTGCCCGGGCGGCCGTTCGGAAACAGCTCCTTGAACCGGCGCGCGACGGGCTCCGGGACGAGCTCGTCGACCTGGCCGCCGAAGCTCGCGATCTCCTTGACGCCGCTCGAGGAAACGAAGCTGACCTGCGGGCTCGCCATCACGTAGACCGTCTCGACATCGGGCGCGAGCGTGCGGTTGAGCTGGTTCATCTGGAACTCCCATTCGAAGTCCGAGATCACGCGCAGGCCCTTGACGATCACCTTCGCGTCCCACTTCTTCGCGAAGTCGACGACGAGCTCCGAGAAGACGTCCACCTCGACGTTCTCGAGGCCGCCGAGCGTGTCGCGCAGGAAGCCGACGCGCTCGTCCAGCGTGAACATCGGCTCCTTGTGCTGCGGCTTGCCGACGACGCCGACGACGACGCGGTCGAAGATCTCGCTGGCGCGCGTGATCACGTCGACATGGCCGTTCGTGACCGGGTCGTAGGTGCCTGGGTAGATGGCGGTAATCACTCGGCGTCGAAGAGCGTGAGGCGCGTCGATCCGTACTTGCGGCTAGTCCGCTTCGGTAGCGGCAGCTCCGGCTCTTCGTTCGCTGCGGTCTCGACGAGGAGGGTGCCGCCGGGTGCGAGGATCTCTGGCAAGTGGGAAATCATGGCGTTTTGCAGGGAAGAAAACCGCCTGTAGGGCGGGTCGAGCAGCACGAGATCGTAGCTGGTGCCCGCGCGGGAGTCGTTGCGGAGCGCGGTCAGGGCGTCCTGGCAGAGGACGGTTGCGTTCTCGAGCGCGAGCTTGTCGAGGTTCCGGTTGATCGTGCGGCAGGCCTCGCGGTCGCTGTCCACGAAGGTCGCGTGGTCGGCGCCCCGGCTGAGCGCCTCGAGCCCCATCGCGCCCGAGCCGGCGAACAGGTCGAGCACCGTCGCGCCCTCCGCGGTGCCTGGCCCGAGCAGGTTGAAGGCCGCCTCGCGCACCCGGTCGGCGGTCGGGCGCGTGTCGAGGCCCTTGGGCGCGAAGATCCGCGACCCTTTCTTCGAGCCGGCGATGATCCGCACGGGCTAGACCCGGTCGGGGAGGGGCGGGTGCTCCTCCCCGTCCAGGCAGCGAAGAGCCCACTCCGCCTCCTGCCCGACGGTCCACCAGCCCTCCAGGAAGGCGTCGTCGTCGAGCAGGCGCTCCAGCCGCGGCCGCGATTCCTGCAGCTCCAACGCACCCGCGGCGAAGGCACACCAGAAGCGCACCTCGGGCTCCGGGTCGGTGAGCGAGACGACGATCGCGCTCCGGCTCTCGGCGAGCACCGGCTCGAACTGGAGCAGGTGCCCGAGCGCCTCGGCGGCGTGCGCCCGCACGGTGGGGAGCTCGTCGCGGTCAGAAAGCCGGCGCGCGAGGACGCTCGCGACCGCGCTCTCGCCGCTGAAGCCGAGCACATAGGCCGCCGCGACCCGGCCCCGCTCCGGCGCTTTGCCCTCGAGCACACGCTCGAGGCGCCGGAGCGTCTGCTCGTCGGCGCTCTGGGCGAGCGCGGACGCCGCCGCCCAGCGCTTCGCCTCGTCGTGCGCCGAGAGGCGACGCACCAGCCGGCGCTCGCGCAGGGACTTCATGCCGCGAGCTCGCGTTCCCCGAACACCCGCTCGACCTCATCGGCCAGCGGGCCTTTGTAGTCGACCAGGCCCTCGGCCGCCTCGCGCGCCCGTTCGAGCAGTGGGCGGTCGCGGCGCCAGTGGACGAAGTGCAGGTCGGAGACGCCGGCCTGGCGCGTGCCGAGCAGTTGGCCCTCCCCGCGCAGCTCGAGGTCTTTCTCCGCGAGCTCGAAGCCGTCGGTGGAGTCCACGAGCGCCTGCAGCCGGGCCTGCGCGTTGTCGGTCAGCTCCTCGCGCTGCCGCGAGATCAGCAGGCAGTACGACTGCTCGGCTCCGCGCCCAACGCGCCCGCGAAGCTGATGCAGCTGCGCAAGGCCGAAGCGGTCTGCCTCCTGGACGATCATGATCGTCGCGTTCGGGACGTCGACGCCGACCTCGATCACGGTCGTCGCCACCAGCACATCGAGCTCGCGCGCCTTGAACTGCGCCATCAACTCGCGCCGCTCCGCCGGCCGCAGGCGCCCGTGCAGCAGGCCGACGCGGTAGTCGCGCAGCTCGGCCCGCCGCAGGCGCTCGGCCTCGGCCTCGGCCGCGCGCGACTGCGAGGTCTCGGACTCCTCGATCAGCGGGCAGACGACGTACGCCTGCCGCCCGCCGTCGAGGTGTGCCCGCAGCCGCTTGTACGCCTCGGACGAGCGCTCGGCGGTGACCCAGGCCGTGACGATCGGCTTGCGCGAGGCCGGTGGCCTCGGGATCTCGGTCACCGACAGGTCGCCGTAGAGCGTCAGCGCGAGCGTGCGCGGGATCGGCGTCGCGGTCATGTGCAGCACGTGCGGGGCGCGGCCCTCGGTCAACGCCCGCCGTTGCTCGACGCCGAAGCGGTGCTGCTCGTCCACGACCGCGACCGCCAGCTCCGGCAGATCGACGCCTTCCTGGATCAGCGCATGCGTTCCGACCACGATCTGCGCGCCGGCCAGCTCCGACTTGACCGAGCCGGTGAGCAGAACCACGCGAATGCCGAGCTGCGCGCACAGCGGCTCGATCGTCAAGAAGTGCTGCTCAGCGAGTGTTTCCGTCGGTGCCATCAGCGCCCCAAGCCTGTTCGTTTCGACCGCCCGCAGCAACGCGTAGAGCGCGACCACCGTCTTGCCGGAGCCGACGTCGCCCTGCAGCAGCCGCTGCATCGGCGCATCGCGCGCGAGGTCGCGGTCGATCTCGACGATCGCCGAGTCCTGGTCGGCGGTCAGCTCGAACGGCAGCAGCTCGCGGTAGCGCGCGACCAGCTCCCCCGGCTCGCCGAGCGCCGGTGCGACCGCAGCCTCACGCCCCGCACGCGCCCGTGCGAGGCCGACCTGCAGGACGAGCAGCTCGTCGAAGGCCAGGCGCCGCCGCCCCGACTCACCCTCCTCCAGCGAACGCGGTCGATGAAGTGCCCAGAGCGCGTCGGCCCGGAGCGGCAGGCCCTCGGCCGCCTTCAACTCCGCCGGTAGCGGGTCGGGCAGGTCGCGGGCGGCCGGCAGCGCCCGCTCGACGAGCCCGCGCAAGCGCTGCGGCGTCACCTCCTCGCTGGCCGGATAGACAGGCGCGAAGTTCGCGGTCGCAGCCACGCCGTTCAGGTCGTACGAGCGCACCTGGAAGCCGTTGCGCTTCAGCTGCCCGCGCAGGCGCACGCGCGTGCCGGGCTGGAGCTTCTCCTCGAGCCAGGCCTGGTTGAACCAAACGGCCATGATCTCGCCGCTCTCGTCGCCGACTCGCGCGTTGACGATCGCCAGGTTGCGGCGCGGGCGCCGCACCGAGACCGACCGCACCTCACCGGCGATCGCGGCCTCCTCCTCGGCGAGCAGGTCGGCAATGCGGCGCTCGGGCACCGCCGCCTCGTAGCGGTGCGGCCGGTGCTCGAGCAGGTCGCGCACCCTCCGCAGGCCGAGCTTGGCCAGCTTCTGCTCGAGCACGGCTCCGACGCCCTGGAGCGAAGACACGCGCGCCTCGGCACGTTCAGGCCGCGCCGTCCCGGGCAGGCGCGGCCACGCCGCAGGCGGCTCCACTCCGGCAAACCCTCTCGCCACGCGGCCAGTCTAGGAACCGCTGCGGCTCACACAACGTCGTCGTGCCAGAAGAACCCGACCGTCCCGGGCCCTGCGTGCGCTCCCACGACCGGGCCGAGCGTCGTCACGACCTCGATCTCCGCCGCCGGGCGCTTGTCGCGCACGAGCTTGCGCAGCGCCTCGGCCCGCTCCGGCGACTCGGCGTGGGCGATTCCCACGCGCAGGCTCGGCCGGTCGACCGTGCTCGTCTCGAACGCGGAGGCGAACTCGAGGAACGCCTTGCGGTTGCCACGCACGCGCTTGACCGGCAGCACCTCGCCGTCGGCGATCGAGAGGATCGGCTTGATGTTCAGCAGCTCGCCCGCCCACGCGCGCGCCCGGCCGATGCGCCCGCCGCGCGCGAGGTATTCGAGCGTGTCGACGGTGAAGAGCAGGCGGGCGTCGGCGCGATAGCGCCGGACGAGCCCGTCGACCTCCTCGTCGCTCGTGCCGCGCTCGAGCCGCCTCTGAATCGCAAGCCCGAGCATCGCGATCGCCGCCGAGGCGCTCTCGGAGTCGATGGTCCGCACGCGGTCGCCGCCGAGCTCGCGGCCCGCGGCTCGCGCGCTCTCGATCGTCCCGGACAGCTTCGCGGCGATGTGCAGCGAGAGGATCCGCTCATAGCTTGCGAGCTCCTCGTAGGCGGCGAGAAAGTCGCCAGGCGTGGGCTGCGAGGTCGACGGCGTGGCCGAGACCGTGCGCAGTCGTGCGTAGAACTGCGCCGGCGAGAGCTCGACGTAGTCGCGGAAGCTCTCCTCCCCGAAGCGCACGTACAACGGGACGACGCGCCAGTTGGGGAAGCGCTCGGGCGCCTCGGGGAAGTCGGCCGTCGAGTCGACGACGATCGCCGTGTTCTCGGCGGTCAGGTTCATCAGGCAGCTCGGGGCTGTGCGGCGTCGCGGATCGCTGCGACGATCGCGTCGAGGCCGTCGTCCTTGCGCAGGCACGCGACCACGCCGGCCTCGGTCAGCGCATCGCGCTCCCGCAGGTTCGCCGACGCGGTCAGGCAGACCACCGCGGCCTCCGGGCACGCCTCCTTCACGGCCCGGGTCGCCTGCACGCCGTCGAGGCCAGGGAGCCGGTAGTCCATCACCACCACGTCTGGCTTCATCCGCGCGGCCACCTCGGCGGCATCACCCCCGTCCGGAACCGAGGCGACCACCTCCATGTCGGAGCGGAGGCCGAGCAGCAGCTCCAGCGCCTCGCGGAAGACCTTGTTGTCCTCGACGAGGACGACCCGGATCGGCTCGCTCACGGAATCGACCCTAGAGACCGAGTTGGATAGCAGTCAATCGTGTCGACCGGTCGTTTCAGACAGAAGCATGAGCAAAGCCCATGCTTCCTGAGAGGCGTCGCAAGCGAACGCCTCATTCGGCAGACAGGAGCAAAGGGTAGTGCGGCTGGCCGCCCTCGTGCACGTCCAGCTCGAGCTCCGGATGTTGCTCGGCGAGCCCGTCGATCAGGCCGTTCAGCGGCGGCGCTCCCTCCCCGCGGAGAAGCGTGAGCACGTCGCGCGGCTCGGCCAGCAGGCATTCGATCAGCTCGCGGGCGACCTCTTCGAAGGCGGCACCCGCTGCGATGGCATCGCCGTCCAGCAGCGCCATGAACTCTCCCTTGCGCACCGAGACGCCGTTGGCGGAGGCATCCCGCGAGGCAACCGCGATCTCACCGGTCACGACGCCGCACAGCGCTTCGCGCATCGCCGCCACGTTCTCCTCGGCCGACCGCTCGCGGTGGAACGCGACGAGCGCCGCCAGCCCGGCGGGGATCGACTCCGTCGGCACGACCAGCACCGGCTTGCCCGCCACGCGGGCGGCCTGCTCGGCGCTCAGCACGACGTTCGAGTTGTTCGGCAGCAGCACGATCTCTTCCGCCGCGGTTGCCTCGATCGCGGCCAGCAGGTCGGCGGTGGACGGATTCATCGTCTGACCGCCTTCGACGATCCGCTCGGCACCTAGGTCCTCGAACAGGCGCCGGTTGCCCTCGCCCGCGACCACCGCGACAGCGGCGGAACGCGACGAACCCCCCGGGAGCGCCGCGAGCAGCCGCTCTTCGCGCTCCTCGGTCTGGCGGTGCATGTCGGCGATCTCGACGCCTTCGATCGTCCCGGCGCGCGTGCCGAGCGAGAGCGCCGCGCCGGGATCGTCGGTGTGAACGTGCACCTTCAACGCGGCAGGATCGCCGACCACGAGCAGCGAGTCGCCGAGCCGCTCGAGCTCGGCCTCCAGCGCCGGCGCGTCGAGCTGCTCGCCCTCGACCACGAAGGTCGTGCAGTAGCGGTAGCGCGAGAGCGCCTGGTGCGCCGCTTCGACGGTGAGCCTCGGCGCTGCAGCCGGCAAGACGGGCGCCTCGCCCGCAGCTGCCGCCGCGAGACCCCGCACGAGCTCGACCAGGCCGGCCCCGCCCGCGTCCACCACGCCGGCCTCGCGGAGCACGTCCAGCTGCTCGCGGGTCCGCTCGACAGCCTCCTCCCCGCGCTCGACCAGGTGCGCGAGCAGCTCCGCCGGCTCTAGCGGGGATGCTGCTTCCGCGGCCACGGCCAGCTCTCGGATCACGGTCAGCATCGTCCCTTCGACCGGCTTCCGCACGGCCGCGTAGGCCTCGTCGCTCGCCCCATGGAAGGCCCGCGCAAGGTCGTCCGAGGCGGCCAGCGCCTCGGCGGCGCCGCGAACGATCTGCGACAGGATCACGCCCGAGTTGCCGCGGGCGGACATCAGCGCGGCCCGGGTCGCCTCGCGGGCGAGTGCCTGCCGGTCGGAAGCGATCGAGGCATCGAGCGCCTCGACCACTCCGCGCGCGGTCAGCGTCAGGTTCGTGCCCGTGTCGCCGTCGGGAACGGGATAGACGTTGAGGTCGTCGATCCGCTGCCGGCTCTGCTCCAGCGCGGCTAGCGCCCCGCGCGCCAGGCGGCGGACCGTCTCGAGCTCGCTCACGCCGTCCGCTTCACGTTCTGGATGTGGACGTCGACGGAGGCGACCCGCAGGCCGGTCAGCCGCTCGACCTCGTAGCCGACCTGCGAGCGTACGGTCGCCGCCACCTCGGCCAGGTTCAGCCCGTAGGCGACGACGACGTAAAGCTCGAGCGCGACCGCGCCGTCGACGTTTCGGACGACGATCCCGCGTGCCGGCTTGCCCTTCGGCAGGAGCCGGGTGACCCGCTCGCGCGCCGGGCCAGGTGCGCGCAGCGACATGCCCACCACGCCGTAGCACTCGGCCGCCACGCGGCCGACGATCTGCGCGATCGCCTCCGGGGCGATCGTGATCCGGCCGAGCTCGGAGGGAATGGTGAGCGCGGTCTCCGCCATCGACCCGTTAGACGAGGCTCTGCCGCCCCGAGGTTGCTGGCTAGACGGCCTTCTGGACCTTGTTGCCCTTGAGGCAGCGCGTGCAGACGTACGCGCGGGTCGCCTTGCCGTCTAGCAAGACGCGCACCCGCTGGAGATTGGGGTTGAAGCGCCGCTTCGTGGCCACCATCGAGTGGCTCCGGTTGTGGCCGAAGCCGGGCTTCTTCCCGCAGATCGCGCAGACCTTGGACATCGGCGGAGGAGTGTAGCTACTGCTGCGCCGTACCCGCCGCCACGGCACGGCTTGCGGTGCCGATCGGAAGGCGTGCCGGCTTTGCCGGTGCGGCCGTCTTACTGCGCTGTGGTGCCGGCCGCGGCGCGCAGCTGTGAGAAAACGTCCGCCATCTCGAGCGCTGTGCGCACGGCCTCCGGCGCCTTGTCGAGGCGGGCTCGGGCCTGCTCTTCGGTCTCGGTCGTGAGCACGCCGAACGCGACGGGAACGCCGGTCTCCAGGCCGGCCAGCTGCAGGCCGCTCGCCGCCTCGCTCGCCACGTACTCGAAGTGTGGCGTCTCGCCGCGGATCACCGCGCCGAGAGCGACGATGCACGAGTAGCGGCGCGTCTTCGCCAGGGCCATCGCGGCCAGCGGCAGCTCGAACGCTCCGGGGACCGGAATCACGGTCACGGCCTCGCGACCCACCCCGAGCCGCTCGAGCTCGTCGAGCGCGCGGCGCAGCAGCTCGCCGGTCAGCTCGCCGTTGAAGCGCGCGACGACGATCCCCACGGCGCGCCGGTTGCCGGTCGGCTCGCCCTCGATCACCCCGTAGCCGTCGGGAATCTCGAGTTCGCCGCCGGCGTGCTCAGCGCCGCGCAGGCGCGGGAGCTCGTCCTCCTCGGCTGGCAGGTCCTCTTCGTGCTCCTCGGCGTCTTCTGCCTCTGGCTCTGGCTCGGCCTCGAGCTGAGGCTCGTCCTCGGCGAGCGGCTCGTCCTCGAGCACGTCCTCGCGGCGCTCCTCGTCCGGCTCCTCGTTCAGACCGAGCCGCGGCTGGTCGAGGCCGTCGCTCACGAGCCCTCCGGGTCGAAGCGCAGATCCTGGTGGTGAAGACGGTGCCCGAGCTTGTCGCGCTTCGCGGCCAGGTAGCGGCGGTTCTCGGCGTTCGGCGGCACCTCGATCGGCACCTGCTCGACGACCGTCAGCCCGTAGCCCTCGAGCCCGCTGATCTTCTTCGGGTTGTTGGTCAGGATCCGGATCGTCGAGAGCCCGAGGTCGGCCAGGATCTGATTGCCGATCCCCCACTCCCGCGCGTCGGCGGCGAAGCCGAGCTCGAGGTTCGCCTCGACCGTGTCCAGGCCCTGCTCCTGCAGCTCGTAGGCACGCAGCTTGCTGAGCAGGCCGATCCCGCGCCCCTCCTGCGCCATGTAGAGGAGCACGCCACGGTCCTCGCCGGCGATCTGCCGCAGCGCGTTGTCGAGCTGCTCGCCGCAGTCGCAGCGAAGCGAGTGAAAGACGTCCCCGGTCAGGCACTCGGAGTGGACACGCACGAGCACGTCGGCCTCGCCGTCGACCTCGCCCTTCACGAGCGCGAGGTGGTGCTTGCCGGTCAGCTTCTCGCGGAACGCGACGGCGGTGAACTCGCCGTAGGCCGTCGGCAGCCGCACCGAGGTCGTCCGCTCGACGAGCTTCTCGTGCCGTCGCCGGTACTCGATCAGGTCGGCGACCGTGACCAGCTTGAGTCCGTGCTCGTCGCAGTACGGGATCAGGTCGGAGACGCGCGCCATCGTGCCGTCCTCGTTCATCACCTCGCAGACGACGCCCGCCGGGTTGAGGCCCGCGAGCCGCGCGAGGTCGACCGCGGCCTCGGTCTGGCCGCCGCGCCGCAACACGCCGCCCGCGCGCGCCCGCAGCGGGAAGACATGCCCTGGCTGGACGAGGTCGCCGGGACCCTTGCTCGGGTCGATCGCGACCTGGATCGTCCGCGAGCGGTCCTGGGCGGAGATGCCGGTCGAGATCCCCTCGCGCGCCTCGATCGAGATCGTGAACGCGGTCCCGAAGGGCGTCTCGTTGCGCTCCGTCATCGGCCGGAGGCGCAGCTCGTCGCAGCGCTCCTCGGTCAGGCAGAGGCAGATCAGGCCTCGCCCGTGGGTGGCCATGAAGTTGATCGCCTCGGGCGTCGCGAACTGGGCCGCGATCGTCAGGTCGCCCTCGTTCTCGCGGTCGGCCGCGTCCACGACGACCACGAACCGGCCGTGGCGGATGTCCTCGATCGCCTCCTCGACGGTGGCGAAGGCGGTGGCGCGCTCGGTGTCCATCTCGCGGTGGATCGTAACCCTCAGGCGGAGGCGAGCCGCTCGGCGTACTTCGCGAGCAGGTCGACCTCGACGTTGACCTCCGCGCCCGGATCGAGCGCGCCGAGGGTCGTCTGCTCGAGCGTGAAGGGAACGAGAGCGATCTCGACGCCGTCTTCGCGGAGCGCCGCGATCGTGAGCGAGACGCCGTCCACGGCGAGCGAGCCCTTCTCGACGCAGTAGCGCTGGAGCTCGGGCCCGAGCTGCAGGCGCAGGCGGGCGCCCTCGCCCTCGCGCCTGAGGGCGGCCACGCGCCCGCGACCATCGACGTGGCCCTGGACGAAATGCCCGCCGAGGGGCTCGCCCGCGCGAAGCGCCGGCTCGAGGTTGACCTCGACGCCCGCCTCGAGCGCACCGAGGGTCGTGCGGGCGATCGTCTCGGGAACGGCGTCGAACTCGAGCGCGTCGCCGTCGGCGGCCGTTACGGTCAGGCAGCAACCGCTGACGGCAATCGAGTCGCCCGGCGCGGCCCGAGCGGTCTCGGGCGCAGCGATGCGCAAGTGGACACCGCCGCCGTTCCGGTCGGCGGAGAGAACGCGGCCACGCTCACGGACGATCCCGGTGAACACCGCGCGAAGCCTAGCCCGGAGCCTGTGGACGACTCAGCTCGCTCTCGGCACGAAGCGTCACAGACACGTGCCCCGCCGCTCGATACGCTCGCCTTGGGGAGGAGGCCGGGCGAACCGTAGTACGGACAGGCCGAGATTTACCCGCCTAGGGCTCGCGCAGATAGGCCGTAATCAGTACGTCGTCGCCGACCTGCTCCGATGTCGAGCGGATCAGCGCGCGCGGCTCAGGAAGGCCGGCCACGGGGCCCGCGCCTTCGCCGGCCAGAGTCGGCGCGACGAAAACGAGCAGCTTGTCCACCAGGTCGGCGGCGAGGAACCCCGCAGCGAGCGTCGGCCCGCCCTCGAGCAGCAACGACCTGCAGCCCTCGGCACCCAGCGCGCGCAGCTCCTCCTCGAGGGCGCCACCGCGCAGCTCGAGCTCGGAGCCCTCGGGCAGCGGCCCGCGGCCGAACGCGAGCCGCCTGGGCTGCGAGACGGCGCCGACGTCGCGGGCCGTCAAGGCCGGGTCGTCGGCCCGCACCGTCCCCATCCCGACAGCGACCGCGTCCATGGCCGCGCGAACCTCGTGCACGCGGCGACGGCTCGCCTCGCCCGAGACCCAGCGTGATCCCGGAACCGACACCCGGCCGTCGAGCGTCATTGCCACCTTGTATGTGACGAACGGCCGCCCGCGCGCGATCCAGACCCGCCAGGCCTCGTTCTGCACCCGCGCCTCCCAGAGGTCGGCGACCTCGACCTCGACGCCGGCCGTCCGCAGGCGCTCGAAGCCGCTCCCGTTCACCTTCGGGTTCGGATCCCGCACGGCCGCGACCACGCGCGCAACGCCGGCCTCGGCGACCGCGTCTGCGCAAGGCGGCGTGGTCCCGTGATGCGAGCACGGCTCGAGCGAGACGTACAGCGTCGCCCCGTGAGCGCGTTCGCCCGCCGCCGCGAGCGCCGCGGCCTCGGCGTGCGGCGAGCCGCGTCCGGCGTACGAGCCCTCGCCGACCACCTCGCCGTCACGTACGAGCACCGCGCCGACGAGCGGATGCGTCGGCTCGACCGACCCGCGCCCCAGCTCCGCGAGCTCGAGCGCTCGCTCGAGGCTCACGCCAGTGCCTGAACCAACCGCCGGTACGCGCGCGGCAGGTCTTCCCGTCCGAAGATCGCCGCCCCGGCGATGAAGAGCGTCGCCCCCGCATCGCACAGCGCGCGGATGTTGTCTGGCCCGACCCCGCCGTCGACCTGCACGTGCATCGACCGCGGCAGGAGCGAGCGCAGTTTCGCGACCCGCTCGATCGACTCCGGGATGAAGGCCTGCCCCGAGTAACCGGGGTGAACGCTCATGCAGAGCGCGAGGTCGACCTCCGCCTCGCGCGCGGCCTGCGCCGCCTCGTCCACGTCGGTGTCCGGGTTGAACGCCATCCCGACCTGCAGTCCGTGCTCCCGCGCCAGGGCGACGAGGTCCGGCAGGTTCGGGCAGGTCTCGAAGTGAACGGTGACGCTGTCGGCTCCCGCCTCCGCGAACTGCGGGATGTGACGCTCAGGGCCCTCGACCATCAGGTGGACGTCGAGCACGCCGCCCTCGCGGCGGACGGCTGGGGCGATCCACTTGAGCACGATCGGGCCCATCGTCACCGGCTGGATGAAGTGCCCGTCGCCCACGTCCCAGTGGAAGACGCGGCACTCCGCGCGCAACAGCACCCCGACCTGCTCGCCCAGGCGCGAGAAGTCCGCCGCGTAGAGCGACGGCTCGACCTCGATCGTCCGGACCCAGTCGTTCCAGCTCACGCGGCGGATGATCGCAGCCGAGCGATGAAGAACCCGGAGGTGTGGTCGCGGTGCGGCAGCGTGAGCAGGAACTCGGGCCGCTGCGGATGCGCGAACTGCGGCCACTCTTCGCCGAGCGGCTCGGGCTCGAGCCCGGTCGCGTCCACGACCGCCTCGTTCTCGTCCGCGTTGATCGTGCAGACCGAGTAGAGAACCGCGCCACCCGGGCGCACGCGTTCGGCCGCGACGCTCAGCAGGTCGCGCTGGAGGTCCGGCAGCGGTTGTCCGCGCCAGCGCAGGTCGGGCCGCGCGGCCAGCACGCCGAGACCCGAGCAGGGCGCGTCCACCAGCACGCGGTCGAACTCGCCGAGGTCGTCCGGAAGCGAGAGCGCGTCCGCGTTGACGACCCTCACGTTCGTCGCGCCGAGGCGCTTGCAGTTCGACTCGAGCTCACGAGCGCGGCCGGGATGCTTCTCCACCGCGACCACCTCCTCGGCGCTCTCCGCGAGCTGGGTCGCCTTTCCGCCCGGCGCCGCGCAGAGGTCGAGCACACGCTCGCCCGACTGGGCGCCCACGGCGAGTCCGGCCAGCTGCGAGCCGCGGCTCTGCGGCCAGACGAAGCCGGCCGCCAGGTCGCAGTCCTCGATCCGGTCGACCTTGAGCGCGCCCGGGATCTCGGGATCGCGCTCGCCGCCGTCGAGCGCCCCGCGCCGCCGGGCGTTCACGCGTACGGCCCGCTCCGGCGGCTCGTTCTGCGCGCGCATCAGCTCGCGAGCCTGCTCGGCGCCGAGGTCGCGCCACCAGACCTCGCCGACCCAGTCGGGATACGAGTGGCGCAGTGCCGCGTGCTCCGGCGACTCCTCGGGCAGTGCGTCGAGGAGCTCGCGCAGACCGAGCGCCAGCCGTCGCATGACCGCGTTCGCGAACTTGACCGCCCGCTCGAGGCCGGCGGCCCGGACGAGCTCGACCGTCTCGTTGACGGCCGCGTGGACGGCCACCTCCGAGTAGCCGAGCTGGTACGCCCCGAGGCGCAGGGCCGCCCGTACCGGCGGGTCGAGCTTCTCGACCGGGCGGCCGCCGAGCTGCTCGATTCCGTGATCGAGCGTCCGCACCCGCTGGACGGTTCCGTATGCAAGCCGTTGCGCCAGCGCCCGCTCCCTGGGCTCGACGCCCTCGACCGCCGCGCGGAAGGCGCGGTCGGCGTAGGCGTCGTCCTCGAAGACGCGCCGCACCGTCTCGAACGCAGCGCGGCGGGCCGGGGAAACGCTCATGGCCGGACTTCCTGGGGCCCGATGTGTCGACCGGTCATTTCAGACGGTCGCACGGCAAAGCCCGAGCGACGTGAGGTCGACATCGCAAGCGACGTCTCATCGCAGCCCGCGCAGGAATGCCTCATAGTCCATCCGCTTCCCACCGTCCGGCTGGACCTCGACCGGGACGAGCTCATCGGCCTCGACGCGCGCCCGCCAGATCGTGACCGGACGCCCGTGCAGCTCGCCGCGGGCGCCGATGTGTGGCGAAAGCGCGCGGATCCGGTTCAGCAGCTCCTGCGGTGGGCGGCTCCAGTCGAGCTCGCGATCCTCGGGCTTGATCTTCTCGGCGTACGTGACGCCTTCGGCGGCCTGCGGTTGCAGCGTGGGCTCGGGCAGCGCCTGCTCCAGCAGCTCGGCCGCCAGCTCGGCCCCGCGTGCCGAGACGGTGCCGAAGTCGTCCTCCGGCCCGACCGGGAACGCACGCTGTGCGGCGATAGGCCCGGCGTCGAGCTCGGGCACGAGCTTGATGATCGTCACTCCGGTCTCATCGTCGCCCGCCATCAGCGCCCGCTCGATCGGCGCGGCCCCTCGCCAGCGCGGGAGCAGCGACGGATGCACGTTCAGCCAGAGCGCGCGATCGAGCACCTTCTCCGGAATCAGCACCCCGTACGCGGCCACGACCATCGTTTCGACCTCGGGGTCGAAGTCGTCCAGGCGCTCGGGCTGCCTCACCTCGATCCCGAGCCGCTCCGCCGTCTCCTTCGCCGGCGGCGGCGCCAGCTTGCGTCCCCGTCCCCTCGGCCGGTCGGGTCTGGTGAGCAGGTACGCGATCTCGTGCCGGGGCGCCAGCCGCTCGAGCACGTCCGCGCCGAGCGGTGCGGTCGCGGCGACCGCGAGCTTCACTAGCGAACCAGGATCGGCTGCGGTCGCAGGACGCCTAGCGCCTCGCGCCGGGCCTCGGGCGTGGTGCGGTCGAGGATCAGCACGCCGTCGAGGTGGTCGAGCTCGTGCTGCGCGATGCGCGCCGGCAGGCCCTCCAGCTCGAGCCGCACGTCCTTGCCCTCGAGGTCCTTGCCCTCGAGCGTGAGCGAGGCGTGGCGCTCGACCGGGATCACCACGCCCTGCAGCGAGAGGCAGCCTTCGGAGTCGCTCTCGCGCTCCTCGGAAGTGGCGCCGAAGCTCGGGTTGACGAGGATCACGGGCTCCTGCTCGGGGTCGGGCAGAAACGCGAAGACCCGGCGCAGAACGCCGATCTGCGTTGCCGCGAGCCCGAGCCCGTTCGCCTCCTTGAGCAGGTGCGTCAGCCGCTCGGCGAGCTTGCCGACGTCGCCGTCGAACTGCTCGACCTCGCGGGCTCGCATCCGCAGGACCGGGTCCGGGTACTGCCGGATCTGCGCGAGCGCCAGCCGGCGTCGCGCCTCGGCCTCGGGGTCGAGCTTCTGGTTCCGGACCTGCCCGGTTTCCTCGTCCGCCACGCCGTGATTGTATGGAGCGCCTAGAGGCTCTGGGGGTCGACGTCGACGACCGCCGTGACGCCGGCCTTGCTCATCGCGGGCGCGGCCGCGGACAGCAGTTGCGCGACTCGCGCGGCGACGCGGCGAGGCTCTTCGGTCTTCGAGACCAGCTGCGCCCGGTGCTTGCCGCGAAGGCGCAGGAGCGGCGCGGGGCCGAGCGCGTCCATGCCGAGGCCGGCCTTCAGCTCCTCGAGCAATGCCACCGGCCGGCGCTCGTCCGGCCCGGTCGCGACGACGCGGACGAGATGGCGGAAGGGCGGGTAGCCGAGCTCGCGCCGCCGCGCCAACTCGTCGGCCAGGAAGCGGGTCACGTCGTGGTTCGCGGCGAGCGTCAGCGGCCGGGCGTCCGGCTGAAAGGTCTGGACGAGCACGCGGCCCGGCGCGTCGCGGCCGCTACGACCGGCGAGCTGCGTGACGAGCTGGAAGGTGCGCTCCTCCGCGCGGAAGTCCGGTAGTCCGAGCCCGGTGTCGGCATCCACGACGGCGGCCAGCTCGACCCCGGCGAAGTGGTGGCCCTTGGCGACCATCTGCGTCCCGAGCAGCACCGCACGGTCGGTCTCGCGGAAGCGCCGTAGCGCGGCCGCCAACTCCTCGGGGTTCGCGGCTGTGTCGGCGTCGAGGCGGATCAGCTCGAGCTCGGGCACCTTCGCGGCCAGCTCACGCTCAAGCCGCTGGGTGCCGGCGCCGATCCGCGCGATCTCCGTCGAGCGGCAGACCGGGCACTCCTCCGGCTCGGGCTCGGCGTGGCCGCAGTGGTGGCAGTGCAGCCGCTCGTCGCGGTGCAGCACGAGCGCGACGTCGCAGAGCGGGCAGCGGAAGGTCGTCCCGCAGGCGCGGCAGTGCAGCGCCGGGGCGATTCCGCGCCGGTTCAGCAGCAGGATCGCCTTACCACCGTGCTCCGCGATGCGTCCGAGCTCCGCCAGCAGCGGCGCGGAGAGCGGGTAGCCAGCCTCGCGACGCAGGTCGACGACGCGCACCGGCGGCAGCTTCGCGCCGAGCCGCTCGCGCAGCTCGAGCCGCCGGAGCCGCTCCCAGCTCTCGGGCCGCGGCGTCGCGCTCCCGTACAGGGCCACGGCGCCCTCGAGGGCGGCCCGCTTGGCCGCGACCGTGCGGGCGTCATAGCGCGGATCCGACTCCTGCTTGTACGACGGATCGTGCTCCTCGTCCACGCAGATCAGGCCGACGCCGTGCATCGGCGCGAAGATCGCCGAGCGGGCACCCACCACGACACGGGCCTCGCCGCGCGCGATCCGCTCGCGCTCGTCTCGTCGCTCCGCGTCCGTCAGGCCCGAGTGCAGGATCGCGACCGAGTCGCCGAAGCGCGCGCGAAAGCGGCCGACCGTTTGCGGCGCGAGCGCGATCTCGGGAACGAGCACGATTGTGCCGAGCCCACGCTCGAGCGCGGCTGCCGCCGCCTGGAGGTAGACCTCGGTCTTGCCGCTGCCGGTCGGCCCGTAGAGGAGGAAGTGGCCCCGGCCCGCATCCATCGCCCCGACCACCGCGTCGATCGCGGCGGTCTGGTCGTCACTCAGCCGCTCGGGCGCCGCCTCGCCCTCGAGCGACTGCCGCTCGCCCGGCGGCGCCTGCTCCTTCCGCCTCGCCGGCCGCACCGGCGCGACCAGCTCCAGGGCCCGCGCGGGGGTCGAGCCGTAGTACTCGGCCAGCCAGAGCGCGAGATCGACCAGCGTCGCCGGCAGCTCGTGCACGACCTTCTCGACCGGCCGCGCGTCGACCCCCTCGGGCGGCGCCTCGACGACGTCCACGACCACTCCGCGCGTGCGACCCCGACCGAACGGCACGGAGACGACCGCACCCTTGCCCGCGCCGTCCGGCAGCTCGTAGGTGAACTCGCGTCCGCCGAGCGCGCGCGTGGTGACGAGCGGGACTACGGTGCCGTAGGTCAGGCCGTCGAGCCTAGACGCCGGCCGCGACGAGCACGAAGTCCGTCGCGAACCCGAGCGTCAGCCCGAGCAGCAGCCCCCACGCGGTGACCGTCTTGCTCGAGAAGAGCCGGCAGACGTTCAGCAGCTCCATCACGACGTAGAGGATCGAGCCGGCGGCGAGCGACAGGAAGAGGATCGAGACGGCCGTCGACGTCCACGCCTGCCCGACGATCGTTCCGAAGAAGGTCGGGAAGCCGCCGATCACGCCCAGCAAGGCGAGGAAGCGCCAGCTCGGGCGCTCGGCGTCGCCGGACAGCGGCGCGACGATGCCGAAGCCCTCGGTCGCGTTGTGGAGGCCGAAGCCGATCACGAGCACGTACGCGAGACTGAGGTTGTCGAGCGCCGCCGCCTGCCCGATCGCAAGACCTTCGGAGAAGTTGTGCAGGCCGATCCCCGTGGCGATGAAGAGCGCGAGCCAGCGCGCCGGCGTCAGGCCCGTGAAGTGCGACCGCTCGAGCTCGGTCGCCGAAGCTGCGCCCGGGCCGAGGAAGCTCCTGCGGCGGCGCGCCTTCATCCAGGAGTCGTAGTAGACGAGGCTGAGCAGGCCGACCGCGAAGCCGCCGAACGCGAGCGCCGCATAGCCGCTGAACTGCCCCCAGTCGCGGGCGTTGAGGGCCTCCTCAACCGGCTCGATCGACTCGACGAGCACGTCCCAGAACAGGAACAGCAGGATGCCGGTGGCGGTCGCGCTGAGAAAGGCCTTGAAGGTCTGGCCGACGTCGTGCAGCCGGCCCATCGGCAGGCCGATGAAGATCGTCGCGCCGGCGACCAGTCCGAGCAGCAGGATGTGTCCGGTCGACATGCGCTGCGACGGTAGCAGTTTCTGTAAGGGTGCCCTTACAAGAGCCCGCGAGTAGAGTTTCCTTCGTGGCGCAGGGGCATTCGGTCGACGAGTACCTGGAGACGATCTACTTCCTCGCGTTCCCGATCGGCGAGTACCGGCCGCAGCGCCAGGGGTCGCCCACGCTGGCGTCGCGCGTGGCCGAGATGCTCGGCGTCTCGCGCGCGTCGGCCGGCGAGATGCTGAAGCGGCTCGAGGCCGACGGGCTCGTCGAGCGCGGCGAGCACAAGGAGGCGATCCTCACGCCGGCCGGCCGCGAGCGGGCCGAGCAGGTCGTCCGCAAGCACCGGATCGTCGAGCGGCTGCTGACCGACTTCATGGGCTACACGGCCGCCGAGGCACACGTCCACGCCGACGAGATCGGCGAGAGCTTCAGCGACGAGATGATCGAGCGCGTCAGCGAGAAGCTCGGTCACCCGGACCGCTGCCCCCACGGCTGGCCCGTCGACACCGACTTCGAGCAGGCCGAGAACCTCGAGCTCGCACCCCTGGCCGACCTCGAGGCAGGCACGCGAGCCGAGATCGTCCGCCTGGCCGAGCACGACGGCGACCTGCTGCACTGGTTCTACGACCAGGGCTTCGTCCCCGGCGCGTCGGTCGAGGTGCGCGAGACGCAGCCGGCCGCGGAGCAGCTCACGGTCCGCCTGAACGGCGGCGAGCAGACGATCGCCGAGAAGGCCGCCGCCGGGTTGTTCGTCCGGGCCGTCTAGGCGGTTGCCGTGGCGGTGACGCCGGCGGCTTCGCGGAGCGCGGCGGCCTTGTCGGCGCGCTCCCAGGTGAAGTCGTGGTCGTCGCGGCCGAAGTGGCCGTACGCCGCGGTCTTCGCGTAGATCGGGCGACGCAGGTCGAGGTCGCGCAGGATCGCGGCCGGACGCAAGTCGAAGTGCTCGCGGATGAGCTCCTCGATCCGCGGCACCGGCACGCGCTCCGTGCCGAACGTGCGCACCGCGACCGAAACGGGGTGCGCGACGCCGATCGCGTAGGCAACGTTGACCTCGCAGCGGTCGGCGAGCTCCGCGGCGACGACGTTCTTCGCGACGTAGCGCGCCGCGTACGCCGCCGAGCGGTCGACCTTCGTCGGATCCTTGCCCGAGAAGGCACCGCCGCCGTGGCGGGCCGCGCCGCCGTAGGTGTCGACGATGATCTTGCGCCCGGTGAGCCCGGTGTCGCCCATCGGACCGCCGATCACGAATTTGCCCGTCGGGTTGACGTAGACGAAGTCGCGGTCGCCGAGACGGTTCTCGTCGTAGAGCTCGCGCGGCAGGATCGGGTGCAGCACGCGCTCGACGAGGTCGGGCTTGATCAGGGTCTCCGCGTCGCAGCCGTCGGCGTGCTGGGTCGAGACCAGGATCCGCTCGATCTCGACCGGCGTCTGGTGGCCCGCCTCGTCGACCTCGTAGCGAACCGTGACCTGCGCCTTGCCGTCGGGTCGAAGATACGGCAGCTCGCCGACCTTGCGCACCTCGGCCAGCCGCTTGCAGATCTTGTGCGCGAGCATGATCGGGAGCGGCATCAGCTCGGCCGTCTCGTTCGAGGCGTAGCCGAACATCATCCCCTGGTCGCCCGCGCCGACCTGGTCGAGCGGGTCGTCGTCAGCCGGGTCGTGCTGCGTCTCGTAGGACGCATCCACCCCCTGCGCGATGTCCGGCGACTGCTCGTCGAGCGCGACCACGACGCCGCACGTGTTGGCGTCGAAGCCCCACTCCGAGTGCGTGTAGCCGATCTCGGCGATCTTCTTGCGGACGAGCGCCGGGATGTCGACGTAGGTCTCGGTCGTGATCTCGCCCGCGACGACGACCAGGCCCGTGGTGATCAGCGTCTCGCAGGCGACGCGCCCGGTCGGGTCGTCCGAGAGCACGGCGTCGAGCACCGCATCGGAGATCTGATCCGCGACCTTGTCCGGGTGGCCCTCGGTGACCGACTCCGAGGTGAAGAGGAATTCGCGCGCCGCCATACCGGCGGATCAGGCTACTTGATCTCGAGGAACGCGTCGAAGGTTCGAGTGTCGCCCGAAGCGCTCGACCAGGCGACGAAGGAGCGCAGCGGTCGCAGGTTCTCGGTGGTCGAGCTCGGCAGGCTCTCGCCCGAGAGCGCCGCGAAGCCCTCGAGCAGCGGCAGCGCGTCCTTCAGGTCGAGGTAGATGAAGCCGCCGGTCGAGTCGGGCATCCCGGAGGCGTCCTGCGCCTCCTTGAAATCGGCGCTGTCCGGCAGGTGGTCGCCCTGACCGTAGTCTGCGATCCCACTCAAGCCGCTGGTGAGCACGACCTTGCCGTCGACACTGCCGTAGTGGATCTGGAACTGGCCGAAGTCGACCGTCTTCACCGGGTGGCCGCCCTGCGTGCCTGGCTGGACCTGGCCGCCGGTCATAGCCGCGATGTGGGCGGCCATCTTGTCCAGCGTCGCGAGCGCCGCGTTGTCGTCCTTCGACCCGAGCACGAGCGTCAGCTCCGGGATCGCCGCGCCGGGCCGCGCGTAGAACGCGGTCTCGCCGCTGAGCAGCGCGAGCACCTGCTCGAAGGAGACGCCGAGCATCTGCTCCAGGTGGGCGATGCCCTGCGCGACCCGCGGGTTGGACTTGAGCTGCCCGAGCTGGTCTGTCGTCCCCTGACCCTTGAAGTCGAGGAAGGCGAACGCGTCGCCGGGGACGCCGCCGATCAGCGCCGAGGCGAAGTCGGCCCCCGAGGGGCCGCCGCTCGACGCGCCCCGGATGCGCACGCCCTCGTCCTCGGCGCTCGCCGAGGCGGAGATGTACTTCAGCTTGTCCAGCCCGAGCGTGGAGGGATCGAAGCCGCTCTCCTCCGCACGCGCGGCCGCGCTGACGAGCGCAGCAAGCCGAGGCCCGTCGACGTAGAGCTTCACGAGCGTGTCGCCGGGGAGCTTGTCGAGGGCCTCCTTGAAGTCTGCGTCGTCGGCCAGCGCCTCGCCATCGCCCTTCAGCACCGCGCTGATCGCCGCCTCGCTGTCGGAAAGCGCATACCAGCCGTCGACCTCGCGGTACACCGCGCGGTCGCCGGAAGAGTCGCTCGCGTTCAGCTTCATCACGAGCGCCTTGAACTTGGCCGGGTCGTCGGGCTTCGTCAGCGCAACGACCTTCGGCGAGAGGCCGGTGCCTGCGCTCACGACCGCAACGTCTAGCTCGGGGCCGAGCGCGGGCTTCACATCCTGGTCGTAGTCGACGCCCTCCTGCGAGAGCTGCTGCTTCAGCTTCGTGATGGCCTGGTCGCGGCCCGGGAACTTCTGCGCCAGCTCGTCCAGCTGCTGCCACTGGTCGGAGCCGAGGTCGCTGTCGACCGAGACGAAGGCGAGCGAGCCGGCGCGGACCATGCTCGCGCCCTCGGGGATTGAACCGCCGCCGAGGCTGGTCTTCGTGGAGCTGCCGCAGCCCGCGAGGAGCGCGGTGAGGATGAAGAAGGGAAGAAGGCGGCGCATGGTCACTCCCGGGTTGGCTGGCGTCCCATCAGTCTCGCAGCTAAGTCCTGCAGATCCTGCCCGTCAAGGACATGGCAGACACCTTCGGTGATCGGCAGCTCGATGCCGACGCGGTGCGAGAGCCCGCGCAGCACGGGTGCAGTCGTCAGGCCCTCGACGGTGCCGATCTGCGCGGCCGCCTCGTCGGGAGAGGCCCCCTGGGCGATCAGCTCGCCGGCGCGGCGGTTGCGGCCCTGGCGGCTCCAGCAGGTGACCATCAGGTCGCCCATGCCGGCCAGGCCCGAGAAGGTCTCGGCCCGCGCACCGCTCGCTTCGCCCAGCCGCGCCATCTCCGCCAGGCCGCGGGCGATCAGAGCGGCCTTCGCGTTGTCGCCCAGACCGAGGCCGTCGACGCCGCCCGCCGCGAGCGCAATCACGTTCTTCGCCGCCGCGCAGAGCTCGACGCCGACCAGGTCGTCGTTCACGTACACCCGGAAGGCCATCGAGTTGACCGCCTGCTGGAGCTCCTCGGCGAGGTTCGCGTCCGTGCTCGCGATCACCGCGGCCGCGGGCAGGCCGTCCGCGATCTCCTCGGCGAAATTCGGTCCGGAGAGGACGGCGAAACCGCGGCGCTCGACGCGCTCCGAGAGCCGGCCGCCGCCCTCGGGGTCGAGGCCCTTGGTCAGGCTCAGCACGGGCGCCGCGCCGGGCAGGTTGCGCACGACCTCGGCGAACGCGCGACTCGGCACCGCGATCACGTGCAGGTCGACGCCTGCCAGGCTCGGGTCGTCGACCGTGGTCGCCGAGATCCCGCTGAGGTCGGCGTTCGGCAGGTAGCGCGGATTGCGTCCGGTCTCGGCTATCGCCCGCGCCTGCTCGGGATCGCGCGCAGCCAGCGTGACGTCGTGCCCGCGCGCGGCCAGCACCGAGGCGAATGCCGTCCCCCACGCTCCTGCGCCGACAACGGCCGCGTTCACGAGCGCCGCACGAAGTCGATGGACACGGGCACACCCTGCAGCTCGAAGCGGTCCCGGAGCTGGTTCTCGACCCAGTAGCCGTAATCGCGCGTGATCAGGCCGGGGTCGTTGACGAAGAAACGGAAGCGCGGCGGGCGTGCCTGCACCTGCGTCCCGTAGAGCAGGTTCAGCCGTCTGCCGTTCCGCGACGGCGGCTCGCGCGCCTCACGTAGCTCGGCGAGGAAGCGGTTCAGCTCTCCGGTGCCGACCCGCGCGGTGTGCTTGTCGTAGAGCTCCTCGACCCGGTCGAGCAGGCGCGAGATGCCACGGCCGGTCTTGGCGCTGATGGTGACGACCGGCGGGCGCTGGCGCAGCCGTGACGCGAGCCGCGGGCGGACGTCTTCGAGCTCGGTCTCGGTGATGTCCCACTTCGAAAGCACCACCAGCGTCGAGTCCTGCGCCTTGCGCGCGATGTCGGCCACCGTCAGATCCTGGTCGACGAGGCCCTCGGAGGCGTCGACGAGCACGAGCGCCACGTCCGCCCGCTCGGCGGCCGCCAGGGCACGTAGCTCCGAGTAGTACTCGATCCCCTGGCGCTGCTTCCGCTTGCGTCGGATGCCAGCCGTGTCGACCAGCACGAAGGTGCGCTTGCCGCGCTCGAGCACCGTGTCGATCGCGTCACGCGTCGTGCCGGGCACCTCCGAGACGATCACGCGCTCCTCGCCGAGCAGGGCATTGAGCAAGCTCGACTTGCCGACGTTCGGACGACCGAGGATCGCGACGCGGATCGCGTCCTCCCCCACCTCCTGCGGGCCGCTGCCGGGGAGCATCGTCACGACGGCGTCGAGCAGGTCGCCCGTGCCGTGGCCGTGCTGGGCCGAGAGCGGCACCGGATCGCCGAGCCCGAGCCGGTGAAACTCGAGCGCGAGCGCGTCCTGGCCCGGGTCGTCGATCTTGTTCGCCAGCAACAGCACGGGCTTGCGTGCGCGCCTGAGGATCGCGGCCAGCTCCTCGTCCCCGGGCGTGATCCCGGCGCGAGCGTCGACGACGAACAGGATCAGGTCGGCCTCGGCGATCGCCGCGTGGGCCTGGTCGGCGATCGAGCGCGTGATCGGCGTCCGGTCGGCGATGTCCACGCCGCCGGTGTCGATCAGGCGGAAGCGCTGCCCATTCCAGTCGGCGACGACCTCCTTGCGGTCCCGCGTGACACCGGGCGTCTCGTGCACGACGGCCGCCCGCGACTCGGTCAGCCGGTTGACGAGCGTCGACTTCCCGACGTTCGGAAAGCCGACAACGGCGACAGTTCCCGCGAGCTCGTCGGCCACGTCACGCCGGCTGGCGGGCTCGGACCAGCTCTTCGATCTGGGCGACCACGTCCTCGACGTCGAGATCGGTGGTGTCGATCTGCTCAGCATCCTCGGCCGGGCGCATGCGGGCGGCGTCGCTCTCGTCGCGCAGGCGCAGGTCGGTCGCGAGCGCGTCGGCGCCGATCTCGGGCCGCTCCGCCAGGCGGCGCGAGGCGCGCACCGTGCGGTCGGCATTGAGGTAGATCTTCACCGCGGCCTGCGGCGCGACGACGGTGCCGATGTCGCGGCCCTCGATCACGACGTTGCCGTCGTCGGCGAGCTCCTGCTGGCGCGCCCGCATCACCGTGCGCACCGCTGGGTGGCGGGCGACGACGGGGACGAGGCTGTCGATGTCGGCCCTGCGAATCGAGGAGGTGACGTCGGTGTCCGCGATCCAGACCCGGCCCTGCTCGTCGAAGGACACCGGATACTCGGCTGCGAGCTCGCCCAGCTGCTCGCCGTTCCCGAGCGCCACTCCGCGCTGGCGCGCGAGCCAGGTGAGCGCCCGGTACATCGCGCCGGTGTCGAGGTAGCGGAAGCCGAGCCGCTCCGCCAGACGCCGGGCAACCGTGCTCTTGCCGGCTCCCGCCGGTCCGTCGATGGCGACGATCATCGTTGTGTAACCGAGTCCAGCAGCTCGAAAAACCCGGGGAAGCTTACAGCGACCGCCTCCGCGTCCTCGAGCTCGACTCCTTCCCGCGAGACGAGTCCCGCGACCGCACCAAGCATCGCAATCCGATGATCGCCGTGTGAGCTCATTCCCCCACCCCTAGGGCGGGAAGGTACCCCTCTCACCCCGAGGCCATCGTCGCTCGCGGCGATGCGGATGCCAAGGCCTCGTAGCGAAGTTGTGACGGTTTCGATGCGGTCCGTTTCCTTGACGCGCAGCTCCTGTGCGCCTTCGACCTTGCTCTCGCCGTGCGCGCTCGCCGCCGCGAGTGCGAACAGCGGCAGCTCGTCGACCATGAGCGGCACCTCCTCGGCGGTCACTGTCGTCGCGGTCAACTCGGCGGAGCGCACCTCGAGGTCGCCGATCGGCTCGCCGGCGCTCGTGCGGCGGTTGAACACCGTGACGCGCGCGCCCATGCGCGCGAGCACGTCGAGCAGGCCGGTCCTGCGGGGGTTGAGCCCGAGGTCGTGGATCGTCAGCTCGGAGCCGGGCAGCAGGGTCGCGGCGACCACGAACGGCGCAGCCGCGGAGAAATCTCCAGGGACGTCGACCTCGCCGAGCCGCAGTTGCTCGGCCGGACCCACCGAGATGCGCCGCTGCGTGCGCGTCACCGCCACGCCGGCGGCTTCGAGCATCAGCTCGGTGTGGTCGCGCGTCGGGAGGGGCTCGACGACGGTCGTGCGGCCCGCCGCGTACAAGCCCGCGAGCAGGATGCACGATTTGACCTGGGCGCTCGCGACCGGGAGCTCGTAGCGGATCCCGCGCAGCTCGCCGCCTTCGAGCACGAGCGGCGGCCTGCCGTCGGCGCTCTCGACCCGCACGCCCATCTGGACGAGTGGATCGGCGATCCGGTCGACGGGGCGGCGGCGCAGCGACTCGTCGCCCGTCAGCTCGAAGCGGCCCCGCTGGCCGGCAAGGATCCCGGCGAGCAGGCGCAGCGTGGTGCCCGAGTTGCCGCAGTCGATCGGCTCACCTGTCTCGCGCAGGCCGCGCAGCCCGGCGCCCTCGACGCGGAGCGTGTCCACGTCGTCCTCGTGCACGGTCGCGCCCAGCGCGCGCACCGCGGCGATGGTCGCCTCCGTGTCGCCCGAGCGGCCGAAGCCGCGCACAGAGGTCTCGCCCTCGCCGATCGTCCCGAGCAGCACCGCGCGGTGCGAGATCGACTTGTCCCCTGGGACGGCGATGTGGCCACGCAGCGTGGCAGCTGGCTCGATCCTCATTCCGCCAGGACCGGCGAGACGACGACGCCGTAACCCTGCGACTCGAGCACCGCGGCCGCACGCTCTGCCTCGGCCTCCCCCGTGACGAGCAGGGTCAGCGTGCCGCCGCGCTCCGGCGAGACGTGGTGCAGCTCGAAGTCCTCGATGTTGATCCGCTGCGCGCCGAGCGCCTGGGTGATCCCGGCGAGCACGCCCGGCCGGTCGGGCACGTGGACGCGCAACTGGTGCAGGTCGCCGGGGTCGGGGAAGGCGCCTTCGAGCATGCGGCGGCGATTGTCCGAGGCCTCGCCGATCCACCGTGCGATGAAGCCTCCGTCGCCCGCTTCGAGCGCGGTCTCGAGCTGCTCGATCCGGCGGCGGTGCTCGGCCAGCGACTCTCGGATCGCGCCGCTGTTCTCGAGGAAGATGTCGATCCAGATGCGGGGGTTCGCCCCGGCGACGCGGGTCATGTCGCGCAGCGAGCCGCCGGCAGCCGCGAGCGGCTCGTGGCCCTCGACGCGCGTCGCACCGGCCTGGTTGACGAGCAGGTTGGCGAGCGCGTGCGGGAGGTGGCTCGTGAGCGCGACGAGGCGGTCGTGCGCCTGCGGGTCGATCGCGACCGGCGTTGCGCCGAGCGAGGATACGAAGCCGTGCACGAGCCGGTAGCGCGCCGGCTCGGTCGCGCTCGATGGCGTCAGGAACCAGGTCGCGCCGTCGAACAGGTCGGCGGTCGCGTGCGCGGGGCCGTGGGCCTCGGAGCCGGTGACCGGGTGGCCGCCGACGAAGCGCGGGTCGCCGAGCGCGCCCGAGACGTTGGACTTCGTCGAGCCGACGTCGGTGATCGTCGGTTGGGCCGCACCGTCGAGCAAGCTCTGCAGGACCGGCTGGAGCGCTGTCACCGGGACGGCGACGACGATCAGGTCGGCGTCGGCCAGCTCGTCCGGGCTGCTGCGGGGCTCGTCGATCGCGCCCCGCTCGCGGGCTGTCGCGAGCGTCTCCTCGGAGAAGTCGCAGCCGGCGACGTGCGCTACCCCGGCTCGCTTCGCCGCAAGCCCGACGGACGCGCCGATCAGCCCCGTGCCGACGATTCCCAGCCGCTTGATCTCCATGCAGCCAGGCTAACCGGGCGAGCCGGCGCGGGCAGGCGGTCACAGGCGGGTCCCATCCCCAACCCCCACCCACCCGGGGAATCAGCCCAGGCTAGCCGGGCAGGTATGACGTGTCTGTCACGGCTTGGTGCCGAAGGTGTGGCGGTTCGTCCCCAGCCGCCGCGGCCCGAAAGACGGCCGGTCTCAGCCGATCTGCTTGCCGAGCAGCTCGACCACCGAGCGCACCTCGCGGGCGAACTCGCCGAACTCGCTCGTCGGGATCTGCTGCGGCCCGTCGCAGAGCGCCTCCTCCGGCGACGGGTGCGACTCGACGATGATCCCGTCCGCGCCCACCGCTGCGGCCGCCCGGGCCAGCGGCAGCACCAGGTCGCGCCGGCCCGCCGCGTGGGACGGGTCGACGATCACCGGCAGGTGCGTCTCGTGCTTCAGCACGGCAACCGAGCCGAGGTCGAGCGTGTAGCGCGTCGTCCGCTCGAAGGTCTTGATCCCGCGCTCGCAGAGCACGATCCGCTCGTTCCCCTCGCGCGCGACGTACTCGGCGGCCATCAGCAGCTCCTCGACCGATGCCGACGGCCCGCGCTTCAGCAGCACCGGCTTGTCGGCGCGCCCGACCTCGGCCAGGAGCATGAAGTTCTGCATGTTGCGCGCGCCGATCTGGATCACGTCGGCCGCGTCCAGCACCGCCTCGACGTGGCGCGGGTCCATCAGCTCCGTGACGACCGGCAATCCGGTCTCCTCGCGCGCCTCGCGCAGGATCGTCAGCGCGTCCTCGCCGAGCCCCTGGAAGGTGTACGGCGACGTTCGCGGCTTGAAGGCGCCGCCGCGCAGCCACGTCGCGCCGGCCTCGTTGACCGCCCGCGCGGTCTCGAGCGTCTGCTCGCGGTACTCGACCGTGCACGGCCCGGCGATCAGGCCGAAGAACTGGTCGCCGACGCGCCGGCCCTCGACGTCGATCACGGTCGGGTCGGGCGAGACCTCGCGCGAGACGAGCTTGTACGGCTTCAGGATCGGCAGCACCTGCTCGACCCCCGGGTAGCCCTCGAGCGGCAGCGTCGCGAGCAGCTCGCGCTCACCGATTGCGCCGATCACGGTCGACTCGCGCCCGCGCGTGACGCGCGCGTCCACTCCGGCCTCCTGCAGCCGGGCGAGCACGTGCTCGGTCTGGTCGGGCGTCGCGCTCGCGCCCATCACGATCAGCAGTTCCGGTGAGCCGTTCGTCGCCATGAGCAGCTAAAGGTAGTTGCGATACTGAGCGCAGATGCGGATCTTCAGCGGGATCAGGGCCTCGGGCGCGAAGACGCTCGGCAACTACTCCGGCGGCTTCCGCCAGTACGCGGCCACCCAGGAGCAGGGCGAGGCCTTCTTCTGCATCGTCGACCTGCACTCGATCACGACCCCGTTCGAGCCGCAGGAGCTGCGCGACGCGACGCTCGACCTCGCGGCGATGCTGTTCGCCACCGGCCTCGACCCCGACCGCTCGACGGTCTTCGTCCAGAGCCACGTCACCGCCCACCCGGAGGCGGCCTGGCTGCTGAGCGCGGTCACGAGCTTCGGCGAGTTGCGCCGGATGACCCAGTTCAAGGATCGCGCGGCCGAGCAGGACTTCGTCTCGGCCGGCCTCTTCACCTACCCGGTGCTGATGGCCGGCGACATCCTGCTCTACCAGACCGACCTCGTCCCGATCGGCGACGACCAGCGCCAGCACGTCGAGCTGACCCGCGACGTCGCGGAGCGCTTCAACCAGCGCTTCGGCGAGACGTTCGTCGTGCCCGAGGTGGCCATCCCCGAGGAGGGCGCGCGGATCAAGAACCTGCAGGAGCCCGAGCGGCTGATGTCGACCACCCGCGGCGCGCCGCAAGGCGTCGTGCGCCTCATCGACCCCCCGGACACGATGCGGAAGAAGTTCAAGACCGCCGTCACCGACTCCGGCACCGACGTGCGGCACGATCCCGAGCAGAAGGCGGGCATCTCGAACCTGATCGAGATCATGTCCGTCGCCACCGGCGACTCGATCCCCGAGATCGAGTCCCGCTACGACGGCCAGGGCTACGGGAAGTTCAAGCAGGAGGTGGCCGACGCGGTCGTCGAGCTATTCGTGCCGATCCAGGAGCGCTACGAGGCGCTCCGGGCCGACGAACCGGAGCTCCGTGCCATGCTCGCCCGCGGCGCCGAGAAGGCGAGCGCAGAGTCGGCGCCTACGCTCGGGGCGCATGTACGAGCGGATGGGCTTCGTTCGCCCCTAGCATCTCACCAGGTTTCGAGGCGGTGACCGCCATTGGACGCCGGAGGCCAGGTCGTTTAGGTTCGCGCCCGGAGGAGCGAATCCACCCAGGGAGGGATCGATGAAGGGGAGAGCGAGAACCCTCGCAGTCGTGCTTGCCGTGGTCGGGATTTCCGCCGCGGCCGTCGTCGGGGCGACTGCGACCACCAACCGGAGCGAGTCGAAGCGGGCCATCGCGCACGCCAAGCCGCCGGGTCCGACGAACTGCGGGCTACGGCACAACGTCAAGCACGTCGTCTATCTGATCTTCGACAACGTGCATTTCCTGCGGGACAACCCGAACGTCCCGTCCGACCTCGAGCAGATGCCGCACCTGCTGAACTTCATCCGCGGCAACGGCACGCTGCTGACCAACGACCACACGGTGCTGATCTCGCATACCGCCAACGGGATCCTCACCAGCCTGACCGGCGTCTATTCCGACCGGCACGGCCAGGCGGTCTCGAACTCGTACCGCTACTTCAAGAACGACGGCTCGGGCACGACGCTCTCGTCTAGCTCGTTCAAGTACTGGACCGACCTGACGGACGACGTCAACAACCCGCCATTTGACGCGAACTACAACATGGTCAACGGGGACAGCGGCTCGCCGAAGAACGCGCCGGCCCCGTGGGTCCCGTACACCCGGGCAGGCTGCGACTGGGGCGCAACGGCGCTCGCCAACGTAGTGCTCGAGAACACGGGCACCGGCCCCGCCGGTGACATGACGAAGGTATTCGGCAGCGGCTCGCCCGAATGGAACGAGGCCGCAGCGTCGAACGCGGCGGCCCCCGGGACCGCGGCGCGCAGCCTCGCGCAGACCGACTTCATCGGGCTCGCGATCCATTGTGCGCAGAACAAGAAGAGCATCTGCCACGACAACCCGAACGCGAAGGTGGACCAGCTCCCCGACGAGCCGGGCGGCTACTCCGGCTACCAGGGGATCTTCGGCGGGAAGTACATCAACCCGGCGATCTGCCCCGCCAACCCGTCGAACTGCACGAACGCGACGGCCAACGGTCAGCTAGCGCTGAAGAAGCTCGACGGCACCAAGATCACCGACCAGTTCGACCAGCCGGGCTTCCCGGGCTTCGACGGCCTGTTCGCCTCGACCACGCTGTCGTACGTCGCGCAGATGCAAGAGTCGGGCATCCCGGTCACGTTCGGCTATATCTCCGACGCCCACGACCAGCACGGCGTAGCTGGTGAGATCCACGCCACGCGCGGCCCGGGCGAGGCCGACTACGTCCAGCAGCTGCACAACTACGACGTCGCGTTCGACCAGTTCTTCAACCGGCTGGCGAGCGACGGCATCACCAAGAAGAACACGCTGTTCGTGTTCAACGTCGAGGAGGGCGACCACTTCGCCGGCTCCATTCCGACGCCGGCGGGCTGCGACGGAGTCACCGTCCCTTGCAACTACAGCCTCAGGGGCGAGGTCAACGGCAACCTGCAGGGCCTCCTCAAGACCCAGCAAGGGATCACGACCCCGTTCACGATCCACTCCGACATGGCGCCGACGGTGTACCTGAACGGCAACCCGGCGCGCACCTCCGCCACGGCGCGTGCGTTCGGCCGGGGCGTCGGAGCCCTGCGGGCGACGAACCCGTACACCAACATCAACGAGAACATCACGGCGGCGCTCGCCGACCAGGTGGAGGAGAAGACGCTCCACATGGTCACCGCAGATCCGCAGCGGACGCCCAACCTGACGATGTTCGCGCTTCCGGACTACTTCCTGTTCGCGAGCTCGGCGGCGTGTGACGAAGGCGGGACGACACCGTCCTGCATCACGGTGCCGACGACTCCGCCGACCAGCACGTTCGCGTGGAACCACGGTGGCATCCAGCCGGAGATCGGCACGACGTGGTTGGGAATGGTCGGCCCCGGCGTCAAGAACTCGGCTGACGACTCGACCACGTGGGCGGATCACACCGACACGCGGCCGACGATGCTCTCGCTCGTCGGACTCGACGACACGTACGTGCACGACGGCGCCGTCTTCGCGGATGTGCTTGACCGCTCGAGGCTGCCCCACTCCGTGCGGCATCACCTCGACACCTACAACGCGCTACGAGCCGCGTACAAGCAGCTGAATGCGCCCTTCGGCGCCTTCGCGATGAGCACGCTGCAGGCCTCGACGCGCGCGATCAAGAGTGGCAGTGCTTCGGACGACAGCCGCTACAACTCGATCGAGGACCAGATCGCGACGCTCACCACTTCGCGCGACGCGCTGGCAACTTCGATCAAGAACGCTCTCGACTCGACGATGTTGGGCGGCGCTCACTTCAACGAGACCCAGGCGCACTCCTGGATCTCGCAGGCGAACGCCCTGATCATCCAGGCCGAGGCGATGGCGGCGTCGACCTAAGCCGCGCTACTTCGGAGGGCTCGAGCTCGCGCCACCGGCCGGGCTCGAGCCCTTCGAGCGTCAGTCCCGCATAGCGGCTGCGATGCAGATGCGTGACCGGGTGCCCGACGGCCGCCAGCATCCGCTTGACCTGGTGCTTGCGGCCTTCGTGGATGGCGAGCTCGACGCGGCCCGGGGCCAGGCGTCGGGCCCGCGCGGGACTCGTCTGGCCGTCGTCCAGGTCGATCCCCTGGCACAGGCGCTCCAGCGCGTCGTCGGAGGGGTCGCCCTCGACCTCGGCCTCGTAGACCTTTTCGACCTCGTAGCGCGGGTGGGCGAGGCGGTGCGCCAGCTCGCCGTCGTTCGTCAGCAACAGGGCGCCAGTCGTGTCGGCGTCGAGCCGGCCGACGGGCATCACGCGGGCCGGATGGTCGACGAGCTCGACGACCGTACGCCGGCCCTGCGGGTCGCTCGCGGTCGTGACGGCGCCTGCCGGCTTGTGCAGCAGGACGTACGTCAGGGGCTGCAGCTCCACCGGTTCGCCGTCGAGCTCGACCCGGTCGCGGCTCTGAACGAAGGTGTTCAGCTGACCCGGCTTGCCGTTGACGGTCACGCGGCCGGCCTTGATCAGCTCGTCCGAGCGGCGCCGCGAGGCGACCCCGGCTCGCGCGAGGTAGGCGTTGAGGCGCATTTGCGCCATTATCGAGAGGCCGTGCCGCACTACGTCTCGCTGATGCGCTGGACCTCGAAGGGCGTCGCCGGCCTGCCCGCCTGGCGGGAACGCGTCGAGGAGGGCGAGCGAATCGTCGAGGAGGCCGGCGGAAAGCTGATCGGCGTCTACGTGACGCTCGGCCGCTACGACGTGGTCGAGATCTTCGAAGCGCCCGACGACGACACGGCCGCAGAGATCCTGATGAAGCTCCAGCGCCACGGGGCCGAGCACACCGAGACCTTGCGCGCATTCACGCGCGACGAGGCCGAGGCGATCGTCAGACGGCTCTAGCCGTCACGCTTTCGGCCCACGCTCGGCACACTTCTGGCGAACAGTGACTGTCACTGTGACTGTCACTGTTGGAGCCGCGCTCAGGCGCCGCGGCGCTCGGCGACCGACTCGAGCCGCTCGCGGATCTCGTTCGTGCTCTCGCCGAGGTCGTCCAGGCGCGGCAGGGCCGAGAGCGAGTCGAGCCCGAAGACGCGCTCGAACAGCGGCGTCGCCCGGTAGCGAACCGCCCCGCCGATGCCCTCCTCGCGGCCGGACTCGGCGATCAGCCCGCGCTCGACGAGGCCGGCGACGACCGAATCGGCCGCGACGCCACGGATCCGAGCGATCTCCGGGCGGCTGACCGGCCCGAGGTAGGCGACGATCGCGAGCGTCTCCAGAGCCGCGGCGGAGAGTCCGCGCTCGACCGGCCGCTCGAACAGGCGCCCGCAGGCCTCGGCCGCCGCGCGCGAGGCGCGGAAGGCCCAGCCGCCGGCGACGTGCTCGAGCACGATCCCGCTGCGGCCCTCGGCGTAGCGCTCGGCCAGCAGCCCCAGTGCGGTCTGGATGCGCTCGGAGTCGTCGTTCGCGGCCTCGGCGAGCTCCTCGACCGACAACGGCTGCGAGGCGACGACCAGCAGCGCCTCGACGGTGCGCGCCAGCCGGTCGACCGGGCTCGCGGTGATCAGGCGGAGCGGGCGGCCCATTCGTCTCTCCTCTCCTCGGCGGAACGACGGACGCGAATCGGGGCGAACGGCGCGGCCTGCTCCAGCGCGACCTCTCCCCCGCGACGCAGCTCCAGCAGCGCGAGGAAGGCGACTGCCTGCTCGATCCTCGACATGCCCTCCACTTCCGCGTCGAGGTCGAAGACCCTGCGGCGCCGCAGCACCGCGCGAAAGCGGTCGAGGAACTGCGTCACCGGCGGGAAGCGCAGCTCCAGGTGCGCCAGCGAGACGGCCGGCGGCTCCTGGGCCAGCAAGCGCAATGCGCCGGCGAGGCTCTCCGGCTCCTGCGGGGCGAGTCGGCGCTCGACCCGGGGCGCGAGCGGCGCCGGCCCGAGGCGGAAGAAGCGTTCGCTCTCGGCCTCCAGCCGTTCGGCGAGCCAGGCTGCGGCCTCCTTCGCGCGCCGGTACTCGGCGAGGCGCCGCGCCAGCTCCTCGGCAGCCTCCTCGGGCTCGAGCTCCGAGAGCTCTGCCTCCTCGTCCGGGAACAGCCCGCGCGCCTTCAGCTCCAGCAGGGCGGCCACGAGCACGAGGAACTCGCCGCAGGCCTCCAGGTCGAGCTCGCCCCGTTCGGCCAGCCGCTCTACAAAGGTGAGCACGATCCCCGCCACGTCCACCTCGGCGAGGTCGAGCTCCTCCTTCAGGACGAGCGTCAGGAGCAGGTCGAAAGGGCCCTCGAAGGCGTCGAGGTCCAGCTCGAGCTCGCGCACGATCACGTGCGGCACGCTAGCGGCGTTACCGGACGCGGCCCTTCGGGATCGCCATCGTCGGCCCCTCGGGCTCGCGCCGCTCCCGCCGGCGCCCGACTCGCCGCGGACGGGCCTCGCCGCCGCGGAGGAACTGCCACCAGACGAAGAACGTGGTCGAGATCACGAAGACGACGATCGAGACCCACGCGTTGAGGCGCAGCCCGCCGAACTCGTGAGCCGGGTCGATCCGCAGCAGCTCCTCGACGAAGCGGCCGGCCGTGTAGTACGAGACGTAGAGCGCGAACAACGCAGGCGGCTTGAAGCGGAAACGCCGATCGAGCAGGAGCAAGATGCCGACCCCGACCAGGTCGTAGACGAGCTCGTAGAGGAAGGTCGGGTGGAAGGTCGCGCTGTTCTCGTAGCCGGAGACTCGGTGCTCGAAGTCGATCTTCAGGCCCCAGGGCAGGTCGGTCGGCTTGCCGTAGAGCTCCTGGTTCCACCAGTTGCCGATGCGGCCGATCCCCTGGGCGAGCAGCAGGCCCGGCGCGACCGCGTCCATGAACCTGAACACCGAGGCGCCCTCGCGGTGGACGATGTACGCGCCCACGAGGCAGCCGAGCAGGATCCCGCCCCAGACGCCGAGGCCGCCCTCCCAGACGGCGAAGACTCCCTTCCATTTCGGGCTCGAGACCTCGTCCCAGCTGGTGATGTCGTGGTAGAGGCGCGCGCCGACGATCCCGGCCGCGACGCCCCAGACGGCGACCTTGAGCACCAGGTCCCAGTCGCCGCCACGGCGCACCCAGCGCACGCCGGTCAGCCAGATGCAGGCCGCGATCGCGAGCAGCAGCATCAGCCCGTACATGTGGATCGTCAGCGGGCCGAGCTCGATCGTGCCGCTGTGCGGGGAGGGGATTGAGGCGATCACCGGGGGCACATTCTGCCCCGACCCGCTGACGCCTGCGCCCTCGAGCGCTAGATCAGAATCTCGATTGCCGTCTCGTAGGGGCAGCCCTGCCCGATCAGCTCGATCGCGAAGTGCAGATCGATGTCGTGCCTGGCCGCCAGCGCCACCGCATCGCTCGGGTCGAAGCCCGCGCGGATCAGCTCTTCGGCGCGCCAGTGCTCGACGCGCTCCTGCTCCGTCTCGGTGACGACGTGTACCTCAGCCGCAGTCATGTACCGGTTATTCGGTGCGAAGCGGCCCGCGGATCTCCCCCTGAGGGGGGATCTCAATCGATCCGGCGAGCGATTCGCAGGGCCTGCGCCTTGGAGATTCGGCCCTCGAGGCGCAGTGTCACGCCGTCCTGTGTCCAGAGCAGCACGTTGCCGGTGATCTTCACCGTCCGTTCCTGGAACTCGCCGATCTCGTTGAAGTAGGTCAGCGTGTGTGGCGGGCCTTCTAGCCACAGGCCAGGCGCGCCGTTGACTTCGACGGGCTCGACGTGGGACTTCTCGCCGACGGACTTCTTCAGCAGCGTGTAGCTCCGCGCGCTGTACTCGGAGAGCAACCCCGGCTCGTCGCCCACGCGCAGGATCACAGTCGCCAGCGCGCCGTCGAGCAGGTACACGGGCGGCTTTCCGGGGAGCGGCGGCAGCAGCAGCCGGAAGCCGACGCGCCGCTGCGCCTGCTCGAGCGAGAGCCTTCGGCCGAGCCCGCTTGCGCTGGAGCGCTCCTGCGCATCCGGCAGCGTCTCGACCCGCTCGACCGTCGCGCCCTGGATGTGGAAGAAGCGCAGGATCGACGTGCGCGCCGACGGCACCGCGAAGGCAGCAACCAGCGCGACGACCGCGGCCGCGAGCGCCACCCACCGCCACGGAAACGCCCTCTCGGCCGGGCGCGCTCTCGCAGCGAGATCGGGCTCCGGCGGGAACGCCAGCTCGCGCCCGAGCGCGTGCAGGCGCTGCTCCAGCGAGCTCACGCCTCGTCCTCCAGGCTCTCGCGCAGGCGCGCGAGGGCGCGCGCGAGGCGCGACTTGACGGTGCCGCGGCGAACGCCGAGCGCGGCCGCGGTCTCCTCCTCGGAGAGGTCGAGGAAGAACCGGCAGGCGATCGCGTCGCGGTGGTCTTCCGGGAGCCGTTCGACGGCAGCGAGCAGCCGCTCTTGGCCCTCGCGCGCGAGCAGGGCCGCCTCGGGGGACGGGACCGCGTCCCCCGGGCGGATCTCTGCGGCGGCCTGCAGCGCGAGCCGCTCTCGGCGGCCCGCCGAGCGTCGGCGGTTGCGAGCCTCGTTGGCGACGATCCGCAGCAACCACGGCCGCAGCGCAGCCCCACGCCGGAAGCGGCCGAGCGCGCGGTGGGCCTTGACGAACCCGTCCTGCGCGGCTTCCTCGGCATCCGCGGCGTTCCCGGCCAGCACGTAGGCGGTGCGGAACGCGATTCCCTGATACGTGCGCACCAGCGTCTCCCAGGCCTCGAGGTCGCCGCGCCGGGCCCGCTCCACGAGCTCGGCTTCATCCAGTGGCCGGTCCACCACCGCCGTTGTTACACCGCCAAGGTCGTTAGGGTTCCGAACCATGCTGGCACGTGTTGCACGTTATGAAGTCCAGTCGGAACGGATCGACGCGGCGGTCGAGGCGTTCGGCGAGGCGGCGAAGCAAGTCGAGCAGCTCGACGGCTTCGCCGGCGGGTACGTCCTCGTCGACCCGGAGGATGGGCGCACGATGACGGTCACGCTCTGGGACAACGCCGGCACGCTCGAGAACAGCGAGCGTGTCGCCGGGAAAGCACGGCGCGAGGCGGCCGAAGCCGTCGGCGGGTCGGTGCTGTCGGTCGAGAAGTTCGAGGTCGCGCGGGAGCTCTCGGGCTCCTCGGGCGTCTGAGACTCCGGCTGCGGGAACCTGAGGCGCCGAGGCGGTGTATCCACGGCACACGCCGAAAGGAGCACGGACCATGACCCGCCTCACGCTCGTCGCCGCGGCCCTCGCGGCCCTCGTCCTGCCAGCCCTCGCCATCGCGAAGGAGCCGTCGCGGGCCGAGGTCTCCGGGCCAGGCTTCCACAAGACGCTGCTCATGCTGCGGAACAGCCACAGCGATTACACCACGACGCCGATCGGCCGCCTGACCACCGACAGCGGCTTCTTCCCCTCGGCCATGGGACAGTCCCCCGACCCGATGCTGCACGCGCGGCCGGCCGGGCCGCTCGGGCCGGGCTACCGGATCCGCTGGACGGTTCCGGCCGGGACGACGCACGTGATCACCCAGGACGTCTACCCCTACGCGAAGGGCGGCGCCGTCGCCTACATGCGATCGGGCCAGCCGATCTTCGACTCCGAGACGATCGGCGGCTGGTACCAGAACCCGGAGCTGAAGCGGACGCTCGTCTCGCTCGGGCTATCGGCGAGCGCGCCCAGCGGTGGCTCGAGCTTCAACTACACGCTGGTCTTCGGGCTCGTCGCAGCGGGCCTGCTCGGGGCGACCGCGCTGATGCTCGTGCGCCGTCACCGCGGCCAGAGGTCGCCGTCGACCAGCTCGACCGAGTTGCCGGCGGGGTCGCGGACGTAGAGCGAGCGGGCGCCGCCCCGCTCCCAGTCCTGCTCCTGCTCGAGCTCGACGCCGTGCTGCGCGAACCGCTCGCGCCAGGCGTCGAGCTCGCCCTCGCCGACGGCGAAGGCGACGTGAATCGCTCCGGCCGGGCCGTGCGAGGGCACGACCCGGCCCGGTTGCGACGAGAGCTCCGGGTCGAAGAGCAAGAGCACGCCGTCGTCGTCGAGCCGGAAGACGCCTTCCTCGACCTCGCGCATTCCGAGCACGTCGCGGTAGAAGGCGCGCGCCGCCCCCAGGTCGCTCGCGTAGACGCCGCTTTCGTAGACCCGCCGCGGCCTCACGCCACGGCGGCCTCGCCGAGGAGCGCCTTCACCTCGGCGAAGAAGTCCGGCTCCGGCTTGACCCGGTAGTCGCTGCCGAACTGGAGGGTGCGCGGACCCTCGGAAGTCTCGAGGTCGACGACGACCGGCGCCTCGCCCGGAAAGTCGCGCACGACCGCGGCGAGCTCGCGAATGATCCCGGCCCTGGCCTGCCGGGCGTCGAGCTTCAGCCGCACCTCGCGCCTCTCCGGGGTCGCCTCGAACGCGGTCACCTCGAGCGCGATCAGCTTCGACTCCCCCTCCTTGTGGTCGACCCGAGCTTTCACGACCAACACGGCGTCGGGCACGAGCAGCTCGCGCGAGGCCGCGTAGACCGAGTTGAAGACCACGACCTCGGCGCTGCCGACCACGTCGTCGAGCCGCAGGAAGACCATCGGGTCGCCCTTCTTGGTCGTCAGCTGCTTGATCGCCGAGACGATCCCGGCGACGGTCACGATCTCGCCGTCGCGCCGGCGCTCGAGCTCGGCGAGCGTGGCGTCGGTCTTGCGCCGTAGCTGGGCCCGGATTGCCTCCAGCGGATGCTCCGAGACGTACAGCCCGAGCGCCTCCTTTTCCTGGCGCAGGAGCTCGTTCTTCTCGTACTCCTCGCTGCCGATCGGCGGGTGCTCGAGCTTCTCCTCGACCTCGGCGAACAGCGAGCTCTGGCCCCGCAGCCGCTCGTCGGAGGCGCGCTGGCCGTGCGAGAGCGCATGTTCGAGCGCCTCGAGCATCCCGCGGCGGGTGCCGCCGGTCGAGTCGAGCGCGCCGCACTTGACCAGCGACTCGAGCGCGCGCTTGTTCACGGCCTGCGGGTCGACGCGCTCGGTGAAGTCCCAGAGCGAGGCGAACGGGCCGCCGTCGGCACGCGCGGCGACGATCGCGCGCGCGGCCGAGTCGCCGACGTTCTTGACCGCGTTCAGGCCGAAGCGGATCTTCCCCTCGACGACGGCGAAGTCGCACTCGGAGCCGTTCACGTCCGGCGGCAGCACCTCGATCTCGATCTCGCGGCAGGCGTTCACGTAGAACGGCACGCGGTCCTTGGTGTTCATCACCGACGAGATCAGCGCCGCCATGTACTCCTTCGGGTGGTGCGCCTTCAGCCAGGCGGTGCGGTAGGCGATCAGCGCGTAGCAGGCGGCGTGCGACTTGTTGAAGGAGTAATCCTGCGACTGCTCCATGTCCTTCCAGAGCTGATTTGCAACCGACGGGGTCGTCCCGCTCTCAGCGCAGCCCTCGAGGAACTTCTCCTTCAGCGAGGCCATCAGCTCGTGGATCTTCTTGCCGATCGCCTTACGCAGATCGTCGGCCTCCGCAGGCGTGAACCCCGCGATCTGCTTGGCAATCTCCAGGTACTGCTCCTGGTAGATGCAGATCCCATGAGTGACGCCCGTGATCTGCTCGAGCCGCGGATCGATGAACGTCACCGCCTCCTGGCCGTTCTTGCGCTTCGCGTAGCCCGGGATGTAGCCCATCGGCCCCGGGCGGTAGAGGGCGACCAGCGCGATCAGGTCCTCGAACTCGGTCGGCTTCACCGACCGCAGCGCCTCGCGCATGCCCGACGACTCGAACTGGAAGACGCCGATGGCGTCTCCGCGCTGGAGCATCGCGTAGGTGGCCGGATCGTCGAGCGGAAGCTTGCCGATGTCGACGCCACCGATCAGCTCGACCGCCTTCTCGATCACGTCGAGGTTGCGCAGGCCGAGGAAGTCCATCTTCAGCAGGCCGAGCGCCTCGACGTCCCACATCCCGAACTGCGTCACGACCTCCTGGTCGGCGCCTTTCTGCTGCAGGGGGACGATGTCGGTCAACGGCCGGTCGGAGATCACGACCCCGGCGGCGTGGATCGAGTCCTGGCGGATGAGGCCCTCGAGCGGCTTCGCGAGATCGACGATCTCCCGCACGATCGGGTCGGCGTCGTAGGCCTGCTTTAGCTCGGACCCCGGCTTCAGGCACTCGTCGAGGTAGACCTTCGGGCCTTCCGGGATCAGCTTCGCGACCTTGTCGACGGAGCCGTACGGGATCTCGAGGACGCGCCCGGCATCGCGGACCGCCGCCCGGGCCATCATCGTCCCGAAGGTGATGATCTGGGCCACGCGGTCGCGCCCGTACTTCTCGGCGACGTAGTTGATGACACGGTCGCGGCCGGCGACGGCGAAGTCGATGTCCATGTCCGGCATCGACTTGCGCCCTGGGTTGAGGAAGCGCTCGAAGAGGAGGTCGTAACGGATCGGGTCGACGTCGGTGATCTCCAGGCAGTAGGCGGCGAGGCTGCCGGCTGCGCTGCCGCGGCCCGGGCCGACCGAGATCCCATTCCGCTTGGCGAAGGCGATGAAGTCCCAGACGATCAGGAAGTAGTCCGCGAAGCCCATCTCCTTGATCGTCTTGAGCTCGAAGCGGAGGCGCTCCTGCAGCTCCGGCGTCACCCGGTCGTAGCGCTTTTGCAGGCCTTTCTCGCAGAGCTCGACCAGGTACTCGAAGGCGTCCTTGCCCTCCGGGAGCGGGAACTTGGGGAGCAGGATGTTCCCGAGCTCGAGCGAGACGTTGCAGCGCTCGGCGATCTCGAGCGTGCGCCGCATCGCCTCCTCCTGGCCCGGGAAGTCGAGCGCCATCTCGGCCGGCGACTTGAAGAAGAACTGGTCGGTGTCGAACTTCCAGTGGTTCGGGTTCTTCAGCGAGTCGCCCGACTGGATGCAGAGCAGCGCCTCGTGCGCCTTCGCGTCCTCGTGCCGGAGGTAGTGGACGTCGCCGGTCGCGACCAGCGGCAGGCCGGCGTCGCCGGCGAGCTTCGCCAATGCAGGGTTGATCCGCTGCTGGATCTCGAGGCCCGCGTTCTGCATCTCGACGTACGTCGAGTCGCGGCCGAAGACCTGGGCCAGCCGGTCGAGGTCGGCGCGCGCGTCGTCGCCGCGGTTCTCCTCGAGCGCCTTGCAGACGCGGCCGGACAGGCAGCCCGACAGCGCCACCAGACCCCGCGAGTGCTGCTCGAGCAGCTCCCAGTCGACCCGGGGCTTGTAGTAGTAGCCCTCGAGGTAGCCGGCCGAGGCGAGCTTGATCAGGTTCGAGTAGCCAGTGTTGTCCTCGGCGAGCAGCGTCAGGTGCGCGTAACCCTTCCGCTGCGCCCGGCGGTCCTCGGCGACGTAGAGCTCGCAGCCGACCAGCGGCTTCACGCCCACCTTGCCCGTCTCGCGCACCAGCTCGACCGCGCCCGCGAGCGAGCCGTGGTCGGTCAGCGCCACCGCCGGCATCTCGAGCTCGGCCGCGCGCGCCGCCAGCGCGGGGATGCGACAAGCTCCGTCGAGGATCGAGTACTCGGAGTGAACGTGCAGGTGTACGAAGCCGGCCTCAGCCACGGGAAGTCGAGTGTAGTGCGCCTCCCGGCTAGTCCGAGCTCAGGCGCCGGCCGGACTCGACGTCGAACAGATGAGCCTCGCCCGGCCTGACCTGGAGGGCCACCCGCTCGCCACGCTGGGGCGCGGATCTGGCGTCGGTACGGGCCACGAGCCTGGTGGTCCCGCCCTCGCCGTCGTGCAGGCGCGCGGCGCAGAACACGTAGGCGTCCGCGCCGAACTCCTCCACCACCTCGACCTCCGCCGGAATCCCGTCGCCGCTCAGCTCGAGTGCCTCCGGACGCAGCCCGACGACCACCTGCGAGCGTCCGTCGAGCGACGCCGGTAGCTCGAGCGGCTGCCCGGCGAAGGAGACCGAGCCGTTCGAGCACGCCACCTCGCAGAGGTTCATCGCTGGCGAGCCGATGAAGCCGGCGACGAACCGGTTGACCGGCTCGTCGTAGAGCTCGCGGGGCGTCCCGACCTGCTGCAGGCGGCCGCCGTCCAGCACGGCGACCCGGTGGCCGAGCGTCATCGCCTCGGATTGATCGTGAGTGACGTAGACCGTCGTAGTGCCCAGGTCGTGCTGAAGCGCGGCGACGTCGGCACGCATCTGCACGCGCAGCTTCGCGTCCAGGTTCGAGAGCGGCTCGTCCATCAGGAACACGCTCGGGAGGCGGATGATCGCGCGGCCCATCGCAACCCGCTGACGCTCGCCGCCGGAGAGCTGTGAAGGTTTGCGATCGAGGAACCGCTCCAGCCCGAGTCGCCGCGCGACCTCCGCGGCGCGCGCCTCGCGCTCGGCCTTCTTGACCCCGGCCATCCTGAGGGGGAAGGCGATGTTCTGGGCGACGGTCAGGTACGGATAGAGCGCGTAGTTCTGGAAGACCATTGCGATGTCGCGCTTCTTGGGCGGCAGGTCGGTGACGTCGCGGCCGCCGATCAGGACGGCCCCCGCGTCCACCTCCTCGAGCCCGGCGAGCATCCGGAGGGCGGTCGTCTTGCCCGACCCGGACGGGCCGACCAGCACCATCAGCTCGCCGTCCGCGATCTCGAGGTCGAACCGGTCGACGGCGGGCACGTCGCCGCCGGGGTAGACCCTGGTCGCCTGGACGTAGCGGACGTCAGCCACCGTCGCCACCCCGCTCTGCCGCGACCGCCGCCTCGAGCTGCTCGCGCGCGCGCCCTTGCGCGTCAGCCCCTGCGCTGATCGCGTCAAGACCGAGCAGCGCCGCGCCGACGATCGGCGGCGACTCCGGCGCGGCAACCGTCGCCTTGGGCGCCAGCCGCCGCAGCTCCTGCTCGACCGCGCTCGTCAGGCGCCCGTCGCCCTGCAGCAGGCCGCCTCCGAGCAACACCTCGGCCCGCTCGTCCTGGAGCTCGAGCCGCTCGAGCGCGACGCGCGCCATCGCGACGATCTCCGAGGCGAGTCGCTCGACGATCCCGGCCGCGACCTCGTCGCGCTCCGCCTCGGCGAAGACCACCGGCGGTAGCTCGAGCAGCCGCCGCGCAGGGATCGAGCCCCGGTGGATCGCCTCGGCGAGCTCGTGGGGCGTCTCGAGCCCGAAGTGCGCGGGCACGGCCTGCTCGAGCGACGTCTGCGGACCGCGACCGTCCTGGCTACGTGCGGCCGCGGAGAGGGCCGCGTTGCCGACGTCCGAGCCGCCGCCCCAGTCGCCGGTGATCGTGCCGAGCGCCGGGAAACGAGCGTGTCGCCCGTCAGCCGAGACGCCGACGCAGTTGATTCCGGTGCCGCAGACGACGGCGACGCCCCAGCCGCGCTCGGTGCCGGCGCGGAGAACGGCGAAGGTGTCGTTGTCGACGACAATGCGCTCCGCCCAGCGCCGCGCCTCGATCGCCTCGCGCAGCTCCCGCTCCTCGCTCGGGAAGTCGACGCCCGACATGTTCAGCTGCGCGACCTCCGCCTGGCCCGACGTCGCGCCCGCCTGCTCGAACAGCCGATCCAGCACGCCGAGGGCGCGTTCGAGCCCGAGGTTCTGAGGCGAGCTCTCCGGGCCCCGGACGAGCTCGAGCAGCGTGCCGTCGCGCGCCAGCAGGGCCAGATGCGTCTTGGAGGCGCCGCCGTCCACCGCGATCACGGCGGCGCTCATACCCGTGCCGCCCAGGGGGCCAGCAGCGGCTCGAGCAGCTCGTCCGCCAAGTCGTGTTGCCCGATCAGCGGATGCGCCAGGAGCGCTTTGCGCGCGAGCTCCAGGTCCTGGGTCGCCGACGCCTCGGCTGCGAGGCGTTCGTAGGCGGCGACGTGCTGGGCCAGCCCGAGGAGCTCCGGCGGGAGTGGCTCCTGCGGCAAGGGCTCGATCGAGGCGCGGGTCACGCGCGCGGGGACCTCGACGACATCGTCGTCCGCGAAGCCCTGGAGCGTTCCGGCATTGCGCACGTCGACCTCGTGCACCGCCCCGTCGCCGGTCTCCAGGGAGCGCACGAGCCCGACCGCCGCCTCGCTGTAGAAGGCTCCGCCACGCTGCTCGAGCAGCGCCGGCTTCTCGCGCAGGCCCGGGTCGCGGTAGAGATCGAGCAGCCCGCGCTCGATCTCCATCACCTCGACCGCCCGCGGCGTCCCGCCGAGCTGCTCGGCCAGCACGCGGTCGTGGGCGTAGAAGTAGCGCAGGTAGTACGAGGGGAGCACGCCCAGCTCCTCGGAGACGCGCAACGGCAAGCCCGACAGCCCGGCCAGCTCGTCGCCGTGCTCGTCCAGCAGCCGAGGCAGAACGTCGTGGCCGTCGACGCGGACCGCGCGCACCCAGGTCAGGTGATTGAGCCCGACCTGGTCGACGACGACCTGCTCCGGCTCGACGGCGAGCAGGCGCGCGCACGTCCGCTGCACGCCGATCGCCACGTTGCAGAGGCCGACCGCGCGATGGCCCCCGTCGAGCAGCGCGCGCGTGACGATCCCGACCGGGTTCGTGAAGTCGACGATCCAGGCGCCGTCTGCGGCGCGCTCGCGGGCGCGCTCGGCAATCTCGAGCACGACGGGAACCGTGCGAAACGCCTTCCCGAGGCCGCCGGCGCCGGTCGTCTCCTGGCCGATGCAGCCGCACGCGAGCGGGACGGTCTCGTCTCGCAGCCGCGCCTCCTGGCCGCCGACTCGGATCTGGACGAGCACGTAGTCCGCTCCGTCGAGGGCCCGGTCGAGGTCGTCCGTCAGTTCCAGCCCGCCCGCGTAGCCCTGGGCGTCGAGCATCCGCCGCGCCAGCGACCCGACCACCTCACGCCGCTCGGCGTCGATGTCGTGCAGCGCGAGCTCGGACACCTCCAGGCGCGAGAGCCCGGACACCAGCTCCGGCGTGTAGGTCGAGCCCGACCCGATCACGGCGAGCTTCATCCCTTCACCCCGGTGAGCGTCACGCCCTCGACGAAGGCGCGCTGCGCCAGGAAGAAGAGCACGACCACAGGCGTCATCACGATCACCGTCGCCGCCATCACGAGGTTCCACTGCACCTGATAGAGCGAGCGGAACTGCGAGAGCCCGAGCGACAGCGTCCAGTGCTGTGGGCTCTCGCCGGTGTAGAGCAGCGGCCCGAAGAAGTCGTTGAAGCAGAACAGGAACGAGAACAGCGCCACGGCCGCGATCGCCGGCTTCGAGAGCCGCAAGACGACGGTCGTCAGGATGCGGAACTCGCCGCAGCCGTCCACGCGCGCGGCGTCGAGGTACTCCTCCGGGATGGTGAGGAAGAACTGGCGCAGCAGGAAGATCGAGAAGGCGTCGCCGAACCAGTTCGGGATGATCAGCGGCCAGAGCGAGCCGACGAGGTGCAGCTTCGCGAAGAGCACGTAGACCGGCACGATCGTCACCTGCGGCGGCAGCATCATCGCGACGAGCGTGATCAGGAACGCCACCTGGCTACCGCGCCAGCGCAGGCGCGCGAGCGCGTAGGCGACTGGAATGCTCGAGACCAGGAGCCCGAGCGTGGCGAGACCGCCGTAGATCAGCGTGTTCAAGGCGTAGCGCCAGAGCGGCGCCTTCGAGAAGACCTCCACGTAGTTGTGCCACGCGAACGGGTCGGGCCAGAGCTTCGGCGAGAGCGCCTGGTGGCTCGTCATCAGCGACGTCAGCAGGACGAAGACGAACGGCAGCAGAAAGATGATCGCGGTCGCGATCAGCAGGCTGTGGTCCGCCACCGAGATCAGCAGGCGCCGGCGCCGCACCGCGACCGGCGGCCGCCGTCGGACGAGCTCGCCCTCGAACGGCGCGGCCTCGCTGCTCACCGGCCAGGCGCCTGGTAGTGGACGAAGCGGCGCGAGTTGCGGACGATCAGAAACGTGACGCCGAACGCGACCGCCAGCAGCAGCATCGCCATCGCCGAGGCGTAGCCCATGTTGAAGTAGCGGAAGCCCTGCTGGTAGAGCAGCACCGGGTAGAACAGCGTCGAGTCCTCCGGGTACCCGAGGGAGTTCGCCGCCTCAGCCGAGGAGGACGCCGACCCGCCGGCGACGTTCGCGGCGACGTAGGCCTGCGTGAAGTACTGGAGCCCCTCGATCACCCCGATCACGACCGCGAACAGGATCACCGGGCTGATCGTCGGCAGCGTCACGAACCACAACCGCGAGAAGAAGCCTGCGCCGTCGAGCTCGGCCGACTCGTACAGGTGCCGCGGGACGTCGAGCACGGCGGCGAGGAAGATGATCATCGTGTTGCCGATCCCCCAGAGAGCGAGCAGCGTCAGCGAGGGCTTCGACCACTGCGGCGAGTCGAACCAGAGCGGCCCCTGGATCCCGATCTTCTCGAGGATCGTGTTCACGGGGCCGGTCGCGGGGTTGAGCAGGTAGACGAACGCGAGCGTCGCCGCGACCGGGGGCGCGAGCGCCGGCAGGTAGAAGATGGTCCGGAAGACGCCGACGCCGCTACGCGCTCGCGAGAGCATGATCGCCACGCCGAGCGCGAAGACCACCTGTAGCGGCACCGCGATCGCAATGAACCAGAGCGTGTTGCGCACCGCCGGCCAGACCGTCTGGTCGGTCGTGAACAGGTAGCGGTAGTTCGCCAGCCCGACCCACTGGGGCGAGGAGAGCAGGTCGTAGTGCGTGAACGACAGGAACGCGGTCGTTACGAGCGGGTAGCCGAAGAAGACCGTGAAGCCGACGATCCACGGGCTCATGAAGGCCGCGACGATGCCGCGCCGGCGCCAGGCGGCGCGGCGCCTTGCGCGGGTGCGGTCGATCAGCGGCGGCGCGGCTGCGGGCGCGCTCACCTCAGGGCGCCTGTCCCGCCTCGGCCTGCTCGAGCTGTGCGTCGATCTGCTTGTCCACGCCGGCGAGCCCGCCCTCGAGGTCCGTCTTGGAGCCGGACATGTACTTCGTGATGAAGCTCTGGAAGGTCTCCTGGTTGGCCGCGCCGATGCGCGTGATCGGCGTCGTGGTCGTGTTGGCGTTGCCGAATACGTCGAGGAACGTCCGGAATTGCGGCAGCGGTGCGAGCGCGGGCGACTTCAACGAATCGAGCGTCGTCGGAACGTTCTGGATCCCGTTCGAGAGCTTCGCCAGCGCCCCGGCGTTGGTGCCCAGGTACTTGACCAGCAGCCACGCCTGATCCTTGTGCTTCGACGTCTTCGGGATGCCGATGATGCTGCCTGTCACGTACCCCGCGCCGTAGAGATCCGGGTGGTCGTCGGCGACCGGGAAGGGCGCCGTCGCGTAGTCGAGCTCCGGATGCTCCCGCTTGATGAAGGCCACGCGCCACTCGCCGTCCATGTGCATCGCAACCTTGCCCGTCTCGAAGGCGTTCGACTCGGAGAACTCGTCACCGGCGCCGGCGTTGAAGCGGACGAGGTTGTCGTAGCCGTACCAGTCGACCAGGCTCTTCTGCCAGCGCAGGTGGTCGGCCCAAGCGGGCGTGTTGAGCGCAGACTTGTCGCCGTCCATCCAGGTCGTGCCCCACGACGGCCCGAAGTGTGCCGGGACGTTCTCGTACCAGCTGGGGAACGGGTTGAAGCCGACGACCTCGAGCTTCCCGCTCGCGTCACGCCGCGTCAGCTTCTTGGCCATCGCTGTCAGCTGGGAAATGGTCTTCGGTGGGCTCTTGTAACCGGCCTTGGCCAGCAGCTGCTTGTTGTAGTAGAGGCCGTAGGTGTCGGCCAGCATCGGGAGGGCGCAGCGCGTGCCCTCGAACTCGGTGTAGGAGCGAGGCGCCTCTGGGAAGATCGACTCGTCCACGCCGTCGCGCTCCAGGTACGAGCCGAGGTCGGCCCAGGCGCCGCTCGGGCAGAACGCGCCCGTGTTGTCGGAGCTGAAGGACTGGGCGACGTCGGGCGCGTTGCCGCCTCGGATGGCGGCGACGATCTTGTCGTCGTTCGTCCCGCCGACCACCTTGACGTGAATCCCCGGGTGCTTCGCCTCGAAGTCGCTCACGACCGCCTTGAGCGTCTTGAGCTCCGGATCGACGAATGGCGTCCACATCGTGATGTTCGCCGGGCCGGCGTTCGTGCCGCCGGCGGAGTCGTCGGACCCTCCGCAGGCGGTCACCGCGAAAGGCAGGGCGAGCAGCAGCGTCACGATCAGCACCCGAGTCATCCGTTTCCTCCCATCTGGTAAAGGTTGTGAACGAGAGTCTCCCGCAGCTCGGCTGCGGAAGTCAAGTCCTAGGAGAAACCGGCGCTCTTCGTTAGGATTCCTGCCATGAAGACACGCGCGGTGCCCGGGCTGCTCAAGCGGATCAACGAACGCGAGGTGCTCGAGACGATCCGCGGCGGGGCGCCGATCTCGCGTGCCGAGATCTCCCGTCGCGCAGGGATCTCAAAACCGACCGTCTCGCTCGCGCTGCAGTCGCTGCTGGCTTCCGGGCTCGTCCGCGAGGCCGAGCCGCCGGATGGGCCCGGCTACGGCGCGGTCTACTTCGAGCCGGTAGCCGAGGCGGCGCTGGTGCTCGGGCTCGACATCGGCGCGCGCTTCCTCCGTGGTGCAGTCTCGGACCTCGACGGAACGATCCGCGCCCGACAGGACGTCGAGCTCGCGGTCGCCGACGCCGTCGGCGCCGTCGACGCGAGCGCGCGGCTGCGGGCGTCGCTGCTGGCGGCAGCAGGGCTCGAGTCCGGGCGCATCGACAGCGTCGTCGTCGGCGTGCCGGGCGTCGTCGCGGCCGACGGGACGCTGCGCCTCGCCGAGAACGTGGCCGGCCTCGAGGGGCGCCGTTTCGCGGACGAGTTACAGGCCGCGCTCGAGCTCCCGGTGACGCTCGAGAACGACATCAACCTCGCAGCGCTCGGCGAGCGGTGGCAGGGCGTCGCTCGAGGGGTCGCCGACTTCGTCTTCCTCTCGGTCGGGACGGGCATGGGCGCAGGCATCGTCCTCGGGGGCGAGCTCCACCGCGGCCGGAACGGTGCAGCGGGCGAGATCGACTTTGCCCTCGTGGGCATCGGCGAGACGATCGACCCGTCTGCCGCCCAGGTCTCGGAGCTGGCGCGCGACCTTGCCGGACTGGCCACCGACCCGCGGACGATCTTCGCTTCCGCCCGCCGCGGGGAAGCCGGCGCACTTGCGGTCGTCGACGAGGTGGCCCGCCGGATCGCGCTCCACCTGGCGCCGGTCGCAGCCGTCGCGGACGTCGAGCTGGTCGTCCTCGGTGGAGGCATCGGTGCCAACGGCGACCTGTTGCTCGAGCCGATCGGACAGCTGTTGAGCGAGTGGCTCCCGTTCCCGCCGCGCATCGCAATCTCGACCCTCGGCGAGGCCGCCGTCCTGACCGGCGCGGTCGCAGTCGGGCTTCAGGCCGCGCTGGAGAACGTCTTCGCCGCCCGCGCCGCCGCACCGGCCTGACCCGGCCTCGCAGCAGAGCTCGGTTGTCTGCGGCGCTCAGCGCATCTCTCGCGCGAGCTCGGCCGCGACCTCGCTCGCCCTCCAATAGTGCGCCCCGAGGCCGGTCCGCCCTACGCCGCGCCGGCGCCGCCTCCGCCCCCGCAGAGGCATGTCCCTGAGCCGCGGCGTCGGATGACCAATCTCGAGCCGCACGCGCTCGATCAGCTCGCTGGCCGCCTCGCGCGTCTCCGGGAACGCCAGACCGGCGCGCGAGCACAGCGCCGCCGCCAGCGCGTAGACCTGCCTCACCGTCGGCTTGCCGCTCATCCGGACATCGCAACAGAGAAAGCCGCGCAGATGTGTGACGGCTCTGTGTCGAAACTGCGCCGGGCAGTCCACGGCTAGGGTGGCCCGAATGCCCGACGCGAACCTGACCGCCCGCCGCGACGATCTTCGGAACGTCGCGATCGTCGCGCACGTCGACCACGGCAAGACGACGCTCGTCGACGCGCTCCTCTGGCAGTCCGGCTCCTTTCGCGACAACCAGGAGGTGGCCGAGCGCGTGCTGGACTCGATGGACCTGGAGCGCGAGAAGGGCATCACGATCCTCGCCAAGAACACGGCCGTCCAGCTCGGCGAGACGAAGGTGAACATCGTCGACACCCCCGGCCACGCCGACTTCGGCGGCGAGGTGGAGCGCGGGCTGACGATGGTCGACGGCGTCCTGCTCCTGGTCGACGCCTCCGAGGGGCCGCTGCCGCAGACCCGCTTCGTCCTGCGCAAGGCGCTCGAGGCTCGCCTGCCGGTGGTCCTCGTCGTGAACAAGGTCGACCGCCCCGACGCCCGCACCGAGGCGGTCGTGAACGAGGTCTACGAGCTCTTCCTCGACCTCGACGCCGACGAGTCGCAGATCGAGTTTCCGATCGTCTACGCCAACGCCCGTGCCGGGCGCGCCGGCCTCGCACCCGACGAGCTCGCCGACGATCTCGGCCCGCTGACCCAGACCCTGCTTGCGACGGTGCCGCCGCCCGCCTACGACCCCGACCACCCGCTCCAGGCGCTCGTCACGAACCTCGACGCCTCGCCCTACGTCGGCCGCCTGGCGCTCCTGCGCGTGCAGCACGGCACGATCCGCAAGGGCGAGCAGGTCGCGTGGTGCCGCGCCGACGGGTCGATCGAGAGCGCGCGGGTGACCGAGCTCTACGTGACCGAGGCGCTCGACCGCGTCCCCGCGGACGAGGCCGGCCCCGGCGAGATCGTCGCACTCGCAGGCCTCTCCGAGGTGACGATCGGCGAAACGATCGCCGACCCGGACGACCCGCGGCCGCTGCCGGTGAGCGTCGTCGACGAGCCGTCGCTCGCGATGACGCTCGGGATCAACACCTCGCCTCTGGCCGGCACCGAAGGCGACAAGGTAACCGCGAGCGCCCTCATCGCGCGGCTCGAGCAGGAGCTCGTCGGCAACGTCTCGCTGCGGGTCCGCCCCACCTCCAAGCCGGAGGTCTGGGAGGTGCAGGGCCGCGGCGAGCTGCAGCTCGCGGTGCTGGTCGAGATCATGCGGCGCGAGGGCTTCGAGCTGACCGTCGGCAAGCCGGAAGTGCTCACGCGCGAGCTCGACGGCAAGCGCTACGAGCCGGTCGAGCGCGTCGCGATCGACGTGCCCGAGGAATACATCGGGGTCGTCACCCAGCTGCTCTCGCTGCGTAAGGGTCGCCTGCAGGAGATGGTCAACCACGGGACCGGCTGGGCGCGGATGGAGTACCTCGCGCCCGCGCGGGGCCTGATCGGCTTCCGCACCGAGTTTCTGACCGAGACCCGCGGGACCGGGATCATGCACCACGTCTTCGAGGGCTGGGAGCCGTGGCACGGCGAGCTGCGCACCCGCCCGACCGGCAGCCTCGTCGCCGACCGCCGCGGCCAGGCGACGGCCTTCGCGATCGCCGCGCTGCAGGAGCGCGGCTCGCTCTTCATCGCGCCGCGGACCGAGCTCTACGAGGGGATGATCGTCGGCGAGAACTCGCGCGAGAACGACCTCGACGTGAACGCCTCCAAGGAGAAGAAGCTGACCAACATGCGCTCGGCCACGGCGGACGAGCTGGTGCGGCTGATCCCGCCGCGGCCGCTCTCGCTCGAGCAGGCGCTCGAGTTCATCCGCGAGGACGAGTGCGTCGAGGTGACGCCGAGGAGCATCCGCCTGCGTAAGGTCGAGCTCTTGGCGAACAGACGGCAGACGCTCGCGTCGCGCAGGAAGCGCGAGCGCGACGCGGCGCCCGCCTAGCGTTCCTCAGCTCATCTCGGCCATCGCAGCCTTGCTGCGCTCGGCCATCTCTTCCTCGGAGAGATCTTCCTTGTGCGTCGCGACCGACCACACGTGCCCGAACGGGTCGGCGAGCGTGCCGAAGCGGTCGCCCCAGAACATGTCCTCGAGCGGCGAGGCCACGGTCGCTCCCGCATGCTGGGCCTGCTCGAAGGTCGCATCCACGTCGTCGACGTACATGAAGACTGAAGCGGTCGTCCCGCCCCGCTCCGACGGCGGGCGCACGGTCGATTGCGGAAACGGATCCGAGAGCATCAGCTTCGAGTCGCCGATCTGCAGCTCCGCGTGCGCCACGGAGCCGTCGGGCCCGGGCATTCGGATCGTCTCTTCCGCGTCGAAGGCCTCCTTGTAGAAGTCGATCGCCTTCGAGGCGTCCTCCACGGCGAGGTAGATCTGGAGGCTGTGGTACCCCTCCGGAATCGGCTTGACGGCCATTGTTGGCCTCCTTCCGTAGCGGTCGAGCCGGATTCTAGGTTCCCTTGGCTCGAGCGGGCGCGATACCGCCCGCCGGGTTGACTTCCGCGCCCGCAAGTGCGCGGAATTCCGTTCATGAGCCGTCCGTCACAAGCCGCCGCCGCGCTCGCAGCGGTGATGCGCAACCGCGAGCTCCGGCTGGTCGAGCTCGCCTGGGGCGCCTCGATCGTCGCCGAATGGGCCCACTTCGTCGCGCTCGGCGTCTTCGCCTACGACGCCGGTGGCACCACGGCGGTCGGCATCGCGGGGCTGGCGCGGATGCTCCCGGCCGCCGTCGTCGCGCCGCTCGCCAGCAGTCTCGGCGACCGCTACCGCCGCGAGCGCGTCCTCGTCGCGACCGCGCTCGTCGGCGCCGGCGCGCTGGCCGGCTCGTCGGCCGCCTTCTTTGCCGGTGGTAACGCGGCGCTCGTCTACGCGCTCGCCGCCGTGATCGGGATCACCTCGACGCTCTTCCGCCCCGCGATGCAGGCCGTGCTGCCCTCGCTCGCCCGCACGCCCGAAGAGCTGATCGCGGCCAACGGCGCAAGCTCGACGATCGAGAGCCTCGGCACGCTGGCCGGCCCGCTCCTCGCCGGTGTGCTCGTCGCCGTGACGAACCCGGGCGTCGTCTTCGCGGCGGCGGCGGGCACCCTGCTCGCCGGCGCCCTGCTGCTCGCGCCGCTGCGTGTCGAGGGTGTGATCCAACCGTCCGCAGCCAGCGGGAGTGCCCGCCAGCATCTGGCCGACGGCGTTCGCGCCGTCCGCGGGCCGGCTCGGCTGATCCTCGTCCTGATGGCCGCGCAGGGCTTCGTGCGCGGCTGCCTGAACGTCCTGATCGTCGTGGCCGTCTTCCGCGTCCTCGACGCCGGCGACGGCGCTGTCGGCTACTTGACCGCCGGCCTCGGGCTCGGAGGCCTGGCCGGCGCGTTCGGGGCGATGACCCTGCGCGGGCGCGGACTGGCGGTCGCGCTCGGCGGGGCGCTCGTCTTCTGGGGACTACCGATCGCGCTGATCGCGCCATACCCCTCCCTCCCGGCCGCGATCCTGCTGCTCGCGGTCGTGGGCGCCGCGAACAGCGTCGAGGACGTCGCCGGCTTCACGCTCCTGCAGCGGATCATCCCGGACGAGCTGCTCAGCCGGGCGCTCGGGTTGGTGTGGGGCGCCGTGATGGGCGCGGTCGCGCTCGGGTCGATCACGGCCCCGGCAGTGGTCGCGGCGGTCGGGCCGCGGGCTGCGTTCGTGCTCGTCGGCGCACTGCTGCCCGTGCTCACGCTGGTCTGCTGGAGCCGCCTGCGCACGATCGACCGGGACGTGCTCGCCCCGGTCGCCGAGCTCGACGTCGTCTCGAGCGTGCCGCTCTTCGAGCCGCTCTCGCTGGTCGCCAAGGAGCACCTCGCCGGCAGGCTGACCCGCGTCCACGCCGAGCCGGGCGAGGTCGTCGTGCGTGCCGGCGACACGGGCGACCGCTTCTACATCGTCGACAGCGGCGAGCTCGAGATCACGAACGGCGCCCACGGGAGCGCCCACCACGGCGACTTCTTCGGCGAGATCGCGCTGCTGCGCGACGTGCCGCGCACGGCGACCGTCCGCGCCGTCTCGCCGTCCGAGCTGTTCGCGCTCGACCGCGAGGACTTCCTGTCTGCCCTCACGCATTCCGCCGTGCGCGCGGCGGGCGAGACGGTGGCGGAGGCGCGACTGGCCGTCAGCGCTCCTCGGTGAGCTCGGCCGCGTAGAGCTCGTACGGGAGCCGCTCGAGCACGCGCTGTCGCGGGTCGGGCACGTCGAAGAACCGCGGCAGCGTCTTCTCGGCGAGCCACGGCAGCCGCTCGGCGACCCGCGTCGCGGCCGCACGGTCGCCGCCGAGCGCGACGTGCTCGATCCGGTCGCGGTACGGCTCGAGCACCCGCTCGGCCGTCTCGGCCGCGGCGTCGAGCAGCGCGCGCTCCTGCTCCTCGCGCCGCCGCCGGAAGCGGTTCGCCGACGAGCCGCCCTTCTTGTGCCGGCCCTTGACGAAGCGCGAGCCGACCTTCGAGGCGACGAGCCGCTCGCCCTCGAAGACGCCGATCGCGTAGCCGCCCAGCCGCACGAGCACCGCGGCCACGACGTGGTCGGCCGCGAGTGCCGCGAACAGCGGCCCGAGCTCGACGCTCTCGTACACGCGCGCGTGCGCGAGGCCGAACGGCGGCCTCACGGTGATCGTCTCTTGCTCGGTCTCGACGCGGGCCGAGCCGTCGGCGTAGACCGTGCGGCCCGGTTGCCCGGCAAGCGGCTCGAGCCGCTTGCGCACGTTCTCGCGTCCGACGTATCGCGACATTGGTACACGATACGTGTAGAACCGTGCTAACGTGAGCGCGATGCCCAACCGGCTCAACGTCACTCTCGACGCCGAGCGCGCAGCCAAGCTGGCGCTTCTAGCCGAGCGGACACGCACACAGGAGGGAACGCTCGCCCGCTCCCTCCTTTCGCACGCGATCGACGAAGCCGACCTCGATCCCCGTCACGCGGTCGACCTGCTTGATGGGATACCCGGAGCTTTCGAGCGCGCCCAACTCGGGCTCGAGCAGGCGCGGGCCGGCAAGACGATCAGCCTCGACGAGCTCTAGCCCGTGGCTCGCGTCGAACTTGCTGCGGCTGCGGCCGAGGATCTCGACCGCCTCATCGTCACGCACAGCCTCCCCGCGGACACCAAGCAGCGGGTCCAACGCTCGCTGCGTCCGCTCGAACGGTTTCCGTTGCTCGGCGCGCAGCTCGAAGGACGGTGGAGCGAGTTTCGCTTCGTCCTCGGGCCGTGGCGTTGGATGGTCGTCGTCTATGCGTATCTCGAGGACGAAGACCGGATCGTCGTCGTGACGATCCAAGACGGGCGCTCTTCCGCGGCGGCCGGGGCGCCCGCCTGAGCGAACCACACGAGCACCGCCGCGGTCGGCTCTTCGTGGCGCTGGCCGCGGTGGCGTGGTCGACCGCCGGCCTCTTCCAGCGCGAGCTCAGCGTCGACCTCGCCACGCAGCTCGCCGGCCGCGCGCTGTTCGCGATGCTCGGGATCGGCGTCTTCGTCGCCCTGACCGAGCGCGGGCGCGTGCTCGCCTCCTTCCGCGCGACCGGCCGAGCCGGGCTCGCGATGGCCGCGCTGATGGCCGGCTCATCGGGCGCCTTCATCGCCGCGCTGAACTACACCTCGGTCGCGAACGTGCTCTTCATGCAGGGCCTCGCGCCGGTGCTGGCGGCTGTCTTCGGGATCTTCGTCGGCGAGTCGGTGAGACGGCGGACGTGGATCGCGATGGCGGTCGCGGTGACGGGGGTTGCGCTGATGGTCGGCGGGCCGAGCCGCCCGAGCCTCGCCGGCTTCACGCTCTCGCTGCTGATGTCGATCTCGTTCGCGGCCACGATCGTGATCACCCGCCACCACCGCGAGGTCTCGATGGCGCCGGCCACGTGGCTCTCGCAGGCGATCGTGTTCGTGTGCGCGGCCCCGTTCGCGACGACCGCCGCGATCGGCGCGAAGGACCTGGCCCTGCTGGCGGGCCTCGGCGTGACCCAGATCGGCCTCGGCCTGATCTTCCTGACGATCGGCGCGCGCCTGATCCCGGCCGCCGAGGTCGCGCTGATCACCCTGCTCGAGATCGTGCTCGGCCCGCTCTGGGTCTGGATCTTCCTGGGCGAGCAGCCGAGCGCGACGACCCTCGCCGGCGGCGCGATCGTCCTCGCCGGCGTGGTGATCCAGGCAACCGGCGAGCCGGACGAGCCCTCGGTGCCGCCGCCGTAGCTAGCCGGTGAAGCTGCTGCCGCGCTTCTTGGCCTTCTTCTCGGCCCGTTTCTCCTTGAGCGACTTCTGCGCGACCTTCTTGCCGAGCTTCTTGGGTTTCTCCTGTCCCTTCATGGCACCAGCCTACGCCTTCGAGCCCGACGGCAAAAAGAAAGGGCGGCCCGTCGGCCGCCCTGTAGTTTGCGCTTCCCGTCCGTCTCTGCGGCCCAGGCGGCCGGTCAAGCGCAGACGCATCGTGTGCGACTCCGGCGATCGCGCCGTCCCCATGAAGGGGGTTTTCTACAGACAACAAGAAGCGAGGCCGCCGCCCGGCCCCGCTTCCAGTTCCCTCCGTAGAGGAGAGCCGCAGGTAAGTCGCAAGGCCTCGCCGCATTGAGGCCCTTCGTGTTTTCCGAGGCCGCACCCGCCGCATGGGGCGCGCTCGGTTGATGGCCTCACTATCGGGCAGGGCGCGGCTGGTTGATCTATCACCCTTCTACGGTTGACTGCCTTGGTTCACTTCGGGACAGCATTAGAGCTACGCGCGCAGTCCGAAGCACTGAGTACCTACGATCGCCGGATGAACTCACCGAGACGGATTGAGCGACTGCCAGAGCAATACTTCGGCGCGCTTCTGACGAGCGTCTCGCACACAGCGGGCTTTGAAGGGATCGCAATGATCGATCTGGGACGCGGGAACCCCGAAACCGGCCCTCCGAGCCAAGTGATCGAGACGCTCATCGCCGTTGCTCAACGCCCTGAAGTCCACGGTTACTCCCCCTTTCGAGGATTGCCCGAGCTTCGGATATCTCTCGTAGAGAGGTACCAGGCTGCCTATGGAGTTGGGCTCGACCCTAATTCTGAGGTGGCGCTTGTGCCGGGGACGAAGACCGCGATAGTCGAGCTCTGCCTTGCGCTCGCCGAGGAGGGACAGACCGTCGTCCTCCCCGACCCCTACTACCCGGACTACCCCTCGGGGCCTGCGCTCGCCGGGGCCGACATCGCCTACGTCCCGCTCGACCCCGGGAACGGGTGGCCGCCCGACTTCTCGCAGGCTCCCACCGAGAACGTCGCGGCCGTCTACCTCAACTACCCGTCCAACCCGGCTGCCGTTGCCGCACCGCCAGGGGCATTCGAGGAGGCGGTCGCATATGCCGAGACCACCGGCGCGGCGATCGTGCACGACTTTGCCTACGGCGACCTCGTCTTCGACGGGCGCAAACCGCAGAGCTTCCTCGCCACCCCGGGCGCGAAGGAGGTCGGGGTCGAGCTGTTCTCGATGTCCAAGTCCTACGGCATGGCCGGCTGGCGGGTCGGGTTCGTCGTCGGCAACGCGGAGATCGTCGAGCGGATCAACCTGCTCAACGACCACTGCCGAGTCGGGATCTTCCGGCCGATCCAGGAGGCCTGCATCGCCGCGCTGACCGGTCCGCAGGACTCCGTTGCCGAGCGGCGCGACACCTACCAGCGCCGCCGCGACCGCGTGCGCGAGGTGCTCGAGCCGTTCCTCGGGCCGCTCACCTGCGAGGGCACCTTCTACATCTGGCTTCAGCTTCCGGCGGGGATCACCGCCGACGGCCTACTCACCGAACATCGCGTCGTGCTCGCGCCGGGCGAGGGGTTCGGGCCGAGCGGCGCGGGCCACGCGCGGCTCAGCCTCGCGGTGGACGACGAGACGCTCGAGCTCGGGCTCGAGCGTCTCGTGGATGCGTTCTCGAATTAGGTCAGGTGGTAGCTGCCTTCGCAGCCATGTCTCAATCACCCGGTTTTACTACTCGGCGTCAAGCCGCGCCGCGCGCCACCCAGGCCTTCGCCGAGACTACGAACGGTGGCTCCGGCAGCCTCTCCCTGCAGAGCTCGCGCAATGCCGTGCGCTGATCGGGCTCGAGGCCGGCGACGTGCGCACCCGACGGGGCGACGCCGAGCGTGAACGGCTCCCACCAGTCCTCGAACGTGGCGTGCTCGACGTCCACCGCGACGGCGCTGTCGACGATGTCGCCAATTCCAGCCGCGCGAAAGAGGTCGGCCAGGTGGCCGGCCCTGCTGCCGGGGCAGACAGACCCGGTCTCGACCTCAGGATCGAGCGCTTGGGCGGCATCCCAGAACGGACCGATCGGGCCGCCGTCCGTGAAGTCCCACACGCATGCGGCAACGACGCCGCCGTCCCGCGTCACCCTCGCCATCTCGCGGAGGCCTGCGACGGGATCGTCCATGACGTTGACCACGAGCTGGGCGAGCGTCGCATCGAACCAGCCTCCCTCGAACGGCAGATCCTCAGCCGGCGCGCTGATGACCTGGACCCGGGATGGCGGTCGCGTAGGGCCGCGATGAATTCCTCGGAGGGGTCGACCGCCGTGACCCGTCCCGGCCTGGCCCTCCGGGCGAGCTCCGCGGTCAGCGCACCGGGGCCGCATCCGACGTCGAGGATTCGGCCGTCGAGCGGGAGTCCGGCGAAATCGGCGAAGGGCACCGCCAGCGGCCGCGAGTAGCGGCCCATGAACCGGTCATAGGCATCGGCATCGCTCAAGCTCACTTCTTCTCCTTCGGCGGCAATGTGCGGGCGAAAGCGACGCTCTGGATAGCCCAGGGCTCGAGCGCTCGCCTCGTGGAGACCGACTCGGCATCAACACGAAGCCAGCCCTTGAGCTCGCGTCCGCGCATCTCAAACGGTCGCGCACCGGGCTTGGCGAGGAGAGCCTCGGTCTCCTCCTTGGAGCAGTGGATCAGCAGGCCACCCTCGCCGCTGACCCCCAGCGCCATATTGCCGTCGATCATGAAGCCGATGCCACCGAACATCTTCTGCTCGGTGTAGCCGTCCTCGGAGGCGATCAGCTCGCGGATCCTGTTGGCGAGCTCCTCGTCGTAAGCCATCGTGACAATCATGGCGGATGGGGCCTTACGCCGATAATCACGGTAGACGAGACGCTCGAGCTCGGGCTCGAGCGCCTCGACACCGCGTTCGGTAGGGGCTAGACCCGCGCGCCTGCGAGCTCGACGACCGTCGCCTCGTAGAGGTCGACGGACTCGATCGTCAGGCCGACCTGGTCGACCATCTTCCGGCGTCGCTCCTCGAGCGTCTCCTCGGCGGCGTCGGCGGCGTCTCTGCTATCCCAGAGGATGATCGCCTTGGCCTTCCGCGTGTCCTCGCTGTAGAGGGCGATGTAACCGGCGAACCCGTCGTAGCTCTGCAACATCGGGATCACCGTGCCGCGGATCATCTCGATCGCGGACTCGCGCTTCTCGGGATCGGCGCCCGAGAACGAGATCAGCCGTGCGTACATGGCTGCTCCTTCCGGTGGGGTGCGCCGATCCTACGCCTCAGCTGTCGCGCTGACGACTTGCGGCGAGCTCCTCGAGTGCCTCGTCGCTGACCGCATCCCGCGGCACAACGACCGCGCGCATCGGCGTCGTCGCGTACACCGACGCGGTGCGCTTGCCGCCCTCGAGGAGCGCCATCTCGCCGATCAGCGCCCCCGGGCCGAGCTCGGCGACCTCTTCGCCGTCGACCTCGACGTCGACGATCCCGTCCAGGATCAGGAACATGTCCTGCCCCTCCTCGCCCTGCGTGATCAGCGTCTCGCCGGCGTCCAGCGAGCGGCGCTCGAGCTTCGCTCCCTGGCGCATGATCGAGGCCGAGAGGTCGCGCTCGAGCTCCGACTCGACCGCGGTCGCGATCGCCGGCGAGTCCTCGTCGCCCCACGGCGTGTGCTGGCCGTGCGACTCCCGGTACCAGCGCTCGAAGTCGATTGAGGCGGACTTCTCGACGAGCACGCCGTCGGCGTCGTAGACCCAGTGGCGCGGGAACGAGCTGGCGCCGACCAGCCGACCCTCCGACGAGCCGTCGGCGCGGAGCACGAGCTCCAGCGTCGTCCAGGCGGAGGCCGACTGAATGCGCATGAACGGCTTGCCGCTCACCCGGCGCGGCGCGGGCAGGCCCATGTGGCCGCCGGCCGACTGGACGAAGCGCACCTCGCCGTCGCGCACCTCGGGCTCGGCCTGGATCAGCGGGTACTGCACGGCCGGGAACGCGACCTCGCGCCGGCCGAGCTTCAGGCGGGTGATGCCGATGCGCCCGCCACCCGAGTAGCCGCAGTCCGTGATCGAGCCGTCGTCGTCGACCTCGATCCAGGCCTTCAGCTCGTTGGCCTCGCGGAACATGTCGTTCTCGTGCATCGCGTCGAGGTCGAGCAGCCGGTCGGGCGGCGGATCGTCGTAGTGGGCGACGCCCCACTCGAACGGCAACTTCGGCATCCCAGCGATCGCCTCGGACGGGATCCAGGTGATGGACGTGACGGACGACTCGACCCGCATCGGAACCTCCCTAGCTCGGCAGCCTGGCGACGCTACTCGGCTCGCCCGGCCGGTGCAAGGGGGCTAACTCTCGTCGCGGGTCTTGCGCCAGAACGTCAGCGCGCCGACCGTGCCCGCGACCGCCAGGGCCAGGAGCGACTTGTTCGGACGACCGCCTTCGACCGACGGCGCGGCGCTCTTCGCCTTGCGCTTCGCGACGCGCTTCCCGATCGTCCACACGCCCCAGCCGAGGACGGCGTTTCTGCGATTGACGATTCCCACGACGCGGCTTTGTAGCAGCTAGCGGCCGGACTTGCCGTGCTCGGCGGTGCCAGTCGTCTCGTCGCCGGTCCCGCCGGTCCCGCCGCCCTTGTCCTTGCCGCCGCCGGTGCCGCCACCATTCCCGGTCCCCTTGGTGTGACTTTGGGAGCCGCCCTGACCCTGGCCCTGGCCGAGGTTCTCGTGCACCGGCTTGACGTGCTTCGGCTTCACCTCATGGCCGCGAGCGCGCGAGGGCGGTAGCACGCTGACCTCCTTGTGCTCCGGCTTCGCAAGCCCGAGTGCGACGCCACGGGGGGCGGGGGCGGCGGTGCGCTGCTCGTGCTGGCGTGCCTTCACGGCGGCACGGCGGAACGGCTTCTGGTCGCGCGACGGCTGCTTCGTAGTCGGGATCACCACAGCGGGGGCAATGCGTGGCTTCGCTTTCGGCTTCGCCGCCGAGTGGTAGGCCTTCCCGGCCACCGGGCTGGCGGCGGCGCGCTGGTGGAACGCGCCCTGCTTGACGCCCTCGTAGCCGACACCGGTGGCCACCATGGCGCCCGCGGCCAGGAGGGCGGCCTTGATCGCGACGCCTCCGCCGACCGTGGCAGCGCCGCCGCCTCCGAAGAGTCCCGCGAGCGACGAGGGGAGCGGAATCGCCGCCAGCGCCTTCAGCGCACCGCGCTGGGCCCGCTGGCTGCGGGCGAAGCTCGAGCACTCCTCGCACTCGCGCAGGTGCGCGCGCAGGGCGCCCTTCTCCTTGCGGGGCAGCCGCCCGTCGAGCTGGCGCGAGATCGCAAGCTCGGCCTCGTGGCAGGTGATCCCATCCTCGAGCTGCTCGCGCAACGCGCGGCGGGCCCGGAAGATCAGCGTCTCCACCGCGCTCACGCTGGTCTCGAGGATCTCGGCGATCTCCTGGTAGCTGCGCCCCTCGAGCTCGCGCATCACGAGGGCAGCACGCTGATTGAAGGCGAGGTGGCCGAGCGCGCGGCGGATGTCCTCGGCGCTGAGCGCGTCCTCCTCGACGATGGTCTCGGCGAGCTCTTCCTCGTAGACGACCTCGGTCGGCCGCCGCTGCGACTGGCGGAAGCGCTGGCGGCAGACGTTGTGCGCGATCGCGATCAGCCAGTTCTGCGGAGCCCGCGGGCGCTCGCCCTTCTCCATCGCGCGGTAGGCGTTCAGGAAGGTCGTCTGCGTAACGTCCTCGGCGTCGGCCTGGTTGCGCAGGACGACGAGCGCGTAGCGGTAGACGTCGCCCGCGTGCTTGCGGTAGAGCCGCTCGAAGGAGCGGTCAGTGCTGAGACGCCTGGCCAGGACGGGAGTCATTACCTAAAAGATGCCGCATTTCGGCGGATCTTGCACCCCGCGGAAGGGTTATGGGAGCAGCGGCGGCGGCGGAAGGGGCGGCGGTGGCGGAAGCGGCGGTGGTGGCGGGAGCGGCGGAAGCGGCGGTGGTGGCGGAAGCGGCGGTGGTGGCGGAAGCGGCGGTGGTGGCGGCAGCAGCGGTGGTGGCGGGATGCTCACCGGGGGCGGCGGCGGGAGCGGCGCCACCGGAGGCAGCGGAGCAGCGGGCGGCGAAATCACGCCCGGCGGCGGTGGCGGAGCCGTTGTTGTCTGGGATCCCGGCAGCGAGCCGGACGCGCCGCCGGTCGGGCGCGAGACGCGGCTCCCGTCTCGGCCGACAACGGCGCGCCTGGGCGTCGTCCGCCGGTGGGCCGCAATCGCCCGCGCCCCCTGACGCGTTTGTGCCTGTGTCTGCGCCTGGTGCGGCTTCGCAGCTGCGTTGTGGAAAACAGCCTGCGCGCGAACTGGCTTGTGCGGAGCCGTCATCGCCTGAACGCTCTTGAACCCGGCGCCCGCGGTTGCGGCGCCCACGGCCACGACTGCGGCGGCCTTGAGCACCAGGTCGGCACCGAAAGCCGCGCCGCCAGCCGCGACGACTCCTCCCCCGCCGCCGATGAACGAGGCGAGCGAGCCGGGCAGCGGGACGGTCGTGAGCACGCCGAGCCCGCCACGCTTGAGCTTCAAGTTGCGCCGACCGCGGAAGAGCAGCGCCTCCACCGCGCTCACCGAGACACCGAGCACGCCGGAGATCTCTTGGTAGCTGCGGCCCTCGAGCTCGCGCATCACGATCGCGGCCCGCTGGTTGAACGAAAGCTCGGCGAGCGCGGTCAGGACCTCGTCGACGTCTGGCTGCTCGTCGTCGCGCGCCGCAGGCTCGGGCGCCTCGTCGAGCGCGACCTCACGCGGCCGCGAGCCTGCCTGCCGCCAGCGCATCCGGCAGACGTTGTGCGCGATCGTGATCAGCCAGTTGTGCGGCTTGTGCGGCCGCTCGCCCTTCTGGAACGCGCGATAGGCGTTGAGGAACGTCGTCTGCGTGACGTCCTCGGCGTCGGCCGGATTGGCGAGCAGCGCGAGCGCGTACTGGTAGACCTCGCGCGCGTGGCGCCTGTACAGCTGCTCGAAGGCACGATCGGACGGGCGCTTGCGCAGAGCCAGCTGCCGCAGAGAGGTCCGAGGTCGCGACTCAGTCGCGCGGGAGGCCTCCATGTTGCTCAAACGGCGAACGCCCGTTTACGGATACGGCTACGCGCTGGTGGCGGCGCGCTTGCGATTCGGCATGTGAATCGCGCGTCCGAGAGCCAGCAGCCCGGCTTCCTTGATCCCCTCCGAGAGGGTCGGGTGCGCGGCCATCCCGTCGGCGACCGTCTCGACCGTTGCCTCGGCGTCCAGCGCGACCGTGCCGACCTCGATCAGGTCGGTCACGTGCGGGCCGACCATGATCAGGCCGAGCAGCTCGCCGTAGCGGGTCTCGTGGATCGACTTGACCCAGCCGACAGTCTCGTTCTGCATCACCGCGCGGGCGTTCGCGACCCACGGGAACCTCCCGACCGCAACGTCGTCGCCGTGCTGCTCGCGCGCCTCGGCCTCGGTCAGGCCGACGCCGGCGATCTCCGGGTCGGTATAGATCGGGCGCGGAACGCCGCGGTTGTCGACCACGCCCTCGTGACCCATCGCGTTCTCGGCCGCGACCTCGCCCTCGCGGAAGGCCGTGTGGGCGAGCTGCCAGTAGCCGGCGCAGTCGCCGACCGCATAGATGTGAGACACGGTCGTGCGGCGATGCTCGTCGGCGGCGATGCCCTTGCGCTTGTCGAGTTCGACGCCGATCTCCTCGAGCCCGAGGTTCTCGACAGTCGGGCCGCGGCCGGTGGCGACCAGCATCAGGTCGGCCTCGGTGGTCTGCCCACCGTGGTGCACGACTAGCGCGCTGCCCGTGTCCTCGACCTTGTCCGCCGAGGTCTCGAGGTGGAGCGTGATCCCGCGCTTGCCGAACTGCTTTTCGAGCTCCTTCGCGGCGTCGGCGTCCTCCTGGGGGATCAGGCCCGGGAGCATCTCGATGATCGTCACCTCGGAGCCGAAGCGCCGGAAGATCGAGGCGAACTCGCAACCGATGATCCCGCCGCCGAGCACGACGAGGCGCCTGGGCACCTCGGTCTGGGCGAGCAGGCCGGTCGAGTCGACGCAGCGCGGCGAGTCGAGGCCGTCGATCGGCGGCCTGAGTGAGAACGAGCCGGTAGCGACGATCGCCTGCTTGAAGGTGACCGGCTCGCCGCCTTCGACCTGGATCGTGTTCGCGTCGCTGAAGCGGCCGGTGCCCTTGACCCACTCGACGCCGTTCGTCTTGAACAGGCTCGCGACGCCCGAGGTCATCTGTTTCGAGACCCCGTCCTTCCACTCGTTGGCTGCTGCAAAGTCGAGGGTCGGCTCGCCGACCTGGACGCCGAGCTTGGCGAAGGTCTCCTCAGCCTCCTTGATCGCGAAGGCCGTCTGCACCCAGGCCTTGGTCGGGACGCAGCCGACGCGCAGGCACGTGCCGCCCAGCTCGGGCTCTTTCTCGATGCAGACCGTCTTGGCGCCCAGTTGAGCCGCGCGGATCGCCGCGGTGTAGCCACCTGGCCCGCCTCCGAGGACGGCGACGTCACATTCCATTCCTGCTCTCCTCGCCTCGCTTCGGGGGCGATCCTAGCGGGGTGGGCCTGGCTGCCGCGCCGCTCGGCCTGTGGACGGTTCGGCGCGATTCCGGCGCTGACCCGTCACACACTCGTGACGATTTCGCCGCTAGTCTCATAAACGGGGGCTAGGGGCCGAAGGCCCCGGGGGGAAGAGGTTTCTCGCGCGCGCGTGATGCTTCTTCCAGGCGCCGATCAGTGGAGGTCGGCTTTCATCGTCACGCCGCCGTCGTCCTCGCCGACTCGCGCGAAGCCATGCCGCTCGTACAGCCCCACCGCCGGGCTCCCTGCCTCGACGCTGAGGCTGATCGCTTCATGCCCGTCCGCCTTCGCCCGCGCGACGAGGGCGTCCAGCAGCTCCGAGCCGAGCCCGCTGCCGCGCCTGCTCGGGACGATCGCGATCGACAGCTCCGGCGTCTCCTCGTCCACGAATCCGTAGCCCGGATTGTCCTCGGTGAAGAGCCGGTACCAGGCGGCCCCGACCTTCTGGAAGTCCTGGATCGCGATCAGAGCGGTGTCGCCCGGCCGGCCCCAGCGCTCGACGTACCGGCGCACTGGTGGCTCCCCCGACTCGGACACGCGGTCGACCCGCCAGTAGTACGCGTGCCGCAGCATGTCGCGCATGAAGGGCACGTCCTGCGGGCCGGCCGGCCGGATCACGGCAGCTCCTGGGCGAGCTGGATCCGGTTCCCGTCCGGGTCGAAGACGTCGACGCAGCCGCATCGCCCCGTGCAGCTCGAGCACCGTGCCGACGTCGACGCCGGCCTCGGCCAGCCGCTCGCGCTCGGCCTTGACGTCGTCCACGTCGATCGTCGCGACCGGCCCCTCCTCCCCCGGCTCCTCGGCTCCCTCGCCGACGGCGATCTCGGTCGCGCCGCGGTCGAAGCTCGCCCAGCGCTCGTCCTCGTCCACGAACATCTCGGTGAAGCCGAGCACGTCGCGGTAGAACACCCGCGCGGCGTCGAGATCGGCGACGCGGTACCAGATTCTCACAGCATCAACGCGGGCTCCTCCAGCAGTTCCCTGACCGTCTGGAGGAAGTCCGCCGCTGGTGCGCCGTCGACCGCTCGGTGGTCGAACGTGCCGGTGATGGTCATCGTCGGCCGCACGACGACCTCGCCGTCGAGCGCGACCGCCCGCTCCTCGGTCGCGCCGACCGCGACGATCGCGGCCTGCGGCGGGTTCAGCACGGCCGTGAAGCGCTCGACGCGGTACATGCCGAGGTTCGAGATCGTGAAGGTGCCGTCCTCGAGGTCGCGACGCTCGAGCTTGCCCTCGCGCGCGCGGGAGACGATGTCGGCGCGCGCAGCGGCGATCTCGGCCAGCCGCAGGCGCTCGGCGCCGTGGATCACCGGCACGACCAGGCCCTGCGGCGCGGCGACGGCGATGCCGATGTTCGCGGTCGGGAAGAGCACGATCGCGTCGTCCGTGTACTGCGCGTTCACCTCGCGGTGGCGCAGCAGCGCGGCGGCACAGACCTTCGTCAGCACGTCGGTGACCGTCGCCTTCGGCCCTTCCTCCTGCTCGCGCAGCGCGACCGACCAGCTCGTTCGCGCGCGCCATGTCGACCGAGACCTGGAGCTGGAAGACCGGGATCTGCCACGCCTCGGTCAGGCGGCGGGCGATCGTCTTGCGAATGCTCGTCAGCTCGCGCCGCTCGACCTCGCCGGGCGCTGCCGTCGGCGCTGCGGCCGGGGCCGCGCTCACGCCTGCGCGCTCGACGTCCTCGGCGACGATCCGGCCCTCGGGGCCCGTACCGGTCAGCGACGAGAGCTCGATGCCGCGCTCGCGCGCGATCCGCCGGGCGAGCGGCGAGGCCTTGACCCGGCCGCCGTCCTGCTGCGCCGGCGCGCTGCCTTCCGTGCATGGTCTGCTCGGACGCACCGCTCTCGGAGCGGCCGCGCTCACGCTCCTCCTCGCGGGCCGGGCCCGGCGAGCCTTCTTCCTGTGGATCCTCGTCCACTTCCTGCGCCGCGCTGGCCCCGTTGCCGCTCGCCGATGCTTCCGGCGCCTGTTCGCCCTCCTCGCCGATGAACGCGATCGTCTCGCCCACCGGCACCTCGCCTTCGGCCACCGCGATCCGCAGCAGCACGCCGGAGGCCTCGGCCTCGACCTCCTGGGTCACCTTGTCGGTGTCGAGCTCGTAGAGCGGATCGCCCTTCTCGACCTTGTCACCCTCGGACTTGAGCCACTTGACGATCGTGCCGGCCTCCATGCCCTGGCCGAGGCGCGGGAGCTTGACCTCGCTAGCCACGCGCTACCGTCCGCTTGATCGCCTCGAGCACGTCGGCCGAGTGCGGCACGACGTACTCCTCCATCACCGGCGCGAACGGCAGCGGCGCGAACTTCGCGCCGACGCGCTCGACCGGGGCGTCGAGCCAGTCGAAGGCCTGCTCGCCGACGACGGCCGCGATCTCCGCGCCGAAGCCCATCCGCGTGATCGCCTCGTGCGCGACGACGACGCGGTTCGTCTTCTTCACCGACGCGACGAGCCCGTCGACGTCGAGCGGCTGCAGCGTGCGCGGGTCCCAGACCTCGACCGAGACGCCCTCGGACTCCGCCTCCTTCGCCGCGTCGAGCGCCTCGTGCACCAGCCGCCCGGTGGCGACGACGGTCACGTCGGAGCCCTCGCGGTGGACGCGGCCTTGCCCGATCGGGATCGGCTCGAGCTCGTCGGGCACCTCCTCCTTCAGCCCGTAGAGCGTGCGGTGCTCGAAGACAGATCACCGGGTTGTCGTCGTAGATCGCCGACCAGAGCAGCCCGCGCACGTCGGTGGGCGTCGAGGCGAAGACGACCTTCAGGCCGGGCACGTGCACGAACCACGCCTCGACCTGCTGGGCGTGCTGCGCGCCCGGCGACCAGCCGGCGCCGCCCTGCGTGCGGATCGTCAGCGGCACCTTCAGCTGCCCGCCGGACATGTAGCGGTGCTTGGCCGCCTGGTTGACGATCTGCTCCATCGAGACCGTCAGGAAGTCCTCGTACATCACCTCGACGACCGGCCGCATGCCCTGCATCGCCGCGCCGATCCCGGCGCCGACGATCGCGATCTCGGAGATCGGCGTGTTGCGGATCCGCTCCGGGCCGAACTCGTCGAGCATCCCGGCGGTGACGCCCATCGAGCCGCCCATCTCGGCGATGTCCTCGCCCATCACGAAGACGTCCTCGTCCTCCCGCATCGCCTGCGAGAGCGCGTCGCGCACCGCCTCGCGGTAGGAGAGCTCAGGCATAGATGTTCTTCAGCGCGTCCTCGGGCTTGGGGTCGGTGCCGGCCTTGGCGAACTCGACCGAGCCGTCGACGATCTCGTGCACCTCGCGGTCGTCGGCCTCGAACTCCTCGTCCGAGACGCCGAGCTTCTCGCGCAGCAGCGTGATCGGGTCGCGCGTCTCCTGCAGCTCGTGCAGCTCGTCCTTGTCGCGGTAGACCTGCGGGTCGCCGATGTAGTGGCCGACGAGGCGCTCGGTCGAGACGTGCAGGAAGACGGGGCCCTTGCCGTCGCGCGCGTGCTTGAGCGCCCGCGAGGCGACCTTGTGCACCTCCTCGACGTCCTGGCCGTCCACCTTCATCGCCTTCATCCCGAACGCCTTCGCGCGCTCGCTCAGGTCGCGGATCGGCGAGTGCTGCGACTCCGGCGTCGACTCGGCCCAGCGGTTGTCCTCGAGCACGAAGACCGCCGGCACCTGCCAGAGCTGCGCCAGGTTCAGCGACTCGTGGAAGGTGCCGATGTTCGTCGCCCCGTCGCCGAAGAACGCGACCGCGACGCGCGCCTCGCCGCGCAGCTTGAAGGCCAGCGCGGCGCCGGTGATCGCGGGCAGCCCGCCGCCGACGACGGCGTTCGCGCCCAGGTTGCCGCGCTCGACGTCGTAGAGGTGCATCGAGCCGCCGTAGCCGTGCGAGCAGCCCTCGAGCTTCCCGTACAGCTCCGCCATGACCGCGTTCGGGTGCGTGCCGCGCGCGAGCGTGTGCCCGTGCGCGCGATGCGTCGAGGCGAAGACGTCGCCGTCGTCCATCGCCTGGCAGACGCCGACCGCGACCGCCTCCTGGCCGATCGCGACGTGCAGGAACCCGGGCAGCTCGCCGGCGCGGAAGCGCTCCTCGACCTTCTCCTCGAAGCGCCTGATCAGGAGCATCTCGCGCAGGAACTCGCGCAGCCGCTCCTCCGACAGGCCGCGTTTGGTCTCGACCTTGGCCACGAGCCTGAGTTTATGCTCAGCCGAATGGCACTCGTCGACCAGTGGAAGGTGATCCAGAGCAACCTCCCGGAGGGCTGGGACGCGGCTCGGCTGCGGTTGACCGTGGAAGACGACGGCGACTGCGAGCGGGCTGCGGCGTTGCTCGCGCCCGCCAGCTCCGGGCCGTCACGGGAAGGTGGTCACCTTCACCGTCGGGCACCGGGGAGCGGCGCCCTCGCCCGACCTCGTCACGCGCCTGCTCGCGCGGCTGGACAAGGAGCGGATTCGGGCCTCGCTCGCGCCCGTCCGGGTCGAGGAAGGCCCCACTCCGGCCGACGAGCGCTCACGCAGGGATCCACTCGGCGAGCAGTGGCAACAGGCGCAGGCAACCCTGCCGGCGGACTGGAGCGACCTCTACGCCGAGCTCGAGCTCGACTCCAGCGACTACCTCGAGCGCGGCGCGCTGCTGCTCGCGCCGGTCAATCCCGCGCGCGTCAAGGGGCGGCTCGCGTACCGGTTCCGCGTCGCGCGGCGCTTCGGCTACGGCGCCTCGGCCGGGATGACGGAGCGCTGCCTCGAGCGGCTCGACGACGAGCGCATCACCGGCCGGTTCAGCGTCTTGCGGGCGCTCTCCGACACGAAGCCGGTCTACACGCAGGGCCCGGTCTGGTACGTCGGCGGCCGCGCCGTCTGATGGCCGACCCCGTCTCCTGGTACCTGATCGAGCAGGGCTGGGAGGTCGTCGGCAGCGACGGCGAGGAGCTCGGGAAGGTCGAGGAGACGGTCGGCGACTCGACGCGCGACATCTTCGACGGGCTCACCGTCGGCACGGGACTGCTCAGCAAGCCGCGCTACGTCCCCGCCGAGCTCGTAGGTGAGATCGTCGAGGAGCGGGTCACGCTGACGGTCGACAAGGAACGCTTCGAGCGGCTCGACGAGTACCAGGAGCCGCCGCCGACGGAACAGGTCGAGGCGCCCTAACCGATCGCCGCGCCGAGCTCGCGCGCGACCTGCTTCGCGTCAGCGGGACCGGCGGTGATCACCAGGCACGTGTCGTCGCCTGCGAGCGTGCCGACGATCTTCGGGTGCTCGAGCCGGTCGAGCGCCCGCGCGATCGCCGGTGCCGAGCCGAGCTCCGACTGGACGACGACGATGTTCTGCGCGGCGTCCGCCCGCATGCCGAACTGCTCCAGCACGGCGTTCAGCGACTGCCGCGGGTCGCGTTGCGAGCCGCGGCCCGGAACGATGTAGCGCGGCCGGCCGAGCGCGTCGCTCGTCTTCTCCAGCCGCAGCTCGCGGATGTCGCGCGAGACCGTGGCCTGGGTCACCGGACAGCCCGCTTTCGCCAGCGCCTCGGCGAGTTCGAACTGGCTCCCGATCCGTCTCCGGGAGACGACGCTGGCGATCAAGCGCTGCCGCTCCGACTTCGAGAGAGAGGCCGGGATCGGAGTGTTCTGGTTCATCCAAGACAGTGCATTAGACGACCGCGTCGGCAAAAGCCGACACGGCCTCTTTGGCCGGCGTCGCAAGCGAACGCCTCGGAAGCGGGCGCGTCTCCGGTTCCACGGGGTTACAGTAGCTCCCAGGTTTGGCCGAGTCATCGTCAGGCAACGATCCGGGCATGCTGCGAAAGCTGCTCTGGACCGGTCTCTACGCGGGTCTCGCCGCGGTCGCAACGATGGCCGCGCGGCGTGCCGCGTCCCAGCTCTGGCGCGTCGCCACGGGCGAGGCGCCACCGGTGAAGAAGTGAACAAGGGCGACCTCCTCGTCGAGCGCGGCGCCGAGCGCCTGCAGCACCTCGCCGACCGTGCCGCTGCGCGAGGCGACGGCGTCGGCGAGTGGCTGTCGGAGGAGCTGCGCAACGACGCGGCCTTCCTGCGCAAGCTGAAGCCGAGCCTGATGAAGGCTCGCGCCAAGGGCAACGCGCCGACCAACCAGGAGCCGAGCGCTGACCCGCCGCCCGCGCCAGGCGGCCCGCAGCTCAGCTCGCGGCCGAAGCCCAAGAAAAAGAAGCGCAAGAGCGGTGGCAAGGGGCCCTCGCCGCTGCTGATCGTTGGCGCGGCGCTCGTCGCCGGAATCGTGCTCGCCAAGGTCGTCGACTGGAGGGGCCATGCACACCCCAGAGACTGAGCAGCCCGGACTGGGCGCGACGCGTCAAGAGCGTCTCCGAGCACGCGAGCTCGCTCGTCCGGCTCGAGCTCGAGCTCGCAACGCTCGAGCTCAAGCGCAAGGTCTCGTCGCTCGGCGTCGGGATCGGCCTCGCGCTGGGCGCCGCCGTGCTGCTCGTGTTCGCGCTGGGCTTCGGCCTGGCGACGATCGCCGCGGGCATCGCGACCGCGCTCTCCTGGTGGCTCGCGCTGCTGATCGTGACCGTCGGGATCCTGCTCATAGCCGGCGTGCTCGGGCTGCTCGGCCTGCGAGCGATCAAGAAGGGCACACCGCCCGTGCCGGAGCAGGCGATGACCGAGGCCAAGCTGACGACCGAGGCGCTGAAGGGCAATGGCCGCCACTAACGGGCGCACACCGGAGCAGGTTCGCCGCGACATCGAGGCCGAGCGCGAGCGTCTCGCCGACGCGGTCGACGACCTACGCGGGGAAATGGACGTGAACGCGAAGCTGAAGCCCAAGCTGCCGCTCGCCGCCGCCGCGGCGCTCGGGGTCGGCTTCGTCGTGTCCGGGGGGATCGGGGCAACCATGCGGCTCCTGATGCGCCGCAGCCGGGAGGGCAGGACGAGAGGCACGCTTCGGCCCGTTCTCCCTTGTCGACCGCGACTGAGACCCGGGGACGGGGCCGGCGGGTACAACGCGGGGCTCGTCAGACCCGCCCGCCGCGGTTCGCGTTAGCTAACTAGCCGACCGAGAACGTCCGCTTCAGCTTCTTGGTCGCGTCCGAGCGGAACGTGTACTTGCCCGGCTTGAGCCGCAGCGTCCAGGAGGTGGTGCCCTTGAACTTGACGCCAGTCTTCTTGTTCACGCCGGGGCCGATCAGATGGAAGTTGTCGGCCTTGGTGAGATCGGAGACCGCGATCTTGTACCTGCCCGCGATCAGCGCCTTCACCGCGGACGCGCCCTTCTTCAGGGAGATCGTCTTCCTCGGCCCGACCTTGCCGGTGAGCTTGACCGGTGCGGGCGGCAGCGGGCCGACGTGGAAGGAGCCCTGCATCGTCGTCGGGTGAGCGTCGCACTTGAAGTTGTAGGTGCCGTTCACGAGCGTCACGTTCCAGGTCACCGTGGTGTTGCTGAACGGCGAGGCCATGTCGACCCCGCCGGGCCCGATCAGGTGGAAGTTGTGCTCCAGGGACGGCGAAAGATTCTTGACCGTGATCGTGTAGTCCCCCGCATCGAGCTGGCTGACGACCCGGTTGTTTGCGTCGGTGAGCCGGATCGAGAAGCCCGGGCCGACGGTGGCGGTCAGCTCGTTCGACGTCGCCGCGGAGTGGGCGGCACCGGGCACCAGCACGGCGGCGAGCACGAGCGGAAGCAGCAGTAGTGGGCGAAACGATGGCACGAAGCGACCCTCCTCGATGGTAACCATGGATACGCTAGCCCATACGGCTGGAAACCCCGGTTCGGTTTCCACGGCTTTACGAGACGCTTACACTCCTTCTCGTGCTGCGTCGTAACGAGAAGGTCGAGCTGATCAAACGGGCACCGTTGTTCGCGGACTGCTCGCGCAGCGAGCTCGAGGAGATCGCGCAGCTCGCCGACGAGATCGACCTCCCCGAGGGCAAGGAGCTGACTCGGCTGGGTCAGACCGGCCGCGAGTTCTTCGTGCTGCTCGAGGGCGAGGCCGACGTGACCCAGAACGGGCAGTCGATCAACACGCTGCGTGCCGGTGACTTCTTCGGGGAGATCGCGCTCGTCGAAGACACGCCTCGGACTGCCACGGTCACCGCGACCACGCCCGTGCGCGCGCTCGTGATCACGGACCGCGCCTTCAAGAGGCTGCTCGACGAGCAGCCCGAGATTCAGCGCAAGGTGCTCGTCGCGCTGGCCGAGCGGGTCAAGCCCGACCTCGGGTCAAGCCCAACCTAGGCCCGTAGCTCGGCGCCGAAACGGTCGCGCAGGGCGCTCACGATCCGCTCGCGCAGCTTCGCCGCGTCCTCGTCGGTCAGCGTGCGCTCGGCCGACTGGAAGGTGGCGGCGAAGGCGATCGACTTTTGGCCCTCGCCCACCTGCTCGCCGCGGTAGACGTCGAAGGGCCTGAGCTCCCGCAGCTCCTCGCCGGCGGCCTCGCGCGCGGTGGCGACCAGCTCGGCGGAGCTCACCTCCTCGGGCACCACGAAGGCGAGGTCCTGGTGCACCGGCGGGAACGAGACGACGTCCGTGTAGCGCACCTCCTCGCGCGCGACCTCGAGCAGCTTCGCCAGGTCGAGCTCGAACACGCCCCAGACGCCGTCGAGCACGGCCGGGTGAAGCTCGCCGACGACGCCCGCAGCGGTCTGGGCCGACTTGCCCGGGTGCAGCAGCTCGTGCTCGGCGCGCTCGAAGCTCGGCTCGGCCTTCAGCGCGGCGTACAGCGTGTCGACGATCCCCTTCGCCCGCGTCCAGCCGCCGTCGACGATCGCGGCGACGTGCGTCTCCTCGTGCGGGAGCGCCTCGGCCGGCAGGTAGACGCGCGCGATCTCGAACAGGGCGACGCGCTCGGCGCCAAGCTCGACGTTGCGCCGGGCGGCCTCGACGAGGCTCGGCAGCAGGCTCGTGCGCAGGACGGCGAGCTCGGCGGAGATCGGCTCCGGCAGGCGCAGGGCGTGAGGATCGGCGTCGTCGGGCCGCAGCGACGGCGTGTAGGTCTCGGTCAGGCCGAGGCCGGTGAGCAGGTCCTCGACCCGGCGACGCAGCCGCTGCGCCGGAGTGAGCGCGCCGAACATCTCGCGCCGGGCGGGAAGCGTGAACGGCACGTCGTCGAGCCTGAGGCGCGCGACCTCCTCGACCACGTCGACCTCGCGCGTCACGTCGCGCGCGCGCCAGGTCGGCGCGACGACCTCGCCGCCGCGGATCTCGAAGCCGAGACGCTCGAGCCAGTCGAGCTGGTCGGCGGGCGGCGTCTCCAGCCCGATCAGCTCGTCGGCCCGCTCGGGCCGGAAGCGGATCACCGGACGCTCGGGCAGGCCTTCGTGGACGTCGGCGTCTGCAGCCCAGGTCGCGCCCGCGGTCTCGGCCAGCAGCTGAGTCGCCAGGTCGGCGGCGGGCTCGGCCAGGTAGGGGTCGACGCCCTTCTCCCAGCGGTTCGAGCCCTCGGTGCGCAGGCGCAGCCGCTCGGAGGTGCGGAAGATCCCCGTCGGCTCGAAGTTCGCGGCCTCGAGCAGCACTTCGGTCGTGTCGTCGGAGATCTCGGTCTCCTCGCCGCCCATGATCCCGGCGAGCGCGACGGAGCGCTCGGAGTCGGCGATCATCAGGTCGTCCGGTTCGAGCTTCCGCTCGACGCCGTCGAGCGTGCGGATCGTCTCGCCCGGCTTCGCGCGCCGGACGACGATCCGGCCGCCCTGCAGCTTCGCCAGGTCGAACGCATGCAGCGGGTTCCCGAGCGCGAGCATCACGTAGTTGGTCACGTCGACGACGTTCGAGATCGGCCGCACGCCGGCGTTGCTCAGCCGCGCCCGCAGCCAGACCGGCGAGGGCCCGAGCGCCACGTCGCGGAAGACGCGCCCGATGTAGCGCGGGCAGCCGTCGAAGTCCTCGACGGTCACCTCCACCGTCTCTTTCGGCCGCGTCCCGGTGTCTGACACCGTGGGCGGCGCGAGCTCGAGCTCGTAGAGGGCCGCGATCTCGCGCGCGAGGCCGTAGATCGAGAGCAGGTCGGGACGGTTGCCGGTCGACTCGACGAGCAGCACTTCCTCCACGAGCGGCAGCAAGTCGACGAGCGGCGTCCCGGGCTCCGCCTCCGGCAGCAGCATGATCCCGGAGTGGTCGGAGCCGAGCTCGACCTCGTCCTCAGCCAGGATCATCCCGTCGGAGAGCTCGCCGCGCACCTTGCGCTGCTCGAGCTGCAGCCCGCCCGGGAGCTTCGCGCCGGGCAGCGCGACCGCCACCGTCGCGCCGGCGCCGAAGTTCCAGGCCCCGCAGACGATCTGGCGCGCATCGCCCTCGCCGACGTCGACGCGGCAGAGCTGGAGCCGGTCGGCGTTCGGGTGCTTGGCCGCCTCGAGCACGCGCCCGACCCGGAACAGCCCGAGGTTGCCGTCGTCGTCCGGCACGCCGCGCCGCTCGATCCCCTCCACCTCCGCGGTCGAGACCGAGAGCCGGTCGGCCAGCTCGGGCAGCGGCATCTCCAGCGGGACGTACTCCCGGAGCCACGACAACGGCACCCTCAAAACTGATTCAGGACCCTGAGGTCCCCCTCCCACAGCGCCCGGATGTCCGGGAAGTCGTACTTCAGCTGCGCGACGCGCTCGATCCCGCAGCCGAAGGCGAAGCCGCTCCACTCCTCGGGGTCGACGCCGACGTTCTCGAACACGCGCGGGTCGACCATCCCGGAGCCGCCCATCTCGAGCCAACCGGAGTAGCGGCAGGTGCGGCAACCCTCGCCGCCGCAGATCCCGCACGAGACGTCGGGCTCCATCGAGGGCTCGGTGAACGGGAAGTAGTGCGTGCGGAAGCGGACGCGCCGGTCGGGCCCGAAGATCGCGCGCATCACGTGCAGCAGCGTCCCCTTCAGGTCGGCGAGCGTGATGCCGCGGTCGACGGCGAGGCCCTCGAACTGGTGGAAGATCGGGTAGTGCGTCGCGTCGATGTCGTCGCGCCGGTAGGTGCGCCCGATCGAGACCATGTAGATCGGCGGCTCGCGCTCCTGCAGCGCGAAGATCTGGGACGGCGAGGTCTCCGTCCGCAGCAGCCGCTCGTCGTCGAAAAAGAACGTCGCGCGGTGCGAGCGCGCCGGGTGCCACGGGTCGAAGGCGAGCTTGTCGAAGTTGTACTCGACCGTCTCGACCTCGCGGTCGTCGCGGATCTCGTAGCCGAGGCCGAGGAAGGCGTCCTCGATCTGGCGCCGCGCCTGCGTGATCGGATGCAGGTGCCCGAGCGGCAGCTCGTCGCCCGGCAGCGTGACGTCGACGACCTCCTCGGTCAGCGCGCGGTCGAGCTCGGCGCGCTCCAGCTCCTCGCGCCGGGCAGCGAGCGAGGCCTCGAGCCGGTCGCGCAACGAGTTGAGCGTGATCCCGGTCTCCCGGTCGCGCACGGCGCGCAACGCCTGCGCCAGCTCGCTCTTGCGGCCGAGGTAACGGACGCGTGCCTCCTCGAGCTCGGCGGGAGTCGCCGCGCCCGAGATCGCGCTCTGCGCCTCGGTTTCCAGGGCCTGCGCGTCCATCGGGCGACTGTACCATCGGCCTTAGTGAGCGCCTGGGACGCCTTCGCCGTCGACTACGAGAAGTGGGCGGCAGAGATGACGGAGGACATTCCGTTCTACGTCGAGCTCGCGCGCGAGGCGGACGGCCCGGTCGTGGAGCTGGCGGTCGGCAACGGACGCGTGGCGATTCCGGTCGCGCAGGCCACCGGCCGGCCGGTGCTGGGAATCGACATCTCGCCGGCGATGCTCGCGCAGGCACGCGCCAACGCCGCCGAGGCGGGCGTCGAGCTCGAGCTGCACGAGGGAGACATGCGCGAGCTCGCGCTGGACGAGCCGGCCGCGCTGATCTACTGCCCCTTCCGCGGACTGATGCACCTGGCGAGCTGGGCCGACCGCAGGCGCACGTTCGAGCGGATCGCGGCTGCCTTGCAGCCGGGCGGGCGCTTCGCGTGGAACGCGTTCGTCTTCGACCCGCAGATCGCCGCCCGGCTTCACGGTCACTGGCAGGAGGACGCGCCGGTGCGACACCGCGTCGACTACTCGCCGACGGACGCACGGATCGACCTGACGCTCGAAGACGGCTCGACGGTCCCGCTCCACTGGTCGACGCGCGCTGAGTGGGAAGGCCTGCTCGACGTCGCCGGCCTCGAGGCCGAGGCGCTCTACGGCTGGTTCGACCGGCGCCCGTTCGACGACGAGAGCCGCGAGTTCGTCTGGATCGCCCGCCGCCCGGCGTGAGCCTCTACGACTCGATCGCCGAGCTCTACGACCCGTGGAGCGTGAGCGTCACCGAGGACGTCGGCTTCTACGTCGAGGAGGCGGAGCGCGCGGGGTCGCCGGTGGTGGAGCTGGCCGTCGGCACCGGCCGGATCGCGGTGCCGACCGCTGCGGCGGGCGTGCGGGTGATCGGGATCGACTCGTCGCCGGGGATGCTGGAGGTCTGTCACCGCCGCGCGGAGCTGGCCGGGGTCGCGGAGTTGCTCGACCTGCGACTGGGCGAGCTCGAGGCGCCGCCGGTCGAGGAACGGGTCGCCCTCGTCACCTGTCCCTTTCGCTCCTTCCTGCACCTGCTCGACGACGAGTCCCGCGTGCGCGCGCTCGGCGCGGCGCGCGAGTTGCTGCTGCCCGGCGGGCGGTTGGTGTTCGACGTCTTCGCCCCGAGTGCCGGGGACATCGCCGACACACACGGCCGCTGGCTCGAACGCGAGCCGGGAATCTTCGAGCGAGCCGACTGGGACTCGCGGGCGCGGACGCTGACCCTGTCGGTGCGCGGCAGGCCCGGAGAGACGAGCTTCGTGCTCGCCTGGCTCTCGAACGACGAGTGGCGGGCGCTGCTCGAGCGGGCCGGATTCCAGGTCGTCGGGTGCTACGGCTGGTTCGACCGCCGCCCGTACACCGGAGGCGAGGACACGGTCTGGGTCGCCAGGAGCCCGGCTAGACCAGCTCGACCGAGTCGCCGACGGCGACCTCGCCCGGCTCGACCACGCGCGCGAGCATCCCGCGCTTGCCCTCGAGTTCCGCGCGGAGACCCTCGCGGATCGCTTCCATGCGCTGGCACGGGTCGCAGACCATCGTGACCTCGAAGATCGCCTCGTCGCCGACGCGGACGCGCTGGCCGATGGGCCACTGCTCGACGTCGGTGCCCTCGACCGTCAGGTTCTCGCGGATCACGCCCGGCTCGACACCGACCGACTCGAGGTGCTCCTTGGAGACGAACAGCACCTCGCGTTTGGGCGGATTGGCGTGGGCGCAGCCCTCGAGCCCCTCGCCCGGGATCGCGCGGCGACTCTCATGCGCCACCGCCTGGCCGGTGTTGCGGCCGGGCGACGTCCAGACACCGGTGATCTTCGCCATCGAGCCCATCCTATCCACGCCGCCAGCTGCCCCAGCCCTCGTGCGGCTCGACGGTGCCGGCCTCGACATTCCAGTACTCGCGCAGGTCGAAGCAGCGGCCGTCGGGCGCGAACTGCAGCAGCAGGCAGCCCGGCAACGTGACCGTCCCCTCGTCCGCGTCGTCCATCGTCGTCCACCACTCGACCGCCACGATGTTGCCTTCGACGACCGGGTCGCCCATCCGCACCTTCACGCCTGTCTGCGTGCCGGCCGCCCGCGTCCAGTAGGCGCGGATGCCGTCATGCCCGAGGTTCGGCTCGCGGAACGGCGAGGAACGGTACGACGCGTCCTCGGTGAAGAGCGTCAGGAGCAGGTCTGCGTCGTCCTGCTCCCACGCGCGGCGATAGCCCTCGATCCAGTCAGCGAGCTCCATGCGTGCGTCGCCAATCGTAGAGCGCGATCGTCCCGGCCATCGCGACGTTGAGCGACTCGGCCGGGCCGACGAGCGGGATCGTCGCGCTGGCCGCGCACGCCGCGACCACGTCGTCCGGAAGCCCCTCGCGCTCCGAGCCGAGCACGAAGCGCGACAGGCCGGGGTCGAGCTCCTTCAGCGGCGGCGCGCCGTGGGCCACGAGCGCCACCGCTCCCTGCGGCGCGAAGTCCGCGAGCGGCACGCGGAAGATCGAGCCGGTCGACGCGCGCAGCGCCTTCGGCCCGAACGGGTCGGCACACCCCGGCGAGAGCGCCAGGTACGCGCCGAAGGCGTCGCAGGCGCGGGCGAGCGTGCCGACGTTGCCGGGGTCGCCGACGCGCCAGAGCTCGAGGCCGAGCGCCGGGAGCTGCTTCTCCGGCCGACCTGAGCGGAAGACCCCGATCACCCGCGGCGCGTGTCCGAGCGTCGAGACCTCCGCGAGCAGCTGCGAGGCGACGTGCTCCGCGCGCACCGGTAGCTCGGGCGGCCGGGCCGCATCGACGAGCGCGAAGTCGAGCTCCCAGCCGCCCTCGAGCGCGGCCGCGACCAGGTCCTCGCCCTCGGCCACGAACAGGCCGAGCTTGTCACGCTGTCGCCGCGTCGCCAGCTTGCGCACGAGCTTCAGCTTCGGGTTGTCGCGGGAGGTGATCATCCGCGCCAGCGGATCCAGTTGCCGTGGAAGTCGCAGCGCAGCAGGAAGCGCCGCTCGCCGCCCGGCCAGAGGCCGACCTCGAGCTCGTAGCTGTCGTGCCGGTCCTCCTCGAGCTCCTCGACGGCCCGGGTCGAGATCCAGCCCAGACGGCCCTCCCGCCCGGCCTCCTCGAGCAGCTCACGCAGCTCGGCGCGGCGCTCGCGGCCGATGTAGCCGGTCGAAGCGGTCTGGAAGACGACCGTCAGCGCCTCGTCGTCACGCTCGGCGAGCACGGTCGGCAGCAGCTCGACGTAGTCGCCGCGCACGAGCGTCGGCGGCTCGCGCCGCAGGATCGCGATCGCCCGGCGCAGCCGCTGCGCCCGCTCGACGCGGCCGGGCCAGATGAACGCGTGCAGCAGCCGCGCGCCGTGCTCGCTCGTCACGTCGACCGGGTTGAGGTCGATCCCGAGCCGCTGCCGCACCGCCGGGCGCCGGGCCAGCACCTCACGCGGCACCGGCGCGTACTCGACTCCGCGCAGCAACAGCTCGGACGCCCCCCACTGCCCGGCCCGGTAGGCGTAGGCGTAGCGGTCCCAGAGCAGGTTCAGGCCGGCCGAGGGGCCGAGCTCGACGAGATCGAGCGCGTCCGCCCCGGTCTCGCGAGCGAGCGTGAGGAAGGCCGGCAGAAGCGCGAAGCAGCGCTGCACCTCGTTCGTCTGCACGGCCTGCTCGCGCGACGAAGCGGGCGAGGAAGTCGCCCCGTGCCTCGAGCGCCGAGCGGAAGTCGTCCCACTCGCCGGAGAGCGCGTACGGCTCGATCCCGGCGAGCTCGAGGTAGTGGACGCCGCCGAACAGCCGCAGCGGCACGTCCCAGCTCAGCTCGTCGACGAGCTCGTCCACGAGCGGCTCGGTCGCGCAGCGCCGCGCGAGACGCGCGTACACGGGCGAGCCCTGCGCCTCGAACTGCTCGGCCTGCCGGCGGAAGATCCCGGCGCGTTCGCCTGAGGAGCTCAGGCCTCGAGCGCGGCCTTGGCCTGCGCCGCGATCTTGCCGAAGGCGTCCGGGTCGCTCACGGCGAGGTCGGCGAGCACCTTGCGGTCGAGCGGGATCTCGGCCTTGCGCAGGCCCGGAGACGAACTGGTTGTACGAGAGCCCCTCGCGCCGCGCGGCCGCGTTGATGCGCATGATCCAGAGCCGCCGGAAGGTGCGCTTCTTGTTCTTGCGGTCGCGGTAGGCGTAGACCAGCGAGTGGTCGACCTGCTCCTTGGCGCGCCGGTAGCTGGAGTGCTTGAGACCCCAGTAGCCGCGCGCCTGCTCGAGCACCTTGCGGCGCTTCTTGCGCGCCGTGGACGGATCGCTTGACTCGCGGCACGGCCTACCTCCCCAGCAGCTTCTTGATCTCGCGCGTGTCCGAGTCCGCGACCGCGCTGGTCGCGACGGAAGCCGCGCTTGCGCTTAGGCGATTTCTTCTCGAGCAGGTGCGCCTTCGGCGCCTTCCGGCGGAGGAGCTTGCCCGTTCCCGTCACCTTGAACCGCTTCTTCGTTGCGCTGTGTGTCTTCTGCTTTGGCATCTTCTCGTGTCACTCCGGCGTTCTTCGTCGGGCCCAGCAACATCACCATGTTGCGGCCGTCCTGGAGAGGCGGGGACTCTATCTGCCCGATCTCCTTCACGTCCTCGGCCAGCCGCATCAGCAGGTCGCGCCCGCGCTCCGGATGGCTCTGCTCCCGGCCGCGGAACATGATCGTCACCTTGACCTTCGCGCGCTGGTTGAGGAAGCGCTCGACGTGCCCCTTCTTGGTGTTGTAGTCGTGGATCCCGATCTTGGGCCTGAGCTTGATCTCCTTGACGTTGACCGACACCTGGTGCTTGCGGGCGAGCTTGGCCTTCTGCTCCTGCTCGTAGCGGTACTTGCCGTAGTCCATCACCTTCGCGACGGGCGGATCGGCCTGCGCGGCGACCTCGACGAGGTCGAGGTTCTTGCCCCACGCGTACTCGCGCGCTTCGTTCGTGTCCTTGACACCGATCTGTGAGCCGTCGTCGTCCACCAGGCGCACCTTCGGCGCGCGGATCATCTCGTTGATGCGCGCCTGCGGTACCGGGGCGCGATCGGGCTCCACGTTTCGGCGTGGTCTCAAAGGCGTGTCACCAAGCTCTCGTTTCCTCCTTCTCTACGACAAAAACCGCTGCAAGCAGCGGCCCGAAATCCTCGTCCTGCGACTCGGTTGAACCTCCGGAAGCGCTCGGCTCGGGAGGTGAGGGCTCGGACCCTGCTTGCCAGGGTCACAGCGTAGCAAGGTGTGAGCGCAGTTCGTCCAGCGACTCTTGGTCGACTGCTCGCCGCCGCGCTCGCGGACCGCGAGCGACTCGTCCGACTCCTTGTCGCCGAAGACGATCGTGACCGGGATCTTCTCGACCTCGGCGTCGCGGATCCGCTTGCCGACGGTCTCGTCGCGCTCGTCGACCTCGACGCGGAACTCGCCCAGCTTGCGCGGCGAGCTCGTGCGCGGCCGCGCGGTGCGCCTCGCCGACCGGGAGGATCCGGATCTGGACCGGCGCGAGCCAGAACGGGAAAGCGCCGCCGTAGTGCTCGATCAGGATCCCGATGAAGCGCTCGAGCGAGCCGAACAGCGCGCGGTGGATCACGTACGGCGTGTGCTCCTCGTTGTCGGCGCCCATGTAGGTGAGGCCGAAGCGGGCCGGCATCTGCGAGTCGAGCTGGATCGTCCCCATCTGCCAGGAGCGGCCGAGCACGTCGGTCATGTGCAGGTCGATCTTCGGGCCGTAGAAGGCGCCGTCGCCCGCGTTGACCGTGTACGGGATCGCGCGGCGCTCGAGCGCCGCCGGAGCGCGGCCTCCGTGAAGTCCCACTCCTCGTCGGTGCCGAGCTTGTTCTCGGGCCGCGTCGAGAGCTCGAAGCGCGCCTCGAGCGCCGAAGAGGTCGTAGAGGTACGCCGCGAAGTCGAGCGCGGCGAAGATCTCGTCCTCGATCTGCTCGGGCGTCACGAAGAGGTGCGCGTCGTCCTGGGTCACGTGCTGGACGCGCAGCAGGCCGTGCAGCGTTCCCGCGCGCTCGTTGCGGTGCAGCGTCGACGACTCGGCGTAGCGCAGCGGCAGGTCGCGGTAGCTGCGCAGCGCCGGAGCCGAACAGCAGCATGTGGCCCGGGCAGTTCATCGGCTTGAGGCCGAGCGTCCGCTCCTCGCCGTACGGGACCAGGAACATGTCGTCCTTGAACTTCTCCCAGTGCCCCGAGGTCTTCCAGGTCTCGACGTCGTACATCAGCGGCGTCTTCACCTCGACGTAGCCGCGCTTCGCGTTCTCGCGGCGGCGCAGGTCCTCGAGCGCGTTCCAGATCACCATCCCCTTCGGGTGCCAGAACGGCATCCCGGGCGCGTGGTCGGAGAGGTGGAAGAGGTCGAGCTGCGTCCCGAGCCGGCGGTGGTCGCGCGCGCGGGCCTGCTCGAGGTTCTCGAGGTACGCGTCGAGGTCGGCCTGGTCGTAGAAGGCCGTGCCGTAGATCCGCGTCAGCTGCTTGTTGTGCTCGTCGCCGCGCCAGTACGCGCCGGCGAGGCCGGTCAGCTTGACCGCCTTGATCGGCTTCGAGTCCTGCAGGTGCGGCCCGCGGCAGAGGTCGGTGAACTCGCCCTGCGTGTACATCGTGATCGGGCCGTCCGCCGTGTCGACGAGCTCGACCTTGTAGTCCTCGCCCTGCTCGGCGAAGTAGCGCTTGGCCTCCTCGGCGGCGACCTCCTCGCGGTTCCACGAGCGGCCCTCGGCGAGCTCCTTGCGCATCTCCTCCTCGATCCGCTCGAGCGCCTCCTCGCCGATCGGCTCCGGGAACTCGAAGTCGTAGTAGAAGCCGTTCTCGATCGGCGGCCCGATCGCGATCTTCGTGCCCGGGTAGAGCCGGCGCACGGCCTCGGCGAGCAGGTGCGCGGTCGAGTGCCGCAGCACGTAGAGCGCGTCCGGATCGTCCGTGTCGCGCGTCGTCAGGATCTGGATCTGCTGCCCGTCCTCGAGCGGCGCGCGCAGGTCCTGGACGCTGCCGTTCGAGCGCACCAGAACGGCTTGCTCGGCCAGCTTCGGGCCGATCGCGCGGGCCGCGTCGAGGCCGGTCGCGCCGTCCGGAAGTTCGAGTTCGGAGGTGTCGGGAAGGACGACCTTCATGTCAGAGCAGGATACTTCGCACCCCCGCGAGGACGACCGCAACGACGAGCTCGACGAGTCGCCCGCTCCCGACCCCGAAGAGGGCGACTCGACGCCGAGGACGACCCCGGGCGCCGACGAGCTAGTCGTCGCCCTCGACAGCGGCCTTCAGCTCGGCCGGGCACTTGAGCCAGTAGCTCTCGCGGAGCCATTCGAGCGCGGCCTCGAGCGACTCCTCGTCGGTGACGTTCGCGGTGATCCAGCCGTAGCGGCCGACGTGGCTCGCGATGCGCACGTACGGGAGCAGATGCGCGATCTCGCGCTCCTCCTGGGTCAGCTTGACCGTCACGTCGACCGGCTCCCTCGCGCGTGACCGCCCAGCCGAAGACCTTGTTCTGGCCGACCTTGAAGACCGGGAAGTCGCCCCAGGGCCGGTCCTCGTACGCCTCCGGGAACGAGAGCGCCAGCTCGGTGATCCGCCGCTCGATCGTCGCCGTCCGCACGCCCGCATTCTGGCCGTTTCGCACAGGCTGCGGCGGGGAAGCCGAGTACTACTCGCAAGAGATAAAGGGAGGACACGAGCATGGCGAAGAAGATCAGCGAGCTGATGAGCTCGAACCCGTGCGCGATCGAGGCCGACAAGCCCGTCGCGTACGCGGCGAAGATGATGAAGGATGAAGACGTCGGCCTCGCGCCGGTCGTCGAGGGCGACCGGCTGGTCGGCACGCTGACCGACCGCGACATCGTCACGCGTGTGGTCGCCGAGGGCAGGGACCCGCAGTCGGTGGCGGTGCGCGAGGTCGCGTCGACCGACGTCGTCACGATCGACCCGCAGCAGGACCTCGACGAGGCGCTCCGCCTGATGGCGAGCAATCAGATCCGGCGCCTGCCCGTCGTCGAGGAGGACGGCCGGCTCGTCGGCGTCCTCGCCCAGGCCGACGTCGCCCGCGAGGCCAAGGAGAAGCAGACCGGCCAGCTCGTCGAGGACATCTCCCAGCCCTGAGGAGGCGCAGATGCCGAACAAGAGCGCAAACGTCAAGAACGAGAAGCAGTACGAGGCCCTGAAGGACAAGGGCATGTCCAAGGAGCGGGCGGCCAAGATCGCCAACTCCTCGGGCTCCTCCAGCCGCGGCGGCAAGAAGTCCGGCTCCGGCGGCAACTCGAGCCAGGGCGGGACCACAGCCCAGAAGAAGGCCGCCGGCCGCAAGGGCGGCAAGGCTTCTGCGCGGAAGTCCTAGAGCAGCGCGCATCGACCGGTCATTTCAGACGGATGTGCGGGCCCGGCCCGCACATCCTGATGTCGGCATCGCAAGCGATGCCTCAGGCTCGGAAGTCCTAGAGCCAACACCGCGAGGCGTACACTCCGCCCCATGAGACCCGAGACGCTCACGCGCCGGGTCGGGGCGGGGTTGTCCGTCTCACCCGAGGCGGCCGAAGCTGCCGGCGAGGCTGCGCGCGAGGCCGCCGCGACGCTCGGCGGCGCTCCCGTCGACCTGGCCTTCCTGTTCCTCTCGGCCGAGCACTTCGCCGGCGCCGAGGAGGCGCTCGAGGCCGTCGAGGAGGAACTGGCGCCGGCGCACGTGCTCGGCTGCGTGGCCGCAGGGCGTGGTCGCGCGCGACCGCGAGCTCGAGGACGGCCCGGCCGCGGCGGTCTGGGCGGCATCGCTGCCGGAGGCCGAGATCGAGACCTTCCAGAGCGTCGCGCTCGACACCGACGAGGGCGTCGCGGTCACCGGGCATCCCGAACCTCGACGACGCCGACCTGGTCGCGCTGCTCGTCGACCCGTTCACCTACCCGGCCGCCGGCTTCCTCTCGAAGCTGAACGAGGAGGAGGACGCCGTGCCGCTCGTCGGCGGCCTCGCGGCCGGCAGCGGCGAGCCCGACACGCAGGCGCTCTTCTGCGACGGCGAGGTGCTCTACGAGGGCGCCGTCGGCGCCGTGCTGCGCGGCGTGCCGGTGCGCACGGTCGTCTCGCAGGGCTGCGAGCCGATCGGCCGCGACTCCGTGATCACGCACGCCGAGGAGAACGTCGTCTTCGAGCTCGCGGGCGAGCCGGCGCTCGAGCGGCTGAAGGGCGACCTCGGCACGCTGACGCCGGACCAGGAGCGCAGCGCAGCGCGCGGCGGAGTGCTCGCCGGGCCTCGTGATCGACGAGAACCGCGCCGACTACCGGCGCGGCGACTACCTGATGCGCGGGCTCACCGGCGTCGACGAGGAGACGGGCGCGCTCGCGCGTCGGCGAGGCGGTGCGGGTCGGCCAGACGCTGCGCTTCCACGTCCGCGACGCGGACTCGGCGGACGCCGACCTGCGCGAGAACCTCGCGGCCGCCCTGAACGGCGAGCGGGCCGCGGGCGCGCTGCTCTTCACCTGCAACGGCCGCGGCACGAACCTCTTCTCCGCGCCCGACCACGACGCACGCGCCGCCGCCGAGCTGCTCGGCGACGACTCGCTGGCCGGCTTCTTCTGCGCGGGCGAGATCGGCCCGGTCGGCGGCAAGCCGTTCCTGCACGGCTTCACGGCCACGCTGGCCGTCTTCCTCGAGAGCTAGGCGTCTCGAGCCGCGACGCGCAGGCCGAGCGCGACGAGCACGGCGCCCGTCAGCGCCTCGAGCACCCGCCAAGACGCGCGAGCGCCTCAGCAGCTCGCTCGCGCGCGAGACGGCCAGCGCGTAGCCGCTCAGCCAGACCAGCGTCAGCGTGCAGAAGACCGCTCCCGAGCGCGAACAGCGCCGGCGAACGAGCCGTGCGGCGCGAACTGCGGCAGCAGGCTCGTGAAGAAGACGGCCATCTTCGGGTTGCCGAGATTGCTGAGCAGCCCCTGCGCGAGCGGCGGCGTCCGCAACCGCGGCGCCGATCGCCATCCGCTCGTGCGCGCCCGAGGAACGCCGACCGCAGCGCGGTCAGGCCCAGGTAGAGCAGGTAAGCAGCGCCGGCGATCCGTAACGCCAGGAACGCGGGCTCCCAGGCGCGCAGCAGCGCCACGAGTCCGACGCTGGCAGCCAGCGCCCAGACGAGCTGCCCGAGGGCGACGCCGGCGGCGGTGTGAACCCCGCCGCGCCGCCCCCGGGCGAGCGTGTTGCGGATCGTCAGCGCCGTGTCCTGCCCGGGCGTGACGATCACGAGCGCCGAGACGGCGAGGAACGCCGCCGCGTGCGCGAGCACCTAGGCGCTCTCGGCGAGCGCCGTCGTGCAGCTCGAGCGGCCGCGCTTCTCGAGGTACTGCTGGTGGTAGTCCTCGGCGACGTAGAACGTCTGCGCGGGCTCGATCACCGTCACGACCGGCTTGCGGAAGCGGCCGGAGGCGTCGAGCTCGGCCTTCGAGCGCTCGGCGGCCGCGCGCTGCTCCTCGTCGTCGAAGAAGACGACGGAGCGGTACTGGTCGCCGACGTCCCAGCCCTGCCGGTTGAGCTGTGTCGGGTCGTGCTTGCCCCAGAAGGTCTCGAGCAGCTGCTCGTACGAGACCCGCTCGGGGTCGTAGGTCACCTGGACGACCTCGGCGTGGCCCGTCGTGTGCGAGCAGACGTCCTCGTAGGTCGGGTTCTCGAGCGTGCCGCCCTCGTAGCCGACCTCCGTCTTGGTGACGCCGTCGACCTGGCGGAACGCGGCCTCGACGCCCCAGAAGCAGCCGGCGCCGAACGTTGCCTTCTTCTCCACTACTCCTCCTCCAGCTTGAGTGCTGCCGAGTTGATGCAGTAACGCAGCCCGGTCGGGTGCGGCCCGTCCGGGAAGACGTGGCCGAGGTGGCCGCCGCAGTTGGCGCACATCACCTCGGTGCGAGTCATGCCGAGGCTCCTGTCGGACTCCTCCTCGACCGCCTCGCCGTCGGCCGGCGCGGAGAACGCGGGCCAGCCGCAGCCGGAGTCGTACTTGGCCTCCGAGGCGAAGAGCTCCGCTCCGCAGCCGGCGCACTTGTAGGTGCCCGGCTCGAAGGTGTGGTCGTACTCGCCGGTGAACGGGCGCTCCGTGCCCTTCTCGCGCAGAACGCGGTACTGCTCGGGCGTCAGCTCGGCCCGCCACTGCTCTTCGGTTTTCTGGATCTTGGTCACGTTGAACAGTCTTGCAAGAGCGGGGTTCGTTACGCAGGCGTCCCTCGGATGAGGGATTTCCAGGTCGACGCGGCGTATTGCGACTACTCTCGGTGGAGAGCGAAGGAAGACTGACGTTGTCATTCCTGCGGCCCACACCCTGCTGGTAGCAGGCAAGGAGGGCACATCGCTAGCTGGATCGGTCTGGGTACTCGTCGCTCTCGGGACGTGGGTGCTCGTCTCGGTCGTCGTCGGGTTGCTCTTCGCGCGCATGGCATCGTCGATGAAGAGCCCGTTCGAGGAGCTGCCGCTCGCCGAGCCCGGCCTGGCCGTACAGCCTGCCCGCGGCGACCATCTGGCCGACCGGCCGGCAGCGAATCCTCCTGGTGGACGACGACCCGGGACTCCGGCTCCTGCTCCGGACGACGCTCGCCGCGGACGAGTACGCGATCGAAGAGGCCGGCTCGGCCGAGGAGGGCGCAGAGCTCGCCCGCTTCTGGCGTCCGGCGCTGGTGGTGCTCGACGTCAACCTTCCGGGGAGCAGCGGTCTCGCGTTCAGCAAGGAGCTAAAGCAGCGGAGCACATTCCGACTCCCCGCACGTCGTCCTGCTCACGGGCGGAGAGACGAGCAGCGACGAGGCTCGCGCCGCCGGCGCCGACGTGCTGCTTGCGCAAGCCGTTCAGCCCACTCGACCTGATGGGCGCGATCGACAGCGCGCTCCAGAACGAGGTCTTGCTCCCGACGGGCGCCGAGACCGCCTCCGACCAGCTGCTCGCCTATGCACGCGACCTGAGGGAGACCGTCCAGGCCGAACGGGCGCAGCGGCGGCTGCTCCAGCAGGCGTACCGCCAGACGATCAGCACCCTGACCGACGCGCTCGAGGCGAAGAGCAAGGCGACGGGGCACCACGGCCTTCGCGTCCAGCGCTACGCGGTCGAGCTGACCGAGGCGCTCGAGCCGAGCCTGCTCGACGACCCGAGTCTCGAGTACGGCTTCCTCCTGCACGACATCGGCAAGATCGGGATCCCCGAGGCCATCCTCGAGAAGCGCGGCGCGCTGGAGGCGGAGGAACGCAAGGTGATGCAGCGGCATCCGCTGATCGGAACCGAGCTGCTGGCGGACGTGCCGATGCTCGAAGGCGAGGGCCTGCAGGTCGTCCGCTCTCACCACGAGCGTTGGGACGGACAGGGCTACCCCGACGGCCTCCGCGGGGAGGAGATCCCGCCGGTCGCGCGGATCTTCGCCGTCGCCGACACCCTCGACGCGATGACGACCGACCGTCCGTATCGCATGCGGTGCAAGTGGGAGCCGGGCCGTCGACGAGATCCTGCGGGAGAGCGGCCGGCAGTTCGACCCCGGAGTGGTCAGGGCGTTCGCGACCCGGGCGCAACGGCTGCGGCGCACCCAGCTCGAGCTGGCAAAGAGCGCCTGACGCCGGAAGGGCCCGCTCACCAGGGCGTGAAAGAAAAGCCCGCTTGCGCGGGCCTTCTGCAGGTGGGCGGTACTGGGCTCGAACCAGTGACCCCCAGCTTGTCGAGCTGGTGCTCTCCCAACTGAGCTAACCGCCCTGGGGTTCGGATTGTAGCCGGGCAGGACCGGACGCGCCGAACCGGAACCTATCCTGCATGGCGGTGAACCAGCGCTCTGTCCCTCCCTGGGCGCGCAACCCACAGGTGCGCATCGGCGCGGTGGTCGCGGTCGCGCTGCTGATCGGATTCGTCGTCTGGCTGCTCGTCCGTGACGGCGGCAACGGCTCCGGCACCGAGTCGACCGCGACGGGTGCCGCGATCGGGCCGGTCGCCGCGACGGAGGACCGGCTGCGCTCGCTCTCGATCGACGAGGGCCATCCGATCTACTGGATCGGCGCGAAGGCGAACACGACCTACGAGCTGACGCGCACCTCGAACGGCCGGATCTTCATCCGCTACCTGCCGAAGGGCGTGCCGGTCGGCGTCGACAAGGCCGACTACACGATCATCGGCACGTACCCCGTCCCGAACGCGACCGGCGTCCTCGAGGGCCTCGCGAAGAACTCCGACGAACAGAAGCTGTCGGTACCCGGCGGTGGGATCGCCGTCTACAGCACCTCCCAACCGACGAACGTCTACGTCGCCTACCCGGGCTCGAACCTGCAGATCGAGGTGTTCGACCCATCCGCCGACCGGGCTCGGCGGATCGTCACCTCGGGCCAGGTCGTGCCCGTCCACTAGCTGGGCGCGCTACTCGTCGCCTGGGTCGCGTACCCGCTCCTGCTGGGCGGCCTCTCGCTCGGCTGCGGACGGCTGCTCGAGCTCGTGGCCGGCGAACGGCTGCCCGGGGCGCTCGTGCTGCCGGCGGGCTTCACGCTCGTCGTGCTCGCGCCGCAGTTCGCGACGCTGACCGACGTGACGGCCGAGCTGTCGGGGCCGCTCGTCGTCGTCCTCGCGGTGATCGGGCTGCTGCTCTCGTGGCCGTGGAGTGCACGGCCGAGCCTTGCCCCGGTCGCAGCCGCTGCCGGGACGTTCGCCGTCTTCGCGGCGCCGATCGTCCTCTCCGGTCAGGCGACCTTCGCCGGCTACATCAAGCTCGACGACACCGCGACCTACTTCGCGATGACCGATCGCGTGATGGAGTACGGCCGCACCCTGGCCGGCCTCGAGCCTTCGACCTACGAGGCGACGCTGGCGACGACCGTCGCAGCTCGGCTACCCGACCGGCTCGCTGATGCCGCTGGGAGTCGGGCACCAGCTGCTCGCCTACGACATCGCCTGGCTCTACCAGCCGTATCTGGCGTTCATGGCCGTGCTCCTGGCGCTGACGCTCTACGCGCTGCTCGAGCGCGTGGTCGACTCGCGCTGGTTGCGGGCGGTGTTCGCGGTGATCGCGGCACAGTCGGCGGTGCTGTTCGGCTACGTCCTCTGGGGCGGCGTCAAGGAGGTCGCCGGCGCGTGGCTGATCGCGCTCGTCGCGGCGCTGGCGCCCTGGACCCTGGCGGCCGAGGCTGGCGTGCGGTGGTGCCGCTCGCCGCGGCGTGCGCGACGCTGGCGTGCGTCGAGAGCCTGCCCGGTTCCGTCTGGCTGGCGCCGTTCTTCCTCGCGATCCTGGCGCTCGTCGCGTGGCGCTGGAGCGCCGAGCTGCTCTGGCGGGCAGGGGCCTTCGCGCTCGCGACCGCGGTGCTCGCGATCCCGGCCTTCGTCGCGTTCGACCGCTGGCGGCACCACCTGGCGGGCTTCCGCAGCGACGACGAGCTCGCGAACCTGTTCGGCCCGCTGAGCGGCTTCCAGCTGTTCGGGATCTGGCCGACGCGGCGATTTCCGCGCGCGCCCGCACGACATGGTGCCCACGTACGTGCTGATCGTCGTCGTGATCGCGGCGGCGCTTGCCGGTGCCTGGTGGGCCTGGCGGCGCGGCGCCTGGGGATTGCTCGTCCACGTCTCGATCGCGGGGGTCGGGGCCCTGGTGATCCTCGGCCTCAGCTCGCCCTGGGTCGGCGGCAAGGCCTTCGCGATCGCGTCGCCCGCGTTCCTCGCGCTCGCGCTGGCAGCCTGCGGCGCGGGCTTCTCGTGCGGGCGGTTCGTCGAGGCCTCCGTCGTCGCGGGCGCGATCGCTGCAGGCGTGCTCTGGTCGAACGTGCTCCAGTACCACCATGTCTGGCTCGCGCCGCGCGGCCAGCTGCACGAGCTCGAGGTAGTCGGAAAGGAGTTCGCGGGCGCCGGCCCGGCCCTGATGACGACCTACGAGCCCTACGGGGTGCGGCACTTCCTGCGCAAGCTCGACGCCGAGGGCGCCTCCGAGCTGCGCCGGCGCTTCGTCTACCTACGCGACGGCAAGACCCTCGACAAGGGCGGTGCCGCGGACATCGACCGCTTCCGCCTCGACCAGGTGCTCGTCTACCGGACGCTGGTGCTCCGGCGCGGCCCGGCGGCCAGCCGCCCGCCATCGGCGTACACCCTCGCCTGGAGCGACCGGTACTACGAGGTCTGGGTCCGGCCGGTCAACCCACCGCGTCGGATCGTCGAGCACCTTTCGCTCGGGGACGCCACGCAGGCGGCAGCCGTGGCCAGCTGCTCCTCGATCCTCCGGCTCGGCCGCGAGGCCCGCGGCGGCTCGCTCCTCTACGCCGTCGCGCCGACCGCCATCCCGGTCACCACGCCTCCGCTCTCGGGCACGCTGAGCGTGGACACGAGCGTCCCCACCGCGGACACGTACACGGCCTGGCTCGCCGGCGACTGGTACGGCCTGGCGACGGTCTCGATCGACGGGCGACAGGTCGGGGCGAAGCGCATGGAGCTGAACTGGCCGGGCCTGTTCACAGACCTCGGGACGATCGACCTGGCCGCCGGCCCGCACCGCGTGACGATCACGGTCGGACAAGGGCGGCTGGCGCCCCGGCAGCGGCGGCGACTCCTTCTCGTTCGGCCCGCTCACCCTGAGCCCGCTCGACACGCGGCGCAACGAGGTGGACTCGGTGCCGCCGAGCCAGGCGCAGTCGCTCTGCGGTCGCCGCCTGGACTGGGTCGAAGCCGTTCGCTGAAGGTAGCACCAGGATCGTCGCGAATGCGCTGCTGATCGCTCCGCAGGACCGGATTCGGAACCGATCTCGCCGTCGAGAGCGGCACCACGGCTGACGCTCGGTGCGGAAGAGCGCGTCGGCGCGCGTGGCGGCGCCGGGCGTCACTTCTTCCAGCCGCTCGGCACGCCGCAGCTGGTCGAACGTGAATCCGCCGAGGTAGACCGATCCGAGCTCGGAGACGTGGAGCCGAAGGTCCGGCTCGGCGCGTCGTCCGCTCTGCGGTGCCGCGCTCGACGTGCCAGCGGGCCTGGTTCCACGGGCAGAACTCGTCGCGAACGTCGAGGACGATCGCACCGTCGCCGAGGTCCCGGGCGGCAAGCGCCGCGCCGACGTCCACCAGCCGCACCCAGAGCGCTTCGACGACGGTGAATCGCATCCGGCGCGGCTCGAGCAGCCAGTGGAAGAGCGGATGGTCGAGCGGCAGCCAGTCCGCTTCGATCCGGGCGACCCAATCGATCCCGAGCAGGTAGCGCCAGATCGCAGCCAGGGCGCGCGGGGACGTGCCGAGCGCCTCGACGACGTGGAGGGTCGTGTCGGTGACCATGTGCTGCGCGCCGAAGCTCAGCCGGTAGAGGGCGTACGCCTCCGGCCGGCCGTCGAGCTCGATCACGACCCGCATCTGCTGGCCGCCTGACTGTCCGGGCCGCCGGTAGAAGCGCCGAACGCGCCACCAGTCGGGCGACCGTGTGAACATGCCGGCGGTCTCGGCCTGGACGCGGTCGTAGATCCCGGGCAGGAGCTCGAGCGCCTCGTCTTCCGTGTCGAGCAGCCGGGCCTGTCCGATCGGCTCGTCGTCACGAAGCAGCGCGTGCTCCTTCGGCAGCTCGATGTCTCCGGCGAGCGACGCGAGCCCGTAGCCGAAGCGGGAGTAGATGTTCCCCTCCGACGCGTACAGCAACGCGAGCGGCTCGCCGCGCTCGTGGGTGTCGGCGAGCTGACGCTGCATCAGCTTCGTCAGCGCGCCCCGGCGACGGTGCGTGGGCAGCACGCCGACGGCCATCACGCCGGCCGTCGGAAGCGTCTTGCCTCCCGGCACCGTGGTCTCGAAGAGGTACGCCCCGCTCCCGCCGACGATCGCTCCGTCGTCGACCGCCATGTGGACGCGCTCCGGGGGCAGGATCGGCGCGAACCGCTCCACGTCCTCCTCGCTGGCACGTCCGCCGAAGTAGTGCCAGATCCCGTCGAGCGCCCTGCCCACCTCGTCGGGGGCGCACGTCCGGACCTCGATCGCCACTAGGCGATTCGCTCCAGGGGCGCGTAGTCCAGCATCAGGCGCCGCTCCGTCCCGTCGGCTGCGAAGCGGACGGTGACGAGACCGCCGCGCTCGATCGCGGTCACGACGCCTTCGCCGAGCGTCTCGTGCCGGACCGAGTCGCCGGTCGAGAGGGACGGCACGTCCGAGCGCGGCTCGACGCCGGTCGGCGAGCCGTATCCCGACCACGAGGCCGGCTTCAGGCGGCTGCGCTCGACGTGGCTGTCCGGCAGCTCGTCGAGAAAGCGCGACGGCAGGTTGTACGAGCGGCTGCCCCAGAGCGAGCGGGCGCTCGCGTGCGTGAGCACGAGCCGCTCCTGGGCCCGCGTCATGCCGACGTAGGCGAGCCGCCGCTCCTCCTCGAGCCCCTGCTCCTCGATCGAGCGGGCGTGCGGGAAGATCCCCTCCTCCATCCCGATCATGAAGACGGCGCGGAACTCGAGCCCCTTCGCGTTGTGCAGCGTCATCAGCGTGACGAGGCTCTGCTCGCCGCGGAGCGCGTCCTGGTCGGAGTAGAGCGAGATCTCCTGCAGGAAGCCCGACAGCGACGGCTCCTCGGCGGTGTGCTGGTACTCCTGGGCGACGCCGACGAGCTCCTGCAGGTTCTCGATCCGGCCCTGAGCCTCGATCGTCCGCTCGGCCCGCAGCGCGTCGAGGTAGCCGCTGCGCTCGAGCACGCGCTCGATCACGTCCGGAACGTCCATGTCGAGCGCGCCGGCCATCAGCGACTGCAGCAGGCCGTGGAACTGCTGCACCGCCTTGAGCGGCGCGGCCGAGATGCCCGCCTCCTCCGCCTGGTCGAGTGCCTCCCAGAGCGAGATCCCGTGCGCGTCGGCATGGGTCTGCAGGCGCGCGAGCGAGGCGTCGCCGATCCCGCGGCGCGGCCTGTTGGCGATCCGCTGCAGCGAGACCGCGTCGTAGGGGTTGTCGATCGCCTGCAGGTAGGCGATCACGTCCTTCACCTCGGCGCGCTCGTAGAAGCGCGGGCCGCCGATCACCTGGTACGCGACGCCCTGGCGGACGAGCACGTCCTCGAGCACTCGCGACTGCGCGTTCGTCCGGTAGAAGACCGCGATCTCGCTGCCGCCGAAGCCCTCCTCGACGAGCGCGGCGATCTCGGCCGCGACGAAGCGCGCCTCGGCGTGCTCGTCCTCGACCTCGAGCGCGCGCACCGGCTCGCCCTCGCCGAGCTCCGACCAGAGGTTCTTCGGCTTGCGCTCGCGGTTGTGCTCGATCACCGCGTTCGCCGCCTGCAGGATCGTGTTCGTCGAGCGGTAGTTCTGCTCGAGCGCGATCGTCTTCGTCTCGCCGAAGTCGCGCTCGAACTCGAGGATGTTGCGGATGTCGGCGCCGCGGAAGGCGTAGATCGACTGGTCCGGGTCGCCGACCGCGCAGACGTTGCGGTGCTTCTCGGCCAGCAGCTGCAGCAGCCGGTACTGCGCGTGGTTCGTGTCCTGGTACTCGTCGACGAGCACGTAGCGGAAGGCCTTCTGCCAGCGCTCGCGCGCCTCCGGGAAGCGCTCCAGCACCTGCACCGTCAGCATCAGCAGGTCGTCGAAGTCGACCGCGTTCGAGGCGAACAGCCGCCGCTGGTAGAGGTCGTAGGCCTCGGCGACGGTCTGGTCGTAGAAGGAGGCGACGCGCTCGGCGTACTCGGCGGGCGTGACGAGCTGGTTCTTCGCGGCCGAGATCTGCGAGTGGATCCCGCGCGGCACGAAGCGCTTCGGGTCCTTCTCCAGCTCCTCCAGGCAGGCCTTCGTCAGCCGCACCTGGTCGGCCGAGTCGTAGATCGTGAAGTTGGAGCGGTAGCCGAGCCGCGGCGCCTCGCGGCGCAGGATGCGGCCGCACGCGGCGTGGAAGGTGAGGATCCAGATCGCCCGCGCAACCGGGCCGAGCAGCCCTTCGAGCCGCTCGCGCATCTCGCCGGCGGCCTTGTTCGTGAACGTGATCGCGAGGATCTCGTTCGGCTTCACGCCGCACGCGTTGAGCAGGTGCGCGACGCGGTAGGTGAGCACGCGCGTCTTGCCCGAGCCCGCGCCGGCGACCACGAGCAGCGGGCCCTCGGTCGTGAGCACGGCCTCGCGCTGCGCCGGGTTCAGGTCGGCGAGGTACTGCTCGGGCGAGGCGACTGCCATCTGAGCGATGCTAGCGGCGGTGAAGGTCTTTGCCACCCGCCGCTATCCAGGCCCAGCCTTCGAGGAGCTCGACGACGTCGAAGTGCAGCCACTCGAGGCGCTCGAGGCACCGCGCGAGGACGTCGAGGGCCTGATCGTCGCCAACGACCCGGTGCCGCTCGAGCTCCTGCCGGGGCTGAGGATCGTGGCCGAACTTCGGCGTCGGCTACGACCGGATCGACATCGCCGCCTGCGCGGCGAAGGGCGTGGTCGTCACGAACACGCCCGGCGTGCTCGACGCGGCGACCGCCGACCTCGCTTTCGGCCTGCTGCTGGCCGTGCGGCGGGAGATCGTCGTCGCCGACCGCTTCGTGCGCTCGGCGGGCTGGAGCGGCTCGTGGTCGGAGAGCGGGCTCGCCGAGGAGCTGAGCGGCGCGACCCTCGGGATCGTCGGGCTCGGCCGGATCGGCAGCGCGGTCGCCCGGCGCGCCCGGGGCTTCGACCTGCGCGTGCTCTACACGCAGCGGCGACGCATGGACAGCGAGCTGGGCGAGTTCCGCGAGCTGGACGAGCTGCTCGGCGAGTCTGACCTCGTCTCGCTGCACGCGCCCCTGACGCCGGAGACGGAGGGCTTGCTCGACGCGCGGCGGCTCGGGCTGCTGCGCGACGGAGCCGTGCTCGTCAACACGGCGCGTGGCGAGCTCGTGGACGAGCAGGCGCTGGTCGCCGAGCTCGTGTCCGGCCGCATCTCCGCCGGCCTCGACGTCTTCGCGCACGAGCCCGAGGTGCCGGCGGAGCTGCTCGAGCTCCCGAACGTCGTGCTCACGCCGCACATCGGCAGCGCGACGCGTCAGACGCGGCAGGCGATGACGCGGCTGGTAGTAGACAACCTGCTCGCCCTCGAGCGAGGCGACCCGCCGCTCACGCCGGTGACCTGACCCTCGGCCGGTAGCGGAGATACACGGCCCCGGCCGCGAACCGGTGCTCGTCCAGGAGCTCGAGGTCGACCCGCACGCCGTCTGGAAACGCGCGCTTGCCACCGCCGACCAGGACCGGGACGAGGATCAAGTGGAACTCGTCGACGAGCCCGGCCTCGATCGCCTGGCCCGCGAGCTCGGGACCGCCGATGCCGATGTCGGCCTGCGCCGCCTCCTTCAACTCCCGCACCGAGCCCGGGTCGAATTCGCGCTCGATCCGCGTGGTCGCGCTCGAGGGCGACTCCAGGCTCTTCGAATAGACGACCTTCTCGGCGGCCCGCCAGAGCTGCGCGTAGTCGCGCATGACCGGATGCTCGTCGTCCATGGTCTCCCAGGCGACCATCGTCTCGTACATGCGGCGCCCGTAGAGGTACGTCCCGACGGGCCGCTCGAGCTCGTTGACGAAGGCGTGGACCTCTTCGTCTGGCGCAGCCCAGTCGAACTTCCCGCGGGCGTCCTCGACGTACCCGTCGAGGGAGGCGATGGCCGAGTAGATCAGCATCAGCACGCGACGATACGCTCGCGTCGTGAGCTACGCCTTCGGGACGATCGACGAGCTCGGCGACGGCGTCTTCCGCAAGGTGCGGCGGGAGCTCGGCGTCTCGGCCTTCGGCGTGAACGTGCTCGTGCTCGCGCCTGGCGTGGTCGCACGACCGCACTACCACGAGGAGCAGGACGAGCTCTACTTCGTGCACGCGGGCCGGGCGCGGTTCGCCCTCCCGGGAGAGTCGCGCGAGCTCGGCCCCGGGGGGCTCTGCCACGTCGAATCGACCACGCCGCGGCAGATCACTAGCGTCGGCGAGGAGGACCTCGTGATGCTCGTGGTCGGCGCAAAGGACGGCTACGTCGGCCGCGACGGCCGGCCTGCCGATCCGTCGAAGCTCGGTCTAGAAGCGGACTGCGGCTCTACGGAGCTCGCCGAGGCGCCGGCCGTAGAACGCCGGCCGATCATCGCGGCGAGCGCGGTCGCGAGGCTGCCGGCCGCGGGCGTGAAGACCGACGCGGCGGCGGCGGAGGTGCCGCCGTGGCCGGCCATCGCCAGTGCCCCGAGGGCGGCGCCCTGGTAGAGGCCGACGTTGCCGGGCAGGAAGGGCATCGTGTTCGCAAGGCCGGTCACGACCATGTAGAGCAGCGCGGCGCCGACGCCGACCTGGACTCCCACCGCATGCAGGAGGAAGAGCACGCCGAACCAGCGGGCGACCCAGGTCACGATGAGGATCAGGCCCGCCCGCAGCATCACGCGCTTCGGAGCGGCCGCGCCTGCGAGGAACGAGCCCACGCCTTCGGGCAGACGATGGCCGACCCGGTGGTGCAGCAACGAGACGAGCACGAGGCCACCCGAGGCGAGCGGCAGGCCGACGAGCATCGTGATCTTCGCCCAGGTGGGGACGGGCAGGAAAAACGCGGAAGCGGCGCCGACTAGCACGAAGGCGACCATCTCGAGCAGGTGCGCGCAGAGCAGGCTCCCGCCCGCGCGCGAGAACCCGGGCCAGCGCGGGCCGGCGGCCACCTTCAGCACGGCGACCTTCGAGGCCTCGCCCATGCGTCCCGGCAGGACGGTGTCGAGGAACGAGCCGACCGAGCTGGCCGCGTACATCGCGCGGAAGCCGACGGGCGAGCGCACGGTCGACGTCCAGGCGAGCGCACGGAGAGGCTGCACGGCGGCGCAGATCGCGAGGCCGGCGAGCAGGTAGCGCCAGTCCGGGGTCGCGGCGGCCTGGAAGACCTTCGTCCCCGAGCGCGCCATCAGCAGCACGGTCCCGGCCAGCGAGACCAGGACGAGAGCGACAGCCAGCTTGCGAGACCCCACCTTCACGTTCACGGCATCGGCAATTCGCCGCCGCAGCGCCAACCCCTGGAAGGGGGAGTCGTGCGTACGCGTAGGCGAGGAGCCGGGCCGCATCGAGGACAGGCCACACGACATGCCCTCATCGGGAGACCTCGAACCCAAGCTATCACCGATCCGCGAAGCGAGAATGACCCGGATGAGGCTTGTCGAGCTCCAGCAACGCCGAGCGCACGAGTGCCGGCTGACTCCCGACCGCGCGCTCGACTCGCTCGACGAGGCGGAGGCGTTCCTGCTCGAGCGGGGACTGCTGACGAGAACAGCGGACTGCGTGCTGCCGAGCCTCTTCCAGGCCTGTCACGAGGAGCCGTACGCGCCGGACAAGCCTGGCTTCGGCCAGTGGCCGCGCACGAAGTACCCGTGGTTCGGCGAGCTCGGCGCGCGCGGGTACGCGACGCTCGCAATCCACGGAGGCAAGAGCCTGCTGGTCGCGCCCGAGACCGCGCAGCTGCTCGACCCGCTCTGCCGCGCGGAGCTCGAGCGCCGCGACGACGACCCGCTGCTGCGCCACCTGGCCGAGGCCGGGCCGTCCGAGCTCGACGACCTGCAGCTCGAGCTGGGACTCTCGCCGCGGGAGCTGAAGCGGCTGCGGACGCCGCTCGAGCGCTGCGGCGCCGTCGTCGCGCGGAGCGTCGTCTACGAGGATCCGCACCGGCACACGAGCGAGCTGGCCCGCTGGGACCAGCGCTTCCCGAAGCCTGCCGCCGACGGCGGGCTCCCCGAGCTCGTGGTCGCGGGCGTCGGTGCGGCCGTCGTCGCGCCGGAGCGCGAGCTGCGGCGCTGGTTCCCGTGGTGGGAGGACGGCCTGGTCGAGCGCCTGGTCCGCGAGGGCCGCCTGGTGCGGCCAGAGGACGGTTGGGTCGCGGCGCCGTGATCCGCGAGCTCCGCCTGGAGGACACGCCGGCCGTCGCGCGGCTCGAGCTGACGATCAACCCGCACCAGGTGCTGACGCCCGAGGTCGTGTGGCACCTCGCGATACGGCCGATCGAGCGCGAGCAGCGGTGCTCGTGGGTGACCGAGCTCGACGGCGAGCTCGTCGGCTTCGCCTGGGCGAACTTCGAATGGTCGGTGCCGACGCCGGGCAAGGGCCGCTTCTGGATCGGCGTCCATCCCGAGAGCAGGCGCCGCGGGATCGGCAGCGCGCTGTACGAGCAGGTTTTGTCGTACCTGCGCGAGCGAGGCGCCTGGCGGCTGCGAACCCATGTCGACGACGATCCGGACGCCACGCGCTTGCTCGAGCGGCTCGGCTTCGAGCGGCGCGGCGCCGACCGGGTCTCGGCGCTCGAGCTCGGGGACGCGAGGATCCCGGAGCCGGCGGTGGAGGTCGTGCCGCTGCGCGAGGCGCGCGGTCGCGACCACGACCTGTACGAGATCTGCGCGGCCGGTGAGATCGACATGCCCGGCGACGAGCCCGAGACCGAGCTCGCCTTCGAGGACTGGAGGCAAGACGACTATGGCTCGCCGGCGCTGTCGAACGAGGGCAGCTTCGTCGCGCTCGACGATGGGCGGGCGGTCTCGGTCGCGTTCCTGACGGTCGACTCGGAGCGTCGGCTCGGCTACAACCAGATGACCGCGACGCTGCCGTCCCACCGCCGACGCGGCCTGGCGCTGGCCACGAAGGCCGCGGCAGCACGCTGGGCGCGCGGCAACGGCTTCGAGCGGATCGTGACCGAGAACGACGCCGAGAACGAGGGCATGCTCGCGCTCAACCAGCGCCTCGGCTACCGCTTCCTCTATGACCAGGTCGGCTGGGTGCTCGAGCTGTGATCCACCCGCTCGACGACTCCGACCTGCCCGGAATCGCGCGCGTCTGGCGCGAGCTGGTCGACCATCCGGACTTCGCGGCCGGGGGCAGTTTCGCGGTCCTGCACGGCGACGAGGTCGTCGGCTGGTCGGCGCCTCTGCCAATCGAGCAAGCGCCCGCGCGCGCAACGAGGGAACGGCGACGGCTCGCGCGCACCGCGGGCGCGGACTCGCCACGCTGGCCAAGCTCGCGCAGCTGCGCTGGGCGGCGGAGGCCGGGATCGAACGGGTGATCACCGACAACGACGAGACGAACGCGCCGATGCTCGCGATCAACCACCAGCTCGGCTACCGGCCCTTCACCGAGCGGCGTGGCTTGGTCAGAGAGGGAACGGTCGGCGGTGGAGGGCGGGCAGCACCTGAGCGGTGACCCAGACCGGCGTCGTCGCGTACCGCTTGGAGTAGCGGAAGCTGCCGTCCGGCCGGCGCAGACGAAGCAGGTAGGCGATCGCTCCTTTCGGCACGGGCCGGCGGGCGGCCAGAAAGGCCTGCACCACCCACGCGGTCGACTGGGCGTCGGAGCCTCGCCCCGGCGTCAGCTCGAAGCCGCCGTCGCGGTTCTGCAGCGGGCGCAGGTAGGCGAGCCCGCGGCGGATGGGCTTTCCGGTCACCCCCGCCGAGCGCAGCGCCTGGATCGCGGCGGCGGTGTCGTTCGAGTCCGGGCGGCCGTTGAGGTACCACGCCCAGCCCCCGGTCCGGGCCTGCTGGCGTAGCACGAACCGCACGGCCCCCCGCGGAGCCGGCTGACGCGCCTGGCGCAGGGCGAGAATCCCCCAGATCGTCGAGTTGACGGTCGGCCCGATTCGCCCGTTCGGGCGCCGTGCCGCGCGAATCCGCGCGAGCAGCTTTGCCGGTTGACCGCCGAGCGCGCGCTCAGCGAGGGCGACCAGCTCGACATCGGTCGTCTCGGTGAGCCCGGCTTCCTGACCCTGGAGGTATTCGAGCGCCTCGCCGGTGTCCGCCCCGGCTGCCCGGAGCCCGAGTGCCGCCCAGGCGGTCAGCAGCGGCCCTGTCGAGCCGCCGGGCTCGGCGAATGCCCCGTTCGGCGCCTGGTGCGCGCGCAGAAAGCCGGCCGGGGTCGCCGCGACCGCTACCGCGGCGGCGAGCGCTGCGAGCCTCAGATCCACACGACCTCGGCCTTCAGCCGCCGCGCGTAGCGCTCGAGCAGCCGGCGCAGCTCCGGCCCTGCGGCCAGCGCGAGCGCGAAGTTCCCGGTCGCGTGGGCGGTGTCGAACCAGATCCCGCGGACGTACAGCGCGGTGAACGCCTGCCAGGTGTGCGGGTAGAAGCTGAGCCACTCCCAGACGTCCATGAACGCGTCGAAGGCGAACCCGAGCGCGAAGCAGGTGAGCGCGAGCGGGACTCGGCGGCGCAGCAGCGGCGCGGCGAGGCCGCCGATCAGGCCACAGCTACCCCACGCCAGCATCTGCCACGGGGTGTAGGCGCCCTGGCCGAGGTAGAAGTTCGAAACGAGCGCGGCCAGCCCGCCGACGGTCGCGCCCGCGCGCGGGCCGAGCGCGACCCCGGCGACGACCGCGATCACTGTCACCGGCTGCACGTTCGGCACCGCGGCGAACAACACGCGCCCTGCCGCGGCCGCGGCGGCGAGCGTGGCGATCAGGACGAGCTCCTTGCTGGAGCCGGGCCCGCTCTCGAGCCAGGCGACGCCGGCGACGATCAGCGCGCCCGCGACGAGCAGCAGCGCCAGCGCGGCGTCCGCGGGGACGAGCGCCGTCCACGCGGCCGCTGCGACCGCGGCGGCGAGCGCTCCGAGTGCGGCGAGCCTAGGCAACGGCACGCTCCCGCTCGCAAGCGGTCGAGACGACGCGGTCGGCGACCTCGGCTGCGAAAACGTGGTCGTTCGTGACGACGAGAGTCGCACGGCCGGGAGCCTGGGCCCGCAGGAGGGCGGCGAGCTCGTCCTTGCGCGGCGGGTCGACGCCGCGCGTCGGCTCGTCGAGCACGAGCAGGTCCGGCTCGGCGACGAGCACCGCGGCGAGGGCGAGGCGCTCGCGCTCGCCGCTCGAGAGGTCGCGCGGGTGCCGGTCCTCGAACCCGGCGAGCCCGACCTGCGCCAGCGCGGCCCGGGCTCGTTCCGAGTCGCCCCCGACCGCGAGCGCAACCTCCTCGTCCGCGCGTTCCTTGATCAGGTAGCGGCCGGGGTCCTGCGACAGGTAGCAGGCGCGTCCTTCGCGCTCGACCCGCCCCGCCTGCGGCTCGAGCAGCCCGGACGCCAGCTTCGCCAGCGTCGTCTTGCCCGAGCCGTTCGGGCCGAGGAGCGCGACGATCTCGCCCCGGCCGAGACGCAGGCTTGCACGCTCGAGCACCGGCACCGCGTCGTAGGCGAACGAGACCTCGTCCACGCGGCAGACGGCCGGCCCGGACGGCTGGGCGCCAGGCAGCTCGACCTGGCGCGGCAGCCACGCGGGCGGCGGCTCGCCGTCCCGAATGCGCCCCTCCTCGACGAACAGCACGCGGTCGCAGGCCTCGAGCACCCGCTCCGGCCGCTGCTCGGAGACGACCACCGCGGCGCCGCTCGCCCGCGCGAGCTCGATCGCCGCCTCGGCGCCTTCCGGGTCGAGCTGCGAGGTCGGCTCGTCGAGCAGCAGTAGCCGGGGCTCGAGCGCGAGCACCGAGGCGAGGCAGACGCGTTGCAGCTCCCCGCCCGACAGCTCCGCCACCGGCCGCTCGCCGAGGTGCGCGGCGCCGATCGCGGCCAGCGCCTCGGCCGCTCGCGGCAGGATCCTGGCCGGCGGCGTGCCGAGATTCTCGAGCCCGAACGCGACCTCGGCGGTCACGCGCGTGAACACGACCTGGTCCTCCGGGTCCTGGAAGAGCGTCGCCACCGTGCCGGCGAGCTGCGCCGGGTGGACGCGGCGAGTGTCGAGCCCCGCGATCTCGACCGAGCCCGAGAAGCGGCCGCCGTGGAAGTGCGGCACGAGCCCCGCGAGGGCGCGGACGAGCGTCGACTTGCCGCCGCCGGACGGCCCGAGCAGCGCAACGACCTCGCCGACCTCGAGCTCGAGCGAGACGTCGCGCAACGCCTGATACCCGCCCGGGTAGGCGAAGGATAGTCCGCGGACGGTCGCTAGAGCCACAGCATCCCCACCGCCACCGCGGCCGCGCCGAGCACCAGCGCGACGCGATCGAGCATGCCCCAGCCGGGCCGCGGCATCCGCGTCGCCCCGGGCCGTCCGTAGCCGCGTGACTCCATCGCCTCGGCGAGGTTGAGGGCCCGCTCCAGCGAGCCGGCGAGGAGCGGCGCCAGCAGTCGGGCGCGGCCACGCGCTCCCGTCACCTCCACCCCGCGCCCGCGCAGCGCCTCGACCAGCCCAGCCGCGTCGCGCTCGAGCGTCGGCACGAGCCTCGTCGCCAGCGCCATCGCCAGAACCGAGCGCCGCGCGAACCGGACCCCCTGCACGAGCCGGTCGTGGTCGAGCAGCAGCGCGTAGGCCGCGAACGCGAGCGCGACCGCGGTCAGGCGCAGGCCCTGGAAGAGCCCGAGCCGCAGCTCCTCGCGCGTGATGTCGAGCTGTCCGAGCACGGGAACCGTCGGTCCGCTCCAAATCACGTGCCAGCCGATCGTCGAGACGAACGGCGTCAGCACGAACACCGCGAGCCCCGAGCCCAGCGCGCCGACGAGGTAGAGCCGCCGCCTGCCGGCCGGTGCGTGCAGGCAGACGATCAGCAAAACGAGCACAATCGCCGCGACAGAGACGACCCGGTCGGCGAGCAGCGCCGCGGCGGCAAGCGCGGCCAGCAGCAGGGCAGCAGGCGCCGGGCTCACGGAACCGAGTACCGGAAGCGGAACATCCTCGGATGCCGTGCCAGCCTCAAGGGATCCCCTGAGAAGACGAAGAACACGCCGCCACCTGGCTGCGGCAAAGGACGGGCGGTTTGCTCGAACCGGGTGACGTCGCCGACCGCGCGAGTCAGCAGGAGGACGTTCGCGTTCTTCGGCAGGGTGGCGCCGTCGGGACGGACGAACCGAGCGTGCAGGATCTTCCCAAGGGCCAGCGCGCCCTGCCGTCGAGCGGAGCCGGCGAAGAGAATCGCCGTGGGTCGTCGCTGTCCGTCGTAGCCGTGCAGGAACGGCTCGGGAAACGCGCCGACGACGACCGGATCCTGGGCAGGGTCCCGCCAGGACCGATAGTCCCACCACTCCACGTCACCGGCCCGCAGCCGGTAATCGGCGGCACTGCGATCGGCGAGGTACCCGTTGACGTAGTAGAACCACGAGCGGTTGCCGTGTTCCTCGAGGCCGTCCACTGCGCGCACGTAGCGACCGCCGTACCGCGTCTTCACGTCCGCCACCCGATCGAGCGCCTGCATCGCAGAGGTGCCGGCGGGCACCGTCGCATCGTGGAGCACGTGTGCGCCTCGATCGCGTGTCACCCAGAGCGTCGCGCGGCCGGCCGGGCCCGTCGCAGACGACGAGCCGCAGCCGGCCAGCGCGACCGCGAGAGCCGCCGCGAGAGCGGCCCGCTTCACCTGATCGCGTTCGAGCGGACGGCGCCCTTGAGCGTGGCCCTGACCGGGCCTCGGTGGCGGCCGAGGCAGGCCGAGCCCGTGCGGGCGAGCACGCTGCGGCCGTCGACGTGCAGCCGCGCACCGCGGGCCGGCTTCGTCTTGCCCGTGTCGTCCTGGGCCAGCACGCGGTAGCAGTTGCGCTTCGTGCCGGCGCGCAGCGAGAGCGTCGCCGGCCCGCCCTTCGGCCCGAAGGTCGCCCAGTACCAGAGCACGTGGTCGCCGTCCTTGAGCGTGACCGCGTCGGCGCCGACGGGCGGCGAGACGCCGTTCACCTTGAACACCCAGCCGCTCGAGCCGGTCGCCGGATAACGGCCGACCTGATCGACATAGCGGCCGAACGAGGCGAGCTGGACGTGGTAATAGAACTCGCCGGCCACGCTGGCCGAGTCGAGCGCGTCCAGCGCGTTGGACTTGACCGCGAGCGTCGGCTCCGACGAGCCGAAGATCGTCTGCGTCTTGCCCTCCACGCGCACGTGCACGCCGAGGGCGAAGGCCGCCGGGACGACGAGCAGCGCCGCCACGAGGGCGACGACGAAGATGCAGAAACGCCGTGACACGAATCCTCCTTCCGCGAGGGGTTCGGGTTTGGAGGCGAGAGGCAGGTGTTCTGACTCGGGGCTCCCTCCGGCGCCGCCTTCCCGGCCCTGGGGCCAGTGGCACTTCGGCGCGGGAGCGTCTCCCCTCACAGCGGCGGGACCGTCCCGGACTCGCACCGGGTTCCCTCACCGCTCGCCTGACGGGCGGGAGCCTACCATTGGCCTTCGATGAAGCTGCCTCGTCCACTCGCGCTCTGGGGCCCGGCCGTCCTCTGGGCGGTCGTGATCTTCGCGTTCTCCTCGGTGCCGAGCCTCGGGACCGACCTGGGCGTCTGGGACACCGTGCTGCGCAAGTGCGCGCACGTGACCGAGTACGCGATCCTCGCCGTGCTGCTCTACCGCGCCGTGGGCCGGGAGCTCCCGGCGTTCCTGATCGGGCTCGCTTACGCGGTCACGGACGAAGTGCATCAGGAGTTCGTGCGCGGCCGCCACGCGTCGCCGTTCGACGTGTCGATGGACGCGGCGGGCCTGGCGCTCGGCCTGCTCCTGCTGCACGCGACCAGGCTGACCGTACAATCGCAGCGTGGCTGACAAGACGTTCGACGACCGGCAGCTGGACGCGGTGCTCGAGCGGCTCGACGGGATGCGAGCCGAGCTGCAGAAGCTGAACCAGCGGCTGGACCACACCGAGGGCTACCTCGCCCTCGCCCACGAGCTGCGCTCGCTCAACGAGTCGCTACAGGCGCTTGCCTACGCGGCTCTCGGCCAGCAGGGCCCGCAGGTCCGGCGGCGGCGCTCTACCGGCTGAGCCTGTAGACCGTGCCGTCGAGCGAGGTCGCGTAGAGCTCGCCCGCAGCGTCCTCGCCGAACGAGGAGAGGTTCGAGACCCGGAACGGCTCGCGGCGGGGCCCTGAGGTCAGCTTGCCGCGCGAGGTGCGCAGGCTCCAGATCGTGCCGCTGCAGAAGTCGCCGTAGAAGTAGCGCCCCTTGGCGGCGGGCACCGCCTTCCCGCGGTAGACGTAGCCGCCGGTCACGGAGCAGCCGCGCGAGTGGCTGTAGACGACGATCGGAAAGACGAGCACGCCGCGCGGGTTCACCCGCTGGCCGGCCGTGTAGCGCGAGCGGCCCTCCCAGACGCGCCAGCCGTAGTTGCTCAGGCTCCGCTGCTGCCTAGGCGTGCGCACGTCGATCTCCTCCCAGTCGCCCTCGCCCACGTCGCCGACGTAGAGGTCGTGCGTCAGGCGGTCGTACGTGAAGCGCCACGGGTTGCGCAGGCCGTAGCCCGTGACCTGCCAGGGCGCGCCGCGTTTGTCCACGTTGAGGCGCAGCAGCTTGCCGAGGCGGATGTTCAGGTTCTGCGCGCGGTTGCCCGGGTCGCCGCCCGAGCCCCCGTCGCCCATCCCGACGTAGAGCCGCCCGTCGGGTGCGAACTGGAGCTGGCCGCCGTTGTGGTTGGAGAACGGCTGATCGACGAACAGCAGCCGCCGAGCGGTCTTCGGCAGCGCGACGGTCCCGTTCGAGCGGTACTCGACCACGCGGGTGTCGCCGTTGCGGTCGGTGTAGTCGACGAAGAAGCGGTGGTTGCGCGCGTAGCGCGGGTGGAAGGCGATCGAGAGCAGTCCCTGCTCGCCACCGGAGCGAACGAGGCTGCGGATGTCGAGGAACGGCTGCGCACGCAGCTTGCCGTTCACGAGCACGCGGATCACGCCGGGCTGCTCGACCACGTACAGCTTCCCCGGCTCGCTGCGGGGCGCTCCGGCGTAGACCGGCGAATCGAAGCCGCCCGCGAACGGCGTCAGGGTCAGCCCTGCCTGCGCAGCCGACTCGCTCTGGCCGCAGGCCGCGCCGGGCAGCGCGACCGCGACGAGCACGAGCAGGACCCCGGCGGCTCGGATCACTTCTTGAGCAGAACCCTCCGCAACTCGTCTTCCTTGCCCGGCTGGAGGATCGCCAATACCTGGTCGCCGGGCTGGAGCTCGGTCGAGCCGACCGCGATCTCGGAGCGGCCGTTGCGCATGATCGAGATCAAGCGCGAGCCCTCGGGCAGCGAGAGCTTCTCGACGGTCTTGCCTGCGGCGGGCGCGCCAGGCGGAAGCTGCACCTCGACGATCTCGAGGTTCTCCTTGCGCAGCTCGAGCAGATGCACGAGGTCGTGCTCGGGCACCTCGTGCTCGATCAGGGCCATCAGCCCGCGGGTCGCGGAGACGGTCGGCGAGATCCCGAGCAGGTCGAAGTGCGCCTGGTTGCGCGGGTCGTTCACGCGCGCGATCACCTTCTCGGCGCCGTACTTCTCGCGTGCGAGCTGGCAGATGATCAGGTTGTCCTCGTCGTCGCCGGTCAGCGCGGCGACCACGTCGGGCGGCCGTGCGATCCCGGCGCGCTCGAGCACGTAGATCTCGGTCGCGTCGCCGAGCAGCACCTGGTGCTCGAACTCGTGCTCCAACCGCTCGAAACGGTCGCGCCGCTGCTCGATCAGCGTCACCTCGTGCTTGCCGTCGGTGAGCAGGACTCGTGCCAGGTTGGCGCCGACCTTGCCGCCGCCTGCGATCAGGATGTACATCAGGCCGTGCTCGGCTGGGCGGGCCGAACCTCGCAGGCGCGAACCGACTCGAGCAGCACGTCGATGGCGACCGAGGTCGGACAGACGGTGCGCAGGCCCCGCTCGCGGTAGAACTGAGCGCGGGCCGGGTCGAGCACGCGCACGACGACGCACTGGTTGTCGAAGCGCTGCTGGGCGACCTGGCCGATCACGATGTTCGTGTTGTCGCCGTCCGTGGCCACCACGACGGCGTCGGCTTCCTCGATCCCTGCTCGGCGCAGGACATCGATGTCCATCCCGTGGCCGAGCACGAAGCCGCCTGCCCAGTCGTCGCCGAGGCGGCCGAGAGCCTCTTCCTTCTCGTCCACCGCGGTCACCTCCCAGCCCTCCCGGTCGAGCAGGAGCGCGATGTTGGAGCCGACGCGGCCGCAGCCGATCACCAATGCCTTCATGTGACTCACATTAGCTCAGCGCCGTCTTCCTCCATCACGCCCTCGGGGAAAGCGACCACCAGCACCTCGCAGGGGGCCTTGCGCAGCACGTATTCGACCGTCGGCGAGAAGAAGCGCGACTGCCGCCGCCAGCGTGGTGCCGAGCCGACCACGATCAGGTCGTTGCCGCGCCGCCTGGCCTCGTCGACGATCGCGTCGCCGATCGAGCGCGCCCGGACCGTCTCCACCTGGACATCGACGCCGTTGTCGGCTCCGAGCAGGCGGGCCTCCGCGAGCGAGGCGGCCGCGCGCTCTTCCTGCTCGTCGAGCTCGGCCTCGAGCGGCCGGTCGAGCGGCACGCGGATCACGTAGAGCGCCTCGACCAGGGCGCCGCGGTCGCGGGCGAGCTTGACCGCGGTCGCGATCATCTCCTCGCCGATTGCGCCGAGCTTCATCGGGACGAGGATGCTCGTGAACTCGGACTCCGGGAGTGCCTCGGACGGCGCTTGGACGTGCTCGAGCAGACCCTCGCCACGACTCCTGCGAACGAGCCAGTAGACCACCGCGCCGGCCACGAGCCACGCCGGGCCGCCGTAGCGCGCGCCCGCGTGGGTGACCATCGCCACGACCCAGATCGCCAAGGTGGCGGCCGCGCCGATGATCGCCGGCAGCGGCACCTCGACCCCGCGCAGCTTCACGTTGGCCGGGGCGCGGTACGGGCGGGGCAGGTCCGGCTCGCTGAAGCGCAGCTTGATCACCGCCAGCTGCGCGGCCGTGAACGCGGCGAGCACGCCGAAGCTGAACAGGCTCGCCAGGAAGGCAACGTCGTCGTGCACGAAGGACGTCCCGATCATCAGCGCGATCGAGATCAGCGCGGCCGCGACGATCGCCTGCGGCGAGACGAGCGTGCGCCGGTTCAGCCGACCGAAGTCACGAGGCAGCTGGCCGTGCTCGCCGAGCGAGTGCGCGAGGCGCGTGAAGCCCGAGATCGAGGTCGTGACGGAGACGAGCAGGATCACCGCCCCGGTCAGGCCGACGTACACGCGCAGCGCCGTCGCGAGCGCGTCGGGCAGCGGCCCGCGTAAGGCGTCGACGATGCCCATCAGCGGCGAGCGCAGCCAATCGGTGCCGAGCGCCGTCGTGCCGCCGGTGGCCGGGAATGCGCTCAGCGCGACGCAGGCGATCGCGACGTAGATCAGCACGACGAGACCGATCCCGGAAAAGAGGCTGCGAGGCAGGTCGCGCCCGGGCTCGCGCGTCTCCTCGGCGAGGTTCGAGACCGTCTCGAGGCCGGTGTAGGCCAGCATCGCCAGCGGCAGCGCGAAGGCGATTTGGTGCCAGCTCGGATGCGTGCCGACCGAGACCCCGTGCGTGAGCGCCTCGGGCGAGAACAGGAGCGCGAAGCCGAGCACGACGAGCAGCAGCTGGGTCAGCAGGTCGAGCACCGCGACGAAGATCCCGTAGCGGTAGAAGGCAGACCGGCGCACCAGCCGGAGCGCGGCCACGCCGAGCACCACGCACACGCCGACGACCACGTCCCACGGGTTGCGCTCGAGCGACTCCCACTCCATCGCCGCGCCGAGGTAGTGCGGCAGGAAGAGCGCTGAGAGGGCGATCACGATCAGGTAGTCGAGGAAGAGCGCCCAGCCCGTCAGGAAGCCGACGAGGTCGTTGAACGCGCGGCGGACGAAGGTGGCGGCGCCTCCGGTCTCCGGGATCGCGGTCGTCCCCTCGGCGTACGAGAGCGAGACGATCAGGAACAGCGCGCCGACCAGCGCCAGCACCTCCGGCGTGAGGCCGAGCGCGTGCAGGGCGATGATCCCGAGCGCGACGTAGATCGAAGAGGCGATCTCGCCGTAGGCGACCGAGAACAGCGCCGGCGCGTCGAGGACGCGCTGCAACCCCGTGATCTTCCTCGCCACGGCCGGAGGTTACTCCTGAACAGTGACAGTCACTGTGACTGTCACCGACGTCGCAGCAGGTACAGCCGGCCGGCGCCGAGGGCGACAAAGAGGGCGCCGATCAGGTAGCCGACGACGCCGCCGTGGCGCGCGGTCTGGACGGCGATCGCGATCCCGATCCCGATCGCCGCCAGCCCGAAGAGCGCGGTCATCCCGCGGTACATGTCTCTCATGCGGCTCGGGGTGCGGCAGCCACCATCACGCGGCAGGGCGCGTTCTTCAGCACGTAGTCGACGGTCCCGCCGAAGATCCGGCCGCGACGGCGGTGCTCGTCGTGGCGGGGCGCGCCCATCACCACGATCTCGCTGTTGCGCCGCTCGGCCTCCTCGACGATCGCACGGCCCGCCCGGCGAGCGCGGACGAGCCTGCCGACCACCTCCACGCCGTATGCGTCGCCGATCGCACGCACCTCGTCGAGCAGCTCGTGGGCCTTCCGCTCAAGGGACTCCGGGAGCTCCGCGTCGAGCGGGAGCTCGAGCGGCACCTCGAGCACGGTCAGCGCCACGATCGCCCCGCGCCGCTCGCTCGCGAGGCGACAGGCCAGGTCGACCGCGGCCTCCGACTCGCGCCGCGAGACGACCGGGACGAGCACGTTGCGGTACTCCAGTGCGATCGCCGGCCCGATCACGACCGGCGCGCGAACGGTCTCCATCAACGGCTCGTGCAGGACCCGGCGCCGGTAGACCGCGTACATGGCGAATCCGGCCACGAGCCAGCCGAGGCCCGCCCAGCGCGTGGGCGCTTCCTGCTCGACCACGACGAGCCAGGACAGCGCCGTTCCGAGCCCCCCGAAGACGGCGAACAGCGGCCAGTCCACTCCGCGCAGGCGCACGTTGGGCCGAGCGCGAAAGATAAGCTCGTCGTCCCGGCGCCTGTAGCGCAGCGCGACGATCGAGGCGTGCGCGACCGTGAACGAGAGCATCGCGCCGAACGAGTACATCGTGCCGAGGAAGTCCGTCTGGCCCGGCAGCAGCACGATCATCGGGATCGCGCCCGCGAAGAACAGCAACGAGATGTAGGGCGTCTTGAACCGCTTGTGCAGGCGTCGGAAGACCTCGGGCAGCTGCCGGTAGCTGGCCATCGCGTAGGTGATGCGGGAGGCACCGATCACACCCGCGTTGGTCGCGATGAAGAGGATCGTCGCGGCCAGCAGCCCGACGTAGACCTTCAGCGCGCTGAGCGCGGCGCCGTGCACGCCGAGGTTCTCGACCAGGCCGAGCACCGGGTCGTTGGAGAACCCCTCGGGCGGGCCCAGTCCGAGCAGCGTCTGGTAGTGGCCGTCCGCGGTCTTCGTGACCGGCAGGGCGGAGAGCGCGATCCACGGCAGCGTGAAGTAGATGACGAAGACGGCGATCGCCACGAACGAGATCGCGCGCGGGATGTTCTTGACCGGGTCGCGCGCCTCCTCGGCCAGGTTCGAGACGGTCTCGATCCCGGTGTACGCGATCATCGCGACCGGGATCGCGAGGAGGAACTGGCTCCACGTCGGGGCGACGCCCCAGTGGATGTTCGAGCTGAGCACGTGCGGGCTGAAGATCAGCGCAAAGCCCAGCAGCACGAGCAGCACCTGCGTGGCGAAGTCGATCAGCGCCAGCCCGATGTTCACCCGCGCCGACTCCTGGATGCCGACGATGTTGAGCGTCACCAGCAGCAGGATCACGAGGCCGCCGCCGACGATGTCCCACGGGTTCTCGCGCAGCGGCTCCCAGAAGATCGAGAGGTAGTGCGGCACGAAGAACGCCGAGATGGCGATCGTGATGATGTAGTTGAGCATCTGCGCCCAGGCTGCCCCGAACGAGACGAGCTCGTTGAAGGCGTGGCGCGCGAAGCTCGAGGACCCGCCCGCCTCCGGGAAGCGCACGGTCCCCTCCGCGTACGTGGCTGCCGTCGCCGCGAAGATCACGCCCGCGATCACGAACACGACGGGCGTCAGCCCCAGCGCGAAAACGGCGGTGACGCCGAGGGCGTAGTAGATCGACGAGCCGACGTTGCCGTAGGCGGTCGAGAAAAGCGCCGGCGTCCCGAGGACGCGCTCGAGCCGCTGCTGCCGCCGTCTCCGTGACATCGAAGCGGACTCTAGGCCCGCACGCGGCTATCCGTGGATGGAGACGATCAGCGGGATGATCAGGATCGCGACCAGGTTCGTGATCTTGATCATGGGGTTGATCGCGGGCCCGGCCGTGTCCTTGTAGGGATCGCCGACCGTGTCGCCGGTGACCGCGGCTGCGTGGGCCTCCGAGCCCTTGCCGCCGAAGGCGCCGTCCTCGATCAGCTTCTTCGCGTTGTCCCAGGCGCCGCCGCCGGAGGTCATCGCGATCGCCAGGAACAAGCCCGTGACGATCGTCCCGATCAGGAGCCCGCCGAGCAGCTTCGCGCTGATCAGCCCGGCCACGATCGGGAAGCCGATCGGGATCAGGGCGGGCAGCAGCATGCTCTTGATCGCCGAGCCGGTGACGATGTCGATCGCCTTGCCGTACTCGGGCCGCGCCGTCCCTTCCATGATCCCGGGGATCTCGCGGAACTGACGGCGCACCTCGGTCACGACCTGGCCGCCCACGCGACCGACCGCCTCCATCGCGAGCGACGCGAACAGGAACGGCATCAGGCCGCCGATGAACAGGCCGGCGATCACCCAGGCGTCGTCGAGCGCGAACGTCACCTGAAAGTTCCGGACGCCGAGACCGTTCGTGTAGCTGTCGAAGAGGATCAGCGCGGCGAGGGCGGCCGAGCCGATCGCATAGCCCTTCGTGACTGCCTTGGTCGTGTTGCCGACCGCGTCGAGCGGGTCGGTGATCGCGCGCACCGACTCGTCGAGGTTTGCCATCTCGGCGATCCCGCCGGCGTTGTCGGTCACGGGGCCGTAGGCGTCGAGTGCGACGATCAGGCCGGTCATCGAGAGCTGCGCCATCACGGCGACGCCGATCCCGTACAGGCCGGCGTAGTGGTGAGCGACCAGGATCCCGGCAGCGATCACGATCACCGGCGCGGCCGTCGCCTGCATGCCGACGGCGAGCCCTTCGATGATGTTCGTCGCGTGGCCGGTGCGCGAGGCCGACGAGATCTGCTTGACCGGGCGCCAGCGGGTGCCGGTGTAGAACTCGGTGATCGCCACCAGCAGGAAGGTCACGATCAGGCCGACCAGCGCGGAGAGGTAGAGATCCCAGAAGCTGAAGCGGCTCGAGTCGTAGGCGAGCACGACCGGGATGAAGCCGATCGCGGAGAGCACGGTCGCGACCATCACGGCCTTGTAGAGCGCGTTCATGATCGAGCCGCCGCGCCCGACTCGCGCGAAGAAGGTGCCGATCACGGAGGCGATGATCGAGATCCCGCCGATCGCAAGGGGGAACAGCTCGAGGTGGAGGCCGGGGAAGGTCTGGGTGGCGAGCAGCATCACGGCCACGGCGGTGACCGCGTAGGTCTCGAACAGGTCGGCCGCCATGCCGGCGCAGTCGCCGACGTTGTCGCCCACGTTGTCGGCGATCACTGCCGGGTTGCGCGGATCGTCCTCGGGGATCCCGGCCTCGATCTTGCCGACCAGGTCGGCGCCGACGTCCGCGGCCTTCGTGTAGATGCCGCCGCCGAGTCGCGCGAAGACGGAGATCAGCGAGCCACCGAAGGCGAGGCCGACGAGGTCGTCGATCGCCGAGCTCGACGAGTTCCCGAGCCAGCCCGTCAGCGCCCAGTAGTAGCCGGCCACACCCAGCAGACCGAGGCCGACGACGAGCATGCCGGTGACCGAGCCGGCGCGAAAGGCGACGTTCAGCGCGGGCTTCAGCCCGTGCTTGGCGGCTTCCGCGGTGCGCACATTCGAGCGCACGGCGACGTTCATCCCGATGAAGCCGGCTGCGGCGGAGAGCACCGCGCCGATCAGGAAGCCGATGGCCGTCCCCCAGCCGAGCTTGTTGTAGAAGCCGAGCAGAAGGAACGGGACGATCGCGACGATTGCGATGGTGGTGTACTGGCGCCGCAGATAGGCGGCCGCGCCCTCCTGGATAGCGCGCGCGATCTCCTGCATGCGCTCGTCGCCCGCCGGCTGCCTCAGCAGCCAGACCGTCAGACCGATGCCGTACCCGATCGCGACGAAGGAGCAGAGCAGCGCGAACAGCACCGCGTGGTCACTGAAGAAATCGATCAAGAAGCCTCCCTACAAGACAAGCGCCGAGACTCCCCGGCGCCGCGGTTTTCTATCACAGGCGGTCACTGCGAAGCGCCGTAGAGTTGCTCGGGTGGCGCTCCGTCATGCGGCGTGGAGCCTAACGGCCCCACGCCGCAGTCAGGGATGCCTCTAGTGCCTCTTGGGCCCCTTGCCGATCCACAGGCTGACCTTGGCGTCGTTGCCGAGGCGCTTGCCCGCTTTCGGCTTCTCGACGACGACCTTGCCCTTCTTCTTCTTGGTCGATTTGACGTAGGCCAGCTTGCCGACCCGGCAGTGCCGCGTCTTGATCTTCGCCTTGGCCGTGGCGAGCTTCACGCCGATCACGTTCGGAACCACGCAGGGCGGCTTGAAAGGGGGCGGCGGAGGCGGGGGCGGCGCGGCGGCGCAGCTGCCGCCGACCGCCTTGCAGGCGTTGAGCCGGCCGCCGGTGGCGACCTTGCCGCTCAGGCCCGCGAGCTGATCGGTGTTACCCAGGATCGCGGCGACGAGTTGGGCGACCGTGTAGGTCGGATGAGCCGCCTTCACGAGCGCAGCGACACCCGCGACGTGCGGAGTCGCCATCGAGGTGCCGCTGATCGTGTTGTAGTCCTCGGCGCTCGCTTGCAGGCACTTCAGCTGCAGATCGTCCGCGTAGCCTCCGTCGCCGACGGTCGCGTTGCCATCCGCCGAGAAGCCGAAGGCCGGGTAGAAGTTGGTCGCTCCGTCGTAGGCCGACATGTCAGTCGAGAGGCTCGAGATGAACGCACCACCGGTCGAGCCCGACCAGCCGCTGCCGCCGAAGCTCAGCCCGTCGGAGGAGCCGAGGAAGTAGAAGAAGTCGTGCCCGCTCTCAGTGTCGAGACGGAGGTTGTAGAAGTAGCGGCAGCCGACCTTCCCGACGAGGCTCGCCACCGCCGCGCTGCGGTAGAAGTGCATGTTGGCACCGGGCGCGTAGCTCCCGGCCGGGGAGTCCGTGATGCTGTAGGCGCCGCTCGCCGCGGTCGTGGACTGGGCGAACGTCGAGCCGGGGTCGTTCACCCACCCCGTGAATGGGTTTTCGAAGCCCTGCGTGTACACCGTGGTGTAGGCCGGCCACGTGCTCGTCGTGCTCACGCCCGGCGCCGCGAGGTCGACGCTCGCGCCGTAGTTCGAGAAGGTGGCGAGCGCGTCGTTCTGGTCTGTGGCGGCGACGCAGATCACGTTCGCCAGGTTGTCCGGCCCCGCGCCGTAGTTGCACGGATAGTGCGGCGTCGTGTCGTTGTTCGTTCCGTTGTTCCCCGCGGCGACGACGAAGAGCGTGTTCGGACAGCTCGCGATCGCGTTGCGCATCGTCAGCGAGTAGTCCGTTCCGCCGAGGCTTGCGTTGACGATCTGGGCTGGATGGGTGGTGCAGGTTGACGCGAAGGCGGCTGCGATGTCCTCGTTCGTCCCGCTGCCGCCGCCGTTCAGGACGCGGAGCGGCAGGAGGTGCACGTCCCAGTTCACGCCCGCTACGCCGATGCCGTTGTTGCCGCGCGCGCCGATCGTGCCGGCGACGTGCGTCCCATGCCCGTTGTAGTCGAGGGTTGTGTTCGGCCCGCCGGTGACGTAGTTCGCCCCCGCGACCATGTTCGGCGCCAGATCGGCGTGGTCGCTCGCGACGCCGGTGTCCACGATCGCCACGGTCACTCCGGCGCTTCCGGTGGTGACGTCCCACGCCTGGGGGGCCTGGATCCTCGGCAGGCCGTACGTCTGGGAGTAGCGCGGGTCGTTCGGGACTGCCTCGGCGTGGTAGATCCAGTTCGGCTCTGCGTAGGCGACGGCCGGGTTCGCCTCGAACGCCGAGATCGCGCTCTGCACGGAGCCGTCGACGCGGACGACCTGCGCGCCGAGCTGCGGAAGGCGGATCACGGTCGTTGCGCTCTCGGAGGCGACGACCATCCGTCGAGTGACGGGATCCACGTTCGAGCGGAAGCCGACCACGACCTCGCCCGGAACGAACCGCTGGTCGACGCCGGACTGCATGAGACCGGGCTTGGCGAAACCGGCCCCTCCGGCAGACCCTGCGAGGGCAGTGGCCAGCAGCGCAACGCCAAGCGCGGCGCAAAGCCTTCCCCTACCCATGATGCTCCCCTCCCTTGTAACGACCCGTACAGGTCTTATACGTCGCTATTTGGAAGGTTTCAAGGCTCGCTTTCCTCCTCGACAGCCGACGCGTAGGCGAGCTGGAGGCCGGCCAGCACCTGGCCGAAGTCGCGCAGGGCCTCCTCGGGAGCGGATCCTTCCAGCACGGGGACCAGCGCCCGCAGGGACTCGATCGCCAGGCGCGCCTGCGCGAGGTCGCGGTTCGCGCCACCCAGGCGCTCGTAGGCGAGGAGCGAGAGGGAGTGCAGGGTCTGGAGCAGCAGGTCGGTGACGCTCAGCTTCGCGAGCTCGGCCTGGAGCTCGGCGATCAGCCGCTGCTCGTCCTCGCCCACGACGCGTCTCGTTGTTCCGCGTAGATCTCCTCGAGGCTTGCGCCTTCGGCGTGGCGGGCGATCTGGCGCTCCGCCGCGTTCGCCGCAGGGATCGCGAGGTGGTCCGCACAGCCGAGCTCCTCTGCCACCGGGAGCACCCACTCGACCAGCTGCTCCAGGTGCGCGCGGGTGGGCCGCACGTCGCCGGTCGCGAGGTCGATCAGCTCGCCCGAGAGCCCATAGCGGATCGCGCGCCAGAAGTTCTCCTCGATCAGGCGGTGCTCGAAGTCGCCCAGCGGCTCGCGCTCGTCGATCGCCCGGGCAATCCGTGCCGCCAGGGCGTAGCAGAGCGCAGCCAGCGAGCGCGCCTCGCCGAGGTCGGGCTGGGCGTCGGCGATGCGGATCTCGACGGTCGGGAAGGCAAGATGCGGCCGGACGCTCCACCAGAGCTGGGTGTGCTCGTCGATCGAGCGCGTCTCGTAGAGGAAGCGGACGTACCGCTCGAAGCCGTCCCAGCCCTCGTACGAGTCCGGGATGCCGCAGCGCGGGAACATCCGCGTGAAGATCTGCGTGCGCGCCGAGTGCAGGCCGGTGTTGACGTTGTCGACGAACGGCGAGCTGGCGCTGAGCGCGAGCAGCTCGGGCAGGAAGTTTCGCAGCCCGTTGCAGACGGCCACGGCGCGGTCGGGGCCGTTGACCGCCACGTGGACGTGCAGGCCGAAGCTGTTGTTGCGCCAGACGACGTAGCGCAGGATCTCGTCGTTCCGGCGGTAGTGCGGCGTGTCGATGATCCGCTGTTCCTGCCACGGGCTCCACGGGTGCGTGCCGGTCGCGGCGAGCCCGACCCCGGCTGAGTCGGCCAGCTCGAGCAGCTGCGCGCGCCGCTCGCCGAGACGCGCGGCGGCCTCCTCGAAGGTGTCGCAGCGGCCCGTGCGGATCTCGACCTCGGAGGCGATCAGCTCACCGACGAGATGCTCCTCGAGCGGCGTGCCCTGCGCCGCGGCCTGCAGCTCCTCGAAGCGGTTTGTCAGGCCGAGGGTGTCCGGGTCGAGGATCGCGAACTCCTCCTCGACGGCGAGCGTCAGGTCCTGGGCGGACTCGTACTGCTCGCGTGCGAAGCGAAGCTGCTCCTCCGGGGTGAGGCGCTGGCTGTCTCCCAAGGTCGGAGAACATTAGTTGAAGGGTTGAAGCAGCCTGCCGCCCACTCCTGCCCAGCTCCAGCGCCTCTCGACGGCGCTCCGGGCGGCCTGTGCGATCCGATCGTGCTCGGGCTTAGGCAGCGTCAGCAGCTCGCGCAGCTTGGACCTCAGGTCGGAGGCGTCGCCCGGGACGAAGCTCGTCAGGTGCCGGTGTTCCGGCGGGTACTCGGCCTCGAGGCCTTCCGCGATCTCCTCCAGCCCCGAGTGGCGCGCGACGAGCGGCGGCGAGCCGGCGGCGGCCGCTTCGGCGGCGACCATGCCGAAGGCCTCGGGGAAGATCGACGGCACGACGGTCACGTCCGTGAGCGGCAGCAAGTGCACGAGGTGACGGTGCTCGAGCGGCCCGGTGAAGAGCGTGCGCGGCGGGGCCACTCGCTCGAGCTCCTCGCGGTAGTCGCCGAAGCCGACGATCACGGCGCGGGCGTCGAGCCCGCGCAGCGCCTCGAGCAGCAGGTGGACGCCCTTGTTGTAGAGCAGCTTCCCGAAGTAGACGACCGTCGGCTCGTCGCCGGCGAGGAACTCGGCCAGGCGCTCGGCGTTGTTCGGGTCCGGGAGGCGCTCGTTGCCGTCGTTCGGCGGGTCGCGGCGGGCCTCCTCGAGCAGGGCGGCGAGGGCCTCGGCCCGCGGCCGGGGGCGGAACTCGTCCACGTCCACGCCTGGCGGCACCTCGTGGACGCGGCCAACGTGGCCGACGACCTCCTCGAGCACCTGGCGGATGTGCTGCGACCCGACGAAGACCGCCTCGGCTTCGGCGAGCGACTCCCTCCCCCACGCCTGCAGCTCCTCGTTGCCGCGCATCGCGTACTCGAGCTCGGACCCGTGAGCCTTGACCGCGTAGCGAGCGCCGCTTCCCGCCCCGACGGGACCGCCGAGCAGGACGTGATTGGTGAAGACCAGGTCGGCGGGAAGCTCCGCGCGCACCGCTTCGGCGTTCAGCTCGACGTAGCGCTCGCGCTGCTCGCGGGTCAGCTCCGTCAGCAGGCGGGCGTCAAGGCCCTCGTAGCGGTCGAGCACGAACACGGGCAGGACGCCTCCGATCTCGGGCCGGACGTGGCCCGCGCCGCCGAGGTCGTACTGCTCGGGGTGCGGCTCCTGCGAGAGCACGACCACCTCGTGCCCCGCGCGGCTCCACTCGCGGGCGAGCGCACGGGTGTAGACGTTCGACCCGGTCCCGCCGAGCAGGTAGCCGTGCCAGAGGACGATCCGCACGCGGCGGACGCTACGTCAGGTGGAAGTAGAGCGCGTGCAGCAGGTCGACGGCCGGGTTGGACGTGTGGACGGTGACGTCGTGCGGCACGTCGAGCAGCGCTTCCGAGTAGTTGAAGATGATCCGCACGCCCGAGTCGATCAGTTCCTGGGCCACCTGCTGGGCATGGTCGGCCGGGACCGCGACGACCCCGACGATGATGTTCTTCTCGCGCACCGCGTCGGAGAGCCGGCGCGAGTCCTCGATCTGCATCGAGCCGATCTGGCGGCCGACCTTCTCCGGGTCGTTGTCGAAGACCGCCGCGATGTTGATCCCGTGCTCGGCGAAGATCGGCGAGCTCGCGATCGCCTCCCCGAGGCGCCCGGCACCGACGAGCGCGATGTTGTGCTGGCCCTGCGTCCGCAGGATCTTGCGGATCTCGCCGAGCAGCGAGTCGATGTTGTAGCCGACCCCGCGCTTGCCGAACTTGCCGAAGGCGGACAGGTCGCGGCGGATCTGCGTCGCGTTGATGTTGGTGTAGTCGGAGATCTCCTGGGACGAGATCCGGTCCTTGCCCATCTTCTTGGCCTGGGTCAGAACCTGGAGGTATCGGCTCAGCCGAGCCGCCACTCCGACCGTCAGCCGCTCCGACCCCGCCGCACTGTGAACGGTCGTTTGCAACACGCACGATCATTGTGCCAGCACCGCCCCGCTCGGTGCGTCAGACCGTCACAAGCTCCGCTCTCAGCGGGGACTTTGTGCGGCCGCCAGCCGCCGCCGGAAGGCGTCCTCGTGGACGTAGTAGGTGAAGAGCCGCTCGCCGTCGAGCTCGACGACCGGGATCAGCTCGCGGTAGCGGGCCTCGAGCCCAGGGTCGCCGTCGATCGCCACCTCCTCCAACTCGAAGTCGAGCTCGTCCCGCAGCGCGCGCACCTGCGCGAGCGCCCGCTCGCAGAGGTGGCAGCCGTCCGCGTGATAGACGACGATGCGGCTACGGGTAGAGGCCACGCGTCACCGTGGCTTCCGAGACGCGGCCGACCGAGACGCCGTATGCCGCCACCCGCATGCTCGTCTGTCGCTCCTCGTAGACGTGCCAGGTCTCGTTGAACGCGCGGGTGACGATGTCGCGCAGCTTCGAGTTCACCTCGGGCTCCTTCCAGAAGTACTCCTGGAGGCCCTGCACCCACTCGAAGTACGAGACCACGACGCCGCCCGCGTTGGCGAGGATGTCCGGAAGGACGAGCACGCCCTTGTCCTCGAGGATCTCGTCCGCCGTCGGCGTGATCGGCCCGTTGGCGCCTTCGCAGACGATCTGCGCCTTCACCTGGGCGGCGTTGTCGGCGGTGATCACCTGCTCGAGCGCGCAAGGCGCGAGCACGTCGCACTCGAGCAGCAGCAGCTCCTCGTTGGTGATCTCCTCGGCGCCCTTCAGGCCGGCGAGCGAGCCCGTCTCCCGTTTCTGGGCGATCGCGGCCGCGACGTCGATCCCGTTCGGGTTGTGCAGCGCCACGCGCGAGTCGGAGATCGCGATCACCGTCGCACCCTCCTCGGCGAGGAACTTCGCCAGGAAGCTGCCCACGTTGCCGAAGCCCTGCACCGCGACGCGCAGGTTCGGCAGCTGCAGCTCCTTCTTTCGCACCGCCTCCTGGATGCAATAGAGCGAGCCGCGCGCGGTCGCCTCGAGCCGACCGAGCGAGCCGCCGACGTTCAGCGGCTTGCCGGTCACGACGCCGAGCACCGAGTGGCCCTTGTTCATCGAGTAGGTGTCGAAGATCCACGCCATCACCGAGCCATCTGTGCCGACGTCGGGAGCGGGAATGTCCTTCTCGGGCCCGATCTCGTTGATGATCTCCGTCGTGAAGCGGCGGGTCATCCGCTCCAGCTCGCCGCGCGAGAGCTTCTTCGGGTCGCAGACCACCCCACCCTTGGCGCCGCCGAACGGGATGTTCATCAGCGCGCACTTCCAGGTCATCCACATCGAGAGCGCCTTGACCTCGTCGAGCGTGACGTCCGGGTGGTAGCGGATGCCGCCCTTGGACGGGCCGCGCGCGATGTTGTGCGTGACCCGGTAGCCCTCGAAGGCCTCGATCGAGCCGTCGTCCATCGTGACGGGGATCGAGACGACGACGGCCTTCTTGCACTCCTGCAGGACGTTCACCAGGCGCTGGTCGATCTCGAAGATGTCGGCCACGCGGCGCAGCTGCTGCCGGGCGATCTGGAAGGGGTTCTCGCGGAGGTGAGACTCGGGGGCTTCGACGGTCGTCACGTGGGCCGCTCCTTGGACGGAAACGCGCTGAGTATAGGTCGCTATCTGATCGTGAACTTGATCGTCCGCCTGGTCGACGGGCCCTCGCTCGTCGGAATCGCGACCAGCCGCACGCGGTAGCGGCCCGGGTCGAGCGGGGCGCCCGTGGGGTCGCGGCCGGTGAGCGCGATCGCGACTCGGCCGGGCAGCAGGTCGCGCAGGCGCGCGAGCAGTCCGAGCCGCTCGCCGCCGCGCCAGAGCTCGACGTCGAGCCTCGCGACCGGGTGCACCTCGGCGCCGGCCGCGCTCGGGACGACGAGCCCGGTCTGCAGGGAGAGCACGGCCGGACTCAGGTCGGACGGCTTGAACGAGGTCGACGAGAGGGCGACGGACGAGATCAGGTCGCGCCGCTGCGTGCCGAAGGTGATCGCCCACGGGATCCTCAGCGGGCCGGCGCCGCGTGCGACGAGCAGCACGGCACCCTCGGCCGAGCCACCGTCCGGAGGCACGCCCTTGAGGCGCGCGTTGAGCGTGACCGGCGCGTGTCCGCCGGGCTTGAGGCGCACCCAGTGAGGCTTCGGCTCGAGCTCGAGGCCGCCGCTGCCGGTGCTGCGGATGCGGACGAGCAGGGTGCGCGTCGAGACGTTGCGGACCACGACCTCCTGCGAGGCGCGCCAACCGTCGGCCTCCGCATGGCCGAACGCCAGCGCCGTGGGGTCGGCGGTGATCTCACCGGCGGCGCTCTGGCCGAGGTCGACGAGCCCGGTGCCCTGGGCGGTGACGCTCTCCCCAGGGATCGAGCGCGCCTTCCCGGTCAGCAGGCTCTTCAGGTCTAGCGCCCGCAGGCCGGGGCGCAGCTGGGCGAGCACCGCCGCGGCTCCCGCGACCACCGCCGCTGCCGGGCTGGAGCCGTTGACCGTCCCGTACCGTGGCGTGCCGTCGTCGTTGGAGCCGGGCTCGGAGGTGGTCAGGGCGACGCCCGGGGCCGACAGGTCCGGTTTGACGCGGCCGTCGAAGGCGAGTCCGCGCGACGAGAAGGGCGCGATCCCGCCGTCGCCGCCGTTGCGCACGACTCCCGGGACGCCGATCGAGACGGCGGGGTGCTCGTTCGCCCGCAGCGCCGCGAGCGCGGCCTGCGCCACCCGCAGCGGAACGCTCACGACCGGGATGCTCACTGCCTCGTCGACCCCGAGCCCGCCGGGCGGAAGCTGCGTGCCGTACACGACGACCGCTGTGGCGCCCGCACGGGCGGCGTACTCGATCGCCCGCTGCGGATCCGAACCGCCGTCGACGAGCGCGGCTCGGTTGGCGACGAGGCTGCGGCCTTGCTCGTCGAAGAAGGCCCGCAGGCTCGGGCCTCCCGGCCGCGGGGCGGCCAGCTCTCGCCCAACGGGCCGGTCGGAGACGATCGCACCCGCGAGCGGCAAGGGCCGGTCGAGCACCAGGTCGAGCCCGACACGCACCGCCACCGGAACCTCCTCGGCGTCGGAGCGCAGGTCGGCGGCGGCGACCGTCAGCGCGGCCGGCGAGCCGCCCGGGCTCGAGACGCTGCCGAAGGCGGGGCCTGCCGGCCCGTCGTTGCCGACGGGTGCGACCACCAGCGTGTCCAGCTGCAGCGCGCCCTGGATCGCCCGCGCCTCCGGCGAGTCCGTGAACGCCGCGTACGAGACCGCCTCGCCGATCAGCGCGACCCGCGCAGCGTCGTGGGCGTCGCCGTCGAGGTTCGGGTCGACGGCGCGCTCGAGGCCCGCGATCAGCTGGTCGGTGCGCGCGTAGACGGCCGAGCCGCCCGTGACGTCCTCCTGCCAGCCGGCGACCCGGATCGGCAACACCGAGGCTCCCGGCGCGATCCCGTTCACGCCGCCCGGGCCGCCCGCGCCGACGAGGATCCCGGCCATCTCGGTGCCGTGCCGCTCGAGCCGGTTCGAGCCGCTCGGGTCGCGCGCGGCCGAGACGTCGGCGTCGCCGCCGACGAGATCGATCCCGGGCAGGATGCGGCCGCTCAGGTAGGGATGACCGCGGTCGACGCCGGTGTCGAGCAGCGCGATCGTGACGCCGCGGCCGTCGTAGCCGGGCAGCCGTAGCGCCGGCAGGCTGCTCGCCCCGCGCGCGACCCCCTTGCCGCCGAACAGCGACGACGAGACCGAGGCCGGGTACGCAGGGCGCACCGGGTAGACGCCCGCCACCTCCGGCCGCCGCTCGAGCACCGCGATCGCCCGTGCGTCGAGCGGCGCAGAGAAGCCGTTCAGCACGCGCGAGTAGCTGAACTGGATCCGCGGCCGGATCCCGCGCGTGCTCAGCTCCGAGAGCAGCTGCCGCTGGGCAGCGAGGGCGATCCGCGTCCAGGTCCGCTCCTTGCGCTCGCTGGCGACGCCGCCGTTGAGCGCGACCCGCTGCGCCATCGACGGCGACCGAAGCACGACGAGCACGCGCTGCCCGACCGAGACGGCCGCGTGGGCGCCCCCGACGAGTCCGCGCCAGGACGACGCCTCCGAGGCGAGCGTGCGCTGCTTGGTGTCACTGACGCCGAAGCCGACCACGAGCCCCGTCGCGGCGAGCGCGAGGAGCGCGAGTGCGACCTCAGAGAGCCGACGCATAGGCATCGAGCGCAAGATAACCAGGCGGTGGGATTGCCTCGACCCATCTCGCCGCCGAGGCGATCATCGCGGCGTTGTCGGTGCAGAGGGCAAGCGGCGGTGCGGTCGCGTCCGGAAGGGCGGCGCGGAGCTCCGAGTTCGCGGCCACGCCGCCGACGACGGCGAGCCGCTCGGCCCCGGTTCGCTCGGCCGCCTCGAGCGTCCGCTGGACGAGCGCTCGCACGATCGCGCGCTGGTAGCTGGCCGCCAGATCGGCGCGCCGTGCCTCCAGCTGGTCGCCGAGCCCGCGCACCTCGTACAGAAGCGCGGTCTTGACGCCGGAGAAGGAAAAGTCGAGCCCGGGGACTCGCGCGACCGGGAAGTCGAACGCCTCGGAATCGCCCTCGCCCGCGAGCCGGTCGATCTCGGCGCCGCCCGGGTAGCCGAGGCCGAGCAGCCTCGCACCCTTGTCGAAGGCCTCGCCGGCCGCGTCGTCGAGCGTCGTTCCGATCGGGCGGAAGGCTCCGTGCTCGGGCACGTCCACGAGCAGCGTATGCCCGCCGCTGGCGAGCAGGCAGAGAAACGGGGGTACGAGCGGCTCCGGCTCGAGGTAGAGCGAGGCCACGTGACCGTGCAGGTGGTTGACCGGCACGAGCGGCAGGCCACGGCCCCAGGCAAGCGCCTTCGCCGCGCTCAGCCCGACGAGCAGCGCGCCGATCAGCCCGGGGCCCTGCGTGACCGCGATCGTGTCGACCTCGTCGAGCGACCGACCGCAGAGCGCCTCCTCGAGCACCGGCAGGACGAGCTCGAGGTGCCGCCGCGAAGCAACCTCTGGCACCACGCCGCCGAAGCGCGCGTGCAGGTCGGCCTGCGAGGAGACGACGTTCGAGCGGATCGCGCCGCCCTCCAGCAGCGCCGCCGCGGTCTCGTCGCAGGAGGTCTCGAGCCCGAGGATCAGGAGCGTGTGGCCGGTTCGGAAACCGGGTCCTTCCACATGATCAGCGCGTCCTCGCGGTTGTCGGTGTAGTAGCCGCGACGCACGCCGCGCGGGCGGAAGCCGAGTTCCTCGTAGAGCTTGATCGCGCCCGCGTTCGAGACGCGCACCTCGAGCGTGTAGCCGCGCCGCGAGCGGCCGGCGGTCAGCTCGAAGAGCCGGTTCAGCAGCAGCGACGCGATCCCCTGGCGGCGCCGCTCGGGGTCGACCGCCACGTTCATCACATGCCAGGCGTCAACGTAGCGGGAGATGATCAGGTAGCCGATCAGCTTCTCGGTCTCGGGCTCGAAGGCGCCCAGGCAGAGCGAGGACGGCTTGGCCAGTTCGCTCGCGAACATCGAGCGCGACCAGGGCGTCGGGTAGGAGCTGCGCTCGATCTCCTCGATCGCGTTCAGGTCGCGCAGCTCGAGCCGGCGGAGCTCGACCTCGGTCACGCGCTTCGCTCGGCGTCGGGGATGCGCAGGTAGAGCGGCTCGAGCTCCCCGGCCGGGCCGAAGTCGCGGGCCAGCTGTGCGTGGAAGCGGGCCCGCGGCACGTGGCGCTCGTCGTCGTCGGGGGGGACCTCCGCGCCGTTGGCCTCCAGGACGGTCCGGTAGCGGACAGCGCCGTCGCCGACGCAGAGCGGGCCGCGCACGTCCTGCGGCACGCAGACCGCAGGCTCGCCGTCGACGAGCGTGAAGACCTCGCGCCTACCGCCGTCCACGACCGGCAGCGCGCCCGGGGCCCCGGCTGCGAGCGCGTCGAGCGTCGGGACGCCCGCGGCGGGCAGGTCGAGCGCAAGTGCCAGCCCGCGGGCAGTCGCCAGCCCGAGCCGCAGCCCCGTGAAGCTTCCCGGCCCGGTGCCGACGACGATCCCGGTCAGCTCCGCCCGCTCGGCACCGCTTTCGCGCAGCAGCTGGTCGGCGTCCTCGAGCACGGCGACGGCCCGGGAGACTCGCTCTCCCAGCACCTCCCCGTCCCGGACGAGCGCGGTCGTCGCGGCGCTCGTCGCGGTGTCAAACGCGAGTGTCAGCACCCCCGGACAAACGCTCGAGCAGCGACGATTCGGGGCTGGCCAGCACGATCATCCTGTGCGCGCGATCCATATGCGACAAACGTACCTCCACGCGCGCCGCCGGGAGTGCGCCGCCCGCCGCCTCGGGCCATTCGACGAAGCAGATCGCGTCTTCGAAGTACGGCTCCAGGTCGCCCCATTCGGCCGCCGAGAAGCCCTGGAAGCGGTAGAGGTCGAGATGCGACACGTCGACCGGCTCGGATGGGTAGCGGTGGCCGATCGTGAAGGTCGGGCTCGTGACCGGGACCGTGACCCCGAGCGCCCGGCAGGCTCCGCGGACGAAGGTCGTCTTGCCGCTGCCGAGCTCGCCGGAGACCGTCACCACGTCGCCCGGGCGTAGTTCCCCGGCCAGTGCCGCCGCGAGCGCCTCCGTCTCCGCCGGCGAGGCGGAGATCAGCTCCATCGCCTAGAAGAGGCCGAGCTGAACGGCGGCCGGTTCCGGTGCAACGGGTGCCAGCAGCGGCGCGACCGGCACTGGCTCGGCGGCCGGCCGGCCGAGCAGCTCCGGTAGCCGCGCGAAGTCCTGCTCCAGCACCTGCAGCATCCTCGGCGTGTAGAGAGCGGCGGCCGGGTGGTAGAGCGGGTAGAGCAGCACGCGGCTACCGCCGAGCGTGACCTCCTGCTCGGCGCCGTGCACGCGCGTGATCCCGGTCGGCTTGCCCGAGAGCAGCTTGGTGGCGAAGTTGCCGAGCGTCGCCACCACCCGCGGCCGGATCAGCTCGATCTGCCGGAAGAGGTGGCTCTCGCAGGCCTGGATCTCGTCCGGGGCCGGGTCGCGGTTGCCCGGCGGGCGGCACTTGAGCACGTTGGCGATGTAGACGTTCGAGCGCTCGAGCCCGATCCCGGCGAGCAGCTTGTCGAGCAGCTTCCCGGCCTGGCCGACGAACGGGTAGCCCTGCTTGTCCTCGTGGAAGCCCGGGGCCTCGCCGACGAACATCAGGTCGGCCTGCGGGTCGCCGATCCCGAAGACGACCTGCGTGCGGCCCTGCGCGAGCCGGCAGCGCGTGCAGCCCGCGACCTGGCGCCCGAACGCCTCGAGCTCGGTCAGCGGGTGCTCAATGGCCGCAGCCACACGAACCGCCACAGCACCCGCCGGAAGATCCGAAGCTGGGCTGCTCGGCGGTGCCGTGCGTCGCGAAGACCGAGAACTGCTTGCGCACGTTCGCGGAGGTGCAGTCCGGGCAGTCCGGCTCTTCGCCGTTCCGGACGAGCTCCTCGAAGTGCGACTCGCACTCCATGCAGACGTATTCGTAGATCGGCACCGTGAGAGACCCTAGCAACGGGTGCCTATGTTCGACCTGCGGTCGGACGTCGCGCCAAAGGCGTCGGCTTTCACCTACGCCTTGGGCAGCTCGAACCAGAAGGTCGAGCCTTCGCCCGGGCGCGAGCGGACGCCGATCGTGCCGCCCATGCGCTGCACCAGCTCGCGGCAGATGTAGAGCCCCAGGCCGGTGCCGCCCGGCACGGCCAGGTGCTGCGGGTCGCCGCGGTAGAACTTCTCGAAGACCGCGTCCTGCTCGGCCGGCGGGATCCCCATCCCCTGGTCGGCGACCTCGACGCGCACGCTCGCCGCCGCCGGCACGGTACGGACGACGACTTCCCCGCCCTCCGGCGAGTACTTGACGGCGTTGTCGATCAGGTTGACGAGCACCTGCTCGATCCGGTCGCGATCCCCGAGCGCCTCGGCCGAGCCGTTCCCCGCGGCGGTCAGCGAGATCGACTCGGGGGCGTCGTGGCTCATCGTCTCGATGGCATGGCCGACGAGCTGCGACAGGTCGACCCGCTCGCTGTCGATCCGCAGGTCGCCGCGGTCCAGACGGTTGGCGAGCAGCACCTCCTCGGTGATCTGCGTCAGCCGTGTGCCCTGCGCGCCGATCATCTCGAGCAGCTGCTGGCGCCGCTCCGGCGTGAGCACGATGTCGTCGCGCAGGAGCGTCTTCGCCGCGCCGAGGACGGCCGTCATCGGCGTGCGCAGCTCATGCGAGAGCGTCGCGATGAAGTCGCTCTTGGCGGCCTCGAGCCCGCGGTCGAGCGTGAGGTCCCGGAAGGTGTAGACGATGCCGTTCGGGCTGCGCACGGCCACGAACGAGAGCCATAGCTCGCTGCCGTCCACCTCGACCGGGAGCGTCACCGGGCGCGCCAGCTCGGCTTCCTCGGAGATCGGGATCTGGGCGGCGATCGTCTTCCAGTCCGCCAGCAATTCACCGGCGGCACGGCCGACCGCGTCGTCGCGCGCCCGGCCGGTCACGAGCTCCGCCGCGCGGTTCCAGAAGCGGAGCACGCCTTCCGGGTCGACCATCATCACGCCGTCGCCGACCGCCTCGAGCACGCGGGCCGCCTGCTCGCGCGCTGCCGCCATCGCTTCCGCCCGCGCCCTGGCCGCGGCCTCGGCTTGTCCTTCCTCGTGTAGCCGCGCGTTGCGGACGGCCGCGGCCATCAGGCTGACCAGGCCCTCGGCCAGGTCGAGCTGCTCGTCGTCGTAGCGGACGGTCTCGTGCATCAGCTGGACGACCCCGACCACCTCGCCCTCGTGCTTGACCGGGAGCATCAGCGCCGACTGGACCCCGGGCGGTCCCTCGTCGGGCAGCTTGCGCACGTGGCCCTCGCGGTCGACGTCGTAGTAGACGCCGGCGGGGTCCTTGACCTGCTCGGGCACGTCGTTCTGGAGCAGCGGCTCGCCACTGGTGATGACTCGGCTCTGCATCCCGCCCTCACGGTTCAGCGGTAGCGGCGGCAGGATCGCGGGGTCGAGCTTCCCGCCGTCCACCCAGGCGTAGTCGCAGCTGATCAGGTCGGTCTCTGGATCGAACGAGGAGACGATCACGCCGTTGTGCGGGACCGCGTCGGTGAGCAGCTCGTGGAAGCGGTCGTAGACGCGCTCCAGCTCGAGCGTCTCGTTCAGGTACCGCGCTGCAGACAACAGCAGCTCGGACTTTTCAACCCCCCGGTGACGGCCCACTTCTCGTTCATCATGCCACCAATGTTCGAAGACCTCGCTGTGCGGCTTGCGGGCCGGCTTGTCACGCTCGAGCCGGTCGGGCCCGAGCACGAGGACGGTCTGCGCACGGCGGCGGCCGACGAGCGGACGTGGCGTTGGATGTGGACGCGCGACCTCGACGTCTGGATCGCAGACGTGCTGCGGCCGCAAGCGGACCGGCGGCCGTTCGCGGTGCTGCGGGACGGCGAGGTGATCGGCTCGACCAGTTACCTCGCGCTCGCGCCGGAGCACCGCCGGCTCGAGATCGGCAACACGTGGCTCAACCCCTCGGCGTGGGGAACCGGCGCGAACACGGAGGCGAAGTACCTGCTGCTGCTCCACGCGTTCGAGCAGGCCGGCGCGTTGCGGGTCGAGTTCAAGACGGACGCGCTCAACGAACGTGCACGCGCGGCTCTCGCGGCGCTCCCGTCCGAGTTCGAGGGGATCCACCGCTGGCACATGGTCGTCCGCGACGGCGAGCGGCGCGACTCGGCCTGGTACGCGGTCACGGTCGAGACCTGGCCGGAGACCCGGCGCGCGCTCGAGCAGCGCCTCGCGGGCTAGACTTCGCCGCGCCCGGTATCCGCTACGGAACTGGAGCTTTGGATGGTCAAGAGCGTCAACGTGATCGGTCGCGGCCGTGTGGGCACGGCCATTGCCGCGCGCCTCGAGGAGCGCGGCGTCGAGCTGCGCGGGGACGAGGCCGAACTGACGCTCCTCTGCGTTCCGGACACGGCCATTCGGGAGGTGGCCCGGGGTCTGCCCCCGGGGCGCGGGTGGATCGGACACGTCTCGGGAGCGACCCCGCTCTCCGCGCTCGATCCGCACGAACGGCGCTTCTCGCTCCACCCGCTGCAGACGTTCACGCGCACGCGGGGGCCCGAACAGCTCGACGGCGCCTGGGCGGCCGTCACTGCCGAGACGGACGAGGCGCGCGAACAGGCCCTGGAGCTCGCGCGGACGCTCGGACTCGAGCCGTTCGAGCTCGACGACTCGGAGCGGCCGCTCTACCACGCCGGTGCGGCGATGGCGTCGAACTTCCTCGTCACGCTGCACGAGGCGGCGGCCTCGCTCGTCGCCGCGGCCGGCGCGCCGCCGGAGGCGCTGGAGCCGCTGATGCGCCGGACGATCGAGAACGGTTTCGAGCTGACCGGCCCGATCGAGCGCGGCGACTGGGCCACGGTCGAGGCCCACCGCGAGGCGATCCAGAACGCGCGGCCAGACCTGGAGCCGCTCTACGACGTCTTGGCGGAGGCGACCGCGCGATGAAGGTCGTCCGCGCGGCAGCCGAGCTCCCGCGCCAGGGCGAGATCGGCCTCGTCCCGACGATGGGCGCCTTCCACGAAGGCCACCTCGCGCTCTTCCGGGCCGCGCGCGAGGAGAACCAGCTCGTCGTCGCCAGCCTGTTCGTCAACCCGGCCCAGTTCGGTGAGGGCGAGGACCTGGCGGCCTACCCGCGCAACGAGGCCCGCGACGCCGAACTCGCCGAGGCGGCGGGGGTCGACGTGCTCTTCGTCCCCCCGCGCGAGGAGATCTACCCGCCCGGCTTCCAGACCTGGGTCGAGGTCGAGCGGCTCGGCGCGATGCTCGAGGGCGAGCATCGTCCCGGCCACTTCCGCGGCGTCGCGACCGTCTGCCTGAAGCTCTTCAACCTCGTCCGCCCCCGCCGCGCCTACTTCGGTCAGAAAGACGCCCAGCAGGTCGCCGTCGTGCGCCGGATGGCGCACGACCTGGCCGTCCCGGTCGAGATCCGCGTCGTGCCGACAGTGCGCGACGCCCACGGCCTCGCGCTCTCCTCGCGCAACGCCTACCTCTCGCCGGAGGAGCGCGAGCGGGCCCTGGCCCTCCCCCGCGCGCTCAAGACACGCGACCGCGGCCTGCTCGACGGGCTCGAGGTGGACTACTTCGAAGAGGCCGACTTCGAGCCACGCGTTCTCGCAGCGGCAGTGCGAGTCGGCAACACGCGTTTGATCGACAATGTCATCCTGGAAGGAGACCGAACGTGAGCAAGTACGCGTCCTGGACCCACGGCAAGCTGCCGTTGACCGAGCTCGCCGAGCTGAAGCGGCGCGGGCAGAAGCTCGCGATGGTGACTGCCTACGACTTCCCCAGCGGCCGGATCGCGGACGAGGCCGGTGTCGAGCTCGTGCTCGTGGGCGACTCGGCCGGGATGGTCGTGCTCGGCAACGAGTCAACCGTGCCCGTGACGATGGAGGAGCTGCTGATGCTCACGCGCGCGGTCGTGCGCGGGGCCAAGCGGCCGCTCGTCATCGCCGACATGCCGTTCGGCTCGTTCCAGTCCTCCGACGAGGCCGCGGTCGACAACGCCGTGCGCTTCGTCAAGGAGGCCGGCGCCGATGCCGTCAAGCTCGAGGGCGCCGGGCCGACCCTCTCACGCGTGCAGGCGATCGTCGGTGCAGGGGTGCCGGTGATGGGCCACGTCGGCCTGACGCCGCAGTCGGCGACGATGCTCGGCGGCTTCAAGGCGCAGGGCCGCACCGCCGAGAAGGCCGAGCGCCTGTACGAGGACGCGCTCGCGCTCGAGGCAGCGGGCTGCTTCGCGGTCGTGCTGGAGGCGGTGCCGGCGCCGGTCGCGGCGCACGTGACCGAGGCGCTGCAGGTGCCGACGATCGGAATCGGTGCCGGAGCCGCCTGTGACGGCCAGGTGCTGGTCTGGCACGACCTGCTCGGCCTCTACGAGGGCAAGGCGCCGCGGTTCGTCAAGCGCTACGCCGATCTCGCGGCCGAGGCCACGCGGGCGCTCGAGGCCTACGTCGAGGACGTGCGCGAGGGCCGGTTCCCGGAGGAGCAGCACACCTACACGATCCCGGACGAGGAGCTAGAGGCGTTCGAGGCCGGGCTCCCCGCGCACCGCGCGCAGGCCCAGCACGAGTAGCGCCAGCGCCCAGGCGACGAACAGGAGCTCGAGCACGACGAAGGTCGTGTTGCCGGCGCCGTGGTCGGCGCCGCCCGTCCTGAACAGATCGTCGCCGTAGACCGCCAGCCGCACGGGCCAGAGCACGAGCAGCGAGAGCGCCACCGGCGCCGAGGCGAACGCGAGCACGTGCCGCGTCTGGCGGTAGGTGATCCCGCCCACGGCGCGCGTGAGGGCGTAGAGCACGAGGCCGCCGAGGAAGTAGAAGACCGCGCCGTAGAGCCCGCCGCCGAGGAACGCCCAGAGCGCCACGTCGAGCCCGTCGCTCGCGTGCGCCCCGTTGACGTCCATCAGGGTGCCGGCGACCGGGGTCCACAAGACGGTGGCGATGCCGCTCACGATCACGAGCGCCAGCACGGCCTCGCTCCGCGCGCGGGCGGCGGACTCGGAGTCGTCGCGCATCGCCGCGAACACATCGCGCGGCTGCACGAGCACGAAGACGGCCCGCCTGAGCCAGGCCCACTCGTCGGGCGGGACAGCCGCGGCGCGAACGCTCACGCGGCGGCCGGCTCGCGGGCCGGGAGGATCTCGCGCAGAAACTGGCCCGTCGCCGACTGCTCGACCGCGGCGATGTCCTCCGGCGGGCCCGTGGCGATCACCTCGCCGCCGCCCTCGCCGCCCTCGGGCCCGAGGTCGACGATCCAGTCCGCCTGCTTGATCACGTCGAGGTTGTGCTCGATCACGAGCACCGTGTTGCCGTTGTCGACCAGCCGCTGCAGCACCTCGAGCAGCTTCTCGATGTCGGCGAAGTGCAGCCCGGTGGTCGGCTCGTCGAGGATGTAGAGCGTCCGGCCGGTCGCGATCTTGCCGAGCTCCTTGGCCAGCTTGACGCGCTGGGCCTCGCCGCCCGAGAGCGTGGTCGCCGGCTGTCCGAGCTTCACGTAGTCGAGCCCGACGTCGTGGAGCGTCTGCAGCCGCCGGCGCAGCTTGGGAATCTTGGCGAAGAAGCGCAGCGCCTCCTCGACCGACATCTCGAGCACGTCCGCGATCGACTTGCCCTTGAAGCGCACCTCGAGCGTCTCGCGGTTGTAGCGCTTGCCGCCACAGGTCTCGCACGGCACGTAGACGTCGGGCAGGAAGTGCATCTCGATCTTGATCGTGCCGTCGCCCTTGCACGTCTCGCAGCGCCCGCCGCGGACGTTGAAGGAGAAGCGTCCCGGCTTGTAGCCGCGCACCTTGGCCTCGGGCGTGAGCGAGTAGAGCTCGCGGACCGGCGTGAAGATGTCCGTGTAGGTGGCCGGGTTCGAGCGCGGCGTGCGGCCGATCGGCGACTGGTCGATGTCGATCACCTTGTCGAAGCACTCGATCCCCTCGCAGCCGCGGTGGTCGCCGGGCTTGACGCGCATCCGGTGCAGCCGGTTCGCGAGCGCCTTGTAGACGATCTCGTTCACGAGAGTCGACTTGCCCGAGCCGGAGACACCGGTGACGCAGACGAACTTGCCGACGGGGAAATCGACGTCGATGTCCTTCAGGTTGTGCATCGAGGCGCCACGGATCGAGAAGGAGCCGAGGTCCTCGCTGCGCCGCTCCGGGATCGCGATCTCGCGCTTGCCGGAGAGGAACTGGCCGGTGATCGACTTCGGGTTGCGCTCGACCGCCTTCGCTGGTCCCTCCGCGACCACGTGCCCGCCGTGCTCGCCCGCGCCCGGCCCCATGTCCACGAGGTGGTCGGCCGAGCGCATCATCTGCTCGTCGTGCTCGACCACAAGCACGGTATTGCCGAGGTCCCGTAGCCGCTCGAGCGTCGTGATCAGCTTGCCGTTGTCGCGCTGGTGGAGGCCGATCGAGGGCTCGTCGAGGATGTAGAGCACGCCGACGAGCTGGCTCCCGATCTGGGTCGCCAGGCGCAGCCGCTGCGCCTCGCCGCCGCTGAGCGTCGAGGCCGCGCGGTCGAGCTGCAGGTAGCCGACACCGACGTTCTCGAGGAAGGTCAGGCGCTCCCGGATCTCCTTCAGGATCCGCTCGCCGATCAGCTGCTGGGTCTCGGTCAGCTCGAGGCCGTCGACGAACTCGATCGCCCGCTGGACGGACATGCGCGTGAACTCGTGGATGTTCTTGCCGCCGACGGTGACGGCGAGCACCTCGGGCTTCAGCCGGGCGCCGTGGCAGACCGGGCAGGGCCGGAAGCTCATGTACTCCTCGATCCGCTCGCGCTGCTGGCTCGAGTCGGTCTCCTTGTAGCGCCGCTCCAGGCTCGCGACGATGCCCTCGAAGGCGAGCATGTACGAGCGCTTGCGACCCATCCGGTTCCGGTACTGGACGTAGACCTTGTCGCCCTCCGTGCCGAACAGGAAGAGGTTCTGGTGCTCCTCGGCCAGCTCCTGCCACGGCAGCTCGAGGTCGATCTCGTAACGGTCGGCGATCGCCTGGATGACCGACTCGTAGAAGCTCGAGTTGCCCAGCGACCACGGCACGAGCGCGCCCTCGCCGATCGAGAGCGTCGGGTCGGGGACGAGCAGGTCGGGGTCGATCTCCTGCTGCGCGCCGAGGCCGGTGCAGCGCGGGCAGGCGCCGTGCGGCGAGTTGAAGCTGAAGATGCGCGGCTCGAGCTCCGGCAGGCCGACGCCGTGCTCGGGGCAGGCGAAGTTCTCGGAGAAGGTGAGCTCGTCGCCGTCGAGCACGTCGACGACGACCAGGCCGTCGGCGAGCTGCGCAGCGGTCTCGACGGACTGCGCGAGACGCTGCCGCAGGTCGGCCTTCATCACCAGGCGGTCGACCACGACCTCGATCGTGTGCTTGAACTTCTTGTCGAGGGTCGGCGGCTCCTCGAGCAGGTACTGCTCTCCGTCCACCTTCACGCGCGTGAATCCCTCGGCGCGCAACTCCTCGAAGACGTCCCGGTATTCGCCCTTGCGGTCGCGGACTACAGGCGCATTGACGGTGAACTTCGTCCCCGCGGGAAGCTGGAGGATCTGGTCGACGATCGCCTCCTGGCTCTGGCCGGCGATCGGGCGGCCGCAGACCGGGCAGTGCGGCGTGCCGATGCGGGCGTAGAGCAGGCGCAGGTAGTCGTAGATCTCGGTCACGGTGCCGACCGTCGAGCGCGGGTTGCGGCTGGTGGTCTTCTGGTCGATCGAGATCGCCGGGGAGAGGCCGTCGATCGAGTCGACGTCGGGCTTCTCCATCATCTGCAGGAACTGCCGTGCGTAGGCCGAGAGGCTCTCGACGTAGCGGCGCTGGCCCTCGGCGTAGATCGTGTCGAAGGCGAGGCTCGACTTGCCGGAGCCGCTGAGGCCGGTGACGCAGATCAGGGCATGGCGCGGCAGCCGGACGTCGATGTCCTTCAGATTGTGCTCTCGCGCCCCGTGGACGACCAGCTCTTCCTGGGCCATAACCGAGCAAGTTTAGCCGCGCCGGTGGACGCGAACAAGTGTTCGCTTCAGGCGCCTTCGGCGGCGCTCCACGGCCAGTCGGCGGCGACCGAGCAGAGGCCCGCGCGAACCGGGTTCCGGCGGACGTACTCGATCGTGGCGCGGAGGTGGCGCTCGGTTCGTGGAACCCACGCGGCGTAGCGCTCGCCGAAGAGGTGTCCGCTGCGCCCGTGGCGCCGGTTGAAGGCCAGCGCGTAGGTGCCGTTCAGGCGGTGCATGCCGTCGGACAGGCGCCAGAGCTCGGTGTCGACGACCAGGTGGTAGTGGGTGGTCATCAGGCAGAAGGCGTGCCAGCGCCAGTCGTTGGTTCGGCGCCGTCAGCCGGCGAGGCGCTCGACGAGCCGGTAGACGCGCCGCGGCTCGGGGACGTGGTCGATCTCGAGCGGCCCGGCGACGAGCGTGCCGTAGCCGAGTACCCGGCCAGCCAGACTCTGTTCGAGCTCGAGGTTCTCGACCGACCGCAGGCGCACCGTGGACGAGCGCCGCCGCAGCGTGCCGTCGACCAGACAGACCTTGTCCGTGGTCACGACGAGGTGCGTTCGCTCCCAGCGCCAGACCGCACGCAGGCAGATCGCCGCCGCGACCAGCATCAGCGCTGCGCCCGGCACCGGCAGCGGCCACGGCTCGGCGAGCAACACGCCGCCGGTCAGCACAAGCACCACGGCGTGCGCGAGCGGACGCGCGAGCGCGGCGCCGTGCCGGCGCGCGTCGAAGCACACCTCTTCGTCCCGCCTGACCATTGCGAGCCTCCGCTTCGGCGAACACCAGCCCTCTCCTGCGTTTGCGGCGATCGCCACGCGGCGAAAACACCCTGGCCATGGCCGACACCGCCCGCAAAGCCTTCGTCGCGACCCTCGTCGCGGTCGCCGTGATCGTCTGCGCACTCGCGCTCTGGAAGGTGAAGATCGTGGTTGCGCTCGTCTTCCTCGGCCTGGTCTACGCGGCCGCGATGCGTCCGGGCGTCGACCGACTTGCCGAGCACCGCATTCCGCGGCCGGTCGGCGTCGCGCTGCACTACCTCGCGGTGCTCGGCGTGCTCGCACTCCTGCTCTGGCTGGTCGTGCCGCGCGCGATCGACCAGGTCGACCAGGCGATCGGCGGAGTGCCGACCTCGCAGCAGGAGCTGAACCAGAAGGCCAAACACTCGACCGGCATCAAGCACGAGTTCTTCGTCGGGCTGCAGAAACGGCTACAGAAGCTGCCCTCGGCAGGCAATGTCTTCCACCTGTCGGTGACATTCGGGACGAAGGCGCTCGAAGTGCTGATCGGAGTCTTCTTCGTCTTCGCCACGGCCGCGTACTGGATCTTCGAGCGCGACAAGGCGATCGACTTCCTCTCGTCGATGATGGCGCGCAAGCACAAACAGAAGGTGCGCGACACGTGGGAGCTGATCGACGCGAAGCTCGGTGCGTTCGTGCGCGGGCAGTTGCTGCTGATCGCCTTCGTGGCGACGATGCTCTCGCTCGCCTTCTGGCTCATCGGCGTGCCGTTCTGGCTTCTGCTCGGGATCTTCGGGGGGATCGTCGAGATCGTCCCCGTGATCGGGCCGCTCCTGGCCGGAGTGGTTGCTGTCGGAGCGGGACTGACCGTTTCTTGGCACGTCGGGCTCGCGGCAGGGATCGCCGTGATCGCGATACGCCAGTTCGAGGACTACGTCGTGATCCCGCGCGTGATGGGTCACGTCACGGGCCTCTCCCCGCTGCTCGTGCTCGTCTCCGTCAGCGCGGTCGGCTTGCTGTTCGGCGGCTTCTACGTGCTGCTGGCGACACCGCTGACAGCAGTGCTCGTCACCCTGCTCGACGTGATCGTGCGCGACAAGGACCCGGCCGAGGAAGAGCGACCCGCCGTTCTGTTCGCGAAGGAGGCCTAGGCCTTCCGCCAGCGGCCGAAGATCAGGCCGCCAAGCGTGAAGCCGAGACCGAACGTGCCGACGGAGAAGGCTCCGATCGCTACCGCCTTGCGCCAGTGCGAGAGCCGCGCCCAGCGGCCGAGCGCTTCCCGGTCCTCCGTCGTCAGCGGCTCGCCGCGCCGCTGCTTGCGCAACGCGCCGCCCGCCCTCAACCCGAGGTAGAGGTCGTCGAAGATCTCGGTCGACTCATCGGGCATTTCACTCAGTGTATAGCGTGGGTTCGGCGTTGCCCGTGCGGCTCCTTCACATCTCCGACCTGCACGCCGGAAGCGTCGAGGAGACGGTCGTCGAGCAGCGTCTCGAGCCGCTCGTGGAGCGGATTCGGCCGGAACTGATCGCCGTCACGGGGGACCTCGCGCACCGCGGCCGCAGGCGTGAGCACGAGCGCGCATCCGAGTTCCTGCGCGGGCTCGGACGGCCCCTGCTCGTGATCCCCGGCAACCACGACATCCCGTACACATTCCCGGCTCGCTTCACGCGCCCGTGGGCGGAATTCGAGCGCCAGTGGGACACGGTGGAGCCCGTCTTCAGCTCCGACGGCCTGGTCGTCATCGGGCTCAACTCGGTGCGGCCGTGGCGCCACCAGTCGGGTGGCATCAAGAGCCGCCAGATCGCCCGCGCAGCCGAGCTGCTGGACGACGCGCCCGAGGGCGCGTTGCGCGTGGTCGCGCTGCACCACCATCTGATCGGAGCCCCCTGGCGCTCGCGCAAGAAGCCGGTCGCACGGCGCTCCGAGGTGCTCGCCGGGCTCGTCGACGCCGGCGCCGAGCTGATCCTCGCCGGCCATATCCATCAGGCGGCGATCAGCGAGCGCCACGAGTTCGAGGTCGAGCACAACGGCCTGCGCGGCGTGACGGTCTCGGTCGCTCCCGGCCTCGGGCAGCCGCGCCCGAACCGGCGCGGCGAGGCGCGCGGCCTGCACGTCTACGAGGCGAGCGACGACTCCCTGCTCGTGCAGACGTACGTCTGGCGCGAGGACGATTGGGGGCTCACGGCCACGCGGAGGTTCCCGCGCGGCCGTGAGCCGCTACGCACAGAGCCTGGCTAGGTGCTCAGGACGCCGCTGTGCCGCTCGCCGAAGAACCGGCCGACGAGGGCAACGAGCACGATCGCAACGATCACGCCCACGACGAACGCCCAGAAGCCGCTCAAGATCAGGCCTGCGATTACCAACGATGCGATGCCGATGAGGATCGTGACGATCCAGCCCATCGGATCCTTTCCTGGGTGAAGGAGCCGACCCAGGGCGCCGACAAGCGCACCTACGAGTATCAGCCATATCCAGTGCATGCCAGCGATGGTCCCCCCGTTGCCATGACTGAAACCTGGTTTACGAGCGGGCGAGCAGCTCGGCTTTCTTCGCCTCGAACTCCTCATCCGAGAGCACGCCCTCATCCCGGAGCTCGGCGAGCTTCTGCAGCTGCTCGGAGACGTCGCTGCGCGGCGGCGCCTGCGGGGCACCGCGGCCAGGACGGCCCAGCAGCGTGCCGAGCTGCGGTCGCTCCCGTGGCGCCTGGTGCGCCTTCGGACCGGTGATTGGCCGGTGCTGCACGTAGCGGCGGTAGAGGACCAGGATCACCATCGAGGCCACGACCGAGCCGATCAGGATCGCGAAGACGTCGCCCGAGGTCTGGTCGGTTCCGACGAACGCCGCCGCGATCCCGCCGCCGAGGAACGAGCCGAAGACGCCGAGCAGGATCGTCAGCGGCACCGACATCGGGTCGGGCCCTGGCACCGCCCAGCGCGCGAGCGCGCCGATCACGAAACCGGAGATCAGAACCTGGATGATCGCGCCGAGCAAGACCGGAAGATCTTATGGCCGCAGACGCCGACGTCGCTTGGGTCGACCGGTCAGTTCAGACGCACGCCCGAGCCAGCTCGAACGTGCTGAGACGGCAGCGCAAGCGCAGCCTCAGGCAGGCGTCTCGGCGGCGGCCTGCAGCTCGCGGCGCAGTTCCTTGATCTCGTCGCGCAGCTTGGCCGCGTACTCGAAGCGCAGCTCCTCGGCGGCGGCGAACATCTCCTCCTCGAGCTGGATCACGAGCTTGTCCAGCTCCGCCGGCGACATCCCCTCGACCTCGGCGCGGCCCTTGCGCCGGCGGCCCGGGACCGTCGGCGACTCGAGCGCCAGGAATTCGGCGATGTCGGAGACGCCCTTCACGATCGACTCCGGCGTGATCCCGTGCTCCTCGTTGTACGCGAGCTGCTTTGCGCGGCGCCGGTCGGTCTCGTCGAGCGCGAACTTGATCGCCTCGGTGTGCTTGTCCGCGTACATCAGGACCTTGCCGTTGACGTTCCGCGCCGCGCGGCCGATCGTCTGGATCAGCGCGGTCTGGCCGCGGAGGAAGCCCTCCTTGTCGGCATCCAGGATCGCCACCAGCGAGACCTCGGGCAGGTCGAGCCCCTCGCGCAGCAGGTTGACGCCGACGAGCACGTCGTACTCGCCGAGCCGTAGCTCGCGGATGATCTGGATCCGCTCCAGCGTGTCGATCTCGGAGTGCAGGTACCGCGCCTTGACGCCGGACTCGAGCAGGTAGTCGGTCAGGTCCTCGGCCATCTTCTTCGTCAGCGTGGTCACGAGCACCCGCTCGCCCACCTCCTCGCGGCGGCGGATCTCGTTCAGCAGGTCGTCGATCTGGTTCTTGGTCGCGCGCAGCTCGACCTCGGGGTCGACGATCCCGGTCGGGCGGATCAGCTGCTCGGCGATCCGCGTCGAGTGCCGCAGCTCGTACGGCCCGGGCGTGGCGGACATGAAGACCAGCTGCGGCACCTTGCCCAGGAACTCGTCGAAGCGGAGCGGTCGGTTGTCGAGCGCCGACGGGAGCCGGAAGCCGTGCTCGACCAGCGTCTCCTTGCGCGAGCGGTCGCCCTCGTACATGCCGCCGACCTGGGGCACGGTCTGGTGCGACTCATCCACGAAGACGACGAAGTCGGAAGGGAAGAAGTCGAGCAGCGTGTGCGGCGCCGAGCCGGGCGGGCGGCCGTCGAGGTGGCGCGAGTAGTTCTCGATCCCGTTGCAGAACCCGAGCTCCTGCATCATCTCGAGGTCGTACTCGGTGCGCTGCCGGATGCGGTGGGCCTCCAGCATCTTGCCCTGCGACTCGAAGAGCTTGACCTGCTCGGAGAGCTCGTGCCGGATCTGCTCGGAAGCGCGCTCGACCGTGGGCTTCGAGGTCACGTACTGCGTCGCCGGGAAGAGCGCGAGGTGCTCGAGCTTGGCGTAGACCTCGCCCGTGAGCGGGTCGAAGTGCGTGATCTGCTCGACCTCGTCGCCGAAGAACGAGATCCGGTAGGCCGACTCCATGTGCGCGGGCTGCACCTCGACCACGTCGCCCTTGACGCGAAACTTGCCGCGGCCGAGCAGGGTGTCGTTGCGCGAGTACTGGATGTCCACCAACTTGCGCAGCACGAGGTCGCGGTCGTGCTCCTCGCCGGTAGCGAGCAGGACGACGCGCTTCTCGTACTCCTCGGGCGAGCCGAGGCCGTAGATGCAGGAGACCGAGGCGACGATGACCACGTCGCGGCGTGACAGCAGCGCGGCCGTCGCCGCGTGCCGCAGCCGGTCGATGTCGTCGTTCCGGGAGCTGTCCTTCTCGATGTAGAGGTCGGCCTGCGGGACGTACGCCTCGGGCTGGTAGTAGTCGTAGTAGGAGACGAAGTACTCGACCGCGTTGTCCGGGAAGAACTCCCGCAGCTCGTTGCAGAGCTGGGCGGCCAGCGTCTTGTTGTGCGCGATCAGCAGGGTCGGCTTCTGGACCTGCTCGACGATCCAGGCCATGGTCGCCGTCTTGCCGGTGCCGGTCGCGCCCAGGAGCGTCTGGAAGCGCTCGCCGGCCTCCAGGCCAGCACTCAGCTCGGCGATCGCCGTGGGCTGGTCGCCAGTCGGCTTGTACGCCTGCGAGGTTTTGAACTCGGGCATTCGCTCAAGAGGCTACCCGGTGAAAACTTCGAGACCGCAACGATCCCGAGACGGTGCGTTAGACGGCCGCACCGGCAAGGCGTCGGCGCCTTAGGTAGCGGGATGGATTCGGTCCAAAGGCGCCCGCCTTACGAGTCTTACGCGGCGATCATGGGGATCTTCGCGGGCGGTCTTGCGGCGGCCGGAGCCCTGGCGCGCATGCTCGACCGGGACCCGCAGTGCCACACGGCGCTCGACTTCGCGGTGCTCGGAGCGGCAGCGTTCAAGGCCGCGCGGACGCTTTCGCACGACGAGGTGACCAGCTTCATCCGCCAGCCCTTCGTTCGTGGCCAGGCCCACTCCGGTGAGAACGAGGAGCCTGTGCAAGGAGGGATGGAGCAGGCCATCGGCGAGCTCGTGACCTGCTCGCGCTGCGCCGGAACGTGGGTCGCCGCGGCGCTCGCGAGCACGCAGGTCGTCGCGCCGCGCTTCGGGCGGCTGCTGACCTGGTCGCTCGGCGCCGCGGCGGCGAACGACTTCCTGCAGGCCGGCTTCTCGGCGCTGACCGGCAAGGCGAACGAGCTCAGCTGAGCACGGGCTCGAGCCGCTGCCGGCCGAGCTCCCGCGCGGCGGCCAGGGAGACGACGGTCATCGCCACGGTCTGCACGGCCGCAAAGCCGATCAGCACCGGCGTCGTCCCGAAGGCGTCGAGCACCGGGCCGGTGATGAAGAGGCCGAGCGGGTTGACGACCGCCCAGCCCACCATCGCCGTGGCGAGGACGTTCGGCCGCAGCGGCGGCGGCACGCGCAGGGTCGTGATCGCGTGCAGGCTCGGATTGACGAGCCCGTTCGCGATCCCCGAGGCGAAGATCAGGGCCGAGAGCGCGATCGCCGGCAGCGGCAGCCAGAGCAGCCAGAGCGGCGCGGCCTGGCCGAGTGCGCAGGCGGCGATCACGGCCAGGCCCTGGAAGCGCCGGGTGAGAAAGCGGAACGAGATCACGTTGCCGACCAGCGCGCCGACCCCGAAGGAGGCGATCAGGAGGCCGACGATCCCGGGGTGATGGCCGAAGCGAGACAGCACGAGCACCGGCACCGCGACGAAGAACGCCGTCCAGGCCGCGTCGCCGACCGCGAAGGTCGGCCACCAGACGCGCAGCAGCCGGTCCTGCTTGATGAAGCGGAAGCCGGCGCGCAGGCTGCGGTGCTCGTCCTCCTGCGGGGCCGGCGGGCGGTGCGGCACGAAGCCGGCGACCAACACGACCGCGACGAGGTACGTGGCGGCGTCGATCAGCAGCACCGAGGTGGCGCCGACGACGCCGATCAGGATCCCTGCGAGCGCCGGGCCGGCGAGCAGCGTCGCGCGCGTGGCGGCCTGGAACAGCGCCTGCGCCTCGGTGATCTGTTCCTCGTCCTCGCCGAGCAGCTCCGGGACGATCACCTTCTGCGCCGCGAAGTAGGGCGCGGCGAAGGCGCCGAGCGCAAACGCGACTGCGAGCAGGATCGGGTAGGTCAGCCCGCCGGTCCAGTGCAGCACCGGGATCACTGCCATCAGCGGCGCCCGCGCCCCGTCGCAGAGCAGCATCGTGCGGCGCGCGCCGAGGCGTCCGAGCAGCCGCCCGCCGGGCAAGCCGAGCAGCGCGAGCCCGATCACCTCGGCAGCGACCATGAACGTCGTCCTCGTCGCCGAGCCGGTCGTCAGCAGCACGAACCAGGGCAGCGCGACCCAGGTCATCTGCGCGCCAGTGGTCGAGATCACCTCGGCCGAGAGCAGCGCGACGATCGACCGGTCGCGGAGCATCTCTGACCGGCTCACGGCCGTACCTCGACGCATCCAGCGCATCGACTGGTCAGTTCCGACGGCCGCACGGGCAAAGCCCGCACGGCCTGAGATGACATCGCGAGCGATGTCATTGGTCGGCCTCCGGCAGCTCGCGCAGGTGCGGGATCGGCGACGGCAGTAGCCACAGCACCCCGGCGATCGCGCCGACGGTGGCGATCCAGAGCGTCGGGCGCAGCCCGATCCAGGTGCCGAGCACGCCGCCGGCCAGGGCGCCGAGGGGGCGCACGCCGTAGTTCACGACCATGTAGGCGCCGGAAACCCGGGCCCGCAGCCGGTCCGGCACGAGCGCGGTCGTGATCGCGGCCGCCGAGATGTCGAGCAGCATCACGCCGAAGCCGGAGATGAACTCTGCCAGGAACAGGCAGGCGTAGATCGTCCAGTTGCCCCCTCCGGCCAGCGGCACCAGCACGAGCGGCAGTGGAAAGAGCACGCAACCGGCCACGTACACCGGGCCGACGCCGAAACGGCGGCTCAGGCGGCCGGTGACGAGCGAGCCGAGCACCCCGCCGATCGCGCCGGCGCCGAGCACGAGCCCGAGCACGCCCGGGCGAACGCCCAGCGCACGCGTCGCGTAGAGGATGAACAGCGCCCAGAAGACGAAGTTGAAGAAGTTGATCGTCGCGGTCGAGAGGAGCTTCGCGCGGACGATCGGCGAGCCCCAGATGTAGCGCATGCCGGCCTTCAGGTGGCCGCTTCCGGCCTCCTCCGTCGGCGGCTCCTGCGGGTGGATCGAGTGCATAGTCAGCGCCGAGAAGACGAACGAGAACGCGTCGACGACCAGCGCGACCGGCGCCGAGAAGACCTGCACCAATAGGCCGCCGATACTCGGCCCGGCGACGTAGGAGAAGGCACGGCTGCCGTTCAGCAACGAGCTGGCCTCGATGTAGCGCTCGCGCGCCACGAGCGAGACGAAGAGCGTGCTGTAGGAGACGTAGAAGAGCACGCTCAGCGTCCCGATCAGGAAGCTGGCGACGTAGAGCTGGGTCAGCGTCAGCGCGCCGAGCGCGTAGGCGACCGGGATCGCCGCGAGCACGACCGCGCGACCGAGCGCGGTGACGATCATCGTCTCCCTGCGGCGACCGTGGCGGTCGACCCAGGCGCCGGCATGGAGCGAGAAGAGCAGGTTCGGGAAGAGCATGGCCGCGCCGAGGTAGCCCATCTGGGCCGGGCTCGCGTCGAGGACCAGCACCCCGACCAGCGGCAGCGCGATCAGCGTCGCCTGGTCGCCGAAGAGCGAGACCGTCTCGCCCACCCAGAAGCGGCGGAAATCGCGCTCCTGCAGGGCCCCCGGGAGCCGAAAGAGGCGTCGCGGAGCCGGCGCGACGGCCGCGCCCGTGGTCGGATCGGTGGGATTCATGCCCGGGCGACCGTGATGTCGCCGCTCATCGTGTTCGCCCGGAGCTCGACGCTCGGGCCGTTCCCGTCCGGCGGCAGATCGGAAACGGGAAGCTCGGAGGTGACCTCGCCTGAGCGCGAGCGGGCGTCGACCCAGAGGGACGTGCCTTCGCGGATGCCGACCTTGAGGTCGCCCGAGGCGGACTTCAGGGTCACCTTGCCGGTCGTGACGCTGCCGATCTCCTGGTCGCCCGAGGCGGTGTTGACCGACACCGACGAGCCGGCCTCGCGCACGAGCACGTCGCCGGAGGCGGAGTTGACCGTCAGCTCGCCGCGTACCTCGCGGAGCATCACGTCGCCGGAGGCCGAGTTGATCTTGCCCTCGCCTTCGACCGAGCGGATCTGCACGTCGCCGGAGGCGGTGTTCACGCGCGCGCCGCCGCCGACCGCGCCGAGCTGCACGTCGCCGCTCGCCGCGTTGACGTTCGCCTCGCCGGCGATCTCGCCGAACTCGACGTCGCCCGATCCGGTCTCCACCTCGACCGAGCCGAAGCGGCCGCGGCCCTCGACGTCGGCGGAGCCGGTCTTGGCCTCCACGCTCGTGCCCTCCGGGCTCGTGACCGCGATGAGCACCTCCGCGCTCCTGAACCCCCGGCCGCGGACGTCGATCACGACCTCGTGGGCGTTGCCGCGGTCGCGGAGCTCGACGCGAGCATTCGCGATCGCGGCGGCGCTCGCGTCGTTGTCGCGGAGCGGCTCGAGCACGACCGTCGTCTCCTGCACCTCGGCGGTCTCGACCCGGATCTCGCCCGCCCCGAGACGGATGTCGAGACGGGTCTCGCCGGGAGTTTGAAAGGCCTCCGTCCTCATCGCGGGCGCCTCACGGGGCGGCGCGGCGGACGCTGCGGCCGGGTGTCGACACGGACTTCGACGTAACCGAACGGGATTGGGAAAAAGGCCATGGTTCCTCTCCTCTCAGCCGCGGGCATAGCCCGTCAGCCGGTTGCCTGGCTGCGCCGCCGGGGCGGCCGTGGAGCTGCGCGAGAGCGCGCGGACGATCCAGGTGTTGACGGAGACGCCCTCGCGACTCGCGGCGGTCTCGAGCGCGCTCTTGAGCGCCTCGGGCAGCCGCAGGGTGATGCGGGCGCTGTACGCCTCGTCGGCGGGCGCGGCCGCGGCCTCGGGCTCGTCGTGGACGTACACGAGCTCGGGATCGGGGCCGGTCAGCCGCACTTCGACGTGACCGCCGGGAAGCTTGTCGTTCAGCTCGAGCGCCGCTTCCGAAAGTGCGTCGAGCAGGCGCAGGCCGACGGAGGCCTGGAGCGTGAGCACGAGCCGCCCGGCCGCCTCGGCCGTCGTCTCGTCCCCCAGCTCGGCGACCGCCGTCAGGTCGGCCTTGAGCGCGTCTACGAACTTCTGTAGCTGCATCGTGACGTCACTATGACATCACTTGTGGTGTCTGTCAAGCGTCAGCCTGACGGGTACAAGCTTTTGGCGTAACCACGCCGATAGAGAGTCTTCAGGTGCTCGACCTGCTTGACGTAGTGGCGAGTCTCGGCAAAGGCGATCCCCTTCCCCTCGCGCCGCCAGGTGTCGACGTTCTCCTGGCCGGCGTTGTAGGCGGCCAGCGCCGTGCGCTCGTTCCCGTACTTGTCGAGCAGGTGGCGCAGGTACCACGAGCCGTAGCGGACGTTGATCTCGGGGTCGTCGAGGTCGGACACCTCGAAGCGTGAGCCGCCGGTGTGGATGGCGATCCCCTTCGCGGTGTCGGGGAGCAGCTGCATCAACCCGATCGCGCCGGAGCTCGAGCGCGCGTGGGCGTGGAACTTGCTCTCCTGGTAGATCACGCCCGCGAGCAGCGCCGGGTCGAGCCGGTAGTTGCGCGCATGGCCGCGGACGATCGCCTGATAGCGCAGCGGGTAGCGCAGGCGCACGTACCAGCCCGGCTCGGTCGAGTGGACGTAGGCGAAGGTGGCGCCGAGCGCGGCGCCGACCAGGACGAGCGCGAGCAGCTTCTTCATCTCGTCAGCTCCCGCAACACCGCCTGCACGAAGTCGTCGAGCTTCTCGAGGGAGCCGTCGTTGACGTAGGCGAAGTCCGCCTGAGCGACCTTGACCGAGTCGGGCAGCAGGCGGGGCTCGCGTTCGCCGGCCGCCACCTCCGTGCGGCCGCCTCGCACCTCCGGCGGCGCGGTCACGACCACGACGGCGTCGAAGCGCTCCTGCCCGCCGACCTCGTACAGCAGCGGAACCTCGGTGGCGCTCACCCGTGGCGGGTCGTCGAGCTCGGCCAGCCGCTCGCGCCAGTCCATGTACTCCTGCACCACCAGCGGGTGCAGCAGCCCTTCGAGCCAGGCGAGCGCCTCGCGGTCGGCGAAGACGAGCTCGGCGAGCTTCGAGCGGTCGACCTCGCCGTCCTCGCCGAAGGCGGCGTCGCCGAAGCGCTCGCGCAGCGCCTCGCGCACGGCCACGTCCTCCCGCAGCAGGCGGTGCACGATGTCGTCGCTCGAGATGACGGCGGCGCCATGCCGCTCGAAGGCCGCGAGGGCCTCGCTCTTGCCGGCTCCGATGCCGCCGGTGATGGCGACGGCGATCGGTCTCGCCAAGCTACTCGGGCTGGTCCGTGGGAGCCTCGGGCTCGGCTTCAGCCTCGGCCTCGGCCTCGCGGCCGGCTCAGGCTCGGGCTCGGCAGGCTCCGCCGGCGCCTCGGCGAGCGGCTCCTCTGCCTGCTCCTCGGCGGCGGGCTCGAGCTCCGGCTCGGCCTCGGCGGCGGTCTCCGGCAACGGCGCGGCCTCGGGCGCAGCCGAGCTCTCGGGGAAGACCTCCTCGGAGAGATCGAGGTTCGGAGTGCCTTCGACGGCCTCTGCGTCCTCGGCGCGCTCCGTAACGCCTCCACCCTCGACCCGCTTGAGGGAGAGCGAGAGCCGGCGACGCTCGGCGTCGACCTCGATGATCTTCGCCTTGACCGAGTCGCCCTGCGAGACGACCTCGCGGGGGTTCTCGACGTGGTGCTGCGCGAGCTCTGAGATGTGAACCAGGCCCTCGACGCCCGGCATGATCTCGACGAAGGCGCCGAAGGTGACGACCTTGGTGACCTTGCCCTCCACCTCATCGCCCTCGTGGTAGGTCTCGAGCACCTGCTGCCACGGGTCGCTCTGGGTCTGCTTGAGGCCCAGCGAGATGCGCTGGCGCTCGCGGTCGATATCGAGCACCTTGACCTTCACGTCTTGGCCGATCTCGAGCACCTCGGACGGATGGTTGACGTGGCTCCAGGAGAGCTCGGAGATGTGGATCAGGCCGTCCATCCCGTCGAGGTCGACGAACGCGCCGAAGTCGACGATGTTCGAGATCTGGCCGTCGACCACGTCGCCCGGGTTGAGCCGGTCGAGGATCGCCTGCCGCATCTCCTTCCGCTCGTCCTCGAGCACCGCGCGGCGCGAGAGCACGACGTTGTTGCGAGAGCGGTTGAGCTCGATCACCTTCGCGCGCAGCTCCTGGCCGAGGAACTCGTCGAGGTCCTGGACGCGGCGGATGTCGACCAGCGAGGCGGGCAGGAAGCCGCGCACCCCGAGGTCGAGGATCAGGCCGCCCTTGACGACCTCGATCACCTTGCCGAGCACCGGCTCCTCCGACTCGGCCGCCCGCTCGATCGCCTTCCACGCCAGCTCGAAGCGGGCACGCTTCTTCGACAGGATCAGGCGGCCCTCGGCGTCCTCCTTGGTGAGCACGAGCGCGTCGATCTCGTCGCCCATGCTGACCTCGTCCGCCGGGTTGACCGAGCGCCGGATCGAGAGCTCGGCGACCGGGATCACGCCCTCCGACTTGTAGCCGATGTCGACCAGCACCTCGTCCTTGTCGACGCGGACGACGGTGCCGTGAACGACCTCCCCCTCGTTGATCGTGGGGAAGGTGGCGTCGTAGTTCGGAACGCGCTCGCCCTCCTCCGTCGTCGTCCAGACGGAGTCGTCGTCGAGCTGCGTGCCCTCTCTGTTCACGGTCTCACTGGCCATCGAGAAGTCGCCCAGTATAGCCGTGAAGCGGCTTCGGGCCTTGGATCGCGCCTAGCGCGGCGCCGGGCCGGAGAGCGACAGCGCCTGGCGGTTCACGACTTCGCCTCGTTCCAGTCCTCGCCGACGCCGACGTCGACCTCGAGGGGCGGGTCGAGAGGGTAGGCGCGGCACATCTCCTCGCGGACGAGGGCCTTGATCGCGCTCACCTCGGCCTCGGGAACCTCGAGCAGCAGCTCGTCGTGCACTTGCAGCACGAGGCGCGCGGCGCGGCCCTCGTCGCGCAGCCGCCGGTGGATCGCCACCATCGCGGCCTTGATCACGTCGGCCGCCGTTCCCTGCATGACCGAGTTGACCGCGAGCCGCTCGCCGAGCGACCGCGTTTGCCGGTTCGAGGCGCGGATCTCCGGCACCGGTCTCCGGCGACCGAGCAGCGTCGTCACGTAGCCGTCGCGCGCCGCCTGCTCGATCGTCCGCTGGATGAAGTCCTGCACGTGCGGGAAGCGGGCGAGGTAGGCGTCGATGTAGGCCTGAGCCTCGTCGCGCGGGATCTCCAGGTTCTCGGAGAGGCCGAACGACGAGATGCCGTAGATGATCCCGAAGTTGACCATCTTCGCGACGTTGCGCTCGTCCTTCGTCAGCGTCGCGCGCTCCTTGCCGAGCACCTCGGCGGCGGTGGCCGCATGGATGTCCTCCCCGGCCTCGAAGGCCTCGCGCAGCTTCGGCTCGCCGGAGACGTGCGCGAGGATGCGCAGCTCGACCTGCGAGTAGTCGGCCGAGACGAGCCTGTGCCCCGCCTCGGCGACGAAGGCCGAGCGGATCTCGCGGCCGAGCTCGGTCCGGATCGGGATCGCCTGCAGGTTGGGGCTGGTCGTCGAGAGCCGGCCAGTGGCGGCGACCGTCTGGTTGAAGGTGGTGTGCAGGCGACCGTCCTCGCCGATCAGCGTCGGCAGCGGCCCGAGGTAGGTGTTGAGCAGCTTGGAGTACTCGCGCCACTCCTCGATCACGCCGACGAGCTCGTGCTCGCCGCGGATCGAGCGCAGCACGCGCGTGTCGGTCGAGTAACCGGTCTTGCCCTTTCGGCCCGGGGTCAGGCCTAGCGTCTCGAACAGGATCCGCGCCACCTGCTGGGTCGACCCGAGCATGAACTCCTCGCCCGCGAGCTCGTAGGCCTTGGCCTCGAGCTCCTCGACGCGGTCGGCGAGGCGGGCGGTGATCTCGCCCATGCGGTAAGTGTCGACCTTGACGCCGGCCGACTCCATCGCGGCCAGCACCTCGGTCAGCGGCAGCTCGATCTGGCGGTAGAGCGACTCGGCCCCGCGCTCGCGGACGCGCTCGAGCATCGGCTCGCGCAGCCGCAGCGTGGCGGCCGCGTGGCGGACGAGCGCAGCGGTCTCCTCCTCGGCCTCGGGCACCGGCAGCAGCTCGACGCCGTACTCGGCCGCGAGGTCGTCGAGCGCGTACTCGGCTCGGCCCGGCTCGATCAGGTACGCGAGGATCATCGTGTCGTCCGCCGCCTCGACCCGCAGCGACTTTGCGTCGTGCGCGACGAGCTCGCCCTCCAGCCGCTCGGGCCTGGGCGAGACGACGACCTCCGCACCGGCCGCCACCGCGATCCGGTCGGTGTCGGCGGCGATGCCCAGCGGCCCGGGGCCGAGGCTGGGAGCGAGCTCCTCGCGCCAGGGCACCTCGACTCCCGTCGGGACGAGCGTCGCGGCGGCCGGGAGCGCCTCGTCGAGCTCGTCCACGCGGTTCAGCAGGTTGCGGAACTCGAAGCGGCGGAACATCTCCTTCAGCTGCGAACGGTCGGGCGGCGAGAGCACGACCTCGGCCGGGTCGAAGTCGAGCTCGAGGTCGCGCCGCATCGTCGCCAGTCGCTTCGCGGCCTGTGCCTGCTCGGCGTGCTCGCGGATCGACTTCGAGCGGGCCGGCGACAGCTCGTCGACGTGCTCGAGCACCTCCTCCAGCGACCCGTACTGCGCGATCAGCTGGCCGGCCGTCTTGTCGCCGATCCCGGGAACGCCCGGGATGTTGTCGGACGTGTCGCCCTTCAGGCCGATGAAGTCCGGCACCTGCTCGGGCTTGATCCCGAGGCGCAGCTCGACCCGCTCGGGCGTGTAGACGTGGACATCGGAGACACCGCGCGGGGTCATCATCAGCGCGACGTTGTCGCTGACGAGCTGGAAGGCGTCGCGATCGGTCGAGACCACGGTGGTCTTGATCCCCGCTTCGTCCGCGCGGTGGGCGAGCGTGGCGATCACGTCGTCGGCCTCCCAGCCTTCGAACTCGAGGTTGCGGTAGCCGAAGGCCTCGACGATCGGCCGGAAGTACGGGAACTGCTCCCGCAGCAGGTCCGGCATCGGCTTGCGCTCGATCTTGTAGGTCTCGAGCTGCTCGGTGCGGTGGACGGGCCGGGTGTCCCAGGCCACGGCAACGCCCCTCGGCCGGTAGTCGGCGAGCAGCTTGAAGAGCATGTTCGCGAAGCCGAGCAGCGCGTTCGTGGCGAAGCCCTCGCTGGTGGCCAGCTCCTCCGGCAGCGCGTAGAAGGCGCGGTAGGCGAGGTTGTTGCCGTCGACCAGGAAGAGGTCGGAGTCTCGCGCGGGGCCGTCGTCGAGCTGGAGCTCTTCTCCCGTCAGCGTCTTCGGCGACATCTCTGCGAGTCTACGTCCCGTGGCCGGCCTCGAGATCGCCCCCTTCACCGACGCGCATCTGGACGACGCGGCGGCCTTGCTCGCGTGCCCGTCACGCGCGCCATCGCGAGGCCGAGCCGCTGCTGCCGGAGCTCGCCGATCCGCGCGGCGCGGTCGAAAACGAGTGGCGTGCCGAGGGCGCGAACGGCGTCTTCGCCAGCCGTGGCGCGGAGCCGGTCGCGTACCTGATTGCCTCGCCGTTCACGGTCGGGGACGCGCCGGCCTGGATGCGCTCGAACGTCGCCGGGCTCGCGATCGAAGGCGACCGCGAGGCGATGCGAGACGTCTACGCCGTCGCGGCGCAGCGCTGGGTCGACGACGGGCTGACTCGCCACGCGGTCTACGTGCCCACCCACGACGGGGAGCTCGTCGATGCCTGGTTCCGGCTCTCGTTCGGAGCCAGCGCGTACATGGCGATGCGGGAGACGGGGCCGGAAGACGGGTTCGACGCCGGCGTCGAGATTCGTCCGGGGACGCCGGACGACTTCGAGGACGCCGCGCGGCTGGAGCTCGAGATGTCGGCTGCGATGCTCCCCTCGCCGAGCTTCTCCGAAGTGCCGCTGCAGAGGCACGAGGAGGTGCTGGCCGAGTGGCTCGAGGACGATTTCTCGCCGTTCGAGCTCTTCGTCGCCGAGCGCGACGGGCGGATCGTCGGGAACATCCTGCTCTACCGCCGGCCGCCCGACCTGCGCGTGCCGGAGAACAGCATCGACCTCGCCCAGGCCTCGACCGAGCCCGAGGCCCGCGGGACCGGCGTCGGCCGCGCCCTGACCGGGCACGTGATCCGCTGGGCGCACGAGCACGGCTACCCGGTGATGACGACGGACTGGCGAGCGACGAATCTCTGGGCTTCGCGCTTCTGGCCGCGCCGCGGCTTCCGGCCGACGCTGATCCGGCTCTACCGCTCGACGGCGTAGTGCAGCGGGTCCCGCTGCTCGTCGGGACGCGCCTGGCCATCGTCGACACGCCCGACGACGCCGTCGTGCTGCGGCCGCCCCCGCCCGGCGAGCCCGTTGCCGACGTGCGCGCCGCGGTGCGCGATGCGCTGCGCTTCCCGCTCGCGGGCGACCCGCTCGAGGCGCTCGTCACCCGTGGCGGGCGGGCGACGATCGTGGTCGAGCCGCCCGCACTGCCGCTCCCCGGCGCGCTCAACGACCCTCGGCAGGAAGCACTCGCGGCCGCTTCGGCGGAGCTCGAGCGAGCCGGCATCCCGACCGAGCGCCAGACGTTGCTCCTCGCGACGGGCCTGACGCGAAGGCCGCACCGCCGCGAGCTCGAGCGACTGGGCGTCGTCTCCCCCGGCTTTGCGCGGCGCTTCCATGGCACCGTCGAGATCCACGACGCCGAGAGCCCGGAGCTCGTCGAGCTGGACCCTGCCGGGCACATGCCGCTGGCCGTTCACCGGGCGCTGCTGGACACCGACCTGGTGCTGACCGTCAGCGGCGCCGAGACCGTCCTCGACGGCGGGCCGTCGCTCCTGCTCGGCTGCGGCGGCGCCGAGGCGCTGCGCGCCGCGACGGCGTACTCGCTGCTCGAGACGGGCGCCTCGCAGGGCTGGCGGCTCGCGATGCAGCTCGAGCGCCGACTCACCGACCGCCTGCCCGTGGTCGGCGTCTCGCTCGTGCTCGACCAGCCGCGCCTCGGCGGCGCCGCGCGCGGCTACCCTTACGAGCCGGAGGCGATCGAGCGAATCGCACGCTCGCGGCTCGCGCGCGCCTTCGGGCTGCTGCCGGGCTTCGCTCGCAACCGGGTGATCCACTCCGTTCGCCGTGACCTGAGCGCCACCGCCGCCTTCGCCGGGCCGCCGGCGGTGGCGCATGCGGAGGCGCTGCTGCGGGCGGTCGAGGCGCGGTCGGCGACCCTCGACCAGCGCCTGGACGCGATCGTGATCGGGATCCCGCGGACGACCCCGCACCTCCCGCGCGAGCGGCCGAACCCGCTGCTGGCCGCCTACCTCGCGCTCGGCCTCGCGTTACGACTGTGGCGCGAGGCGTTCCCGCTCGTCGAGGGCGGGACGGTGATCATGATGCACCGCTTCCACAGGCACTTCGCCCACCCCACGCAGCAGCCGTACCGGACGACCTTCCACGCGCTCAGCACCGGCCCACGCGAGCCCGAGGAGCTGATCGGAGCCGAGCGCCAGGCCGTCGCCGACGAGCGGGCGATCGCGGGCTACCGCGAGGGCCGCACCTGCCACCCGCTGCTGCCCTTCGCCGACTGGGCCGGCTGTGCGCCGGCGCTCGACCGGCTCGGCTCGGTGGTCGTCGCCGGCTGCCGCGACGCCGTGGCAGCGCGCCAGCTCGGCTTCGTGCCGGTCCGCAACCTGCCCGTCGCGCTGGAGATGGCCCACGGCCGCGCCGGTGGCCGCGCACGGGTCGGCTACCTGCTCTCCCCGCCGTATTTTCCGATCCGCGTGGCCGGCTAGCTACGCCTCGCCGAGGTACGCCTTCCGCACCTGCTCGTTCTGGCGCAGGCTCTTGGCGTCGTCGGCGAGCGCGACGTGCCCGGTCTCGAGCACGTAGCCGCGGTCGGCCGCGTCGAGCGCCATCAGGGCGTTCTGCTCGACCAGCAGGATCGTCGTCCCCTGCTCGTTGATCTCGTGGATGATCTCGAAGATCTTCTCGACGAAGATCGGCGCGAGCCCCATCGACGGCTCGTCGAGCATCAGCAGCTGCGGGCGGGCCATCAGCGCCCGGCCGATCGCGCACATCTGCTGCTCGCCGCCCGACATCGTCCCGGCCCGCTGGTTCTTCCGCTCGGCGAGCCGCGGGAAGAGGCCGTAGACGCGGTCGAGATCCTCGCGGATCTGCTTGCGGTCGGTGCGCTGGAACGCGCCCATCTCGAGGTTCTCGATCACCGACATGTGCGGGAACAGCCGCCGGCCCTCGGGGGACTGCGAGATGCCCATGCCGACGATCTCGTGCGGCGGCCGGCGCGTGATCTCCTTGCCGCGGAAGGTGATCGTCCCCTCGCGCGGCTGGTTGAGCCCGTTGATCGAGCGCAGCGTGGTCGACTTGCCGGCGCCGTTCGCGCCGATCAGCGTCACGATCTCGCCCTCGCGCACGTCGATCGAGATCCCCTTCAGCGCCTCGATCGTGCCGTAGAAGGTGTGCATGTTCTCGACGCGCAGGAGCACGTCGCCGGTCGAGCGCTCGGTCACTGGTTCGCCGCCTTCCCGAGGTAGGCCTCGATCACGCGCTCGTCCTTCTGGATCTCCTGCGGCGCGCCCTCGGCGATCTTCTCGCCGTAGTCGAGCACCGTCACGCGGTCGGAGACGCCCATCACGACTTTCATGTCGTGCTCGATCAGCAGGATCGAGACCTTCCGCTCCTCGCGGAGCTTGGAGACGAACTCCATGAAGGTCACCGTCTCCTGCGGGTTCATGCCGGCGGTCGGCTCGTCGAGCAACAGCAGCTTCGGCTCGGTCGCGAGCGCGCGCGCCACCTCGAGCCGGCGCTGGTCGCCGTACGAGAGCGCCTCGGCCAGCTCGTCGTCCACCCCGCGCAGGCCGGAGTAGCGCAGCAGCTCGCGGGCCTTCTCGGCCGCCTCGCGCTCCTCGCGGCGGACCCGCGGGAGGCCGAACACGGAGCCGAGGATCCCGCCCGAGAGCCGCGAGTGCATCCCGACCAGCACGTTCTCGAGCGCGGTCATCTGCGGGAAGAGCCGGATGTTCTGGAAGGTGCGGCCGACCCCGCGCTCCGTGATCGCGTGCGGGGGCTTGTTCGTCACGTCCTCGCCGTCGAAGGTGATCTGGCCGTCGGTGACCTTGTAGAGGCCGGTCAGCGTGTTGAAGAAGGTCGTCTTGCCTGCGCCGTTCGGGCCGATCAGGCTGACGATCGAGCGTGTCGGAATGGTGAAGGTGAGGTCGTTGACGGCGACGAGGCCGCCGAACTCCTTGCGCACGTCCGACGCGACGAGCAGGTCGCCCGTGGTGACGACGGGCCTGGTCGCCGGTGCCTGGGACTGCTGCTCGCTCATCCTCTGGGCACCCGCCCGCCCGTGCCGCGCTCGCCGGCTCCGGGCTCGTTCGCGCCGCGCATCTCGTACAGCGGCTCGTCGAGCACGCCACGCGTGCCCTCCTCGATCTCGCGCTTGCGCCTGGCCTCGGGAATCAGGCCCTGCGGCCGGAACATCATCATCAGCACGATGATGATCCCGTAGATCCCGAACTGGTACTTCGCCACCTCGATCTGATGGCTCTGCGGGAAGATGTTGTCGTTCAGCCAGGTGCCGATGTTGGCGAGCCCCTCGACGTTCAGCCACGAGAGGATCACGCCCGCGACCACCACGCCCCAGATCGAGCCCATCCCGCCGAGGATCACCATGCAGAGCAGGAAGACCGAGATGTTGAAGCTGAACTGGCTCGGGAAGGCCCCCGCGTTGAAGCTCGCGATGAACGCGCCGGCCGCGCCGCCGAAGAAGGCGCCGATCGCGTAGGCCCAGGTCTTCGTCCGCATCAGCGGGATCCCCATCGCGCCGGCCGCGGTCTCGTCCTCGCGGATCGCGATCCACGCGCGCCCGAGGCGCGAGTCGCGCAGCCGGATGCAGCAGAAGATCGTCACGAGCAGGAGCAGGAGCGCGGTCCAGAAGAAGAGCCGGTCGGCGGTGAACTCCTGCGAATAGGCGCTCGGCAGGCCGACCGCGTCGTGCACGCGGTTGCCGAACCCGGGCGAGTCGATCGGGCTGATCCCGAAGGTGCCGTGCGTCAGGTCGAAGCCGTGCAGGCTGTCGGCATTGCGCACGAACTGCGGGATGATCTCGCCGAAGCCGAGCGTCACGATCGCGAGGTAGTCCCCGCGCAGCCGGAGCGTCGGCAAGCCGATCAGCACGCCGCCGTACGCGGTCAGCAGCGCGGCGATGATCAGCACCAGCCAGACCGAGATGTGGATCCCCTGCGCGTCGCGGCTGACGCCGACCGAGCCCAGGTGGAACTTCACCTGCTGGAACTGCCCCGAGGCGAGCCAGCCGGCGGTGTAGGCGCCGATCGCGTAGAAGGCGACGTAGCCCAGGTCGAGCAGGCCGCAGTAGCCGACGACCACGTTCAGGCCGACGGCCATCGTCGTGAAGACGAGGATCGTCACCGCCGAGCGCACCGACGGGAACGAGTAGATCAGCGGGACGTTTCCGGAAGGCAGGCTCGAGAGGTAGTACGGGTACAGCACCGCGATCGTGACCAGGATCGCGATCGGCGCGAACGTCCTGACCGGCCCGGGCAGCTTGCGCCACTCCGCGCGCGCCGAGCTCAGGCCGCTCTTCTGCGCCGCCTGGCCTCGGTACGAGTGGTACGCCCCACGGGCTCGGTCCCTGCGGCGAGCCACTACCCGCCCTCCGGAGTGCGCTCGCCGAGCAGGCCTTCTGGCCGGAAGACCAGGATCGCGATCAGGATCCCGAAGACGATCGAGCGCGTCCAGTCACTGCCCGGCGCCCACAGGAACGGGCCTTCGTTGAAGGCCTGGATCATCCCGATGATGATCGCGCCGAGGACGGCGCCCGAGAGGTTGCCGATCCCGCCGAGCACGGCCGCGGTGAACGCGATCAGGCCAAGCTCGAAGCCGGTGTCGTAGCGGACGTTGAACTGGACGAGGAACAGCACCGCGCCGATCCCCGCGAGCCCGCCGGCCAGCAGGAACGTGAACGAGATCGTGCGGTTGACGTTGATCCCCATCATCGCGGAGGCCTCGGGGTCCTGGGCCGTCGCGCGCATCGCCTTGCCCTGGCGTGTGTTCTTGACCAGCCAGGTGAGGATGATCAGCACCGGAATCGTGACGACCACGACGAACAGCGTCTGCCAGCCCAGCGAGACGCCGCCGACCGTGAACACGTTGCCTTCCGAGATCAGCGGCGGGACGCTGCGGAAGTTCACGTCGAAGAAGACGAGCGAGATGTTCTGGACGATGAACGACATCCCGACCGCCGTGATCAGCACGGCGAGCCTCGGCGCGTTGCGCAAGCGCCGGTAGGCCACGAACTCGATCGTCGCGTTGACGATCGAGCCGAACGCCATCGCGATCAGGAACACGGCCAGCAAGCCGAACACGATCACCATCGCGCTGTCGGCCTCGTCCAGCTGGAAGTGGTTGGTAATCAGGCTGCTCGCGAACAGGCCGGTCAGCGCGAACACGTCGCCGTGGGCGAAGTTGATCAGCTGCAGGATCCCGTAGACCAGCGTGTAGCCGAGAGCGACCAGCGCGTAGACCGAGCCCTGCTGGAGCCCGATCAGGAAGATGGTGAAGAAGGTGCTCGGGTCGTGGACGAGGTTGTAGGCCATCCACGCTAGGAACAGCGCGACGAAGCCGAGCCCGATGAGCGACAGGACCGCAGGGCGCTGCCGCCTTCGAACCGCAGTGCCCTTGGAGGGCTGTTCGGTGCGAGCTTCTACGGGAATCCCCGGGATATTAGAACGACGAGGGAGGGCGTCCGAGCCCTCCCTCGTCGTTGGTTCAACGTCTGCCCTCAGGCCTTAGCCCGAGGCCTCCTTCCGCGCGGCGTCGACCAGCTTCGGGTCGGGCGCCGTGGTCAGGATCGTCTTCAGGTGGTTCGTCCCGGTGTAGATCGTGAAGAGCACGGCTGCGCCCTTCGCGCCCGAGAGGTCACCGTTCTTGTTGAACTCGAACGAGCCGATCAGGCCGTCGGTCACCTTGGTGGCGAACACCTTCGAGATCACGTCGGAGCGGGTGCCGTCCGAATCGCCGATCGCGTCGACCAGGACCTGAGCGGCCTGCGCGCCGAGGATCGCGTACGGGTCGACCGGCTTGCCGCCGAGCTGGGACTTGAAGCCGTTGATGAACGTCTTCGCCGCCCCGGTGTACTTGTCGATGCCGACGCCCGCGACGCTGAAGTACGCGCCCGAGGCCTGCGGCGTCCCACCCTCCGCGCGGTCGAAGATCGCGTCGGTGGTGAAGCCGTCGGGAAGCATCAGCTTGACGGTCGCGTTGTCGCCCAGAACCTTGACCTTGTCGTTGATCAGCTGACCGCTGTTCTCGTCGATCAGGCCGCCGATGAAGATCGCGTCGGGGTTCTGGCCCTTGATGCGCGTGAAGAGCGCCTGGAAGTTGGCCTGCTTCGGGTCATAGGCGGTGAAGCCCGTGACCGTCATGCCGGCCGCCTTGGCAGCACCCGCGAAGTTCTTCGCGACGCCGAGGCCGTACGCCTCCTTGTCGTTCAGCACTGAGACGCGCTTGACTCCCTTGCTCTTCAGGAACGCCGCGTCGACCGCGCCCTGGTTCGGGTCGCTCGGTGCCACGCGGGCGTAGTTGCGCTTGCCGCTCGGGTAGTACTTCTCCGGTTCGTCGCCCGCGCACGGCTCGGTCAGGCAGCCGTACGTGTTGGCGGGCGAGAGCAACTGCAGGCCGCCGCCCGGAGCCTGGTTCAGGACCGGGATCTCGATCGCGGCGCAGCCCGAGTTGAACGTGCCGACGACGCCGAGCAGCTTGCTGTTCGATGCATACGAGTGCGCGTTCGCGCTGCACTTGTCCGGATCCCACTTGCCGAGCTGGGCAGTCGAGTCGTCGCAGTCCTGGTAGGCGATCTTGTAGTCGCCGGCTTTCCAGTCCTGCTGGTCGAGGACGTAGGCGATCGCCTTCGCCATCTGCACCGTCTGGGTGCGGGAGCCGCCCTGCTTGGGCAGGTCCGAGGCGATCAGGTAGTCCGGGTCACCTTCGCCCTTGTACTGCAGCGGGCCGCATGACGAAGCCGGGAGCGCCGAGACGTTGCCGCCGCCGCCACCACCGCCGCTGCCTTCCTTGTCCCCCCCGCCACCGCAGCCGGCCGCAATCAGGGCCAGCGCGCCAACGGCCGCGAGGAGCAATCCGATCGAAACGCGTTTCCTCACTCTTCCTCCTCCGTCGCCCATTCCGTGTGCGTGTCGCGAAGTGCCCCGGCGAGGGCCGGAGACCGGCTTCGTGCCGGGCAGTATCGAGACAACCGCTGGCGCTTTCAACTCGGAGGGGGCAGTACCTCCAGCCGGTTACTCTTGGATCGAGCCGAAGTGGCGGAACTGGCAGACGCGCCGGAGGTCACGGAGGAACCCATGGTTCCCCCGTGAGCCCCCTCCTTCTCGCCCTAGGAACCGCGGTCGAGGCTCGGCAAGAACGCGGTCTTGCCGAGCCGGCGAAGACCTCTGGCTCCCGCCGAAGTTACTCTTGGATCGAGCCGAAGTGGCGGAACTGGCAGACGCGCCGGACTCAAAATCCGGTGGGGTGAAAGCCCCGTGTGGGTTCGATTCCCACCTTCGGCACTGGAGCGTTCGTAGGATGGCGCCGTGAAGGTCGGAGTCCTCACCGGCGGCGGCGACTGTCCCGGCCTGAACGCCGTCATCCGGGCGGTCGCTCGGCGCTCGTTCACACGCGGGCACGAGGTGATGGGCGTGCGTGAAGGCTGGCGCGGGCTCGTCGACGGGATCTTCGAGCCGCTCGGCGGGGCCGAGATCTCGGGGCTGCTCCCGCGCGGCGGCACGATCCTCGGCACGTCGCGCACGAACCCCTACAAGCTCGACGGCGGGGTCGACGCGGTGCTGGAGCGCTTCGTTGCCGAGGGCTTCGACGCGCTCGTGGCGATCGGCGGCGAGGACACCCTCGGCGTCGCCGCGCGCCTCCACGGCGAGCACGAACTCCCGGTCGTCGGCGTCCCGAAGACGATCGACAACGACCTCTCTGGCACCGACTACACCTTCGGCTTCGACACCGCGGTCTACATCTGCACCGAGGCGATCGACCGCCTGCACACGACGGCCGAGTCGCACAACCGCGTGATGGTGCTCGAGGTGATGGGCCGGCACACGGGCTGGATCGCCGTCGTCAGCGGGATCGCCGGCGGCGCAGACGTGATCCTGATCCCCGAGCAGCCGGTCTCGCTGGAGGACGCCTGCAAGGAGATCCAGCGCCGGCACCAGCGGGGCAAGGACTTCTCGATCGTCGTCGTCTCCGAGGGGTACGAGCTCGAAGGGGCCGAAGACGGTGGCGAGGTCGACCAGTTCGGCCACGTGCGGCTCTCGGAGCGCGGCGTGGGCGCCCGGGTCGCCCACGAGATCGAGCAGCGGACGGGCTTCGAGACGCGCGTGACCGTGCTCGGCCACGTTCAGCGAGGCGGCTCGCCGACGCCGCGCGACCGCGTGCTCGCGACGCGTTACGGGTTGAAGGCGGCAGACCTCGTCCACGAGGGGCGCTTCGGCCGCATGGCCGCGCTGCGTGGCGACAGCATCGTCGACGTCTCGCTCGAGGAGGCGACGGCCGAGCTGAAGACCGTGCCCGAGGACTGGTACGAGGTCGCCCGGGCCTTCTTCGGCTAGCGGAGCTTGTAGACCGCGACCCAAGGCCCGTTCAAGCCGTCCTGGTCCTCGCGGACGTAGAACACCCGCCGCAGCCGGCGCACTTGCTCGTAGTAGCGGGACTCGAACGGATAGTCCTCGCGCGCGGCGAGCACGCGGTCGGCGACCACTCCGGTGGCGACTACGTAGCGAACGTCCTCGAGCCGAAGCCGCTTCAGGTCGCGGTCGGGGTCCGGGTGGTCCTCGCTCGGCAGCGGCAGGTCTAGCTTGACCACGTTGAAGGTGTTGCTGAACGGCGGCAGTGACGGGTCGACCGCGAGCCGCGCGTTGTGGTCGACGTGCCGCTCGACCCAGCGCAGCGCGACCACGCGCGTGTCGGTGCGTGTGAGGCGAGCGTCGTCGCGGATCGTCCAGGTGAGCGGCACGACGAGCAGCAGCAGCGTCACCGGCGCGAGCGCGCGCATCCGGCCGGCCAGCGCGCCGAGCGCGGGCACGAGCGGCAGCACGTAGCGGTCGAAGTGCGCGCCGAGCGTGCAGAGGTCGAGGAAGTAGACGATCACGAACGAGGCGAGGATCAGGTCGTTGCGCCGGCGCCGGGCCAGCGCGACCCCCAGCCCGAGCAGGCAGACGAGCAGCGCCGGGCCGAGCCCGTCCCAGAGCCGGTCGAGAAAGGCGATCGGCGCGATGTGGTCGTGCTCGAAGCCGAGCCAGCCCTGCTGCGCGAGCCGCTGGACGCGCCTGGCATCGGAGAGCGCGCTGGAGAAGTGGACGACGAAGTACGGGCTCGTCGCGCAGAAGGCGACCACCGCGGCCGCGATCCCGATCGCAATCCGGCGCCACTGGCGCCAGCCGGCCACCACCAGCGGCACGAGCAGGAAGACACCCGGGTACTTGAAGCTCGTCGCCACACCGGCGGCGAGGCCGGCGAGCTCGATCCGTCCCGAGACGAGCAGGGCGAGCGTGACCGCGACGCCGAGCGTCAGCGGCACGTCGGTGACGGTCATGCGCGAGTACGCGACGTGGGTGGTCTCGACCGCGACAATCGCCGCCGCGACCGCGCCGGCAGCCCCGCCGTAGGCCCGGCTGCCGAGCCACCAGGAAGCCGCCACCGCGCCGACCGCCAGCACGAGCACGACGGCCCGCGCGGCCAGGTACGAGGGGTGCGACTCCCACGCCTGGAAGGGCGCGATCACGTACATCAGCAACGTCGGGTAGTCGAACCAGTGCGGGTCGAGCCCGCCGCCGTGGGCCATGTGCCAGGCGCGCGGGACGATGCTCTGCTCGTCCGGGCTGAAGAGGGCGAACGGGTGGGCGTAGCCGACGCCGACGACCCGCAGGGCGGCCGCGAGCGCGAGGATCGCGGCGAAGGCGACCTTCGGCCCGCCCCAGAGTGCCTCCGCCCGCCGTCGCGGCGGCGGAGCCTCAGACGTCGGGGGCGTTTCCGCCGACGAGCTCGGCAACGTTCCCGCCGGGCACGATCACGGCGTCCATTCCCGCCCGCTCCAGCTCGGCCACCTCGTCCCGGCCGCTGACCGGCAGCTCTGCGATCGCCAGCTTCCCGGCCGGCACATCCTGCAGCAGGTCGAGCGCCCGCTCGAGCGGTCCCTCGTCCCCGCCGTCGCCGGCGGCGAGCAGGAAGATCTCAGGGTCGACGCGCTCGAGCGCCGACTCGAGCTCGTCGTCGTCGCGCACCTCGACGGCACACTCGAGCCCGAGCTCGAGCGCGGCGCGATACGCGTTCTCGAGCTCACCGTCCTCGTGGGCCAGCTCGGCGAACGCGATCACGCAGGCATCGGCCTCCGCGGCACGGGCCTGGTCGGGCGAGCCGTGCGGCCGCCAGAGCAGCGGCAGGCTCGTCGCCTCGCGAAGCGACTCGACGGCCGAGTGGAGCGCGAGCGCTTCGGCGCCCTGCTCCTCGGCCGCCCGGGCGGTTCCGGGATCGGCGACGGGAACGACGATCGAGATCCCGTCGCCCTCGGAGATCGCCTGGCTGAAGCGCCTCGCCCCGGTCACGGGACGGATTGTGGCGCAAAGCCGGGCGGGACGTCAGGCGGCCAGGCTGCCGGCCGTGTGGCCGTACGGGTGATGGAACGCTTCCACGGCCTGGTCGTCCTGGACGCCGAAGGCGAAATCGGGGAACTCGCCCGAGCGCCAGGAGACGTGGATCGTCACCTTCTGCCTGGCCTCGGGGCCGTTGTAGACGAGCTCCACGCGGTGATCGGTGTCCTCGCGCTCCATCAGGGTGACCGGGTACTCCACGTGTCTCAACTCCTTCGCTGGGGTCACCTATAGAGACGTCGAGCTCGAGGTCGCCGGACTGGCCCATCCGGGTCATTCGGGAACCTCGACGCCGGTTGCGGTGTAGAGCTGTCGTGTCGAGAGTCCTGGTCGGAGTCTGTCTCGCTGCGCTGCTTCTGCCTGCGGCGCTACCTGCCGGCGCGAAGTCGCCGCCGAAGGGCCTGAGACACCAGGTCGCCGTGCTCAAGGCACAGGTACGGCGCCTCCAGGCCGAGAACCGAACCCTCAGGCAAGCCAATGCGGACGCGTCGCGGCGAGAGATCGCCCTGCAGCGCCACGTCGCCGCCGTCGACCCGTGCCCGATCACGATCCCGAACGGCAGCCGGCCGCCGGGCTCGACCTTCGGTGCCGAGTTCCACGGCAACGGGTCGATCTGGGTCGGCACGTGGCATTCGAACGTGGTCGTCTGGCCGGCCGGCGCCGTCGGATCGGTCACGGCGAAGTTCGGCTGGTGGCGCGCCGTGGCCGGGAAGCTTCGAATCGAGGGCTACCGCCTCGACGGCCCGGCCCCGCCACTGGTCGCGCACGTGCCCGACGGCTACGGCGACTCCGGCTTCCAGTCGAGCGGCATCACCTTCCCGACCGAAGGCTGCTGGCAGGTGACCGGCCGCGTCGGCGATGCGAGCCTCACCTTCGTGACGCTCGTCCTCGCTGCGTAGTCAGACGCCGATCGGGTGCCAGACGGTCTTGAGCTCGAGGAAGGGCGAGATCTCCCACGCGCTCTGGTCGTCGGCGGCGCCGCGCACGACGCGCTTCACGTTCTCGGCGGCGAGCCGCTCGAGCTCGACGACGTCCCCGTTCGCGCCCGTGACGTCGATCGCGTTCACGTCCATGTGACCCGCGAGCCACGGCGCGAGCTCCTCGTGCAGGCCGGTGATGATGTTCACCACGCCGCCCGGCACGTCGGCAGTGGCGAGCGCCTCGGCGAGCTCGATCGACGCGAGCGGGTGCGTCTCGGAGGCGACTGTGACGACGGCGTTGCCGCCGACGAGCGCCGGCGCGATCCGCGACACGAGGCCGGCGAGGGCGGGCTCTTCGGGCGCGAGGATCGCGACCACCCCGGTCGGCTCCGGCACAGTGAAGTTGAAGTACGGGCCGGCGACCGGGTTCGAGGAGCCGAGCACCTGGGCAAGCTTGTCGGCCCAGCCCGCGTACCAGACGAAACGGTCGATCGAGCGCTCGACCTCCTTCGGCCCCGAGCAGAGGTCGGCGAACTCGGAGCGGCGCGCCTCGATCATCTCCGCGATCCGGTAGAGCACCTGTCCGCGGTTGTAGGCCGTCATCGCCGCCCACTTCGGAAACGCGCCGCGCGCCGCCCGCACAGCGTCGCGGACGTCCTTGCGCGAGCCGCGAGCCACGTTCTGGCCCTCGGCCTCGTAGGTGCGCCCCGACTCCGAGCGCGGGAAGTCGCCGCCGATGAACAGCTTGTACGTCTTGCGGACGGGCAGCCGGGTCATTCGAACTTCAGGTAAGGCTCGAGCCCGTGCAGGCCGCCCTCGCGGCCGAAGCCGGACTCCTTGTAGCCGCCGAAAGGCGAGGCCGGGTCGAAGCGGTTGTAGGTGTTCGCCCAGATCACGCCGGCGCGCAGCCGCTGCGCCATCGAGAGGATCCGCGAGCCCTTCTCCGTCCAGACGCCCGCCGAGAGGCCGTAGGGCGTGTTGTTCGCCTTCTCCACCGCCTCGTCCGGCGTGCGGAAGGTGAGCACGGAGAGCACCGGCCCGAAGATCTCCTCCTGCGCGATCCGGTAGCTCTGCGCGACGTCAGTGAAGACCGTGGGCACGAACCAGTAGCCCTTCTCCGGCAGGCGGCAGGGGGGCTGGTAGATCTCCGCGCCCTCCTCCTCCCCGCTCGCGACCAGCTCCTGGATCTTCTCCAGCTGCTGCTTCGAGTTGATCGCGCCGACGTCGGTGTTCTTGTCGAGCGGATCGCCCACCCGCAGCGTCGTCAGGCGGCGCTTGAGCTTGTCGATCACGTCCTCGTAGACCGACTCCTGCACGAGCAAGCGCGAGCCCGCGCAGCAGACGTGGCCCTGGTTGAAGTAGATCCCGTTGACGATCCCCTCGACCGCCTGGTCGAGCGCGGCGTCGTCGAAGATCACGTTCGCGGCCTTGCCGCCGAGCTCGAGCGTCAGCTTGGTGCCGGTGCCCGCGAGCTCGCGCTGGATCGCCTTGCCGACCTCGGTCGAGCCGGTGAAGGCGATCTTGTCGACCTCGCTCTTGACGAGCGCAGCGCCTGCACGGCCGTCGCCGGTGAGGATGTTCACCACGCCCGGCGGCAGCTCAGCCTGGCGCAGCACGTCGCAGAAGAGGAGCGCCGAGAGCGGCGTGGTCTCGGCCGGCTTCAGCACCACCGTGTTTCCCGCGGCCAGCGCGGGCGCGATCTTCCAGGCCAGCATCAGCAGCGGGAAGTTCCAGGGAATGATCTGGCCGGCCACGCCGAGCGGCTTCGGCTTCCGGTTCGGGAAGGCGTACTCGAGCTTGTCGGCCCAGCCCGCGTAGTAGAAGAAGTGCGCCGCGGCGAGCGGCAGGTCGACGTCCCGCGACTCCCGGATCGGCTTGCCGCCGTTCAGCGACTCGAGCACCGCGAACTCGCGCGAGCGCTCCTGCAGCACGCGCGCGATCCGGAAGAGGTACTTCGCCCGCTCCGAGCCCGCGAGAGCCGACCAGCCGTTCGAGTAGGCCTCGCGGGCAGCGTCGACGGCGAGCTCGACCTCGGCCTCGGTCGCCTGACCGACCTCCGCGAGCGGCTCCTCGCTGGCGGGCTCGATCGTCGTATAGGTCTCCTTCGGCTCGACCCACTCGCCGCCGATGAAGAGGCCGTACCGGTCTCGGAGCCGGACGATCTCGCGCGACTCGGGCGCGGGCGCGTAGGCCCAGTCGGCCGGAATGGGCGCGCGATCCTGCTTTCGCTCGAGCTCGGTCACTCGCCGCCTAGCTTAGCGCCGGGTGGACGCGAGCCAGCTTCGCGGCTACCGTGCGTCCGTCACGCCTAGGGGAGGGTGAAAATGCGGTTCAAGCTCGTTCTCAGCCTGTTCGCGCTGGTCGCGGTGGTCGCCTTCGCCGCGGTCGCAAGCGCCGGCAAGATCGGCAACGGAAGCACCACCGGGACCGCGCAGGTCTTCGCGCCGAACCCGGTGCAGAGCCTCGGCAACGAGTTGCTCACCGATCAAAAGGATTCGGACACAGCCGTCCCGGCTGGCGCTTATCAACCCGTCGTGCTGACGCACCTCGACGGCAGCGGCTTCTTGCGCGGCGAATACGCGAACGTCTACAGCTCGACCGGGAACCTCGCGTTCTCGCCGACCAACACGTTCGCGTACACGCGGCACCAGGACGAGTTCGAACAGGTGATGGCCTACTACTGGATGACCCAGGCGCAGGTGTACATCCACCAGCTCGGCTTCGGCTCGTCACTGCCGCCGATCAACAACGAGCCGCAGGACGCTCGGATCAACCAGTGGGGATTGGACAACTCGTTCGAGACCGACCATCCGAAGGACGAGCTGCGCTTCGGCAAGGGCGGCGTCGACGACGCGGAGGACGCCGAGGTGATCCTGCACGAGTACGGCCACGCCATCCACCAGTCGCAGGGCTTCAACTTCGCCCCTGAGGAGAACGGCGCGATCAGTGAAGGCTTCGGCGACTACTGGGCCGTCACCGTCGCGGACGTTTTCGCGCCCGGCACGCCGGTGCAACTGCTTCCGTGCGTGGCGGACTGGGACGCGACCTCGTACACCAGCGGGCCGGTGCACTGCCTGCGGCGGATCGACCGCAATCTCCACTATCCGGCCGACCTGAACGGCGAGGTCCATCACGACGGGCAGATTTGGTCACGGGCGCTGTGGGACATCCGCAAGGCCCTCACCCCCGCGAAGGCCGACAAGATCATCCTGTTCGGGACGAACGGCTACACGGGCACGTCGATGCCGGACCTAGCGAACAGAACAGTGGCAGCGGCGCAGACCCTGTACGGGAACGCCGAGGCTACCGCCGTGCGCCAGGCCTTCGTCGACCGCGGGATCCTGCACTAGAGAATCAGTCGAGCGTGAAGTAGTCCGGGCCCTGGTAGCGGCCCGTCTTCTCCTTCCTGATCTGCATCAGGATGTCGTTCAGGAGCGAGGACGCGCCGAAGCGGTAGAGGTCGGGCGTCAGCCAGTCGACACCCAGCGTCTCGTGGACGAGCACCAGGTGCTGGACGGCCTGCTTGGCGTTGCGAATCCCGCCCGCCGGCTTGAAGCCCACCCGCTTGCCGGTCTCCTCGTAGACGTCGCGGATCGCCTCGAGCATCACCAGGGCGACCGGGAGCGTCGCGGCCGAGGGGAGCTTGCCGGTCGAGGTCTTGATGAAGTCGGCGCCGGCGGCGATCGCAAGCAGTGACGCGCGGCGCACGTTGTCGTACGTGCCCAGCTCGCCCGTCTCGAGGATCACCTTCAGGTGCGCCTCGCCCGAGGCCTCCTTGACCCGCACGATCTCGTCGTAGACCTTCGCGTAGCGGCCGGCGAGGAAGGAACCCCGGTCGATCACCATGTCCACCTCGTCAGCGCCGTGCTCGACCACCCAGCGCACCTCGTCGAGCTTGGCCTCGAGCGGCGACTGGCCCGACGGGAACGCCGTCGCGACGGACGCGACCTTGACGCCGCTGTCGCGCAGGCGTTCGACGGCGGTCGGGACGAGGTTCGGGTAGACGCAGAGTGCCGCCACCGACGGCACGCTCGAGTCCGACGGGTCGGGCCGCACGGCCTTCGAGGCGAGCGCCGCGACCTTGCCGGGCGTGTCCGCGCCTTCGAGCGTCGTCAGGTCGGTCATCCGCACCGCGAGCTCGAGCGCGAAGACCTTCGCCTCCTTCTTGATGCTGCGCTTCGCGAGCGTGGAGGCGCGCTCCTCGAGCGCGACCTGGTCGATCGACCCGATCCGGGGCAGCCGGGACTCGAGCGGAAGCTCGAAGCCGGTGGGGAGCGCTGGCGCCTGGGCCATGCTCGAAGTCTAGGCCGTCGCTGCCAGCAGGCGCTCGACTGCGCCGGCGACTCCGGACGCGTCGAGCACGATCGGGCGAACGCCCGCCTCGCGCGCGCTCGACTCGTCGCGCGGCGTGTCGCCGATCTCGACCGTCGCGTCGGCGGGCCAGTCGCCCGCTCGCTCGCGGGCCAGTCCGATCAGGGCCGCCCGTGACTCCGCCTCGCACCCGAAGGCGCCCTGGCCGGACTGGAAGAGGTCCTTCAGCCCGAGCCGCTCCATGCGGGCCTGGGCCATCGGCTCCGGGTTGCCGGTGAGCAGCGCAAGCGCGTGGCCCTCGTCGGCGAGCCGCTCGAGCGGTTCCCGCGGCGCAGCCTGCCAGCCCGTCGTGTCGGTACGCGAGAGCAGCTCGACGTAGCGGCGCGCGAACTCGTCGCACCAGCCGCGGAGGTCGCGGTCGAACGCGGCTTCGACGAGCCCCGCCTGCAGCAGGACGAGCCGCGCGATGCGAAGCGCCGTCTGCCCGGCGTGGTCGACCCGCTCGATCGCGTCCTCGGGCAGCTCGACGCCGAAGCGTTCCGTCAACGTCTCGTGGAGCGCTCGGCCGGCGAGCGGATCGTCCGTGAGGAAGAGCGTGCCGTCGACGTCGAAGAGGACGAGCAGGCGTTCCACTCAGAGCCCGAGACGCTCGAGCATCGCCTCGTCCCGGCGCCACCTCGGTCGCGCCTTGACGTTCAGCTCGAGGAAGACCGAGTGGCCGAGCAGCTGCTCGATCTCCGGCCGCGCGCGGGTGCCGATCTTCTTCACGACCGAGCCGCCCTTGCCGATCACGATCTGCTTCTGCGAGTCGGTCTCGACGAAGATCGTCGCTCGGACGACCTTCTCGCCGAGCTCGTCCACCTCGACCGAGATCGCGTGCGGCAGCTCCTCGCGCGTGAGGTGGAGCGCCTTCTCGCGGATCAGCTCGGCCACGTGGAGCTGCGGCGTGACGTCGCTTCGCTGCTCCGCCGGGTAATACGCCGGCCCCTCGGGCAGCAGCTGGACCAGGTCGTCGCGGAGCTCATCGACGCCGTCCCCGGTCAGCGCGCTGACCGGGTGGAGCGAGTGGAACTCGCCGAGCCGCGCGGCGTTCTGCATCTGCTCGGCGATGTGCCCGGGCTTGAGCCGGTCGACCTTGTTCAGCGCGATCACGACCGGCACGCCCAGCGAGAAGACCCGTTCGGCGACGTAGCGGTCGCCGGCCCCGATCCGCTCGCGCGCCGAAAACACGAGCAGCACGCCGTCGATCTCCTCGAGCGACTGGTCGACGGTGCGCTGCATCCGCTCCGTGAGCGGGTCGCGCGGGCGCTGGAAGCCCGGCAGGTCGGCGAGCACGAGCTGGTGCCCGGGCCCGTTGGCGATCCCCATCACGCGTCGCCGGGTCGTCTGCGGCTTGTCGGAGACGATCGCCACCTTGCCCCCGGCGAGCGCGTTCACGAGCGTCGACTTCCCCACGTTCGGCCGCCCCGCGACGGCGACGAATCCGCTCCTCAAAGACCCACACCCCCGCCCTTCTGGGTGGGGAAGCATGCCCGCCGCCCTCGGCGGTGACGATAGTCGGAGCGGGCGCGCGTGTCTGTTCCGGATTCGTGGCGATTCTGGAACTTCTCGCGCTGGGACAAGGCGGGCGCGCCGGGGGTCAGTCCAGCTCCCACGTCTCGGGCAAGAGCTCGCCCGGCGTGTAGCTGACGATCTCGCCCTCGCCGTTCCGGAACGTGACCCGGTCGAGGCGGAACTCGTACAGCCACTGGCGACAGCCGCCGCAGGGCGAGGCCGTGATCCCGATCGCCTCCAGGTCGCCCGGCCGGCAGCCCGCGACGACTGCGCACGAGATCGCGACCTTTTCGGCGCAGACGCCGAGCGGATAGGCGGCGTTCTCGACGTTGGCCCCTTCGAAGACGCGGCCGTCGCGCGCCCGCACAACCGCGCCGACGAAGTAGTTCGAGTACGGCGCGTAGGCTCGCTCGGCCGCCGCCACCGCCTGCTCGTATAGCTCGTGGCTCATGCCAGCACCTGAAAGACGACCAGCGTGATCAGCGCGCCGAGCAGGCCACCATAGGTGACCTCCAGCGCCGAGTGCACGCCCGACTCGACCCGCGTCTGCGCCACGAGGAGGGCCATGATGAACGTCAGGGACGAGATCAGGAAGCGGTGCGAGTCGCTGATGATGTACGTCGCAGCCATCCAGCCGGCGAAGGCGACCGCGGCGTGGCCCGAAGGCAGCCCGCCGCGCAGCGGGGTGCCTCGGCCGGTGTAGGCCTTCGTCCCGATCACCACGATGATCGTCAGCACGAGCGCGATCAGCGTCACCTGCGCCGGAGCGTCGCGCAGGCGGTCGAGCAGCCGCGAGCTGCGGTCGGCGACCTCGCCCGAGAAGACCAGGTAGCCGATCGCGACGGCGTTGACGGTCGCGATCAGCACCGCGCCGGCCGCCACGTCCTTCGCGAGCTTGGCCAGCGGGTCGAACGAAGTCGTCGCCACGTCGATCGCCTGCTCGATCGCCGAGTTGATCATCTCGGTGATGAACACGAAGGCGATCGCGAGCAGCAGTGCGATCAGCTCCAGCTTCGAGACCCCGACCCAGACCGCGGCCACCAGGACCACCACCGCGGCGAGGAAATGGATCCGCATGTTCCGCTGCGTCCGGAGGACGTGGATGATCCCCTCGAAGGCGAAGTTGAAGCTCTCGAGCAGGTTCTGCGGCCGGCGCTTGGTCACCCGGTCCATCGCGCCTCTTTCGACTGCATCTCCGGCCCGTGGTCGTGCCCGAGCAGGTGCAGCAGCCCGTGGACGAGCGGTGGCCGCCACTCGGCTCCGACGACCTGCGGACAGAGCACGGCGTCCCCGAGCTGCCGAGGAAGTCCGGGCGCGAGCTCCTCGCGGGCGTCGATCGGGAACGAGAGCACATCCGTCACCTCGTCCACGCCGAGGTGGTCGCGCTTCAGGCTGCGCATCTCCTCGGGCCCGACGAAGTGCAGCCCCAGCTCACCATCATCAACCCCTTCGCCGGCCAGGACGCTCTGCGCCAGCTCGGCCGCCGCCTGTTCCTCGACCTCCACCCCGCTCCGGTTCGACACCTCGACCGAGATCATCGCGCTAGCGGCTGCGCTGCGTGCCCGTTTCCTCCGCGTGCAGCTTGTAGGCCTCGACGATCCGCTGGACGAGCTTGTGCCTGACGACGTCCTCGTGCCCGAAGCGGATGAAGGCGATGCCGTCGATCGAGCCGAGGATGTCCTGCACCTGGATCAGCCCGGAGGCCTGCTCGCGGGGAAGGTCGATCTGCGTGACGTCGCCCGTGACGACGACCTTCGAGCCGAAGCCGAGCCGCGTCAAGAACATCTGCATCTGCTCCGGGCTCGTGTTCTGGGCCTCGTCGAGGATGATGAAGGAGTCGTTCAGGGTGCGGCCGCGCATGAACGCGAGCGGAGCGACCTCGATCGTGCCCTTCTCCATGTAGGCGGCGAGGCGGTCGGGATCGAGCATGTCGTAGAGCGCGTCGAAGAGCGGGCGTAGGTAGGGGTCGACCTTCGCGAGCATGTCGCCGGGCAGGAAGCCGAGCCGCTCGCCGGCCTCGACCGCAGGGCGGGTGAGGATGATCCGGCCGACCTCGCGGTCGGAGAGCGCTGCGACAGCGAGCGCCATCGCGAGGTACGTCTTGCCGGTTCCGGCGGGGCCGATCGCGAACGTGACCGTGTGCCGGCGGATGGCGTCGACGTAGCGCTTCTGGTTGACCGTCTTCGGCGAGATCTTCTTGCCGCGGTGGCGCCAGACGACGTCCTCGAACACGTCGCGCAGGTCCTCCGCCTCGTCGAGCGCGGCAAGCACCGCGTCAACCGTGCTCGGCCCGATCTCGTGGCCGCCCTCGACCAGCTCGGCGAGCTCGTCGACGACCGCGCGCGCTTGGACGACGTTCGGGTCGTCGCCCTCGATGGTCAGGCGGTTGCCGCGCAGCTGCAGGGTGATCCGGAGCCGCTCGCGGAGGGCGTCGAGCACGCCGTCGCCGACCGTTGCGAGCTCGGCGGCGACGTCGTTGGAAACCGAGAGAACTTCCTGCACAGCGGGCTCAGTGTAGGCGCTGGAGAGGCTTGCACCACCGCCCGCGGAGGTCACACATTCGGCACGGTTCCGGCACGGACACGTGCGGACTTTCGCGATATGGTCGCCTTGGGGAGGAGGCCGGGCGAACCGTAGTGAGGGAGCGGCTCGGATCGACGCGATCAGACGTCTGTCGTCGAGGCCTCGAGCCGTGAGAGCCGGGAGTCGCCGGGATGAACGAGCTCGAGCCCGTCCCGCAACCACGCGTGCTGCTCCGGGCTCAGCCGGCCGAGCGTCGCCTCGAAGTCCCGCTCGTCCTTGTCGAGGTGGTGCTGCGCCTTGTAGAGGAGCTGCACCTCGGGCACGACCGCCGGCAGGCCCGACTGCGTCACGACGCTGATCTGCTCGAACGGCTTCGTCACGCGCGCGTCGCGTCGGCAGATCCAGACGTCGCCCGCGATGTCGTTGAGGAAGAACTGGAGCTCGTCCGCCTCGGGCTCCCACGATTCGGGAGGCGTGCCGCTTCCCGGCGGGCGGGCGAGCACCTGGTGAACGGGCAGCTCGAGCCGTTCGCCCTCCTCCCACGCATCCCACGCGCCGGGCCGCTCGCACTTGAAGAGCGCCCAGCCACGCAGGTGCGAGCGAAGAGCATGCTGATCTCCGCGCAGGACCCCGACCTCGAGGTCCTCCTGCCCGCGAGTGACCTCGTCGAGCTAGAGGTCGATCGCCCAACCGCCGCAGACGAACCACGGCCGCCCGAAGGCGGCCATCGGCGCCAGCGCCCGCTCGAACTCGGCGAACCCGCTCAGGCGAGCTTCTCGCGCACGAGCTGGCTGACGGCGGATCCGTCGGCCCGGCCCGCGACCTGCGGCATCACGTCGGCCATCACGCGCCCGATGTCGCGCATGCTCGTGGCGCCGACCTCCGCGATCGCGTCGTCGACGATCTCCTCGAGCTCGTCCTCCGAGAGCGGTTCGGGCATGAACTCCTCGAGCACCGCCAGCTCGCGCTCCTCGCCGTCGGCCTGCTCGCCGCGCCCGCCTTCGCGGAAGGCCTCCGCGGCCTCGGTGCGCTTCTTCCGCTCGCGCTGCAGCACCTGCAGCTCTTCGTCGTCGTGGAGCGGTCGCTGCAGCTCCTTCTCCGCCGAGCGCAGGCTGGAGAGGATCAGCCGCAACGTGTCGCGGCGCTCGGCGTCACGCGCGGCCATCGCCTCCTTCAGCTCCTGCTCCAGCCGCACGATCAGGCTCATCCGGGCATCCCTTCGACGTGGCCCCCGAGTACGTGCCAGTGCAGGTGGAACACGGTCTGGCCTGCGCCCTTCCCGACGTTCACGACGACACGATAATCCTCCAGGCCCGCTGCTTTCGCGGTCTCGGCGATGAAGTCGAGCATCCGCTTCGCCTCCTCGTCCGGGAACTCGGAGATCTCGCGGAAGGAGGCCACGTGCCGCTCGGGCAGTACGAGCAGGTGCGTGTCCGCCTTCGGCGCGATGTCGCGGATGGCGACGAAGCCATCGCCGGCGCGCACATGGTCGCCCTCCCGGACGAGCGTGCAGAAGAGGCAGTCCTCAGGCAGCGCGGATCCCCTCCTCCGTGACCGACTCGCCGCGGACGCGCACCAGCTCGCCGACCGGCGCGTCCACCAGCCACGGCGAGTAGTCGTCGCCGTATCCCCGGCCGGGGCGGTCGACCAGCACGACGTCCTCACGTCCGAGCTTCTCGCGCCAGCGGGCCAGGCTCGCGTTGCGCGAGACCTCGCGCAGGCGGGCGCTGCGGTCGCGCTTGACCGCGCGCGGGACGTTGTCGGCCGCCGCGGTCGCCGTGCCCGGCCGCGGTGAGTACGGAAAGACGTGGACGCTCGAGATCCCGGCCGCCTCGACCACCTCGAGCGTGCGGCGGAAGGCGGGCTCGTCCTCGCCCGGAAAGCCGACGATCACATCGGTCGTCAGGTTGAAGTCGCCGAGCGGCTCGAGCCGGCGCAGGTAGGTGGCGGCGTCGTAGCGTCGGCCCATCGCCCGCAACACCCCGTCGTCGCCGGACTGCAACGGCACGTGCAGGTGCCTGGCGACCGTGGGCGTCTCGCGGAGCGCAGTGGCCAGCTCGCCGCCGACGTGGTTGATCTCGATCGAGGAGAGCCGCAGCCGCGCGAGCCCCGGCGTCGCCCCTGCTTCGCGCACCAGCCGCGGTAGCCCGTAGCGGGCCTCCCGGTCGCGGTAGCAGCCGAGGTTGATCCCGGTCAGCACCACCTCGCGATGCCCCTGCTCGACGCGGCGCCGCACCTCGCGGAGAACGGCCTCGGCGCGGCGGCTGCGCGAGGCGCCGCGGACCTGTGGGATCACGCAGAAGTTGCACGAGAAGCTGCAGCCGTCCTGCACCTTCACGAACGCGCGGATGCGGTCGAGCCGCGCGTCCGCCTGTACGCAGCCGATCGCGCCGACGTCGCGCGCCACTGCCTCCGGCGTCTCCTCGCTGCGGCGTCCGACGACCACGACGTTCTGCGGCAGCCCGGCGAAGCCGTCCGCGTCGAGGCTCGCCCCGCAGCCCGTGACGTAGACGCGCCTGTGCGTCCGGGCCGCCCTGGCCGCGGCATGGCGCGACTTGCGCACCGCCTCGTGCGTGACGCAGCAGGTGTTGACGACCGCGACATCGGCCTCGTCTGGCCGCTCCGAGTGCCCGTCCGCCAGCAGGCGCTCGCGGATCTCCTGCGCGTCGACGTGCGAGACCTTGCAGCCGAGAAAGCGAACCGAGAAGGTCGCCACGGCGCGGGACTCTACTCCTCGCGCCGAAACAGGTCGGCCGCCCAGCCTCCTTCCGTCACGCGCCGCTCGCGGCGGAAGCCGGCCGGCGACGGCGCGTCCCGCTCGAGGTAGCCGGACGCGACGGCGGTGGTGGCGTCCAGGCGCGGCAGCACCAGCCCGACGCTCTCGGCCGAGATGTTCGCGACAGCGGCGTCCGTCGGCGGAAGCGGCTCGCCGAGCGCGTCCAGCAGGCGGAGCTCGAGCTCGACCCCGTTCGCAGCCGCGTTTCGACGCGTGGCCTCGATCGCCGACGGGTCGTGGTCGACCGCCAGCACGGGCGCAAAGCCGAGGCGTGCCGCGGCGATTGCGAGCACGCCCGACCCGCACCCGACGTCGAGCAGGCTCCCTCGGTCGAGCCCGTCCAGCAGCTGCAGGCAGAGCCGCGTCGTCGCGTGTCCGCCGGTGCCGAACGCGCGGCCGGGATCGACCACGATCGCCTCGACTCCGTTCGGCGGCGTCTCCCACGGCGGCCCGATCCAGAGTCTCCCGACACGCACCGGCCGGTGGAAGTCCCGCCAGCGCTCCTCCCAGTCGGCGGGCACGTCGTCGGCGCGGACCTCGCCGAAAGCCGCCCACAGCCGCTCCTCGCCCGCGTCGTCGGTGTAGGCCACGAGCTCGAGCCCGTCCGCGTGCTCGACCTCCTCGAAGCCCTGCGGGAAGAGCTCGAGCATCAGGGCGCGCGCGGTCTCGCCGCGCTCGATCGGGACTGACGCGGAGACGCGGCGGAGCGCGGTCAGCGGAAGGCGCTCTTCAGCTTCTGGAAGAACCCCTCGTCCGCCTCGTATGTCTCCTCGGACGCGCTGCGCTCGAACTCCTCGAGTAGGCGCCGCTGCTCCTCGGTCAGCCTGCGCGGAACCTGCACGTTCACGAGCACGCGCTGATCGCCGCGGCCGAATCCCTGCAGGACGGGCATCCCCTTGCCGCGGAGGACGTGGAGCTTCCCGGGCTGCGTGCCCGGCTCGAGCTCCAGCTCGAGCTCGCCTTCGAGGGTCGGCACCTGCACGGTCACGCCGAGGGAAGCCTCGGTCATCGTCAGGTCGACCGTGCAGAAGAGGTCGTTGCCCTCGCGCACGAGGCGCGGGTGCGGCTTGACCCGCACCTGGACATACACGTCGCCGGCGCGGCCGCCGAGCGCGCCCGCATGTCCCTCGCCGGAGATGCGGATCTGCTGGCCGTCGTGGATCCCCGGCGGCACCTCGACGTCGAGCGTCCGCTCCTCGACCGTGCGGCCCGAGCCCTCGCACTCCAGGCACGGGTGCTCCACGACGCGGCCATCGCCGTTGCAGGCCGGGCAGGTCTGCGTGCGGACGAACTCGCCGAGCGCGGTGCGGGTCACCTGCTGCAGACGCCCGCGGCCGTCGCAGGTCGCGCAGGCAACGGGCTCGCTCCCTGGCTTCGCGCCGCTGCCGCCGCAGGTCGCGCACGGAACCGTGACCGGGAACGGCACCTGCCGGCTCGTGCCGGTCGCCGCCTCCGCCAGCTCGATCTCGATCTGCGAGACGACGTCGGCGCCGCGGGCGCTGCGCGCCCGCCCGGCCATGCCGAACAGGTCGTCTCCGAAGAACGCGCCGAACAGGTCGGCGAGGCTCCCCAGGTCGAAGGTCGTCGGCGTGAACCCGCCGCCGCGGAGGCCGTCGTGGCCGTAGCGGTCGTAGAGCTCGCGCGTCTCGCGTTTCGAGAGCACCTCGTACGCCTCGACCACCTCGCGGAAGCGCTCCTCCGCGTCCGGCTGCTCGGAGACGTCCGGGTGGAGGGTGCGCGCGAGCCCGCGGAACGCCTTCTTGATCTCGCCCTCGCCGGCGTTCCTGGCAACGCCGAGGAGCTCGTAGTAGTCGCGTCGGCTCGTCGCCATGCCGCTGAGCGTAGCTCCCTCGCTAGTTGTCGTCGTAGACGTCTTCGACGAAGCGCGAGAGCTCCGCGGCCGCGGCCCGCACCGAGCGGATTGCCTTGTCGTAGTCCATCCGCACCGGCCCGAGCAGCGTGACCGCGCCGAGCGAGCGGTTCGTCAGCCCGTACGAGGCGCCGACGAGCGACAGCTCGCGCAGCGCGGGATGCTCGAGCTCCGGGCCGACGCGGACGAACGGCCGCCGCGTGTCGAGCGCCTGGCTGAGCACGCCTAGCAGCGCTGCCCGCTTCTCGAGCACCTCGAGCAGGCGCTGGTAGCTGTCGAGCTCCCGGCCGTGGAGATCCTCGAGCAGGCCGGCGGTGCCGCCGACGTAGAGGCTCTGCTCCTCGGCGGCGAGCGCCTCGTCGAACAGCGGACGGAGCGCGGCCACGAACGACGACTCGCGCGGCCCGAGCGCGGGCTCGTCGAGGCGCCGGCGCAGCTGGTTGCTCCCGAGCTCGAGGCCGGCGACCCGGTCGTTCAGGTACTGGGTCGCCCAGTTGACGAGACCCGGGTCGACGGGCTCGCCGAAGCTGAAGACCCGCTTGGTGACGCCCCCCGTCGACGTGATCACGACGACCATCACGACCTGGGGCTGGAGCAAGAGCACTTCGACGTGGCGGACGGTCGCGGTCCCGAGCGGCGGTGCCGAGACGAGCGCCAGCAGCCTCGTCAGCTCGGAGAGCATCTCGGTCGTGGCCTGCAGGGCCGAGTCGACCTCGCTCCGCGCCGTCGTCAGGTCGAGCGGGAAGCCGCCGGGCTGCGGATCGAGCCGCTCGAGCAGCCGGTCGGCGTAGTAGCGGTAGCCGCGCTCGGTCGGCACGCGCCCGGCCGACGTGTGCGGATGCGTGAGCAGTCCGAGTCGCTCGAGCTCGGCCAGCTCGCCGCGGACGGTCGAGGGCGAGACGTCGAGCCCGATGCGGTCGAGGAGCGTGCGCGAGCCGACAGGCTGCCGCGTGGCGACGTGCTCCTCGACGACGCCGCGCAGAATGGCCCGCTGTCGGCTGGTGAGCTCGATCTCGGCCGCGTTCCGCATGCTTTGCAGGGATTTTAGGTGAGCAGCTCGGCCGTGACCCCACCGCCGAGGAAACGTCCGCGCTCAGTCAGCGCGAGACGGTCGCCTTCGTGAGCGACGAGCCCGAGCCGCTCGAGCCGCTCGATGGCGGCGTCGTCAATCGCGTCGCCGAGCCCCGCGAGGGAAAGCGGCTCGTCGAGCCGGAGGCCGAGCAGCACGCGCTCGGAGCGCTGCACCGGCGCCGGCAGCAACTCGAGCTCGCGCTCCGGCCGCTCGCCCGACTGCAGCGAGGCGAGGTAGCGGCCGAGCCGCGGCGTCGTCCGCCAGCGCCGGCCCTCGATCGTCGAGACCGCGCCGATCCCGAGCCCGAGGTAGTCGCGACCGCGCCAGTAGGCCAGGTTGTGCCGCGAGCGCAGGTCGCGCTCGCCCGCCCGGCAGAAGTTCGCCGTCTCGTACCAGCGGTAGCCGGCCTCGGTCAATCGCGCGACGACCCGCTCGAAGTACGACTCCATCGCCTCGGCCTGGCGCACGAGCTCACCCCCATGCGTGTGCGTGAAGCGCGTTCCCGGCTTGGCCTCGAGTTCATAGGCCGAGACGTGCTCCGGCGCCAGCGCGAGCGCCTCGCCCAGGTCGGCCTCGAGGTCTGACGCGCTTTGACCCGGGATCCCGTAGATCAGGTCGAGCGAGACGTTGTCGAACCCGGCCTCGCGCAGGACCGCGAACGCGCGGCGCACGTCGTCAGGCTGCGCACGCCGCTCGAGCACCGACAGCAGCCGCGGCTGGAAGCTCTGCGCGCCCAGCGAGACGCGGGTGACGCCACCCTCGCGCAGCAACGCGGCGAGCTCGGGCGTGACCGTCTCCGGGTTCGCCTCGACCGTCACCTCCTCGGCCCGGGGCAGCACCGCCAGCAGGCGGCCCAGCGAGCGCGGCTCGGTGAGCGTCGGCGTGCCGCCGCCGAGGAAGACGCTCTCCAGCCGCGGAGCGAGCACGTCGCCCTCCAGCGCCAGCTCCGCCAGCAGCGCGCCGACGTACGCCTCGTGCTGTCCGGTGCGCCCGACCACCGTGACGAAGTCGCAGTAGCCGCAGCGCGAGGCGCAGAAGGGCAGGTGCACATACAGGTGCCGGACGCCGCTCACTTCTTGTTGCCGTCCAGGTTGAGCACGGCGAGGAACGCCTCCTGCGGCACCTCGACCGCGCCGACCTGCTTCATCCGCTTCTTGCCGGCCTTCTGCCGCTCGAGCAGCTTCCGCTTGCGCGTGATGTCGCCGCCGTAGCACTTGGCGAGCACGTCCTTGCGCTTGGCCTTGATCGTCTCGCGCGCGATCACGCGCGAGCCGATCGCGGCCTGCACGGCGACGTCGAAGAACTGGCGCGGGATCTCCTCGCGCAGCCGGTCGACCAGCTGACGCCCACGTGCATAGGCACCGTCTCGGTGGACGATCAGCGAGAGTGCGTCCACCGGCTCGCCGGCGATCAGCACGTCCACCCGCTCGAGCTTGCCCTCGCGGAACCCGATCACGTCGTAGTCGAAGCTCGCGTAGCCGCGCGTGCGCGACTTCAGCTGGTCGTAGTAGTCGAGCACGATCTCGGCGAGCGGTAGCTCGTAGACGAGCAGCACCCGCTCTTCGGAGAGGTACTCCATGTGGTCGAAGCGCCCGCGCCGCTCGGTGTTCAGCTCCATTACGGGCCCGACGAAGTCCTTCGGGACGATGATCGAGGCCTTGATGTACGGCTCCTCAACCTGCTCGACCTCGCGCGGCATCTCGGACGGGTTGTGCACCTCGACCTCCTCGCCGGCCTTGGTCAGCACGCGGTAGGCGACGTTCGGCGCGGTCACGATCAGGTCGAGGTCGAACTCGCGCTCGAGCCGCTCGCGGACGATCTCCATGTGCAGCAGCCCGAGGAAGCCGCAGCGGAAGCCGAAGCCGAGCGCCTGGGAGGTCTCGGGCTCGTAGAAGAGCGCGGCGTCGTTCAGCTTCAGCCGCTCGAGCGCGTCGCGCAGGTCGGGGTAATCGTCGGAGTCCGTCGGGAAGAGCCCGGCGAAGACCATGGGCTTGACGTCCTTGTAGCCGGGCAGCGGCTCGCTGGCGGAGGTGCGCTCGGAGGTGAGCGTGTCGCCGACGCGTAATCGGCTGACGTCTTTCAGGCCGGTGATCACGTAGCCGACCTCGCCCGCGCCCAGCGACTCGGCGGCGCGCATCGTCGGCGAGAAGAAGCCGGCCTCCTCCGACTCGAAGCGCGTTCCCTGCGCCATCGCGCGCAGCGGTTCGCGGGCCTCGAACGAGCCGTCGACCACCCGCACGAAGGCGACCACGCCCCGGTACTGGTCGTAGGAGGAGTCGAAGATGAGCGCGCGCGGCGGTGACTGCGGCTCGCCGGCCGGCGGAGGGATCCGCTCGACGATCGCGTCGAGCACCTCGGCGACGCCGTCGCCGGTCTTCGCGGAGATGCGCAGCACGTGCTCCGGCGTATCGCCGACGAGCTCGGCGATCTCGGCAGCGGTCGCATCCGGGTCGGCCTGCGGCAGGTCGATCTTGTTCACGACCGGGACGATCTCGAGGTCGTTCTCAATCGCCAGATAGGCGTTCGCGACGGTCTGTGCCTCGATTCCCTGGGCGGCGTCGACGACGAGCAGCGCGCCCTCGCAGGCCTGGAGCGAGCGCGAGACCTCGTAGGTGAAGTCGACATGCCCGGGTGTGTCGATCAGGTTCAGCTCGTGCCCTTTCCAGGTCACGCGGACGGCCTGGGCCTTGATCGTGATCCCGCGCTCCCGCTCGAGCTCCATCGTGTCGAGCACCTGGGCCCGCATCTCGCGGCCCGTGACCGTCTCGGTCAGCTCGAGGATGCGGTCGGCCAGCGTCGACTTGCCGTGGTCGATGTGGGCGATGATCGAGAAATTGCGGATGCGCGCCTGGTCCATTGGCTACTGAGCGTAGCGGCGCTCGAGCCGCATCAGGCGGTGCGGGAGGCCGTCCTCCTCGACGTCGCGCACGTGGCGGAAGCCGGCCTTCTCGAACGCGCGCCAGGAGCGTTCGTTCGTCTCCTCGACGGTCGCGACGGCCGCGGTCGTCTCGGGCCTCATGAAGACGACCGTGCCCACGAACTTCCGCAGCACCTCGGAGCCGAGGCCGCGGCCCACGGCGGTGGGCTCGCCGATGAAGAGATCGACGCCCGCAGCCTCGGGCTCGGCCTCGATCAGCTCCATCCACTCCGGGTGGTCGCCGACGCGGTACGTCTGGATCATCCCGACCGGCCGCCCGTCCTCGAGGATCACGTAGTGCTCGACCTCGCGCCGGCCCTCGAGCGCCTCGCGGCGCTTCTCGACCGCGATCTCGAGCGGGTCGCGCCACCACTCGGCGACGTGCTCGGTCCGGAGCCACGACTCGACCTGCGGCAGGTCGGACTCCTCGAGCGGCCGGAAGCCGATCACGCAGGGCGGCGGCGCAGCGAAAGCAGGGCCTGCAGCTCGCGCACGCCGAGCACGCGGCAGGCGAGCGCGTACGTGCCGGTGGCGGCGAGCAGCGAGATTCCGATCGAGGCGATCTGCCCCCCGAGCGTTCGCCCGAGCACATCGTCGAATCCCCACCAGACGCCGTAGGCGACGGCGCCGGCGATCGCGGACGCCGCCACGATGCGGAGGAAGGCGGAGGCGCTCTCCCGCAGCTCGATCGAGCCCAGACGCCGCCGCAGCAGAGCGAGCAGCGCGGCCGTGCCGGCGATGTTCACGAACGTGGTCGAGAGCGGGATCCCCCAGGTGCCGAAGCGGTAGAAGAGCGCGTCGAGCACCGCGTTCAGACCGAGGTTGCCGAGCGCGACGGCGGTCGGGATCCACGGCGACTGGAGGCTGAAGAAGGCGCGGTTGAGCAGCAGCATCGTCCCGTTGAAGGTGAGGCCGGCGGCGAAGGCGGCGAGCGCGCCGGCGACGACCGGCGTCTGCCCCGGGTCGAACTCGCCGCGCTGGTAGAGCAGGCGCACGATCGGCTCCGCGAGCACGGCCGAGAGCACGCTCGCCGGCACGAGCAGGAACGCGATCTGCCGCAGCCCGAGCCCAACCATGTGCCGGAAGCCGTCCCGGTCGCCCCGCGCGGCCAGACGAGAGAGCGAGGGAAAGAGCACCGTCGCGACGGCGACCGAGAACACGCCCTGCGGGAGCATGTAGACGCGGAAGGCCTTGTCGATCGCCGTCGGGGCGAGCTCGGGGTCGATCAACCGCGACGCGAAGATCGAGTCGATGACGAGGTTGAAGTTGATCAGCCCGAGACCGATCGTCACCGGCACCATCAGCACGAAGACCCGGCGCACGGCCGGGTCGCGCCAGTCGAGCACCATGTGGAGGCGCCCGTCGAGCTTGAGCAACCACGGCACCGGCAGCAGCACCTGGATCACCGTGCCGATCACGATCGAGATCGCGTAGACGTAGAGCTTGGCGTCGATCGTGTCGGCGTGCGGGACGCCGAGCACGAGGCCGAGGATGATCGCCAGGTTCCAGAAGACCGGCGACAGCGCCGGGACGGTGAACTGGTCGTAACTGTTGAGGATCCCGACGATCACGCCGGAGACGCCGAGCAGGGCGACGATCGGGAAGAGCACGCGTGAGAGGCCGATGGCCAGCTCCTTGTCGCCGCCCGGGTCGCCGAAGGGTGCGATCACGAGCGGTGCGATCACGATCAGGAGGGCGACCAGCGCGCCGAGGCCGAGCAGCATCAGCCAGAAGAGCGTCGACGCAACCCGCCACGCACGCTTCTTCTCGCCCTTCTCCAGCAGCTCGCTGAAGACGGGCACGAAGGCGGACGAGAGCGCGGCGTCGGCGACCAGTGAGCGGACCAGGTTCGGCACCTGGAAGGCGACCGTGAAGGCGTTGACCTTGCCCGCGGCGCCGAAGTAGTACGACGCGACGATCTCGCGAACGAGGCCGAGGATGCGCGAGAGGCCCGTGGCGAGCGCGAAGATCGCCGTCGACCACGCCAGCCGCCGGCCGCGGGCCGCGGGTTGCTCGTCCACGGAGGCGAGTATAGGAACGGCCTCCGCCGTTACCCGGGCCCCTTCTGTCCCGTTCGGACACGTCACGTCCCGGGCCGTGCGCCAGAGGTCGGAGGCCACCATCCTCCTCCCCGCTGCGAGCGTAGCCCTGTGCGGCGCGCTTGTCTCTCGCGCAGTTGTGCCGAGAGCGTGACTTCGAGGCTGCTGCTACCATCGCCCGGCCCGCGGTGCGGGCATTTTCACGCCATGCCGAACATCAAGCAGCAGAAAAAGCGCGTCCGGATCGCGGCCGAGGAGCGGATCGAGAACCTGCGCTACCTCTCGACGGTCAAGACCTTCACGCGCCGCCTCCGTGCCGCCGTCGAGGACGGTGACCAGTCGCGGATCGCCGAGGAGCATCGTGCCCTCGTGCGCTGGGTAGACAAGGCGGCCGCCCGCGGCGCGCTGCACAGGAACGCCGCCGCGCGCAAGAAGTCGCAGGCCGACCGGCTCGTTGCCGGCTCGCGCTCCTAGCCCGCGGCGCTTGTCGCCGGCTGGGCCGGCCTCGTGATCGCGATCAGCGCACGGGCAAACTCGAGCTCGCCGGGCAGCTTGCTCCCGCCCTTGAGCGCCAGGTCGAGGTCGGCCAGTCGGACGATCGCGTCACCGAGCTCGTCGGGGCTGTAGTTGCGCGCCTGTTCGTAGAGCTTCTGGACATAGAAGCGGTTGCGCTTCAGCCGTTCCGCGGCGGCTCCAGGCGGGACTCCTTGGCCGTCGAGCTCCTGGCATTCGCGCACACGGCCGACGTGATTGGTGAGCAGGCCGGCCGTGCGCAGGAGAACGTCGCGTGCGGCGTCGCCCGAGCGCTCGACCAGCCGCTCGCTGGCGGCGAGAACGCCTGGGACGTCGCGGCGACCCCAGGAATCGGTCAGGTCGAAGGGCGGAGTCTCCGCCCTCGCGGGAACGAGTTCGGCCACGTCACGTTCGCCGATCGGCTCACCTGCTGCCCACGTCGTGAGCTTGTCGACCTCGGTCTCGAGCTCCTGCGCGTTCTCCCCGACGAGCTCGACGAGGGCAATCGCCGCCTCGCTGTCGACCCGGACGCCGCGCTCCCGGAATTGCTGCTCGACCCACTTCGGCAGATCGGCCTTGCTGCCCCGACCCCGAGTCGGGAGGTCGAAGCTCAACACCTCGCCGGCCTTGACGACGGCCTTCGCCAGAGCCGAGTCACGCTTGACCTCGTTGCCGACGAGGGCGAGCACGGTCGTCGGCGCCGGCCGCTTCAGGTACTCCTGGATTGTCTTCAGATCAGGTGCCTTCCAGCGCTCGACGTCTTCGACTATGACCAGTCGCCGCTCGACCGTGAAGAGGCCGAGTGCGTTGCAGGCGCCCGCAACGTCGTCCCCGGTCGCCTCGTGCGCGCTGAGGTGCTCCGTCGCGTCCTCTCCTACCCGTTTCCTCAGCCGGCGCAGGGCACGGGTCACCTTCGGCTTGTCCGTGCCGATGATCAGGTACGCAGCGAGGAGCTCAGCCACCGTCGCCAAGCATAGGCGCCGGCCACGGCCGTCACGAGCAGAAGCCCCAGCAGTGCCCGCCCGGACCTGATCTGCGCCCCCGGTAGCCCGCCGATGATGCGTCCGCAGGCGGCGATGTAGGCCGCGAACCAGCCGTTCAGCCACGCGATCCCGGTCGCCGTCTGCCCCGAGATCGGCTGCACGAGGGCAGCGGCGAATGCGAGCGCGAGCAGCGGAGGGATAGCCGGCGCGGCGAGCGCGTTCGCGGGGACGGTCAGCATCGGGAGCGCGTGGAACTGCAGCCAGAGGATCGGGGCAGTCGCGAGCCCGCAGGCGGTGGAGACCGCGACGACGCCGGCCAGCGCGGCGGGCAGCGGGTAGCCCTCGAACGTCCTCAAGAGCCTTGGCACGAGCACGAAGATCGCCGCCACGGCCGCGAACGAGAGCTGAAAGCCGGGGTCGAGTACCGTGTACGGGTTCCAGGCGAGCAGGAGCAGCGCGCCGAGCAAGCAGAAATGCCACCGATCGGCCGGTCGGGCCGCAAGCCACGCAAGGGAGACGAGCGCCCCGGAGATTCCTGCACGGATCACGGACGGCTGGGCGCCAACCGCGAGCACGTAGGCTGCGATCGCTCCGAGCGCCCCGATCTGCCCGAGCCAGCGCGGGATGCCGAGCAACCAGGCCAGCGCGAGCGCCCCACCGGCGACGAGCACGACGTTCTGGCCCGAGACCGCCAGCAGGTGGTAGAGACCGGAAGCGCGGAAGCGCTGCCGCAGGTTGTCCGAGAGCGACTGCTCGTCGCCGAGGACGACGCCTTCGATGATTCCGCGCCGATCTCCCCGCAGGCCGGGCGCGATCGACCCCGCGAGCGCTCGGCGGAGCCCGTCGGCGAGGCCCCCCAGGCCTCCGCGCCGGCCAGTCTGATGCCAGCGATCCGCGCGCAGGACCACGTGGACCCCGTGACGCCGAAGCCAGGTCGTCTCGTCGAAGCCGTCCTTCGCGGGCTTGGGGCGCCGGACCGTGACGACGGTCTCGATCAGGGCGCCCTGGGGCGGCGCGCGGCCGAGCGGAAGCTCGAGAAGGACCGCCTCGCGGAACCGCAGCCGGCCGAAGCGGCGGATCTGAGCTGGCACCCGCAGTTCGAACCTCGAATGCCGCGTTGGCCCGGTGACCGCCAGCACGCTTCGCTCGGACGTGTCGACGTGGCCGAGCAGCACGCTGCGATCGAGAGCGTCCAGTCGGGCGCTGCCCCACGTCCAGCCGAGCAACACAAGTGCGCCGAGCAACACGAGCGGCCGCGCCCCCGGCACGAGAGCGAACGTCGCGAGCGCAGCACCGAGCACGAGCGCGGCCGCCACGGAGCCGCGCATGAGGTTCGCGCCGGCGAGGCCGAGACAGAGCGCAGCCGCGTACCCGTGTGGAGCACGCCGCAGAACGTTCACGGGACGACCAGCTCGCGCAGCTGCTCGAGTCGCTTCGGCCCGATCCCCGGCACGGCATCGAGCTCGTCGACCGACTGGAAGGCGCCGTGATGCTCGCGGTAGTCGAGAATCTTCTGGGCGGTCACCGGCCCGACCCCTGGGAGTGAGTCGAGCTGCTCGATCGTCGCCGTGCTGAGCTGAACCGGGCCGGCCGGCGCGCTCGACGAAGCCGAGCCCGCTCCCGCAGCTACCCCACCGGCGCCTCGCCGTGGGACGACGATCTGCTCGCCATCGGCCAGGGGCGCGGCCAGGTTGACCTGCGCGAGGTCGGCCTTGGGGGTGGCCCCGCCCGCGCGGGTGAGGGCATCCGCGATGCGAGAGCCTTGAGCAAGCCGGTACAGGCCCGGCCGGCGCACGGCTCCGACGACGTCCACCACCACCCGCGAGGACGGCTGCCCGGTCACGCCCGCCCCTGCAGGCGGCGGCAGGGGGAGGGGTGCCGCCGTCGTGGTCGTTCCGGCACCCAGGACGAAGCGGCCCAGGAGCAGGATCAGGGCGAGCGAGCCCGCGGCGGCCAGAAGGAGCCGCCGCCGCTGGAGGAGGAACTCCGGCATGCGTCGAGCGTGCCCGAGAAACCGTCACGCGTGCGTGACTCGTTCGTGTCGAGAGCGTGACGAGATCGGCGCATATTCGGCACTCCCGCGACACACTTCTGCGCGCCGTCGGCGGGTACCGTCCCTAGCCCCCTCCCACCCAGGGGCGCGCGTGAAAAATAAGAGCCCCGCGCGAGTCGCGTGAGCCGGCTAGACGACTAGGTTGACGAGCTTCCCGCGCACGACGATCGTCTGGCGGATCTCCTTGCCGTCCAGGTGGGCCTGCACCCGCGGCGAGGCCTTCGCCCGCTCGACCAGCTCCTCCTCGGACTCGCCCACCGACGCCTCGATGCGGTCGCGCACGCGCCCGTTCACCTGCAGCACCAGCTCGAAGGTCTCGCGTTCCAGCTTTGACTCGTCCGCGACCGGCCATGGGTGCTCCCACAGCCGCTCGTTGCCCAGCGCAGACCAGAGCTCCTCGGCGATGTGCGGCGCGTACGGCTGAATCAGCGAGACCGCGGTCTCCGCTGCGAAGCGCGCGCCCGGAGCCGTCGGGTCGCGCCCGAGCTCGTTGACGAGCTCCATCACCGCCGCGATCGGCGTGTTGAAGACGAAGCGCCGGCCGATGTCGTCGCTCACCTTCGCAATCGTCTCGTGCGCCTTCCGCACCAGCGGCCCGGCCGAACCGTCCGCGTCTCCGGAAGCCACCGACGCCTCGTGCACGATCCGCCACAGCCGGCGCAGGAAGCGGCCGATGCCGTCGATCCCCTCCTCGGTCCAGTCCATGGCCTGGTCCGCAGGCCCGACGAACAGGATGTAAAGGCGCACCGCGTCGGCCCCGTACATGTCGGCCAGCTTGTCGGGGGCGGTCACGTTGCCCTTCGACTTCGACATCTTCGTCCCGCCCTGACGCACCCAGCCCTGGTGGAAGAGGCGCTGGAACGGCTCGCGGAAGCCAACCATGCCCAGCTCGTTCAGCACCTTGACGAAGAAGCGCGAGTAGAGCAGGTGGCCGGTCGCGTGGTCGATCCCGCCGATGTACTGGTCGACCGGCCCCCAGAAGTCGACCAGCCGCCGCGAGAACGGCTCGCGGTCGTTGTTCGGGTCGCAGTAGCGCAGGAAGTACCAGGCCGAGTCGACGAACGTGTCCATCGTCTCGGCTTCGCGCCGGCCCTCGCCGCCGCAGGACGGGCACGGCACCCGCAGCCACTCCTCGTTCGAGGCGAGCGGCGGCTTGCCCTTCGGCCGATAGTCGTCCACCTCGGGCAGCAGCACCGGCAGCTCGTCGTCGGGGATCGGAACGATCCCGCACTTGTCGCAGTAGACGACCGGGATCGGAGCGCCCCAGTAGCGCTGGCGCGAGAAGCCCCAGTCGCGCAGGCGGAAGCTGACCGCGGGCCGGCCGCGGCCACGCTCGCCCAGCCACTCGACGATCGCCTGCTTCGCCTGCTCGACAGCCATGCCGTCGAACTGCGCCGAGTCGACGAGCGTGCCGGCCTCCTCGTCGATCACCGGCACGACCGGCAGCTCGAACCGCTCGGCGAACTCGCGGTCGCGCTCGTCGTGGCCGGGCACGGCCATGATCGCGCCGGTGCCGTACTCCATCAGCACGTAGTCGGCGACCCAGACCGGGATCGGAGCGTCGGTGGCGGGGTTGACGGCGTAGAAGCCTGTGAAGACGCCCGTCTTCTCTTCGGCCGAGGCCCGCTCCTCGACGCGCTTGGCCATCCCGCGGGCGGCGTACGCGCGAAGTTCCTCGCCGCTCGGCGAGCGCTCGACCATCGTGTCGACCAGCGGATGCTCCGGCGCCAGCACGAAGAACGTCGCGCCGAAGACCGTGTCCGGGCGCGTGGTGAAGACCGGCACGTCCACGTCCAGCTCGTCGATCCGGAAGAGCAGCTCCGCGCCCTCCGAGCGCCCGATCCAGTTACGCTGGATCGTCTTCGTCCGCTCGGGCCACTCGATCAGCGCGTGGTCTTCCAGCAGCGCGTCCGTGTAGGCGGTGATGCGGAAGAACCACTGCTCCATCTTCCGGACCTCGACCTCGGCGCCGCAGCGGTCGCAGTGGCCGTTCACCACCTGCTCGTTCGCCAGCACCGTCTGGTCGTTGGGGCACCAGTTGACCGGCGCCTCCTTGCGGTAGGCCAGCCCCTTCTCCAGGAAGCGCAGGAACAGCCACTGCGTCCAGCGGTAGTAAGCGGGGTCGTGTGCGGCGATCACGCGGTCCCAGTCGATCGCCCAGCCCAGCCGGTGCATCTGGCGCTCGATGTTCGTGATGTTCCGCTCGGTGATCTCGCGCGGGTTGCCGCCTTCGCTGATCGCCGCGTTCTCGGCCGGCAGGCCGAACGAGTCCCAGCCCATCGGTCGCAGCACGTGCTTGCCGTGGCGCCGCTGGAAGTGCGTGACCACGTCGCCCAGCGTGTAGTTGAGGACGTGCCCCATGTGCAGGTCTCCCGACGGGTAGGGCAGCATTTCGAGCTGGTAGAACTTCTCGCCCGACTCGGCCTCCGGCGGCGGATCGTCGACGTAGAAGGCCCGCGCGTCCTCCCAGACCCGCTGCCACTTCGCTTCGATCGTCTGTGGGTCGTACGTGTCCAAATCCGCCTCCAGAAACGAAAAAGCCTCTCGAACGAGAGGCCTGGGGAACTCGACGCGGCGCCGCCGCGTTGTCCCCTGCTCTACTCGAGAAGCTGCTTCATCCGTTCGGACTTTAGCATCGCTCCGTCGAATCGAGGAGGTCAGATGGCCGGTTACACCAAGGTGAACCTGAAGGACGACGTCGACGATCAGGCGCCGAACTTCGGGCTGGAGGGCAAGATCGAGGCGCGCATGGCCCGCGTGCCGCTGGAGCTCGAGCACCAAGGCGTCAGCTACCAGCGCATCGCGCCGAACTTCCGCGTTCCGTTCGGGCACAGGCACAAGAACCAGGAAGAGGTCTACATCGTGCTCAGCGGGAGCCTGAGGGCGAAGCTCGAGGACGAGGTCGTCGAGCTGCGGCCCTTCGACGCGCTCCGCGTGCACAAGGACACGATGCGCGGCTTCGAGGGCGGGCCCGAGGGCGCCGAGCTGCTCGCCATCGGCGCGCCGAACACGGGGCCCGGCGACGCGGACGTGGAGAACGACTGGTGGAGCGACTGACCTGAGCCAGCCCCGGATCATCGACGAGCACGACTGGGGCTTCGGCTGGATCTCGACGTCCGAGCAACCGCGGATCCGGATGGCCTCGCACGCACTGCTCGCCGAGGGCGGCGTCTGGCTCGTCGACTCGTCGGAGGGCGAAGGCATCGAAGAGCGCGTGCGCGCGCTCGGTGAGCCGGCGGGCGTCCTCCAGCTGCTCGATCGCCACAACCGCGCCTGCGCCGAATTCGCGCAGCGGCTCGGCGTGCCGCACCACCGCGTCCCGTTCGAGGCCGTCGGCCCGTTCGAGACCGTGCCCATCGTGCGCCGCCGGCACTGGCAGGAGGTCGCGCTCTGGTGGCCGGAGCGACGGGTGCTCGTCGCCGCCGACGCGCTCGGAACGGTCTCGCACTACTTCAGCCTCGGCGGCGAGCCGCTCGGGGTCCACCCGCTCCTGCGCCTGACGCCGCCGCGGCAGCTCGCGAGGCTCGACCCGGAGCACGTCCTCTGCGGGCACGGCGAGGGTGTGCACGAGCACGCGACCGAAGCTCTCCGGAACGCGCTCGCCGGCTCCCGGCGGCGGCTGCCGCGACTCGCGCTCGAGCTGCCCCGGGCGCTCCTCCGGCGCTGACTACGATCGAGCGCGTGCTTTCGCTCTTTCCCGAGACCGCGGCCCTCGAAGGCGGCGAGCTGAGCGTCGGCGGTGTCCCTACGTCAGAACTGGCGGCCGAGTTCGGCACGCCGCTCGTCGTCTACTGCGAGCAGACGATCCTGGACGCCGCCCGCGCCTACCGCGAGGCCGCGCCGCACGCGCTGCCGCTCTACAGCTTGAAGGCGTTCCCGAACGTCGCGCTCCTGCGGCTGCTCGCGGCGGAGGGCTTCGGCGCCGACGTCTCGACGCTCGGCGAGCTCGAGTTCGCCCGCCGTGCAGGGATCGAGGGCGTGCGGATCGTCGTGCACGGCAACAACAAGAGCGACGAGGAGCTCCGGGCCGCAGCCGAGGCAGGCGTGCGCTTCGTCGTGCTCGACGCGCTCGACGAGGCCGAGCGAGCCGCCGCGGCGGGGGTGCGCCGCGCGCTGGTGCGGGTCACGCCGGGGATCGAGGCCGACACGCACGAGAAGATCCGCACCGCCCACCACGGCTCGAAGTTCGGGCTCCCGCCCGAAGACGCGCTGGCGGCGGCAGCGGCGGCGCGCGAGGCGGGCCTCGAGGTCGCGGGCGTCCACCTGCACATCGGCTCGCAGCTGGTCGACCCGCGCGCCGGCCTCGAGACGATCGACTGGCTGAAGGACTTCGCCGCGCGCGAGTGGGTCCCGCAGGTGGTCGATCTCGGTGGCGGCCTCGGGATCCGCTACGTCGAGGACGAGCGCCCGCCGGCGATCCGCGACTTCGTCGCCGCCCTGCTCGAGCGCCTCGCCGACGGCTGGCCGGGCAGGCCGCCGGAGCTGATCCTCGAGCCGGGGCGCTCGCTGGTCGGCCCCGCAGGACTCACGCTCTACCGCGTCGGCGTCGTCAAGCAGGCGAGCGAGGAGATCACCTACGTCGCGGTCGACGGCGGCATGTCCGACAACCCGCGCCCGCAGCTCTACGGCGCGCGTTACAGCGCGCTGCTCGCCAACCGGGCCGACGAGGAGGCCGCGCGCGCGTACGACGTCTGCGGCAAGCACTGCGAGTCCGGCGACGTGCTGATCGAGGGTGTCAGCCTGCCCGAGCCGCGACGCGGCGACCTCTTGGCCGTGCCCGCGACCGGGGCCTACACGCTCTCGATGGGCTCGAACTACAACGCCGTCCCGCGGCCGGAGGCGGTGCTCGTGGCCGACGGGCATGCACGGGTGATCCGCAAGCGTGAGAGCGTCGAGGACCTGCTTCGCCAGGAGCAGGCCAGCGGCTAGGCTCGCCGACATGCCAGGCCGCCTCGACCGGATCCCCGGGGTCGTGCTCGTCAGCATCGCCGCGGCGATGTGGGGGCTCGACGGGCTGATCCGGAAGCCGCTCTCGGACACGACCTCGCCCTACACGATCGTCTTCGGGGAGCACGTGGTGCTCGTTGCGCTGACGCTGCCGCTGCTGATCCCGGCCTTCCGCGCGCTCTGGCGTGCGGGGACGCGCTACGTCGCCGCCGGGATCTTCGTCGGCGCGGGCGCCTCGGCGATCGCGACCATCCTCTTCACCAAGGCGCTCTTCCACGGCGACTTCATCACCGTCGTCGTGCTGCAGAAGGTGCAGCCGCTCGTGGCGGTGGCAGGCGCCTGGCTCGTGCTCGGCGAGCAACCCCGGCGCGGCTTCACCTGGATCCTGCTGCCCGCGCTCGCGGGGGTCTGGCTGATCGCGCTGCCGCAGCCGCTCGACCCGCACGCGCAGGGGCTCGTCCCGATCGTCGAGACCCTGTGCGCGGCCGTGCTCTGGGGCCTCGGCACCGTCTTCGGCCGCTACCTCGGCCGTAGGCTCGCCTTCGACCACGTCTCGACCGTGCGGTTCGGCTTCGGCCTCATCGCCAGCGCCTGTGCCCTGCCGATCGTCGGCGCCGCCGCCTTTTCCAGTTGGCACGACAGCGTCTGGATCGCCGTGCTCGCGCTCGTCACCGGCTTCCTCGCCCTCGGCCTCTACTACTACGGCCTGCGGCGCACGCCGGCCGTGCTGGCTGCGCTCGGCGAGCTGGCCTTCCCCGTGACCGCCGCCCTCGTCGGGATCTACGTCTTCGAGGACTCGCTGCGCTGGACGCAATGGCTCGGCGTGGCGATCACGGTCGGCGTGATCAGCCTGCTGCCGGTCCGCCGCCGGGAGCTCGTGCGGGTGCCGCCGCCGCGCGAGCCCGCGCTCGCGAGCTAGTCAGCGGACGCGGAACAGCCCGCCGAACGAGACCCAGTGCCCGTTGTGGTAGCGCTGGAGCTTCGCCTGGTCGAGCGGGAAGTGGTCGCCCGCGCCCGTCTTGACCGTGATCCCGGGCAGCAGGAACGGGTCGTTCTTCACGTTCAGGCTCGTGGCCGCCTTCATGATCCCCGAGCGCGTCGGGTTCTTGCCGGCCTTCTTCAGCGCCGCAACGAAGGTGTGCGCAACCGACATCCCGTAGACCGCGTAGACGTCGTTCGGGTTCCCGCCCTTGTACTTCTTCATGATCGAGCGGTAGAGCTTCACGCCCGAGTCCTTCGCCCAGTGGGCGTCGGTCGGATCCTTGAGGAAGACGATCGAGATCGAGCCTTCGGTCTGCTTCCGGTTGGTGCCCGCGCTGGCGAGGCCCATGATGTTCGCGGCGCTCGAGACCGCGTTCACGTAGACGGTCGGCTTCCAGCCGAGCTTGTGCGCGTAGACGTAGGACTGGATCGCGAACTTCGGCGTCGCGAACAGCATCAGCGCCTTTACGCGCGCGGCCTTCAGCTTGGCGATCTGCGACTGCACGTCCGAGTCGGCGACGTCGTAGCCCTGCTTGGCGACGATCAGCTTCGCCTTCTTGCCGAGACCGTTGCGCAGCCCGGCGAGCAGGTCCTTGCCGTAGTCGTCGTTCTGGTAGAGGACGCCGATGCGTGCGGTCGGGCTCGTCTTGGCGACATAGCGGCCGTAGATCGTGCCCTCGGCGCGGTAGTTCGGCTGGTAGCCGATCGTCCAGGGGTACTGCTTGTACTCCTTGCCGAACGTGGTCGCGCCGCTCGCGACGAAGAGCTGCGGCACCTTGACCGCGTTCAGGTAGGCGCGCGTGGCCAGGTTGTGCTCGGTGCCAAGGCTGTTGAAGATCGCGAAGACCTTGTCCTGCTGGACGAGCTCGCGGGTCTTGTCGGCGGTCTTGGACGGGTCGTAGGCGTCGTCCTTGTAGATGTACTTGATCTTCCGCTTGTTCACGCCGCCCCTGGCGTTGACGTAGCGGAAGTAGGCCGAGGCGCCCTTGGCGATCGACTGATACGCCGAGGCCGGGCCGCTCAGCGGCGTCGTGCCGCCGATCAGCACCTGGTTCGATGTGATGCCGGTCTCCGAGGCGGCCCCCGACGCGATCGTCGCGAGGGCCAGCGCGCCGAGCGCGCACAGGATCAGGTGAGTCGTCCTCATCACAGCCCCTCTAGGGACGAAGGTATAGCCGGGTTGTTAGCGGTCTGGCAACTCGGCGCAGCAGGCCGCCAGCGCCGGTCGGCAGGAGGATCATCACGAGGATGATCGCGGCGCCGTAGACGAAGTCCGGCACCCCCGGCTTGCTGGAGACATGCGTCGAGAGGTCGGGCAGGTACTGGACGAACAGGGCGCCCAGCACCATCCCCGGGAGCGAGCCGAGGCCGCCGACGACCGTGCCGACAAGGATCAGGATCGAGAGCAGGAAGGTGAACGAGAGCGGGTTCACTATCTCGGCCTGGATCGCCAGCAGCGCGCCCGCGACGCCGGCGTAGACGCCGCTGATCGCAAAGGCGAGCGTCTTCGTCCCGGCGAGGTTGATCCCGGCCGAGGCGGCCGCGACCTCGCTGTCGCGCACGGCCCGGAAGGTGCGGCCGAGGCGGCCGCGGACGATCAGCCAGGCGATCACGAAGCCGATCAGGCCGATGCCCCAGGTCAGGTAGTAGAGGAAGTGGTTCTGCGTAGTCGTGTGGCCGAAGACGGTCACGGTGCCGCTGAGGCCGGTCACCTGCAGCGGCGCCTGCTCCAGCAGCCGCAGGCCCTGGCCGCCACCCGTCAGCCCGGAGAACTTCTTCAGCAGCGAGGGCATCGCGACCGCGAAGGCAAAGGTCGCCAGCGCGAGGTAGATGCCCGACAGGCGGAGCGCAGGCAGGCCGATCAGGAAGCCGACCACGCCCGCGGCGATCCCGGCGAGCGGGATCGTCCAGACGTCGCGCCAGTGCTCGTGCACCGCGAGCGCCGCGGTCGTGTAGCCGCCGACCGCCATCAAGGCGCCGTGGCCGAGCGAGATCTGGCCCGTGTAGCCGGTGAGGATGTTGAGCCCGACGATCGCGATGAAGAAGACGCCGGCCTGTGCGAGGTCGCGCGCGTGGAAGTCGCTCACGTACCGTGGCGCCAGCGCGTAGAGCGCGAGCACGGCCAACGCCATCAGGGCCCAGAGGGCGATCCCGAGCGGGCGCCTCACACGCGTGTCACCTCCGCGCGCCCGAAGAGGCCGGTCGGCTTGACGAGCAGCACGCCGAGGATCACGGCCAGGGCGACCGGCAACCGCAGGTCGGTGCCGACCCAGTCGACGTAGGTGCCGATCAGGTTGATCAGCACGCCGAGCAGCAGCGAGCCGACGACCGCGCCGAGCGGGCTGCCGATCCCACCGAGCACCGCGCCAGCGAACGCGTACAGGAGCACGGGCTGCATCAGGTTCTGGTCGAAGCTGGCGAGCGCCGGCGCGGTCAGCATCCCCGATACGGCTCCCATCGCCGCGGCCAGGCCCCAGCCGAGCGCGAGCATCCAGCTGACGCGCACGCCGACGAGCCGGGTCGCCTCCGGGTTGACCGCCGCGGCGCGCGAGGCGAGGCCGAGCTTCGTGAAGCGGAAGAAGAGCCACAGCAGCGCGACCGCGCCCAGCGAGACGGCGATCGTGCCGAGGTCCTGGATCGAGAACGCGACGCCGGCGACATCGATCGGCCGCGTCGAGAAGGCGTTCGGCAGGCTGCGCACCTCGGGCGACCAGAGCCAGCGGGCGGCGCCGTTGACGAGGAAGAAGAGCCCGAGCGTGACGATCACCACCGTCAGCACCGGCGCGCTCTCGACCGGCCGGATCACCGTGCGCTCGATCGCCACCCCGCCGAGGAACGAGATCGCCACCGTGGCCGCGAAGGCCGCCCAGTAGGTGAAGCCGTGGTGGACGAGCGACCAGGCGATGAAGGTCGAGAACATCGCCATCTCGCCCTGCGCGAAGTTGACCACGCCGGTCGAGCGGAAGATCAACACAAGGGCGACGGCGAGCGTCGCCCAGACACCGCCCGAGGCGAGACCGATCACGATCTGCTGTGCGAGCTGCGTCCAGTCGAAGGCGAGCAGCATCAGTAACCCAGGTACGACCTGCGGACCGCTTCGTCGCGCCGGAGACCCGCGCTCTCGCCCTCGACCGCAACCTTGCCGACCTCGAGCACGTAGGCGCGCGAGGTCGCCTCGAGGGCGAGTGCAGCGTTTTGCTCGACCACGAGCACCGCGAGGCCCTCACGCTCGTTCAGCTCCCCGACGATCCGGAAGATCTCGGCGACGACGATCGGCGCGAGCCCGAGCGACGGCTCGTCGAGCAGCAGCAGGCGCGGTCGCAGCATCAGCGCTCGGGCGAGCGCGAGCATCTGCTGCTCGCCACCGCTGAGCGTGCCGGCCCGCTGCTCGCGCCGCTCTCCGAGGCGCGGGAAGTAGCCGAGCACGCGCTCCTCGTCCTCGGCGACCGCTCTGCGGCCGCGCCGCGTGTACGCGCCCAGGCGGAGGTTCTCGCCCACGGTCAGCTCGGTCAGCGTGCCGCGGCCCTCGGGGACGTGGGCGATCCCCGCCCGCGCGACCGCCTCGGGCGAGCGGCGCGCGATGCTCTTGCCCTCGAAGGCGATCCCGCCGGCGCGCTTGACCGTTCCCGAGATCGCGCGCAGCGTCGTCGTCTTGCCGGCGCCGTTGGCCCCGAGGACGGCGACCGCCTCGCCTTCGCCGACGGTGAGTGAGACCCCGTGCAGCGCGGTCACCGGCCCGTAGCGGGCGGTCACGTCCTCGAGTTGCAGCATGGCCTCAGCCAACCGGCGTCCCGAGGTAGGCCTCGATCACCTTCGGATCGCCCTGCACCTCGCGCGGCGTGCCGCTCGCGATCAGGCTGCCGAAGTCGAGCACGTGCACGCGGTCCGCCACGCTCATCACGAGCCCCATATGGTGCTCGACCAGCAGCAGCGTCAGCTCGAAGTCTCGGCGCACGTTGCGGATCAGCGCGCCGAGCTCACCGACCTCCTCGTGGTTGAGGCCGCCCGCCGGCTCGTCCAGCAGCAACAGCCGCGGGCCGGCGGCGAGGGCGCGGGCGAGCTCGACTCGCTTGCGCGTCCCGTACGAGAGCTCGGCCGCGGGCCGATGCGCGAGCGGCGAGAGACCGACGTAGGCCAGCAGCTCGCGGGCGCTTCGGCCCCGGCGCGCGTGCCGGCCGACGAGCACGTGCTCGAGCACCGTCATCGAGCCGAACAGCTCGACGTTCTGGAACGTGCGCGCGATCCCGCGACGGACGATCCGGTGCGGCGCCGTGCGCAGCAGGCTCTCGCCATCGAACCTGATCTCGCCCTCGTCCGGCTTGTACAGCCGCGTGATCAGGTTGAAGAGCGTCGTCTTGCCCGCGCCGTTCGGGCCGATCAGGCCGACGATCTCGCCCTCGCGCACGTCGAGCGTGACCTCGTCCACGGCGAGCACCCCGCCGAACCTTCGCGTCACATGCTCGACCGAGAGCAGGGCCACGCGCGGATCGTAAGCGGATGTGATCTAGAGCGCCGCTGCCTCGGTGACGGGCGCCTGGCACGCGAAGCGCTCGCAGACGTACACCGCCGGCTTGCCGTCGACCGGGCCCTTGCCCTCGAGCAGCGGGACGCCCTCAGCCGGGCCGAAGGCGACGACGGCGTTCGGTTCGAACGGCTCCAGCGCGGCCCGCGCGACCTCGCTCTCGGGCGGGCCGACGATCGCGAGCTCCCGCGGCGTGGCCAGGTAGAGGTCGAGCGCGTTCAGCGCCCAGGCGAACTCGGTCGGGCCGCGGCCGAGGCTGTCCCCGAACAGGCGCAGCACGCCGACCGCGCGACGCTCGAGCTCGTCGTCGCCGTAGATCCGCGCCAGCCGGAGCAGCACGTAGGCCAGCATCGAGTTGCCCGAGGGCACCGGATGGTCGTAGAGCTCCTTGCGCCGCGCGACCAGCTGGTCACCCTCGGCCGGCGCGAGGAAGAAGCCGCCGTGCTCGTCGTCGGCGAACAGCTCGACCGCGAGCAGCGCCAGCCGCCGCGACTCCTCGAGCCAGCGCGGCTCCCCGGTCGCGACGTGCAGCTCGTAGAGCCCGTGCGCGACGTTGGCGTAGTCGTCGAGGAAGCCCGGCCCGCTCGCCTTACCCTCGCGGAGGCTGCGCACGAGCCGCCCGTCGCGCGACATCGGCCCGAGTAGGAACTCGCCGAGCACGCGCGCCTCGTCGACCCAGTCCGCCCGGCCGAGCCGACGCCCGGCCTCGGCGAGCGCCGCCAGCGCCAGGCCGTTCCAGGAGGCGATCGCCTTGTCGTCGAGCCCCGGCTGCGGCCGCTCGGCGCGCACTGCCAGCAGCCGCGCCCGAGTCTCCGGGTCGAGCGAGCCGCGCAGGACGAAGCGGCCGTCCTCGAAGGGCTCGAGCAGCTCCTCGGGCGCGCCTTCGCCGGGCGCCCAGATGTAAGTCAGGCCCTCGGCGCCTTCCGTGTCCGCGTCTTGCGAGGAGGCGAAGCCACCGCCTGGCAGGCGCAGTTCGCGAAGCAGGTACTCGACCGTCTCCTCGACCACCTCGCGGTAGCGCTCGTGGCCGGTCAGCAGCCAGCCGTGCAGGTACGCCGGGACGAGCAGCGCGTTGTCGTAGAGCATCTTTTCGAAGTGCGGCACGAGCCAGCGCTCGTCGACCGAGTAGCGGTGGAAGCCGCCGCCGACGAGGTCGTACATCCCGCCAGCTGCCATCGCGTCGAGCGTCGGCACCGCCAGGTCGGTCTCACCGCGCCGCAGCAACAGCTCGAGTGCCGAGGCCGGCGGGAACTTCGGCGCCCGCGCCCCGAACCCGCCCCACTGCGGGTCGTGCAGCTCGCCGAGGCGCCGCACCGCCGCGAACAGCAACGACTCGGTCAGCGGGTCCGCCGACGGAGCGGCCGAGGCGGCCTGGCGCAGAGCGTCGAGGAGCACTTCGGTCCGCTGCGTCACCTCGGAACGGCGCTCGCGGTAGAGCTCCGAGACCGCGACCAGCACCTGCGGGAAGGACGGCAGACCGTGCCGCGGCTCGGGCGGGAAATACGTGCCGCCGAGGAACGGCTCGCCTTCCGGGGTGAGGAAGACGGTCAGCGGCCAGCCGCCGCTGCCGGTCAGCGCCACCACCGCGTCCATGTAGATCCCGTCCACGTCGGGCCGCTCCTCGCGGTCGACCTTGACGTTGACGAAGCGCTCGTTCATCAGCGCGGCGATCTCCGGGTCCTCGAACGACTCGTGCGCCATCACGTGGCACCAGTGGCAGGCCGCGTAGCCGACCGAGAGCAGGATCGGCTTGTCCTCCGACCGCGCCTTGGCCAGTGCCTCGTCGCCCCACGGGAACCATTCGACAGGGTTCCCGGCGTGCTGGATGAGATACGGGCTCGTCTCTGACGCCAGGCGATTCACCTTTGTACGGTAACGGCGTGAGTCTTCCGGGCGGCACCGTCACTTTTCTGTTCACCGACGTCGAGGGCTCTACTCGCCTGCTGCAGGAGCTTGGCGACGACTACGGTCAGGTGGTGGCCGATCACCGCCGCCTGCTGCGGGAGATCTTCCAGGGCGCGGGCGGAAACGAGGTCGACAGGCAGGGTGACGCCTTCTTCTACTCGTTCCCCCGGGCGCGCGACGCCGTACGCGCTGCCGTCGACGGCCAGCGCGCGCTCGCCTCCCACGAGTGGCCGCGAGGCGTCGACGTGCGCGTGCGGATGGGCCTGCACACCGGCGAGCCGACGGTCGGCGAGGAGGGCTACGTCGGCCTCGATGTCGTCCGCGCCGCGCGGATCTGCTCGGCCGGTCACGGCGGCCAGATCCTCCTCTCCGAGACGACGCGGGCGCTGCTCGGCAACGATGTCCCCGACGGCGTGAACATCCGCGACCTCGGCCGACAACACCTGAAGGACGTCCAGTACGAGCACGTCTACGAGCTCTCGCTCGGGGACTCGGGCGAGCGCTTCCCGCCGCTGAAGGAGCACGACGCCACCGCGGCGATGGAGCAGCGTTTCGAGGACCGCATCAACCGGTACGTCGAGGGCCAGCTCGAGGCGGCGCTTGGCGGCTCGCCGAGCAGTCAGGTCAGGTGGGCCGCGGGCGGCCTGTTCACCGTCGTGCTCGTCGTCGCCGCGATCGTCGCGATCGTGTTCCTGGTGAAGCTGGTCGTCTAGATGCTCCAGCTCGAGACCGAGCGGCTCCGACTCCGCGCCCCTGTGCCGGAGGATGCGGATGCGCTCGCGCCGATGTACGCCGATCCCGAGGTGATGCGCTACGTCGGCGATGGTCGCACCCTCACGCGCGCCGATACCGAACGCTCGGTGCGGCGCATGATCGAGCGCTGGGAGGCGGACGGCTTCGGGCTCTTCACGACCGTGCGCAAGGAGGACGAGGCGGTGATCGGCCGGGTCGGCCTGCTCGTCTGGAACACGGAGACCTGGGAGCCGACCACGCGCGCGGAGGCGCCGAATGGGCCGACCGAGGTCGAGGTCGGCTACACGCTCGGCCGCGACTACTGGGGTCAGGGCTTCGCCACCGAGGCCGCCGGCGCGGTGCGCGACTACGCGCTCGGCGAGCTCGGCGCCGAGAGGCTGATCGCGCTGATCATCCACGGCAACACCGCCTCCGAGAACGTGGCGCGCAAGCTCGGGCTCGAGTACGAGCGCAACATCATGCTCGGCCGGCGCGAGGCCCAGTTGTTCGCGCTCGAGCCGTGAGCGAGATCCGCGATCTGCTCGAGCGCACGGCGGCGATCGCGGCCGACTACGTCGAGAGCCTCGGCGAGCGGCCGGTCTTCCCGGAGGTGACGCCCGAGCAGCTGCGCGAGGCGCTCGGCGGGCCGCTTCCGGAGGACCCGGTCGACGCGGGGCAGGTCGTGGAGGAGCTCGCGGCCGACGCGGAGCCGGGAGTGGTCGCGCTCGGCAGCGGGCGTTACTTCGGCTTCGTGATCGGCGGCGGCCTCCCGGCGGCGCTGGCGGCCGACTGGCTCACCTCGACCTGGGACCAGAACGCCGGGATCTATCCGATCGGGCCGTCCGCCTCCGTCGTCGAGCAGGTGACGCGCGACTGGCTCGTGGAGCTGCTGGGACTGCCCGGCGAGGCGTCGATCGGCTTCGTGACCGGGACGCAGCTCGCGCACGTGACCGGTCTCGCGACGGCGCGCTGGCACGTGCTCAACGACGTCGGCTGGGACGTCGGCCGCGACGGCCTCGCCGGTGCGCCGCCGGTGCGCGTTCTCGTCGGCGAGCAGCGACACGTCACGGTCGACCGCGCACTGCGCCTGCTCGGCCTCGGCGCGCCGACGACCGTCGCCGCCGACGATCAGGGGCGGATGGAGGCCGACGCACTGGCCGACGCGCTCACGGGTGAGACCGGCCCGGTGATCGTCTGCGCCCAGGCCGGCGACGTGAACACCGGCGCGTTCGACCCGCTCCCGGCGATCGCCGACGCGTGCGAGCGGGCCCGCGCCTGGCTGCACGTGGACGGCGCCTTCGGGATCTGGGCCGCCGTCTCGCCGCGCTTCCGTCACCTCGTCACGGGCATCGAGCGTGCCGACTCCTGGACGACCGACGCGCACAAGTGGCTCCAGGTGCCGTACGACTCCGGGCTCGTCCTCTGCGCGCATCCCGAGTCGCACCACGCGGCGATGACCGTCACGGCCTCCTACCTGATCCAGGACGAGGGCTCGCGACGCGTCCGCGACGCGGTCGACTGGGTGCCCGAGTTCTCGCGCCGCGCGCGCGGGTTCGCGGTCTACGCGGCGCTGCGCTCGCTCGGCCGCAGCGGCCTCGTGGACCTCGTCGAGCGCTGCTGCGACGCGGCCGCGCGCTTCGCCGCCAAGATCGTCGACGTCGACGGCGCCGAGGTCTTGAACGACGTCGTGCTCAACCAGGTGCTGGTCCGCTTCGAGTCGGACGAGCGAACGGACGAGGTGCTCGCGCGCGTGCAGGAGGACCGCCGGATCTGGGTCGGAGGCACGGCGTGGCAGGGCCGCAAGGCGATTCGCGTCTCGGTCTCCAACTGGCAGACCGGGGACGAGGAGATCGACCTCGCGGTGGAGGCCTTCCGCGACGCCTACGTCGGGAAGTCGCCGGCCCGGTAAAGCTGGCCCTCGAGCTTCCGACCGAAGATCCCCTCCAGCCAGGTCGAGATGCCGATCAGCCCGTCGAGATCGACGCCGGTCTCGACGCCCTCGTGCTCGAGCACGTAGACGAGGTCCTCGGTGGCGACGTTGCCGCTCGCGCGCGGCGCATACGGGCAGCCGCCGAGCCCGCCGATCGAGGCGTCCAGCACGGTCGCGCCCGATTCCACCGCCGCGAGCGCGTTCGCGTAGCCGGTGTTGCGCGTGTTGTGGCCGTGGAAGCCGGCCGCGCCGGTGCGCTCGACCAGCGAGCGGACCTCGCGCGGCGCCGCGACACCGATCGTGTCGGCCAGGACGACCTCGGCGCCGTCGAAGCGGCCGGAGAGCTCGCTCACCCGGCCAGGGTCGACCCGCCCCTCGAACGGGCAGCCGAAGGCGACACTGATCGTCACCGTCGCGGGCATCTGCGCAGCCGCGAGGATCTGCTCGACCCGCGCGACCGCCTCGTCGAGCGAGGCGTTGCCGTTACGGAGATTGAACTCCTCGGTCGCGCCGAGCGTCACGTTCACCCGGTCGAGACCCGTCTCGGCGAGGCGCTCGTAGCCGCGTTCGTTCAGCACGAGCCCCGAGTACTCGGTTCCCTCGCGCCGCTGGATCCCGGCGACCACGTCCTCGGCGCCGGCCATTTGCGGCACACGGTCGTCGCGCACGAACGAGACCGTCTCGACGCGCGGCAAACCCGCTGCGGCGAGGCGGTTGACGAGCTCCGCCCGCGTCGTCGGCTCCAGCGCCTCGGCCTCGTTCTGGAGGCCGTCGCGCGGGCCGACGTCGCAGAGCGTAATCAATCGCCGAGGCCGTAGGAGTCGACCTGCTCGGGCCGGATGCGAACCGTGATCCGCTCTTCCTCCGGCTTGCGCCACGGGTACTCGTCCTGGCCGAGGTACTTCTTCGCGAGCTTGTCGATCTGCGCGTCCGCGCCGTCCGTCGTCAGCTCGGCGGTGCCGCTGACGGCGACCCACTTGTAGGTGTCCTCGGGGTCGACCACGAGCAGCGAGATGCGCGGGTCCCGGCGCAGGTGGCGCTCCTTCGCGCGTCCGACGGCGGTGTTGAAGCTGAGGTCGCCGTTCGCGTCCACCCAGACGATCGTGGAGTGCGGCGAGCCGTCCTGTCGCAGCGTCGTGACGGTGCCCACGTAGGGCTGTTCGAGGAATCTGCGTGCCTTGTCGTCGAGAGTTGCCAATCGGTCTCCTTTCCGTCGCGTAGGCTAGTCCCTGGATGGGAGTCGCCGTCCTCGTCGGTACCCGCAAGGGCCTGTTCGTCCTCACGAGTGACGAAACCCGCCGCGACTGGTCGGTCGAGGGGCCGCACCTGACCGGCTTCGAGGTCTTCCACGCGATGCGCGACCCGCGCACCGGGACCGTGCACGCGGCGACGAACAGCTGGGTCTACGGCGCGACCGCGCACCGCTCGAGCGACGAGGGCGAGACGTGGGAACGCGCCGAGGGCATCGGCCTGCCCGAGGAGAGCGGGCTCAGCTGGGAGAAGTCGTGGCACGTCGAGCCGGGGCACGCGGACGAGCCCGAGACGCTCTTCCTCGGCGGCACGCCGGGCGCGCTGTTCCGCAGCGGCGACGGCGGCTCGACCTGGGAGCCGGTCAAAGGCGTGATCGAGCATGAGACGCGGGAGAAGTGGAACCCCGGCGCCGGCGGACTGTGCTGCCACTCGATCCAGGTCGACCCGTCCGACCCGAACCGCCTCTACATCGCGATCTCGGCCGCCGGCGCCTTCCGCAGCGACGACGGCGGCGAGACCTGGGAGCCGAAGAACACGAACGTGGCGGCCGACTTCTTCCCCGACAACCCGTACCCCGAGGTTGGCCAGTGCGTGCACAAGCTGCTCGTGCACCCGGGGAAGCCTGAGCGCCTCTGGCAGCAGAACCACTGCGGCGTCTACCGTTCCGACGACCGCGGCGACACATGGGAGCGGCTCGACGGCAACGGGTTGCCCTCGGACTTCGGCTTTCCGCTGGCTCTCGATCCCGACGACCCCGACGCCGCTTACGTGATCCCGGAGGTCGGCGCCGAGAACCGCGTCACTCCCGACGGCCGGCTCGGCGTCTACCGCACCCGCGACGGCGGCGCCTCGTGGGAGCTGCTGCGCGGTGGCCTGCCGCAGCAGGCGTGGGCCTCGGTGATGCGCGAGGGCATGAGCTTCGACCGCCTCGATCCGGCCGGGATCTACCTCGGCACGCAGGGCGGCTCGGTCTTCGTCTCGCCTGACGAGGGCGACGAGTGGATCGAGGCCGGGAGCTACCTGCCGACGATCCTCTCGGTCGAGGCTTGCGAGTGGTCGTCGTCCTGATCCCCTCGCTGCTGGCCCGCGAGTCCGGCGGCCAGGGTCGGTTCGAGCTCGAGGCTGCAACGGTGCGGGAGGCGCTCCTGCAGCTGCCGGTGCGCGACCTGGTCTTCGACGACCGCTCCCGGCTGCGGCCGCTCGTGAACGTCTACGTCAACCGCACGCAGGTCGACGGGGTCGAGGGCGCGGTCGAGCCGGACGACGAGATCCGCCTGGTCGCCGCGATCGCCGGCGGTTAGCAAATGCGGCTCTGGCGGCTCACCCGGGCGGGCCAGACCGCGCTCGACGGCGCTGCGACCTCGAAACACGGCGGCCGCTACTCCCCGCCGGGCGCGCCGGTGGTCAACTTCTCCTCGGAGGCGGGGCTCGCGGTGCTGATCGCCCTGCGCTACCTCGAGGGAGATCCGGCCGGTGCGCCGGATGACTTCGTGCTCGGTTGGACCGAGATCGATGCGACTCCAGAACGCGTCCCCGCCGCCAACGACGCGGTGATCCGCGAGTGGGTGGCCGACTGGCTCGAGGGACGTCGCAGCTTGCTGGCGGCGGTGCGCTCGCAGGTGCTCCCGGAGGCGGACGTGGTGCTGATGAACCCGCTCCATTCCGATGCCGCCCGGGTACCCCCGCTCGTCACGCGGCCGTTCAGCTTCGCCGAGTGCCTGCACACGCCGCCGATGCTCGAGCGTCACTGAGCCATGGAAGGCTGGGAGACCTGGCACCGCCAGGCTCCGGACGGCGCGATCGAGTCGGAGCAGCGCGTCGCGCTGGCCCGGCCCGTGGTCGAGTTCTCGACGACGGGCGCGGAGCGGCTCGGGCGGTCGTACTGGCGCGAGGTTCGCCGCCTCACCGGGTCGCTCGTGCGCCCGCGTGAGCGTGGCGGGGCGCTCGAGCTGCGGCTCCTGGGCGGGCCTGTGCTCCTGCGCTTCGACCGGCCAACGCTCGAGGCCAGCGAGACACGGGCCTTCTGCAGCTATCCGATCTCCGGGGGGTTGCTGGCTCGCCGCGCGGCCGGAGAACTGACGTTCGAGCAGACCGCCGACGCGCTCAGCTCGACGGTTCGCGGCTTCTTCCCGCGCGTGGCGAGCTACGACCGGCTCCAGGGCCGTGCGCACGTCGCCATCAGCCGCCATTATTTCCGTCGTTTGATCGCCGAGGCCATCCGATGAAGGTCGTCGTCTTCGGCGCCACCGGCACGGTCGGCCGGCCACTCGTGGACAAGCTCGCGCAGGACCACGACGTGACCGCCGTCTCGCGCCGCGAGCAGTCCGAGGAGGCCGACGTCACCTGGGCGCAGGCCGATGCGACGGACTCCGAGTCCGTCGCTCGCGTGCTCGAGGGCGCGGAGGTCGTCTACTACCTCGTCCACTCCCTTGGGGCGACCGACTTCGAAGAACGCGACCTGGAGGCGGCGGAGACGACCGCCCGGGCGGCGGAGCGAGCAGCCGTGAAGCAGCTCATCTACCTGGGCGGCCTGGGGGACGACTCGCCCGACCTCTCGGCGCACTTGCGCAGCCGCCGGGAGACCGGCCGCCGCCTCGCCTCGACCTCGGTGCCGGTAACGACCCTGCGCGCAGCGATCGTAATTGGTCGCGATAGCGCCGCGTTTGAGACGATCGTCTCGCTCGTCGACCGCCTCCCCGCGATGGTGACTCCACGCTGGGTCTCGACTCGCACCCAGCCGATCGCGCTCGACGACGTGGTCGCCTACCTCGCCGGGATCTGCGGGGTCGATGAGGCCTTCGGCCAGGAGCTCGACGTCGGCGGGCCGAAGGTGATGACCTACCGCGAGATGATGGAACGGATCGCGAAGCTGCGTGGCAAGCGGCCCTTCATCGTCGAGGTGCCGGTGCTGACGCCGTATCTCTCGTCCCTCTGGCTCCACGTCGTCACGCCGGTCAAAGCGGGCGTTGCCCGGCCGCTGATCGAAGGGTTGCGCAACGAGACGGTCGCCCGGGACGAACGGATCCGCGAGCTCGTGCCGCTCGAGCTGACGCCGTTCGACGTGGCGGTCCGCCAGGCGCTCGAGGATCGCTAGGCCAAAGCTCTGCCGCGGGTCTCGCGGCCGAAGATCGCCGCGACCAGCCCGCCGGCGGCCATCACGATCGCCACGAAGGTCAGCGACCAGGTCGTCGAGCCCGTCGCGTCGTTCAGGTTCCCGAAGATGTACGGCCCGGCGATCGCGGCAGCCTTGCCGACTCCCTCCATCACGCCGAAGGCGGTCGAGCGCAGCCGCGTCGGGAAGGTCTCGGAGGTGTACGGGTAGACCGCTCCCCAGGCGCCGAGGTTGAAGAAGCCGACGAAGAAGAGCGCGGTCACGTAGACGCTCTCGGTGTCGGCGACCGCGAACGCGAACGCCGAGAGCCCGCCGAGCATGAGGAAAGTCGCGAGGGTCGGCTTGCGGCCGATCCGTTCCACCAGCCAGATCGCCGCCGCATAGCCCGGGAACTGGGAGAGCGCGCTCAGGGTCAGCAGCAGGTAGACGTCGATCGAGAACTGCTTCTCGGCCTGCAGCACGAACGGCAGCCAGAGGAAGAGCCCGTAGTACGAGATGTTGAGCGCGATCCAGACGAGCGCCGTCGTCGTCGTCCGCGAGCGCAGCTTGTCGGCCAGCAGCTCGCGCACCGACGAGCGCGGCTCCTCCGGCGGGGCGGTGAGCTCACCCGGCTCGACCGGCCGGCCGGTGATCTCGGTCAGCACCTCCGCCGCCTCCTCGCTGCGGCCGTGGCGGGCAAGGAAGTACGGGCTCTCGGGCAGCGTCCTCCGCACCACGAACGCCAGGAAGGCCGGGAAGGCCGCGGCGAGGAAGAGCCAGCGCCAGCTGTTGGAGCCGCCGACGTCGTGCCCGATGAAGATCCACGAGAGGAAGGTGGCGAGCAGCAGCCCGACCGGCCACCAGAAGTCGAGAAAGACGAGCAGCCGTCCGCGCCGCTGAGGCGGCAGGTACTCGGTCAGCATCGACGGGTCGACGACGAGCATCCCGCCGAGCCCGATGCCGGCCAGGAAGCGGAACGTCATCACCGGCCACGGACCCCACGCGAGCGCGGTCACCGCGGTGAACACCGCGTACCAGAGGATCGAGTACTGAAAGATCGTCCGCCGCCCGATCCGGTCGGCCAGGCGTCCGAGCACGAGCGAGCCGCAGAGCGAGCCGGCCAGCGCGGCGCTGTTGACCAGGCCCTGCATCCGGCCGTTCAGGCCCCACTCGGCCGCGAAGATAGGCGCCACGAAGCCCACGAGCAGGATCTCCATCGCAACGAACGTCCAGGCGGCGCCCGTGACGAGGATCGCCTTCTTGTGGAAGCGCGAAAGACCGCTTTCACGGAGGACCTGCTCGACGTCCCGAACCGGGATCGCGATGTTGGCTGTCGTCATCTTCCGGTAGTTTTCGACTGTGGAGCGAAAACCTCGGCGAGAGTCTACCAAGGCGCGCCCGGCCCAGGTCACGCTCGCCGTGGTGCTGCAGGTGCGCGAGGGCCGGCTGCAGGTGCTGCTCTGGCAGCGGGCGCGTGAGCCCTTCCTGGGCGCCTGGTCCCTCCCGGGCGGCTATCTCGAGCCCGATGAGACGCTGGAGCAAGCGATCCGCGGCCACCTCGCCCAGAAGGTGGACGTCCGCGAGCTCGCTCACCTCGAGCAGCTCGAGACGCTCAGCGAGCCGGACCGCAACCCGCTCGGGTGGGAGCTCGCGACCGCATACCTCGGGCTCGTCCCGGCCGACGTCGACCCTGCCGTTCCCGAGGACACGCGCTGGCACGCGGTCTCGCGGCTGCCCGAGCTCGCCTTCGACCACCGCGCGATCGTGCTCGCCGGACGTGAGCGGCTGCGGGCGAAGCTCTCCTACACGAACGTCGCCTTCGCGCTCGCGCCGCCGGTGTTCACCATCTCCGAGCTGCGCGAGCTGTACGTCGCCGCGCTCGGGCACGGGGTCTCGGCGACCAACCTGCAGCGCGTCCTGCTGCGGCGCGGCGTGCTCGAGCCGACGGGCGAGCGGCGCGAGCCGGGACGCAGCGGCGGCCGTCCGGCAGCGTGCTACCGCTTCCGCTCGCGGCGTCTCGAGATCACCGACCAGTTCGCGGTGCTGAGACCCCCCGGCTGAGGGATGCCGCCGTCCGTCGCCCCACCTACCGTGCATGGAACGGGGAAGGAGGAGGGGTCGTGCGGGGTTCTCTTTACGGAAGTGTGGTCGTCGTGCTTGCGCTGGTGCTCGCCTTCGCGGCGGTCGCGCTGACGCTGAAAACCTAGGCGCCTTCGCGCCTGCGGGTTACGCTCGCAGGCCTGGACGCGGTCCGGGATCAGCTCGACGCAATCGTCGCAACGGGAGTTCCGGGCGCAGCCGTGGTGGCCGTCCGCGGGGACGAGCACCTCGAGGCAGCGGCCGGGCTGGCGCACGTCGGCACGGGCGAGCCCCTGACGGCCGATCACCGCTTCCGCCTCGGGAGCGTGACCAAGATCTTCGTGGCGGCGCTCGTCCTCCGGCTCGTGGACGAGGGGCTGCTCGAGCTCGATGGCGAGGCCGCGCCCTTCGTCGAAGGCGTCACGGTCGGCCAGCTGCTCAACCACACCAGCGGCCTGCCGGATTTCGTCGGAGACGTGGTCGAGTTCTTCGAGCCGTACCGCCGAGACCCCGGCCACCGCTGGGAGCTCAGCCCGCGCGAGGAGCTGCAGCTCGTGCTCGAGCGCCCCCGACTCTTCCCACCGGGCGAAGGCTGGGCGTACCACGGCAGCAACTACATCGTGCTCAGGCTCCTCGTCGAGGAGGCGACGGGCCTGACCCTGCGCGACGCGCTCCGGCAACGCATCCTCACGCCGCTGGGCCTGACGGAGACGGACTTCGTCGAAGGCCCGTTGCGCGGCGACTGCGCACGAGGGTATCTCCCGCCGGACAACCCGATCCTGCCGGGCGGGCCCGGGCTCGTGGACGTGACGGAGATCGACGTCCCCTTCCACCGGGCCGGCGGCGGGGTGGTCTCGACCCCAGGCGAGATCGCGACGCTGCTGCGCCACGGCTTGCGCGAGGAGATGTTCCAGGCGGTGGACTCCGATTGGCCCGAGACCGATCGCTACGGGCTCGGAATCGGCGAGATCACGTCGCTGATGGGACGGCAGCGCTCTCCGTGCGGTTCGGCCTGGGGCCACCTCGGCTTCTCGGTCGGCTACATCGCGATCGCCCTCTCGAGCCTGGACGGCGAACGCCAGGTCGCGATCTGCGCGAACGGCAGTCCGAGCACCGAGCCCGCGGAGGAGGCGTTCTTCGACGCAGCGGGCCAACTGGCGTGGGATCTCTACTGCGGAGGCGTCAGCCGGTGACGGTGACCCGCACCGTCTGCACGGCGTTGTTCGCGTAGCCGCCGAGGTTCCAGGGCGGCTCGACCGGCTGCTCGTTCCCTGCCTCGTCCCGCGCGCGTGAGCAGAGAACGTGCTCGCCGGGCTTCGCTTCCCAGCGGTACGTGAAGCCGCGCCAGGCCCAGGGCTCGCCGGCAGGCTCGAGCTCCGCTTCCGCCCAGCTCGAGCCGCCGTCGTCACTGACCTCGACCGAGACGACGGGCGCGAGGCCCGACCAGGCGCGGCCCTCGAGCAGCACCTCGCCCGCGGCGAGCGTCCGCTCGCGGGTCAGGAACTCCGGGATCCCGGGCGGCACGAGCAGCGAGCGCGGGTACATCCGCTGCAGCGCCTCGCCCTCCTCGTCCTCGCTCTGGCGCACGCGGTACGACCACGACTGCTGGTAGCCGGCGAACGGCTCGTCGAGCAGCTCGATCCGCGAGAGCCACTTCACGTTCGTCATCCCGTACCAGCCAGGGACGACCAGGCGCAGCGGGAAGCCGTGCTGCGGCGGCAGCGGCGCGCCGTTCATCTCGTAGGCCAGCAGCACCTCGTCGCGCAGCGCCTCATCGAGCGCCAGCGCTCGCTGGAAGGCCTGCTCCTCCCCGCCCTCGACGCCGCGATCGAGCCCGGTGAAGAGCACCTCGGTCGCGCCGTCCGGAAGGCCGGCCTCCTCGAGCAGCGGGCGCAAGGGGGTTCCGCGCCAGCGCGCCGTGCCCACCGCCTCGAGCAGCCACGGCTGGCTGACGGGGCGGGGCTCGAGTCGGGCACGGCCGTTGCCGGCGCACTCCATGGTCACGGTGTGCTCGACCGTGGGACGCGCCCGCAGCTCGTCCAGCGAGAGCTCGAGCTCACGCTCACCGCTGACCGTCAGGCGCCAGGCCTCAGGCTCGACGACCGGGACGTCGTAGTGGATCAGCAGGTAGTGGAGGCCGACAGGCGTGATCGGGTAGCGCAGCGCCTCGAGCGGCATGCCGTGGTTGCGGGCCGCGAGCTGGAGCTCCTCGAGGCTGATCCCCTCCACGTGCTCAGCCTACTGCGACCGGCTCCGCGGCCAGGGCCAGCTCGGCGTCGGCCTGCTCGATCACGACCGGGTCGTGCGTCGCGCACACGACCGCGGCGCCGGTCTCGCGGGCCAGCGTCGTCAGCAACGTACCCAGGCGGAGTGCATTCGCCTGGTCGAGCCTCGCGGTCGGCTCGTCGACGAGCAGCAGCGCCGGCCGCGCGGCCAGCGCCCGCGCCACGGCGACCCGCACCTGCTCACCGGCCGACAGCCGTGAGACGCGCTGACCTGCCCGTTCGGCGAGGCCGACCGACGTCAGCGCCTCGTGCGGGTCACCGTCCAGACCACGGATCGCCTGGCCGAGCTCGACGTTCTCGCGTGCGCTCAGGAACGGGACCAGACCGCTCTGCTGGGGCACGAGCGCGATCTCGCGCCGCCGCAGCTCGGCGCGTGCGGCCCGGTCGAGCGCGTTCACGGCCGTCTCGCCGACGAGCACCTCGCCCGCGTCGGGAAGGTCGAGCCCGGCGAGCAGGTGCAGCAGCGTCGTCTTGCCCGAGCCCGAGGGGCCCGTGACCGCCGTCACGCGAGCCCCGGGGAACTCGGCGTCGAGCCCGGCGAAGACGCGCGCGGCCGCCGCGCCGTGGCCGTGCGTCTTCACCACGCCGCGGAGGACTGCGATCGGCGCACCGGCCGGGACCTGCGCAAGCGGCGCCACCTCCGGCTCCGGCCGCGCCCCGTCGGTGCCCGCAGCGCGGACGACGATGCGGCCGTCCTCGAGCGAGGCAGCTGCGCGCGTACCGATCCCGGCGCGCTCGAGGTACTCCTGCGGCAGTCGCAGCCAACCGCCGCGACCGACCACGATCGTCCCCTCGCCAGCGACCGTCTCCTCGCTCACCCGCCCGTCGCGGATGTGGACGAAGCGGTCCGCGATCGAGGTCGAAGCCGGGTCGTGGCTGACGATCACGACCGTGCAGCCCTCGGCGGACGCGAGCTCCGCGATCGCGCCGTAGACGAGCTGCGCGCTCGCCTCGTCGAGCTCGCCGGTCGGCTCGTCCGCGAGCAGCAGCCGCGGCCGGTGCGCGAGGGCGGCACAGAGCGCGACTCGCTGCTGCTCGCCCCCGGACAGCTGCGCGGGGCGGGAGTCGAGCTGCTCACCGAGCCCGACCCGGGTGAGGAGCTCCTCGGCGCGCGGCGCCCACTCGCGGCCTTCGGCCCGCAAGCGCAGACCGACCAGCTCGCGCGCGGACAGCTCCGGCGCCAGCGCGCGCTCGTAGTGCTGGTCGAGGTAGCCGACGACCTCGGAGCGGTAGCGCGCGCGACCGCCCCGGCCGAGCGTCCGCAAGTTCTGGCCGAAGACGCGGATCGTCCCGGCCGACGGGAGGTCGAGCCCGGCCAGGATGCGCAGGAAGGACGTCTTGCCGGCGCCGCTCGGCCCGAGCACGGTGAGGATCTCGCCCTCGGCCACGTTCAGGGTGAGCCCTTGGAGAGCAGCCGCGTCGCCCTCCGGGGTCGAGTGGACGCGGAAGAGGTCCTGGGCCTCGACGGCGAGAGTCACGCAGCCTCCCCATAGCGGGCCGGAACGCGGCCGCGGAAGGCGTGCCAGGTCGCCGCCGCGACGAGCACCGCCCCGACTAGGCCGGATCCGAGTGCGGCGAGCGCGATCAGCGGCCAGTCGGGCGCGAGCTCCAGCGGTGGCTCCGGGGCTGTCGCGTTCGCGGTCAGCTCGACGAAGCGGACGACGAGCAGCGAGAGCAGGAGGCCCGTGAGCAGGCCGCCGGCCAGCCCGGCCAGGCCGGCCAGCGAGGCCCGCAGGCGGAGCTGCCGCCGCAGGCTCGCGGGCGCGACGCCCTGGGCCTCGAGGTCGAACAGCTCGGCGGCCTCGTCGCGACGCTCCGAGACGGCTCCGAGAACGAGCCCGAGCAGCGCGAGCACGATCGCGGTCAGCGCGGCGGTCTCCAGCATCGCGACCGCCGCCCGGGCGACCGGCTCGACGCGCAGCGAGTGCTCGAGCCGCGAGCGCGAAGACACGGCCAACGCGGTGAAGGGCGGCTTGCCCAGCCGGGCCTCGACCGCCTCGTGTCTCGAGGGATCCGTGTCGAGCCAGAGCTCGGTCACGAAGCCGCTGGCGGGCGCCGAGGTGTTCAGGGCGCTCTCGAGCGCCGGCCGGTCGGCGACCAGGAAGTCCGAGGTCTCGCTCTGGAGGATGCCCGGGAAGCGCCGCGCCACGGCCGCGACCCGGAAGCCGAGCTGCTCGCCGTTGACGGTCACGCCCAGCACGCGGTCGGGCCCGGCGAGCGTCGCGAGGAACGGCGAGACGACCGCCGGGATCTGCAGGCCGTCCGTGGGTTGCCGCGGCCGCACGTAGGTGTCGACCTCGTTGGTGAGCGTGACGTGGAAGCGCAGGGCGCCTCGGCGGGTGAACCGGTCGACGCCGACGGTGCCCAGCCAGTCGCCGTAGTCCGTCAGCGGACGGCCGTCGACGCGCGGCGATCCGAGCTCGACGCTACCGACGGCCGGAGCGCCCGCGTCGGCTCCACGCTCCTCGAGCTTCGGCGGCGGCTCGAGCCGGAACGCGACGAGCCGGCCGCCACGAGCCGCGGCCGGAACGCGGGCCACCAGCACCCGCGGGCGCGGCCCCTCGTTGCGGGCCAGGCGGATCGGGACGAACGAGCCGTCCCGCGCGGCCACGTAGGCGACGAGCCCGAGCTGCGTTCCCTGGACTGCCATCGGTAGCGACAGCCGCCGGGCGTCGTCCGGGATCCGCGGACCGCGTAGTGCCACCCCGCGCCGGGGATCGACGTCACGCGCGAGCTCCCTCGGCCCGGCTGAAGCGAAGTCGGAGCGCCAGCCGCCGATCCCGGCGAGCGTGGTGCGCGGCAGGCCGAGCACCGTGATCCCGGTCACGTCCGCGCCGGCGATGCTGCCTGCGACCCGCGTCACCCTGTCGACGCGCGCGTCCAGCGAGCGCTCGACCGAAGGTGTGACCACGGAACGGACCGGGATCAGCTGCGCGAGGTCCTCGCGCACGACCTCGTCGGCAGGCACGGCGAAGGCCGCCTCCTGACGCTGGGCGACGACGAGCGTCGACCGGTACGACGAGGCGAACAGGGCGAAGCCGACCGAGACGACGACGAACGCGACCGCGACCGCCGCGTAGCCGGGCCGCCGGGCCAGGCCGAGGGCCGCCAGCCTCAGCGTGAGCGCATTCGCCGGCACGGCCCGCTCGAGGCCGCGCAGCGCCAGCGGCAGCAGCCGCGCCACGGCGACGGCCGCGGCGAACGCGACCAGTGCGGGCAGGAGCAGCAGCACGAGGCCAGTGCCGTTGTCCGCGAGCAGCTCGCTCGCATTCGCCGCGCCCCGCGCGAGCGCGACGACCACCGCGAGCACGGCGCCCAGCGCGGCCACGTCCAGCGGCGAGAGCGCGAGCCCACCCAGCCGGAGCGGCTCGACCACCAGTGCGAGCGTCACCACGAGCGCGGCGACGACGACAACCGTCAGCGCGATCCCGAGGCCCCGCGCCGAGAGCACGGAGTGCGAGAGCAGCGCCCCGACCGGCTCGCCGCTCCGTCCCGCGATCGCCGCCGCGGCTGCCGACCCCGCGAGCCAGCCGAGCACGGTGCCGGCCGCGGCGGCCCCGAGTGACTCGACGAACAGCACAAGCCCGCTCTGCCAGCGCGGGACGCCGGAGGCGCGCAGCCGCGCGAGCATCGCCTCCGCGTCCGGCCGCCGCCGCGCCGCCACCAGCACCGCGAACGCGAGCAACAGCGCGACCGCCTCCCCGCCGAGCAGCAAGAGGCGGCGCCCGGCGACGCGCGCCGAGTCGGCCGCGGCGAGCAACTCGTCCGTCGGCGCCGTCAGCTCGAAGCCGAAGCTGGAGCCCTGGAAGGCCGTTCGCGCCTGCTCGATCCTCGTCGCGAGATCCCCGGCCGACCACGAGCGGACCGTCCCCGGCCGCAGTGGCATCACCCAGCCGTAGCTGCGATAGGAGTCGTGCAGCACCGGCGAGTGGTCGAGCGCGGCGACGCCGTTCGCCAGCACGAGCGGAGGAGGCGCAGGCCGGTGGTAGCGGCGGATCTTCTCGACGAAGGCCGACTCGCCGAGGTCCTGCGCCGGCACGGCGTCGCCGAACAGCGTCGCCGTGCGCAGGTCACCCTCGCCGACCGGCACGAGCCGCAGCCCCGGCACGTTCGCGATCCGCCCTCCGCGCCGGATGACGAGCACCTCGCAGCGGTCCGGCCGGCAGATTCGCGGCAGGCGCCCCGAGCGCAGGCGCACCCAACGGCTCAGGTCGTCGACGGCACCCAGGCTGAGCAGAGCCCCGCCGAACTGGTGCTCGCGGTAGAGCGAGGTGCCGGTTGCGCGCTCCGGAAGGACGCGCTCGAGGCGCTTGCGCACGGTCCCGTCGAGCGTCGCGTACGGCGCGACCTGGCCGCCGACGCTGAACCAGTTCACGCGCACCGACCGCACCTTGGCGGGCAGCTGCGTGACCTGGCGGCCGACCTCCCGGTCCTCGGCGGCCGTCGTCCCGGCGAGCACGGCTGCGAGCATCGCCGTTGCGGCCGCGAGGCCGAGCAGGACGAGCAGCAGCGGCCCGCCCCGCCGGCGCAGGCGCACTCCCGCGAGCCAGAAGGGGAAGAAGAGCTTGCGCATCACCGCTGAGAACGGTGCCAGCGCCACGGACCCCCGTCCACCCGGTCCGGCGAAATGGGCCGGATGGCCCATTGACACGGGATCGCGCGGGCCGAGAGGGTAAGGAGGTGTTCCTCAGCCAGACCCAGATCCTGCTCTGGTGCATCGCGCTGATCGTCCTGGAGCTGAACCATCTGAAGTGGATCTGGTGGACCTACTGGGAATGCGCGAAGTGCAGTCGCAAGCACAAGGACTGCGGCTGCAGCAGCAAGTGGATCATGTACCTCTGAGCCGGGCCTCCGCTTCCGCGAGCACGCGCACAACCTCGACTCCGAAGCGCGCGTCGAAAATCGTCTCGCCGACGAGCAGCGCGTCGATCGCCGCGCCGTAGGCCTGGACGACGTCCACACCGTCGACCGGCGGCCGCCGCACGAGCCCCTCGGCTCCCCAGAAGGCGACCTCGTTCACCCCGGCCGGGGCGGTGAGGCTGAGCGCGACGCTGCTCGCAGCGCCCGAGGCGTGACGCAGCGCGAGGTGCACCTCGTCACGTGGCCCGCGCGCGGCCGCGACGTCCTCGACCGCGCCGAGCGCGGGCGCCAGCGCCGAGAGCGCGTGCGGCCCGACGTCCCAGACGGCGCCGCGCTCGCGCCGCCAGGGCGACTCGGAGAACGGGCCGCCGGCTTCGAAGATCGAGGTGAGGAACAGCACGGAGGCGCCGTCCCACTCTCGGCCGTCGATGTGCTCGCGATACCACGCGGCCAGGTCGGGGTCGAAGCGGTAGGTGAAGAAGACGACGGTCGGCGCGGCGGCCGCTTCAGCGATCCGCTCCGCGGCTGCGACGTCGAGCGCGACCGGCTTCTCGAGCAGCAGCGCCTTGCCGGCCTCGGCCGCTCGCGGCGCGAGCGCGGCCTGTACGTCCGGCGGAACCGAGAACGCGACCGCATCGACTGCGGCGAACAGCTCCTCGGGATCGCCGAACGCGCGCACGCCGTGCCTGGCTGCCAGCGCCCCCGCCTTCGCAGGATCGCGGCCCCAGACGCCGACGAGCTCGGCCTCAGGATGAGCCGCGATCCCGGCCGCGTGGGCGACATCGGCCCAGTGACCGGTCCCGACCAGTCCGAAGCTCAGCACTTGCCCGACTCTACGCTGCGAACGGTTTAGCCTCCACCGCGTGATCGACCCCGGGCTCGCCGCCATTCTCGGTGCCCTCGCGTTCGGCGTGCTGCTGACGTTGCCGGGCCTCCACCGCGCCGCACGCCGGGCGGAGAACTTCTGCGCCAACTGCGGCAGGCGCATCCTCCTCGGCAAGCGAACGTGCGACTGCGACTGAGCTTCGACGTCCCCGACCGGCGCGACCTGCGCGTGTTCGGGGGCTACTGCCTCGCGGCCGCGGTCTACATCGCGATCGGCGTCGTCTGGATCGACTTCCTGTTCTCGTTCTGGGTCGGCCTCGCCTACCTGGTGTTCACGGCGTGGCTCGTGCCGACCGTGGTCAGGCGCCTCGCGTGAGCTGGGCGGCACACGACCTCGAGCCGTACGCGATCCAGAAGCACGTCGGGCTGAAGCTCGCCTTCGTGCCGCTGCTGATCGGCTCGTACTCGCCGGACATGATGACCAAGTGGTTCGTCTACGGGATCCACCTCGGCCCGTGGGATCTGAAGGCGAGCGACCCGGCCCAGTTCCACCGCGGCTGGCCGGGCTTCGGCTTCACGCACTCGCTGATCTACGGGGTCGCCGTCGGCCTGATCATCTGGAAGGTCTTCGGCTCCAAGCTCTGGGGCGTCAGCTTCATGATCGGCCAGTTCGCCCACGCGCTCACCGACATGGGCGACACGGTCGGGACGATGCTGCTCTTCCCATGGACGTTCCACTTTCACATCGACGCCTGGGCCTACGCGGGCCAGACCGGGCGCATGACCGATGCCGCCGCCTACTTCAGCGGGCTCGGCTGCATGTGGGACCTGGTCTGGATCGTCTACGGGCTCTGGAGCTGGCGCGTACTCACAAGTGCGTACTTCGACGACTACATCTACCGGGCAGACGCCTTCTGGCCGTGGCTGAACCGGGTCGTCCCGAGGGGGGCGCTGCTGACGTTCTACCGAGCAGCCTTCTTCTACGGCACCTCGCGCTGGATCGCGTGGACGATCTGGGCGCACGTGATCCACCACTACCCGTACGACCTCAGCTGGGGCGGGCCCCACTGGGTGCCCGCCGCGCATCCCTAGCGCGCGGCCACCGTCACGATCGCATAGGTCAGGACGAAGCCGGCGAAGGTCAGGGCGATCCGTAGCGGCGAGGTGCGAGCGTGCGCCGCGGGCAGCAGGTCCGACGAGCCGACGTAGAGGAAGAAGCCGGCGTAGACGGCCAGCAGGTACGAGAGGTTCCGTTCGGAGACGCTGATCAGCGTGCCGACGATCGCCCCGAAGAAGGGCGCGGCTGCGTCGGCAGCGAGCCAGCGCAGCGCCTGCTTACGGTCCCCCTGCTGGCGCAGCACGAACGTGACCGTGTTCAGCCCGTCGGCGAAGTCGTGGCTGATCACCGCGATGAAGACGAGCACGCCGGTCAGCGTGTCGACGCCGAAGGCGATCCCGATCCCGAGGCCGTCGACGAAGCTGTGCGCCGAGAGCGCGGCGGCCCCGAGCGCTCCGACGCGATGGTGCGCACGAGCCTCGTTCGGGTCGTCGCGGTGATGCAGCACGAGCGCGCGCTGGAAGAAGAAGAACGCAAGGAAGCCGGCCGCGACGAGCGTGGTCACAAGACGCGGGTTGTCGATCCCGTCGATCGCCTCTGGCAGCACGTCGAAGAGCGCGACGCCGACGACCACGCCGCCGCTCAGCGCCAGCACGGTCTCCAGGTGCTCGCGCAGCCGCAGCGCCGTGAGGCCGCCGATCAGCGTCGAGACGACGGTGAGCAGCGAGAGCGGGATCGCGATCCAGGTCACGCGCACTTGCCGCAGACGCCGTAGAGGTCGGCCTCGTGTCGCTGGACGACGAAGCCGTGGCGTTTGCGCACTTCGACCACCGGTGGCGCCGCGCAAAGCTCGGTCTCCTCGACCGAGCCGCACGAGAGGCAGACCAGGTGATGGTGATGGCCGGGCTCGCAGGCGATGAAGCGTCCGCGGTCGAGTCGCCGTACGCGGCCGCTCGACTCGAGCAGGGCAAGGGTGCGGTAGACGGTCGCGAGGCCCACGGGGCCGTCGGCCTCGCGGGCGGCGCTCCAGAGCTCCTCGGCGGTGAACGCGTGCTGCCGGGTCGAGACGAGCTCGGTCAACAGCGTCCGCTGGCGCGTGTTCCGCATCGCCCGAGCTTACTGAAAACGCTTCTCATTCTCAACTAGAAACCCGTCGCGCTGAGGGCCGCTGTGCAACGATCCGCTCGTGCACAGGCGGCTGCTCCTCGCGTCGACGGCTGCCCTGGCAGCGACCGTCCTCGCCCCCGCGGCGTTCGGCGGCGTCGCCGAGATCCGCGATGCTCAAGGTCACCTGACCTCGGACGCCGGCGCGGTGGGCACGTACGCATCGGCACAGGACGGGGGCTGGACGCTGCGCTTCGACTCGGCCAAGCGCACCTCGAGCGGGGTCTCGCTGACCGGCGTGTCGCTCGCCGGCGGCCTCGTCTACGCGGAGCACGTCTACGTTCCGGCCTACGGCCTGCGCGGCGCGCGCGTCGTCGGACTGACGGTGGACGGCAAGCCCGTGCCCGCGACGCCGAACTCGCTCGTCCCACTCGGCCCGGCGAGCTACCTGGTCGTCCTGCAGGAGGCGGTCGTGCCCGGTGAGGGCAGCGGCATCGTCGGGCTGCGCCTGGTCGCCGGGGACTCGTCACTCGGCCTCGAGACCGGCTCGCAGGTGCTCGTCGGGCTGGCGCGAGCGGCGCTGCCGGCCACCCACCGCTCCCATCGGTCGGCACGGCTCTCCTGGCTGGCGCTCGGCGTGACCGGCCACGGCGCCGACACCGGCTTCGACGATCTCGCGCTTCCGGGCCAATCCCTCATCGGGGTCCCGAGCGGCGGCTCGGTCGGCGCCCAGGCGGTCCGGATCGCGATGCAGTACCTGGGCGTGCCCTACCTCTGGGGCGGCGCCGACCCGCTGATCGGCTTCGACTGCTCGGGCCTGACGATGTACGTGTACGCGCAGCTCGGGATCCAGCTGACCCACTACACCGGCTCGCAGTTCTACGAGGGCGCGCGCATCCCGCCGTGGGCGCTCCAGCCCGGCGATCTCGTCTTCTTCGAGCCGAGCTCGCGCGGGCCCCAGCACGAGGGCATGTACATCGGCGGCGGGCGCTTCATCCAGGCCCCGCACACGGGCGACGTCGTGAAGATCTCGTCGCTCTCGCAGCCCGGCTACGCCTTCGGCTTCGTCGGCGCGGTCCGTCCCGGTTAGGGCCTGTATCGTCCAGGCAGGGTGGCCGGGCTCTACGTCGCGGGGAGTGGGTCGTTCGCGCTCGAGGTGGTCGAGTACGCGCGCGCATGCGGTCACGAGGTGGCCGGGCTACTCGAGCTCGTCGACCCGGGCCGCATCGGCAGCGAGGTTCACGGTCTGCCGGTCCTGGGGCCGGACGCAGGCCCCGCGACCGCCGTCCTCGGGCTCGGCGGCGACCGGCTCACGCTCTGGTCGCTCCTGGCCGAGCACGGCTGGCGCGCGGCCACGATCGTCCACCCCGCGGCCCACGTCAGCCCTTCCGCGCGGCTCGCCGAGGGATGTCTGGTCGGGCCGGCCGCGGTGATCGCCGCCGCGGCGAAGCTGGGGCGGCAGGCCCTCGTCGCCCGCGGCGCGCTCGTCGGCCACCACGCGCGGATCGGTGACGGCGCGGTGCTCAACCCGGGCGCGAACGTCGGCGGCAACGCTCGCGTCGGTGACGGCACCGCGCTCGGGATGGGCGCAATCGTCGTCAACGGGATCGAGGTCGGAGCGGGAGCGGTGATTGCCGCCGGCGCGGTGGTGGTGCGACCCGTGGCCCCGGCGACGCGCGTCCAGGGCGTTCCCGCGCGCCCGTTCTCACCTGCGTGATCCGGCGACGGCTCGCCAACGCCCTCGACCGCCGGTTCGAGTCGCTGCACCACCGGTTCGAGAGCGAGGCCGCGCGCTTGCTCGAGGAGCTTGGCGCCGTGGCGAAGGACGTGGCGCGCCTCGACGAGGCCGTCGCGGCCTTGGCGCGGCGGGTCGACGAGCAGCTGATGCCGACGCTGCGCGTGCTGGCCGGGCGCGACGCCGAGAACCGGCGCCTGCTGGCGGACGCGCGTGCCGCCCCTGATTACGGCGCGGCGTACGAGGAGCCGGAGCCGCTCGTGACGGTGATCCTGCCGACCCTCGGACGGCCGGAGCTCCTGCGTTCGCGGGCGCTCCCGGCCGTGCTCGACCAGACCTACCGCAAGCTCGAGGTGCTCGTGGTCGGCGACGGCCCCGACCCCGAGGGCGAGCAGGTCGTCGGGGCGCTCGACGAAGACCGCGTGCGCTGGACCCACACGTCGCAGCGGTACGTCTACCCCGAGGCGCATCGCCACTGGCTCGCCGCTTCGACGCTGACGCGCAACGAGGGCTACCGCCTCGCGAAGGGTCGCTGGCTCTTCGACTTCGACGACGACGACTCGCTCCCGGCGGACGCGATCGAAGCCCTGCTCGAGGCGGCGCGCGAACGGCGTGCCGAAGCCGTGCAGGGCGTGATCCACGGCCGTGAGCCGGACGGCTCGACGACCGAGATCGTGGGCGTGCTCCCCGACCGACTCCCGCTGAAGGGTGCGCTCGTCCACGCGCACCTGCGCTTCTTCGAGCGGGAGCATGTCGCCTCGGCCCTTGCCGAGCCGGGCGACTGGTTCCGGGGCGAGCGCATGCTCCGGGCGGGCGTGCGGATCGAGCTGCTCGACCGCGTGACGTACGAGTACTACCCGTCGACGCTCCGGCTCGACGATGCGTGAGGGAGAGTGCGGGTCTCGACCGCCTGACTGTCGAGCTGACCAGGTATGCGGTCAGGCGCGGGCTGATCGAGCCCTAGAGCGTTTACGCCTGTCAGTCGGCGAGCTCGATGCCTTCGTGGGCGAGCTCGAGCTCCTCGATCGCCACCTCGTTGCCGAGTCCGCGCAGGTCGGGGCCGGTCCACTTGGTCGGCCACGCGCTGCGGATCAGCCAGCGCGCGACGTCCCGGCGCTGCTCGTCCATCAGGACGATCGAGACGTCGCGTCGCGCCACGTTGCCCTGGACGACGTCGTTCCACCAGCGGAAGAGCGCCGGATCACCGGTGAGCCCTCGCCGCAGAACGACCGGGCCGTACTCGACGCGCCCCGGCAGCAGCCGCGCGGCGGAGGTGCCATCGGTGCCCTCGCGGTAGGCGACGGCCTGGATCCGCCCCTCCGGCAGCCGGGCCTCGCTGAAGCCTGCGACCTGGAGGCCGTCGATCTCTACGCGGAAGTTGAAGTTCCGGTACGGGTCGTTACGGTGCTGCTGGGGCATCTCGGGGCACCTCCAAGTAGGGGAAGTCGCGATAGGCGCCGAGGTCGTGCCGCACCGTGCGAGAGCGGCGCTTGCCGTCGTCCGTGCGCCAGGCGATGCGCACCTCGAGCCTGGTCGGCTCGCCGCGGGCGAAGAAGAGCGCAGCGCGGTCGAGGAAGATCTGGACCCGTCGCTGCGGCCCGAGCAGCTCGAGGCGCTGGAAGATCCGCAGCCGGTCGATCCGCTTCTCGCCGCCGAGGCCGCGCAGCGGCTGGGCGAAGCGCACGCGCACCGAATGCGCGGGCCGGCAGCCGATGTTCTCGAGCACGAGGAACAGCAGGCCGTCCTCGAACTCGACTTCGAGGATCACGTCCGACTCGGGGTGCTCCGTGGCGGCGCCGGGCACGCGCTGAGTCTCGACCCTCAGCGTCGCGCCTGCAAGCCGGACTTGAGCAGCAGGATCCGGCGGTACGAGCGCTCGAGCCCCGCCCGCGCGATGCGGCCGGCCTGAGCGGCGCGCAGGAGCGAGGTGAAGACGCTCCGCGTGGCCTCCTCGCCGCCGGTCAGCAGGAGCAGGTCGGTGCCCGCCTTCGTCGCCGCCAGCGCGAGCACGTTCGGCGTGATCCCCCGCGTGTGGGCGGCACCGTCGAGCGAGTCCGTCATCGACACGCCGCGGAAGCCGAGCTCGTTGCGCAGGAGCCCGGTCGCGAGCGCGCGCGACCAACCGGCGGCGTTCGTCCGGTCGTAGGACTCGTAGACCGCGTTCGAGAGCATGATCACCGGCACGCGCGCCGCGATCGCTCGCCGGTAGGGCTCGAGACCCGGCCGGAGGCGGGCCCGCGAAGCCGTGATGCGGACGATCGAGCGGTCGGTGTCGGCCGTCGCGAGCCCGAGGCCCGGGAAGTGCTTCATCGTCGCGACGGCGTGGGCGTCTCCGAGTCCGAGCGCGAAGGCACCCGCCAGGCGCGCCGTCGTCTTCGCGTCGAACGACCACGTTCGCCCCTGGCGGTAGACGGCCGAGGCCTGCGAGCCAGGGCACATCCGCGACCGGTGCGAGGTCGGTGTTCACGCCGAGGCGTAGGAGAGCGGCGCCCGTGCTTCGGCCGTCGACCCGGGCGTCCGTAATCGAGCGGACATGGCCGGGGGCACGGGTCGGCGGCAGCCAGGGGACGGTCTTCACCGAGCCGCCCTCCTGGTCGACCGCGATCAGCAAGCGAGGCCGGCCGCCGCTCGCCGCTGCCCGCCGCAGCGCGGCGGCGGTCGCCCGCAGCCGGGCGGACGAGCCGAAGTTGAAGCGGTGGATGATCACGCCGCCGATCTCGCCGCGCCTGGCGCGCCCGAGCAGCGACGCGGAGGGCATCGTTCCGCTCATCGAGACGACGAGCTTCTGCCCGACCAGCTGCAAGAGCGTCGGCGCGGCAACGTCCGTGCGCGCCGCCCCCGGCGAGGCGGCGAGCGCAAGCAGGGAAACGACGAGTAGGAGACCCCGTAGGCGGTCGATCCCGCGATCCTAGTCGTGCAAACGCGAAGGGCCCCGTCGCCGGGGCCCTTCGCCGAGAGGTGAGGCGCCGCCTACTTCAAGCGGAGCCGGTATGCGACGTAGAGCGCGTCGTGCTCAAGTCGGTCGGAACCCTCGTCGGGCGGAGCTGCTTCAGGTCAGCCGGCCGTCGGCAAGACCGGAGCCGGCAACGGCTCCGCGGGCAGCTCGAAGGCGAAGATCGTGCCCTTGCCAGGCTCCGACTCGACCCAGATGCGCCCGTGCATCGATTGGACGAGCTCGCGGCAGATGTAGAGGCCCAGGCCCGTTCCGCCGATGCCCCGCCGTTGGTCCGGATCGAGCCGGTAGAACTTGTCGAAGATCCGCTCCTGCTCGCCCACCGGGATGCCGAGGCCCTGATCGTGGACGCTGAAGCGAAGCTGGTCACCCGCTGCCGCGACTCCCACCTCGATTCGTCCCCCGGACGGCGAGTACTTGATCGCGTTGTCGAGCAGATTGAGCAGCACCTGGCGCGTGCGCTCGCAGTCACCGTGCGCCTTCGGCACGACCGGCGGCATGGCAACCTCGATAGTCGTCTCCTCCCCCACCCGCGACTGCCCGGCCGTCACGACTCCCCGCACCAGTTCCTCCGGGTCGAACGTGTCCACGACCACGCGGAGGGAGCCGCTGTCGAGCTGGCCCGCGACCAGGATCTCGTCGACGAGGTTGGCGAGCCGATTCGACTGCTCGGCGATCATCGCGAGGAGATCGTCCTGAGTCTGGGCCGGCAAATCGTGCTCCCTCAGCGTCAGTGCCGCGCCGTGCAACGAGGCGAGCGGCGTCCTGAGCTCATGCGAGATCGTCGCCACGAATTGCGAGCGGAGGTCCTCGAGCCTGCGGTCGTGAGTCGCGTCGCGGAAGGCATAGACGGTCTCGTCGTCGAGCGCCACGGCCACGAACGAGAGCCAGAGCTCGCGGCCTCCCACCTCGACCGGGACAGTCTCCGAGCTCGAGGGGCCCTCCGTCTCCCCCGGTCGATCCGAAACCGGGACGAACGTCGCGATCGTCGTCCAGCCCGGAATCGCCTCCTCCGCACGCCGGCCGCGCACCTCCCCGCCCCGGAGGCCCGTGATCGCCTCCGCAGCCTGGTTCCAGAGCTGCACCGTCCCGTCCTGGTCGACGACGAAGACGCCGTCGCCGAGACGCGCGAGCACTCGCTGTGCCTGATCTCGCTGCAGCCTCGAGAGCCGGCTGCGCGCGATCGCGGGAGCCACGGCGTAGGCAGTGACGAGGAACGCGCCGATGAGGCCGAGGCCGAAGCCGATCACCCGCCAGCGGACGTCGTTCGCCGCAGCCTCGATCTCGGATCGCTTGCGGACCGTGATCAGAGCCGGCCCGCCTCGCCCCTCTCCGAGGGGCAGGGCAACCGCTCGGTACGCGAGCGCCTGCATCCGCAGGTCGGCCGCCTTTCCCGGGCTTGGGCGCGAGTCGACACGGCCGACACCATCCTCTCGAACGAGCCGACGGTCGACCAGGAAACCAAGGCGGCCGCGGGTGAGATGTGCCTCGCGAGCGATTGTTCGGACGAGAGGCCGACCAAACGGGGGGACGACAAAGACCCGCCCGATCGTCCCTCCAGGCGCGATCACGTCGACGCGCGCCTGGGTTTTCCGTCCGTGCAAGCCCCCGGCCGACCCGTGGGCGAACATGATCCACGGGTGCGCCTGCTCGATTTCCCGGAGCGTACGCTCGTCACCGCGAGAGAACGCGCGCGCGACTCGCTTGGAGCGTGCGAGTCGGTCGGCGGTGCTGCGCGCGTCTCGTAGAAGGCTCGCGTACACCGAAACGCCGGAGTTCAGGCTCCGGACGAGCTGTTGGTCGGCGTTGTTCCGCTCGCGCTTGGCCGCCAGTCCGCCAAACGTCCAGATGGCGACCGCGAGCGGGAGCGCCAAGAGGAGAAGACCTGCGGCGAGCCGCAGACGGCCGCTGGCGACGCGCCCTATTTCTTGCCTTCCTTGTGCCCATGCCCGCCGCCGTGCTCCTTCGGAGGCGTAGCGGGCACAGATGGCGGCGTGGCCTTCTTCGCGTGTCCCCGGGCATGCCCGTGGTGGTGCTCGCTGGAGTGCCCGGATGCCTTCCCGTGCCCGTGCGCACCTGGCACGTGCGCTCCGGCGAACGACTTCAGCGCGTGGGCGTGTCCGTGGCCATGGCCGTGCGTCGTGACCGGCGTTGCTGGAGTGGCGGGCCGACCCTGAGAGTGAGCGAAGGGGGCGCGCCGCACGGCGCCGCTCCGAGCGCTGCCGTGTCCCCGGCGCACCTTTGTCGCTGCAGCCTGCCGGGTTGGCGCGAGACGTACGGATGGGGTAATTGCGGGCGGCGTGTAGGAGGCGGCCTCGGCGATCGGTTTTGAAGCAGGCGTGTGAACGGCAGCCGGGAGATCTGCGGCAACGCGCCCGGCAGCCCCGCTGATCACAGCCAGCAGCGGGGCCGGCTCGCCCTGGGCCCCCGCGCCGGAGAGCAGGAACACGGAAAGCGTTATCCCCAGCGCCGCAGCGAGAACGGCGAGGACGGTCGGAGAAAGATGGGCGAGCACCTTCATCATGGCGTTATCGGCAGTGTCAGCCGTTGTCTGAGGGCGAAACGCTGCTCGCGAAAAAGATAGCGCGGAATCCGCCGCTTCTCTACCAATTCCTACCGAATTCTTCGGGCCGTATCGACGCTGACGCAACCAGAGGTTCATCCGGTGGTCACCCCTCAGCGTGGCGGACGCGGAACGCGGAGTTGTTCGACCGCCTGGCCTCTGAGGACTGGACTCGACCGAGGGCGGCGGATCTCGTAACGTAGAAAAATTATCTCTGCGGCCGTAGGAGAACCCTGACGGATAGATCGCGCCCAGCCCTCGATGAAGAGAAGCTCGAGACGCTCCGGCGTTGGGGTGACGGCTTGACGCGCGACGCGCGCGAGGAGGTCGCCGCGGCCGGCCGCGCAATCCTGATGCTCGTGGAAGAAGTCGAACAGCTCCATGTCGACCTCTGGAATGCGAAACAGCTCTTTCCACAGGCGCAATCCGCGAGCACCGATGAGCAAATCCCACGTGCCGAGCCGACTTCGCCTGCGCAGACGCTTTTCGAGCGATTGAAACAAGGCCCGCGGCCCGCTGAGGACCCTCGCAGCAACTAACAGCCTGTGGAAAACGCGGGGAATGATCAGAGCGCGCCGGATACCGCTCGACTCCGGCCATGGCCAGTTCCGGCTCCATAGCCAGGCGAGACCCAGTCAGGTCGAGCACATGCGACCATCCGGGCCCGCGGCTAGCTTCGGGAGATGGAAGAGGTGGAGATCCGCCGCTCCGCTCGCGCGCGGCGCTGGCGGCTAGAGGTCCCGTGGGGAGCGCCAGCGCGGCTGACGGTGCCCGTGCGGATGAGTCAAGGTGAGGTGGGACGGGTCCTGGCTACACAGCGACAGTGGATCGAGCGGCAGCGACGCGCCCAGGTTCCGACACTCGGCCTTGAGCATCTGCTGGTCAGTGAGTCGGAGGGCCGGGTTGCGGCTCGCGAGCTGATCTCCGCCGTGGCCGACGAAGAAGCGCGCAAGATCGGCGTCGCCTTTCAGCGGGTCCGGATCGGAAGCCAACGCACGCTTTGGGGCTCCTGCTCTGCACGTGGCGTGCTCGCATTCAATTGGCGGCTCGTGCTCGCCCCCTACGAAGTTCTTGACTACGTGGTGGTGCATGAGCTCTGTCACCTCGAGGTGCTTAACCATTCGAAGCGCTTCTGGTCGCTCGTCGAGCGCCATCGCCCGGAATGTCACAGGCAACGCGATTGGCTGCGCGCTCACGGGCCCGAGTTGCTTGCTGTGAAACCACTGCCCTAGAAACCGTTCACCTCAGCAGTCATCTCGGCACGAGCTGGTGGGTGAGGGGAACAAAAAGGCCCGCGTTTGCGGGCCTTTCTATGGTGGAGCTAGCCGGACTCGAACCGGCGACCTCCTGGGTGCGATCCAGGCGCTCTCCCAACTGAGCTATAGCCCCGGGCGGGCCACAGTGTAGCTAGGGCTTTCGGCGGATCAGGGTGACGCCGTCGCGGACGCTCAGCTGCACGGCGACCGCCCGCTCGTCGGCGGCGATGCGGTCGTTGAGCTCACGGATCGAGCGGGTCGCCTCGGAGTTGTCGTCAGCGTCGAGCACGCGGCCGCTCCAGAGCGTGTTGTCGATCGCCATCAGCCCCGTGGCCGCGAGTCGCGGCAGCAGCGCCTCGTAGTAGTTGGCGTAGTTCTCCTTGTCAGCGTCGATGAAGACGAAGTCCCACTCGCCACCGAGCCGCTCGATCGTCTCGAGCGCCGGGGCGAGGTGGATCGTGATCCGGTCGCCGTGAGGGCTTCGGTCGATGTAGCGCTGCGCCACGTCGGCGTGCTTCTGCTCGACCTCGCACGTGTCGATGTGGCCGCCTTCCGGCAGGCCGGCCGCCATCGACAGGGACGAGTAGCCGCTGTAGGTGCCGAGCTCGAGCACCCGCTTGGCCTGGAGCGCGTGGACGAGCTGCTCCAGCAGCCGCCCCTCGATCCGCCCGGTCAGCATCTGCGGCGCGTCTAGGGTGGCCTTCGTTTCCTCGGCGAGCTCTGCGAGCAGCTCCGGCGGCGGCGTAGTGTGAGCCTCGGCGTAGTCCTCGATCTCCTCCGGGACGATGAAGCTCATGCGACCGGCTGCGCTCGCGGCGCCTCGTTCAGCTTGCCGTCCTTGATCCGCTGGGCCATGTCCTTCGACTCCTCGCGGTAGACGGAGCCGTCCTCGAACTCGATCCACGGGAAGCGCTTCTGGCCGGTCTGCTCGACGGTGGGCTCGCGCGGGCCGAAGTACTTCTCCTCGACGACCTCGTACTGGACGCCGGCCTCGTCGAGCGCCATTTGCACCTTCCAGCACGGGTGCGGGCCTTTCACCCAGAGGTTCTTGCAACGGTGGAGCTTGATCGCCATGCGGGTCTCCTCGTCCGGTCCGCGCGAGCTTACCGCGGGTTAGCGTCCGCGACCGTGGCCGAACGCGGGCTGACGACGCGAGACCTGAACCGGGCCGTGCTGGCACGGCAGTCGCTGCTCGAGCGGAGGCAAGCGCCGCTGCCGCGAGTCGTCGAGTCGATGGGTGGCGTGCAGGCCCAATACGCGCCTTCGACCTACGTCGGGCTCTGGTCGCGCGTCGAGGGGATCGACCGGGAAGCGGTTACGCGGGCACTCGAGCGCCGCTCCCTCGTGCAGGCGACGCTGATGCGCAGCACGATCCACGTCGTCTCGCGGCCTGACTTCTGGCCGCTCACGATCGCCATTCGGAGCGAGCGCATGGCCTGGTCGCGACGCGCGCAGGGCACGGACCCTCGACAGATGAAGCGCGCTGCGGAGCGGTTGCGCCGTGCGCTGGCCGGCGGGCCGCGGTCGGCGAAGGAGCTCGGCGAGCTGTTGCAGCCGGGGGTGGGACTCTGGGTCGAGCTCGTGCGTGTACCGCCTTCCGGAACGTGGGAGCGGCGGCGCGCCGATCTGTTCGGGCTCGCCGCCGACTGGGTCGGGCCCGAGCCCGAGCTGGCCGAGGCGGAGGCGCGCGGGCACCTCGTTCGCCGCTACCTCGGCGCCTTCGGGCCCGCGCCGCGGCAGGACATCGCCAACTGGGCCGGCATGCGCGACGGCGCGCTGCGCGAGGTGCTCGCTCGGATGAACCTGCGCCGCTTCCGGGACGAGCACGGAGCCGAGCTGCTCGACCTGCCACGGGCACCGCTGCCAGACCCGGAGACGCCCGCGCCAGCGCGGTTCCTGCCGACCTTCGACGCGGTGCTTCTCGTCCACGCGCGTCGGACCGGGATCCTGGCGGAAGAGCACCGCAAGCGAATCTTCCACGTCCGCAACCCGCAGTCGGACCGCACGTTCCTGGTCGACGGCGTCGTCGCCGGGATCTGGCACTACGAGCGAGGCCGGATCCGCCTCGAGCCTTTCGGCCGCCTGTCGCGGGCCGCGCAACTCGAGCTGCGAGAAGAAGCCGAGCGGCTAGCCGCGTTCCACGCGTGAGCCGCCTACGATTGCGTCGCGGCCGTCGTCGAAACGGACCCACGCCTTGCCCTTGCCGTCGTAGTCCGGAGACCAGACGACGAGAATCGCGTCCTGGCCCCCCACCCGGACGGGCTCGGTGCCTTCGGGCTCGGCGCCGCGCCAGACGCGCACGAACGGGTTCTCCTCCCACTCGCGCCCGATCGTGGTCTCGTCGGTGTGGCCCGGCAGCACGCGAGTCTCCGGCGGCAGCTTCATCAGCACGTCCATCACCGAGCGCTTGATCTGCTCGAAGTCACCGCCGCCGACCGCGTCCTTGAAGAGCACGTCGCCGCTGCAGCACGCCTCGTCGTTGATGACGAAAGCGAGGTGGTCGTCCTTGTGTCCTGGCGTGGGCAGCGCCCGGATCGACAGGCCGCCCGTCTCGAGATCGCCTTTGACGATCCGGCAGTCGTAGCGGCCGCGGATCGCGTCGTCGCCGGCGATGTGGTCGGCGTCGGCATGCGTGGTGAGCAGGTGCGTCACGGTCAAGCCGTGCCGCGAGACCGCGTCGAACAGCGAACGGAGCGGAGCGCCCGAATCCACGAAGACGCCCACTCCTCCCGGCTCGTCGCCGATCAGATAGGCGTTCGAGAGCCAGTCTGGATGCATGCTCCGCTCGACGATCACCGCCGCTAGGCTAGTCGCTCCGCTCACCGAGGAGGACGAATGGCCGGTCTGATGTCACGCGCGTCGCTGGTGGTGAAGTCGAAGTTCTCGAAGCTGCTCGACCGCGCGGAAGACCCCGCGGAGACGCTCGACTACTCGTACGAGAAGCAGCTCGAGCTGCTGCAGAACGTCAAGCGCGGCATCGCCGACGTCGTCACCGCCAAGAAGCGGCTGGAGCTACAGGAGACGCAGCTGCAGCAGAGCCTGGTCAAGCTCGACGCACAGGCCCGCGAGGCGCTGGCCGCCGGGCGGGAGGACCTCGCTCGGCAAGCCTTGGAGCGGAAGTCCGGCATGCAGCAGCAGCTGCAGTCGCTGGACGAGCAGACGAAGGGGCTCGAGCAGCAGCAGGAGAAGCTGATCGCGAGCGAGAAGGCGCTCTCGGCCAAGGTCGAGGCCTTCCGGACGCAGAAGGAGACGATCAAGGCGCAGTACTCGGCCGCGGAGGCCCAGGTGCGGATCGGCGAGGCGGCGACGGGGATCGGCGAGCAGATGGCCGACACGGGCCTCGCGATCCAGCGCGCGAAGGACAAGACCGAGCAGATGCAGGCGCGCGCCTCCGCGATCGACGAGCTGACGACCTCGGGCGCTCTGGAGGACTTCACCACCGACCAAACCGAGCTCGACCGCGAGCTGAGCGCGGTCGCCTCGAAGTCGCAAGTAGACCAGGAGCTCGAGCAGATGAAGGCGGAGCTCGGCACGGGCGAGGGCCAGAAGGAGCTTTCGCAGTGATCGTCCGGATCATGGGCGAGGGCCAGTTCGAGATCGACGAGGAGGTCGCGAAGGGCCTCAACGAGCTGGACGAGCAGGCCGGGCAGGCGCTCGAGGCCGGCGACTCGGACGGGCTCGCAGAGCTCCTCGGGCGGATGGCCGAGGCCGTCCGTACGAACGGCACGAAGCTGCCCGACGAGGATCTCTCGCCCTCGGAGGCGCTCGTCCCGCCGCCGGACCTGTCGCTGGAGGAAGCCCGCGAGCTGTTCGAGGGCGAGGGCCTGATTCCCGAGCTACCCGCCGCCTAGCGGCTCTCATAGTTCACGCGCGCGCGGCCCCACCCATTGGGTGGGGAGTGAGGTTCCACCCGCCGCCCGCTGCGAGCGTACTGCTCATTTGCGCGCGTGTCTGTGACGCGGCAGGGCCGGAAGCGTGTCGGCTCGTCCTCAGGAGGCCGGCAGCCGCGCCGGCGAACTAGACGGGCGCGTCGAAGACGGCGAACCAGCGCGAGAGGTCCTGCTCGACCGGCAGCTCCTGCTCCAGCTTCGCCTTCAGCTCGAGCTCCTCGGCGTTGTCTCGCTCCTTGCCGTCGCCCTTCGGCACGAACGGCCAGAAGGCGCCGCGCTTGAAGCCGTAGATCCAGTACACCCGGCCGCCGTCGAAGCCCTTCCGCTCGAACGGGAACACGGCCGCGAGCAGCTGCGGCCCGAAGCCGCGCGACTCCAGCTCGGACGCGACGAGGTGCACGCTCGTGACGAGGTCCTCGAAGTCGCCGTCACGCACGACCAGCCACTCGTAGCCGTACTCGTCCGAGTGCCGCTCGACCTTCGAGCCCGACTCCACGGCGACCGCGTCCAGCAGCTGCTGGAGCTCGTTCTCGGCCCGCACGAACTCGCCGGCCGAGAGGGACTTGAAGCAGACGCCGGCCGCTCCGGCCGGCCTCAGGTCGAGCTCGGTCTCGAGCGTGATCCGCGCGGTCGAGATGGCGAAGAGCCGCTCGCCCGCGGCGTCCTTCAGCTGCTTACGCCCGAAGAGGACGTCCCGCAGGCCCACCCGGGCTACGAGACCGGCCGGCCCATCTCGCGGGCGATCTCGCTGAGCGCGGCCAGCCGCTTCTCGAGCGGCGGGTGCGTCATGAACAGCTCGCCGCCCCGCTTGCGCCAGTTGGTCGGGATGATGAAGAACGCATTCATCCCCTCGACCTCGCGCAGGTCCTGCTGGGGGATCTGCGTGATCCCGCTGGCGATCTTCTGTAGCGCGCTCATCAGGTACTCGGGCGCGCCGGTGATCAGCGCCGACCCGCGGTCGGCGGCGAACTCGCGGTAGCGCGAGATGGCGAGGATCAGGATCTGGCTGAGGAAGTACGTGATCACCGAGACGACGAGGACGACCAGCCAGATCGGAACCGAGTTGTTGCTGTCCCGGTTGCCGCCCATGCCGCCGAACATGCCGCTGTAGAGGCCGACACGCGTCAGCACCGCGGCGATCATCGCGAAGAAGCTGGCCACCGTCATCACGAGCACGTCCCGGTTGGCGATGTGCGAGAGCTCGTGGGCGAGGACGCCCTCGACCTCCTTCGGCTCGAGCCGGTCCCAGAGCCCGGTCGTGACGGCGACGGCGGCGTGCTTCTGGTTGCGGCCGGTCGCGAACGCGTTCGGGACGTCGCTCTCGATCACGGCGACGCGCGGCTTGCGCAGGTCGGCCATCGCGCACAGGCGCTCGATCATGTCGTGCAGCTCGGGAGCCTGGTCGCGCTCGACGACCTTCGCGCCGGCGGCCCTCAAGGCGAGCTTGTCCGAGGTGAAGTACTGGACGAAGGCCATCACCCCGACGATCACGACCATCAGCACGATGCCGGCGTTCAGCACGTAGAAGAGGGCGACCGCGAACAGGACGTAGAGCAGTCCCAGCATCGAGCCGGTCAGCAGCATGCGCAGCGACAGCCCAGCGTCGCGACCGTAAGCCTTGCGTTTCATCGAGAATCGGCCTCCTTGAAGGCGAGAAGGTTCCTCGTGATTGTAGCCCTGGGGATGGTGGCCACCGCGCCCGCGGCGGCGGCGCCCTCCGAGCGGGCTGCCGTGATCGTCGCCCCCGCGTCGTCGCCCGTCTTCCGTTCGCCGCAAGCTGCGCACGGGTTGCTGATCGTCGGCGAGGGCGCGACGGTCAGCCGACGAGGAGCGCTCGCCTCGTTGCTCCGCGGTGAGATGGGAAACGCGATCGTGGGTGGCGGGCTCCCGGGCGGCGAGCCGCTGATCGCGCTTTCGCGCCGGCCTGGCCAGGTCACCTTCTACGTCGCGCTGCCGCCGTCCGCGAAATCGCACAACGTTCGCCGCTATCCGATCGCCGTCGTCGGTCCCGGCTACCACGGTGTGCTGACCGACACCTCGACCCGGCTGCCCGGGCTGATCTCGATTGCGGATGTCGCACCCTCGGTGCGCGCGCTCGCGCGGGGGGAGCAGCCGTCGATCCGCGCCGAGCCCGCGAGCGACCCGCTGGTCCGGCTCGAGCGCTTCGACCGGCGGCTTCAGCGGGCACACGACTCCCGTGTCCCGGCGACGCTCGTGCTGGTGGGGCTGCTGATCCTCCTCTCGCTGGCCGCGCTGCTGACCCGCGCCCCCGCGCTCTGTCGCGCCGTCTTCCTAGTGCCTTCGGCGTGCATTGCCTCCGCGGTCGCGCTCAGCGCCGCAGGCGTCTCACCGCGGACGGCCGTGCTCGGCGTCGCGCTGGCGGGCGGCGGCGGCGCGCTGCTGGGCGGTTGGCTGCTTCGGCCCCGGCTCCCGCTCGCGCTGGCTCTGGCCGCGTTGTTCGCGTTCCTGTTCGCGGTCATGTGGGCCGAGCCGGCCTGGAACGCGCTCGCGGTGATCGGCCCCCACCCCGACGGCGGCGGCCGCTTCTACGGCGTCACGAACCAGGTCGAGACGCTGCTGCTACCGCCCGCGCTCGTGCTGGGAGCGCTGGTCGGCGCGCGCTTCCTGCCGCTGGTCGCGATTGCCCTCGCCGCCGGGATCGCGGCGAGCCGCGTCGGCGCCGACGGCGGCGGACTGGTGGTCTACCTCGCAGGCTTCCTCGTCCTCTGGCTCAGGCTGCGGCACGTCCCCGCCCTCCGGGCCGCAGCGGCCACGGCGGTCGCGGCCGGCGCGGCACTGCTGCTGGTCGGGATCGACGCGGCGACCGGCGGCTCGAGCCACGTCACGAACGCGGTCGGCGGCGGGCCTGGATCGGTCCTCGGCGACCTCGGCCACCGGCTCCACCTCTCCGCCGCCTCGGTCTCGTCGACATGGAACAGCGCGCTCCTGTTCGCGCTCGGGCTGGTCGGACTGGTCGTGCTCGCGCTCCAGCGGCCTCGCTCTGCGCTGCTCGACGCCTACCTCGTGGCCCTTGCAGTCTCCTTCCTGGTGAACGACACACCTACCGACGTGGCCGGCTACGGAGGCTTCGCCGCGCTCGGGCTCTGGCTGCTGACCAGAAGCGAAGAGGGCCGCGGACGCCTTGAGTAGACTCGCGCCGATGCGCCGAGTGGCCCCATTTCTCGTCCTCGCCTTCGTGCTCGCCGGCTGCGGCTCCGAGACCGTGATGCCGACCGCGGAGAAGGTGGTCGGCAGCGTGCCGACGACGACCACGAAGGCGGCTGCCGGGGACGCGAAGGCCGGCGCCACCCTGTTCACGGCCCAGGGCTGTGGCGGCTGCCACGTCTTCAAGCCGGCCGGCTCCCAGGGCAACGTCGGGCCCGACCTGGACAAGCTGCCCGACTACGCCAAGACCGCCAACCAGGGGTCGCTGGAAGAGTTCACGCACGAGTCGATCGCCAACCCGGCCGCCTACATCGAAAAGGGCTACTCCAACGCGATGCCCAACTTCGGCCAGTCGCTGTCGGAGAAGCAGATCGCCGATCTCGTGGCGTACCTGACCCAGAACCCGGGTTGATCGACCTCAAAGCCGCGCGGGCAAATCCCGACCGCGTGCGGCCGGGGATCACGCGAAAGGGCGGCGCCGAGGCGTTCGACGAGCTGCTCGAGGCGGACGGGCGCTGGCGCGAGCTCGTGCCGCAGGTCGACGAGCTGCGCGGCCGGCAGAAGCTGAAGGGCAAGCCGACGCCCGAGCAGGTCGAGGAGCTGAAGACGGTCAAGGAGGACCTGCGCCGTCTCGAGCAGGAGCTGAGCGAAGCCGAGGCGCGGCGCGACGAGCTGCTCGAGAAGGTGCCGAACCCCGCGCACGAGTCGGTTCCCGACGAGGCGAGCGGCGACTCCGAGGGCGAAATCGTGCGCGAGGTCGGCGAGCGGCCGCAGCTGGACGAGCCGAAGGAGCACCTCGAGCTCGGCCGCTTCGAGATGGAGCGCGGCGCACGCCTCTCCGGCTCGCGGTTCGGCTACATCGTCGGCGACACCGCTCGGCTCGCCCTGGCGCTCTACCGCTGGGCGCTCGACCGCGCGGTCGCGCAGGGCTTCGCGCCGGTGATCCCACCCGTGCTCGTGCGCGAGGAGGCGATGTACGGCACCGGCTTCTTCCCGGCCGAGCGCTTCGAGATCTACGAGGTCGTGGACGAGGGCCTCTATTTGACGGGCACCTCCGAGGTCGCGCTCGCCGGGTTGCACATGGGCGAGATCCTCGAGCGCGAGCAGCTGCCGCTGCGCTACACGGCCTTCTCCACCAACTTCCGGCGCGAGGCCGGCGCGGCCGGCCGCGACACGCGCGGGATGTTCCGCGTCCATCAGTTCAACAAGGTCGAGCTGTTCGCGTACGTGCTGCCGGAGGAGTCGTGGGACGAGCACGAGCGGCTGCTGGCGATCGAGGAGTCACTCGCGCAGGAGCTCGGGCTCCCGTACCGCGTGGTGAACATCGAAGCGAGCGAGCTGAGCGCGGCGGCGGCCAAGCGCTACGACCTCGAGGCGTGGTTCCCCTCCCAGGAGCGCTACCGCGAGCTGACGTCAGCCTCGAACACGACCGACTACCAGTCGCGCCGCCTAGGCATCCGCTACCGGGCGAACGGCCACACCGAGTACGTGCACACGCTGAACGGCACGGCCGTCACCGACCGCTGGGCGCTGGCCGTGCTCGAGAACTTCCAGGGCGACGTGCCGGACGTCTTGCGCGAGTTCGGCGCCCCGCCCCGCATCGAGTCGTAGTTCTCTACGCTCAACGAACGGCGGGGTGCCGGAGCGGCCGAACGGGGCGGTCTTGAAAACCGCTAGCGCCGTAACAGGCGCTCGTGGGTTCGAATCCCACCCCCGCCGTGAATCCGCTTGGCTAAGGGAGTTGCGGGCCCTGTCGGAGGACGTCGAAAGCCTTAACGGTTTTGGCTGTTCCGGTCGTCACTGGAGCATCACTGGAGCAGGACTCGAGCGAGCCGGAGATCCGCCAGCGCGGCCTGTCCCACGCGAGAACCGAGCCGCGCTGGTCACTCGATCCGCAAGAGAAAGGGCGGGCCGGGCGCGGCAGCTAGGCAAGGCGGCTTAGCCTTTCCCCTTACTGGAGAGCTGAGCCGCACCCGGCCCGACACCCTTAGTTCTACAGCCGCTCCTCCTCCGGGCCATCGGTAGGAACTACCTCGCCGGCTGTGCGCACATCTGGCGAAGAACCGGAGCCGAGCGATCCCCCGAAGCTCTCCCCCCAAGGCTTCGCTCGGCTCCGACCCCGGGCATATACCACCGGGCGAAGCGGAGAAAACGGAGCTCGAGTTGTACAAGGTGGAGCCGGAGCGTGACGCGTTCCTGCTGCGGCTAAGGAACGCGCTCCTCACTGGGGCAGTGAGGTGCTCCGGCTCCATTTACCGCAGACTCGGCTTCCACTGGTGTTGCTCAGAAGCCGCATTTCCGACGATTCCCAGCCGGTGCTGCCTCTTAAACGAGCCGCATCCGGCTCGGCCTAACCGAGCTGGCGAAGCTCATCCTGCAGCTCGACGAGAGCTTCGGAGACCCAGCGTGTCGGCATCCCGAGCCCTCGAGCTATCTCGCGCTCCGAGTAGCCGACCGAGATCGGGACTCCAACCGTCCGAAGAAGCGCCTGACCCCGTTCCGAGAGTTCCGCCCAGCGAATCACGATCGTCGCCGTCGTCGAGTGAGACGAGCTCGGGCCGGGGCCGTTCGTAGACGCGGTCTTTGAAGACCCATCGGGTGCGATAGCGGCTTCGGTGGTAGTCGGCGATTGCCCGTCCGCTGCAGGCGAAGAGGAAGGTGGCGAAGCTGCCTCGGCCGGGATCGAATTTCTCGGAGAGCTTCCAGGCGAACTCGAGCAGATAGGTGACGAGGTCGTCTCGTTCGTCAGGCCGGAGCTCGTTCGCATAACGGCTACGCCGAACTGCCCGGGCAAGCAGAGCCTCCACGTCGTCGACGTCGTGCAAAGACCAGGCCTGATTGAGGAGTGGACTCAGCCGCTGCCTACTCCGAGGAGCACCAACGACACCGCGATGACCACGAGGAACACCGCCACGACGACGATCAGGATGTTCAGGGACTTGTTGCTTGTCAGCATCGCTCCTCCTGCTCAGACCACTCCGCAATCTACTCGCGGCCTCGGCGCTTAGCCGAACCTCCCAGTGAGGAATGGACACCGCGATACAGCAACGGCCAATGCTGACGCTACGGGAGGCCGCGCAGCGCCTGAACGTCTCCGAGAAGACGGTCCGGCGACTGGTCGCCAATCGAGAGCTTGCCGCGGTTCGCGTCGGCGCTCAGCTACGGATCGACGCCGACCAGCTGGAAGCCTGGATCGCCCTCGCCTCGAGCAACGGAGATCCCGAATGAACGCTTCGACGTTCCTCAGGATGTCACCGGCCCAGCGAGTCGAGGAGGTCGAGCGCATCCGCCAGGGCATCCACGAGCTGCGCGTGGAGGACGGTGGCGAGGTGGTGGACGATCTCCCCCTGTCGGAGCCGAGCACGACCTGGCTGGTGCGGATGCGACAGGCCCTGGTCGACGAAGACGTCACCCAGGACGGGTTCAACGAGTTGGCGGGTGTGTTCGCCGGCTACCGGGCGACACTCAGCCTCGAGGAGGCCAGCGAGCTCACGCGTCGGATTTACGAATTCGACGAAGCCAAGCAGGCGGTCTGCAAGATCCTGGATGGAGATCCTGGATGAGTAGCTGGGAGCTCGCCGGGCTACGGGCCGCGCGGCCACGCGAGCCTCAGAGCCGGGGAACGGTGATCTGTCGCACCGGCTCGATCGGCTCGTTGGCACTGGTCGAGAGTTCGGACAACGAATTCACCGACACGAGCCGCACGTTGACCGGCACGGCCGCGGTGTTCGATCAGTGGCAGGAGGTTGTCGATCACGAGGGCCACTATCTCGAGCGCATCGCGTCAACGGCCTTTGCCAAGACGCTCACTGAGAACGGCGGCCGGATCCCGCTGCTGCTCGATCACGGCAAGCATCCCCAGCTCGGCTCGCTGCTGCTGGGTCAGATCGAGGCCCTGAGCGCTGACGCCGATGGCCTGCGCTACACGGCCCGGTTGCACGACGGCGTGCCGCTGCTCCTGATCGAAGGTCTTCGCTCCGGCCAGTACGGCTCCAGCTTCAGGGCCCGCCCGATCAAGTCGAGCTACAACCGTCGGCCGTCACGGTCGGCCTGGAACCCCGACCAGCTGATGGAAGTGACACGTACCGAACTGCGCCTGAGTGACGTCGGCCCGACTTCACTTCCGGCATACAGCGCCACCGAGGCCAGGCTTCGTTCCCTCACCGGAGCACCTGAGCCGCGCAGACGCGAGACGGCGATTCGGTCGGCTGATCCTGAGCCACGACCTGCCTGGCAGCTGCAGCGAGACCAGACGTCGAGCCGGCCTGGCTGACGTCCGACGAAGGGAGCGCCGTGGGCTCGGACGTACGCAAAGCGTAGGCCGACGATCCGGGACTTCATCGAGCCCGATGCATCGGTCGTTGCGCTCGAGAGATTCAGACCGGCTGATGGGTCAGCTCGTCGAGCGCGGAGCCCGCTCCGACTCAGCCGATCCAGTCGTCCGCCAGTTCCCCGCGTCTCTTCGCGATCCTCGTTCCTGTCGAGCAGGTCCTCGGCGAGCTCGAGATCGAGCGCTGAGTGCCTCGGCCAGGAACCAGGCAGCAGCGTGGCTACACCGAGCAGTACCTCCGGGTCCGCGCCCTCCTGATCCGGAGGCAGCCCTGGTGCACCTGGTGCGGCAGTCGAGACGACCTGACGATCGACCACGTCATTCCGTTGAGTCGAGGCGGAACGAACGCGCTCAACAACCTCCGCGTCTTATGCAGATCGTGTAATTCCTCGAGGGGTAAGGGGGGCGGCGCGCCGACGGGTCAGACCCCTAGCGAACCCTTGGCTAGACCTTCGCGAAACAAACTCACGCCACGGCCGCGGTTCTCCCGTTCGAAGCTCAGATAACGCTCAGGGTGGTTGCGGCAGGGAGGCCTGGCGCATCTCCCCCGGAAGCGTCGAGCATCCCGGACTTTCCGAATTGCTTTAGCGGCGATGCGGCTTTCTAGTCGCGTGGCCACGTCGCACGCCGACGCCGACCACAAGGACGACGCCGAGGAGAGCAACGAACACGCCGGCGAGAAGTCGTTTCGGAACGCGTGAGGCCGGAACGGGGAGGCGATCCCGCGTAACGCCTCCTTAATCCGCTCTTGCTCAGCCCGACCAGTCGTCAACGAGGTCCTCGCGCGTCTGCCCAGCGCATTGGTTGGCCACGACTTCGCCCCGTGTCGTAGGCTGCGCTGCCTACGGCTGGAGGACGTAAGAGGGCACGTGCTGATTCTTGCCGTGTCCGCGTAGGAAGGAGGACATCATGTACGCGACGGTACGACGCTACGAAGGCGTCACGGACCCGGAGGAGGCCGGAAGGCGGGTCGGCGAAGGTTTTGTCTCCATCCTTCGTGAGATGCCAGGCTTTGTTGCCTACTACTGGGTCGATGCAGGCGACGGGGTGATGGTTTCGACCAGCATCTTCGAAGATGAGGAAGCGACCGCGGGCATCTTCGAAGATCAGGAAGGTGTAGAGGAATCGAATACGCGAGCAGCCGAGTGGGTAGAGGAGAACCTCGCCCAACTGCTGCCAAACCCGCCCCAGATCACTGCGGGAAAAGTCGTCGCCCGCGGGTAGCGCGACGCAGCTTCGACCTCGCAGGGCCGTCCGCGCACCGCTTTTGCTCGAAGGAACTGGAAGGCACGCAATCAAGCGTTTCCCCGAGGGCTTCCTTCACGTCGACTGGGGTCGCGCTAACGCAGGACCACGAGTGCTGGGGCTGGCCCGTTTCGTCACCGCCCCCAGCGGTGACTAACTTGCTGCGGCAGGGGTTAGCTGCGGCAAGGCAGTTCGCGCGCTGGGGACTGACGGCACGCGTCGCGAACGCCTCGGGGCCCCCTGCCGCGTTCGGCTAGTCCCTATGCGAACTCGCGCTCGGCGCATTCCGGGCAGTAGAAGACGAGCTCGCCCGGCTCGTCGGAGGTCGTCGCCGGCGAGGCAGGCGGACCAGCGCTCCTGGTCGTCCGGTAGCCAGGCAGCCTCGCACTCGTCGCTGAGACGCCGGCCTGATTTTCTCGCTCGACGGCGTGAAAGTGTTCGACGATCGCAAGCTCGCGCTGCAGGCGCAGGCGCGCTGGCAGAAGCACAAACTCGAGCCGATCACGCTGCACGAGGCACGGCATACGTTCGCTTCGCTGATGATCCGTGCCGGGGTGAACGTGAAGGCGCTCGCTACCTACATGGGCCATGCCTCGATCTCGATCACGCTCGACCGCTACGGCCATCTGCTCCCAGGAAACGAGGCCGAGGCCGCGGAGCTGCTCGACGCCTTGCTGGAGCAGGACTGGAGCCGGAGCAGCGCGATCCGGCTTCCCTAGTGCGTTGGCGCCGGTCTTGAAAACCGCTAGCGCCGTAACAGGCGCTCGTGGGTTCGAATCCCACCCCCGCCGCTAGCCAGGGCCGGCCGGCTAAGCCTGAGCGTGGAGAACTAGTGGAAGATCGCCACGATCGCCATGCCGACGAGCGCAGTCGTGATCCACGCGATCTGCAGCGGCAGCTGGAACGAGTGGTCGATGACGCGCTTGCCGAGCGTGGTCGTCCCCGTCGTGTCCGCCTCGGCGGCGGCGATCTGCGTGCCGTTGGCCGGCAGGAAGAGCACGCCGGAAACCGCGGTCCACATCGCGATCATGTAGCCCGCGCCTATGCCGAGTGCTAACCCGAGCGGGACCATGGTTCTCGTTGCGGCCGACTGGCTGGTCGTGAGCGCCGCGACGCCGAAGATCGCCACCGCGATCATGAACGGCCACTTGCCGGCGAGGTCGCCAAGAGCCGAGACGATCGCGTCCTCGTTGTTCGCGATGAACGTGTCGGCCATCCAAGCGATCCCGAAGAGCGCGATCATCGCGACCATCCCCGACTTGAAGATCGGCATGTTCGGGATGTCCGACGCCTTGACCTTGCACAGCAGCAGGATCAACGCGCCGGCCGTCAGCATCACCATCTGGATGATCGGCGTTACCGCGAGCGGCTCGAGCCCGCCGCCCTCCTCCGCTGCGACCGTCGGCCGGATGCCTTCGAAGAGGCCGAAGATGCAGATCACGAGCACCGCGCCGAGGAAGATCGCGACGCTGCGCTTGGCGTAGGCCATCAGCTGGATGTCGCTCGAAGCCTTCGGCGGGGTCACGTGGCCTGCCTGGAGCCGCCGCTGGTATTCCGCGTCTTGTTCGAGGTCGGTGCCGTGACGGCTCATCACGAGCGACATCACGAAAATGCCGACGATGCTCGCCGGGATCGTGATCAGCAGGACGTCGACGAGGTTGTAGTCGTAGACCTCGACGAGCGGCAGGATCGTCGCCATCGCCGCCGCGACCGGGCTCGAGGTAATTCCGAGCGCCGAAGCGACGGTAGAGCCCGCGAGCGGACGCTCGGGCCGGATCCTGTTCGCGAACGAGACCTCGTTGATCACCGGGATGATTGAGTAGAAGGTGTTGCTCGTCCCGGTGAGGATGCAGAGCAGGTACGAGACGTAGGGCGCGACGAAGTTGATCGACTGGGGCCGAGCGCGCAGAGCCTTGCTCGCGATCGTGACCATGTAGTCGACCCCGCCGGCGGCCTCCATCGCGGCGGCGGCAGAGATCACCGCGATGATGATCAGCATCGCGTCGAAGGGCGGCTCTCCCGGGTCCAGGCCGAAGCCGAAGACGAGGATCAGCGTGCCGACGCCTCCCCAGAGCCCGAGGCCGATTCCGCCTGAGCGAACGCCCAGTGCGATGAAGCCGATCACGATCAGGCCCTCGATCGCGATCAGGACCCAGTCGCTGCTGCTCGTCGAGGTGTCGGCGGGCTCGGGCGTCGGCGCGGTGGGCACGGCGCCGGCAGCGCCAGTGGTGCCGGTTGCGCCGGTGGCCCCGGTCGGTCCTGTCGCGCCGGTCGTGGACGACGTGGTGGTCGCGGCGCCAGTGCTGTGCGGGTTGAAGGAGGAGACCGCGATGAAGCCGGCGACTCCGAGTAGCGCGCAGGCGAAGGCGATCGTCAGCAGGCGCCTCATGCCTTCTTCTCCAAGAGGCGCCTGCAGGTTCCGCTGCGGTTGAACGCGTCTTCGAGCTCAGAATCGAGCGCCTCGACCTTGGCAATCGCCGCGCGACCGTCGACCGCCGATCTGGCGAGCGCGGTGATCGGCGGGACTAGCGAGGCGAACGCTTCCGCGACCGAGGTCGGCCGCTGCCTGATCTGTGCCTTCGCTACGCGGAGGTTCAGCTCGGTCCGGTCAGCCCACTGACGGACGATGGCCGAAGCCTGCTCGCCCTGGTCGACGTCCGGGATCCCGGCACGCTTGAGCCCCTCCTGCAGCGTCTCCTGCGTGGCGCGCATCGCCCGGTTGACCGCGTCGTGGACGGTCACGACCTGCTCCTGCGAGTCGCCGGTCGAGCCGTCGCTGCGCCGCGCGGCCCAGTTGTTGTGCCGCAGCTCCTCGCGAATGTCCTTCAGCTGGCCCTGCCAGGCGCCGACGGTGCCGCACACGTCGTCGGCCCAGCGCTCGGCGCGAACGGTTTCGCCGCTGTTGTCGCGGCCGTTGCTGGCCGCGGCCGTGAACGACATGAGGAGAATCAGGCCGACGATGAGCCCGACCACGATCCAGAGCGTTCGGCTCACGCTCCACCTCCGGGCTTCGAGATCTCTTCGACGAACCCGACCGTCAGCCGATAGAACCGCTCGGCAGTCGGGATGCTCACGCGCTCGTCGGGCGAATGCGGCGCCTCGATCTGGGGCCCGAACGAGATCATGTCGAGCCCTTCGACCTTGTCGCCGACGACCGCCGTCTCGAGGCCGGCGTGGACCGCAGTGACGATCGGCGGCTCGCCGAAGAGGTTCTCGTAGACCCGACGGGCCACCACGAGCGCGGGCGAGTCGAGGTCCGGTCGCCAGCCGCCGTAGTTGTGCTTGACCTCGAGCGTCCCGCCCGTGAGGCGGGCGATTGCGTCGAGTCCCCCGATCACCTCGGGCAGGGCCGAGTCGTTCGAGGAGCGCGAGAGGCTGTGCAGCGTCAGCGTGTCGCCCTCGGTGACGGCCTCCCCGAGCGAGGTGCTGGTCTCGATCAGGTCGTCGAAGTCGGGGCTGAGCGCGAGCGGGCCCGTCGGGACGAGCGCGACCGCGTCCAGCAGCGAGGCGGTGCTCTCGTCGGTCCAGGCGTCGGAGGCGTCGGGGGCCGAGTCCACCTCTACGGTCACGCCCTTGTCGGTCTTCGCGAACGAATCGGCGATCGTCGCGGTGGCGGTTTCGAGCGCCTTGCGGAAGTCAGCTTCGGCGCCGGGCGCCACCGAGACCACGGCCTTGGCGTCGCGCGGGATCGCGTTTCGGCTCTTCCCGCCGTCCAGCGAGACGAGCCGGAAGGGAACGGTCGCGAACGCTTCGCGCAGCGCACGCCCGAGCACCTTCACGGCATTCGAGCGCCCGAGCTGGATGTTCGTGCCCGAGTGGCCGCCGAGCCCGCCGCTCGCCGTCGCCGAGAGCGTGACCGCGCCGTCGTCGACCGGCGCGCGTTCCTGCGCGATGCGCACCCAGGTGTCGGTGCTGCCCGCGCAGCCGACGGTCAGCTTGCCGTCCTCCTCGCTGTCGAGGTTGACGAAGATCCTGCCCTGCACGAGCGAGCCGTCGAGGCCGTTCGCGCCCTCCAGGCCCACCTCCTCGGCGACCGTCATCAGCAGCTCGAGTGGGCCGTGCTCGACCGACTCGTCCTCGACCAGCGCCATCATCGCGGCGATCGCGACGCCGTCGTCCGCGCCGAGCGTCGTGCCGTTGGCAGTCAGCCAGTCGCCGTCGCGGACGAGCTCGATGCGCCCCTCGGTCGGGTCGTTCGGGCTGTCCGGCTGCCGCTCGCAGACCATGTCGAGGTGGCCTTGCAGGGTCACCTTCGGCGCAGACTCGCGTCCCTGAGTCGCGGGCACGTCGATCACGAGGTTCCGGGCCTCGTCCTGCTTCAGCTCGAACCCGTGCCGGTCGGCCCAGGCGCGCACGTGCTCGATCACCGGCTCCTCCTGGCGGGAGGGGCGCGCGATCGTCGTCAGCGTCTCGAAGTGCTCCCAGAAGCTCCTGGGCTCGACCCCCGCCAACACCGATGTCTGCGTGGCCATCTCTGCTCCTCTCCGCTTTCCCGGCGGTGGCGAGCGTCACATGGGCGACCGAAATCGCCATCACCCTGTTTGGATGATCGGCCTTTCGACTGAAGTCGTCCGAGGGCGGTCACGAGTCGATCTCGTTTTCGCGGCCGGCTCGACTAGCGTTGAAGCGTGTCGCCGCCAACCCGCCCAGGGCCGCTCCGCCGCGGGCGGGACTGGCTCGAGCGCCGCCCGTTGCTCGTGCTCGTGGTGCCGGCCGTGCTTGCGCTCGGAGCGGTGGCGGGGCTCGCCGACATCGCCGGCGGGGAGCGGCTCGACCGCGCGGCGCGACACCTTCACCCCGCCTGGCTGGTGCTCTGCCTCGGCGGCGAGCTGCTTGCGTATGCGGGCTACGTGCTCGCGGTGCGCGACACGGCCAGGGTCGACGGCGGCCCCAGCCTGAGCTTCGGGCGCTCGCTGCAGACCGTGGTCGCCGGCTTCGGGGTGTTCGCGGCCACGCGGACGAGCGGCGGCTTCGCGGTCGACTACTGGGCCCTGCGCAGCGCGGGCGAGGACCGCGACGGCGCGGTCGCGAGAGTGCTCGCGCTCGGCGCGCTCGAGTACGCCGTGCTCGCCCCGGCCGCGCTCTGCTCGGCAATCGCGCTGCTCGTCTCCGGTGAGGACGTGCCGCTGACGCTGACGCTGCCCTGGCTGCTCGTGATCCCCGGTGCCTTCGTTGCGGTCTGGCTGACCTCGCCGAAGCGAGCGCCGCGTTACTCACAAGCGAGGGGCGGCGGCCGTGTCCGTCAGGCCTTTGCCCACGCTGTGGCCGGGCTCTCGATCCTGCGCTCGATGTTCGTCGCGCCCCCGCGCGAGCACGGTCTCGGCCTGCTCGGGACGGCGGCCTACTGGGCGGGGGACATCGCCTGCCTCTGGGGCGCGCTGCAGCTCTTCGGCAACCCGAGGCTCTCGTTGCCGGCGCTGATCATCGGCTACGCCACCGGCTACGTGCTGACGCGCCGCTCGCTGCCCGCGGGCGGGGCGGGGATCGTCGAGATCGCGCTCACCTTCGCGCTGACCTGGGTCGGCTTCCCGTTCGTGCGCGCCCTGCTCGGAGTCGTGGTCTACCGGCTCTTCAACCTTTGGCTGCCGATCCTGCCCGCGCTCGCCGTGCTCCCCAGGGTGGAGGAGCTCAGGCGCGAGCTGGAGGAAGCAGAAGAGGCCGCTTAAGCCGCTTCGCGGCGGGCCTGCCAGCGCATCGCGGCGCTGGCGCGGGCGAAGCTCCGCGAGGCGGTCTCGTCCACCGCAAGCACGATTGGCCCGTGCACGATCAGGCCGGGCTCGGCCTTCTCCTTCAGCAGGTCGGAGTAGAAGCTCTCGACGAGCCACTCGCGTCCCGGCGCCGTGGTCGCGCGGAGCGCGATCCGGACGAGGGACGGCGAGAGCTCCTCGATGGCGTCGACCCACGGCTTGCGGACGAAGGTGGTCGGGCCTTCGGGCAGCAGCGTGGTGACGAACGCGATCAGCTCGGCGCCGCGCTCGCGGTCGGTGACGAACAGCTCGATCGCGAGCTCCTTGACCCCCCGCGGGAGCACCTTGACGGCGGGGATCTGCGAGTTGTGGATGTGGATCGACTCCCCGTCGAGCGTGCGCAGCTTCGTCCGGCGTAGCGAGACGTCCTCAACGACCCCCTGCAGCTCGAGCGTCGGGACGGCGATCGTGTCTCCGACCGCGTACCAGCGCTCGGAGAACATCGCGAAGCCGGCGATGATGTCGGTCAGAACGCGCTGGACCGAGAAGCCGACGAGGATCAGCAGGAAGGACGCGCCCGCCAGGGCCGCCAGCCGGTCGACACCGCCAATCAGCTCGGCGAGGGCGAGCACGGCGGCCGCAGCGAAGCCGGCGTAGGCGATCCCCGTGCGGATCAGGGCCACCAGCGTCTCGTGCCGCTTGACCTCGGTCAGCTTGGCGGTCTCACCGGGGTCGGTGCCGACGTGCCGGCGCTCGTGCCAGTTCAAGACACGGCCGGCCACCGCGCCGCTGATGCGTGACACTAGCCAGGCGGCGGCAAAGGCAGCCAGGACGATGGTCACCCGGTTGTCGAGAAACGTGAGCGAATTTGCGGTCATCAACGGCCAAGCTAGCGAGAACGAAAGGGCTTGGTGCGTCTCGCACAAAGGTCCTTACAAGCGCTTAACCAACGAGCAGCAAAACGAGGAAGCAAAGCGCCCGAGCCAACCGGAATCGCGGGTAGGCGGCATCTCCCCGTGGCTCGTGCTGGGCGCGGTGCCCGCGACCGCGGTTCCGCGTCCGCCCGCTCGCCTCAAGCCGAACCGAGGTCGCGGTCAACGGCCTGGCCCTGCTGGCTGCCTCGATCGAGGCGTATCTGCTCGTTCTGAAGTTCCCCTTTTCGGGGGATCACTCGTGCCCGCTGTACCGGGAAACTATGGCCGTGCGGCATCACCTTGCGGCTGTTGCGCCTGCGCATGCGCCGGACGGCGAATCCACCGTCCCCGAAGCCCCGCGTCCTGATTCGCTCGTCCAGTCGTACCGGCAGCTGGCGGACGTCTTCCACGACATCCTCTCGGAGCACAGCCTCGACAACCTGCTCGAGCGCATCGCGGACACGCTCGCCGAGCTCGTGCCGCACGACACGCTTTCGATCTATCAGGCCGACGACTCGCAGACCCAGTTGACTCCGGTCCTGGCACGCGACAAGTGGGCCGAGAAGATCATGGAGAGCCGCTCCGACTTCGGCGAGGGCATCACGGGCTGGGCCGCCCTCCACCGCGAGCCGGTGCGGACGAACCAGGCCCATCTCGACCCTCGCACGAAGACGGTGCCGGGAACGCCGCCCGACGAGGCGGAGGCCCTGATCACCGTCCCGTTGATCGCGCGCGACCTGGTCAAGGGCGTGCTCAACATCTACCGCCTCGGCGAGGACGCGAGCTTCAGCGACGAGGAGTTCGAGCTGACGACCCGCTTCGCCGACGCGGCCGCGCTCGCGCTCGACAACGCACAGATCCGCGAGCGCCTCGAGTACCAGGCGCAGACGGACTCGCTGACCGGCCTCTACAACCACCGCTACTTCCACGAGCGCCTGCGGGCCGAGCTGACCCGCGCAAACCGCTCGCGCGACAGTGTCGCCGTGCTGATGCTCGACATCGACGACTTCAAGCGCGTCAACGACGTCTACGGCCACGGCTCGGGCGACCAGGTGCTGACCGAGCTGGCCGAGCTGCTGCGCGGCGCGCTGCGCGGCTCCGACGTCGTCTGCCGGCTGGGCGGCGAGGAGTTCGGGATGATCATGCCGAGCGGCGGCGCGGGCGACGCGCAGGCGCTGGCGCGGCGGCTGACGGACACTCTGGCCGAAGTCGAGTTCGGCCCGGCCGGCAACGTCACGGTCTCGGTCGGCATCTCGCAGGGCCCCGAGCACGCGATGAACCCGCGCGAGCTCGTCGCCTGCGCCGAGGCCGCGATGATGACGGCCAAGGCGCGCGGCAAGAATCAGATCGTTCTCTTCGACGAGCGGTCCAGCGAGCGGCCGGACGGCAAGCCGGCGAGCGGCCGCGACGTCCGCTCGATCGCGCACCTGAAGATGCTCCAGAGCCTGGCCGGCAAGCTCAACCGGCTGAACGACGTGCGCAAGATCGGCGAGGTGATCGCCGACGAGCTCCGGCTGCTGATCGACTACCACAACTGCCGCGTCTCGGTGATCGAGGGCGACTGGGTCGTCCCGATCGCCTTCCGCGGCGAGCTGCTCTCGCGCAGCGGCGAGCGCGTCGACTTCCCGCGCACCCGGATCGGCGAGGGCATCACCGGCCACGTCGCCGGGACTTCCGAGGCCCTGCTCGTGGGGAACACGCTCGAGTGTGAGTTCGCGGTGATGATCCCCGGCACGCACATGATCGAGGAGTCGCAGATCGCCGTGCCGCTCTGCTACGGCGCGCGCGTGATTGGCGTGATCGCGATCTCCAAGCTCGGCGTCGACCAGTTCGACGATGACGACGTCCGCCTGCTCGAGGTGCTGGCCGGCCAGGCCTCGGTCGCGCTCGAGAACGCGCGCCTGTACGAGGCGCAGCGGCGCGAGGCGGACCACCTGAAGGCGCTGCTCGAGTTCACCGGCGCGATCTCCGAGGCGGCCACGCCCGATGCCATCGGCGTCGAGACCGTCGGCGCGGCCGGGAGGTTGCTGGGCGGCAAGAAGTGCGCCCTCTGGCTGCCGGACGAGAACGGCGACTTCCGGATCAGCGCCCATGCCGACTACGACGAGGACCCCTCCTCGGCGGCGATGCTCGACCTCACGCTCGCGAGCAGGGCGATCCGCGAGACGATCGGCGACCGCACCGAGCCTTTCCTCCTGTGCGCGGAGGAGGCCGAGCGCATCGTTCCCTCCCCGCCCGGGCTCGCGTGCCCCGAGCTCGCGCTCGCGCCACTGCGGACCGACGGCGCACTGGAAGGATTCATCTCCGTTCGCGAGCCCACCACCGACAGCGAGCACACGGACGAGGAGATCCTCCGCCTGCTCGGCGGGATCTCGTACCAGGCTGCGGTCGCGCTGGAGCGCGCCCGTAGCTACGAGAACCTCGAGGAGACGTTCGTCTCCACGGTCGAGGCGCTGGCCAACGCGCTCGAGGCGAACGACGAGTACACCTCCTCGCACACCCGCTGGATCACGGACATGACTCTGCGGGTCGGCAAGGCGATGGGCTTCGAAGGGGTCGAGCTGAAGCGGCTGGAGCTGGGCGCCCTCTTCCACGACATCGGCAAGATCGGGATCCCGACGAGCATCCTGCTCAAGCCGGGCCCGCTCTCCGCTGAAGAACGCGCGATCATGGAGACGCACCCCGCGCTGGGCGAGCGGATCCTGCAGCCGATCGAGCGGCTCGCCGAGGTGCGCACGATCGTCCGCTCCTGCCACGAGCGCTGGGACGGCGCGGGCTACCCGGACAAGAAGGCCGGCGACCAGATCCCGTTCGAGGCGCGGATCATCCTCGTCTGCGACGCGTTCCACGCGATGACGACCGACCGGCCGTACCGCAAGCGGCTGAGCTGCGAGGAGGCCTGTCGGCGGCTTCGCGAAGGCGCGGGCTCGCAGTTCGATCCGAACGTGGTCGACGTCTTCCTCGGGCTCCCGCTCGAGGTGCCGGTGGCGCACGACGCCGCCGACGAGCGGCTCGCCTCGTAGCTTCACTCGAACGGGGCAGAAGCCGGCCTCCGCGGAGGCCGATGACGAGACTGCAATGCGGCAGGTGAGACTCCTTACGTTCGTCTGCGCCCTCGGCGCGGCGCTGACCCTCGCCGGCACCGCGAGCGCCTCGCAGCTGGTCGCGCGCAACGCCTCTCACGTGAAACTCGCCGTCAACGCGAAGGGCACGGCGCTCGTCACCTACTCCGTCCGCGGCACGGTCACCCACTTGCTCGCGTGGGGCGCGGTGAACGCGCGGCAGCGGCCCGCGAGCCCGAAGATCAAGCAGGTCGAGTTCAAGCTCGACTACTCGGGCGGCTGGAAGCACCACCGGCTCGTCTGGAAGAACTTCAAGAATACGTGCACGGCGTACGACGGGCCCGATCTCCCCTGGCTCGTGACCGCCTGCAAGGCGCGCAACGGCTCGTACTGGGCGCTGCAGAGCTGGCAGACGGCCCTGCCGGACCTCGGCCTCGCGCCGTGGCTCGGCCAGCAGAAGACCTGGTGGCTGCACCTCTCCCACTGGACCGGCGAGCTCGCCAAGCTCGACGTCTACACGGACTGGATCTACGGCGGCCGCTTCCAGGAGGTCTTCGGGCAGTACACGTACCAGGGCAAGGGGATCCGCGGCTTCGGCACCACGCGCGTGGGCGCCCCGACCGATGGCTACGGCCGCCTGCTCTTCCTCGACACCTACAACTCGTCGTACGGCAAGGGCTGGCTGCGCGAGAACTCGTTCGTCTCACACGGGCCGCCCGGGATGTTCTGCTACGGCTTCTACGCGCGGAACCCCTGGGTCGGCGGCTACGCCCATCCCCGCTCGATCCCGATCCGCAAGCGCGGGCCCGGGACGGGCGAGCAGTACCGGATCACGGCGCCGGGGCCCGGCGTGACGCCCGACGTGCTGTGGCAGGGGCCCGGCCTGCACCCGTACGACAAGCGCGACTCGTCCGACGTCTCGCTCGAGAGCTCGATGAACGCCCAGCGCGACCAGATTCGCGCCGGCTACGGCAAGTGCGCGCACAACTAGCGCCCGCCTAGACGCAGCCCTCCGCTCCGTATCATCGCCGCGTGGTCAGCGGGGACGAGCTTCGTGCCGTGATGCGCCGGGTGCCGGCCGCGGTGACGGTCGTAACGGTCGAGGTCGAGGGCCGGCGCGTCGGGCTGACCGTCGCCTCGCTCGTGTCCCTCTCGCTCGAGCCGCCCCTCGTCGGCTTCGCGATCCGCCGCGACGCGGCGCTGCACGAGCTGCTGCGCGAGTCGCAGGAGCTGGCGATCAGCGTCCTCGCGGCCGGCCAGGAGCACCTGGCCCAGCACTTCGCCCGCGGAGTGCCGCCGATCGCGCTCTGGGAGGGGATCGCGCTCCGCGAAGCGGAAGGGCTGCCGCAGCTGGACGGAGCGCTCGCCTGGCTTCGGGCGCGCGTCGAGCAGGAGCACGAGACCGGCGACCACACCTTCTTCGTCGCGAGGGTCACGTCGGTCGAGCCCGGCCCGCCCGGACAGCGCCCGCTCGTGCTGCACAACCAGGCCTACGCGGCGCTGTGATCGAGGCGGTTGTCTTCGACCTCGACGGCGTCCTGCTCGACTCGGAGCAGGTGTGGGACGAGGCTCGTGAACAGCTCGCCAAGGAGCGCGGCGGCCGCTGGCACGACCGGGCACAGCGGGAGATGATGGGCATGAGCTCGACGGAGTGGTCCCACTACATGCACGAGACGATCGGCCTGCCCGAGCCGCCCGAGGAGATCAACCGCGAGGTCGTCGAGCGCCTCTCGGCCAGCTACCGCGAGCATCTCCCCGCGCTACCCGGCGCGAGGGAGGCAGTAGAACGCCTCGCCGCGCGCTGGCCGCTCGGATTGGCCTCGTCCTCGAACCGCGAGCTGATCGACCTGGCGCTCGAGCTGCTCGAGGTCGAGCACCTGTTTGCCGCGACCCTCTCGTCCGAGGAAGTCGAGCGCGGCAAGCCCGCGCCTGACGTATACCTCGAGGCGGCGCGGCGGCTCGATGTCGCCCCGACCGGCGCCGCGGCCGTCGAGGACTCCCACAACGGCATCCTGGCCGCCCAGGCAGCGGGCATGCGCGTGCTCGCGATCCCGAACGCCCACTTCCCGCCCGGCGAGGAGGCTCTCGCGCGGGCGGACGCCGTGCTCGACTCGCTCGCGGAGCTGACCCCGCGGGCGATCGAGGCTACTTGCCGACGATCAGGTTGACCTTCGCTCCGTTCTTTAGCCGCTTGCCGGCCGCCGGGCTCTGACCCAGGACTTTGCCCCTCTTCCTGGCGCTCGACTGCCTCCGGGTGATCGTCCCGACCCTGCAGTGGGCCTTCGTGACCGCCGCCTTCGCGTTGGCGAGCGACTTGCCGACGACCTTCGGGACGACGCAGCTCGGTGGCGCGAAAGCCTTGGCGAAGGTCGCCTTGACCGAGTGGCTCGTCGTCATCGAGAGCACGCACGTCGTGCGACCCGAGCAGTCGCCCGACCAGCCGACGAAGCGTGAGCGCGCGCCCAGCCTCTGCGAGAGCGACACGGTGGTGCCGTTCGCGAAGGTCGCCACACACGTGCTGCCGCAGTTGATGCCTGCCGGTGAGCTCGAGACCGTGCCCGTCCCCAGCCCGGCCCTGGTGACCGTCAGCGTCCGCGCAGCTAGAGGCGGAGGTGGTGGTGGAGGCGGAGGTGGCGGAGGAGGCGGCGGTGGCGGTGCGCGGAGGCGGAGGCGGAGGCGGGGGCGGAGGCGGGGGTGGCGGAGGAGGCGGCGGCGGCGGAGGTGGCGGCGGCGGCGACGCAGAGCAGCTCGGGAACCTGAACGAGCCGATCCGTGTGCTCCAGATCGGTCCGCTGGCGGCGCCGTCGGTCGCGCTCGCCATGTACTCGCTCGAATACCAGAACGTGCACCCGTCAGGGTCCACGCTCATCGAGCTGTAGTCGCCCCAGCGGTGACACGCCCCGCCGCAGCTGCCGGTCTGCGACCCGGCACCGGCGATCAGCGTCGTCTCGGTCTGCGGCAGCTGGTTTGCAGGGTCGCCCACCAGCCGCCCCGAGTACGCCATGCCCGGGAAGACGCTGCTCCCGTTGGAGACCGAGTAACCGAGGGCGACGTTGCCGTCCTTGTCGGCCGCGATGCTCGGCATCCAGCGGTGGGTGGTCGAGTCGGGCCGGTAGATCTGCTGCTGCGCCGGCGTCGTCGCGATCGTGCCCCCGGTGACGTTGAGCTGGGCCCACTGCGGGGCCGCGTTCGTGGACCCGGTCGCGTCGGCGACTGTGTGCACGATCCAGAGCGACTCCGCGCTGCCGACCTTGCGGTACTGCACCTTCTGCATCAGCCGGTCGTAGAGCGAGTCGAGCGTATTCGTCGTGCCGGGCTGCGGGACGTTGACGTTGCTGGCCGAGTACGCCGTCTGGCTGACGGTCGTCGGGGCGGTCAGTGTTCCCGTCGTGCAGTTGTTCGTCATCGTGAGCTTGCGGACGAGCCAACCGAAGACCGCCTGCGACTCGTTCACGAAGTACTCGGGCGTGCCTGCTACTGGCGCGCCGGCCGCGCCGGGCGCCTCCAGGTTCGCCGGGATCATCGAGAAGGCGTCGTTGGCGGAGCTCAGGAACCCCATCCCCCAGTGCAGTGCGAGGCCGGCGTACATGTCAGCTCGGCTGAGCGCGCCGAAGCCGACCCCGTTGTAGGTGGCGCCGTTCAGGAACCCGTTGAACGAGAAGTAGACGCAGTCGTTCCAGACCCCGAACTTCGGGTAGTCGTTGAGCGTGTTCAACGGGACGCCGGCGCCGTTGAGGGCTCCGGCGTTGTCCCAGCGAAGCGGGTAGAGGTACCAGCCGCCGTTGACCGGGTCGCCCGTCTTCGAGACGGCGATGCACTCGTAGTACGGCCCGACCGTGTTCCCGCCGACAAGGGAGAAGGCGAAGTTCGTCAGGATCCAGCGATCGGCGAGCGCGTCGTAGAGCACGACCGGGTCGCCGAAGCTGTTCCCGTTGCACGGGTTCGTCCCGCTAGCCGCGAAGAGTGCGTTCTCCGTGAACGAGGCCTGCAGCGTCCCGGTCTTGCTGTAGATCGCGAAGGACGAGTTGACCGACTGGATGTAGTTGTTGGGCCCGACTGCACCATTGGTGTCCGGCGGGGTGCCGGCGCCGCACGCGACGGCGTTGCAGACGTCGTTGCGCTTCAGGCCCGCGAAGTTCTGTAGCGGGCTCGGGGCCGGCGCGTCGGCGATGATCGGCTGCCGCGGTGCCGGGCTGGAGGGGATCGCCCGCATCGTCTGCGGCTCCTCCGGCTCGCGCATCATGCCCCGCGGGCTCACCGGGACCTGAGGCAGGGATCGAACGCTGCCGTTCAGGATCGAAGGCCGGACGGTCGTTGCGGGAGTGACCGCCCCTGGGGTCACGGCCGCCTCGCCTGACCCTCCGGATCCGGATCCATTGGTTGCGCGCGCAGCGACGAGCGCCGCAAGCACCGCCAGCAAAAAGAGCGCCACCAAGACCACGGCACGCGTGCGCTTTACGTTCACGTATCCCTCCCGCCGTGCTTCACGGCCAAGCTCAGACCCGTCCTCTCGGGTTGTACTGCGGATAACCGTCGATTTCAACGGTCAGGGGCCCGGCGCGCGTCGGCGCCGGGCCCCTGCCTTGAACGTGATCAGCCGCGGCGGGCGGCCGAGCGGTCGATCATCGACGCTCTGCGGAGCGTCAGAGCGGCGCCGTTCTTACGCGTGAAGGTCGCGGTGACCGCGTGGTTGGCGGTCATCGTCAGCACACACGTCGAGCGGCCCGTGCAGTCGCCGCTCCAGCCGCTGAAGCGCGACCTCGAGGTCGGCGACGCGGTCAGCGTGACCGTCGTGCCGTTCGCGTAGGTCGCCGTGCACGTGCTGCCGCAGTTGATCCCTGCGGGTGAGCTCGTGACGGTGCCCGTGCCGGCTCCCGCCTTCGTCACCGTCAGCGTGCTCGACAGCGGCGGGGGTGGCGGAGGCGGCGGGGGTGGCGGAGGTGGCGGAGGCGGAGGCGGCGGAGCCCCGCTGCCGCAGCCCGCGAACGTGAAGCTCCCGATGCGCGTCCGCCAGTTGAACTGCGTCGAGCCCGACGGGTAGTACTCGTTCGTGTACCAGAACGTGCAGTCGTCCACCGGGTCGACAGTCAGGTCGCTGTAGTCGCCCCAGCGGTTGCTGGTGCCGGTCTGGCTGCCCGCGCCGGCGAACAGCGTCGCCTCGCCCTGGCCGAGCGTGTTCGGAGCGGGTCGGTCGCCAGGCGGCCGGCGTAGCGGATCTGCGGGCACGATCGGTCGAGCTCGACGGCGCTGAAGCCGATCGCGAGATCGCCGCTCTGGTCCATCGCGGCGCTCCCCATCCAGCGCCAGGTCGTGTCGGGCTGGTAGGTGCTCTGCTGCGAGAACGACGGAGCGCCGCGACGTCGCGTTGCCGATCTCGTACCAGCGGATCCCGGCGACGCCGCCCGACGGACACCGTCTGGTTCCCGACGAGCGCCTCGTGGCCGTCGGCGAAGCGCCGGTACGCGAGCCGGAACATGCCGCGGTCGCCGATCGCGTCGAGCCGCTGCGCCGTTCCGGCTGCGGCACGCAGGCGCGGGTCGTCGGGCACAGCACCGTGTAGCCGGCGGGCGTGAGGTTGCCGCCGAGCGTGAACGTCGAGTTGGCCGGCGTCGCGAAGTCGACGTGGAAGCGCCAGACCTTCCAGGTCGAGGCGGTCCCGGACATCAGGAACGGCGCAGGCGCGCCGGCCGGCGGCTGCGATCGAGCCGTCGAGGTCGCCCGGCAGCATCGCGTCGTTGGCCGGCGAGAAGACCGCCGAGTTGCGTGGTGGTGACGAACGTCGCCGGCTGGCCGGCGAGCATCGTCGCGCGGTCGAACGCGAACGGCTGCGGGCCGAGGAACGCCGTGCCCGCCGAGTTGAAGACGTTCATCGTCATGTAGTAGGCGTCCGGCCACACGCCGAGGTGCGGGTAGTCGAAGAAGTTCGAGCCCAGGTGGAAGCCGTACCGGAACCAGGCGCCCGTGGCGTCGCTCGTCTGCGAGACGGCGATGCACTCGTCGGTCGGGCACGCCCGAGCCGGCGAACTGCGTGATCACCCAGCGGTTCGCGAGCTGGTCGTAGAGCACGACCGGGTCGCCGTCGCCGTCGCTCTGGCAGACGCCGCCGAAGCCGTTCCAGAGCGCTGACGATCGACGATCGGTCCGAGCAGCGACGCGCCGGTCGCCTTGTTGAAGACCTGGAAGCCCTCGTTGACCGATCTGCACGTACTGCGTCGCGCCGACCTCGCCGTTCGTGTCCGGCGGCGCACAGTTGCACGCCACGCCCGGGAACGGGATGCCGTCGAAGTTGAGCGACGTCGCGGGCATGCTCGGCGCGAACTGCGTCGCCTGCCGGGCCGCGTCGACGCGGTCGACGTGGTTGGAGACCGGCCGCGGGTTCGGGCTCGCCTCCATCTCGCTCGCCGAGGTCGGCGGCGTCGCGGGGACGCTGTGCAGCGGCTGCGAGACATCGTTCTTGTACGAGTGTCCGACGATCACGGACTTGCCCGAGAGCGCGTGCGGCGCCCGAGGCAGCGGGCCGTTGACCTGGACGGTGATGTTGCGGCCGGAGCCACCGGCGAGCACGACGCCGGCTCCGACCGACAGCGCCGCCAGGGCGAACACCGCCACGACGACTCCGGGTCGGCCGAGCCGCAGGCCGACGCGATTCCTGAAGACCCTCATTCCCCCAAACCCCTTTCACTGACGACGAGGACGGCCGGGGCCGGCCGCCTACGACCGGTTAGATACTCGGGATCGGCTCGGATATCAAGGGTCGCCGTAGCGCGCGACCAGCACGCAGGCGTTGTGTCCGCCGAGGCCCATCGCGTTCGAGAGGGCCACGTCGACCTCCGCCTGCCGCGACTCGTTGGGGACGTAATCGAGGTCGCAGGCGGGATCCGGGTGCTCGTAGTTGATCGTCGGCGGCAGCACCCCGTCGCGCACTGCGAGTACGCACATCATCGCCTCGATCGCCCCCGCCGCCCCGAAGCAGTGGCCCATCACCGACTTCGTCGAGGAGACGGCGAGCTCGTAGGCATGGTCGCCGAAGACGTCCTTGATCGCCTTCGTCTCGGCGGCGTCGCCGAGCGGCGTCGAGGTGCCGTGCGCGTTGATGTAGCCGACCCGCTGCAGATCTACCCCGGCCCGCTCGAGCGCCGCTCGCATCATCTCGGCGACCCCGATCGCCTCGGGCTCCGGCGCGGCCATGTGGTACCCGTCGTTGGAGGCTCCGTAGCCGAGCACCTCCGCGTAGATCGTCGCGCCGCGCGCGCGGGCGGACTCGAGCTCCTCGAGCACGAGCACGCAAGCGCCTTCGCCCATCACGAAGCCGGCGCGGGTCGCGTCGAACGGCCTCGAGGCGCGCGGTGGGTGCTCGTTCTCCGCGGCGAGGCCGCGCATCGCCGTGAAGCCGGCCAGGATCAGCGGGTGGATGCAGGCCTCGGTGCCGCCGGCGAGGATCGCGTCGGCATCGCCGCGGCGGATCGTCTCCGCGCCCTCCCCCACCGCGTGCGAGCCTGTCGCGCAGGCCGAGACCGGCGCGTAGTTCGGACCGCGGATGCCGAGCGAGATCGCGAGCTGGCCGCTCGCCGAGTCGACCAGCACGTTCGGGATGAAGTAGGGCGAGATGCGGTCGGGCCCGCGATCGCGGAGCGTGTCGGCCTGCTCGACGATCCCGATCAGCCCGCCGATCGCCGAGCCGAAGACGATCCCGACCCGGTGCGGGTCGAAGCCGTTCAGGCCCGAGTCGGCGAGCGCCTCCTTGGCGGCGCCGAGCGCGAGCACGACGTTGCGGTCGAGCCGGCGCAGCTCCTTCGGGTGCGCGAGGCCCGCCGGGTCGAAGTCCTTGACCTCGGCGGCGACACGTACGGGCAGCCCGTCGGCGTCGAACGCGCGGATGAAGTCGATCCCGCTCTCGCCGGCTACGGCCGCGCGCCAGGTGTCCGGCGCGGTGTTCCCGACCGGCGTGACGGCTCCCAGCCCAGTGACCACGACTCGCCTCTCCACGCGGGAGAGCTTAGAGGCGTTCCAGAGTGAACCGGCCGAACTCCCGCCCGCGGAACGTCGCCCGGCCCAGGTAGCCGCCGGCCCGCGGCTCCAGCACGTCGACGAAGCTCCGGAAGGGAGCGTGGTAGCGGAGCTCGAGGCCAACGACGTCGAACGGCACGCCCGGAAGCGACCCGATCGCGGTCTCGCCGCGGCCGCCGTGAATGCGCTTGCGGACGCCGACGAGCGGCGGCAGCGCGCCGCCCAGACGCTTCACGTTCCACCTGCCGTCGAGCTCGGTCATGGCGATAGCGTTGTCTCTCGATGCCGCCGCGAAACCTTCCCTTCCCGCCGATGGAGGCCGAGCTCGTCGACGAGCTCCCGGCCGGCGACTGGCAGTACGAGCCCAAGTGGGACGGCTTCCGCGGCGTGCTCGAAAACCTGGGCGGAGGGCTGCGGCTGTGGTCGCGCAACGGGCGGCCCTTGCTGCGCTACTTCCCGGAGCTGGAGGAGGTCGGGGCGCTGCTGCCGGCGGAGTCGGCGCTCGACGGCGAGATCATCATCTCGCGCAAGGGGCGGCTCGAGTTCGACCAGCTGCAGCTGCGTCTCCATCCGGCGGAAAGCCGGATCAAGCGGCTCTCGGCCGAGATCCCGGCGGACTACGTCGCCTTCGACGTGCTCGTCTGGAAGGGCAAACCGCTGCACGAACTGCCGCTGGAGAAGCGGCGGCGCGAGCTCGAGCGGAAGGCGGCGAAGTTCCGGCTCTCGCCCGCGACGCGCGACCCGAAGCAGGCGGCGAAGTGGCTCGAGCGGCTCGAGCACGCGGGCCTCGACGGTGTGATCGCGAAGCGGCTGAAGCTGCCGTACCTCCCGGGCTCGCGCGACGGCGTGGTCAAGGTGAAGCCGTACCGGACGGCCGACTGCGTGATCGTCGGCTTCCGCTGGAGCGACAAGGCGGACGGGCGGATCTCGACGCTGCTGCTCGGCCTGTACGCGGACGACGGCTCGCTCGACTTCGTCGGGCACTGCTCGGGATTCCCGGCGCCCGTGCGGCGCGAGCTCGAGGCGGAGCTGCCGAAGACGGTCGCGCCGGGCAAGCTCAGCGACAAGCGGATCCCCGGCGGCCAGAGCCGGTGGTCTCGCGGGAAGGAGCTGGACTGGAACCCGGTGAAGCCGGAGCTCGTCTGCGAGGTGCGGTTCGACAAGCTCGAGGGCAACCGCTTCCGGCACGGCACGAAGTTCATCCGCTTCCGGCCAGACAAGGACGCGAGCGCGTGCACCTGGGACCAGGTCGCTCCCGCAGCGGAAGCGGAACGACCCGACCGTCGAGAAGCTACTCGCGAGCTGAGCTCTCCCAGCGGCGCGAGCGGCTGCTGCGGCGCTCGACCAGCTCGGGGCTTCCCGGATCGAGGCTCGAGCTGCTCGAAGCGGGGCAGCAGGCTGACCTTGCGCCGCCACATGCCGGCGGTCGGGTCGCCGACCTTGGCGATCCGCTTGCGCATCGTCTCGACCGTGAAGCGTGCCGGATCCGAGCGCGCGACCTCCTTCCATTCCAGCGGTGCCGAGACTCGCGCGTCCGGCGTCGGCCTCACGGAGTAGGCCGCGGCGATCGTGCGGTCGCGGGCGTTCTGGCCGAAGTCGACGAAGACCCCGCGCCGGTCGGCCACCTTCCAGGTCGTCGTCGCCACGTCCTGGTCGCCGACGCGCCGCTCGACCTCCTCCGCCAGCGCCTTCGCGAACCTCCGCACCTCCGGGAACGGCAGCTCCGGCCGGATCGGCGAGAGGATGTGCAGGCCGGTGGCGCCCGAGGTCTTCGGGTACGACGCGAGACCGAGCTCGTCCATCACCTCCTTCACGACGAGGGCGATCTCGCGCACGAACTCCCACGGGTTGCCCTCGCTCGGGTCGAGGTCGATCAGCAGGTAGTCCGGCCGCTCGATCTCCTCCACGCGCGAATGCCAGGTGTGGAGCTCGATGCAGCCGAGGTTCACGACCCACGTGAGCGCGGCCGCGTTGTCCACGACCGCGAAGACCGTGGTGTGCCCGGATGGAAAGCGGACGAACTGCTCGTCGACGAAGTCCGGATGCGCCGGCACGCGCTTCTGGTGGAAGAAGTCGCCCTCGACGCCGTTCGGGAAGCGCTTCATATGGAAGGGCCGGCGCCGGAGGTGATGGAGCGCGCACGGCGCGACGTCGAGGTAGTACCGGACGAGCTCGCCCTTCGTCAGGCCCGGCTCCGGGAAGAAGACCTTGTCCGGGTTCGTGACCTGAACCTCGTGGCGCCCGACCTTCATGGCGCCAGTATGAAAGGGCCCGGTCGCCCGGGCCCTCAGACGGAGAGGGCGGGATTTGAACCCGCGATGGACGTTTCCGCCCATACGCGATTTCCAGTCGCGCTCCTTAGACCGCTCGGACACCTCTCCGCGGAGCGAGCAAGGGTAGCGCCCGACACCGCTCGACTCGGGAAAGGGAGGCGCGCCTCCCGTCCAGGAGGCGCGCCTTCGCTGTTCCTACATCGTCTGACGCATGGCCACGTCGTAGCGCGTGACCGACGTGCGGCGGCCCGGCGTGTCGCCCGGGTCCATGCCGCCGAGGATCTCGTCCCCGCGCCGGTACGCGTCCTCGTCCTCGAAGAAGACGAGCACGAGCGACTGCTGAGCATCGGCGTCGTGCAGGACGAGCAACTCCTTTGCCTCCAGGCCCTCCGGCGGCTCGCCGCTCTCCATCTCCTGCCGCATCTGATCCATGCGTTCCTTGTCCACGCCTTCGAACGTGACTGCGCGCGCGAGCACTGCAACCTCCTTGGTCGGTTGCGACGACCCTACGCCGCTCAGCGTCGGGGAGCGAGGGCGTAGAGCGAGGTGAAGCCCGTGAGGTAGCGGGCGGGAGAATTTGCCTTCAGGGCCCCGGCATTCCCTAAGGTGGCTGTGTGGACGAGCGCGAGAGGCGAATGACCGAGAACGAGACCTTGTTCCGCGAAGTCAACGAGCGCGTCGAGGACGCGGTTGCACGCTTTCACGACGCGGGCGAAACCCGTACGGCCGAGTACTTCTGCGAGTGCGCGAATGCTGACTGCACCTTCCAGATCTCGCTCACACATGCCGAATACATGGCCGTAAGGGCTGATCCGAGGCAGTTCGTCGTGCTTCCACTCCATTTCACGCCGGAAGTCGAGACCTTGGTCACCAAGACCGAGGACTACTGGCTCGTCCGAAAGACCGGCGACGCCGGCGAGTACGCCGAGAAGCTCGACCCTCGCTCGAGGTAATCACCCTGCCGAGCCTCGCCAGGGTTCTGGATCTTCGCGCAGGCCGAGGGCGCTGAGCGCATCTATCAGAGGGGGCTGGGCGGGCGCACGGTGGGGACTGATGACAGTTCCCACTGGAGAGCAGCATCCACCCGGCCCCCTCCTAGCCCTCGCGGGCGTTGTCAGTATGGGCCGCACGTAGAAGATCCGATTGACCCATGCGGGTCATGGAACTTTCGAGCGGTGCTGCGATCTGCTGGAGCTGGGCGGGAGTGTGACGTCAGCCTTTCCCTCCTCGTCGGAAGTGGACAACTCCTGCGGAGGCCGGAACCCGCCTGCCAAAGCGGGTTTCGGCGTTCTTAGCGGAGGGGGAGGGATTTGAACCCTCGTCGGACCTAACGGCCCGAAACGGTTTTCGAGACCGCCGCATTCGACCGCTCTGCCACCCCTCCGAGGTGCGCAGCATAGGGTAGCGGCCTGGGGCCTCGGCTATCCTGTGCCGCTCGCGGAGAAGTGGCCGAGTGGCTGAAGGCGGCGCCCTGCTAAGGCGTTAGGTGGGGAGAATCCCTGCCTCGAGGGTTCGAATCCCTCCTTCTCCGTCCTGACCGCGGCACCGGTGCCCGGCGAAGCCGGCCTCCGGTGCCGCTCGCGTCCCTGGCCCGCCTCCGGCGAAGAGGCCGTGCTCGAGCACTGTCCCCTCGCCTACGGCGGCCCAGCGACACGTCAGAACGGAGAACCAGGTCGGTCTCAGAACACCGACTTGCCGGCCGCTGCGAGCTGACGGCGGGCCGCCAGCAGGTCGCCCTTCGCCCCGAGGAAGTCCTTCTGGAAGTCGGTCAGCTCGTGCGGCACGGCCATGCCCTCGCCAGGCGGGGGCACGCCGTCGAGGACCATCTCCTCGTGCCAGCGCGCCGCGTCGTCGAGGAGCGGCTGGTACTCCGAGCGCTTGATCCTGCGCGGCGACGAGCGGGTCAGCACTTCGCCGAGGTGGCTGGCGGCCGCCACGCGCTTGCCCATGTTCGGGAGCTTCCCGTTCGACTTTCGACAGAAGCGCATGAGGATCGTCTTGATGATCGAGGTGTGGTCGAAGACCGTCTTCGACACCGACCCGGCGGTCACGTACGGGGAGACGACCAGCGCCGGGACGCGCGGCCCGTAACGCCGCATCCTCGGACGGTCGTCAGCGGCGGCCGGCGGCTGAACGTGGTCGAAGAACCCGCCGTGCTCGTCGTAGGTGATCACGAGCAGCGTCCTGCGCCAGGCCGGGCTCTGCATCAGCGCGTCGACCAGCTGGAGCACGAGCTTCTGACCGGCCCGGAGATCCGAGGGCGGATGGTCGTCGTTCGAGCCCGCCGGCCCGAACGTGAGGTCGTAGAAGTTCGGGTCGATCCAGGAGACGGCGGGCAGGTCGCCCTTGGCCGCGCGCTCGATGAAGCTGCGATGCCCGAAGACGTCGCGCCGGTCGAAGAACGCCGGGACGTTCTCGAGCGAAAGGCCGACCTCGGGGTCGAGCAGCCAGATCGTGGGGACGTAGTCGTGCGAGTACCAACGCCACTGGTCGTCCTTCAGGTGACGCACGAACGAGGGGACGTTGTACGGGCGGCTCGGCTTGATGTTGTCGCGCAGGCCGTTGGAGGTGCCCGCCGCCGCGTAGCAGCGGTTCGGCATCGTCGCGCCCGGGACGGAGCAGAACCAGTGGTCGCAGACGCAGAACTCCCGCGCGAGAAAGTCGTAGACGGGCAGGTGCTCCGCCGGGTGGTAGGCCATCACGATGCCGGGGTTCGCGCCGCCGCTCTTGCGGGTCTTCATGAAGTTCGAGACGAACCCGCCGCAGTCGTGGGCGAGCTGCTCGTCCACGCACCAGCCCGAGTGGCACGGATCCTGTGCCTTGGTCATCGTCGTCCGCGATGCCGGGTGGACGTGGAAGGACTCGCCGCGATAGTCGTTCTTCATCGCCGGCGTCGGCCCCTCGATGTCCTCGCGGCCCTGATCGATCGTCAGGAAGCCGAGCATGTGGTCGAACGACCTGTTCTCCAGCATCAGGACGACGATGTGGTCGATCTTGCGGAGATTGGCGTCGGCCTCGGTCATGCCCGCACCCGAGGAGCCGACTGTGCCGCAGTCCGCATCCGCCGCGGAGCCATCGCTCCCCCTTTCGACCGAGTGCGCCGACGCTACCGGGCGGCGCCGGGGCCGTCAACCGCGCTCAGGAGACGGTCAACTTGACGTCCATCCCAGCCTGCTTGTGGCCCGGAATCGAGCAGTAGACGTCGTAGGTGCCCGGCTTCAGGTCGACCTTCAGCGTGGCCGAGTCGCCCGACTCGATCGTCGGAGTCTTCTCGTCCACGCCGTTGCCCTCGACGACCAGGTCGTGCGGGGCATTGCCGTCGTTCGTCACTTCGAAGCTGTACGAGCCGGCCGCGAGCGTGCTCTTCGGGAGCGCGATCTTGAACTCGGTTTCGCTGACGTCGACCGACTTCGCCGCGGCCTTGGCGGTGGTCGCGCTGGTCGTCGACTGCGCGGTGGTCTCGGCGGTCGTCTCGGGGCCCTTCGCCTCGGCCTCGCTGGTCTCGCGCGCGACGAAGATGACGGCGACCATCATGCCGACGAACAGCAGCACGCAGGTGATGAGGAAGACGCGCAGCCCACGTCCCGGGAACTGCGGGTACCAGCGTGGCACCAGCATCGAGACGATCAGCGAGAAACCGGCGAAGCCCAGGACGCACAGCCCCAGGCCGAGCTTCTGCCCTGTCGAGAGACTCAGCAGCAGCACCGCGGGAACCTAGCACGGCTCCCGGGGCGGTTCTGGCCCGTCTGTTACGCCTGGGCGGGCTCGGGCTTACGCGTCACCACGTACCCCACGATCCACACGATCGGGAAGATGAACCCGATCAAAAACAGCGCCCAGCGCCCCTTGTACGCCAGCCCCAGGCCGAAGATGACCAGCAGGACCATGTACAAGAACGCTCCGATTCCGATTCCCCACCACATGGGTGCTCCTTTGCTCGCTCACAGGATCGTCTCACGCGGCCGGACCGTGCATCGTCCGAAGGGGATGACTACTGGGCGGCAGCGTCGCCCGGGCGAGGCTCGTCGAGCCCCGTCTCCGGCGGGCCGACGGGCTCGGGCGAGGGCGGCCGCAGGTAGAGCTTGTCGTACGCGAGCGCGGCGAGGGCGGCGCCGATCAGCGGCCCGACCCAGTAGACCCAGCCGTCGCTCCAGAAGTTCTGCACGAGCTCCGGGCCGACCGCGCGGGCGGGGTTCATCGCGGCGCCCGTGTAGGGCCCGCCCATGAAGATGTCGAGCGTGATCGTGAAGCCGATGGCGAGGCCGGCGATCGAGGCGAAGGAACCGCGCGGGTCGGCCGCGGTGGCGAAGATCACCCAAACCAGGAAGAAGGTCAGCACGAGCTCGATCACGACCCCGCCGCCCGCGCCGATGCCCGGCCCCAAGGCGGGCGCGCCGAGGTTGACCGCGTCGACCTGCTGCTGCGGGAGCACGGCGTCCAGCAGGAAGGCGGCGAGGATCGCCGCGACGAACTGCGCGAACCAGTACGCCGCCGCGAGGTGGATCTCGATCCTGCGGGTGACCAGGAAGCCGAACGTCACGGCCGGGTTGAAGTGGCCGCCGGAGATGTGGCCGACCGCCGAGGCCATCACGCCGATCGCGAGCCCGTGCGCCAGGGCGATCCCGGTCAGGTTGCCGCCGTGGGTGGCGATGATCGAGCCGGCGCCGACGAAGACCAGGGTGAACGTCCCAACGAACTCGGCAAATCCACGCTGCAAGACGGCCGACCGCATGGAAAAAACCCTAGAACGAGGGGCGGACGGCGCCATTTCGAGGGATGCCGCGGGGCGCCTCGATGACCGAAATTCTCCTCGGCGTATCACTGCGGAACGAAAGGCGGCCCAACATGTCTGCGGACATCCTCAAGCGCAAGCTGCGGAACTTCCCCGCTGCGAACCTGAGCTTGCGCATCGCAGCCGCGAGCTAGGCGCTCGCGAAGGGGCCCGGCCTGCCGGGCCCAGGGGCGGTCGAGTTCCTTCCCGACTCCCCCAGTGCAGGAAGCGACTAGCAGCCCGTGAGCAGGCCCTCGCGGGCCTCGATGTTCTTCACGTAGCGCAGCGTCGCCGTGGTCGGCGCGCCGCCCGCTCGCTCGACGGCGCTCGGTCCCGCGTTGTACGCAGCCAGGGCGAGGTCGAGCGAGCCGAAGCGGTCGATCATCAGCCGCAGGTAGCGCGCGCCCGCCAACACGTTCGTGGCGGGGTCGTTGCCGTTCAGCCGCAGCTCGCGCGCGGTCGCGGGCATCAGCTGGAGCAAGCCGGTCGCCCCGGCCCGGGAGTGCGCGTTCGGGTTCATGTGCGACTCCTCGTAGGCCGTCGCGACGAGCAGCGAGAGCGGGACGCCGGTCTTGGCCGAGGCGGTAGCGAAGGCCGAACGGAACGGCCGCGGTACCGGACAGGTCACGCCCACGGCCGGCGCGGCCGCGGCGCGATGCACGGGCGGCTTGGCGTTCGAGCTCTCGAGCCTGGTCGACTCCGCCACCACCGCCAGCAGCAGCAGGGCGAGCGCTCCGGCGCGGACGCTGCGCCAGGCCAGCGGCCTCCGCCTGGGCGGCAGCCTGCGTCTGGTGGTCGCGCGCCTACGCGAGCGCGCGAACTGGAGGTCCATCTCGGAGAGCGTGCGCCACGACACGAGGGCCGGGACTACCCCCGGCTCTAGCTCGACAAACGACTCCGGGCTCCGATACGGTCGGCGCGGGATTGGCGTCAACGGAAGGGGAGATCGATGACGAAGACCCGCTTCACGCTGCTGCTTGCGGCTGCAGCCCTCACCGGACTGTTCCTGGCCGCGGGCGTCCGCGCGGAGCCGCCGGGTGGCGAGGGCGAGGGCGGCGAGAAGACGCCGTTCGTGCGCGCTGCGGCCCCGGGGGCCAAGCACAACTGGTCGTTCGAGTGCACTGCGACCTCGGGCGGCCCGAACACGAAGCTCGACTGCGACGACCCGTTTCCGAACAACGAGCCGAACATCGTGGTCGATGCGTCGAACCCGCTGCACATGATCGCCAGCTCGAACGACTACGGCTCGTGCTGCGACCAGTACTACACGTCGTTCAACGGCGGCACCACCTGGTCGACCGGGAACATGTCCACGGAGGAGGACCACCGCACGGGCAGCGACCCGGTCACGACGATCGACGTCAAGCACGGGGTCGCTCTGCACTCCTCGCTGAACTACCGCTTCAACCCGTCCGGCGAGACCTGCGACGGGGACGTCGTCGTCTCGCCGTCGAAGGACGGCGGACTGACCTGGGACAAACCCGTGCTCGTCGGGCCCGGTCGGGGTTGCGACCTGGACCGGTTCCAGAACTTCGGCGACAAGGAGTGGATCACCACCGACAACAACCCCACCTCGCGCTTCTACGGGCGGAACTACCTGACCTGGACGTCGTTCATCGGCAACCATGGTGAGTACGTCGAGTCGCCGATCCTGGAGAGCCACAGCGACGACGGCGGCAAGCACTGGACGAAGCCGCAGGAGATCTCCGGGTCGAACGCGGCGGTCTGCACGTTCCAGACCGAGGGCAGGGCGGGCGAATGTGACGAGGACCAGGTTTCGGTGCCCACGGTAGGGCCCGACGGCACGGTCTACGTCGCCTTCATGAACAGCCAGAACCTGGCGCTCTGGGAGCCGGACGAGGAGTTCGAGGACCAGTACCTGGTCGTCAGCTCCGCCGACGGCGGCAACCACTGGTCGAACCCGAGCTTCGCAGCCGGTCTCGAGGACGGCTCGCGCGACTACCCGATCAACGTCGACGGCCGCCAGACGCTGACCGGCTACCAGGTACGCGTCTGGGGCGCCGGCAACATCGTCGCCGACCCGAAGGTCAACGGACGGCTGTTCCTGGTCTACTCGGACAACAGCCACGGCGTCCATGATTCCGACCATCCGGTCACGAACTCGGACGTCTTCGTCGTCAGCTCGACGAACGGCGGCAGCAACTGGAGCGCGCCGACGCTCGTCGACACCGGCGCCGGCGACCAGTGGTTCCCGTGGGCGGACGTCGACCCGCTGAGCGGGAAGCTGGGCGTGCTCTACCACGACCGCGGCAGCTCGAATGGCCCGACGTACACGACCGCCCTCGCCGAGGGCCAGCCGGGCTCGTTCGCGAAGGCGACGGTCAGCACCGCGCCGTCGAACCCGACGCTGTCGGAGTTCTTCCAGGCCGAGGTCCCGGGGTGCGAGTTCTGCGCCGTCTTCCACGGCGACTACATCGGGCTGGCCTATGGCACCGACGGCCACTCGAACTCGGTGTGGACGGACATGCGCGATCCGTCCACCTTCACGCCGGGGCTGTTCTTCCAGTTCATCTACTACGCGCGCAGGTAACGGGAAATGGGGCCGGGGTCGCGGCGACGCGGCCCCGGCCTCCCTACCAAGGTTTAACCCAACCCGGGCCAAGGCCTTGCCCGCGTTTGCCCGGCCTTGACGGGCACCCTCGTAGCTTCCTGGTCGAGAGGTTCAAACCACCCAGGGAGGTTCGAGATGAAGCGCATCACCACGTTTCTCGCAGCGGCGGCGCTGGTGCTGGCCGTGTCTGTCCCCACCGTGCTGGCAGCCGGTGGCGGCGGGACGCGGATCGTGCTCAAGCCCGCGAAGGCGTTCCCGGCCGCGAAGGGCTCGGCGACCTTCAAGGCGAAGCCCGGCGAGCGCGAGCTCGAGGCCCAGGTCGAGCACGTCCGCCGGCTCGCCGGCAAGACCGTGACGTTCTACGTCGGCGCGAACCGGCTCGGCAGCGCCAAGGTCGGCGCGCTCGGGGCCGCCCACATCGAGCGCCGGAACAGCGCCGTGCCCGCAGTCGGCGCCGGCACGATCATCCGGGTGAAGACCGCCCGCGGCGTCCTGATCGCCAGGGGCTCCTTCTAGGCGATAGCTTCCGCCGCAATGCCGCTCCACCTCGGCCTGATCCTCCCGAACTACGGCGACGGCCTCGAGGCGGAGCGGCTTGCGGCGTGCGCGCTTGCCGCCGAGGAGTCGGGCTTCGACTCCGGCTGGGTGACCGACCACCTCGTCGTGCCCGACGAACACGCGGCGATCTACGGCTCGATCGCCGAGGCGCTCGTCTCGCTCGGCTTCCTCGCCGGCCGCACGCAGCGGCTGCAGCTCGGCGTCTCGGCGCTGATCGTCCCCGCCCGTGACCCGCTCGTCGCGCTGAAGCAGCTGACGACGCTCGACTTCCTCTCCGGAGGCCGGGTCGTCACGGCGGTGGCGGCCGGCTGGATGGAAGGCGAGTTCGAGACGCTCGGCGCGCCGTTCGCGCGGCGCGGGAAGCTGCTTGACGAATGGCTCGACCTGGCCGCGGCCGCGTTCGAGCAGATGCCGGGTCGCGTGCGCTTCGAGGGCGAGCACCTGTCCCTTGACGGCTGGCTCGCGCCGGCGCTCGTCCGGCGGCCGGAGATCTGGGTCGCGGGCGTCTCGCGCGCGACGCTGCGGCGCGCCGCCAAGACCGGCGTCTGGCACCCGGTGGCGCTCTCGCCCGAGGAGCTGCGCGAGCTCGGTCGCGGCTTCGAGGGCCGCACGGTGCTCCGCATCAGCACGTACTTCGCCGACGAGCCGAAGACGGGCGAGGACGAGCGCGGCCGCCACGCGATCGAGGGGCCGCCCGAATGGATCGCCGAGCGGCTGGGCGAATACCTCGAGGCGGGCTGCGACGGCTTCGTCGTCAACCTCGGCCACGAGGCACCCGAGCTGGAAGAGCTCGTGCGCCGCTTCGGCGCCGAGGTCACGCCGCTCCTTAGCTGAATGGCTCTCGAAGCGACCCATTGACTCGCTCCGGAGCCGGTGCTTACATCGGTCCGCCGTCAGCCCTTCAGGGGGACCGCAATGCCACGCCTGTACGACGCCACCGCAGAGGCGATCGACCGACGTATCGGCTGGGACAAGCTGCCGCTGCCGCTGGCGCTGCTCGTCCTGATCGGCCTGCGCAACGTGCTGCGGAAGAAAAATCTCTACGACACCGGCCGCGGGCCGCTCGACCGGCCTGACGTCGACGCTCACCCCAGGTACATGACGGCCCGCACGCTGGACGGGACGTACAACAACCTCGACGACCCGCTGATGGGCAGCCTCGGCAGCCGCTTCGGTCGCAACGTGCCGCTCGAGCACACGGTGCGCGAAGAGGATCCGCTCGAGCCGAACCCGCGGACGGTCAGCCGCGAGCTGCTCACGCGCAAGGAGTTCATCCCCGCGACGACGCTCAACCTGCTCGCGGGCGCCTGGATCCAGTTCGAGGTGCACGACTGGTTCAGTCACGGCAAGAACGACGAGCGGAACTCGTGGGTCGTGCCGCTGGACGACGACGACCCGTGGCCCGAGCGCCCGATGCGGATCGACCGCACCCGCCCCGACCCGAGCGCGAGCGCCGAAGGGCCGCCGACCTTCGTCACCGACGACACGCACTGGTGGGACGGCTCGCAGATCTACGGGCGCGACCCTCGCTTCGCGGAGGCCCTGCGCACGGGCGAGCACGGGAAGCTTCGGCTCGACGAGTTCGGCCTGATTCCGCAGGAGATCGAGTCGCAGGTCGACCTCACCGGCGTCGCCGGCAACTTCTGGGTCGGGCTCGCGCTGCTGCACTCGCTCTTCATGCGAGAGCACAACGCGATCTGCGACCGCCTGCACGACGCACATCCCGAGCTCTCCGACGAGGAGCTCTTCGACAAGGCGCGGCTCGTTGTGGCGGCGCTGATGGCGAAGATCCACACCACCGACTGGACGCCGGCGATCATCGCCCACCCGACCACCGTCAAGGCGCTCCGCACCAACTGGTGGGGCCTCGAGGGCGAGAAGCTCGACAAGCTGCTCGGCCGGCTCACGAAGAGCGAGGTCGTGCGCGGCATCCCGGGCTCGCCGACGGCACTGCACGGCGTTCCGTACTCGCTCACCGAGGAGTTCGTGTGCGTCTACCGGATGCACCCGCTGATCCCGGACGACTACAGCTTCCGGTCCCTGGCCGACAACAAGCTCCTGCAGGAACGGACGCTGCGCGAGGTCGGGGTCCAACACGTGCGCGACCGGTTCGCGGAGCTGTCGACGCCCGACCTCCTCTACTCGTTCGGGATCTCGCATCCGGGAGCGATCACGCTGCACAACTTCCCGCGCCTTTTGCAGGACTTCCAGCGCGCCGACGGCACCCGGGTCGACCTCGCCTCGATCGACGTCATGCGTGTCCGCGAGCGAGGCGTGCCGCGCTACAACGAGTTCCGCCGACTGCTGCACCTGAAGTCGTTCGACACCTTCGAGGCGATGGCCGACACGCCCGAGCACGCGGAGGACCTGCGCCGCGTCTACAGCGACCCCGAAGAGGTCGACACGATGGTGGGCATGTACGCCGAGCGCAAGCCGAAGGGCTTCGGCTTCAGCGACACGGCCTTCCGCATCTTCATCCTGATGGCGTCGCGCCGACTCGAGGCAGACCGCTTCTTCACGCGCGACTACCGGCCGGAGGTCTACACGGCCGAGGGCATCGAGTGGGTGGAGAGCAACTCGATGCGCACGCTCTTACTACGGCACTTCCCCGAGCTCGAGCCCGCGCTGGACGGCGTCGCGAACCCGTTCGCCCCCTGGCGCCGCGCCGGGGAAGCGACACCGTGACGGAGCTGGCGCCGGGGATTCACAGCCTCGGCCACGGCAAGGGCGGCCATGTCCATGCGTTCCTGATCGAGAACGGCGACGAGCTGTCGCTCGTCGACACGCTGTTCGAGGACGACGCGCGGCTCGTGCTCGACGCGATCTCCCGGCTGGGTCGCAAGGTGACCGACCTGAAGCGGATCGCGATCACGCATGGGCACCGCTCGCACCTGGGCGGGCTCGCCGCGTTGAAGCGGGCCAGCGGAGCGACCGTGTACGCCCACGAGTGGGAGGCGGACATCGTGTCCGGCGACCGGCGCGCGCAGCCGGTCCGTCTGCTGCCGAAGCAGTCGCTGCGCCTGTTCCCCTTCCAGCTCGGCCTCTACCTCGGCCGGCCGAAGCACGTGCCGGTGCCGGTCGACGAGCTGCTGGACGAAGGCGACGCGTTCGGGCCGCTGCAAGTGCTGCACGCGAGGGGTCACTCCCCGGGCCATCTGGCCTTCCACTGGCCCGAGCGCCGGTTCCTGATCGCGGGTGACGCCGTCGCGACGTGGCCCGAGCTCTGCCCCGGCTGGACGGCGTTCAACCTCAACTGGGAGCAGCACCTGCAGTCACTCGCCCGGATGGCGGCGCTCGAGGCGGAGATCGTCGGCGTCGGCCACGGCGACCCGATCACCGCGGGCGCGGCCGACAAGGTGCACGAGGTGGCGGCGCGGCCGGCTCCGTGACACCGATGGGCGCGGTTGGGATCGAACACCCCTGCTAATCGATAGGTTCTAGGCGCTGAGGTGGCACGGGGGTAGGCACCGTGCGAGCCTAATACGTAGTTCTCCGAGCAGTTATCCGCGTCTGCGCGGAGTCGCGGCGCGATATGAGCGTGTCTGATGAGCGAAACACCATCGACACGCTGGAGGGAATCCATATGCGCACACTCATCCTCACCGGAATCGCGGGATTGGCGCTCGCGGCATCCGCCGCAGCCGGGCCGACCGGCGCAACAGGTGCGACGAAGCTCACCGTCGCGATGAAGGACCCGGGATGCCACTGGTTCTACGTCGCCGGAGGGCCGAATCACCGCAAGTACGCCAAGACGGTCACTCGAACCGGGCCGGTGGCTCTCCTCAACCTCGACGAGGCCGCATTGATCATCAAAGGCCCGGGCGGAACGAAGCACGAGAACGTCGGCGCGACACTGAAGCTCAGGGCGAGGGGCGTCTACAAGATCACGATGGTCAAGCAGGCAGCTGACGACAACCACCTCAAGCTGACAATCAAGTAACACGCGCTCCTTCCAGGCGCGTGTCGATGAGGAAGGCCCGCCCCCTGCGGCGGGCCTTCTCCATTTTCTTCGCGAGTAGCGCGTCGTAGTCGAGCTCAGGCCCGACGAACGAGACGACCTGCTCACCTACCTGCTCGAGTTCGCCTGGAAGCTCTCCGAGAAATTCGATCCCGGTCGAGGCAGCTTCGCCACCTTCCTCTTCTCCTGCAGTAACCGCGCCATCGCCGACTACCACCGAAGCCGCTACCGCACGAAATGGGTCTTCCGCGATCGCATCTACGAACGTCCACGACCCGAGCTCGTCTCACTCGACGACGGCGACAATCCTGATCTCCTGGACGGGGCTCTCGGAACGGGGCCAGGCGCTCCTACGGACGGTTGGACTCCCGATCTCGGCCGGCTACTCGGAGCGCGAAATCGCCAGAGAGATCGGGATGCCGACACGCTGGGTCTCCGAAGCCCTGGTCGAGCTGCAGGATGAGCTTCGCCGGCTCGGTTAGGGGGCGACCTCATGTGGCGAGGTCTCGCCCCTCCGATAGAGACTTTGATGTGCATTCGTCATGAGGGCGGGAGGGCGGCTGGGGCCGCCCTCCCCTCACCTCGATCGATCCTACGAAGGTCCGGCTGCGAGGCTACTCAGCCCGCGAGGTAGGCGCAGACTCCCATCTGCCACTCGATCTGCGTGGGCCCCGTATCGGACAGGGTGTCGAAGGTCGTCCCGTCCTGCACGGTTCTCCCCGCGTCGAGCGCGACCATCCCGCTCCCGTCCGGATGGCTGTAGCGGAACAGGCCGGTGTTGGAGACGGTGTTCGCCGCCACATCCATCGTCCGCGTCCATTTTCCGGCGTACGGGATTGTCTTCGAGAGGTCGTCTGAACGGTAGAGCGTGCCGGTGAAGTCGATATGGCGGATCTCCTTCACCAACGTCGGGCCGTCATAGAACTGGATGAAGTGCCGCGTGACGGTGAACGTGGCGAGCGTGTCGAAGCTGTAACCGTACGGCACGCAGGAGAAATTGAAGCCGGGCGTATCCACCGTGAGTGTCGTTGTGAAGTTGACAGGCGCATTCGCGCTTGCCGTTGCCACAAACGCGAGTGGCAGGACAGCGAAACTCAGCAACACGAGCAATCGGCGCATCGGGAACCTCTTTCTCCCCCCGAGTTGCAGCCAAGGGCGTGGCCACCGGTTTCGCCTGCCTACGGTGGAAGCTTCACAGGAACACAGGAATTGTCAAGGAGCTGCAGGATGAGCTGCGCCGGCTCGGCTAGTTCAGGTGCCGGGCGTTAGCAGCCCTGGCAAATCTCGAGGTAGGCACCGAGGTAGGCACCGCACGTGCCTTTCCGGCACTCCTGGCACGCCTGACCCGCGTAACCATGCGTGTCTCGCGCAGCCCGGCGGCTCATGATGGGCGCGGCTGGGATCGAACCAGCGACCTCCCGCGTGTGAAGCGGGCGCTCTCCCGCTGAGCTACGCGCCCGGGAGGGCCTAGCGTAGCGGCTTCCTTGCTCTCAGCAAGCCGTGGAACTGGCGCTTGGTAGCGCCTTTCGTAGCAAGAGCGAGCGCGAGGACTAGTTCTCGTTCTTGCTGCTGAATGTCTGCTTGAGCGAAGCGGCGCGACGCCTGAGCACGCGTGCCGTGTGTGGCGCCGGGAGGGAGAGGGAAGAACCTCAGCTTCCCGGAAACAAACTCGGAGGCCGCCACTATGGACGCGACCGTTGTGCAGGATCAGCTGACGGAGCAACTCATGCAGAGCCTCGAGGAGTCCAAGTATCTGCATGTCCCGTTGATGAATCGCATCGAAGGACGGATCCGAACGAAGGAGCAGCTGGAGAGCTACACAGCAGTGCTCGTGCACAAGCTGGAAGCACGGAAGTTCAAAGACGAGTGGCTCATTGATCGCATTGACCGCGTGATGGATCTTCAGCAACGACTAGCGCGGTATGAGTCGGCCCGTGACGGCGGGCGCAGCGACTAGGCGCCGAGTAGAGCTCAGTCGCCCTTTAGGAGCAGCGCTTTTTCAGCGGGTGGCGTGGCCTAAGACGGTAACGCTCCCCACTAGCGGCGCAAACGATAAGGAGGACTGTCATGGAGGGTTCGGCTGACAAGACGGCCGCGCTCTACAACGAGTTACGCGAGAGCTATGTGCGGTTGGCGGACCGCACGGCCAATCGCGCCTCCAAGCTCTACGAGAACATGTTGGACACGCCGCTCGGTGTTGGTGACGTGTTCGCGGTGGGGGCGCTGGACGAAGCCGTGCTCAAGTTCTCCCTCGCAGCCGCCCAGGCGACCGCCGAGACGGCGATGTTGGCCGTCGCGGAGTACCTGGCGAAGGAGGGAGACTGAAAGTATTCAGGCGTCACGGTTTGCGCAGCGCCTGGGCGTTCGCCTCGGCCGCCGGCGAGGTCGCCGGCCGAAGACTGCTTCGAGCTACCGCGCTAAGCCAAAGTCGTGCCGCGTCCCCACGTTCGCGGGGCGCGACCTAAGCGATTGCGGCCTTGACTATGCCGGGGTGGTCGGTGCTGCGGTGCTGACCATCCCTTTGAATGAGCCGGGGCCTAGGCGCCCAGGCAACTGCGGCTCTGCCCAGCGTCTCCGGCTATGGGGGTAGAGCGTTCCGGCGCCTCCCCTCACCGGGGTTGAGAATCGCCGCTGCTAGCCTTCCGACCCTCGGGCCGGGCCCCGTGCGGTGGGAGCTTGCGAACCGCGTCAGATCCGGAAGGAAGCAGCGCTAAGTAATGCCTCTCAGGCGCGCGGTGTGCCCGGCCTGAGGTTCGGTAGAGTCGTCGCGTGGCCGCCCTCTACCGGAAGTACCGCCCACAGGACTTCGACGAGGTCGTCGGCCAGGAAGCGGTGACCCGGACGCTGAAGAACGCGATCGCGCACGGGCAGATCCGGCAGGCCTACCTGTTCGCGGGCCCGCGCGGCACGGGGAAGACCTCGCTCGCCCGCATCCTCGCCAAGGCGCTGAACTGCGAGCAGGGGCCGACCCCGACGCCGGACAAGATTTGCCATGCCTGCCGCGCGATCGCCGACGGCACCTCGCTCGACGTGATCGAGATGGATGCGGCCTCTCAGCGAGGGATCGACGACATCCGCGAGATCCGAGAGCGCGTCGTGCTGCAGCCGGTCGAGGGCCGCTACAAGGTCTACATCCTCGACGAGGCGCACCAGCTCACCGACGCCGCCTTCAACGCGCTGCTGAAGCTGATCGAGGAGCCGCCGCCCCACCTCGTCTTCGTCTTCTGCACGACCGACCTCGGGAAGATGCTGCCGACCGTCCGCTCGCGCTGCCAGACCTTCGCCTTCTCGCGGCCCCGGCTGCCCGAGCTGGTGCAGGTACTGCGGCGCGTGGCCGAGGGCGAGGAGATCGAGGCGCCGGACGCGGCGCTGTCGCTGATCGCGCGCTCGGCGCGCGGGGCCTACCGCGACGCCGTCTCGACGCTCGACCAGCTCGCCGCCGCGACCGAGAAGCAGATCACGGTGCAGTCGGTGCTGCAGCTCCTCGGCGCGGTCGAGGAGGAGGCGCTCTTCCGTCTCTGCGACCTGATCGTCGACCGCGACACCGCCGGCGCGCTCACCTTCGTGGAGGAGCTCTCCGAGCAGGGGCAGGATCTCGGCCGGCTCGTGACCGACCTGCTCGAGCACCTGCGCCACCTGCTGCTCGTCCAGCACCTCGGCGAGGTGCCCGAGTCGCTGCCGGTGACCCAGGAGACGCGCGAGCGGCTGCGGGAGCAGGCGAATCAGGTCGGCGAGGCGACGGTGCTGCGGCTCTGCGACCTGCTCGCGGTGGCGGTCGAGGACATGCGCCAGGGCGGTGACCCTCGCCTGCCGCTCGAGCTCGCGCTGGTCAAGGTCACGCGCCCGGCCGCTGATCTCTCGCGTGAGTCGGTTGCCTACCGCCTCGAGCAGCTCGAGCGCGGTGCCCATTCCGGCCAGGCCCCGGTGCCAGTCACAGTGACAGACACAGTGACTGTCACCGAAGCTCCCGCCGAGGAGGCCGGCGCGAGCCCGGCGCTCGACCTGGAGCAGCTCCAGGAGGCCTGGCAGCGGACGATCCTGCCGGCGGTAGAGGAGAAGTCGATCCCCACCGCCTCGGTGCTGCGCGAGGCGCACCCGAAGGGCCTCGCCAACGACACGCTCACGGTCGAGTTCCCGCGCGAGGCCTCGTTCCACCGGCAGCTCGCGGAGGAGCCGAAGAACGCGACCCTGCTCGCGGAGGCGCTCTACGAGGTCACGGGCCGCCACCTCGCGCTCGCGTTCGAGGTCGGCGAGAACGGTGGTGAAGGCGCCGAGCCTGCGCCCGACGAGCCGGCGAGCGAGGAAGACATCATCGAGCTGATGAAGGGAACCTTCGACGCCCGCGAGGTGAATGACGAATGAACATGGACTTCAACAAGATGATGGAGCAGGTCCAGCAGATGCAGGCCCAGATGCAGCAGGCCCAGGAAGAGCTCAAGAACGAGACCGTCCAGGCGACCGCTGGCGGCGGAATGGTCACCGTCACGGCGACCGGCGGCGGCGAGCTCAAGGAGATCAAGATCGACCCCAAGGCGATCGATCCGGACGATCCGGAGATGCTCGAGGACATGGTGCTGGCCGCGGTCAACGAGGCGCTGCGCTCCTCGCAGAGCCTGATGGAGTCGAAGCTCGGCCCTGCCCTCGGCGGGCTGCACGGGCTCGGCCTGCCGGGCCTCTAGTGGACGACCGGGTCGAAGCACTGCGCCGGGTGCCGCTCTTCGAACGGCTCGGCGACGACGGGCTGCGCGCCGTGGCGGAGGCAGTGAACGAGGTCGAGGTCCCGGCCGGCCAGCTGCTCGTCCAGCCCGGGACCGCGGGGACGGGGATGTTCTTCATCGCCGAGGGCACCGCCGTCGTCGAGACGAAGCGCGACGAGATCGAGCTCGGCCCGGGCCAGTTCTTCGGCGAGCTCGCGCTGATGAGCGAGGACGCGACCCGCACGGCGCGCGTGCGCGCGAAGACGGAGCTGCGCTGCCTCGCCCTCGACCGCGCCAGCTTCCGCTCGCTGGTGGCCGAGCAGCCGGAGGTCGCGGCCTCCCTCCTCGAGGTCGCTCTCGGCCGTCTGGCCGAGAACGCCGGCGTCGGCGACGGGTAGTGGCCTAGGCACAATGGGCCGATGTTCAGCCCGTCGGTCGAGAACCTCGTCGCCCAGCTGACCCGCCTGCCCAGCGTGGGGCAGCGAACGGCGCAGCGGCTCGCGTTCCATCTGCTGAGCGTGCCCAAGGAAGAGGCGCTCGCACTCGCGCGCGCGCTCGAAGAGGTCAAGGAGCGCGTCCGCTTCTGCCGCGAGTGCGGGAACCTGACCGAGGACGAGGTCTGTGAGATCTGCCGGGACGAGCGTCGCGACCACACGATCGTCTGCGTCGTCGAGCAGCCCGCCGACCTGATCTCGGTCGAGCGCACGCACGAGTACCGCGGCCTCTACCACGTGCTCGGCGGCTCGCTCTCACCGCTCGACGGGGTCGAGCCCGAGCACCTGCGCATCGACGAGCTGCTCGGCCGCGTCGAGCGCAACGGCGTCGAGGAGGTCGTGCTCGCGACCAACCCGAACATGACCGGCGAGGCGACTGCCGCGTTCCTGGCCGACCGCCTCCGCGGCCGCGTGCGCGTGACTCGGCTCGCCAGCGGCCTCCCCGTGGGGGCCGACCTCGAGTACGCCGACGAAGTCACGCTCGGCAGGGCGCTGTCGGGCCGCCGGGAGATGTGACCCTAGACTTCCGGCCGTGACGACCACCGAATTCGAGCCGCTGCCCGAGCTCGCGGCCGCCGAGCCGCACGCGAACACGCTCGTGATGAAGTTCGGCGGCACCTCGGTCGCCGACCCGCAGAAGATCAAGGAGGTCGCGCGCCGCCTGGTCGAGGCCCGAGCGGCCGGGAATCGCGTCGTCGCCGTGCTCTCGGCGATGGGCGACTCGACCGACGACCTCGTCCGCCTCGCCTACGAGGTCTCGCCGCGGCCGAAGCCGCGCGAGCTCGACATGCTGATCTCGGTCGGCGAGCGGATCTCGTGCGCGCTCGCCGCGATGGCGATCCACGATCTGGGCGCCGAGGCGATCAGCCTCACCGGCTCGCAGGCCGGGATCGTGACCGACACCGTCCACGGCCGCGCGAAGATCGTCGACGTGCGCGCCCGGAGGATTCACGAGGCGCTCGACCAAGACCGGATCGTGCTGGTTGCCGGTTTCCAGGGCGTCTCGACCGACTTCGACATCACCACGCTCGGGCGGGGCGGCTCCGACACGACCGCGGTCGCATTGGCCGCGGCGCTCGGCGCGGAGGTCTGCGAGATCTACACGGACGTCGAGGGCGTCTTCACCGCCGACCCGCGGCTCGTGCCGGAGGCGCGCAAGCTGCACGCGGTCAGCTTCGAAGAGATGCTCGAGCTGGCCGCCTCGGGCGCGAAGGTGCTGCAGGTACGCTCGGTCGAGATCGCGCGCAGCCACCACGTCAAGCTGCACGTCCGCCCCTCCTACTCGCCGGCGGACGGCACCTGGATTCGCGAGGAGGACGATCGGATGCTCGAGAAGGCGCTCATCTCCGGAGTCACGCACACGCGCGAGGAGACGCTCTACCGCGTCGAGGGCACGACCGCCTCGCAGCTGTTCGCGGCGCTGGCGGACGCGAGCGTGAACGTCGACACGATCGTCCAGACCGGCCCGGAGATCGTCTTCTCGGCGCCCGCCGACGACCGCGACGCGGCCTCCGAGGTGCTCGACGGGCTCGGACGTCCAGTGGAGCGCGCGCGACGACCTCGGCAAGGTGAGCGTGATCGGCGCGGGGATGAAGAGCCATCCGGGCGTGGCGGCGAAGGCGTTCGCGACGCTGGCCGACGCCGGGATCGAGCCGGAGGTGGTGACCACGTCGCCGATCAAGATCGCCTGCCACGTGCGCACCGACGAGGTCGACACGGCCGTCGCGGTGCTGCATCAGGCGTTCGAGCTCGACGCGCCGGAGGCGGAGCGCCAGCATGCCTAGGGTGGGCGTCGTCGGCGCGACGGGAGCAGTTGGCCGTGTCGTGGTCGAGTTGCTCCGAGAGCGCGGCTTCGAGGACGTCCGTCTGTTCGCCTCGGCGCGCTCGGCCGGAAGCCAGCTCGACGGCCGTGTGGTCGAGGAGGCCACGCCCGAGGCGCTCGTCGCAGGCGACCTCGACCTCTGCCTCTTCTCGGTCGGCTCGAGCGCGAGCCGCGGGCTCGTCCCGCACGCGGTGCGCGGCGGCGCGGTCTGTGTCGACAAGTCGGAGGCGTTCCGCTTGCAGAACGGCGTGCCGCTCGTGGTGCCCGAGGTGAACGGCGAGCGCGCGCTCGAGCACGACGGGATCGTCGCCAACCCGAACTGCTGCACGATCCCGCTGACGCTCGTGCTGAAGCCGCTGTACGACGCGGTGGGCCTGCGCGCGGTGCGCGTCGCGACCTACCAATCGGCCTCCGGCAAGGGCGCGCAGCGGCTGCAGCAGCTGCTCGACGAGCCGCAGGCCGAGCACGACCTCTCGACCGACTGGGACTTCGACGGCGAGGAGTTCGACGAGGAGGTCAAGCTGCGCGAGGAGACGCGCAAGATCCTCGAGCTGCCCGAGTTGCCGGTCAGCGCGAGCTGCGTCCGAGTGCCCGTGCCGGTCGGACACGCCGAGTCAGTCTGGCTGGAAACGGAGGAGCCGCTCGCCCCCTCGCGCGCGCGAGAGCTACTGGCGGCCGCGCCCGCCGTCCGGGTCGAGGACTTCCCCACCCCCGGCCAGGCGGCCGGCGGGGACGAGGCGCTGGTCGGGCGAATCCGGCGCGACCCGGCCGCCGAGAACGGCCTGGCCCTCTTCATCGCCTGCGACAACCTGCGCAAGGGCGCAGCGCTGAACGGGATCGAGATCGCCGAGCTCGTGCTCGCGCAGCAGCCGGCCGCGGCGCGATAGGCAGGACTCCGCTCGAATCCTCAAGCCGGGCGCCGAAAATCCCGATAACCGGGCACATGCGGCTGGCACGACTGGACCACAGCTTCTTCGACAACGAGCCCCGCTCGCACCTGGGCGCCCTGCTCCTCCGCAAGGGCCTGGTCAAGAACGAAGAGCTCGACCGAGCACTCGAGGAGAAGGAGCACGGCGAGCTGTTGGGCGAGGCGCTCGTTCGCCTGCGCATCTGCTTCGAGGACGACATCGCGCGCGTTTTGGCTGAGCAAGCCGGCGTGGAGTTCGTGGACATCGGCGTCGTCTCAGTCGACCACCACGCCGCGCAGCTGCTGACAGCCGCGCAGTCGCAGGAGTTCCGTGCGATTCCGATCCGGATCCATTCCGACGGAACCGTCTCCGTGGCGGTCGCCGATCCAACGGACGAGACGCTGATGCCGAAGCTGAAGCTCGCGATCGGCCAGCCCGTCCGACTCTTGGTGACGATGCAGTCGGCTCTGCGCGCCGCTACTGCTATCGCGTACGGCGTGCCGTACTAGGCACTCGTTCGAGGGATAGCCGCGCGAGCACGAGAGAACCGTCGGTGACCTGTAAACCCGCACGAGCAGCGTAAACACGCCGCCGCGGCACCGCCCCCACCCTTCTGGGGGATGCCTGCGATGCACTAGCCGGACGATCTCCCCGCGGTATCCCAGAACGGGGTCGTAGAAGGGAGAACCGCATGTCACGCCGCACGTTGGTTACGTGGATGATCGCTGCCGGGCTCATCACCGGAGTCACCCCTGCCGTTGCAGGCAAGGGAGGCAGCGGAGCGGGCAGTTTGCCGCCGAGCATCACGATCGCGACGGTGGACGGCACGTCCATGGCAGCTGCGACTGTGAAGCCCACGCCGAAGCTCGGCGACAGGCTCACGTTCGCGACCACTGTCCCGGCGCTCGCCGGCTGGGAGTACCCGACGGTCGTCGTCTCCTGCTACCAGGACGTGAACGGCGACGGGACGGTCGATACGAACATGCTCGGGCCCGACCTCGTCTACAGCTGGACTCGAACAAGCCGAGCTGCGACGTTCACCGCTCGGTGGCGTACTCGTCGATCTGGACCCAGCGCGGCGGCGGCTCCGCCACCTGCCGCGCCGAGCTCGACGCCTACGGCTGGAAGGGCGGTAAGGAATCCGATCCGCGTCCTCGCCAGCACAGGCGACTGGCTCGCACAGGGCTGATCATCCTCGCCCCCAGGCGACTCGTTGAGACTGAAAGGGCCCGGATCTGCGAGATCCGGGCCCTTTCGTAACGCGATCTGATCCGCCCTAGGGATCAGCGTGTTCCAGTACGGGATCAAGTTCGCGATCGCCCGAGCGATCTTGCTGTCGGCCGACGTCCCGGGCGTGAACGTGCTGTTGTCGCCCTGGCTGTTGAACGAGGCCGCCTCCTGCTGCGCGGTCTGACCGTGTTCGCGTTGCCGCTGCAGTACGCGGTCTCCCAGGCGGCGAACTTGGAACGCTGCCGCCGGCGGGGATGCTTCCGAACGCCGAGGCGTTCAGCTCGGCGGCGAGTAGCTGCTGGACGAGCTGCATCCTGCCCCTGTCGGTCGAGCGAACCGCGTCTTGACGCCGTCGACGTCTTCGAGATGTCCGATCCAGAAGCCGCCCATCAGCGCCGATTCCCGGATCCGGCCTGCCGGTTCCGGACAGGTCGTTCGTCACCGTGTCGCTGCAGAACGTCTTGTCACCGATGCCGGTCAGTGGCCGCCACGCCCGGGAAGATGTGGCCGTACTCGGTCCCGCCGATCCACGCGATCCTCGCAAGCTGCTGATGCGTAGCCCAGAAGCCCTGCGTCCGCGTCGCCCCGTTGCCGGTGTTCTCGAACGTACAGGTGACGGTGTCGCCGTTCTTGAGCGCGATCGAGAATCCGTGATCGAGACGGCGTGGGCTGTTGCGATCCGCCAACGCCCGTGCTGCCGCCGCTGCCGGTGACCACGCAGTCGTACGGACGTGAGCGGATCGGTCGATCCGCCAATTCCGGTGAGCGTCCAGCCCAGCTGCGTCTGCTCCTTGACGGTGTACGTGCCCGCGTCGACGGTGAATGACCGCGTGTTCCCGTTACTCGCAGTCGAGCCAGTGAGCGTGAAGGCAGCCACGCCGCTTGGCCAGCTCGTCCCATGACCGCTCGTGGTACCGGTCGTGTCGAACGAGAAGACGCCCTGAGCAGGAGTCGCGTGCTTGACGATCACGATCGTCCCGGGCTTGTCGTCGTTGGTGATCTTGCAGACGCCGGTGTCACCGAGGCCGAGCGTGATCGAGGTCGCAGCGGCGTAGGCGCCGCCGTTCTTCGAGCAGCTCCACGAGCTGGCCGTGTAATCGGTCGGCCCGCTCTCGGAGAGGTTGTAGCTGCCGGCCTTAAAGCCGGTGCCGCTGACGACGTCGCTGCTGCCGGCTGCACCGGCACCAGACAGCGTGCCCGCGGTGCCGCCGTTGGCGGTCAGCGTCCACTCCGACTCCGCCCTGCTGCCGCCGTTGTCGTTCACGACGATCTTGTTCAGGGTCAGGCTCGGTGCCTGGTCGTCGTTGGTGATCTTGCAGACGCCGGTGTCACCGAGGCCGAGCGTGATCGAGGTCGCAGCGGCGTAGGCGCCGCCGTTCTTCGAGCAGCTCCACGAGCTGGCCGTGTAATCGGTCGGCCCGCTCTCGGAGAGGTTGTAGCTGCCGGCCTTAAAGCCGGTGCCGCTGACGACGTCGCTGCTGCCGGCTGCACCGGCACCAGACAGCGTGCCCGCGGTGCCGCCGTTGGCGGTCAGCGTCCACTCCGACTCCGCCCTGCTGCCGCCGTTGTCGTTCACGACGATCTTGTTCAGGGTCAGGCTCGGTGCCTGGTCGTCGTTGGTGATCTTGCAGACGCCGGTGTCACCGAGGCCGAGCGTGATCGAGGTCGCAGCGGCGTAGGCGCCGCCGTTCTTCGAGCAGCTCCACGAGCTGGCCGTGTAATCGGTCGGCCCGCTCTCGGAGAGGTTGTAGCTGCCGGCCTTAAAGCCGGTGCCGCTGACGACGTCGCTGCTGCCGGCTGCACCGGCACCAGACAGCGTGCCCGCGGTGCCGCCGTTGGCGGTCAGCGTCCACTCCGACTCCGCCCTGCTGCCGCCGTTGTCGTTCACGACGATCTTGTTCAGGGTCAGGCTCGGTGCCTGGTCGTCGTTGGTGATCTTGCAGACGCCGGTGTCACCGAGGCCGAGCGTGATCGAGGTCGCAGCGGCGTAGGCGCCGCCGTTCTTCGAGCAGCTCCACGAGCTGGCCGTGTAATCGGTCGGCCCGCTCTCGGAGAGGTTGTAGCTGCCGGCCTTAAAGCCGGTGCCGCTGACGACGTCGCTGCTGCCGGCTGCACCGGCACCAGACAGCGTGCCCGCGGTGCCGCCGTTGGCGGTCAGCGTCCACTCCGACTCCGCCCTGCTGCCGCCGTTGTCGTTCACGACGATCTTGTTCAGGGTCAGGCTCGGTGCCTGGTCGTCGTTGGTGATCTTGCAGACGCCGGTGTCACCGAGGCCGAGCGTGATCGAGGTCGCAGCGGCGTAGGCGCCGCCGTTCTTCGAGCAGCTCCACGAGCTGGCCGTGTAATCGGTCGGCCCGCTCTCGGAGAGGTTGTAGCTGCCGGCCTTAAAGCCGGTGCCGCTGACGACGTCGCTGCTGCCGGCTGCACCGGCACCAGACAGCGTGCCCGCGGTGCCGCCGTTGGCGGTCAGCGTCCACTCCGACTCCGCCCTGCTGCCGCCGTTGTCGTTCACGACGATCTTGTTCAGGGTCAGGCTCGGTGCCTGGTCGTCGTTGGTGATCTTGCAGACGCCGGTGTCACCGAGGCCGAGCGTGATCGAGGTCGCAGCGGCGTAGGCGCCGCCGTTCTTCGAGCAGCTCCACGAGCTGGCCGTGTAATCGGTCGGCCCGCTCTCGGAGAGGTTGTAGCTGCCGGCCTTAAAGCCGGTGCCGCTGACGACGTCGCTGCTGCCGGCTGCACCGGCACCAGACAGCGTGCCCGCGGTGCCGCCGTTGGCGGTCAGCGTCCACTCCGACTCCGCCCTGCTGCCGCCGTTGTCGTTCACGACGATCTTGTTCAGGGTCAGGCTCGGTGCCTGGTCAGTGTTCGTGACCGTACAGGTCTTCGTCTGACCAGCCGCGACGACAACACTGGTGCAGTCGGACGAGTACGTCGTGGAGTAACCGGCGATGGGCGTGCCGTCCTCCGTCACGGTGTAGGTGCCCTGACTCACAGAGAGCGTGTTCTGTCCCGTGAGTGCGTTGCTGTCGTTGTCGGCCGTCTCGTTGAACGCGGTACCGCTCGATGCCGTAGGCCCGCTCACTGAGAAGTTGAAGTTGCCTGCCGTGTTCGTTCCGCCATGGTCGTTGACGACAACCTTCTTGACGATCAGCGTCCCGTTCTGCTGTGTGTTCGTGAAGGTGCAGGTGATGACGTCGCCTTCGTCCACCTTCAACGTGGCCGTCCGCGTAGCGAGACTCGTCGACGAGTTGTCTACGCCCACGTCGGTGCAAGCAAGGCCGGTGAGCGCGTAGGTAGGCAACGGATCGTCCTCCGACACGGTGTACGTCTTGAAGTTGGCCGGGTCGCTCAGCGTGTAGTCCTGATGAGGATCGGTCGACGCGCTGTCGTCGGTCAGAGAGAAGTTGGCCAACGGCGTCGGCGACGCCGTGAAGCCGAACGCGGTCGTCGACGGAACGTTCGCGTGCTTAATGATGTGGATCTCAGCCGGGAACGTCACCGCGTCCGACGAGAGCGCGCGGTCCTGATTGCCGCCCGAGCCATCGAGGTCGATAAGGCGCGTGTGGAACGGGTCTCCGGTGATGTTCGCCGCGGCATTCCCCGTGCCCCAGTCCTTGTGCGACGCGATGTGTCCCGCCCACGCGAGGACCGGATCCACGACGCTCGCGGTGAAGTTGATCGTGATCCGCGCCGACTGGTCACCCGAAAAGCCTGTGCCATTCTTGTAGTAGTAGGGGCTTCCCGCGGCACAGCCCAAGCCGCCCGGGCCACCACACGAGACGGTGGCGATCGTGCCGCCGAAAAGCGTCAAGTTCCCGGCGGCCTGCGAGATCGGCGAGCCGGACCCATTGTCGACCTGCGGATCCATCGGAATGGCAAAGGGGTTGCCCGACGCCGAGTTACAGCTCGCGATGCCGAGGCAAGGGTTCGCCGTCGTGACTGTGTTGTTGTACGTCGTGATGTAGTCGAGGGCGTGCTTGCCGCCCTTCGTCGTGTCCCACTCGATTGTCACGTGATGGAGGCCCAACGTCGAGAGATTGTCAAAGGCCATGCGATAGGGCAGCGAGTCGCCTTCGAAGTAGTTGGCCTTGCTCCCGTTGATGGCTCCGTTCACCCACTGGTTGGCGTCCGAATCGCAGCCATCAGAACTCGGCGACGGGGATCGGCCGTTGGCGCACTGGTCGAGGTTCGCCGACGCGTTCGCGTCCGTGAACGTCGTCGTCGCCGTTCCGGACGTCGTGCCGGTCGCGGTGACGCTGTAGTTCGCGACGAACACGTTCGGGAGTTGGAAGCCGTGCGTGAACGAGCCGTCGAGGCCTGCAAAGGCGCTGCCGTCGTACTGCCAGACCTGATTCGCGTCGTCGTTGACGTGGATCTGGACCGACTCGCCGATGCCCCAGCCTGCACCCGTGAGGGTGACGTTGGAGCCCGGCGGATAGTCCGCCTGATTGCTCGTAATCGTCGCGCCCGTAGGCGACGGCGAGCTGGCCGCCGCAGCGCCTCCGGAGCCGGCGAACATGAACACGGCGCCGACAAGCGCCAGCGCCATGGTGAGGCTCAGTGCAAACCGCGTTCGTGCTTTTCGCTTACGCCGACCCTTTGTGGTCGACGTCGTTCTTGCCGCAGTACCTCTCATCTCCATCCTCCCATCCCCGGCGATGGCCGAGGGTTCTGGTGTTCGCATGCATGACGGCGACCGCGAACGGTTTCGCCGTGAAAGTCGGTCCCCACGTGGTCGTGCTCTCCCTTGTGCCGTGACAGCCTTTCGGCCTCACGACCTGTCCGCAGTACGTGGGTGGCACTAGCGTCGACTACTGCCGAGGCAACTGCAATGGGCCGACCGGCCCAGAGACACGTTGAACTTTCTCAACGGCGCAATGCATGCGGGCCGCGCGCGTTTCTAGTGACGGAGCAGTTTCAGCGCGTCGCTACGGCTCGACACCTGGAGCTTCTTCAGGATCCCGCTCACGTGCGTGCGGACCGTCACGGGCTCGACGGAGAGGCGCTCGGCAATCTCCTGCGTCGTAAGCGACTCTGCCATCAGCCCGAGCACCTCGACCTCGCGGTTCGTGAGCTCGCCGCCGCGGCGAGTGAGGATCGACCGGTAGCCGCCGAGCTTGCGGTACTCCTCGATGAGCAACGGGACGAGGTGCCTCGGCAGTGCCGCCTCGCCGTTCACGAGAGCACGGAGCGCATGCGGCAGCCGCTCCGCATCGGCGTCGATCAGCAGGTACCCCCTTGCACCCGCTCTGATGGCGGCGAGGAAGTCGGAAGAGCTTTCAGACTGGGTGAAAACGGCGATTGCCGTCCCCGGGACTCGCCGAGCGATCTCCTCCGCAGCACGGATTCCGCCGCCGACGATGTTGACGTCGATCAGGCACACGTCAGGGCTCTCACGCCCGGCCGCCTCAATCGCGTCGTCCGCGCTGTCGACCTCGGCGCATACCTCGAAGCCGTCGCGCTCGAGCGCGAGGCGCGCGCCCATCGTCTCTGCCGGATGCTCGATTCCGACGAGCACGCGTAGTGTCTCGTGCCCTTGACCGGCAAGCGGGCCGTGCCGATACGAATGGGCGTCGACGGCCAAGTCTAGTTCGCGCTCCAGCGGAAGCATCACCACAGTGCTGACACCGTACCGCGGTGGGTGCGCTGGCTCTACAGAGGCGCGTTGAGATTCCTCAACGCGTCACCGGCCGGCGCGGCTCAGCGCTCGATCAGTTGCAGCGCTTCTTTCCTGCTGGAAACGTGGAGTTTCTTGAGAATTGCACTCACGTGCGTTCGGACCGTCACCGGCTCGACAAAGAGGCGGTCGGCGATCTCGAAGGTCGTTAGGCCCTGGCTCATCAGCTCCAGGACCTCCCACTCCCGGTTGGTCAGTACGACGCCCCGCTTCTTCAGCAGCGGACGCCGCCGGCCGCGCTCGCGGAACTCTTCGATCACCAGCGCTACGAGGTGCCGCGGGAGGGCGGCCTCGCCCTCGAGCACCCCGTGCAACGCCAGCGGTAGGCGCTCCGGATCCATGTCCTTCAGCAGGTAGCCGAAGGCGCCGGCGCGGAGGGCGTCGAAGAGATCGCGGTCGCTGCGCGAGACCGTCAGCATCACGACCGCCGCGTCGGGCACCAGTTGAGCGATCGCCTCGGCCGCATGAATACCGCTGCCGGGCATCTGGATGTCGAGCAGGCAGATGTCCGGCTGCTCGCGCTCGGCCGCTGCAACGGCTGAGGCTGCATCTTCGGCCTCGGCACAGACCACGAAGCCCCCACGCTCGAGCGCGAGACGCACGCCCACGCGCGTGAGGTGATGGTCGTCGGCGATCACGACCCGCAGCGGCTCGCTCACGGAATCACGACCTCGACCTCCGTCCCGCCCTCGGGTCGAGGCGTGATCGTGAGCTCGCCCCCGAGATCGTGGGTGCGGGCGCGCATGGTGGAGAGCCCGAAGCCTCCGCCATCGAGCTCGGCTGGGTCGAACCCGATGCCGTCGTCCGCCACGAGGAGCCGGATGCCGTCGCCGTTCTCGAGCGTCACCTCGATCGTTTCCGCCTGCCCGTGGCGGCTGGCATTGGTGACCGCCTCGCGGACGATCCGCAAGAGCGCCTCGCGCGTCTTCGCCGGTACCTCGACCCCCTCTTCGACGTCGAAGCGCGCGCGCCGGCCCGCGCGGTTGACCAGCTCCTCGACGGTCTGCACGAGCGCGAGGTCGAACCGCTCATCCGGCGAGTGCGTGAGCAGTGCGATCGCCCGGCGGGACTCGTCGAGCGCCCGCTCTGCCGCGTTGGCGAGGTACTTGACGTCGATCGCGTCCGGGCTGCGGCTGAGGGCACGACCCTGGGCCGCCACGAAGGCGAGCTCCTGCGCGAGCCCGTCGTGGAGCTCGCGGGCGATTCGGCGCCGCTCCTCTGCGGCCGCCGCCTCCGCCAGGCGCAGCTGGTACGCCTGAATCTCTCGCGCCGCTCCGATCAGGAGCAACAGGTACGACGCCAGCCGAAGCGCGTCCCCGACATAGACCCACTGCGTGTAGAGCGACGGGAAGAGCCCATAGTTCACGCGCGCGAAGGACGCCAGGGCCGCGCTGGCCGCGAACCACGTCATCAGATCGTCGCCGGTGCGCTCGCCTCGCCGCGTGAAGCCCAGGGCGGCGAACATGAACAGTGCCGCCGCCAGGAACTGCATCGTCACGAGCGGCTGTGCCCCGACCGGGGTCGTGATCCTGTGTGGTGGCGCGGCCATCTGCGGATCGAACCCGAGCGGGAGGCGCGAGTGGACAATGGCGACCACCACCACGACGACGGCGGTCCCCACAATCGCCACGGCCGCGGCGATGTGCAGCGAGCGGCGAGGACGATCGAGACGCCGGCTCGGGAGCCAGGAGGCAGCGGCGAACACCGCGCCGCCCGCGACGGCCAGGATCAGCGACACCCACGTGGAGAAGCGCATCGACTCCTTGCTCAGGAGCGCCCACGGCATCGCCGTGAAGACGAAGTTCGCGCAGGCGAAGAGTCCCAGCGCGAGCGCGATCGCCAGGTCGTCGCTCCGTGCCGTCCGGTGGTACCTGCCGAGCATGAGGAAAGCGACGAGCAGCGCGATCAGGCCGCAGGCAGTCTCGATCGTGGCGTGGAGAGGCGCGCTCTTGTAGGCGAAATGGACGAACGGGAGCACCACCACGAGCGTGGTCAACCCGCCGGCCAGGTCGGCCGCGAGCACGGTCCGGTAGCGCGGGCTCAACCGCATGGTCACTTCGTACCACGTCGGCTCCCCCTTTTTGACCACCCCAAGAGTTAGAGCGGCCTAGCCGAAAGAACCGGACGCGAGAGCGGGAAACGGCTCAGCCGGGAGGCTTCGGTGCCGGGAGCGGCTCGGGCAGGAAGGTTTCCCGCAAGGCGCGCAGCACCTTTGCGCGCTTGCCCTCGAGCACCGGTACGAGCCCGCCGAGCTCCAGCCGAGCCAGGTCGACTGGCCCCGAGGAGCGGATCGGCCGGAAGCCGAAGTCGGCCAGGAAGTCGTGCGGGAAGACGGTGCGGTGGACGAGGAAGCGCTCGTACTCGGACTCGCCCTCCGGGTAGCGGTAGGCAAACGTCTCCAGCGCGGCGGCGCCCTTGTCCTTCGCCTCGCCGATCGCCGCGAGAAAGAGCGACTGCAGCACCCACGGGCTCGACCGGTCGACGAGGTAGGCGCAGGTGACGAGGACAGCGTCGTCGGACGGCGGGCCTGCCGGCAGCTCCGCGGCGCGCGGGAAGAGGCGCGCCGGGCCGTACTGCATCGAGCCGAGCGCTCGGCCGTCGTCGTCGTAGTAGATCGTTCCCCAGGCGCCGAACTCGGTCTCGGCCTTCTCGATCCAGCGGCGCTTGTCGCGCTCGCGGCCGCCGGTGCGCGACTGCCACCACATGCAGGTGTGGCAGACCGTCGGCGCGTGCTCGAGGGTCGCACCGGTCAGGCCGCCGATGCGGATGCTCACGAGGCGACCTCGTCGACGACCACGTCCACCACGCTGGGTCGCGCGCCGGCCATCCGCTCAAGGTAGTCGGCCACACGGCGCTGAACCTCGGCGCCGACCTCCTGGGCCGCCGCTCCCGCTGCGAGCTCGAGATGCAGCTCGACCGTGACCCCATCCTCCACGGTGACCCGCACCGCGCTCTGCCGGGGCAGCCTGCCCTCGACCAACCCGGCGACGCCTTCCACCTCGCGGGCCGCGTCGGCCGCGTAGCTGGCCAGGACGTCGCCGGCGACGCTCGCGGTGCCTTCCATCAGCTTGATTCTAGGATCAGCTCCGTCGCCTCAGGCCGCGCGAGGAAGCGAAAGGGGACAAACGTCGTCCCGAGGCCGGCCGAGAGGTGCAGCGTCCCGGCAGGCCGGCGGTAGAGGCCGCGGATGTAGCTCCACCGGATGTGCGCCAGCCGCAGGCGCCCGCCCGGCCAGGGCAGGCAGATCTGGCCCGCGTGCAGGTGGCCCGCGAGCACGAGCTGGAACGCGCCCTCCGGCAGGCGGTCGATCACGTCGGGGAAGTGGCAGAGCAGGATCCGCAGGTCGGCGCTCTCGTCCACCAGCCGCTCCGGCTGCGTGAGGCGCCGTCGAAAGGTGCGCGGATCGACGCCGGCGATCTGAACGCGGCGCCCGTGGAGCTCGATCGTGCGCGCGTCGTCGGCGAGCAGCGTGGCCGGCTCGAGGTCGGCCACGGCCGCGGGGTGCGAGAACGGATCGCGGCTCGAGGCGAAGTCGTGGTTGCCGAGCACCGCGAAGCAGCGCGGGAGTCGCGCGAGCAACGCCCGCAGCTGCGGCTCACCGCTCCGGCGTGAGAGCAGGTCGCCGCTGATCAGCGTCAGGTCGGGTTGCCGCTGCTCGACCCATTCGACCGCGCGCTCGACCGCCGCCGTCCCGCGCGACGGCACGCCCAGGTGGAAGTCCGAGAGGTGCGCGATCCGGAGGCCGTCCAGCTCCGGCGGTAGGCCCGGCAGCGGACAGGGCAATGTCTCGAGCTTGACCCAGCCGGCCTCGAAATGCCCCCACGCGAGCCCGGCCGCGGCGGCGGCGCCGCCGAGCTTGACCAGATTAGGACGCCGCACGAGCGAAGCTCGCACGGCTCTTGGACCGGCACCGCAAGTCGGTGCCTAGGCTTCGAGCTTCTCGACGACCGGGTCGACCGAGACCACGTGTCGCTTGAACTTCAGCTCGGACTCCTCGAGCCCGGCCGCGACCCCGATCAGCTGCGAGAGGTGCAGGATCGGCATCGCGAAGTCCTTGCCGGTCGCCTTCTTCAGCTTCGACTGCCACGCGTCGAGCGAGAGGTGGCAGAGCGGGCAGGGCGTGACGATCGCATCGGCGCCGGCCTCGCTGGCCTGCTCGATCGGCTGGATCAGCTCGCCGAGCGCGGTCTCCTCGCGGGCCTGGATGATCGGGAAGCCGCAGCACTTGATCTTGGCCGGGTAGTCGACCGGCTCGCCGCCGCAGGCCTCGATGATCGCCTCGAGCGACCACGGCCGGTCGGGATCCTCGAAGCCGAGGATCTTCGAAGGCCGCAGGATCTGGCAACCGTAGAAGGGCGCGATCTTGAGGCCCTTGAGTCCCTTGTGCGCGACACCCTTGAGCTGCTCGTAGCCGTCGCCCTCGGCGATCAGCCAGAGCAGGTGCTTGACCTCGACGGTTCCCTCGTATGGGGGCGCGCCGACGGTCTCGAGGTTCGCGCTCACCCGCGCGCGGAGCTCGTCGTCGTTCTTCAGCTGCCAGTTCGCCTGCCGCAGGTTCAGCGTGCAGACGTTGCAGATCGTCATCAGTGTGTCGCTGCCGGTCTGCTCGGCGTAGGCGAGAATGCGTGCGTTCAGGTGCAGGTAGTAGTCGGGCTCGGCCTCGTGGATGTCTCCGGCGCCGCAGCAGGTGACCGACTCCAGCTCCTCCAGCTCCAGCCCGAGCTTCGGGGCGAGTGCCTGCGTCGAGGTGTCGAGCTCCTTCGCAGAGAGCGAGGCGAGGCAGCCCTTGTAGTACGCGACGCGCTTCGGCTCAGTCGCCGCCACTCTTACCTCCTGACTCCTGGGGATCGATCCGGCTGGCCGCCGCGTGATCGGGATCGGCCTCGAGGACGTGCTCGATCATCGCGAGCCCCTTCTCGCCCTGGACGATGCCGGCCGCGCCCTCGCGTCCCTGCTGACGCACGAGGTCGTGCAGCGCCCGGGCCTCCTTGACGTCCTTGGCCACGTGCGGCGGGAACGGCGGCGGCACCTTGCCTTTTCGCGCGAGGTTCAGGGCGAAGCCGATCTCCTTGACCGCGGAGACGACGCCCTGCGTCTTCGGCACGAGCTCGGTCTCGCGCAGCCAGCCGGTCGTCTCGGCGGACTTGACGAACCACTTCGCGTGCTTGGCACCCATGTCGTGGTCGACCTTCTGCTTGATCGACTCGGCGCCGAGCTTGGCGATCGCGTCGCGCGGGTCGACGCCCTTGGGGCAGCGCTCATTGCAGAAGTAGCAGCGCGTGCAGTCCCAGATCCCATGCTCCTGGTTGTACTCGTTCAAGCGCGCAACGTCAGCTTGGTCGCGGACGTCGCCGACGAAGCGGAACCCCTTCGCGAGCGCCGCCGGCCCCATGAACTCCGGGTCCGACTCCATCGAGTTGCACTCCGAGACGCAGCAGCCGCACATGATGCAGAGCGCCTCCTTGTGGATCGCGTTCATCTGCTGCTGCGAGACGATGCGCTCCTTCTCCGCGACCTCGTCGTACCCCGAGTCGAGCCAGGGCTTGACCGAGCGGATCTTGTTCCAGAAGGGCGCCATGTCGACGACCAGGTCCTTCAGCACCGGCATGTTCCCCATCGGCGCGATCACCGGCACGTGCCCGGCGTCGACGATCGGCTTCATCCGCTCCTTGCAGGCGAGCACCGCGCGCCCGTCCATGCGCATGCCGCAGGAACCGCAGATCATCATCCGGCAGCTCTTGCGGTAGGCGAGTGAGCCGTCGTGCTTGTCCTTGATCAGGTCGAGCACGTCGAGTAGGCAGGCCCACTCCGGCGCGTCCACCTGGTACTCGCGCAGCTCGCGCTCGCCGGCTTGCGGGTTGTAGCGCCAGATCTTGAGGGCGACGTCCATTAGTGAGTACCTCGGTGATGATGCGTCGGCTCTCGGTCGCTAGCACCAAGCCGGAGGTCGCACTCGCCCGCGGCCCAGGCTGGTTGCCTGGGCAAGGGCGAGGGTGAGATCCGGGGCCGCGTGATGGCGGGCGAGAGACACGCGGTCATTGCCGGGGTGCTCACTTAGCCGACCATCCTGGTGAGGTCGACGACCGAGTCGCTCGGCGGGGCGGTGATCTCGACGGGAGAGCCGAAGTCGTGCAGCTCCATCGTGACCTTGGCCGCCTGCCGCCGGCCCGCGTGCTCGTCGTAGCTCACCTTGCGAATGTAGCCGTTCGCGTCGAGCCAGACGTCGAGGGGAAGCTTCTTCACGCCGCTCTGCGAGATCACGCCCTGAACAGCGTCCCGCGTGGCGCCGCTCGAGTGCTGGGCGGCCTGGTCGAGGTTCGCGGAGACGGCGTAGTGGGTCGTGTCCACGCCGCCGATGGACTCCGAGCCGACCTTGTCGACCTGCGAGGAGCCCTGCAGGTAGGCGAGCGCGTTGGTGGGTGTCGGGCTGGCATCGAGGAACCCGCTCAGGTCGGTGTTCCCCTGCCGGCTCCCGAGCGCGGCCAGGTCGAGCTTGATCCACTGCTTGTCCTGGGTGGTTGCCTGCGCGAAGGCCGGCGAGCGGAGGTAGACCACGTCGCCCGCCACCACCGTGTCGACCGGGATCTGCCGTCCGCGCGCGTCCAGCGTCATCTTCAGCTGGCCCGTGCGGTCCTTGCTGTTGAAGATGCCGCTGCCGCGCCCGGAGAGGCCCTGGGCCGAGACCGCGAAGTCGGCTTCGAGGCTGCCCGCCTTTGCGGTCTTCGAGGCCGCGTCTGCAATGTCGTCCGGGGAGGCGGACGACCCGCCGCCACCGCCACAGCCGGTCGCGACGAGCGCGACCGTTCCGGCCAGCGCGAGCCGGCGCATCAGTACGTGCGCTCCATCGGCTGCCACTTCGTGCTCGTGACCGGCTTCCAGCCGAGCCTCGGGGCACCGTGCTCCATCGTCACGATCGTGTGGCGCATGAAGTTCTCGTCGTCGCGCTCGGGGAAGTCGTGCGGCCGCGCATGGGCGCCGCGGCTCTCCTTGCGCTCGATCCCTGCGACGACCATGCAGGAGGCGAGGTCGAGCAGGAAGCCGAGCTCGAGCGCCTGCGTCAGGTCGTTGTTGAAGACGTCGCCCTTGTCCTCGACGACTACCTGCTCGTAGCGCTCGCGGAGGCCGTCGACGATTCCCTCCTGCTTGCGCATCTGCTCCTCGCGCCGGAAGACGCCGAAATTCTCGTGCATCGTCTCGGCCAGCTCGTTGCGAATTGACCACGGCCGCTCGCCGTCGGTGCGCTCGAGCAGCTCCTCGATTTCACGCTGCGCGTCGGCCTCGGCGCTCTGCGGAACCTCGACGGTGGTGTGGGTCAGTGCCCAGTCCGCCGCGTGGGCGCCGGCGCGCTTGCCGAAGGTGATCGTCTCCATCAGTGCGTTACCGCCGAGCCGGTTCGCGCCGTGGACCGAGACGCACGCGCACTCGCCGGCTGCATACAGGCCTTCCAGCGTGGTGCGGCCCCAGACGTCGGTGTCGACGCCGCCCATGTGGTAGTGCGCGCCCGGCCGCACCGGGATCGGCTCGTGGATCGGGTCGACGCCGGCGAAGACCATCGACAGCTCGCGCGTGCCGTGCAGCCGCTCGAGGATCTTCTCCGCCCCGAGATGGCGCAGGTCGAGCAGGACGTTCCCGTCGACGCCGCGGCCCTCGTCGATCTCGGTCTGCTCGGCTCGCGAGATGACGTCGCGCGAGGCGAGCTCCATCGCGTTCGGCGCGTAGCGCTTGAGGAAGCGCTCGCCCTCCGAGTTCAGCAGGTAGGCGCCCTCGCCGCGACAGCCCTCGGTGATGAGCACGCCCGTCGGCGCGAGGGTCGTCGGGTGGAACTGCATCATCTCCATGTCCTCGAGCGCGACTCCGAGCCGCAGCGCCTGCGCCATCCCGTCGCCGGTGCAGGCGTACGCGTTCGTCGTGCCGGTGTAGAGCCGACCCGCGCCGCCAGTCGCCAGGATCACCGTCTTCGCCCCGATCGTGGCGAGCCCGCCGTCGAGCAGATTCCAGGCGATCACGCCCTGGCAACGGTCCTCGTGCTCGACGAGCTTCCAGACGAAGAACTCCTCGTAGACCTTGAGATCCCGCTTCATCACCTGCTCGTAGAGGACGTGGACGAGCACGTGCCCCGTGATGTCGGCCGCATAGGCGGTGCGCGGCTCACCGGCTGCGCCGAACGGGCGCTGCGCGATCCGTCCGTCGTCGGTGCGCGAGAAGACCGCGCCCCAGTGCTCCAGCTGGTAGACGTCGTCGGGCGCCTCGTTGCAGAGGATTTCGATCGCATCCTGGTCGCCCAGGTAGTCGGAGCCCTTGACGGTGTCGAAGGCGTGCTTCTCGGGGTCGTCCTCGGACGCATTTCCGAGTGCGGCGTTGATCCCGCCCTCGGCCGCGCCCGAGTGGCTGCGCGTGGGATGGATCTTCGAGATGAGCGCTACGTCGGCGCCCGCATCGTGCGCCTCGATGGCCGCGCGCATCCCCGCGCAGCCGGCCCCGACAACGAGCACGTCGTGCTTCGCTTCCACCGGATCGGACGCTATCGGAACAACTGCGGCTCGCGGCCCTCGAACGGATGCAGGAATCGGAAAAACGGCTCGTGGGTATGCTCCCCGCCGTGGCGAAGATGCTCTTCCGGCTGCCGGATGCGGCGGCCGTCACCGACAATCCAGACGCGGACGAGCTGAAAGAGCTCGCCGCGCGCATGCCGAACGCGCGCTGGACCGACTACGGCAACGTCAACGTCCAGACGCAGGTCGTCAGCCGCTCCAAGAAGTCGACGTACATCGTCACCGACGAGCCCGACGGCCAGAACCAGGCGATTACCCGCGAGGATGGCGAGCGCTGGGCCGCTGCTCAGGACGAGTACATCGCCGAGCAGGAGATGATCGTGATCGACGGGTACATCGGGAACGACCCCGAGTTCCAGACGCCCGCGCGCCTCTACATCGAGGCCGCGAACGCGAACATCGCCGGGATGCAGCAGCAGCTCTACTTCTCGCCCGCCGAGGGCGAGGAGCTGGAGCCCGAGCTGACGGTCATTTACACGCCGAACCTGAAGGCGGGCGGCTATCCGGACGACCGCCTGATCACCGTCGACCTCGAGCAGGGCGTGACGCGCGTCTTCAATTCGGACTACTTCGGCGAGTCGAAGAAGGGCGGGCTGCGGATGTGGAACAAGCTCGTCTACGACCGCGGCGGAATCCCGCTGCACGCCGGCTGCAAGATCATCCCGACCGAGCACGGCAAGCGGGTCGGCCTGATCGTCGGCCTCTCGGGGACGGGCAAGACGACCACGACCTTCACCCGCCAGAACGGCTCGCTGCCCGTGCAGGACGATTTCGTGGCCTGGATGCCGAACGGCCGCGTCTACGCGACCGAGAACGGGTGCTTCGCCAAGACGTTCGGCCTCAACCCGGAGGACGAGCCGACGATCTACGGCGCGGTCACGCAGCCGCGCTCGTACCTCGAGAACGTCTCGCAGCACGGCGACGAGGTCGACTTCTACGACACCGACTACACCTCGAACGGGCGCGCGACCTTCCCGTTCGACGTGATCGAGGCCGCCTCCGCCGACGAGATCGACGAAGCGCACTTCCTGCTGATCCTGAACAAGAACGAGAACATCGTCCCCGCGGTCGCGAAGCTCGAAGGCCCGCAGGCGGCTGCCTTCTTCATGCTCGGCGAGACCACCGGCACGAGCGCCGGCGGCGCGGACGAGGCAGGCAAGTTCCTGCGCGTGCCCGGGACGAACCCGTTCTTCCCGATGCCGCACGACCTGCAGGGCAACCGCTTCCTGGAGCTGCTCGCGCAGCACCCGCTCGAGGTCTACGTCATGAACACCGGGCGCGTCGGTGGGCCCGACGGCGACGAGCGCTCGCGCAAGGTGCGGATCAAGCACTCCTCGGCGATCGTGAAGGGGATCGCTGAGGGCACGATCGAATGGGAACGCGACCCGGACTTCGGCTACCTCGTGGCCTCGTCGGTGCCGGGGATCGACGAGCCGGACGTTCTGCAGCCCCGTCGGCTCTACGAGGAGCAGGGCCGGGGCGACGAGTACCGCGGGCTCGTCGAGCGCTTCAAGGCCGAGCGCGCCGAGTTCCTACGGGGCTTCTCGAGCCTCTCGGACGAGATCGTCGCCGCCGTTTCCTAGGGGAGTCAGCACCCGGGCGGCGAATGCGTCCGCCGATGCAGGATCAGGTCGAGCGGTTCCTCGAGAGCCCGGCGCTGTCGGCTCGGACGCGGCGCGCGTATCGCTACGACGTCGAGGAGTTCTGCACCTGGCTGCACGGCCGCGGGACGAAGCTCGAGGACGTCGACGTTCGCGCCTTGTCGGAGTACGCGGCCGAGCTCGGGCGTGCGCGCCCACGCAAGCTCGCGCCGACGACGATCGGCCGGAAGCTCGCAGCCGTGCGGGCGTTCCTCCGCTACGCGCTCGGAGCCGAGCGGGTGCCGGACGCGTCGTTCGCCCCACGGCGGCCCCGGCGGCTCCCGGATGCGCCGAGACCGCACGAGGTCGACGACGAGCTGGATGGGCTCGACGGCGACGGGCCGCTCGCCTTGCGGAACCGAGCCATGGTCGAGCTCGTCTACTCCGCCGGTCTGCGCTCGCAGGAGGCGATCGACCTCGACCTCGCCGACGTCGACTTCGAGCAGGAGCACGTGCACGTCCGCGGCAAGGGCGGCAAGGAGCGGGTCGTGCCGCTCGGCGAGGAAGCTTCCCACTCGGTCGCGCTCTACCTGCGCGAGTCCCGCCCTCACCTCGCGCGTGGCGCCGAGAACGCGCTCTTCCTCTCGGCGCGCGGCCGACGGCTCGACACGAGCACGCTCCGAAGGCTGCTGCCCCACCCGCACCGCCTGCGGCATGCATTCGCCACGCACCTGCTCGAGGGCGGCGCCGACCTACGCACGATCCAGGAGCTGCTTGGCCACAGCTCGCTCTCGACGACGCAGATGTACTCGCACGTGGATGCTCGCCGCTTGAGGAAGGTGTACGACCGCTCGCACCCGCGCTCCTGACAAGCGCTCCATTCACATGCGACTGGAGGGCCGGGCGACGTGCTACGCCGCCGACGCTCCGAGCGGTTCTAGGTGTTCACGCCCGAGAGACGGGTCCCACCACCCCCGCCCTCCGACACGCTACGACCGGAATCGTCACGTGTCTGTGTCGTGACCGTGACGAAAGGAGACCTTTCTGCGGAGTCGATGGCGCAAGCGCCGGAGCGGCCCGGTCAGCCTGAGCGAGACGTTGGGGTGTGGGTCGTCATCGGCCTCCTCGACGAAGCGCGTGAAGCCGAAATCGAACCGGTCGTAGAGCCGACCGTCCGAGTGACGCCAGCGCGGACTGATCTGGCGACGTGGCACAGGCCTCAGGGGTTCGACTTCCGCGCGTGCATCCGGGACTGATCGTCAAGCAGCGCGTCCGCCGCCCGGACGTGGCCGTGGGCGGCCCAGGCATGGGCAGCGCCGCGGGGTACTTCACGCGCGCGCGTGTGAGAGGCCGCGGTCCGGCAGTGGCGGGCCGCCAGCTCGAGCTCCTCCGCAGCGCCCTCGAGCAGGCGAGCAGCGGCTTCGAGGTCGTCGTTCGCGCCCAAGGCCGGCGAACTCTACGGCAGGCGTCCGGCCCGGGGAGGCGAAAGAGGAACGTCCGATGCCCAAGCCGCGGCCCGATCCGGCTGCAACCGATCCCGAGGTCGAGGGCTTCCTCGCGCTGCTCGCCGCGCGGCGGGCGCCCAAGACCGTCGAGGCCTACCGCCGCGACCTGCGGGCGCTCGGCGACTGGCTGGGCGGCCCTCCCTCGAAGGCGACCCACGACGACCTCGAGCGCTGGCTCGCCGAGCTCCGTGCGGCCGGGCTCTCGCCCGCCACCATCGCCCGCCGGGTGGCAGCGGTGCGCTCGTTCTTCCGGCACCTGGTCCTGCTCGGCGCCCGCACCGACAGCCCCGCCGCCGCACTCGAGCTCCCGCGCCGGCGCCGGAAGCTTCCGCGCACGCTCTCGCCTGCCGAGGCTCAGCGGCTGATCGAGGCGGCCGCCGGATCGACGCCGAGGATGATGCGCGACCGTGCGCTGGTCGAGCTCCTCTACGGGGCCGGCCTCCGCGTGAGCGAGGCGGTCGGCCTCGACCGCACCGGCATCGATCTCGAGCGACGGCTCATCCGCTGTACGGGCAAGGGCAACAAGGAACGGGTCGTCCCGGTCGGCCGCCACGCGGTCGAGGCGCTGCGCCGTTACCTCGCGCACGGTCGCCCGTACCTCGACAAGCGCCACCGGCCCGAGCTGTTCCTCAACGCCCAGGGTGGGGCCCTCACGCGCGCGGGCGCGTTCCTGATCCTGCGCCGCCTGGCCGGCCGTGCGGGCCTCGAGCCCGAGCGCGTCCACCCGCACCTGCTGCGCCATTCGTTTGCCACCCATCTGCTCGAGGGTGGGGCCGACCTGCGCAGCGTCCAGGAGATGCTCGGGCACGCCGACCTCGGCACCACCGAGCTGTACACGCACGTCTCCGACCGGCGCCGCCGCGACGTCTACTTCCGCAGCCACCCTCACGCGCGCCGGCGAAACGTTTCGGGGTCGTGACGAGCAGGAATGACGTTGACGATGACCCCCGATCCACACATCACGATCCTCGCCAGCTCGATCGCCGGCGTGGGCCTGCTGATGTCGTGGGCGGGCATCCAGAAAAGCGCGCTCGAGTGGAAGCGCCGGCGTCGGATCTGCCCGTCCTGCGGCCACCAAGTCCGCGGCCGCGCTTGCGGCTGCAGCTAGCGAGCCTTCGCGCGCTTGTCCAGACCCGTGGCGACCTTCGCCGCGGTCTGTCGCGTCTCCTGGGAGAGCCCGTCCTCCTCTGCGATCCCCTGCAGGAGGACGATCGTGTCGCGCTGCGGCGAGCCGTTCCGCAGCGACAGGATCGCGAGCCGGCGGACGGCCTCGTTGTCGTCGGCATTCGCAAGGGTGTGCAGCAGCGGCCGCACCGAGTTCACCGAGCGGGGATGCTCGCGCGACAACAGCTCGAGCGAGAGCAGCGCCGAGCCGCGGCAGGCCGGGCTCCCGTCCTCGAGCCCGCGGCGTAGCAGCTCCTCCTTTTGCCGGAAGCGGAACTGGCCGACCGCGCGATAAGCCACCGCGCGCTCGCGGTAGTCGTCCGACCGGGCCGCGGCCTCGAGCTCGTCCGCCCAGGCCGCGCGCAGCTTGGCCAGGTCGCGCTCGTTCCCGCCCTCGGCGAGTGCGTTTGCCTCGACCCCGGCCTCGGCGAGGCTCAAGCGGAGGCGAGGGATCGCTCGGCGGGCCCGATGTAGCGCGCCGAGGGCCGGAACAGCCGGCCGGTGCGCTTCTGCTCGAGAATGTGCGCCGACCAGCCGGCCACCCGCGAGCACGCGAACATCGCTGGGGCGAGCGGCGGCGGGATCTCGGCGACATCGAGGACGACGGCCGAGTAGTACTCGACGTTCGTCGCGAGCACCCGCTCCGGATGGCGCTCCTGGAGCGCCTTCAGCGCGATCTGCTCGAGCTGCTCGGCGATCTCGAACTGTGGCGAGCCGAGCTCCTGGGCGGTGCGCTTGAGGATCCGCGAGCGCGGATCCTCGGCGCGGTAGACGCGGTGGCCGAAGCCCATGATCCGCTTGCCCGACTGAAGCGCCTCGCGCACCCAGCGCTCGGGGTCGCCGAGCTGCTGGGCCTCGTCGAGCATCGGCTTGACGTACGCGGGCGCCCCGCCGTGCAGCGGGCCGGAGAGGGCGCCGACGGCCGATGAGAGCGCGGCTCCGCAGTCGGCTCCGGTCGACGCGACCACGCGCGCGGTAAAGGTCGAGGCGTTGAGACCGTGCTCCGCGGTGCAGATCCAGTAGGTGTCGATCGCCTTCGCGTGGCGCGGGTCGGCCTCGCCGCGCCAGCGCAGGAGGAACTTCTCCGCCGCCGTCTCGCCCTGCCCGACCACGTCGTCGGACGCGGGCTCTCGGCCGTCGGCCTTCGCGGCCGAGCGGGCGACGATCTCCATCATCTGGGCCGAGAGGCGGCCGAGGTCCTGGCGCGCCTGCTCGTCGGAGATCTCGTTCAGCTTGCCCAGCTTCCACTCGCCGGAGAGGCGCGCGGTCTCGGCCTGGAGGTCGGCGGGCGCGTTGCCCGTCAGGCCGGCGGGCTCGTACGGTTCGGGATCCGGCATCTTGGAATCGAGGTCGTCGTCGACCAGCAGTCCCCAGACGCGTTCGTAGGGGACGTTGCCGACCAGCTCTTCGATGTCGATCCCGCGATAGCGGAGCGATCCCCCTTCGCGGTCGGGCTCGGCGATCTCCGTCTCGACGGCGACGACGCCCTCGAGCCCCGGCTTGAAGTCGTTCACGGCTCGAAGTCTAGTGCTCCGCTAGAGTCCGCCGCCGTGGCGCACGAGGTGACCTTGATCCCCGGCGACGGCACCGGGCCGGAGCTGGCGGAGGCGACGAGGCGCGTCCTCGAGGCCACAGGCGTCGGCTTCGACTGGGACGTCCAGGAGGCCGGCGCGGACGTGATGGACCAGCACGGCGGCAACCCCTTGCCGGAGCCCACGCTCGGCTCGATTCGCCGGACCGGCGTCGCCCTGAAGGGCCCGATCACCACTCCTGTCGGCGGGGGCTTCCGCTCGGTCAACGTGGGGCTCCGCAAGGCGCTGGATCTCTACGCGCAAGTGCGACCGTGCAAGACGTACGAAGGCGTGCGGACTCGGTTCGACGACGTCGACCTGATCATCGTCCGCGAGAACACCGAGGACCTCTACGCAGGCATCGAGTACGAGGAGGGGACGGCCCACGCCGACGAGCTGATCGGCTGGATCGAGCAGCGGGGCGGCAAGCTGCGCCATCGCGACGCGGGCATCTCGATCAAGCCGCTCTCGATATCGGGAACGCGCCGAATCGTCCAGTTCGCCTTCGATTACGCGCGCCGCAACGGCCGCCGCAAGGTGACGGCCGTGCACAAGGCCAACATCATGAAATTCACGGACGGCCTCTATCTGCGGGTCGCGCGAGAGGTCGCCGAGGAGAACTCCGACATCGAGTTCGACGACCGGATCGTGGACAACATGTGCATGCAGCTCGTCCAGCGGCCCGAGGAGTACGACGTGCTCGTGCTGCCGAACCTCTACGGCGACATCGTCTCCGACCTAGCCGCCGGCATGATCGGCGGGCTCGGCATGGCGCCCGGCGCGAACTTCGGCGAGGACGTCTCGATCTTCGAGCCCACGCACGGCTCGGCGCCCAAGTACGCGGGCCAGAACAAGGTGAATCCGATCGCGATGATGCTCTCGGGGATGCTGATGCTACGCCACCTCGACGAGAACGAGGCCGCGGACAGGCTGGAGGCCGCGATCGGCGCCGTGATCCGCTCCGGCGAGCGGGTCACGTACGACATGAAGCCGACGCGCGACGACCCGAGTGCGGTGGGAACCTCCGAGGTCGCCGACGCGATCATCGACGCGCTCGGAGCTCCGGTCTCGTGAGCTCGCGCCGCAAGGTCACGGTCGTCGGCGCCGGGAATGTCGGCGCGACCTGCGCACAGGTGCTGGCGCTGCGGGACTACGCGGACGTCGTGCTCGTCGACATCAAGGAGGGCCTGCCGCAGGGCAAGGCGCTCGACGTCAACCAGATGGGCGCCGTGCTCGGCTACGAGCCGTACGTCATGGGCTCGAACGACTACGAGGCCACAAGCGGCTCCGACGTGGTCGTGATCACGGCCGGCTTGCCCCGCTCGCCGGGGATGAGCCGCGACGACCTGGTCACCACGAACGAGAAGATCGTGGGCTCGGTCACCGAGCAGGTAGTGGGCGCGTCGCCGGATGCGATCCTGATCGTCGTCTCGAACCCGCTCGACGCGATGTGCCACGTGGCGAAGACGGCATCCGGCTGGCCGAAGGAGCGAGTCTTCGGGATGGCCGGCATCCTCGACACGGCGCGCTTCTCGACTTTCATCGCGTGGGAGACCGGCTCTTCGGTGAAGGACGTGACCGCGATGGTGCTGGGCGGCCACGGCGACCAGATGGTGCCGGTCGTCTCGGCGACCACCGTCGGCGGCATCCCGCTAGGGAAGCTCGTCTCCGACGACCGGATCGCGGCAATGGTCGAGCGAACCGCCAAGGGCGGCGGCGAGCTCGTCGAGCTGCTCGGAACCTCGGCCTGGTACGCGCCGGGCGCGGCCGCGGCGCAGATGGTCGACTCGATCATGTTGGACGAGCACCGCGTGCTCCCCTGCACGGCGTACCTCGAAGGCGAGTACGGGATCGACGGGCTGTACATGGGCGTTCCGGTAAAGCTCGGCGCGCGCGGGATCGAGGAGATCGTCGAGCTCGAGCTGAGCGACGACGAGCGCCAGGCACTCAACACCTCGGCCGACGCCGTCCGAGAGGTCGTCGGCGTGCTCGGCTCCGCCGGCTAGCGATGGAGCTCGGGCTCAGCGGTCGCACGGCGATCGTCTGCGGCGCCTCGTCGGGAATGGGGCTCGCGATCGCGGAGGCGCTCGCGGCGGAGGGCGCGAACGTCGCCATGTTCGCGCGCCGGCGGGAGCTGCTCGAGCGGGAAGCGGAGCGGCTCGGCGCGCTCGCGGTGCGAGGAGACGTCACGAACCCGGCCGACCTGAAGCGCCTGTTCGACCGAACGCTAGAGGCCTTCGGCGGGATCGACATCCTGGTCAACAACAGCGGCGGGCCACCCCGCACGCCGGCGGTGGGATTGACCGACGAGCAAGTCGAGAGCGCTGTCGAGCTGCTCCTGCTCTCGGCGATCAGGCTGACCGCGCTCTGCCTCCCCCAGCTCGAGCGCAGCGGGCGCGGGCGGGTGATCAACATCGAGTCCAGCTCCGTGCGGGAGCCGATCGACAACCTCGCCCTCTCGAACGCCGTCCGCCCGGGCGTCGTCGGCTGGGCCAACACGCTCGCGCGCGAGGTCGGGCCGAAGAAGATCACCGTGAACACGATCGCGCCGGGCCGGATCGAGACCGAGCGCCTGGCCGAGGCCTTCAAGGGCAAGCCCCGCGCCGAGGACTTCGAGGCGATTCCGCTGCGGCGCTTCGGGCAGCCGCGCGAGGTGGCCGACGTCGTCTGCTTTCTCGCCTCGGACGCCGCCTCGTACGTAACCGGCGCGGTGCTCCCGGTCGACGGCGGACTGACGCGCAGCCTGCTCTGACGCGCATATCCTCGGCCGGATGCGGTGGTTCACACCGGCGCGGCTCGCCGCGGGCGGCCTTTTCCTCCTCGGCGCTGCGGCGTTCGTGCTCTGGCTGGCTCCCGCCGAGGGCTACGACATCCGTCTCGTCGATCCCGCCCACCCCGTCGACCCGATCGTGAGCGTCCCCGATGACTCGCGCACACCGCAGCCCGGCCCGATCTACTTCGTCGACGTGCGCGAGCGCCAGGCCCGCCTGCTGGAGCGGCTCGTGCCGTTCGTGCGGTCGAGCGGCTCCTCGCTCGTGCCGGCGCCCGAGCTCAGCTCGGCGGTCGAGCAGCAGATCGGCGTCCAGGACATGAGCGAGTCACAGAAGGTCGCCGCCGTGGTCGCGCTCGACCACCTCGGCTACAAGGTGCATGCGACTAGCCGTGGGGTGACGATCGTGCTCGTGCAGAAGGGCGCTCCGGCTGCCAGGGTCTTGCGGACCAGCGACGTGATCGTCGCCGCAGACGGCCGCAGGGTCACCTCCGTCGTCAACCTACGCGCCGTGCTCGCCAAGCACCGCCCGGGTGACGTCGCCCGCGTCACCTTCGTTCGCCGCGGGAAGCGAAGGACGGTCCCGGTCAAGACGATTGCCGATCCGCACGACCCGAAGCGGACGCTGATCGGCGTAAACGCGCGCGACGACCTCGAGGTCACGTTGCCGGTGCGCATCAGGATCGACGCAGGCGATGTCGGAGGTCCCTCGGCCGGGCTTGCGTTCGCGCTCGACATCCTCCAGGAGCTCGGCCGCAACGTCACGCGCGGTCACAAGGTGGCGGCGACCGGCGAGCTCGGGCTCGACGGAAAGGTGAGCCCGATCGGCGGGGTTAAGCAAAAGACGCTCGGGGCGCGCAAGGCGGGTGTGGACGCCTTCCTGGTCCCGGCCGGGGAGAACGCGCGTGAGGCGCGGCGCTATGCCGACGGGCTCCGCATCATCCCTGTGAAGAACTTTCCACAGGCGTTGCGGGCACTGGCAACGCTGCGCTGAAAAACGAAAAGAAGAGGCAGTTTTCGCCATGTTCGAAAGCGCCGGAAATTGCACTGTTTTCTCCACAGGCAAGCTTGATTCACAGGCCCTCAGCCCTAATGATGCCGCCTGTTCGGGGCAGGCGACCAAGAGGAGCAAAACTGGGGCATGAGCAAGACAGCTAAACCAACCTGCGAGGATTGCTATTTCCATCGGGCCTCTCTCTGCGCCCTCGTCCTCGCGGAGCCATGCCCCACCTTCCGGCTCCAGAGTCGCGGCGCGCTGGTGCCGCCGCGGCAGCCGAGGCTCGTCCCGCGGCCCGCAGCGCAGCTGGTAGGTCGCTCGGCCGCCTAGACTGCCGGGCCGTGCAGGAGGAGCCCGGGCAGAGCGCCGCGCCGCGCGTGGACGAGGAGCGGGCCCCTGCGGAGGGCGAAGGGTTCGGGCGCCAGTGGCAGCCCAGCCTCTATCTCCGGATCATCTTCCTGGGGCTGCTGATCGCGTACGGGATCGCGTTCGTGCTCGAGAACAACAAGCACGTCCACGTCCACTTCGTGCTCGGCACGGCACGCGTGTCGCTGATCTGGCTGATCCTGCTCAGTGTCGCGCTGGGGCTGCTGCTCGGCGTGCTGCTCTCGCAGCTATACCGGCGCCGCCGCCGGCGCGACTAGCGCGGCCAGCCGGCGCACGCCCTCGTCGATCTCCTCGGGCGAGACGAAGCTGAAGGCCAGCCGGGCGGACGAGGGCGGGCCGCCGAAGTCGGCACCCGGCACGAACGTCACGCCCGCGGCGCTCGCGCGCCCGAGCAGCTCGGCGGCGTCGGCGTCGTCCGGGAGGTCGAGCCAGAGGAAGTAGCCGCCCTCGGGCCGGCTCCAGCGCACGCGACCCGACAGCTCCCGGTCGAGCGCGTCGAGCATCGCGTCGCGGCGTGCCTTGAGCAGGCCGCACACCCGCTCGAGGTTCGGCTCGAACAAGCCGCGCCGTAGGAACTCGTACACCGTCGCCTGGGCGAGCAGGGCGGGCGTGATGTAGGTCGAGGCGACGAGCTCCTCGAGCTTCCCGGCGAGCGCGGCCGGCAGGATCGCGTAGCCCACTCGCAGGCCGGGCGCGATCGTCTTCGAGAACGAGGACGAGTACATCACCTGCTCACCGCCCTCGAGCTCGAAGAGCGACGGCAGTGGCTCGCCCTCGAAACGCACGAGCCCGTACGGGTCGTCTTCGAGCACGGGGAGCCCGCGCTCGCGCACGAGCTCCGCGAGGCGACGGCGTCGCTCCTCCGAGAGCGTCGAGCCGGTCGGGTTCTGGAAGGTCGGGATCGTGTAGAGGAAGCCGGCCGGCGGCCCGTCGAGCTCGCGCTCCAGCTCGTCCACGTCGAGGCCCTGCTCGTCGACCGTCACCTCGCCGAGCTCGATCGACGAGGCGGCGAGGATCTTGCGCGGCCGGTCGTAGGTCGGCCGCTCCACCAGCACGCGGCCGCGGCCCTCGAACGCGTCGAGCACGAAGTGGAAGGCCTGCAGCGAGCCGTTGGTGACGAGCACGCGGGCCGGTTCGACCGAGTGCCGCTCGGCCAGCCACTCCCGCAAGGGCCCGTAGCCGAGCGTGCTGCCGTACGAAAGGGCCACTTCCCCGTCTCGCTCGAGCGCGCTCTTGGCGCAGGCGGCGAGCTCCGCCACGGGCAGGCACTCCGGCGCCGGGATCCCACGGGCGAAGGAAATCACGTCCACGCCGCCAGTCTAGGGGCACGTCCGGCCGCAACGCCCGCAGGCGAATGGGGGTGCACGAAGCCGCCGTTCATGCCGACGATCGTTCCGTGACCCGGCGGTTCGCGCTCCTCATCGCCTTCGCTGCGCTTGCCTGCGCTGCGCCTGCCGCTGCGCTCGCCGACGGCACGATCCTCGTCAGGTTCACCTCGCCGGCCGGCGCGAGCGCGAAGGTCGAGGCGCTCGGCGACGACCCGGCCGGACGGACCGTCGGCGGCGTTCAAGTGGTCGACCCGCAGCCCGGCGAGAGCGTCTCCCAGGCGCTCGCGCGCTACCGCGCGCGGCCCGACGTCCTCTACGCCGAACCGAACAGCGTGCTCCACCTGTTCGGCCTCAGCCCGCCGAGCGACCCCTCCTACAGCTCGCAGTGGGCCCTGTCCGCGATCTCCGCGCTCGGCGGCTGGTCGCTCTTCCCAGGCACCTTCTCCCCGAGCCCCTCCGTGCCGATCGGGATCGTCGACACGGGCGTCGACGCGACCCACCCGGACCTCCCGAATGTGTCGAGCCTGAGCGCGACCTGCCTCAACGGCTCGTGCAGCCAGGGCATCCCGACCGACGACCAGGGTCACGGCACGCACGTGTCGGGCATCGCGGCCGCGGCGACCGACAACGGCCTCGGCATCTCCGGTCTCTCCTTCGCCTCGCCTCTGGTCGTCGTCCGCGTCTTCTCGGCCGACCCGGCCCAGGGCGCAGATCTGTCCGACGTCGCAAACGGGATCGCGTGGGCAGCCGCCCACGGCGCGAAGGCGATCAACCTCTCGCTCGGCGCAACCGGGATCCCGTATCCGATCACCCTCTGCAACGCGGTCGAGCTGGCGATCACCTCATACGGCTCGACGGTCGTGGCAGCCGCGGGCAACGGCAACCCCCCGGGCACGCCCGTCTCGACGCCCACCTACCCCGCCGCCTGCCCGGGGGCAATCGGAGTCGCAGCGACGGACTCGAGCGACCTGCCGGCGAGCTTCTCGAACTACGGCAGCCCCGACGTCTTCGTCTCCGCTCCCGGTGTCGACGTCCTCTCGACGGTGCCGGGCAACGGCTACGTACTCAAGGACGGGACGTCGATGGCGTCCCCGTACGTGACCGGGCTGGTCGGCCTGATCCGGAGCATGCACCCGGAGGCATCGGTCGCCCAGGTGCGCCAGATCCTCGCGCTCAGCTCCGACAAGGTGGGCGCGAACGCCTACGGCAGCGATCCGTACGGGACCTGCGCGGGCTGCACCTGGGAGCAGCACTACGGCTACGGCCGCATCAACGCGCAGCAGGCGCTCTCGACGGCGGTTCCGCCGGCGGCCCCGCCTCCACCCTCGCCTCCACCCCCGCCCCCACCGCCACCCGCGCCCTCAGCAGCGGATAGGAAGCCACCGATCGTGCACGTCTACGCGACGAGCGGGCGTCACCGCAAGCTCCTGCGGCTGCGCTACCGCGTGCGGGACAACGGCGGCAAGACGTCCGAGCGGGTCTTCGTCTACCGGCAGAAGAAGGTGCTCAAGACCTTCGCGCGGCCGCTCCGAACCACCGACGACGCGGTCGCGTATTGGGTCGGGTTCAAGTTTCCCGCGCGCGGCTCCTACCGCTACTGCGTCCGGGCGACCGACAGCGCGAGGAACCACAGCCCGCTCGTCTGCGCCGCCGTCCGCGTCCGGTAGAGCGTTCGCCGGCTAGGCCGGTGCGCCGGCGATCTCGGCCGCGAGTTCGGCGACCTCGGTCGGTGTCGTTCCGACCCGCACGCCACGAGCCTCGAGCGCGTCCTTCTTCGCCTGGGCGGTGCCCGACGAGCCCGAGATGATCGCGCCGGCGTGGCCCATGGTCTTGCCCGGGGGCGCTGTGAAGCCGGCGATGTAGGCGACGACGGGCTTGGTCACGTCGGCCTCGACGAACGCGGCCGCCTTCTCCTCCTCGTCACCGCCGATCTCGCCGACCATCACGATCACCTCCGTCTCGCCGTCGGCCTGGAAGCGGCCGAGCACGTCGATGAAGGACGAGCCGACGACGGGGTCGCCGCCGATCCCGACGATCGTCGAGTTGCCGAGCCCGCGCTGGGTCAGCTCGTGCCCGATCTGGTAGGTGAGCGTGCCGGAGCGAGAGACCACCCCGATCGGCCCCTCGCGGAAGATCTCGGCCGGGATGATCCCGACATTCGCCTTGCCGGGCGAGAGCGCGCCGGGGCAGTTCGGCCCCAGCATCGTGATCCCCTTCGGCCGGATGTAGTTGTAGACGCGCAGCATCTCGTGCGCCGCCAGCCCCTCGGCGATGCAGATCACCGTGCCGATCCCGGCATCGACGGCCTCGTAGATCGCGTCGGCCGCGAAACGGGCGGGGACGAAGACCATCGTCGTGTTCGCGCCGGTCTCGTCGACCGCCTCGGCGACCGTGTCGAAGATCGGGATCCCCTCGAGGTCGGTGCCACCCTTGCCGGGCGTGACTCCCGCGACGACGTTCGTGCCGTAGGCGCGGTTGCGCAGCGTGTGGAACGAGCCCTCGCGCCCCGTCGCGCCCTGCACGACCAGCCGCGTGTCCCTGTCGACGATGACGGCCATCAGCTCTGGGACTTCCTCGCGCGGATGACGATCTTGGTGTCCGTCCAGGCGGTGCCGTCCGCGTTCATGCGATCGGCCAGCAGCTCGCGCACTCGCTCGGCCTCCGCGCCCTCGCAACCGGTGCGGGCGAGCCAGTCCTCGAGTGGATGCTCCTTCTCGAAGCACTCCACCTGCTCGACCTCGAGGCCGGCCTCGGTGAGCAGCTCGCGCCACTCGTCCTCGCTGTAGCTGCGCACGTGGGTGGGGTCGCGCAGCTTCTCGGCCTGCTCGTGCCGCTCGCTCGAGTAGAGCGTGTCCTCGATCACGACGAGCCGGTTGCTGACGCGCTCCAGCTCGGCGACCGCCGCGCGAATGTCCTCGAAGTGGTGCGGCGCGATCCGCGTGACGACGACGTCGAAGGCGCCGTCCTCGAAAGGGATGTGCTCGGCGGGAGCGAGCACATCCGCCTGCATCCCGGGCGACGGGTCGAGCGTGACGACGTCGCAGCCGGCCTCGCGCAGGCGGCGCGCCACGTGACCGCCGCCGGTCGCGACGTCGAGCGCCTTCACGCCCTCGGCGGGCTCGCACCACTCGACCAACAGGTCGAGATCGGCACCGGAGCGGTGCGTCTCGCTTTCCCGGTAGGCCTCGGCGCGGTCGGACCAGGTCGTCATGCGGCCAGCTCCACGGCCCGGCGAGCGGCGTCGAGCATGGTCGACTCGACATGCAGGTTCGGCGGGGCGGCCTCGGCCAGGATCTCGCGTCCCTCCTCGGCGTTCGTGCCGTCGAAGCGCACGACGATCGGGTGCGAGATCTCGATCTGGGAGAGCGCCTGCAGGATCCCGCGCGCCACCACGTCGCAGCGGGTGATCCCGGCGAAGATGTTGAACAGGATCGAGCGCACCTGCTGGTCGGCTGAGATCACTTCGAGCGCGTCGACCACGCCCTGCGCGTCGCCGCCGCCGCCGAGGTCGCAGAAGTTCGCGGGCCGGCCGCCGGCGAGCGCGATCACGTCCAGCGTCGACATCACGAGGCCGGCGCCGTTGCCGAGGATCCCGACCTCGCCGTCGAGCTTCACGTAGGTCACGCCCTTCTCCCGGGCGGCGCGCTCCTCGGGCGGGTAGGCGTCGACGTCGCGCATCTCGGCCACGTCGGGATGCTTATAAAGCGCGTTGTCGTCGACCGTGAACTTCGAGTCGAGCGCACGGATCTCGCCCTCGGGCGTGACGATCAGCGGATTGATCTCGCACAGCATCGCGTCGCTCTCGACGAAGCAGCGGTAGAGCTTCCCGATGATGTCGAGCAGCTGCTTCTGCTCGTTCGGGTCGTCGATCCCGGCGCCGTAGATCAGGCGGCGCGCCTGGTAGGGCTGGTAGCCCTCGAGCGGATCGACGTGCAGGCGCGCGAGCGCGTCCGGGTTCTTCTCGGCGACCTCCTCGATCTCGATCCCGCCCTCGGTCGTGAGCATGAACAGCGACTGCTTGGTGCCCCGGTCGAAGGTGACCGAGAGGTAGTACTCCGTGGCGATCTCCGAGGCCTGCTCGATCCAGAGCTTGCGCACGACGTGGCCGTTGATGTCGAGGCCGAGGATCTCTTCCGCCTTGCGCTCGGCGTCTTCGGGATCGTCGGCGAGCTTGATCCCGCCGGCCTTGCCGCGGCCCCCGGTCAGGACCTGTGCCTTGACGACGACCTGGCCGGCGAGCTCCTCGGCGGCGGCGCGGGCCTCTTGCGGGGTCGCCGCCAGCCGGCCCTCCGAGGTTGGGATCCCGAAGCGCCGGAAGAGTTCCTTGCCCTGGTACTCGTAGAGGTCCACGCCGGCCGGACTCTAGCGAGCGCGAACCCGACTCCAGACTTGGACGGTCGAGGCTTGCGTGGGGTAGATCGCGGTGCTAGGACATAGGTGGACAACGAGGGGCGACTGCGGCCAACCAGCACGGGCGGGGTGGAGGTACCAGGGGAGATGGCTATGGGGATGTGGCGCCCGACCGGCATCGGTCGGAAGACTGCGGTGTTTCTGCTGGTCCTGATCAGCGGGTTGCTGGTGCTGCTCGTCGGGGCCGCCGATATGGGGGCGGCCGATGTCGGCCCGCTGCTGGTCGTGGTGGCGCACCCCGACGACGAGGCGCTCACGATGTCCGGCGTGATCGCCAATGCCCGGGCGTCCGGGAGACGGGTTTACGTGGCCGTCGTCACGAATGGCGACTACGTCGTCTCGGGCTCGGAGACGGGCTACTGCGGTGCCGCTGCCGGTAACCCGGCGACGACCGCCAAGCTCGGCCTGAGGCGCGAGAGTGAGACGGTTGCCGGGATGGGCCTCCTCGGTCTAACGCGGACGCAGGATCCCACTACCAGCGACATCTTCTTCCTCGGCTATCCGAATCTGCAGATGAACGCGATCGCGGCCGGCAGCGGCAGCGACAACACCGGCCTGGGACATACCTACGGCGAGGACGGCGACGGGCTCACCAGCACCTGCAACGGCGATTTGCGCTACGAGCTGAGCGGCCGCCACTCGTCACTGACCGCGGCCGGCCTGAAGGCGGACCTGGACAGCCTGCTGGCGCTCACGCGCCCAACCGACGTCTACACACTCAGCGAGATCGACTCGCACCCCGACCACGCCACCGTCTCCAAGCAGGCCTGGGACGCCGTGCGGCGGAGCGGCCTGGCAGCGACCATGCACGAGGCGCTGATCTGGCCCGAGGGAGTGCCGTCGCTCGGCTGCACGATCGACGAGTGGCCGAACCCCTCGCTGGCCTCGGTAGGCGGTGATCCGCTGGCGCGGTTCGCCCCGGGCCTGTCGCTGACCGCCCCGCCGTACCCGCGCTGTGCGAACGCGAACGGCACCAACTGGGGCTCGTGGGGCGCTCCCGACGAGGTCGATCCCACCCCGGCGGCGATGCAGGACCCGAACGAGGCCACGAACCTGAAGTGGAAGGTGATCGCCAGCTACGCCAGCCAGCTTCGCTGTGGCGCCGGTGGCGACGGGACCTGCGGGATGACTCGCGCCTGGGTCAAGAAGGAGGAGCTCTTCTGGCGATCGCGCCTCGTCGTGCCCTCTGCTCCGGGGCTGGCGAGCGGCAGCTCCTACCTCAGCGACCTGACCTGGACCTCGATGACGAACGGCTGGGGGCCGGTCGAGCGTGACCTCTCGAACGGCGAGAAGGCACAGGGAGACGGCCAGCCGCTCACCCTCAACGGGCAGGCCTACGCCAAGGGGCTCGGCGGCCATGCCAGCTCAGAGGTGCGCTACGCGATCGGCGGCTGTACGCGCTTCCAGGCCTCGGTCGGGGTCGACGATGAAGAAGTGAGCTGGGCCGGCTCGATCGTCTTCCAGGTGTTCCTCGACGGCGTCAAGGCCTACGACAGCGGCCTGATGACCGGCGCCAGCGCGACCAACGACGTCGACCTCGACACGACCGGCAAGAACGAGCTGCGGCTGGTGATCACCAATGGCGGCGACGGGGTCAACTACGACCACGGCGACTGGGCCCTGGCGCGCGTGACCTGCGGCGGCTCGCCACCGCCACCGCCACCGCCACCACCTCCTCCTCCTCCTCCACCTCCACCTCCACCTCCACCCCACCGCCACCGCCACCGCCGCCCTCCAGCAGGTACTTGAGCGACCTGACCTGGACGTCGATGACCAACGGCTGGGGGCCGGTCGAGCGTGACCTCTCGAACGGGGAGAAGGCACAGGGAGACGGCCATACCATCACCCTCAACGGCGTCACCTTCGCCAAGGGACTTGGCGGTCACGCGGCCTCCGACGTGCGCTACGCAATCGGGGGCTGCACGCGCTTCCAGGCCTCGGTCGGCGTCGACGACGAGGTCGGCCCCAACGGCAGCGTCGTCTTCCAGGTCTACCTCGACGGAGTCAGCGCCTACGACAGCGGTTTGATGACGGGCGCGACGACGACGAAGACGGTTGACCTCGACACGACAGGGAAGAGCGCGCTGCGCCTGGTGATCACCAACGGCGGTGACAACATGGACTACGACCACGGCGACTGGGCCGGGGCGGCGGTCACGTGCGGCAGTCCTTCGCCGCCGACGAGCCCTTATCTGAGCGATCTCAGCTGGACGTCGATGACGAACGGCTGGGGGCCGGTCGAGCGTGACCTCTCGAACGGGGAGAAGGCACAGGGAGACGGCCATACCATCACCCTCAACGGCGTCACCTTCGCCAAGGGACTTGGCGGTCACGCGGCCTCCGACGTGCGCTACGCAATCGGGGGCTGCACGCGCTTCCAGGCCTCGGTCGGCGTCGACGACGAGGTCGGCCCCAACGGCAGCGTCGTCTTCCAGGTCTACCTCGACGGAGTCAAGGCCTACGACAGCGGATTGATGTTGGGGAACAGTCTGACCGCGCCGCTCGACCTCGACGTGACCGGGAAAAACGAGCTTCGCCTCGTAGTCACAAACGGGGGCGACAACGTGGACTACGACCACGCTGACTGGGCAAACGCACGCCTGACCTGCGGCTAGCCGCTTCCGCTCAGGATTCGGGCTCGACGACGCAGACGACCTGGCCGCCCGAGACGGCCTGGCCAACCTCGATCGCGAGCCCGGTCACCACGCCCGCGCGGTGTGCCGTGATCTCGTTCTCCATCTTCATCGCCTCGACGACGCAGATCACCTGCCCGGGCGTCACCTCGTCGCCCTCGGCAACCTCGACCGCCAGGACTGTGCCCTGCATCGGCGTCACGACGGCGTCCTTCGCTCCGCTGTGCCCGCCTCCCGCGACGCGTTCCCGGCGCTTCCGCGCGAGCTCGGCGTGTGGCGGCTCGGGCACGAGCGCCTCGACCTCGTAACGGCGTCCGTCCAGCTCGAGCGACAGCCGGCGGCCGCGGGTCGGCGCGCCGTCGACGGCAGCCGCAGCGGTCGCCTGCCGCTGCGACAGCTCCCGCGCGCGCTCGGCCAGCTCCTCGGACTCGACGATGCCGTGGCAGGTCGCGCCCTCGACGAAGCACGGGTGCTCGAGCAGGGCCTGGTGGAAGCCGAGCAGAGTCGTGATTCCGCCGATCTCGTACTCGCCGAGCGCGCGCAGCATCCTCTGCCGGGCGTGTTCCCGGTCGACGCCGTGGACGATCAGCTTGGCGACGAGCGGGTCGTAGAGGTCGGGGATCTGCGAGCCGGCGACTACCCCGGAGTCGACACGCACGCCGGGCCCGCCCGGCTCCCGGTAGCTTGTGATCCGCCCGGGGCTCGGCAGAAAGCCGTTCGACGGATCCTCTGCGTTGATCCGGCACTCGAGCGCATGCCCGCTCAGGCGCACGTCCTCCTGGCGCAGCGAGAGTGGCTCCCCGGCCGCAATCAGGACCTGCTCGCGGATCAGATCGAGGCCGGTCGCCATCTCCGTCACCGTGTGCTCGACCTGGATGCGGGTGTTCATCTCCAGGAAGAAGTACTCGCCTTCCTGCGAGAGCAGGCCCTCGATCGTGCCGGCGCTGCGGTAGCCGACCGCGCGCGCGGCCTCGACTGCGATCGCGCCGATCCGCCCGCGAAGCTCCTCGTCCACCGCCGGCGAAGGCGTCTCCTCGACCAGCTTCTGGTGGCGGCGCTGGATCGTGCAGTCGCGCTCGCCGAGGTGGATCACGTTCCCGTGCGCGTCGGCAAGCACTTGCACCTCGACGTGGCGCGGGTCTTCGAGGTAGCGCTCGACGTACACGGTCGGGTCGGCGAAGTACGCCTGACCCTCGCGCCGGGCCGACTCGAACGCCCGCTCGGCTTCGTCGGGATTCTGGACGACCTTCAGGCCCTTGCCGCCGCCGCCCGCGGCGGCCTTGATCGCGAGCGGCCAGCCGAGCTCGTCGCCGAGGCGCAGGACCTCCTCGGCTGAGGTGACCGGGTCGGTCGTCCCCGGCACCACGGGCACCCCCGCGGCGGTCATGCGCTCGCGGGCGGCGGTCTTCGAGCCCATCACGTCGATCGCCTCGCCCGGCGGGCCGATCCAGACGAGTCCGGCCCTCTCCACCGCCCGCGCGAAGCCCGCGTTCTCGGCGAGGAAGCCGTAGCCGGGATGGACGGCCTCGGCTCCCGCCTGCTGCGCGACCTCGAGCAGCCGCCCCTGGTCGAGGTAGCTCTGCGCCGCGGGGCCCGGGCCGACGAGATAGGCCTCGTCGGCGACCTGCACGTGCAGCGAGCCTCGGTCGACCCCCGAGTAGACGGCGACCGTCCCGATCCCGAGCTCCCGCAGGGTGCGGAAGACGCGGACGGCGATCTCGCCGCGGTTCGCCACGAGGACTTTCGAGAAGACGGGCATCGCCCGCGTATTCTCCCTACGCATGAGCCTCGCGGATCAGTTGACGCTCGCGCGCATCCTGGCGGTTCCGGTCGTGATCGTCCTGTTCGTCGCGGACTTCGACAACCACTACTGGTGGGCGACCGGGGCCTTCATCGCTGCGATGACGACCGACTTCTTCGATGGGCGCGTCGCGCGCCGGTACGGCTACTCCTCCCCGCTCGGCTCGCTGCTCGACCCGGTCGCGGACAAGGTGCTCGTGCTGACGGTCCTGATCGTCCTCATCGGCGACGGCATCTTCCCCGGCTGGATGGTGGCGCTGATCGTCGCGCGCGAGTTCCTCGTCTCGGGGCTGCGGCTGGCGGCACTCGAGCGGGGAGTGGTCATGCACGCGCGCGACCTCGGCAAGCTGAAGACCTGGTCGCAGGCGACCGCAGCCGCGGTCGGCGGGTTCGCGGCGGCCGGGGCGTGGGACGACCAGGTCGCGTGGTGGGCGCTGCTGGTCGCGCTCGCGCTGACGTGGCTCTCGGGGCTCGACTACGCCCGAGTCGCGCCCGGACTGCTACGCGGCAGGCCCGCGTCGTCCTGATCTTCGTACTCGCCCACGTTCTCGAGGATTCCGCGTAGGCGCCAGCCGCTGCGGTACGCGGGCGGCAGCGAGTCGTGCGAGAGCAGCGCCCGGACGGCCGCCAGCACGGCGTCCCGATCCTCGGGCTCAGGTGTGATCCGCACGTCCACGCCAGCAGCCTAAAGGTGCGGCGGCGCCCGGACGATACGAACCATGGATGAGCCGCCTCCTCACCATCATCGGCTGCTGCGCGCTCCTGGCCACGCCTTCGGCCATCGCCGGACGCATCGGCGACGGCGGGAACGCCCGCCGCTCAAGCGGTAGCCACGCCACGGTCTCGTGGGCCCAGCCCGAGATTCGCTACGTGGTCAAGCGCGGGCTGATGGCCAAGTCGGTCGCAGCCTTCCGCGCCGAGGACACACTCACGCAGGGTGAGCTCGCCGCGGTCGTCGCGGGCCTGACCAAGCGCCCGGCCGCCGCGGTCGCCGACCCCGGCGCGACGGTCACCGTGGCCCAGCTCGACGCGCGCCTCGTCCGCGCGCTCGGTCTCACCGACCCCGCCGCCGCCTTCAACACGGGAGCTCAGGCGGCCGGCCTGGCGACGCCCTCCCGCTTCGGGACGGAGACGGTCGCGCGCCTGCTCGGCCTGCGCACGAACCACCCTGCGGCTCACGACGACCTCGAGCTCCTGCCCAGCGAGCCGGTCACCCGTGCGGAGACTGCCTATTCGATCGCACACATCTTGCGCTTCAAGGGCTGGGAGACGCAATCCGTGGAGGACGCGGCAGCGACGTTCGAGCTGCCCACCCTGGGCGCCTGGCAGACGAAGGTGCTGAACACCGCCGTCCGCTTCATCGGCTTCCCGTACGTCTGGGGCGGCACGAGCGAGAAGCAGGAGTCCCCGTTCCACGTCCAGGCCCACGGCGGCTTCGACTGCTCGGGGTTCGTCTGGCGCGTCTACAAGCTGCAGGCCTACCCCGGCGGCGCGGCGCTCGCCTCGACCCTCAAGGGGCGGACGACGTACCAGCTGAGCGGCGAGGTGCCGCCCGCGAAACGAATCGCCTTCGCCAAGCTCGCTCCCGGCGACGTGCTGTTCTTCGGCCCCTCCGGCCCGCGCTCCAAGCCGGCCTCGATCGGCCACACGGGGATCTACCTGGGCGGCGGCTGGATGATCCATTCCTCCGGTCAGGGCGTTGCCGTCACGCCACTCACCGGTTGGTATCGCCAGGAATTCGCCTGGGGCCGCCGGCCGCTGGCCGAAGCCGGCCTGATCGCCGCTCGCTAGCCCGAATTGACCCAAATGGAGGTTCACCCTTCCGGGTGATGTCACGGGGCGCACGAGGATCGAGACTAGTCGGCGTCCTGCAAGCTTCCCAGGGAGGTTGACGTTGCTGCACTGGAGCCCGCGACTCGTCGCCCTGGTCGCCGTCCTCGCGCTCGTGTTGATCGCGTTCGGTGGCCTGGCCGAAGAGCTCACCTACAACCTTTACTGGTAAGGAAGCCATGACACACCGCGTCCTGCCGCCGACGCGCGTCCTTGCTGTCATCGCCCCGGTCTGTGCCGCCGGCCTCGGCGTGGCGTGCGCAGCCGTCCTTTCGTTCGCAGTCACGCCGCACAAGACGACGACCCTGGTCGGGCTCGCGGCGCTGCTTGCCGCTTCCACGCTCGCCGACCGCTTCCCCGTCCCGGTCGAGGGGATCGACACCGGCGGGGTCTCGCTTTCCTTCGTCTTCGGAGTTGCGTCGATCGTGCTCTTCGGCTGGGCCGCTGGCCTGTACGTCGTGTGCCTCGCGCCCGCGATCACGCAGGTGCTCGAGCAGCGTCCTCCCGTGCGCATCGCGTACAACGTCTCGGTCGTCGCGCTCGCCGCGACAGCCGCAGGAGCCGTCTCTTCGCCGCTGCACGGAGACGGCGCAGGTGGAGTGCTCGCCCGGGTCGGCGCGGCCGCTTCTGCGCAGTACGCCGTCAATTTGATCCTGATCACCGCGATCGTCGCGGTTAGCGCGCGCCGGTCGCTCTTCTCGCTGGCTCGCACGAACATCCGTGTCACGATCGTCCCCTTCTCGCTGATGGCCTCCGCGGCGCTGATGCTCGTCGTGCTCTGGGAGCGCTCGCCGTTCCTCTCGGTCGCGCTCGTCGGGCCGCTGCTCGCGATCCAGCTCTACCAGCGCGCGATCGTCGGGGCGCTGCGCGCGATGCGGCTCGCGTTGACCGACCCGCTGACCGGCCTCGGCAACCACCGGCACTTCCACGAACGGCTCGAGCGGGAACTGCGGCACGCTCAGGAGAAGCGTCTCCCGCTCACCCTCTGTCTCGTCGACGTCGACGACTTCAAGCGGATCAACGACCGCTTCGGCCACCCGGCCGGCGACCGCGTCCTCTCGCGGCTCGCCTCGCGCCTGCGTCAGACCGGAGAGGCCTTCCGGCTCGGCGGTGACGAGTTCGCGCTGCTGCTGCCCGGCTACGACGAGGGCAACGCACTGACCGCCGCGGAGTCCGTCGTGGAGCGGATCGCCGCGCTCGAGCTCGAGCAGCTCGGTTCGGTCACGGTCAGCGTCGGGGTGGCCACCTCGCCCGCGCACGCCGGCGACCGCGACGAGCTGATCCGCCTGGCCGACAGCGCGCTCTACTGGGCCAAGGAGTACGGCAAGAACCGGGTCCGGTCCTACAGGCCGGACGTGATCGAGCTCGCGGAGCTGAAGCGCCTGGCAAGCGGGCCCGACCGGGCTGCCCGTTTCAGTGCGGCGGCAAGCCTCGCCCGCGCTGTCGACGCCCGCGACGTCTATACCGGCAGCCACTCGCAGCGCGTCGCCGAGCTCGCCGCGCGCATGGCCCGGCGCCTTGGGCTTCCCGACGAGGAGGTCGAGCTGACACGGCTTGCGGCCAGCCTGCACGATCTCGGGAAGCTCGCCATTCCGGAGGAGATCCTCCGCAAGCCGGGGCCGCTGACGGAGCCCGAGCGGATGGTGCTCGAGCGTCACCCGCAGATCGGGTTCCGGATGCTCGAGAGCCTCGGCGTGGATCCCGTCGCCGAGTGGGTACTTCACCACCACGAGCGCTGGGACGGGAGCGGCTACCCGGACGGGCTGCCCGGCGACCAGATCCCCCTCGGGGCACGGATCATCTTCGTCGCGGATGCGTACGACGCGATGACCTCCGAGCGCGTCTACCGGCGCCGGGTGCTCCCCGAGCAGGCGATTGCCGAGCTGCAGCGGTGTGCCGGAACGCAGTTCGACCCTGAGATCGTGGACGCGATGGCCGACGAGCTGGCAGCGACCGAGGAACCCCACCGCGTTGCTGCGGTCGCTTCGTAGCTAAAGCGGGATGTTCCCGTGCTTACGCGCCGGTCGGCGCTCGCGCTTGGTGAGCGCCGTCTCGAGTGCGTCGGCGAGCGCCGGCCGCGTCCGGCGTGGCTCGATCACCTCGTCCACGTAGCCGCGCTCGGCGGCGACGTAGGGGTTGGCGAAGCGCTCGCGGTAGTCGTCGATCAGCTCGGCGCGCCGCACCTCCGGGTCGCCAGAGTCTTCGAGCTCGCCGCGGAAGACGATGTTGACCGCGCCCTCGGGACCCATCACTGCGACCTCCGCGGTCGGCCAGGCGAAGTTGAAGTCGGCGCGGATGTGCTTCGAGCTCATGACGTCGTACGCACCGCCGTAGGCCTTTCGCGTGATCACCGCGAGCTTGGGCACCGTCGCCTCCGCGTAGGCGTAGAGCAGCTTCGCGCCATGGCGGATGATCCCGCCCCACTCCTGTGCCGTTCCGGGCAGGAACCCCGGCACGTCGACGAAGGTGACGAGCGGGATATTGAAGGCGTCGCAGGTCCGGACGAAGCGCGCACCCTTGACAGAGGAGTCGATGTCCAGCACTCCGGCGAGTGCCCTCGGCTGGTTGCCGACGACGCCGACCGCGTGGCCGTTCAGGCGCGCGAAGCCGCAGATCAGGTTCTCGGCCCAGCGCTCGTGCACCTCCATGAACTCGCCGTCGTCGACGACGCGCCGCACGACGTCCTTCATGTCGTACGGCTTCGACGGGTCGTCCGGGATCAGCGAGTCGAGCTCGGCATCCTCGCGCCCGGCCGGGTCTGACGGCTCGGAGTACGGCGGCGGGTCGACGTTGTTCTGCGGCAGGAACGAGAGCAGGTAGCGCGCGTCCTCGAGGCACGCTTCCTCGTCCGGGCTGATGAACTGGGCGACCCCGGACTTCGACGCGTGCGTGGCGGCGCCGCCGAGCTCCTCGAAGCTCACTTCCTCGCCGGTCACCGTCTTCACCACGTCGGGGCCGGTGATGAACATGTACGAGCTGCCCTCGACCATCAGCACGAAGTCGGTGATCGCCGGCGAGTAGACAGCGCCCCCCGCGCAGGGGCCCATGACCAGGCTGATCTGCGGGATCACCCCGGAGCACTGGACGTTGCGCCAGAAGATCTCCGCATAGCCGGCAAGCGACACGACGCCCTCCTGGATCCGCGCGCCGCCGGAGTCGTTGATCCCGATCACCGGGCAGCCGAACTTCACGGCCAGGTCCATCACCTTGCAGATCTTCTCGGCGAAGACCTCGCTCAGCGAGCCGCCGAAGACGGTGAAGTCCTGCGAGAAGACGAAGACGCGCCGGCCGAAGATCGTCCCGTGGCCCGTGACGACCGCGTCGCCGTACGGCCGCCGCTCTCGCATTCCGAATTCGGCCTCCCGGTGGCGCACGTAACGGTCGAGCTCGACGAACGAGCCCGGGTCGAGCAATTTCTCGGCACGCTCCCGCGCGAGGAGCTTTCCCTGAGAGCGCTGGCGCTCGACCGCCTTCTCGCTGCCCGCATGCAGCGCCTCCTCGCGCAGCTCCTGGAGCCGCCTGAGCTTGGATTCGGTCGATTCCGCCTCGGTCGCCACGGCGGCGAATGTACCGCCTACCCCGAACGGGTGCCGGCCGGATCCCCTGGCCGGGGGACTCGGATTCAGATCGCGGAGCCTTAAGTACGTGAGCGGAACTGCGGCTTATGCGTGACCTGATGCGGCGAACACCCCCTGATCGACCCGGCCGGTTACCGGCGCCTCGCGCCGTGCTCGTCCCACGGTCCCGCCTTGCCCCGCTCGCGATCGCGCTCCCCCTCGTGCTGGGCCTCTGGCTGACGATCGGGCTACCGATCTTCGCCGAGGTCTCGGGCACCGCCGGCGGAGGCGGCCCGATGCGCGACTTCCTCTTCGGAGCCGCGGCGACGGGCGGGCCCCCCGGCTCGGGAGGAGACAAGCGCGGTACTGCGGCAGGGACCGTGGCTGCCGCGGTCGTCGATCCGAAGATCGTGCGCGAGGTGCGCCTGGAAGAGATCCGCGAGCAGACCGTCGTCTACGTCACCCAGCGCCGCGGGCGCGCCGGACACAAGCCCGGCTCCGCCCACAACGTCCACAATCCCCTGCCGCAGCACGGCCGCGAGTTCGATCCGACGACCTCCCCGCTGAGCGCACCGGCTCCGGCGGCCCCGCCGTCGCCCGCGCCGACCCCGGTTCCTCCTCCTCCGCCGCCGCCTGCCCAGTCGCCACTTCCCGTGCCGCCTCCGCCTCCGCCACCCCCACCTGCGCCTGCTCCGCCCCCTCCTCCCGCACCTACACCCCCACCGCCCCCGGTTCCGGTTCCGCCTCCGCCTCCGCTCGTGCCACCGCCACCTCCGCCTCCCCTCCGCCTCCGCCTCCGCCGAGCCTGCCGGCGCCCGCCGACGTGGACGCCGTCAACGGCGGTGGCCAGACCGGTCGCCCCGACGCAGGTGACTCGCTCACGCTCGTCTACGCGGGCGTGGTCGACCCCGACCTGATCCTCTCGGGCTGGGACGGCTCGGCGACCTCGGTGACCCTGCGCTTCGACGACAACGGCAACGACGACGTGCTCACCGTCCGCGACCCGTCCAACGGTTCGATCCTCACCGCCCTCGGGCTGATCCAGCTGAACGGCGACTACTGCGGAGGCACCACGTTCTTCACCGGCTCCCAGATGACTCTCAGCGGCAGCACCGTGACGATCGTGCTCGGCACGGCGTCCGGCACTCCCACGCGCGATCCCTCGGCCAAGGATCTGGTCTGGGGGACGCCGCAGGGATCGGCCACCGAATCGGGGCATCCGGACTCGAACTTCTGAGGATCGACCCGCTCAAGCAGGTCGGTTTCGAGGCCGATAAGGGACCGATGAGCTCTGCGGCCACCCCTACGGCCGCCGACCAGCAGCGTGCGGCTCGCCGCCGGCGGCAGACGAAGCCTTCGGTCACGCGGCGCTCCGCGATCCAGCTTTTGATCGGCGTCCTGATCGTCGGCGCGATCCCGATCGTCTCGACCGTCCGGATCCTGCAGGCGAACGCCCTGCGCAACGAGCAGGCCCGGGCGGATTCCGCCCTGCGCGACCAGCTCCAGAATGGGCTGCGCGAGCTGGGCCGTCTCGGTGACAACGCTTCCACGACCGCGCATGACCTGGCGGGCTCGCCGGTCGTCCAGCGGGCCGTCATCACCCGCGACACCGCCACTCTGCGCCGCGTGGCCGGGCACACGCCGGGGCTGGCGATCTACCTGGGCTCGAAGCGAGCCGTCGGCAGCAATCCCGGACCGGGCGTGAAGCGCCTCATCTGGCTGACGGTCGACGGGCAACGCGTCGCCAAGATCGTCGCGAGCGTCGCACTCGGCCCGAGCCTTGCCGCACGCCTCTCGCACGACGCGCCCCACGGGCGTGGAGACAAGCTGGTCCTGGCGAAGCGAGGCCACGTGCTCGGCGGCGGCGCCTTCACGACGGAGGGTCGGGTCGTCCGGCTGCACGGCGTCGACTACCGGGGCCTGCCGGCACTGGTGCCGGACGCGAACGGCACCCGCCTGATCGCGCTGCGACCCAAGCACGTGATCGACGCGAACGTTGCGCCCTACCAGGCCCGCGTGCGCTACGCGGCGCTGGGCTCCTTCTCGCTGCTGATCCTAGTCGCGTTCCTCTTCGCCGGTCCGATCATGCGCCTGATGGGCGACTTCCGGCGAGTGGCCTCGCAGGCCTCGACCGACAGCCTCACCGGCCTCGCCAACCGCCGGATGCTCGACGAGGAGCTCGTGCTCGAGTGGCGCCGCGCGGACCGCGTCGGCGACTCGCTCGCGTTCGTCCTCCTCGATCTGGACAACTTCAAGCACGTGAACGACACCCATGGCCACCAGGCCGGCGACGCTGTCCTGCGCGCGGTCGGACAGGTCCTCCACGCTGGGATCCGCCAGGTCGATCTCGCGGGCCGCTACGGCGGCGAGGAGTTCGCGTTGATCCTTCCCGAGACAGATCTGCCGGGCGCGCTCAAGCTGGCCGAGCGACTGCGGGCCGCGCTCGAGACGACCTCGGTGGAGCTGCCGGACGGCAAGGTGCTGCAGGTGACGGCCAGCTTCGGGGTCGCGCTGAAGGATGAGCTTCCCTCCGCGGACGAGCTCGTCGCTGTTGCGGACGAGAGCGCTCTACGCCGCCAAGCGAGGCGGCAAGAACCGCGTCATGCCCGAGTCCGCGAGCGGACACCCGGAGCCCAAGGAGTCGGAGCGCCGCAAGCCCAAGCAGGCCACCGCTCCTATGCAGCGGACGACGCCGGCCAAAGTCGAGATCTAGCCCCGGCTAGATTTCGCCTGCATGCGAGTCTCCGCCAAGGTCGACTACGCCGTCCGCGCGGGCACCGAGCTCGCGGCGGCCGCAGGCGAGGGGCCGGTCAAGGGCGACCACATCGCCACGGCCCAGAAGATCCCGCTGAAGTTCCTCGAGAACATCCTGCTCGACCTCAAGCACGCCGGGCTCGTCCAGAGCCAGCGCGGCGCCGAGGGCGGCTACTGGCTCGCCAAGGATCCCGCCGAGATCTCGCTCGCGGACGTGATCCGCGCGGTCGAGGGCCCGATTGCCAACGTGCGTGGCGAGCGCCCCGAGCAGGTCGAGTACCCGGGCGTCGCCGAGCCGCTGCGCGACGTCTGGATCGCGGTGCGCGGCAACCTGCGGGCGGTGCTGGAGACGGTCACGCTGGCCGACGTCGCCGCGGGGAAGCTGCCGGACGAGGTCAGCCGGATCGCTGCGGATCCGGACGCCTGGCAGCCGCACTGAAGGTCGTCTCACGCGACGGCCGCACGTAGACGATCTGGCCGCGCTCCAGCTCGAGCAGCTCGGCCTGCTCCTGGGTCAGCTGCGCGGTCAGGTGCTGGCCGTCCTCGCGCACGAGCTCGACCCGCACCTCGAAGCCGAGATGGACGACGCGCTCGACCATCGCCTCCGACGAGCCGTCGCCGTTCGGCTCGTGCAGGAGCTCGACGTCGTGCGGGCGGACGAAGGTGTCGCCCAGCCGGTTGACCGGCCCGACGAAGCTCATCACGAACTCGTTCGCCGGACGCTCGTAGAGCTCCCGCGGCGACCCGATCTGCTCGACGCGCCCGTCGTTGAGGACGACGATCTGGCCGGCGACTTCCATCGCCTCCTCCTGGTCGTGCGTGACGATGATCGTCGTCACGTGCACCTCGTCGTGCAGCCGACGCAGCCACGCGCGCAGCTCCTTGCGCACGCGGGCGTCGAGGGCGCCGAACGGCTCGTCCAGGAGCAGGACGCTCGGCTCGACCGCGAGCGCGCGGGCGAGCGCCATGCGCTGCCGCTGGCCGCCCGAGAGCTGGGCCGGATAGCGCTTCGCCAATCCCTCGAGCTGGACGAGCTCGAGCAGCTCGCGCACGCGGCGCTCGATCTCCTTGCGCGGCCGCTTCCGCACCGTCAGCCCGAAGGCGACGTTGTCGTGGACCGTCATGTGCTTGAAGGCGGCGTAGTGCTGGAACACCATGCCGACGCCCCGCTCGCGGGCCGGCCGCGCCGTCACGTCCTCGTCGCCGATCAGCACCTGGCCGCCGTCGGGCTGCTCGAGGCCGGCGATCACGCGCAACAACGTCGACTTGCCGCTGCCACTCGGGCCGAGCAACGCGGTCAGCGACCCCTCGGGGATCGCGACCGAGACGCTCTTCAGCGCGGCGAAATCGCCGAAGCTCTTCGTGACGTCGACCACGGCGATGCTCATTACAGGACCTCCTCCTTGGGTTGGAAGACGCGCAGCAGGACGACCGTGGCGATCGCGATCACCGCGAGCACGACCGAGGCCGCGTAGGCCCCCGAGGTGTTGAAGTCGAACGCGTACTGCGACTGGACGTAGATCGGGAGGGTCTCGGTGCGGCCCTCGATCCGGCCCGAGACGATGCTGACCGCGCCGAACTCGCCGATGCAGCGCGCGGTCGTGAGCACGACGCCGTACGCGACGGCCCAGCGGATCGCCGGCAGCGTGACCCGGCGGAAGACCTGGAACGGAGCCGCGCCGAGCGTCTCGGCCGCCTGCTCCTGCTCGGTGCCGATCTCGCGCAGGACCGGGACGACCTCGCGCACCACGAACGGCAGGGACACGAACATCGTCGCGAGCACCATCCCCGGCACCGAGAAGAGCACCTTCAGGCCGTGGTCGGCGAGGCCGCCGAGCCAGCCGCCGCGGCCGTAGAGCAGGTAGAGCGCGAGGCCGACGACAACCGGTGAGAGCGCGAGCGGCAGGTCCACCACGGCGTTCAGCACGCCGCGCCCGCGGAAGCGCCCCCTCACGAGCGCGAGCGCCATCACGATCCCGAAGATCGTGTTCGCCGGAACGGCGATCGCCGTCAACATCAGGGTCAGCTCGAGCGCGTGCACGGCGCGATCGGTCGTGACCGCGTCCCAGGCGTGGGCGAGACCGTCGCCGAAGGCCCGGTAGAAGACGAACCCCACGGGCACCAGCAGCAGCACGGCCAGGTAGCCGAGCGCGGCGAACCGGAGCAGGTACCTACGCACGGTCGTGCCTCGTGCGCCAGTGTCTGAAGCCCCCGATCCCGAGCAGCACGCCGAGCGAGATCGCGAGCAGCAGCACGGAGACGGCCGCCGCGCCGGCGGTGTTGTCGGACTCGACCTGCTGGAAGATGTAGACGGACGAGACCTCCGTCTTGAAGGGCAGGTTCCCGGAGATCAGCACGACCGCGCCGAACTCGCCCACGGCGCGCGCGAACGCGAGCGCCACGCCCGAGAGGATCGCCGGCAGCAGGTTCGGGAAGACGATCCGCCGGAAGACCCCGAAGGCGCCGGCGCCGAGCGACTCGGCGGCCTCCTCCATCTCGACGTCGAGCTCGAGCAGTACCGGCTGCACCGCGCGCACGACGAAGGGCAGCGTCACGAACAGCAGCGCGAACAGCGTCCCCGTCCGCGTGAAGGCGACGTCGACGCCGAACGGCCCGTCCGGCCCGTAGAGCGCGAGCAGCGTCAGCCCGGCCACGATCGTCGGCAGCGCGAAGGGCAGGTCGATGACCGCGTCGACGAGCCCGCGGCCGGGGAAGCGATCACGCACGAGGACCCACGCGATCGCGGTGCCGGCGACGGCGTTCACGAGCGCGCAGATCGCCGCCAGCGCGAGCGTCAGCTTCAGCGCGGACAGCGCCTCCGGCTCGGTCGCCTGGTGCCAGAGGCTTCCCAGGCCGTCGGCCCGCGAGGCCCAGATCAACGCGGCGAGCGGGAGCAGCACCACGATGCTGAGGTAGCCCATCGCGATCCCCCGCGCGAGCCCGCCGCCGCCGCGGCTCCAGGCCGCGACAGCCGGCGGTTCGAGCCTCGCTACGTCAGTGGCCAAGCGACTTTTCGATCTTGGCCACGATCCCGGTCTGCGGGTGGAAGAAGCGGTGGTTCACCTTCGTCCAGCCGTTCAGTCCGAGCTTGGCGGTGGTGATCGTGAACAGGCCCGGCGGCTTGTAGAAGTGGTAGCTCCTGGCGACGCTCTTGACCACGGGGCGATAACCCTGAGCCGCGAACGCCTTCTGGGCCGTGCTCGACCAGAGGTAGCGGTAGAACGCCTTTGCCGCCGGCTTCGTCAGGCCGCTCTTCGTCAGCGCGGCCGGCGTCTCGATCAGCAGCGTCGACTTCGGAGTCTTGTACTCGGTGTGGATGCCCTTCTTCTCGGCGTAGATCGCCTCGTTCTCGTAGGTGATCAGGACGTCGCCCTTGCCCTGCGAGAACACTGCCAGAGCGTTGCGGGCGCTGTCCGGCTGCACGGGCACGTGCTGGAAGAACTTCTTCAGGTAGGCGATCGCCTGCTTGTCCGTCTTACCGGCCTTGCGCTGTGCGCCGTAGGCGGCCATCACGTTCCAGCGCGCGCCGCCCGAGGTGAACGGGTTCGGCGTGATCACCTCGATGCCGGGCTTGACCAGGTCTCCCCAGCCCTTGATCCGCTTAGGGTTGCCGTCGCGCACGACGAAGACGACGACGGAGTCGGAGACGACGCCGCGGCGCGGGCTCTTGGCGGCCCAGTTCTTCGGGACGAGACCCTTGCCGGCCAGCAGGTCGATGTCCGGTGCCAGCGAGAGCGCGATGATGTCGGCCTTCAGCCCGGCCGCGACCGCGCGGGCCTGGTCGCCCGAGGCGCCGTAGGACTGACTGAAGTCGGTTCCGCTCCCCGCCTTCGTCTTCTGGAACGCGGAGATGATCTTCCCGTACGCGTCCTTGGGCGTCGAGTAGGCGACCAGGTCGACCGAGCCACCCTGCGTCGCGCCTGCTGCGGAGCCGGCGAGGAGTGCGACCCCGATCAAAGCAATCCAAATCACTCTCATTCCCGCTCCTTATCTCAAGTTTGTCCACGGAGTTGATGAAGATTGGCAGAATCACCGGACGTCGTCAAATGGGAGGGGTTCTCCGGACTAGACTCGCCGGCGTGGAGCCGCTCGACCGCGCGACGATCTGGCCCTACCGCGACGGCGAGCCGGGCGAGCTGTACTACCAGCGCTACGCGCATCCGAACGGCCTGGCGGCGGAGCGTGCGCTCGGCGAGCTCGAGGGCGGCGACGCATTGGTGTTCCCCTCCGGCGCCGGCGCCACCACGGCGCTCGTGCTCGCGTTCCTCGAGCCCGGGCAGACGATCGCGCTCGCCGACGGCGGCTACTACGGCACCGGCGTCCTGTTCGACGCGCTCGAGCGCTGGGGTGTCCGGCACGTCGAGTTCGACCAGACCGGCCCGCCACCCGAGGGCGTCGACCTCATCTGGCTGGAGGCGCCCTCGAACCCGTTCCTGACCATGCCGGACCTCGAGTCCGCCGTCGCCTCCCCGGCCCGCGTCGTGGTCGACTCGACCGCCGCGACACCCGTCTACCTGCGGCCGCTCGAGCACGGCGCCGACTTCGCTCTTCACAGCGCGACCAAGTTCCTCGGGGGCCACCACGACGTGCTGCTCGGCGCGGTCGCCTGCCGCTCGCCCGAGGACGCCGAGCGGCTCCGTGACTTCCGCGGCCGCACCGGAATCGTCGCCGCGCCGGACCCGTGCTGGCTGCTCTCCCGGTCGCTGAAGACGCTGCCGGTGCGGATGGAGCGCCACACCGCGAGCGCGACCGAGCTCGCGAGGCGCCTGCGCGCGCACCCGGCCGTCGAGATCGTCCGCTACCCGGGCTTCGGCGGCCTGCTCTCGTTCGACGTCGCCAACGGCGAGGCCGCGCGCAGGGTCGAGACCTCGCTGCGGCGGATCAGGAACGCGACCAGCCTCGGCGGCGTCGAGTCGGTGATCGAGACGCGGACGCGCTGGGAGGGCGACCGCGTCCCGCCGGGCCTGCTGCGCCTGAGCGTCGGCCTCGAGGACGCGGATGAGCTCTGGGCGGACCTCGAGCAAGCCCTGGCTTGAGCACCTTCGTCTTCTTTCCCGAGGGCGCCTTCGGCCCGACGAACAACTGCGTCGGGATCGGCCGGGTGCTGCTCGAGCGGGGCGAGCGGGTCGTGTTCGTGGTCGAGGAGTCGTTTGCCGGCACGCTCGAGGCACAGGGCTTCGAAGAGGCGCTCATGCGCCTCAAGCCTGCTCCGGAGGTCGAAGAGGTGCCCGGCCAATTCTGGAAGGACTTCGTCCGCGACACCGCGCCCGAGTTCCGCAAGCCGACGATCGAGCAGCTCGAGACCTTCGTCCTCCCCGTCTGGCAGGAACTCGTGGACGGCGCTCGCTACGTGGACGAGCGGCTCGCCGAGATCTTCGGCGAGCTCGAGCCGGACGTGATCGTCCAGGACAACGTGGTCGGCTTCCCGGCGGTGCTCGCCTCGGGCCGGCCGTGGGTGCGGATCGTCTCCTGCAACCCGCTGGAGCTGAAGGACCCGGCGCTGCCGCCGGTCTTCTCCGGCTACCCAAGCGGGAACCAGAGTGGCTGGGACGAGTTCCGCGAGCGCTACCGGGAGCTGCACGAGCCGCTGCAGCTCGAGTTCTCGGCCTTCTGCGAGGCGCGGGGCGCACCGCCCCTGCCGGAGCTCGAGTTCGTGCACGAGTCGCCGTTCCTGAACCTCTACCTCTATCCCGCCGAGGCCGACTACGAGCGCTCGCGGCCGCTCGGCGAACGCTGGCACCGGCTCGACTCGTGCGTGCGCGCGGTAGACGAGCAGTTCGAGCCGCCTCCCGGCGACGGCGCGCTCGTCTACGTCAGCCTCGGCAGCCTCGGCTCGGCCGACGTCGAGCTGATGAACCGCCTCGTCGGCTCACTCGCCGAGACGCCGCACCGCTACGTCGTCAGCAAAGGGCCGCAGCACGACTCGATCGAGCTCGCGCAGAACATGACCGGCTCCGAGTTCCTGCCCCAACCGGCGATCCTGCCGCAGGCCGACCTCGTGATCACGCATGGGGGCAACAACACGGTCACCGAGTCGATCCACTTCGGCAAGCCGATGGTCGTGCTGCCCCTCTTCTGGGACCAGTACGACAACGCCCAGCGCATCGAGGAGGTCGGCTTCGGCGTGCGGCTACCGACGTACGAGTTCGAGGACGGCGAGCTGCATGCGGCCATCGAGCAGCTGCTGGCCGCGGACGGTTCGCGCCTTGCCGCCGCCTCGGCGCGGCTCCAGGCTCAGCCCGGCACGACCCGGGCGGCCCACCTGATCGCCGCGGTGGGCGAGGCGCGCTAGAGCCGGAGGCGGGATTCGAACCCACGACCTACCGCTTACAAGGCGGTTGCTCTGACCAGCTGAGCTACTCCGGCGCTCCGCTCAGCCTAGCGCCGGCCGGCTCTGGAGCACCTCGTCGATCAGGCCGTAGTCGACCGCCTCGCTCGCGGTCATGAAGTGGTCGCGGTCGGTGTCCTGGGCGACGCGATCCAGCGGCTGGCCGCTGTGGTCGGCGAGGATCTGCTCGACGCGCTTCTTCAGGTCGAGCACCTCCCTCGCGCGGATCTCGACGTCCGAGGCCTGACCCCCGAACTGCCCGGTCCAGACCTGGTGGATCAGGATCTTCGCGTTGGGCAAGGCGCTCCGCTTGCCCTTCGTGCCCGCCGCCAGCAGAACCGAGCCCATCGACATCGCCGTCCCGACGCAGATCGTCCGGATGTCGGGCTTCACGAAGGTCATCGTGTCGTAGATCGCAAGACCTGCGTAGACGTCGCCGCCGGGGGAGTTGACGTAGACGGAGATCTCCTTCTCGGGGTCGTCCGACTCGAGGTGCAGCAGCTGCGCCACGACGAGGTTGGCGACCTGGTCGTCGATCGCCGAGCCGACCATCACGATTCGGTCCTTGAGCAGCCGCGAGTAGATGTCGAACGACCGCTCGCCGCGCGAGGTCTGCTCGACCACCATCGGCACGAGCGGGTTCATACGGGCACCGCCGCCTGGACGGGCTCGAGCACGTGTACCGGCACGCCGTAGGCCTCGAGCCCTTCGACCGGCTCCGTGACCGCCAAGGGCACGAAGATCTCGACCGGCCGCGCGCAGGCGGCGCGCCAGCCGTGAGCGCCCTCGACGGTCGCACCCCAGAGCAGCACTCGACCGAAGACGCGCGCCTCGGCGCCGACGTGCAGGTAGTGCTCCCAGGCCTCGAGCTCGCGGGCGGCGTGGATCCCGCACGCGCACGAGGGGCTCGGCGCTTCGTGCCGGTGCCGGAAGCAGCTCGCGCGGATCGGCTCCTCAACCGGCCACGGGTCACCGTAGAGCACGCTCACGAGCAGGCCGTCCTCGACCCGCCAGACCTTCCAGCCGACCGCGGGCCGGAGCGCCTTGGCAGCCCACGCACGCTCGAGCCTGCCGATCCTCACTCCTGCTCCTCGGCGAGCCACGCGCGGATCGCCTCGCGCGAGAAGCGCCACTCCTCGCCCACCTTCCGCCCGGGCAGCTCACGCTGCTCGGCGAGCTCGATCACAACCTTCTCGTCGACCTGCAGCAGGCCGGCGAGCTGGGCCGGCGTCAGGATCTCGAGCTCCTCGGCCGGCCGGAACGAATGCTGACCGACCGACCATTCGGCCCGCGCTCCGCCGAGCGCATTCAGCGCGTGCGGGTTCTCCGGGTCGACGTACTGTGCGACGAGCTGCGTGATCAGCTCTCGTTTGGGCGTCCCCAGCGCGTCGGCGGCACGATGGAGCTTCTCCGCCTCGGCTGAGGGGATCCGGACGAACAGCGCCGTGACGTCGTCCTGCTTCCGCGGTCGTGCCATCGCGGATATCTAGATATCAGAAAGCTATCCGAACGCGCAAGCGGCTACTGCAGCACCGCGCGTGATTCCTGGTGAGCGAGCACCTTGCGCTTCACGCGCTGGAGCGCATTGTCGATCGTCTTCGTGTCGCAGCCGAGCCGCTCGGCCATGTCCTCGTAGGACTCGCCCTCGAGGTAGAGCTTGAGCGCGTCGGCCTCGAGCTTCGAGAGCCCGCTGCCGAGCGTGAAGACGAGGCTCTGCAGCTCCTCCGTCGAGATCACGCACACCGACGGATCGTCCACCGACGGCCCGGGAAGCGCGTCGCCGAGCGTGCAGTCGCCGTCGCCCTCCTGGCCGGCGGGCGTGTGGCTGAACGAGACGTAGCTGTTCAGCGGGGAGTGCTTGAAGCGAGTCGCCGTCTTGATCGCCGTGATGATCTGCCGCGTCACGCAGAGCTCGGCGAAGCTGCGGAACGACGAGAGCTCCGGGCTGAAGTCGCGCACCGCCTTGTACAGGCCGATCAGCCCTTCCTGGATCAGGTCCTCCGAGTCGCCGCCGGCGAGGAAGTACGAGCTCGCCTTCAGCCGGACGAAGCCCGTGTAGCGGCGGATCAACTCGTCGAGGGCCTTCTGGTCGCCGTTCCGGGCTCGCATCACGAGCTGCAGATCGGCTAGCTCGCGCTGGAGCTTCTGCGGCGAATGGATCGTCTGCGCAGTCCGAGCGGGCACGGCTCCCCCTCGTTCGTGGACGGTGAGCGAGAAGCCTCACCCTGAGGTTGAGGATCAAGATAGCAAGGTCCCAACACGTTTACAAGACCTTGCTGTTTTTCGGAATTAACCGGACCCTTGTCCTCGCCGCAGCTTCTCTAGGCGTTTTCGCGTCTCTTCGTCCACGCGATCCCGAAGCTGCGATCTACCCGGGTCCTCGTGTCTCGGCTCGTCGAGATCCTGCAGGAAGGTTCGCGAGCTTCGCTTCTGCACCTCCTGCCCGGAGGTGCCCCGGACCGCGGAGTCGGAGGACACGAGGCAAACCGTCTCCCGGCTGCGGTGCTCGGCGGCCAGGCGCTCCAGCAGCGCGTCCGCGTGCTCCGCGTAGCGCACCTCGAGCGGGCCGTGCGTGCGCTCCTCCCCCACGCCGTCGAAGACGACGACCCCGCGCGCGCCGCTCAGGGCGACGAAGCTGGCGAGCCGGTCGACGAGCTCACGCGGATCGTCGAACTCGCCCGCGTGCAGGAGGTTGTAGCCGTCGAACAGGTAGAGCGTCGGCTCAGCCACGCTGCCGTCTCGCCTCGTAGAGCAGCAGCGCCGCCGCCACGCTCACGTTCAGCGACTCCACCCGTCCGTGCAGCGGGATCGAGACGGCGTCGTCGCAGGTGCGTCTCACCAGCGGCCGCAGCCCTTTGCCCTCCGCGCCGAGCACGAACACCGCGCCACCGGACAGGTCGGCGTGCCACATCGAGGTCTGGGCGTCGCCGTCAGCGGCCCAGATCCAGAGCTGCGGGCTCTTGATCTCGCCCAGGTAGCGGGCGAGGTTCTTGACCACCGCCACCCGCACGTGCTCGACCGCGCCGGCCGAGGCACGCGCGACCGCGGCCGTGACCCGTGCCGAGTTGTGCGCGGGGAGCACGATCCCGTCGGCGCCCGCCCCGTCCGCGCTGCGGATGACGGCGCCGAGATTGCGCGGGTCGGTCACCGAGTCCAGCACGGCCAGCAGCGGGGCCTCGCCGACCGCTAGCTCGTGTGCGTCGGCGTAGCGGAACGGCTCGACGCGCGCGACCACTCCCTGATGATCCTGCGTGCCCACAGCGGCGGTCAGCTCGCGCTCCGGCTTGACTTGAACGCGCACGTCTGCGTCGCCAAGCCACGGCTCGGCCTTCAGCGCCCGCTCGGTCACCCACAGCTCGAGCACCTCGCGCGGCCCCCGCAGCACCTCGCGCACGGGGCGCCGGCCGTAGACGAGCTCCGAGGTCACCGCTTCGGCACGAGCTGGAAGCCGGGCTCGGCGTCCACGTCGCGCACCACCCAGCCGGCGGCCTCGATCTCGTCGCGCAGACGGTCGCTCGTCTCGAAGTCCTTCTGCACCCGAGCCTCGACGCGCGCCCGCGCGAGCTCCTCCAGCTCCGCCGGCGCCTCTGCCACCTCGGCCAGCGACTCGAGCCCGAACAGCTCGAGGCCGCGCCGCAGGAGCTCGTGGTCGCGCCAGCCGTGCATGACCGCGAGCGCCTCCGGCGTGTTGAAGTCGTCCTCGAGCGCAGCCGCGAACGGGTCCCAATCGCCACCCCCGGCGGATTCACCGCGAAAGACGTTGCGGAAGCTCTCGGCCTGCGCAGCCGCCTGCTCGAGCACCTCGTCCGAGTAGTCGACCGGCTTGCGCCAGTGTCCGCCGAGGAAGTAGACGAGCAGCGTCTCGCGGCCCCACTCGTCGAGCGCCTCACGCAGGGAGACGATGTTGCCGAGCGACTTCGACATCTTCTCGCCGGCGAGCCGCAGCATGCCGTTGTGCATCCACAGCTGCGCGAACTCGTGCCCCAGCGAGCGCGACTGGGCCACCTCGTTCTCGTGGTGCGGGAAGACCAGGTCGAGCCCGCCTCCGTGGATCTCGAAGGCAGGCCCCAGGTGCTCCTCGGCCATCGCCGAGCACTCGATGTGCCAACCCGGCCGGCCCCGGCCCCACGGCGACTCCCACCAGGTGTCCTCCCCCTCCTTGTGCGACTTCCAGAGCGCGAAGTCGCGCGGGTCCTCCTTGCGGGCCGCCTCCTCCGCCTCCTCGGACGGGTTCCGCGTCGCCTCCTCGTCGCCGTGCCGGCCGGAGAGCCTGCCGTAGTCCGGAAAGCTCGCCACGCGGAAGTAGACGTCGCCCTCGGCGGGATAAGCGTGGCCGCTCGCGACGAGCTGCTCGATCATCGCCACGATCGGCGGGATCGACTCCGTCGCCTTCGGCTCGACGTCCGGGCGGCCGAGGCCCAGGTCTCCGGTGTCCTCGAGGTACCAGCCGCTTGCGTCTGCGGCCAGCTGCGCGCTCGCGCCGGGCGCGGCCGCGTAGATCTTGTCGTTGATGTCGGTGATGTTCTCGGCCAGCGTGACTTCGTAGCCGCTGCGCTCGAGCCAGCGCTTCAGCCACATCGAGATCACGAACGGGCGCGCGTTGCCGACGTGGATGCGCTGGTAGACCGTCGGTCCGCAGAAGTACATCCGGATCGGGCCGGGGAGCGGCGGCAGCTCTTGCAGCTGCCTGGTGGCCGTGTCATAGAGCCGCATCGATCCTCCTCAGAGCCTCCTCGCGCGGAAGCGCCGCGACGACCGTCCAGAGCTCGGGGCCGCGGTCGCGGCCGGTCAGCGCGAGCCGAAGCGCGCGTAGGTTGCCACCGACCGCCTTCAGCTCGCGGATCGTCTCGCGCGGTTCGCCGCCGGCAAGCTCCTTGAATCGCTCGATCGTCGGGCGCGCCTCCTCCGGCAGCGTCACCGGCTCCGGCTCGAGGATCTGCGTCGCGAACTCGCGCGCTTCGTTCAGGTCGCGGGCGCCTCGCAAAGCCGGCGCGAGCTCGGACGGCGCTCCGACGCGGGCGGTCAGCTCCTCGTCCGAGAGCGCGCCGATCGCGTCGGTCGCGAGCCGCCTGATCCGTGGCAGGTCGTAGTGGACGTCGTGCTTAGGCAGGCCGAGCTCCTCGAGGTAGGCCCGCACCGCCTCGGCCGGGATCCCGGCCTCTCGCAGCGAGGCAACGGTCGCGCCTTCGGCGCGCTTCGAGAGCTTCTTGCCGTCCTCGCCGAGGATCAGGCCGTGGTGGACGAACTCGGGCGGCGTCGCGCCGAGCGCCTCGAACAGCCGCCGGTGCAGCGACTCGTTCGGCCGGTGGTCGTTCCCGCGCACGACGTGCGTGATCCCGAAGTCGACGTCGTCCACGACGCTCGCCAGGTGGTAGGTCGGCGAGCCGTCCTCGCGCACGAGCGTGACCCCGTCGAAGCGCTCGCCGAGTTGCACTGCAGCCTCCAGGTGCCGCTCGCGGCGCTCGCTCTGGCGCACCGGCCCCTCGTCCCAGGCCAGGCCGAGCCACTCGAGGTCACGCAGCAGCTCTTCCTCGCCGCCGGGAACGTTGCGGGCCGGGTCGGTGTCGTCGATCCGCAGCAGGGACCACTCGCCCAGCGACCGTCCAGCGACCGCGCTGAGCGCGTTGCCGACGTGCAACGAGCCCGTGGGGCTGGGAGCGAAGCGGGTGCGCCTCATGGCGCGGAATCTAGCGCCCGGCCCGATACCGAAGCGCCGCCGCGAGCACCGGGTCGCCGTTGCGGAAGAACGCCGTCGAGGTGAGCGGCACCGCGATCTTCGGGGCGATCCCGACCCGAGCGTCGGCAGCAAAGCTCTTCTGCCAGTAAGTCGTCGCGATGTTCACGTCCACGCCCGCGACCGGCAGGTCGACCCCGGTCGCGTCGCCGTAGAGGTTCGGGCTGCCGCCCGACAGTTCGCCGACGAACACCGCGCGTGTGCGCCGCTCGAGGTCCGTGATGAAGTTCGCGGCCGCCGAGAAGGTGCTGCGTGAGATCAGCACGACGAGCCTCCCCGGCCTGTTCACTGCCTTGGAACGCAGCGCGGCGAACAGCGGCGCGTAGGTGTGGTTGTCGCCGCCCGGGTTGAGCCGGACGTCGACGACCACCCGCCGTACCTTCCGCTGCCGCGCCAGGCGCAGGACGCGCTTCGCCTCGAGGTAGGTCGAGCCGACCGTCAGGTTGTAGCCCACGAACACGACCCGTCCGCGGTCGATCGTCGTGACGTAGTGGTCCTCGCCTCGGCGGCGCAGGTAGAGCGGCTTCGGGCGCTTCGGCAGTGCGTAGACGAACGAGGGGAAGAGCGGCTGCATCAGGCGCAGGTACGCGGCCGCGCTGACCGGCGGAAGCGTGACCTGCTGCGGCGCGACGCCCGGCTTCTGGAGCGTGAATGCCGCGGGCCCGGTCCCCGCCCGCACCCCGAGGCCGTGGAGCACCTCGGCGGTCAGCAGGAAGCTCATGAAGCGGTCGTCGCGCGTCGACTCGTTGTCGCGCGGGACGAGCGGGCGAACCTGCCGCTCGAGCTCGTCGGCCGCGATCCCGTCGAGCGCGAGCACCTTCGAGCCGACGAGCGACTCCCGCCCGGGAGCCCCGACGACGAACAGGCCGTCGGCGAACTTGTAGAGGTAGAGCGGAAACAGGTGCAGTACGCGCTGGTGCGACGAGTCCAGCGGAAAGATCCCGCTGTGGCCGTCGCGCTCGCCGAGCAGGCAGCTGAACCGCATCAGCTCGACGAGGAACTGGTCGGGCGAGAGGATTTCGGCGCGAGCCGCGAGCTCGTCCACCGCCGCCTGGAAGGCCGGCTCCGGCGTCGCGTGGAAGGGGGCGGGGTGCGCGGTCCGGATCCGTTCCATCAGCAGGCGCACGTCGTCCGCTGCGGTCGGAGACGCGGGTCGGGCCGGACCGCTCGCCCCGGCGGCGACGACCACTGCTCCGAGCAAGATTGTGAGCAGGACGCGTCGCATGGCCCGACTTTAGCACCACTAAACTCGATATGCCTACACTTAAATCGTGAGTGCCGTCGACGCAGGTGAGATCCGCGTCGGCGCTCGGCTTCGCGCCCGGCGCCTGGAACGCGGCCTGACGATGAGCGAGGTGGCAGAGCGCAGCGGCCTCACCACCGGCTTCATCAGCCAACTCGAGCGCGACCTGACCTCCGCCTCGCTCTCGTCGCTCTATCGCATCTGCGCCGTGCTCGAGCTGCGGGTCGGCCATCTGGTCGACGACGTCCCCGCCGGCCGCCTGATCCGCCGCGACGAGCAGGCCCGCCGCTCGCTGGCGCTGGGGAGCGCCGAACACCTGCTGCTCAGCTCGGGGGACGAGCGGCGCTTCCACGTCACCGAGTCGCACATCCCACCGGGCGCGAGCGCCGGGGACGAGCTCTACACCCTGCCCGCCGACGTCGAGCTCGTCTACGTGCTCAGCGGCTCGCTGGAGCTGCGAGTGGGCGACGAGACGCACGAGCTCGACGAGGGCGACACGCTCACCTATTCGCCGCGCGACCCGCACACCTGGCGCAACCCCTCGGAGACCGACGAGGCCGTCGTGCTCTGGACGTCGCTACCGAACCCGTACATCACCTAGAGCGTGATGGAGTAGCCGACGTCGATCGGCTTCGGCGGGTAGTCCACGACCCGCGAGGTGCCGTTCTCGGCCCAGCCCAGCCGCTCGTAGAAGCGCCGCGCGCGGTCGTTGTGCTCGAGCACCCAGAGGTGGCAGCGCTCGCAGCCGGCCGCGCGGAGGCGCTCGAGCACCTCGTCCTGCAGCGACCGCCCGACACCGCGGCTCCACCACTGCGGCAGGACGTAGAGCCCGTCGAGCCACTCCCTGCGGCAGGCGGCGACGCCGGCGACCGAGCCGTCATCCTCGGCGACGAGCACCGTCACTTTCGCATCGCCCAGGAAGTCCTCCCAGCGCCGGTTGATTTCGTCCGTCGGGTACGGGTAGAGCTCGGGCGGAAAGACGTGCGACAGGGCCGCGAGCGAGGCCTCCCGCTGGATCGCCGCCAGCGTTCCCGCTTCGTCGGGCCGGGCCTCCCTGATCACGTGCCGTGCCGCTCGACGAACTCGAGCACGCGCGTCCAGGCGTCCTCGGAGGCGGCCGCGAACTCGTCCTGCTTGCGGTCGAAGAAGCTGTGCGGCGCGCCCTCGTAGACGACCAGCTCGTGCTCGACTCCCGCCTCGGACAGCGCCCGCTCGAAGGCCTCGTTGTGCTCGGCGGTGATGTTCTGGTCGGCTCCTGCCTGCAGCGCGAGCACCGGCGCCTCGATCTGCGACGCCTGCTGTACGGGCCCCGGCGACCCGTCCGCGCTCACGCCCGGCCGCCCATAGAAGCCGACCGCGCCCGCGAGACCGAGCCCGCCGGCAGCGGCGAGCCAGGACTGGCGGCCGCCCATGCAGAAGCCGACCGTGAAGACGAACTTCACGCCGAACGAGCGCAGATGCTCGACGGCAGCGGCGACGTCTGTCTGGATCTCCTCCGGCGAGACCGCCTCGACGTGCGGCCAGTACTCGAAGTCGTCGCCGCGCTTCTCGACGCCGGCCGTGCGCCCGAAGTAGTCGAGCGCGAGCGCCGCGTAGCCACGCTCGGCGAAGCGCAGGGCCAGCTCCTCGTAGAAGCGGTAGAGCCCGCGTACGTCCGGCAGGATCACGACGCCCTTCTCGGCTGGCTCGTCCGGGGTGGCGAGAAACGCCGCAAAGCGGTTCCCATCACGCGCCTCGAGCACCAGGTCGTCGTGCGAGACGGCCGCGCCCGAGATGACAGGGATCGGCGGCGACGAGTCGTGTTCGAAGCACATGGTCCGGGCCGCAGTCTAGGGTCTCGCGCGTGAGGGAAGCGCTGCTCGCGTGGTATGCCGAGAACGGCCGAGAGCTCCCCTGGCGGCGGACGCGCGACCCGTACGCGATCCTCGTCTCCGAGGTGATGCTGCAGCAGACGCAGGCCGCGCGCGTCGCGCCGCGGTGGCTCGCCTGGATCGAGCGGTGGCCCGACGCGCAGGCACTCGCGGCCGCTCCCACCGGGGACGTGATCCGCGAGTGGCAGGGGCTCGGCTACAACCGGCGAGCGCTCAGCCTCCACCGTGCTGCCCGCCACGTGGCTGCGCACGGCTGGCCGGACGATCTCACCCAGCTGCCCGGAGTCGGCCGCTACACGGCCGATGCCGTCGGCTGCTTCGCCTTCGGCCGGCTCGTGCTACCGGTCGACGTGAACGTGCGACGCGTTCAGGAACGGACGCGGGAGCGTTTCGACCACTCCTGCGCTCAGGCGCTGATGGACCTAGGCGCGTCCGTTTGCATCGCGCGCGTCCCCCGCTGCGGCGAGTGCCCGCTCGCGCCCGACTGCCCCTCGCACGGCCTCACGTTCGAGCCGCTTCGCAAGCAGAGTCGCTTCGAAGGCTCATTTCGGCAGCGCCGCGCCCGCACGCTCCGGCTCGTCGCGGAGGCGCCGCGCGCGCTCGACAGCCTCGACCGGGACGCGGTCGAGGCGTTGCGGCGGGACGAGCTCGTCCTGGTGGAGGACGAGCTCGTCCGTCTTCCTGCCTAGGAGCTAGGAGGTGAAGCCACTCGCGGCGATGAACCTCGTCCCGTTTGCGATCAGGACGAGCACCACCGGCCGGATGCAGCGGCTCGGCACCGCGACGTGCGCCTTCACGCGCGCGTCGCCCTCGGCCGAGAAAGGCACCGCGGCCGACACGAAGGCCGGTGTCGTCTCGGTGTCCGGGCCACAGAAGAGTGCGGCCTGCACCGTGGGGATCCCGCCGTTCGTACCGATCGCCGACCCGCTTGCCAGCACGAGCCCGCGCACGCGTAGGCGGAACTTGCCGCCCTTGCTGAGCGACGCGCTGCCGCGATCGATGTTCCACGACCTGCCGGCCGTCGTGATCCCGTGGATCGGCGCGTCCGCCGGCCTGTCCGCGAGCTCGCCGGCGTTGTTGCCGATCAGGTTCGTCTGGAGCAGCTTGTGCCCGTTGCCGTTGCCGTGCCCGTGATCCGAGCGCGCACCGCTCGCCTGGAGCGAAAAGACGAGCGCTGAGACGGCCACGGCCACCACGAAGGCTCCGATGGAGGACTTCCTTGACGTCATGGTTCTCCTCTCTCGCGTGGAGTGCCGTGAAGGACTACGAGCCTGGCCGCCGGGCGGTTCTCAGCCGTCGGTTCCCGGCCCGCGGTGGCGCATCCATACGTTCGGCTCGCGATAGGCGGCGCGGTCGCGCTCACGATCGACCTCGATGGGCACTAGCGCGCCGCCGACGACGTAGCTCCCGCTCTCCGGGAACGCGAGCCCGCACCACCCCTCGAGCTCCGCCACTGTTCCCTTCACGACGAGGGAGTCCGGCGCCACGCCGATCAGCTCCGCGCCCAGCCGCTCGTGCGCGCGGAGCCAGGGGTCGAAGAGAAGGCCGTCGTCACGGCGCCACTCGACGTAGCGCTCGATCGGGGTCAAGGGGTACCGGTGCTTCAGCGTCGGCCGCACGGGCGCGACGAGCTCCCAGCCGCGTGCATGCGCGAGCCCGCGCATGTGCTCGAGCATCACGCGCGAGAGTCCGCGGCCCTGCAGGTCCGGGTCGACGAGGATCTGCAGCGCGCACAACCGGTCCGGCTCCTCGCCGGAGTCGAACGCGTTTGGGAAGGCGTCCCGCCAACTGGCCGGCATCCCGGCAACGGGGACGCTGTTCCCCTCCGCGAGCACGCGCTCGCCGTCCACCAACCCGAACTGGAACGCGGGCCGCTCGTCGTAGAGCCGGCCCCAGTACACGGTCGAGACGGTGTCGTGAAAGACGAGCTCCGGCCAGGCGCGCCGCAGCTGCCGGGACGACTCGTGCTCGAGCAGCTCCTCGCTGAGCGGGACGATCTTCATTCGAGCAGCGCAACCGCGAGCGCTGCCAGCCCTTCGCCGCGACCGGTGAAGCCGAGCCGGTCGGTCGTCGTCGCGCGCACGGTCACGCGCGCGGGCTCGACGCCCATCGCCTCGGCGAGCTTCGCCTGCATCGCCTCGCGCAGCGGCGCGATCCTCGGCTCCTCTCCGACGAGCACGCAGTCGGCATTGGCCAACGCGAAGCCGGCCTCGCGTACCTGGGCGTACGCCCGCGCGAGCAGGTCGAGTGACGAGGCACCCTCCCACTCCGCCTCGCCCGAGGGGAAGAGCGAGCCGATGTCGCCCAAGCCGGCGGCGCCGAGCACGGCGTCGATCAGCGCGTGCGCGATCACGTCGCCGTCCGAGTGGCCGGCGAGCCCTCGCGGCGAGTCGACCTCGACCCCGCCGAGGACGAGCGGCACGCCTTCGACGAGGGCGTGTGCGTCGACGCCGAGGCCGACCCTCACCCGAGCAGCTCCTGGCGCGGTTGTCGTCCTTCGAACACGGTCACGGTGTCGTAGCCTGCCGCACGCGCGAGCTCCAGAGCGTGAGCGAAGTCGCGGCCGACGTTTTCCGGGACGTGGGCGTCGGAGGCGAGCGTGATCGGCAGAGCAGCGCGCTCAAGCAGCTCGAGGTCGGGATACAGCTCGCCGACCGGCTTGTACCGGCCGTTGGTCGAGATCTCGAGCGCTACGCCCTCGAGTCGGGGGTAATCGATGCGTTTCGGCCGACGGCCGAAGATCTTCACCAGGTCGGGGTGGGCGAGCACGTCCACATGGCCAGAGGCCGCAAGCTCGGCCAGCGCTTCGAAGTAGCGCCGCCAGACCTCGTCCAGGGGCCATTCGGCCCACACGCCGCGGTCGGGGCCTCCGTCGACGGAGAGGCCGTCGATCCAGTGCACCGAGCCGAGCAGGTAGTCCCACGGGTACGGCCGGAGGATCGCGGCCAGCTCGTGCTGCCGTTCGCCGACGTAGTCGACCTCGAGCCCGAGCTTGACCGGCAGGCCGCGCCGCTTGGACTCGACGACAGCCTCGACGTACTCGTCGAGGTCGTAGACGCACCGTTCGGTCTGGTACGGCCGGTTCCACAACGCCCGCGTCTGCCGGAAGTAATAGACGTGCTCGGTGAAGCCGATCTCGTCGACGCCACGAATAGCGGCCGTCTCGACGAATGGCTCGATCGCATCCGTGGAATGCGCGATCCGCTCATCGGAATCGCGCAGGTGCATGTGGTAGTCGACGATCAATCGGTGAGCCAGGACTCGACGAGCGCGAGGTCTGCGGGGTCGGTGACCTTCAACAGTCGCGGATCGCCCTCGACGACCTTGACCCGGCCTCCCTGGGACTCCACGAGCGACGCGCAGTCGGTCGCGGACGAGACGTCGCCGTCGACCGCCCGGCGGAGCGTGTCGGCGAGGAACGCCTGCGGCGTCTGGACCGCGACCAGATCGTCGCGCGGGAGCGTCTCGACCACCTGATCGCGATCGACCCGCTTGATCGTGTCGGCCAGCGGTACCGCCGGGACGACGCCGTCCCAGCCCTCGGACAGCGAGGCGAGCACGCGCTCGATCACCTCCTCCGGCAGCAGCGGCCGCGCGGCGTCGTGGACGAGGACGACCGCCGCCTCGGCCGGGACCTCAGCCAGAGCCAGGCGCACCGATTCCGAGCGCGACTCCCCGCCGGTGACCGCAGAACTGACCTTCGTCGCGGCGATCTCCTCGGCGACGAGGATCGACGGCTCCTCCCAGTCCGGCGGCGCGGCGATCACGATCGCGTCGATCCAGCCGGACTCCTCGAGTCGCTCGAGCGACTCGGCCAGCAGCGGCCGACCTCCGAGCCGCGCGAATGCCTTGGGCCGGTCGGAGCCGAGCCGCTCGCCGCGACCTGCCGCAGCGAGGACGGCCCAGACCGACAAGCTGAGCTCAGGCGGTGGCCGCGACCTTCGCGGTCGTCTTCTTGCCGCCGCGCGCGAGGACGCCGTCGAGCCACTCGGCCGCCTCGTCCTCGTCCATGTCCTTGGCGTACATCAGCTCGGAGGCAAGGATCTTCTTCGCCTTCACGAACATCTGCTTCTCGCCGGTCGACAGGCCTTTCTCGTGGTCGCGGAGCGAGAGGTTCCGCACCACCTCGGCGAGCTCGAAGATGTCGCCGGTCTTCATCTTGTCGCGATTGTGCTTGAAGCGGCGGTTCCAGTTCTTCGGCATCGTCGTGCCGCTGCCCGTCAGGGCTTTCAGCACCTTCGAGACCATCTGCTCGTCGATCACCTTCCGCAGCCCGACCCGGTCGGCATTGTCGGCTGGGACGTTCACCGTCATATCGTTGTGGAGGATCTTGATCGTCAGGTATTCGCGCTTCTCTCCCAGCACCTCGCGCGTCTCCTTCTTGACGACCGTTCCTGCCCCGTGGTGTGGGTACACCACCTTGTCGCCGACCTTGTACAACGCCGTGCCTCCCCGTTCGAAGTTGGCTTTTCCGCAATGAAGCCGGCGGGTGGAGCTTCCGCCGGCAAGCCCAGCAAGTCTAGCAAAAAGCGCTGGAAACAGCCACTTTTTCGCTAAAAGCCCTGCTCAGCGCTAGATCTGGAGGTAGCGATCGACCAGATTGTGCTCCTGGAGCCGGCGCAGGCCTTCCCTGATCTCGCGGGCGCGAACGGCCCCAACGCCTTCCACCGCCTCCAGCTCCCGCTGCGAGGCCCGCACGATCCCGTCCAGTCCATCGAGGGTCGCGACCACCCGCTTGACGACTCCGTCGGGTAGTCGTGGGATGTGCGAGAGGACGCGATAGCCGCGCGGCGAAACCGAGTGGTCAAGCGGGTTGACGCTGGCCGGGTAGCCGAGCACGGCCAGCAGCTCGAACTCGAGCAGCTGGTTGTACGGAAGCCCGGCGAGCGCCTGGAGCCCCTCCTGCGTGCGGGGCGCCCCGCCTTCGGCGTGGTAGTCGTAAACGAGCGCCGCCTTCTCGTCCGGGACGTCGGCGACGAGCTCCTCGAGCTGCATCCGGATCAGCCGGCCCTCCTCGCCCAGCTCGACGCAGGCACGCTCGATCTCCTCGGCCATGCGGGTCGTCAGCTCGGCCCGCTGCAGGACGACGAGCACGTCGTCGAGCATGACCGCGTTCTGGAACTCGAGCGCCGTCAGCCGGGTCAGCACCTGCTCGAGCCGCGCACGGTAGGTCTCGAGCGTCGCCAGGGCCTGGTTGGTCTTGGCGAGCACGTCGGCTATCGGCTCCAGCTGATAGCGGCTCTGGCCCACGAAGACCGTCACAGTCTCGCGTTGCTGCGAGATCGAGATCACCAGCGCTTCGGTCTGCTTGGCCACGCGCTCGGCGGTGCGGTGCCTCGTGCCCGTTTCGTTCGAGGCGATCGTCGGGTCGGGCATCAGCTGCACGTTCGCGTAGACGAGCTTCGAGCAGCCCGAGTTGACGATGATCGCGCCGTCCATCTTGGCGAGCTCGTAGAGCAGCTGCGGGGTGAACGGGACGTCGAGCTTGATCCCGCCGCTGAACAGGAACGCGAGCTCGGTCGGCTCGCCGATCACGATCAGGGCACCCTCGCGCGAGCGGATGATGTCGTCGATCGCGGAGCGCAGCTCGGTGCCCGGCGCGATGCGGCCGACGGCGGCGAGGATCTTCGAGTCGAGGCGCGGGTCGTGCTGTGTGGGCTGGCGGACGATGCCCAGCGGGGGCGGGATCCGCGGGTCGGTCCTATCCTGGCTCGGCTCGCTCTGCATCGATCCCCGCCTTCGCAGCCTGGCTCAGCGTCTCTGCCTCGAGTACGCGAAGTTTGCCACGAACCGGAGTGCCGGACGGGGCGACTGCCGCGGCAAGGCCGAGCTTCGCGCACTCCTCGAGTCTGCGCTCGGACTGCGTCGCGGGCCTGAGGCGGCCGGTGAGGCCGACCTCGCCGAAGGCGGCGACCTTCGGCTTGACGGGCGCGCTCTTCGCGGCGGAGACGATCGCGAGCGCGATCGCCAGGTCGGCGCCCGGCTCGTCGATGCGAACGCCGCCGGCGACGTTGACGAACACGTCGGCCTGGCCGAGCGCGATCCGCGCGTGCCGCGAGAGCACGGCGACGATCATCGCCAGGCGCTTCGGGTCGACGCCCGTGCCGACGCGTCGGGGCATCGCGAGATCGGTCGGAGCGACCAGCGCCTGGATCTCGAGCAGCAGGGGCCGCGAGCCCTCCACCACGCAGCCGACCGCCGAGCCGATCTCACCTTCGACCGTTCGGCCGAAGAGCTCCGACGGCTCCGGCACTCCGACGAGGCCTGTGCCCGTCATCTCGAACACGGCGAGCTCGTTCGTCGAGCCGAAGCGGTTCTTGGAGGCGCGTAGGACTCGGTGCTCGTGGTAGCGGTCGCCCTCGAACTGCAGCACGCAGTCCACGAGGTGCTCGAGCACGCGCGGGCCTGCGACCGCGCCATCCTTGGTCACGTGGCCGACGAGGATCGTGGCGACGCCGTTCTCCTTTGCCACGCGCAGGAGCCGGCCCGCGGCCTCGCGCACCTGGCCAACCGATCCCGGCGCCGAGCCGAGCTCGGACGAATAGAGCGTCTGCACCGAGTCGATCACGCACACGTCGGGGCGTTCCTGCTCGAGGGTCGCGCAGACGACGTCGAGCTCGGTCTCGGCGAGGATCTCGACGTTCTCGGCGCCGCCGAGGCGCGCGGCGCGGAGCTTCACCTGCGCGGATGACTCCTCGCCGGTGACCAGCACCGCACGACGGTCCTTGGAGATCGCCGCGAGGGCACTCAGCAGCAGGGTGGACTTGCCCACCCCGGGCTCGCCGCCGACCAGCACGAGCGACGCCGGCACGAGCCCGCCGCCGAGCACGCGGTCGAGCTCTGGCACACCCGTCGGGATCCGCTCGGCCTCCTCGGCCTTGACGTCGACCAGGCGCAGCGTCGCCTTCGGGCCCGAGCCCTTCCTGTCGGCGGGAATGTCTTCCAGAAGCGTCCCGAACTCGCCGCACTGCGGGCACTTGCCGAACCAGCGCCCGGCCGAGTAGCCGCAGTCGGTGCACGCGAACTGGGTCGCAGGCTTTGCCACCCGGTCAGCCTACGAGCCCGCGCGGACGGGAATCGTCACAGAAGCGTGACGATGCACGCGTCGTGCGAGGAGCGCGCGATCGTCCGCTGCCACCTGACGCGGCCGCTGCGGTCGAGAGCGCAGAGCGTGCCCGTGCCTAGGCCTGGCGTGACCACCCAGCCGTGCGCCTGCTGCACGTTGTACGAGTCGTCCGGAATGGCGGTCGTGCGGAGCTGCTCTCCGCCGACGCGGTGCACGCGTAACGTGCCGCTCTCGCCGCTCGCGACGAAGACGAGCTCGCCGCGGAAGGTGAAATGCTGCGGCGGCCGGTCGGCGGTGAGCCGCAGCAGGCGGCCGTTGCGCGCGGCGTAGAGCGCGAGCTCGTTCCGGTCCCCGGAGCTGACCCACACGCGGTTGCCGCCCGGCGCCCAGCCGACGTCGTGCGCCAGGAACGGCGGCCTGAAGCGGTCCACGAGCCGCGGCCGTGCGCGTCTCGACACGTCCACCACCGCGACCTCCTCCGCCTTCGCCCCGAGTGCGACCCAGAGCGTGCGGCCACGCGGGTCGATCGTGATGTGCCGGGCGAGCGCCCCGACTGGCACTCGCGAGAGGACAGCCCCGCGAATCACGTCGAGCACCACCACCTCGCCGCGCTTCGCGTCGCTGACGTACGCGTGCCGGCCGTCGGGATGGCCGGCGGTGTACCGCGGCTCGCCGAAGCCGCGCAGCACGTGCTCGACCCGCAGGGTCGCCGCGCGGACGAGCGAGACGGCGCCGAGCTCGGAGTGTGCGACCACGGCCATCGGGCCGACGGCCTCGATGCTGCGCGGCTTGGCGAGCGTGGGCACGTAGCGGCGCACCCGGCCGCTCGCCAGGTCGACCGCGACGAGCCGTGCCTCCTCGTCGGCCGTGACCAGCGCGACCTCCGTCCCGGCGGCCATCTCCGCGAGCGCGCGAGGCGCCGCGACGAGCGTTGCCGCTCCGGCGATGAAGGCTCGGCGGTCCATCCGCGGAGAACTACGAGCCGAGCGACTCGCGAGGTCCCGCCGGCACGTAGCCCGGCTCGGCCACGCGTCTCGGCCGGCTACCCCAGGTGACGATCAGCAAGCCGCACACGACGAGCGCGACACCGCCGAGCTGAAGCGCGGAGGGCGACTCGTCCAGGATTGCCCACGCGAACAGCACCGACAGCACGGGCTGCAGGGTCAGCAGCACCGAGGTCAGCGCCGCCGGCAGGCGCGGGAGCGTGATCGAGATCAAGAGCCAGCCAAGCGCCTGCGAGCTCCAGGCGAGCAAGAGCAGGTAGCCCCACGCCGGCCAGCCGGGAGTCCAGTCGAGGTCGCCGATCGCCAGGCCGATCGGGATGCAGGCGAGCCCGGAGACGAGCGTGGCGTCGAAGAGCGGCCCGGCCGGCCGCCGCCAGTCCGCGTTCCCGGCGCGCAGCACGAGCAGGAAACCGGAGTAGGCGAGCGCGGTCAGGATCCCGTAGGCGACCCCGAGCCCGGGGTTCTTGCCGTAGGCGCCGCTCTCGAACACGCCCGAGATCAACAGGACTCCGAACAGCGCGACCGGGATCGCCGCCAGCGAGCGGTTCGAGGGCCGTTCGCCGAGGATCAACCACGCGAGCAGGCCGACGAACACGACCTGCAGGTTGCCGAGCACCGTGGCGAGCCCCGCGCCGACCTGCTCGATCCCCTCGTGCCAGGCGACCAGGTCGACCGCGAAGAAGATCCCGGCCAGCCATGCAAGCGCCCGCTGCCTGAGCGGCCGCGGCCCGTACTTCCGGTCCTCCAGCCACGACAGCGGCCAGAGCACCGGCAGCGCGAGCAGGCAGCGGTACATCGCGCCGGTGGACGGCGAAACGTGGGCAGCACGGAAGAGGATCCCGGAGAAGGAGATCGCCAGCGCGCCCGCCAGCGCGGCCCCGATCGGCCGGTCGTAGAGCCGCGACGGCACCCGGCGAGGCTAGCTGCGCTCGGCGATCCTTCTCGCGGTCTTCGCCAGATAGCTGAGCGAGAGCGCGAGGAAGAAGAAGCCGAAGGCGGCGCGCACGTAGTCGTCCCGCAGTGGCACCCTCGGCGCGGCCGCATCCGCGACCTTGCCCTTCCAGCCGCTGAGTGCGGCGTGACCGACGTCCTGAACCTTCATGCCCGGGAGCTACCCGCTCGGGCGAGAGTTATTCGGGCTCGGGCGCTTCGTCGGCGCCGGAGCTGTCCATCGGCTCCTCCGGCGGGACCGTGACCTTCTCTGGCGTGATCTCGGCCGGGATGACCGTGATGTCGACCTCGTCCTCGTTCTTGCGGTCGACGAGGATCGTGGCGCCCGGGCCGAGCTCTCGGCCGAGGACGAAGTCGGCGAGCGGGTCCTCGATGAAGCGCTGGATCGCGCGGCGCAGCGGCCTGGCGCCCATCGTCGGGTCGTACCCCTTGTCGACGAGCAGCTCCTTCGCGCCCTCGGTCAGCTCGATCACTGCGTCGTGCTCGCCCATCTGGTCGCGTAGCCGCTTCATCATCAGCTCGACGATGGTCATGATCTCTTCCTTCGTCAGCTTGTGGAAGACGATCACCTCGTCGATCCGGTTGAGCAGCTCGGGCCGGAAGACCTTCTTCAGCTCGCCCATGATCCGGTCCTTCATCTCGTCGTACGAGAGGCCGGAGTCGTCGCCGACGGAGAACCCGAGCGTCTGGTTCTTCGAGATCGTGCCGGCGCCGATGTTCGAGGTCATGATCACGATCGTGTTGCGGAAGTCGACCTTGCGGCCCTGGGCGTCGGTCAGCTTCCCGTCCTCCAGGATCTGGAGCAGGATGTTGAAGACGTCCGGGTGAGCCTTCTCGATCTCGTCGAGCAAGACGACGGAGTAAGGCTTGCGGCGCACGGCCTCGGTCAACTGGCCGCCCTCGTCGTAGCCGATGTAGCCCGGGGGCGAGCCGACGAGCCGGGACACGGAGTGCTTCTCCATGTACTCGGACATGTCGACCTGGATCATCGCGTCCTCGTCGCCGAAGAGGAACTCGGCGAGCGTGCGCGCGAGCTCGGTCTTGCCGACGCCGGAGGGCCCGAGGAAGATGAACGAGCCGGTCGGGCGCTTCGGGTCCTTGATGCCCGCGCGCGCGCGGCGGATCGACTTGGAGACGGCGACGATCGCCTCCTCCTGGCCGATCACGCGCTTGTGCAGCTCGTCCTCCATCCGGATCAGCTTCTGCGACTCGGCCTCGGTCAGTTTGAAGACCGGGATGCCCGTCCACATTGAGACGATGTCGGCGATCTCCTCCTCGCCGATCTCCGGCTGCTCGGCCGTTCCCTCCTCGGCGCGCCAGTTCTCCTCGAGCTCGCGCTTCTTCTGCGTCAGCTTGCGCTCCTTGTCGCGCAGCGAGGCGGCCTTCTCGAACTCCTGGGCCTCGATCGAGGCCTCCTTGTCCTTTCGCACCTTCTCGATCTCGTCCTCGAGCTCGCGGTAGCGCGGCGGGGCGCTCATCGTCTTGATGCGCATGCGCGAGGCGGCCTCGTCGATCAGGTCGATCGCCTTGTCCGGCAGGTGCCGGTCCTGGATATAGCGGTCGGCGAGCGTCGCCGCGGCGGTCAGTGCCTCGTCGCTGATCTTGACGCGGTGGTGCGCCTCGTAGCGGTCGCGGAGGCCGCGCAGGATCTGCACCGAGTCGTCGACCGACGGTTCCTCGACGCGTACCTGCTGGAAGCGGCGCTCGAGGGCGGCGTCCCGCTCGAGGTACTTGCGGTACTCGTCGAGCGTCGTCGCGCCGATCGTCTGCAGCTCGCCGCGGGCGAGTGCGGGCTTCAGGATCGAAGCGGCGTCGATCGCGCCCTCGGCGGCGCCCGCGCCGACGAGGTTATGGAGCTCGTCGATGAACAGGACGATGTCGCCGCGCTGCTGGATCTCCTTCATGACCTTCTTCAGCCGCTCCTCGAACTCGCCGCGGTACTTCGAGCCGGCGACGAGGGCGGCCAGGTCGAGGGAGTAGATCTGCTTGCCCTTGAGGATCTCGGGGACCTGGTTCGAGGCGATCCGCTGCGCGAGGCCTTCGACGATCGCCGTCTTGCCGACGCCCGGCTCGCCGATCAGCACGGGGTTGTTCTTCTGCCGCCGCGCGAGGATCTGCATGATCCGCTCGATCTCCGTCTGGCGGCCGACGACCGGGTCGAGCTTCGCCTCGGCGGCCTGCTTCGTGAAGTTGCGGCCGAACTGGTCGAGCAGCTTCGAGCTCTTCGACTTCTCGCCGGGCGCACCGCCGCCGGCGCCCTGCTGCCGCCGGCCGGGGCCGGAGAGCATGCGGATGATCTCGTTGCGAATCTTCTCGGCGTCGGCGTCGAAGTCGAGCAGGATGCGCGCCGCGACGCCCTCGTTCTCGCGCACGAGCCCGAGCAGGATGTGCTCGGTGCCGATGTAGTTGTGGCCCAGCGAGAGCGCCTCGCGCAGCGCGAGCTCGAGCACCTTCTTCGCGCGCGGGGTGAACGGGATCTGCCCGGTCGTGACCTCGTCGCCCTGGCCGACGATGCGGGCGACCTGCGCGCGCACCTCCTCGACCGTGATGTCGAGCGACTCCAGCACGCGGGCGGCAAGCCCCTCTTCCTCGCGGAGGAGCCCGAGCAGGATGTGCTCGGTGCCGATGTAGTTGTGCTTGAGCGCCCGAGCCTCGTCCTGGGCGAGAACGACGACCTGGCGGGCTCGTTCGGTGAAGCGTTCGAACACTCGCTTCTTCCTTCCCCCGCGGACCCCGCGGAATGGCTGAGGCGCCCATCGTAGCGGACGGGTCGGGGGGTGGCGCTCCCCCCGCGGAGGGGTTCGACAGCCGTATCTTTCTGCCGCCAGATCGCGTTAAATGCGCATCAGGGGAATGGGTCGAAGACTGTTAGCACTATCGTTGTTCGTCGTGGGCTATCTGGTGCTCGCCACGCTCGAGCCGCTCGTCGCGGCCGGGCCGGCGCTCACCACCTTCGTCGCGGCGACACTCCTGCTCGCGCGGGAACCGGCGGCCGCTCGCATCTAGGAAAGAGAGGCTGCCGCCCCGGGCGGCGGGGCGGCGCCTCGTCTTGGACGAGCTAGCCGCGACGTCCGCTTCAAGTGGCGGGAACCCGATGACTCGTCGTGCAGTGACTCCTCTGGCCAACGAGCCGGCCGAGGCTGACCCCGGCCGGCTCGTCGGTACGTTTTTTTCGGCGGCGGTCGGGCGGCAACCGCACTCCTGCTCGAAGGCTCCATCGGCGCCAAAGGCCCGGTGCTCGCGCGGAATCCCTCCGGCGAGCCACCTCAATTGAGGGATTGACTCACGATCCGAACCATTGGACGAGGGCGGCGCAGCGCCATCTAACGCGCGCGATACGCTCTCGCCGTGAGCGGGGCTCCAGGTAAGGCGCTCGTCACGGGTGGGGCTGGGTTCATCGGCTCGCACCTGAGCGAGCGCCTGCTCGCATCCGGCTGGGAGGTCTATGCCCTCGACGACCTCTCGACGGGAAAGGCCGAGAACCTCGACGCGCTACGCGAGAACCCGGCCTTCCACCTCGTGGTCGATTCGGTGCTCGCCTCCGCCGTCGTCAACGAGCTGGTCCACAAGTGCGACGTCATCTATCACCTCGCGGCAGCGGTCGGTGTGCGGCTGATCGTCGAGCACCCGGTCCGGACGATGGTGACGAACGTCCAAGGCACCGAGAACGTGCTCGATCACGCGAGCCGCTTCGGCAAGCGGGTCCTGATCGCGTCGAGCTCCGAGGTCTACGGCGATCACCGCGAAGAGCGGCCGCTGCACGAGAACGACCGACGGATCTACGGGCCGACGACGGCGCGGCGCTGGCTCTATGCCGACTCGAAAGCGATGGACGAACATCTCGCACTCGCATACCACGGCGAACGCAACCTCGATTGCGTCATCGTCCGTCTGTTCAACACGGTCGGACCGGGCCAACGCGGCGAGTACGGGATGGTCATCCCGAGGTTCGTGGCGGCGGCAATCGCAGACGAGCCCCTCGAGGTACACGGTGACGGCACACAGACCCGCTGCTTCTGCCACGTGCAGGACACCGTGCGGGCGCTGACGGGGCTGATGGACGCACCGGGCGTGTCGGGGGAGATCTTCAACGTCGGCTCCTCGGAGCGCATCCGGATCATCGATCTTGCAGACCGCGTGCTCGCTCTCACGGACTCGGCCTCCGAGATCAGCTTCATTCCGTACGACCGCGTCTACGGCCAGGGGATCGAGGACATGCTCCACCGGGCACCTGCGATCGAGAAAGTACGCGCGGCGATCGGCTGGGCTCCCGAGAACGACTTGGAGACGATCCTGGCGGACGTCGTCGCGCACGTGCGCGCAGTCTCCACGGGCGCCCCCGCCGCCGGCAGCTGAGGTCTTGGGCTGGGCACCGGCGAGTACGACGTAGCGTTCATCTGCACGGGCAATCGCTTTCGCAGCCCACTCGCTGCGGCGGCCTTCGCGATGAGAACCGACGTGCCGGTCAGGACCGTGTCTGCCGGTCTGCTCGGGCTCGGGCCCGTGCCGGCGCTGCCGGAAGCCGTCGAGCTCGCGCAGTCGTCCGGACTCGACCTCACCTCGCACCGCGCGAGAGATCTTTCCGCTGTCGATCTCGAGCCGTTCGACCTCGTGCTCGGATTCGAGCGGTCACACGTGCAGGCGGCCGTCGTGGACGGATCCGCTCGAATCGAGCGCACGTTCACGCTGCCGGAGCTCGTGCTGCTCCTCGAGCAGACCACGGAACGCGCCGCACAGGCCGGCCCGGCGGCGCTCGCGCGCGAACGCGTCGCGCAGGCGCACGCAGCCCGCGCGCCGAACTTCCGGACCTCGGAGATGCCCGAGGTCATGGATCCGCTGGGGCGTTCGCGGCGCGAGCAACGGGCTATCGCCGAGGAAGTGCTTCGTCTCACCGACCGACTGGCTCGGCTGCTTTTCGACTGAGTCGCCGCGCCTCCCAGCGGTCGAGCGTGTCGGCCGCGCTCCCCGCCCGGCCTCCGCGCTCGTCGATCCACGCCAGCAGCCGCCGGAAGAGCCGGTCGTAGCCGTTCGATAGCCGGGGATGATGCGAGGGCGGGTGCCAGAGAATCGCGACCGCGCCGCCGTGCTTCGCGACAGGCTCCAGGGCGGCGATCGAGACCCCGTATGCGGCTTCGGCGTCGAGCCCGAGGTAGCGCTCCTCGGCCAGGGTCGCATCCATCAGGACGAGCGGCAGCTCCCAGGCGCCGGGCTCGCGCCGCTCGGCATCCCAGAGCCGGTACGGGTACGGCGTCCCCGCCCGCAGCCCCGGCAGCGAGGGCCAGCCGATGCTCGAGTCGTAGCGCAGGCCGGCCTTGCGCAGCTCCGCCGCCAGCCGGGCCGGGTCACTGCGCAAATAGTGGTGGCGCAGGCCCCGCACCTCGCCGAGCGGGTGGGCCTCCTCGGCGATCGCGCCTGGCCGCTCTCGGGCCCGGTAGGACGCATGCAGCGCGACCTCGATCCCCTCGCCCCGAGTGCGCTCGACCGCGCCTTCGAGCTCGGGCCCGTAACGCTCCGGGTACCCGTCCTGGGGTGCCTCCTGCCGAGTGAGGAAGAAGCAGGTCGAGCCGCGGTCGGCCTCGGCGGCGACCAGCGCCTCGAGCGGGTAGTCCGGATCGCGGCCACGGATTGCGTCGGCGGCGAAGGTCGCGGACTCGAGCAGGCGCCGCCGCGAGCGGTGCGCGACCGAGCCGGCCAGCTTGCGTGCTGCGGTCGCGAGCCCGCCACCGCCGAGCAGGTCGACGTCGTGGGTGAGCGCGACTAGGAAGCGCTCGCCGCCGGGGTAGCCGCGCCGCTCGAGGCCGAGCCCGGCGGCGAGCTCGGCGACCCGCGGCCCCGGCGGGTCGGCGGGGGGCAGCGGCCGCCCGTGCCGGTCGAGCTCGGCGTCGCGCTCGTGCGTGAGCGTGAGCAGCCCGAACACCTCGGCGAGCTGCTCGTCCGGGACGCGCACCCCCTCGTCGAAAGGCAGCCCGAGCGCGTCGAGCAGCGCGTCGAGCGCGTAGCGCCGCTCGGGCCCCACTACTCGCGAGGCCGCAGCGCCGGGAAGAGGATCACGTCGCGGACGTTGTCGTGCCCGCTGAGGACCATCGTCAGCCGGTCGATGCCGAGGCCGAGCCCGCCGGTCGGCGGCATGCCGTACGAGAGCGCCTCGACGTAGTCGGGGTCGCCGGGCTCGCCGTCGGCCTCCAGCGCCTGCTGGGCGAAGCGCTCCGCCTGCTCCTCGGAGTCGTTCAGCTCGGTGAAGGCGTTGCCGAGCTCCATCCCGCCGACGAAGTACTCGAAGCGCTCGACGATCGTCGGGTCGTCGTCGGTCGCCCGCGCGAACGGCGAGAGCTCGACCGGGTAGTCGTGCAGGATCGTCGGCTCGATCAGCGTCGGCTCGACGAAGCTCGTGAGCGCGTGGTCGACGAGGGCGGCCCAGCTCCGATCCTGAGCCGTGTCGATCTGGTGTTCCTCGAGACGCCGGCGCAGCTCCGACTCGTCGCGGGTCCAGAGCCCGTGCTCTTCGAGCGCGTCCAGCAGCTTCAGCCGCCGCCAGGGCGCCTTCAGGCTCACCTCGTGGTCGCGAAAGGTGACCTCCGTCGTCCCGATCGTCTCCAGCGCGACGGTCTCGACCAGCTCCTCGATCCGCGCCATCGTGTCCCGGTAGTCGGCGTACGCCTCGTACCACTCGACCATCGTGAACTCGGGCGCGTGCTTGTACGAGACGCCCTCGTTGCGGAAATCCTTGCCGAGCTCGTACACGCGCTCGAGCCCGCCGACGATCAGGCGCTTGAGGTAGAGCTCGGTCGCGATCCGGAGGTAGAAGTCCGCGTCGAGCTCGTTGTAGTGCGTAACGAAGGGCTCGGCGAACGCGCCGCCGTAGCGCGGCTGCAGGATCGGCGTCTCGACCTCGAGGAAGCCGTGCCCGTCGAGGTAGCGGCGGACGGCGGTGACGATCCGCGTGCGCAGCTCGAACTCAGCGCGCGTCCCCTCGTTGACGAGCAGATCGAGGTAGCGCTGCCGGTAGCGCGTCTCGAGGTCGGTGACCCCATGGAAGGTGTCGGGGAGCGGCCGGCGGATCTTGGCGAGCAACTCGATCCCGGAGGTCAAGAGGGACGGCTCGCCACGGCGCGAGCGCCCGGGCCGGCCCGTCGCGCCGACGATGTCACCGAGGTCGAGGTCGAGCTCCTGCTCGACGATCAGCTGGATTCGCCCGGAGCGGTCGACGAGGTCGAGAAAGGTGAGCTTCCCCATCTCGCGCCGCGCCATCACGCGGCCCGCTACCCGCAGCTCGTCGTCGAGCGTCTCCCCGTTCTCGGCGCCCTCCGCGGCGCCACGGACCGCAGCGATCTCTACCCGGTCGGGAAACCGCTTCGGCAGCATCGTGCTGGCGAGTCTAGGCGGCTTTGATCTCGAGGATCTTGAACTTCATCGCGCCGCGCGGGGCTGCGACCTCGACGGTCTCGCCCTTCTTCTTGCCGATGATCGCCTTGCCGACGGGCGACTCGTTCGAGAGCTTGTTCTCGGCCGGGTTCGCCTCGGCGGAGCCGACGATCCGGTACTCGAACGTCTGCTTGGCGTCGAGGTCGCGCAGCTTGACCTTCGAGCCGATCGAGACGACGTCCTTGGCGACGTCCTTCTTGCTGATCACGCGGGCGTTGCGCAGCCGCTCCTCGAGCGTGGCGATGCGGTGCTCGAGCAGCGCCTGCTCGTTCTTCGCGTCGTCGTACTCAGCGTTCTCCGCGATGTCCCCGAATTCGCGAGCGACCCGGATGCGATCGGCGACCTCGCGACGCTTGTCGTTCGAGAGATACTCGATCTCCTGCTTGAGCTTCTCGTAGCCTTCCGGAGTGAGGATGACGTCCTTCAACGGGCCTCCTGAAAGAAAAAACGCGGGGCGCAGGGGCGCCGTCGCGGGCGGGGATGTTACCTATGGACGATGACGGACGTCAACTGCCTGCCGATACCATTTCCCGCTCTGTGCAGGTAGATCTTCGCAGTCCTTGGGCGATTCGCGACGTCGAGATCCCGACGCGGCTCGTGCTCGCCCCGATGGCAGGCGTGAGCGTGCAGGCTTTTCGCCGCCAGGGACGCCGTTACGGCGCGGGCCTGGTGTGCTCGGAGATGGTCAGCTGCGCCGGCCTCCACCACGGAAACGAGCGCACTTTGGGCTATCTGCGGATCTCGGCGGACGAGCGCCCGCTGGCGGTGCAGATCTTCGGCTCCGAGCCCGAGGTGATGGCCGAGGCGGCCCGGATGGTCGAGGACGCGGGTGCCGACCTCGTCGACGTCAACTTCGGCTGCCCGGTGAAGAAGGTGACGAAGACCGGCGCGGGCGCGACGCTGCTCGAGGACTCAGAGCGCGCGTGTCGCGTGATCTCGGCGGTGGCCGAGGCGGTCTCGGTGCCGGTCACGGTCAAGATGCGCCGCGGCCTCGAGAACGGCTCGCGCTCGTGCCTCGAGCTCGGGCCGCGGCTCGTCGAGGCCGGCGCCTTGTCGCTGACGCTGCACCCGCGCTCGGCGAAGCAGATGTACACCGGGGAGGCCGACCACTCGCTGACCGCAGAGCTCGCTGCGCTGGTCGACGTGCCGGTGGTCGCGTCCGGAGACGTCACCTCTCGCGCGCGGGCGCAGGCGATCCTCGCCACGACGGGCGCCGCGGCGGTGATGGTCGGCCGCGCGGCCCAGGGCAACCCGTGGGCGCTGCGGGAGATCCTCGACGGCGACGCCGCCGAGCCGTCGCGCGAAGAGGTCGTCGCCGAGCTGATCCTGTTCATCCGTGAGACCGTGCGGGAGCTCGGCGAGCGGCGCTCGACGGGGTTTCTGAAGAAGTTCTACGGCTGGTATCTCGGCCGCGGCCGCTTCCCGCGACCGTTCAAGCAGGAGCTCGTGCTGCTCGAGTCCCTCGACGAGGTGGAGACGCGCCTGCTGGCGGCAGCGCCCGGCGCCGCCGAAGTGCTCGAGCGGCTGGTCGCGGAGCTGCCCGACGGCGAAGACGACGTCGTCCTCGACCTGCCCATCTCGATCTACGGCGGCGGCTGAGCTCCGACGTGCTCGGCGACGAAGCTGCCGACTGCGCCGGCGACACGGTCTGGCGCGAACGAGATCAGATCGTGGATCGCGTTCGGAACGGCCTCCACCCTGGCAGCGGGTAGCGCAGCCCGAAATCGGACGACGGCCTCCGTCTCGCTGTCCGCTGCGACGAGCAACAGCACCGGCACGGCGGCGGCGGCGATGGCCGGGTAGGCGCCGGCAAGCGGCTCGAGGCGGCTGCCGTGGTGGATCGCGCCGACGACCTCCGCCGTCGCGATCGGCGCGACGCGGCCGTTCTCCTCGAGCATGACGGCGCGATGCGCTTCCTCGAGCGCCGGCGTCCAGCGCCGCAGCGATTCGCGCTCGTAGGCGAAGTACGCATCCCAGCCGTGGAACGTCTCCTCCGGACGTTCGGCACGCGCCTCCTCGATGGCGGCCTGCAGGCTCGTCGGCGGCCGCGAGCCGTGGTGGCCGCCCTCGACCAGGGCGAGCGCCGTCAGGCGCTCCGGGTAGCGCGCCGCGAACCACACGCCGACTCGACCGCCCCACGAGAAGCCGAGGAAGGCGGCCCGGTCGATCCCGAGCCCCGAGAGCAGCTCCGCCGCAGCATCGGCCAGGCGCGTCGGCCGAAAGGAGTCGGGGTCACCCGCGGCCGACCCTCCGTGACCCGGCGGGTCCGGGGCGATCACGTGCAGCCCGTGCTCGCTCGCGAGGATCGGCCCGATCTCGTTCGCGTGCAGGCCGGTGCCGCCGAGCCCGTCCCAGTAGAGAAGCGCCGGGTCGCCGCGACGCCCCCACTCGTAGATCTTCATTCGTGGTTGCGTTGCCACACGAGCCGCAGGCCTTCGAGCGTCAGGAAGGGGTCGATCGTCTCCAGCGTGCTCGCGTGCGGGACGATCAGGTCGGCGAGGCCGCCCGTGGACACTGTCTGCGCCTCGGCGTGGAGCTCCTTGCGGATCCGCTCGACGATCCCGTCCACCTGGCCCGCGAAGCCGTAGACGAGCCCGGACTGCAGGCTCGACGCGGTGTTCTTCGCGATCACAGTCTCCGGCTCGACGAAGTCGACCTTGAACAGCCGGGCCGCACGCGAGAAGAGCGCCTCCATCGAGACCTCGATTCCGGGCGCGAGCACCCCGCCCACGTACTCGCCCTCCGGCGAGACGACGTCGAAGTTCGTCGAGGTGCCGAAGTCCACGACGATCGCCGGCGGCCCATAGCGCTCGACCGCGGCGACCGCGTTGGCGATCCGGTCGGGCCCGACCTCGCGCGGGTCGTCGTAGCGGATCGGCACGCCGGTCTTCACCCCGGGGCCGAGCTCGAGCAGCTCCGCCCTGGCGTACTCCTTGGCGAAGTCCCCGTAGGCGCGGTGAAGCTGCGGGACGGTCGAGGCGATCGCGATGCCGTCGACCCCCGAGAGCTCGAGGAAGCTGCCGTACAACGCTCCGAGCTCGTCGCCGCTGCGGTTCCGCTCGGTCGCCACGCGCCAGTGCTCGACCAGCTGATCGCCCTCGAAGAGCCCGAACACCGTCTGCGTGTTCCCGACGTCGATCGCCAGGAGTGCCATGCGCGAGAGGCTACTTCAGCGCCAGCGCGGGGATGCTCCAGTCCTGGTAGACGCCGACGTAGACGAGGCTCTTCGGCTCGACGCGTCGCGAGAAGTAGAAGCGGTTGTTGTAGGTGCGGGTGACCGCGACCGGTGCAAGCGTGGTCACCAGGTCGAGATCCAGCCTGCCGAGCGCGCGCGACCGTGCGGCGCCGTGCAGCCGCTTGGCAGCGTCGAGCCTGGATTGGAACGTCGGTGCGGTGATGCCGAACCCGTTGAGACCTACGGAGAGCAACCCCAACGGCTCGGGTAGGTCCGAGCACCAGCCCACGCCGACGCCGAGGTCGACGTCGCTGGCGCCGTAGAGATCCGCGCCCGTGAACGCCTTCAGCTTGATCCGCTCCGCCTTGACGCCCAGCTTGAGGAGCGCGCGGCGGACGACCTGCGCCTGCGCCAGGCCGGCGGTGCCCGCGCTGCGATAGCCCACGTTCACGAGCCCTGCCCGTAGGTGGCCGGCCGCGAGACGCCGGGCCTTGCGAACGTTCGGCGCGCCTCGGTACGGCTGCAACTTCTTCGCGGTGATCGACCCCGGGACGGACGGAGGAAGCAGGTGGGTCCATGGGGTGCCCGAGTAGAGCGGAAGGGGCGCGAGCAGGGCACGGCGGTCGATCATCCAGTTGATCGCCTGGCGCAGGGCGACGTTGTTCCGGAACAACGGCCGCCGGCTGTTGAGGGCCAGGTAGCCGACGCAACTGTTCGGCTCGACCCAGAAACGGCTTTTGTTGACGCCGAACCTCCGCGCAACGGTACGAATCTCGGACTCCGGCAGCGGCCCCTCGTCGAGGCTGCCCGCCTCGACCTGGCGGAAGCCGCCCTGCGGGTCGAGGTTCCACCAGACCTCGACGCCCTTCAGGTTCCGAGGACGGAGGCCGTGGTAGTACGGGTTGCGGCGCAGCTCGGTGAACACGTCCGGCGTGTTGCGGGTGAAGGCGTACGGGCCCGCGGACGGGTAGCCGCCCACCACTTCCTTCGTCAGCGGCAGCCTGAGCGAGGTCGCCTGGAAGAACGGCATCGCGAGCTTCGTCAGCAGCGTCGGGTCGCGCCTGGTCAGTCGGATCACGAGCCGGTTGCCCTTCGCCATGACACCGCTGACGTGCGTTGCGTTGCCGGCGTTGACCGCACGCGCGCCGACGATGTTCGTGCCGTTCCGGTCGGTGATGAACTGCGCTCCGGGCGAGGCGAGCTCGTAGTTCGCCACCCGATCGATCGCATGGGAGAAGCTCTTGGCCGTCACCGGGGTGCCGTCGCTGAAGCGGAACCCCCGCCGGATCGTGAACGTGTAGGTGCGGCCGTCGCGAGAGACCTTGTAGCCCGCCGCAACCTCGGGCCGGAGCACGCCGCCTGCCGCGCCCGCGCGGTCGGGGTAGTTGAAGAGCTTCGCCGCGGTCGCGTACTCGAGCGACCACGCCGTCGAGACGTATGCCAGCTGCGGGTCGAGCTGCACCGACGCACCCGCGTAGCCGACCCGGAAGATGCCGCCCTGCGCGAAGCCGCGTGAGGCCCCCGCCAGGCCGGCCGCGACCAGGAACGCCGCGCCGAGCACGAGCGCCCCGACCCCCCGCGAGAGCCTTCGTGGCATTTGTTCCTTAGACGCGCAGAAGGACGCCGGGTTAGAGCTCGTCGTCCGAGCCGAGGGACTCGCCGATGCGCTCGGCCAGCGCCTGGGCCGTGAGGCTGGGCTCGTCTCCTTCGCCGCGCAGCTCCTCCACCGTCACGTCGCTCGAGGTGTAGACCTCGGCCCGCGGGATGATCCGGGTCGGACGGTTCTTGTCCCAGACCCAGACGTCCTCCATCTTCAGCTGGAAGAACGGGTAGCTCGGCTGCGGCACGTACTGCAGGTCGAGCTTGTTGCAGAGGTAGGTCGCGTCCTGGGTCAGCACGCAATAGCGGAACAGCGCGAAGACCGCGGAGTACTCCTTCTTCAGCGCGAGCTCGAGCTCTGCCTCGAACTCGTCGAGCTCGTCAAGGTGCGACATCCGCCCATCATAGCCCTGCCAACAGGGCCTGGACCGGGCCCCGGCCGGGGATCTCCAGCGATGGATCGAGCTCGGCCAGCGGCTCCAGCGCGAAGCGCCGCTCGTGCAGCCTCGGGTGCGGGACCACGAGGCCGGGCTCGTCGACGATCTCCTCCCCGTAGAGCAGCAAGTCGAGGTCGATCGTGCGGGGCCCGAAGCGCGGGCCGGCGTCGCGAACGCGGCCGAGCCGGCGCTCGACGTCGAGCAGCAGGTCGAGCAGCTGACGTGGCGTGAGCGTGGTCTCGACAAGAGCCGCACCGTTCAGGAATCGGGGCTGATCCTCGTAGCCGACCGGATCCGTCTCGCGCAGCGTGGAGACGACGATCAGCTTCAAGCCGTCGGCGGCGGCGACGAGCTTGAGCGCCGAGCGCACCGTTTCCTCGCGCCGGCCCAGGTTCGCCCCAAGCCCGATGAATGCCCGGTGTGACACCCGCGGTGAAACACTGACGGAACGGTCGCGTACGTGGTTACAGTGCGGACGGGTGTCGACGACACACCTCAAGGGGTTGGTGGCGCTTGCTGTTGTGATCGTGACGGTTGTCTCGACCGCACACGCGTCGACGGTCCGGCACTCGCCGGTGACGATCACGCATGTCAGCGTACGGGGGCACGTGGCGAAGGTGACGCTGCGGGTGCGTGGCTGGGCGGCCGGCGTCCGGGTACGGATCTTCGTCGACGGCAAGTACAACAACTTCTCCCGCATCCCAACCCTCGCGCTGGCAGTCAACCTGCGACCAGGCAAGCACCGGATCTCGGCCGACCGCGTGCTGAAGGGCCGACACTCCAGCCGCTCGCGAGCTTCGAAGATCACCGTCCCGCGCAGCACTGGCACGCTGATCGGCGCCGCGGGTGACATCGCCTGCGATCCCGACAGCGCCAAGTTCAACCGCGGCCGCGGGACCGCGACCGAGTGCCACATGGCCGCCACCGCGCGCCTGATCACGGGCATGCGGCCGAAACTCGTGCTCCCACTCGGAGACACGCAGTACGACTGCGGTTCGGCGGATGCGTACACGCGGTCCTACGGCCTGAGCTGGGGGAAGTTCAGGCTGCTCAGCCGCCCGGCTCCCGGCAACCACGAGTACGGCCCGGAGGGGACGCCGCCCTCCCCGACCTGCGCCGCCGCCGCCCCAGGCGCCGGCTACTACTCCTACTTCGGCGCCCTTGCGGGCGGCCCGGGCGGCTACTACAGCTACGACGTCGGCGGCTGGCACGTGATCGCGCTCAACTCCGAATGCGGGTTCGTCGGCGGCTGCGGGACCGGGTCACCGGAGGAGACCTGGCTGCGGGCGGACCTGGCAGCGCACACGAACCGGTGCACGCTCGCGTACTGGCACCGACCCCGCTGGAGCGGCACCGGAACCGGCGCGGGCGATGACTCGTTCGACGCGTTCTGGAAAGACCTCGCCGGGGCGGGTACGGAGCTCGTCCTGAACGGTCATCGCCATCTGTACTTCCGCCTGACGCCGCTCGGGCCGACCGGCGCTCCCGACGCTGCCGGTATTCGACAGCTCGTCGTCGGCACCGGCGGTGTCAACCTCTTCGGCCAGGGCTATTCGAGCGACGTCGCCACGCACAACCAGACCGAGTACGGAGCTCTGGCGCTGACCCTGCGCGCGGGCTCGTACGAATGGCAGTTCGTCCCCGAGGCCGGCGGCGTCTACACCGACTACGGCACCGCGAGCTGCCGCTAGGCAGTCGCGGCGAGGTACTCGCTCCGCGTCTCCTCGAACTCGCCGCTGCCGCGAACGCGGCCGCGGTCGAGCCAGAGGCCGCGCGTGCAGAGGCGGCTGAGCATCTCGTGGTCGTGCCCGGCCGCTACGACGACCCCGCCGGCGGCGAGGATCTCGTGTGCGCGTCGCTCGAGAATTGCCCGGAACTCGTGATCGAGCGCCTCGTGAACCTCGTCCAGGAGCAGGATCTCGGGCTCGATCTCGTCCGCGACCGCGAAGCCCAGCCGTGCACGCATCCCCTGGGAATAGCTGGAGACAGGGCGCTCGAACGCATCGCCGAGGCGGCTCCGTTCTTTCACGCCCTCGACCGCGGCACGCGAGGCCGCCCGCGACAGTCCTGCGAGGACGCCGAGGAAGAGCGCGTTCTCGCGCCCGGTCAACGTCGCGAGCAGCCCGGCGTCGATGGACAGCAGCGAAGCGACCCTGCCTTCCACCGACAGCCGGCCCTCGTCGGGCACGAGGATGCGCGCCATCGCTCGCAGCAGCGTCGTCTTGCCGGACCCGCTCGGCCCGATCAGGGCAACGCCTTGCCCGCGCTGGATCGCGACGTCCACGCCGCGCAGGCCCCAGGTCTCGGCGCCACGGCGGCGAAGACGGGCGAGCGCGGGTGTGACGACCCGCTTCTGCTGGTCGAACAGGAACCTGAAGCCGACGCCCTCGGCGACGATCATTCGACCACCTTCGCGAAGTGGCGCTCGTCGCGGTGGTAGATCGGGACGAACAGCGCAAGCAGGACGACCGCGATCAGCACCGTGTAAGCGAGCTGCCAGGCGGCCGGTCGATGGCCGTAGTAGAAGATGTCGCGGTACGACTCGAACAGGCCGGACAGCGGATTCAGCGCGAGCAGCGTGTGCGTGAGGCCACTCGTCTGCTCGAGCGGGATCAGCCCCGGCCCCAGGAAGAAGATCATGCGCATGAAGCTCTGGGCGAACGGGCGCAAGCCGCGTGCGAACCAGACGCCGAAGAGCGACGCGGGGTACGCGAAGCCCGCCGAGAACAGGACGGTGACCAGAAACACGAGCGGCAGCCAGAGGAGCGCCGCCGTCGGGCCGACGGCGTAGGCGGCCATCATCGTCACGATGACGAGGAAGCTCGCGATGAAGGACGCGCTCTCGGTCAGCACCGACGAGATGGGCATCAGCCGCCGGTTGAAGGCCATGTTGAGGACGATAGGGCGGCGCCAGTCGATCGCCCCCATGGCGTTCGTCACCGTCAGCATCAGGTACTGGAACGGGATCACCGCGCAGGCGACGCTGAGCCCCGGCGCGCGCCCGGGACGTGGCGAGACGATCACGAGCAGGATCAGGAAGATCCCGACGAGCGCGAACGGCTCGAGCAGGAAACGGACGAAGCGCCAGGACCCGCGGCCGTACCGGAAGCGAAGGTCCGACTCGGTCAAGGCGAGCAGGACGTCGACGGTGCGCTTCGTCCTGTCCGTGCGCCGGGTCGCGAGCGAGCCGGCGCCGGCCCGCCGGACGGTGGTCGGCTCGGAGCTCATTTGCGGCGAAAGCGGTGCCGCCGCAAAACCCTGCCTGCGGCACGAGATCGTGCGATCAACCATCTAGGCTTGGTCAGCATCGAGCGTCCATCACCCCACGGCTCAGCGTAGTTGATGAATCGTCCGGCAGAAGGCGACGCGCCGGCGCGCGAAAACACTGCGGTCGTCCATCCGCTCGAAGCCGAGCCTGGGAGCCCGCTTGCCCAGTGGCTAGAGCGGTGGTCGCACCCGCCGTACTTCCGCCCGCTCGTCGCTCCCTCTGCCGCTGCCGGTCGCGCGCGTCTCCGCGGCGCCCGACGTGCTGGACGAAGCGACTGCGGGCCTCCCGGACGGTGCGGCCCGCGCGGAGGCCGTGGCCGTAAGGCTCCGGCGGCTCGGACTTCGCATCGAGGTTGGCCCGCCCGATCGTGTTCCGGACACCCGAGCCCTCTTGCGCCGCTGCCGTGACCGAGGCGCGGCCTCGGTCGAGGTCGTTCGCGCCGACCCCTCGCTCCTTCCCGAGCTTCAGGTCGGAAGCTGGTTCCACTGCAGCGTTCGGCTGCGTGCATTGCGTGCGTCGCTGCGACGGCTGCCACTGTCCTCGTTCGGGCTAGGAGAGCCGGCGCTCGTCGCGCTCGCGTGTGACCTCGCCTTCTGGTCGGGCGTCCGCTCCGCGGCGACGCGTAACGAGTGGCGTCGCCTGACGGCCAGCTCGTACGTCTGCCTCGCCTACCACCGCATCGCCGGTGAGTCGAAGCCGGGCCAGGAAAGGCTCGATCTCTCGCCGAAGACGTTCCGGCGGCAGATGCGTGTCCTGCGTCTCCTCCGCTTTCGACCGCTCTCCCCGGAAGAGCTGCTGCGCTTTCACTCCGATCCGGCGTCGACCCTTGCCAGGCGCAGGTACGTCGTCACGGCCGACGACGGTTTCGCCGACGCCGCCGAGGCGCTTGCGCAGTACCTCACCCACCGCCCCCACCTCTATGTGCCGACCGCGGCTGTCGGCGGGTCGGCCGGCTGGGTCGGCGGAGAGCCGTTGGCGGGCTGGGACGAGCTGCGCACGCTCGAGCAGGGCGGGGCGGTCGTCGCCTCGCACGGCCGGACGCACCGGGTGCTGACCGAGCTCGCCGACGGGTCCCTCGAAGAGGAGCTGTCGCAGTCGCTCGACGAGCTCAGAACGCGGCTCGCCGATCCGCCCCCGTTTCTGGCCTACCCGCACGGCCGCCACGACGGGGCGGTGCGAACCGCGGCGGAAGGTGCCGGCTACCGCCTCGCCTACACGACGCGGCCGGGCCGGAACGGCGCGGGCACCGACCCGTACTCGCTCCGCCGCATCGGGATCAAGGACTGGGACGGTGGGGCGTCGTTCGTCTGGAAGGTCGCCACTGGCCAGCACGTGCCGAGCGGGTGGGAGCGTCTGCGCCTTCGCCGTCGCTCAGTAGCCGCGTCGGCGGAGGACGAGGCGTGAGTCCGCTGCTCGCCCCACCGCGACCCCCGGGGCTCGAGGCGCTCGCGGCCGCCCCGTCGTTCTCCGTCGTCGTCGCCGCGTTCCAGGTGAGCGATGTCATCGGAGAGGCCCTCGAGTCGCTTCGCCGGCAGACGCTCTCGCCGCGCGAGGTCATCGTGTGCGACGACGGCTCGACCGATGACCTCGACTCCGCTCTCGAGCCGTTCAAGGACGAGATCGAGCTGATCCGCAAGGGGCACGGCGGCGAGGCATCTGCCAAGAACGCGGCGGTTCGACGCGCGTCCGGGGATTTCGTCGTCATCCTCGACGCGGACGACACGTGGCTCCCGGCGAGGCTCGAGGCCCTTGCCGACGCCGCGACCGCCCGGCCCGATCTCGACATCATCACCACCGACGCCCAGCTCGTTGCGGACGGGGAGTACGTCCGGCGCTGCTACAGCTCCGGCTGGAGCTTCGCGCCGGTCGACCAGAGGCGCGCGATCCTGTCCCGTAACTTCATCTTCGGACACCCGGCCGTGCGCCGACAGCTTCTGCTGGACCACGGCGGCTTCGACGAGTCGATCCTCTGGACGACCGACTGGGACTGCTGGCTGCGCCTGATCCTTGCGGGAGCGCGCGTCGGCTGCATCGACGAGCCGCTCGCCACGTACCGCGTGCGGGAGACGAGCCTCTCGGCGCGCCGACAAGACCTCCTACGGGGCAAGATCGCAACCCTCAGAAAGGCGCAGGGGCACCCCGCATTGCGGGAAGAGGAGCGCCGGGCGCTCGCGGCGACACTCGCCGAGAGCGAGCGCGAGCTCGCCTGGAACGCTGCGCGCGCCGCCGTTGCAAGTGGGGAAGGGGGCGCCCGGCGGCAGGCGCGCGCGATCGCGCTTTCCCGGCGGTACCGGCTCGCGACGCGGCTGCGGGCGGCGTTCCTGGTGGTCGCCCCCACGCTGTCGGCGTGGCTCATCCGGCGCGACTCAGAGCGTTGGTGGACCGGCGCCGGCGGAACTCGCGTCCGGCGGCAGCCCTCCCCGTAGTGCGGGTCGTCCTGTACACGGATGCCGTCGAGACCGGCGGGGCCGAGGTGAGTCTCCGGAACCTTGCCGCTCATCTCGATCCCGAGCTCGAGGTGACGATCCTCGGCGTCGATCCCGGGGTCGTCGAGTTCCTCGCGGGCGGCCGCTCCTCGGCACAGGCCGACGTCATCCGACGCCCGGTGAGATCGCTCGACGACCGAGCGCTCCGCGCGCACGCCCGAGCGTTGCGGGCGCTGCGTCCGGGGATCCTCCATTGCAACCTCTGGAGCCCCTGGTCGTGCCAGTACGCGGTCGCGGGCTCGCTGGCCGTGCCCTCGACCCGGGTCGTCGCCGTCTACCAGCTGCTGGTGCCGGCGGCGAACCGCCAGCAGCATCTGCTCAAGCGGTTGACCTCGCTCCACGTGGCGGCACACGTGGGCGTCGGCCAGCGGACGGCACGAGAGGTGGAAGCGCTGATCCCACTCCGCCGGGGAACGGCGCGCACGATCCACAACGGCATCACTCCCGACGAGCCGCCCGGGAAACGTCCGAAGCGGGACGCGAGGCCGACGATCGGGGCGAGCGGACGAATCGAGCACCAGAAGGGCCTCGACGTCCTGCTCGAGGCGCTCACCGCGCTACCGCAGGCAAATCTGCGCGTGATCGGCGACGGAAGCGCCCGCGCCGGGCTGGAGCGGCTCGCCGCGCGCCTCGGCGTCGCCGACCGGGTCACCTGGACCGGCTGGACTCGTAACCCCCGCGCCGAGCTGGCGACGATCGACGTCTTCGTCCAGCCAGCGCGTTTCGAGGGCTTCCCGCTCGCGATCCTGGAGGCCATGGTCGCGGAGCTGCCGGTAGTCGCGACGGATGTCGGCAGTGTCGCGGACGCAGTCGTCGACGGCCTGACAGGCATGCTCGTTCCCCCGGAGGATCCGGCCGCGCTCGCAGGCGCGATCGAGTCGCTGCTCGACGACCCTCGCCGGCGCGCGGAGATCGGCCGTCAGGCGCGCGCACGTGTGCTCGAGCAGTTCACCGCCGAGCGGATGGCCGCCGCGTTCGAGTCGCTCTATCGTGAGCTGGTCTCGTGAGCCTGCGCCGGGTCGACCCTCGCTTCACCCTACCGTCGCCCCCCGGCCGGGTCGTCGTCCTCGGTGACCTCGACGAGTGGAGGCGCGGCCTCGAGGCGGTGGGGGTCGAGGTCCTCGGTCTCGACTCCCGGCGCGCCGACCTCGTGGTTGCTCCGAGGGCGCTCGCCCGCGCAGCGGCGAGCCTGGACACGCAGGCGGTGATCCTCGAAGGGCGTGCCGACCGTCCACTCGCAAAACACCGGTTCACGAATCGCCACTACCTCCCGCGACCGACGATTCGTCGAGCCTGCGCTCCTCGTTCCGCTCGATCAACCGCTCGCCGCCTCCTACGCCGTTCGCCGCTGGAGCATCGCCGACCGGAGCTGGAAGCGCAGGCGCCGGGACATCGCCGGGGCCTTGTTGGCGCGCGGGCGCTCGCTGCCGTTGCAGCCGACGGTGACCGTGGCCCTTCGTGAGCCCGCCGAGCCGTACCTCGTCGCCGCGGCCGTGCGTGAGCTCGCTCTCCCGGCTGCCAACCAGTGGGTGCTGACGCTCGGTCAGGGTGACGTGCTCAGCCGCAACGTCTTCCACCTCTTCCCGGCCGGCGAAGACGCGCCGCACGACGATCGTCAAGTTCGCACGCGTCCCGGGATACGCCGAGCCCTTCGACCACGACGAACGCGGGCTCGCGCTCGCAGCGGCCGCCGGGCCGGCGGTCGCTCGGCGCGTGCCGAGGCTCGTGGGCAGGTTCACCAGCGGCGGCGTCCACGCCTCCGTCGAGACGGCCGCGGTCGGCTCGCGTCTCCGCGAGTTGCTGCAGGAGCGGCGGACGCGGCCACTCGCCCGCCGTGTGATCGACGAGGTCGCGGCCTGGGTGATCGAGCTCGGCCTGGCCAGCCTGAAGCCGCCCCACGCCCTGGAACTCGAGCGCCGCCGACTGGTCGAGGAGGTCGTTCCCCGCTGGCGCGCGCAGGGGGTGACCGAGTCGCTCGTGGCCGAGCTGCCGCCGCTTCCGGCGGTCACGCAGCACAACGACCTCGGCTCCTGGAACGTAATCGCCGACGGGCTCGACTTCACGGCCGTTGACTGGGAATCCGCCCGTGCGTCGGCCCTGCCGCTGTGGGACCTCCTCTACTTCCTCGCCGACGCGCTCGCCGTGCTCGACGGCTCGGTGCGTGGTGAGGAGCGGCACGAGCACACGCGGCGGCTCTTCCGCGGCGATCTCGGCTCCTCGCAAACGCTCTTCGAGTGGGTGCGGCGTGCCGTCGAGGGATTCCGCGTTCCGCCGGATGCGGTCGGGAGGATCGCAACGCTCTGCTGGCTCCACCACTCGCTTTCGCATGTACACCGGAGCGCGAAGCTCGAGCGCGTGCGCGACTCGACGACGACTCGAGCGCACGGCCTGGAACGGACGGCCGAGACGTGGCTCTCGGACCCGGCGCTCGGGCCATCCTGGAGCCGTTGGCGCTAGTACTTCCTCGCCCGGGCTCGCTCACGATGCGTCGAGCCTTGGCGACTCCTCCAAGAGCGAGCGGTAGAGCCGCTCGAAGGCGTCGACGCGCTCGTCCCAGCCGAGGTGCACTTCTGACCACCTGCGTGCATCACCGGCTAGGACTCGCCGCGCTTCCTCGTCCCGCAGGAGGTCGACGATCGCAGCCGCGAACTCAGCGTCGGTCTCTGCCAGGCGGAGATGCTGCGCCCCCTCGGCGTCGAGCCCGGCGGCGGCGAGGCGGGAAGCGACCACCGCCTTCCCGGCGGCGAGTGCCTCGAGCACCTTGTTCCGCATGCCGCCTCCCATGCGCAGCGGCGCGACGACCACAGCGGCGGAATCGAGGAAGGGTCTGACGTCCGGGACACGGCCGGTCACGACCGTTCCGTCGCTCGCCAGCTCCCGGACCGCCTCCGGCGGACGATCGCCCACCAGGTGGAGCACGGCGCCGGGGTGCCGGTCGCGCACGCGCGGCAGGATCTCTTGCCCCAGGCGAAGCGCGGCCTCGACGTTGGGCGGGTGACCGTACCCCCCGACGAACAGCACGCTCGGAGGTGGCGTGCCCACCGGGTCGAGCGGCTCAGGCGGGATCTCGACGCCGAGCGGGATCGGGACGATGTATGTCCCAGCTGCCGCGGTCTCGAGGGCGCGGCGGTCACGCTCGGTCAGCACCACGACGGCATCCGCGCGAGAGATCGCCTCTTGCTCGAACTTGCGCCAGGCTCGGCGGTCGAGCCACCGCGCGACCCGGTCGATCCCCTGACTGGCGCGGAAGACCTCGTCCGCCGTCTGCGCGACGGGCTCGTGGGCGACAAGGACGACGGGCGCGACGCCGTCGACGTCGTCCAGGTACTGCGCCATCGCGAGCGGCTCGACGTGGAGAATGTCCGGGGCGAAGGACTCCACCGACGCCCGCGCCCGTCGCTCGAAGACGCTCGAGTGCCACTCGCTGACCTGCATCGGCGTGCCGCGAACCAGTCCCCACAGGCGCCGCCGTCGCCTGACGCCACCCGTCGAGTCATCGCCCGAGTGGCCGGACAGCTCGGTTTCCTCCACGAACGCGCAGGCGTCGCGCAGCGCCTGCTCGGTCTGCGGCTCCCCGGGCTCACGCAGACAGAGCAGCGCGACGTCGTGGCGCCGGGCAAGCCTGATCAGGTACTCCGCCGTGGCTCGGCCGCCGTGGGGAGAATCGAACCGTGGCGCGAATGGAAGGAGTACGAGAACTCGCAACCTGCTCGAGCGGCCGGTTGCCATTCAGCGTCTAGCCATGCGAAGCGGATATGACAACGGAGCGGCGCCGGACGTCTCGGTCATCGTCGTCTCGTACAACTCGGAACCGTATCTTGAGCGGTCGCTTGGAACCGTGGCGTCGAGCGGGCACGAACTCCTCGTCGTCGACAACGCCTCGACCGACGGCAGCGTCGCGCTCGCCCGGAGCCGGTTCCCCGCAGCACGGCTCGTCGAGCTCGACCGCAACGTCGGGTTCGGAGCCGCGTGCAACGAGGGCATGCGGCACGCCGTGGGCAGTTATTTTCTCCTGCTCAATCCCGACGCCTGGCCGGTCGGCGAAGGCATAGACACGCTCGTCCGCTTCGCGAAGGAGCGGCCGCGCCTCGGCGCCACTGGTCCTCGCCTGCGTTCTCCGGACGGACGGCCCCAGCAGTCCGCGTTCGGGTATCCCACGGCGCTTTGGTTGGGCTCGCCGGCCGTGACCTCGCACCCGAGACGGCGGCCTCGCGAGGTGCGCCGCCGAACGTACTCCCTCGTGGGCACTGCACTCCTGCTGCGACGACAGGCTGTCGAAGAGGTCGGCGGCTTCGACGAGCGCTTCTTCATGTTCAACGAGGAGATCGACCTCTGCTGGCGACTGCAGCACGCCGGCTGGCAGGTCGAGCTCTGCCCGGACGCGACGTTCGAGCACGTGGGCGGCGCCTCGAGCGGATCGGCCTGGCCCGCGCTCTATCGGGAGCAGCTTCGCGGTCATCTGCTCTTCGTCGCCAAGCACCGTGGCCTGAGGCAGGCCGAGCTCGCGCGACGGGTTCTGCTGGCCAGCACGTGGGTCCGCTCGCACGCGGGCGGCGACAAGGCGGCGCGGGAGGCGGCCACGTGGCTTGCCTCCAGCGGCATTCGAACGCTCGTCGGCGACGTCGAGCGCGACTAGTCACCGAGCCTTCGCCACACCTCGGCCGCGATCTCGGCGCAGATCTGCTCCTGCGGCCGATCACCGTCGACGAGTGTGACCCCCAGTCCTTCGCGCTCGGCACGGTAGAGCTCGACCTGCGCCGCGAGCTGGTCGGCGGTCCAGCGGTCCTGCTTCCGCGCGAGGGCGGTCTCGGGAGGCACGTCCAGCAAGAACGCACAGAGCGGCTGCGGCGAGAGGCGGCGAAGCAGCCAGCGCTGGAGCCGAAAGCTCCGCGTCTCGCCGTAGAGCGTCCGCAGGCGAACGACCGAGTCGAGCACGTAGCGGTCGTGGATGACCACTCGGCCGCCGACGAGGTGGCGTGATGCGGTCCACCAATGCGTGAGCGCGTTGGCGACGGCGACGAAGGTCGCCCAAGTTTGGGTGAGCAGCACGTGGGTGCGGCCGCCGCTCGGCGCGGGATTTCCCGGATCACCGAGGATCGACGCCCCGGCCTCGGTCCGGCGAGCCGCGTCGGCGAAGACGCCGTAGCGAGCGGTCCTGCGCACGAACCGATGGGCGAGGCCGCCGACCACCCAGAGCACTCGCTCGGACCCGAGCGGCTCGTGCTCGACCGCGGCCGGAATGCCGGTGCGCTCGAGCGCCTCGATCAACCCCCACGACTGGGCGCTCTTGCCGGAGCCGTCCACGCCCGACAGTGCGACGACATGACCTCGCCTGCGACGTCCGTGGCCTTTCGCTGCAGGCAGCTCCGCGCCGTCTCGATACGCCGTCCGCATCGAGTGGAGCGCTTGCTCGACGCCCCATGTCGCCCCCCGTTCGCGAGCTGCATCCCAGGCGCGCGGGTCTTCGGCAACGGCCGCGGCGATGCGCGGTCGGTGCTTCTCGCCGAGCCCGCCTCCGAAGGCGATCCGGCGCGCCAGGATCAGGAGCGCGTGATGAGGCGCTGGTCGAGACACGAGCTTCCGCCCTTCCAGCGGAAGGGCCTGCCCGAAAAGCGCCTCCGACTCGGCGTCCGGCAGCCCCCAGGCCGACGCAGCCACGACCTCGACGCGATAGGCAGAGCAATTCCGGAACACGGCCCATCGGTGGCCGCGCCGCTGCAGCCCGTCTCGCGCGAGCCCGTCCGTCAGCGCGCCCTCCTCGGTCTCCCGTACGAGCAGATCGAGGTCGCGTCCTTCCGGCGGGAGCGACCCGAAGACCAGCACCGGGCCGCGAACGTGCGCCTCGATCCGATCGAGGACCCACTCGGCCGCGTCGACCATGGACGGCGACGGCGGCCGCCGGTTTCGTCTCCGGCGCTTCATCAGCGGGAGTTCGTCGCCGTCGGTCGGCCTACGATTGTCGCCGAGGTGAGGCGAATCGTGGTGATCGGCTCTCCGGGCGCGGGCAAGTCCGTCTTCGCGGAACGGCTCGGCCGATTGCTCGGCATCGAAGTGTTCCACCTGGACGCGCTTTACTGGCGAAGTGGATCGCGCCCGTCGCCGGCCGAATGGTCCGAGCTCGAGAAGGACCTCGTGCGGCGCGACAGCTGGGTCGCGGACGGGAACTACTCGGCGACGCTGACCGCCCGCCTGGACGCCGCCGACACGGCCGTCTTCCTCGACTTGCCGAGACTGGTCTGCCTTGCACGCTTCGCGCGCAGGCGTTTCCGGAGCCACACCCCGGCCGGTATACCCCCTGACCGGCGCGCGGCCCTCAGCTGGTCGGCCGTGCGGGGGATCGTGAGCTTCCCTCGTGACCACCGGCCGGGGTTTCTCGACGTTCTGAAGGCGCGCGAGGACCGGCTGCGGGTCGTCGTGCTCCGCACGCCGAGCGAGGTCGAGATGTTCCTCCAGCAGGTTGCGCAGGAGCTGCATTAGGGCGATTCGGCGGCAACGCTAGGGCAGCACACGCCGGTACCTGCCGGGAATCCCCCAGTCGAAGCTCCGAATCGGCGGGCAGTCCGGGCGCGAACTGAGGACGCGAAAGTAGCGTCTGGCCGCGGCCGCGTCGACGAGACGGTGCAGCGTGTCGCGCGGGTAGTCGTAGACATACGTGCTCGAACCGTACGGATACGAGCGGAGCGAGGTCCTCTCGGCCGTTGAAGTAGTTGGCAATCCAGAGGGCCTTCGGCCGTGCCTGGACCTGCGGGCTCAGGGCCGCCCCCTCGAGCCTCGAGTCGTGATACCTCAGGTAGAGAGCGCCGGTCAGGTCGTACTGCGTCGTGAAGACGACGCCGGGGCCGACCTCGGGGCAGATGCCGTCGAGCAGCACGGTGGCCTCGCCGTTGCCCGCAGGGAGGTGCGCCTGGATCCCATCGAGCACGGCGTCCTGTCGCTGTGCGGCTGTGATCCAGAAGGAAGCAAGGCCGTTGACGATCACGAACCCTGCTGCACACAGCGCCGCCAGCGCTCCGGCGAACCCACTGCTGCGTGCGCGCGGAGGCAGGTGGGCAGCAGCCCAGCCGACGAGGCCGACAAGCACGATCGCCATTCCGAACCCCGCCGCGATGTTGACCCGGTTGTCAACGCCGGCGCTCGTGAAGAAGATCTCGGAGTTCGTGATGAAGACGGCGTAACCGAGCGCTACGACTGCGATGCCGGCGAGAATGATTCGCGTGGCAAAGGTGGCGGTGGGCAGCTCCCACTCGGAGCGCGCAAGGCGCCGTAGATAGAGAAACACCCCTCCGGCCGTCACGAGCGCGAGCACGGCGACGATCCACCCGAGCCGGTGCAGGACGACCCAGCCGGTCACGTACGGAAGAGCCAGTCCGTACGTACCGCCGTTCACCGCGACGCCGCCCCGCACGAGGTAGCCGAGATGATGGACGATCCCGCCGCTGGCCCCGAGCTGGTAGCTGCTCTCGTGACCCACGCGGACGGCGACGACGAGCTTGGCGGCGAGCGCGGCTCCCAGAGCAACGAGCGCCGCCGCGAGCAGCAGCCTGCTGCGGCGCCGCGTCGAGTCCGTCCTCGGGAGCTGCCGGCTGCGATACGCGACGAGAAACGGCGTCAACACGAACAGCGGCAGCGCGACCTCGTAGGCGAGGACGCTCGCGACCGCCGCCGCGGTCGCAAGCGCGCCCCACGGGAGCCACCGGCCGCCCCGTGCGCGGACGGCGCGTAGAGCCGCGTACTGGCTCAGGAAGTAGAGGGTCATGCTGACGTTCGCCTGGAACGCGGCGACCCAGAAGCGATCGGTCGAGAAGTGCGGCAGCGTCGAGTACAGCAGGGCGACTGCCACGGCGACGAGCGCGGCTCTGGCCGAGCTCTCGCAGCAGCAGGTAGACGAGGACGACGCCGCTCACGAGCACGGCGGCGTTGAACACGTGGTACGGGTGCGGGTCGTCCCCGAACAGCTTGTAGAGCCCCGCGAGCATCGCGATCTGCACCGGCCGGAAACGTGTCTTCGCCGCCTCGTCGTGCAGGTGCGAGTAGAGGCCGAGGAACGACTGGCTGTGCGACTGCCCGAGGACGCGGAGGAAGCGGTAGTCGTCGAGGTAGAAGCCGAGCCGGCCGACGTACGAGACGAGCGAGAGGACCGTCACGACAGCGAGGAACGCCGCGTCCTGGAGCGCGGGGTGGCCGCGCAGCCCGCGCGGCGAGGCCGCGCTCCGGGGGGGTCGCGATCATTCGTCTCCGGTTGGCGGCCGAACCGGCAAGGTCCGATCCCGCGTGACGAGACCGTGAAGTCGGTTCAGGTAGTACTCGAGCCGCTGTCTGGCCCCCGCCCTGAAACCGTAGCCGTGCGATCCTGACGTGCCCTGCATGTGGTGGGCGACGTATTCGCGGATCGGGGAAGTCCACCACGGCGAGGCCCCTGCGTTTCGCGTCCTGCATGTTGCGGATCGACGGAGCGCCATGATGGACGAACGGGCGGAGGCTCAGATACTTCTCGCGATCGAGCAGCATCGCGTAGGGGTGCGCGTAGGGGATCCACCGCCGCTTCGGAGTCCGGCCCTGGTAGCCGTACGCGTGGGTGAAGCCGTACCGGTTCTTGTAGCGGAGCTCGCCTACGGCGTAGACCCCCTGCTGGGCCAGGAGCTCCAGCATCTGCTCCAGGAAGCCGCCGCGAAGAACCTCGCAGTCGGAGTCGAGCGTGAAGACGTAGGGCGTCTCCGCAAGGCGCACACCCTGATCGAGTGCCGGTCCGTGGTAGCGGTTGTGCTCGTTGAGCTGCGCCCTCACGTTCGGCATCTCGTCGCCGGCGGCGCGGATGTAGTCCGTCGACTCGTCGCCTGAGCCGTTGTCGATCAGCAGCAACGGGACGTTCGGGTAGTGCGCCCGGAAGCTCTCGGCACAGCGCCGCGTGAGCTCGAGGGTGCGGTAGTTGACGACGACCCCCGTCACATCTGTAGCCGCACTCATTGGGTGGCCCTCCACGTGTCGGCTTCCCAGAAGCACCCGCGCCCGCCCTCGCCGATCAGGCCAAGGTACGTGACGTATCGGTTGCGGTCGCGTGGGTCTTCCGGCTGCCCGCGCAGAAGCCGGCGGCCCTCCGCGCGGCCCACGGCCCGCCGCACACAGCCGGAGACCAGCAGGACCGGGAGCAGGCGCGGATCGAGCGACAGCCGCTCCAGGTAGCGCGCGATCGCCGCTCGGGCGGCATCGACGAACGGGTCGTGATGGTGAGGCTGAAGGAAGAGATCGCCGAACGCCACGAACGTCGCCGGACGGTCGGCCTTGCGCGCGAGATAGAGCCACAGTCGCACGAAATGGAGAACGTCGTCGAGCGGCAGGCCCTGGGAGGCCATCTCCCAGTCGATGACGTGGATACGGCGGCCGCTCCGGAGGACATTCAGGCTGGAGAAGTCGCCGTGCTGCCAGACCAGCGGAAGTGGCGTTCCAAGGAGCTCGTTCGCGCGTCGGCGGAGCTCTGCGAAGAGCTCGGTCTCTGCAGTGCTCGCCCCGAGCGTTTTCACGAAATCGTCCGCCGGCCGCTCGGCGATGTCGCGGACGTCCTCGTCGCTCCACGCCCTGGGCCGGATCGGGAAGCGGCCGTGGAGCTCGGCGATCCAGTCGATCGCAAGATCGAGGTCCTCGATCGCCTCTTCGCGGCGGAGCCGCGAGCCGGCCAGTCGAGCCCGCAGCCACCGACCGGGAAGGAAGCTCTCGACCGAGGCGGTGACCTCGCCGGACCGAACCACGCCGAGCGGCTCCGGGATGCTCGCGCGCGTCGCGCCGTCGACTCCGGCACGCACCGCCGTGAGAATCGCTTGCCCGCCCGCCGCCGCGTCATCCCGGCCACGCCTGACCTTCAACACCGCAAGCGGTTCCTCGGAGGCCGAGTTGAAGGGCAGCATCACCGCATGCGTCGACTCCGAGCCGTGCACCAAGAGGAGCGGCCGCACGTCGGGCGTGCGCAGCGAGCTCGGCAGCTCTTCCGCCGGGAACGGAAGCGGGGAGAGGTCTTTGCGGGAGCCAGAGGCCGCCGCGACGGCGAGCCGAGGCGCGAACCGACCGAGCACGCGCGGATTCAACCGCAAAGCCAGCTCGAGCCCGCGTTCGACGGCCGCGAACCGTGCGCCCGCCCCGTGCAGATTCTCGAAGTACCAGCGAAGCGCGCGTGGAACGTCGAGGGGGAAGTACGTCCTCGGCCCGCTGAAGCCGGGATGCACCCAATAGATCCCGGTCGGCGTCAGGTCTCGCGCGCGGAGCCACCTCGACAGGCGCGCCGGAGAAGTGCTCCGCCTCGCGGCTCGCGCCACCCGAGACTCGTAGTAGAGCGTGCCGCCGGAGCCGACGTGCTCCACCGCCTGCACGAGGCTCAATCCCGCGCCCCGCAGGCAGGCGACGACGTCGGCGCGCCGTCCATCGGGTCTGAATGCCACGTCGCGCGCGATTCCGGCAGCCTCCAGCTCCTCGGCCATCGCTTCGTCTGCCCCGAGCACGAGCAGCCGCTCGTACTTGTCCGCGGACGGCGCCGGGAGCAGGAGCCGCCAGTCGAGGTCGAGTGACGCGTATGCCCTCCGACTGCCGCCTCCGCGCGGCTCGCCGACGCTGAGAATGCTCTCGATCACGACGCTGGTAGTGTCCGCTGATCGCGCGCAACGACGAGTGGAGATCGCGGCCGCCCCTGGAACGGGCGAGGGCGCGGGCGCGGCGGGTCGTGCGCCGTGGACGCTTCGGCTCGTTGCGACGAACGACTCCGCTGAGCGACGTCTGGGGCAGAGATCGGGGGACGCCGATCGATCGCTACTACATCGACGCCTTCCTGCGCGAGCACACGGCCGACATCACAGGCCGCGTTGTCGAGCTGCTGGACGACCGCTACACGGCCCGGTTCGGAATCAGCGTGACTCAGCGCGACGTCCTCGACATCGACCCCTCGAACTCGACTGCGACGATCGTCGCTGACCTGACGGCCGCCGACGGCATCGACACTGACAGCTTCGACTGCTTCATCCTCGTCCAGACACTCCATTTCATCTACGACGTGCATTCTGCAGTCGCCGAAGTGCACCGGACGCTGAAGCCCGGCGGGGTCGTGCTCTGCACCGTACCGAGCGTCAGCCGGGTCTCCCGGCGGAGCCTGGATTCCGAGTACTGGCGCTTCACGGCCGCGGCCTGCGAGCGCCTCTTCGGACGTACCTTCGGGGACGAGCAGGTCGAGGTGAGCTCGTACGGGAATGTCCTCGCCGCGATCGCCTTCCTGACGGGCCTCGCTAGCGAGGAGCTCGACCAGTCGGAGCTCGACACGCGCGACCCATTTTTTCCCGTGGTCATTGCAGTTCGCGCGCAGAAGACCTGACGCGCTTATCCGGCGCGAGTCCCGAACCAGGTGACGGCGGCCCGGCCGCGGTCGTCGGTCCGGTAGCGAACGCGGACACCCTCCGTACGAACGTCACGCGCAAGCCCCACCACGCAGGCGTACGAACGGCCACCGTTCGGCCGGCAGCGCGCCTCGAGACCGTTCTTCGCGAGACCCGTGCGCTGGTCGATCAGCGCCTGCGGCAGCTTTCCGCGGGGTCTCTGGACGGCCTGTAGAAGTACCTCCCGCTCGACCGTACGCCTGCTGGGGAGCGTCCGCACGGTTCGCCGCCGCGCGCGCGCGACCGCTCGCGGTGCTGGCCCGGGCGGAGGCTTGGCGTGCTCGGACCGTGGACGAACGCTGGTGCGGGCCGGATCGACGAGTGACGGCGTGGTGCTGCGGAATTCAGACCCGGCCAGTGCCACGACAACGCCGAACACGAGTGTGAACGGGACGAGCAACGGCACCAGGTGCTTGAGCGCAGGGCGGCGGCCCGCGCGAGCGGCCGCAGGCGCCGGGGACACCGGAGCGGGCGCGCGGAACGCGTCCGGCAGTGCGATCCGCGCGCAGGACGGAGCGCGGTCTAGTGGCGGAGCTACCTCGAGCCGGGCGAGAGCCTCCTTGCGAAGCTCCGGATCGACGAGAACGAGCTCTGGACTGATCGGTTCGGGCGCGGTGGCGTCGACGATGCTTGCGGAATTCGCGCTACCCATACGAGTACCTGTCGGCTACTTGACCGTCTCGTGTTAGCGACCCGATGGTCGCCTGGTCAGCAGGCCAAAAAAGGGCTTCAGAAAAACGGCCTGCCCGCCGATGAGGATGCTTGGATGGACATCGTGTTCTGGTTGATAACGGGAGTCGCGATCTTCCTCGTGATCTCGGTCTCGCTCGGATTGGCGATAGCAGCAATGCTCGGTGGTATCAGCAGCGAGGTCTCCCGGGTCCTCGAGGCCGAGCCGTGGGCGCTGGCACCGCCCTCGCGCCACGAGCGGATCATCGTCTAGGGCTGCAGAGCGCAAGCACCGCGGGAAAGGCCGCGTCCTTTTAGAGACATGTATGCACGCGAAGACGAACCGACGGATCCGACGCCCCAGAAGGGCGACCGGATCGAGCTGCTCCGGACGCGGGCGGGCGTACGGCCGCGGGGAACCGTCTTCTATTCCGACGACCTGCAGATTCTCGTCAAGTGGGACGACGGCAAATCGACCAGCCTTCGCCCCGGCACCGACCGGTTCAAGATCGTCGACGCGGATTCCTGAGACGCGTCACCGCCTTCGGTCTCTGATCCGCCGACGCAACAGAATCGCACGGCTGCGGAGGTCGACCCGCGCGTAATTGAGCAGTCCGAGGAGGAAGGCGGACAACCGTCCGACGGCCCCGGGCCAAAGCCAGATCGGCACCTCCCCGCGCCGCGCCGGAATGCCCACGCCGTCGAAGAGCAGCCGCCGCAGCAGGCGGATGTACGCATCGGTGGCTCGCACGCGCCGCCAACCCGCTGTGTGCCAGGCCTTCGGGCTCAATCCATAGTGGAGAGCCAGCGGTGTCTCTCCACGGTGGAGACACCTCAGCGTCTCGGCGTCCAGGATCTGAACTGCGGCAAGCTCGTCAGCGTGGACGGTGCTCGTCTCGGGACCGATCCAGATCGCCTCGGGACCGACCTCGCTCATCAGGATCGCGTTCAGTGCGTCCTGGTCGGCCAGGCCGAGCGGACCGAAGCCTCGCTCGGGCCAGTCGGCTGGAAGCCGCTCACACGCTTGCCGCCACCGCTCGAAGAAGTTCGGCCAGTGATCCAGGGAAAGAGCCAGGGGCGCGGTGTTGACCGTCCGCTGGGGCCGCAACGGCGACGCCAGCTCGAAGGTCGTGACCATCTCCGGGAACTGCCTTCCCCGCGTGATCTCGTGATCGGGGTGAACGGCGATCTTGCCCGCGGCTGCTTGCTCCACGAGGCGGTCGAGCCGCGCGGTGACCACCATGTCGCTGTCGAGCAGCACGACGACGCCGTCGGACCAGAAGACGTCGGGCGTAAGCTTTGCGAACAGCGGATGGAGCCCGCGCAGCGCCGGCGGCAGCGTCAACACCTCCGCGATTCGGGAGAGCCGCTCACGCTGCTCGGGCAGCAGGCCGACGTCGACCACGAAAGCGTCGCCGCGATTCCCGGAGGCCACCAGCGAGTTCAGCATCGCGGCGGCTCCGACGAAGAAGCCCGAGTCGGCCGAGGTGAAGAAGCGGACCGGCGGGCTCACTTCGACCACAGCGCAGAGAGTAAGCGACTGCCGGTGGTAAGGACTGCAGCTGGGTGGTCGGCGGCGAGGTCGTCAAGCCGAAACGGCAGGGCTGGGTAGCGCCTCGCCCAGCCAGACCGACCGGTCCCTGCGCAGCGTGACGGGGACGGGCAGAATCCGCTCACTCGTCGACAGCTGCGCCCCGGCGGCGGCGAGGGTTTGCGGCTCCGCGAGGACGTACCAACGGGAGATGCCCGGAAACCGCCCGGCGTCGCGGGTGGTGTCTTGCACGGGTTTGTCCCCGGGCTCGAGCCATGTGGAAACCACTAGCTCATTGCCTTCGGCGTGGATAATGGGGCTCGCCGACAGCATGCGGCGCACGGCGGCGTGGCGGATGTCCATGAACATGTGCAGGTCCTGGACGGGGCCCAACGCCCCCCGGGTGATTGTCCCGCCCCACTTTGCCTTGAACCAGACCGGGCCTTTGCCGAGGAAAGGCAGCGAGCGGCCCAGCGTGGCTTGGCCCCGGCCCAGCTCAACGGCCTGCTCAAGGCTCCGCACGATGAGTGCTGCGACCACGCGTTTCTGACGCACCGCGTCGTCCGCATCGCGGATGCCGAGGCTCCCGAGGTCGTAGCTCTCGGGGTTGGCGAGGTTGAACATGCCGGCGACCCAGGCGCCGTCGATGTCGGCGCAAACCAGCTCGCCGCCGCGGTTCAGCCTGTCCAACATGTCCTCGACCCGCACGATCTCGCCGTCTTCGGGGAACCGGTGCGCAACGAGGGGTGCGTAGTGCCGAGCGTGGAATTCGCGGACCGCAACGGGATCTCGCGTGACCCTGTAGCTGAAGTTCGCCCGGCGGATGCGCCGGAAATCCTCCCGAGTGGTCGACGTCAGCAGTTGCGCCCGGAGGCTGTCCGGGTCGGCCGGCAGCCGCGTGTGGATGTCGACCCCCTGCGGCACGACGATAGCGCGCCGCAGCAAGTCGGCCGGCCACCGGTCGGGTTCGAGGACCCGCACGATCGGGAGCCCTCCGGCGCCGGCTATCCCCGCAACGCGGTCGGGAAGGCGATCACGCCAGATATGGCCGCGGGGGCCGGGGCGGACATCGTCGCCGCAGAAAAAGGCGGCGATGCTCGGCGCCAGGTTCTCGAACCCGGCGCACCACGCAGTGCCGCCGCTTCCTTCATACGTCGACTCGCGTGGAAAGAGCCGGGCCGATGCAGACCGGATCGACCGGTAAACGCGCCTCATCCACGGAGCACGATTTCCCAATCGGTTGCGCAGAAGAGTCATTGCCACGCCGATAGGGGTCGAGGTTAGCTGGGTAACGGCTGATTCTGTTGGTTGCGGCCCGCAAGCAGCCGATGTCACACCGGCTTTGACGGGCCGATCCGGCGGACCGCGTATCGTCGGGAGCCATGCCCGTAAATGGTCCTGCGACCGTGGACGAGGCGCGCATCGAAGGGGCCGCGCTCAGAGAGGCGTCGATCTCCGGCGTCCGCTGGGTCACGCTGTCGCGACTGACCGCGGAGGTGCTTGCCGTGGGCTCCACGGTTGCGCTGGCGCGGTTGATTCCTCCGGCGGAGTTCGGTCACGCCGCCGTGGCCCTGGGGTTTGCCGCCGTCGCGCTCGGGATCTCGTGGCTCGGTTTCGGCACCCCGCTGATCCAGATGGGCGCGATCACGAGAGAGGACATCGAGGTCGCCACATTCCTCAGCGTCGCGACAGGGTTGGCGCTCACGGTTGCCACCGCATTCATCCTCTCCCCGTATCTGATCGCGCCGGTCTTCGGCGGGCGCGAGGCCTACCTGCTCAGGATCGCCTCTCCGCTCTTCGCATTATCGGGACTCGCCACCGTTCCGAACGCGCTGCTGCAGCGGAGGCTGGCATTCCGTCGAACCTCGCAGATCGAGATTCTGTCGCTGGCGGCTGGACCGATCGTCGCGATCACGCTAGCTGCCGCGGTCGGACTCAACGCCGAGGCCCTCGTGCTCGGGGCCCTGGCGACCGGGGCTGGTCGCGACGGCCCTCACGTTGCTCGCCTCCAGACCGAGTGCCGCGCGCTGGCGGCGCCGTGAGGCTGCCAACATTGCAGGTTTCGGGGCATTCTCCGCGCTCGTCGGTGTGACGGGCGCGCTCTACCTCAACGTCGACTACATGATCCTCGGCGCGCGCCTCTCTCCCCGGCAGGTCGGGTTCTACTGGCGCGCCTACACGCTGGGAGTCGACTATCAGAGCAAGATCAGCGGAATCATGGCCCGGCTCGCCCTTCCGCTCTACTCGCACGCGGGGAGCGCCGATGGCATGCGCAGGTTGCGAGAGAAGATGGTGCGGGTTCACACGATCGTCCTCTATCCCGTGCTGACGACGTTGATCGCCGTGGCGCCGGAGGCCGTCCCGCTCATCTACGGGCCGGAGTGGAAGCCGGCGGTCTTCCCGACCCAGATCCTCGCGATCTCGGGGATGGCTGCGGTTGCACAGGTGGGCACGCCAGCCCTCATGTTCGCGGCGGGGAAGCCACGACAGCTGCTCTATTTCGTGCTCGTCTTGCTCGGTGGTTACGTCCTGGTCGTCACCGGTGCGAGCGGATACGGGCTGCGAGCGGTCGTAATCGCTGTCGCGACGTACCAGGTCACACTGACCATCGCACAGTTCTACTTCCTCGACTGGCGCCAGGTCGGGATCCCTGTAGGGCACAGCTGGCGCGCCCTTCGCCCTGGGCTCGTCGCCAGCGCGATCTCGTGTGCCGTCGCCTATCCGGCGGCGCGGATGCTGGCCTCGCGAGGCACGTCGGACCTGCTCGTCGATCCTCGCGGCGGGCACACTCGCCGTCGCCGTCTACGCGCTCATGCTCCGCTTCCTCTTCCCGGCCAGCTGGCAGGAGCTCTTCAGCTTCTTGAGAGCATTTCTCGGTCGACGCAGGCGGCGCACGGCCGAGCCTTCCGTTGCGGCCGACTGACGCGTGTCGCGTTGGGTCTCGACCGCCGCGGACTCCTCTCCTAGACTGATGGAGGGGCGAGGACGTATCCAGAGATGAAGAGCGTCATTCTGGCAGGGGGCTACGGCACGCGGATCTCCGAGGAGAGCAGCGTCCGGCCGAAGCCGATGGTCGAGATCGGCGGGCGGCCGATCCTGTGGCACATCATGAAGATCTACTCGGCGCACGGGATCGACGACTTCGTCGTCTGCCTCGGCTACAAGGGCGCGATGATCAAGAGTTACTTCGCCGACTACGCGCTCCAGCGCTCCGACGTCACCTTCGACTTCCGCGAGCACGAGACGACCATCCACTCGCGCACGGTCGAGCCGTGGCGCGTGACGCTGATCGACACCGGCGAGGAGACGATGACCGGCGGCCGCGTGCGACGGGTTCGCGAGCACATCGGCGACGAGACCTTCTGCCTCACCTACGGCGACGGCGTCAGCGACATCGACATCGGGGAGCTGGTGCGCTTTCACCAGAGCCGAGGCGTCCTCGCCACGATGACCGCCGTCCAGCCGCCGGGACGGTTCGGCGCAATGAGCCTCGGGGCCGACGAGGAGCTCGTCACGAGCTTTCGCGAGAAGCCGGCCGGCGACGAGGCTTGGGTGAACGGCGGCTTCTTCGTCCTCGAGCCGGAGGTGATCGACTACATCGAAGACGACAGGTCGATCTGGGAACGGGAGCCGCTCACGAGGCTCGCCGAGGACGGTCAGCTGGCCGCTTACAGGCACCGCGGCTACTGGCAGAACCTGGACACCCTTCGCGACAAGGCCGTGCTCGAGGATCAGTGGGCCTCGGGCAACCCGCCCTGGCGCGTCTGGACCGAACCGGCGCCGACGGTCGCGTGAACATCCTCGTCACCGGAAACATGGGCTATGTCGGCCCGGCGGTCGTCGAGCGGCTGCGCGCTGAGCGGCCTGACGCGAGGCTCGTCGGCGTCGACGCCGGCTACTTCGCGCATTGCCTCACCTCGCGAGCGCCGCTGCCCGAACGCTTGCTCGACCATCAGCGCTTCGCGGATGTACGCGACTTGGACGACGCCGCGCTGACAGGGATCGATGCGGTCGTCCACCTCGCAGCGATCTCGAATGATCCGATCGGTAGCGCCTTCGAAGAGATCACCTACGAGGTGAACGCGCAGGCCACGGTCGAGTTGGCCCGTCGCGCGCGGGCCGCCGGCGTCACGGCGTTCGTCTTCGCGGCGAGCTGCAGCATGTACGGCTTCGCCGAGGCCGGCGCTCGCACAGAGGAATCGCCGCTCGACCCGCTCACGGCCTACTCCCGCTCGAAGGTCAAAGCCGAGCGGGGCCTCGAAGCGCTCGCGGACGACGACTTCACGGTCACGAGCCTCCGCTTCGGAACCGCTTGCGGCGTGAGCGACCGCCTGCGGCTCGACCTCGTGCTGAACGACTTCGCCGCCAGCGCCGTTGCCTCGGGCCTCGTCACCCTGCTCAGTGACGGCACCCCCTGGCGGCCCCTGATCGACGTCCGCGACATGGCCCTCGCGGCCGACTGGGCGATCGACCGCCGAAGCGAGGACGGCGGCGCCTTTCTGACGGTGAACGTCGGCGCCGAGGCGTCGAACTTCCAGATGATCGAGCTCGCCCGAGCCGTGGTCGAAGCCGTCGACGGCGCGGAGCTCGAGGTGTCCGCCGACGCGCAGCCGGACCGGCGGTCGTACAAGGTCGACTTCAGTCGTTTCGAAGGGCTCGCGCCCGATCACCAGCCCCGGGTGAGCCTCGAGGAGACGATCCACGAGCTCGTCGGGGCGCTTCGCCGAATCGACTTCCGCGACACCGAGTTTCGCACCGACTCCGAGCTCGTGCGGCTCAACGTGTTGCGGCGTCTGCTGAGCGAGGGCCTCCTCCGCGAGGACCTGAGGTGGGCCCAAGCGCCGAGCGCGGTTGCCGCCGAGCAATGATCTTCACCGAGACCGAGCTCCCTGGGGCGTTCGTGATCGACGTCGAGCCACACGCCGATGAGCGGGGCTTCTTCGCCCGGGTCTGGTGCGAGAACGAGTTCGAGCAACACGGGCTGTCGACCGAGGTCGCGCAGTGCAGCGTCGCGTACAACCATGCGAAGTCGACCCTGCGAGGCATGCACTACCAGGCCGCGCCACATGGCGAGATCAAGCTCGTGCGCTGCACTCGTGGCGCCGTCTTCGACGTGATCGTCGACCTCAGGCCCGAATCGGCGACGTACCTGCGCTGGATCGGAGTGGAGCTGACCGCCGAGAACCGCCGCACGCTCTACGTGCCCGAGGGCTTTGCGCACGGGTATCAGACACTCGCGGACGAGACCGAGACGTACTACCAGATCTCCGCGTTCTACGAGCCGGCGGCGTCACGCGGCTTGCGCTGGGATGACCCTGCGATCGGCATCCAGTGGCCTCCCGCCGAGCGCCGCGTCATCGCCGAGAAAGATCGCGCCTGGCCGGACTATGAGCCCTGACGGGCAGCCGCTCGTCTGGGTTGTGACCCCGGTGCACAACGGGGAGACCTATCTCGGCGAGTGCATCGAGAGCGTCCTCGCCCAGACGTACGACAACTGGCGCTATGCCGTCGTCGACAACCGGAGCACCGACGGCACGGCCGACGTCGTCCTGGGCTACGCATCCCGCGATTCGCGGATCTCGCTCCACCGGAACAGCGACTTCCTGCCGATCATGGCGAACTGGAACCATGCGCTCAGCCTGCTGCCCCCGAACGCGGCGTACTGCAAGGTCGTCCACGCCGACGACACGCTCCTCCCCGAGTGCCTGCAGCGCATGGTTGCTGTTGCCGAGGCGAACCCGTCGGTCGGGATCGTGACCTCCTTTGCGATCTGGGGCCGCGAGGTGAGACACGACGGCTACGTCCCCTTTCCCAGCGAGGTCGTCGACGGACCCGAGGTCTGCCGGTCGACGCTCGAGGGACGGTGCTACCTGTTCGGCTCTCCCACCTCGCTGCTGCTGCGTTCGGACGTCGTGCGCGCGCGCCCGGAGTTCTACAACGAGCAGAACTTGCACGCCGACACCGAAGCCTGCTTCGACGTCTTGCGGACGACGGATCTCGGCTTCGTCCACCAGATCCTCACCCGAACGCGAATCCATGAGGAGGCAATGACCGCCTCACATGCCTCGAAGCTCAACACCTTCCACTCGGGCTGGCTGACGATCCTGCACAGGTACGGTCGCACCTACCTCGACGCCGCGACGTTCAAGCGCAGATGGCGGCGAGCCGTCAGGCGCTATGGCGTCTTTCTCGCCAAGGCCGTCGTGCAGGGGAAGTTCCGCGATCCTGCCTTCCGGAGGCACCACCGGGAGACGACGGCGTACGTCTGGCGTGCCTACCGGCGCTCGGACGAGCAGACGCTGGAGGCGCCGCCCGTAGCCCGCACCCTCGACGAGTGAAACCGCCGGCTGGCCTCGTGCTGCCGCCTGGACGCCGCCGGGCAGAATGAAGCAGTGATCGGCGTCATCCCGGCGGCCGGCTACGCGACGCGCCTCGGCCCTCTGCCGTGCTCGAAGGAGCTGCTCGAGATCGGCGGCGCGCCGGTGATCGAGCACCTCGTGCGGCGGATGGAGGCCGGCGGTTGCTCCCAGATCCGCGTCGTCACGCGGCCCGACAAGGAGGACGTTTGCCGCTACGCCGAGAGCCGGGGCCTGCGCATCGTCGTGGGCCATCCACCGCACGTTGGCGCCTCGGTCGGGGCCGCGCTCGAAGGGGTCGCTCCGGACGAACTCGTCGCGCTGGGGTATCCCGACACGCTGTGGGAGCCGCTGGACGGCTTCAGGCGGCTTCGCGGCGGCATCGCAGATGGCGCGGACGTCGTGCTCGGGCTCTTCGAGACGCCTGACGCCTTCCGCTCCGACGTCGTGGTGCTGGACGAGCACGGCGCCGTGTCGGAGATCCTCGTCAAGCCGGCGGAGCCGCCTTCGGCGCTCATCTGGGGCTGCCTCGTCGCCCAAGCGGAGGCCCTCGTCGGGATCGAGCGCGTCGCCGAGCCGAGCGACCTGCTCAGGAAGCTGATCGCCGACGGTCGTGTCATCGGCTCGCGCTACCTCTCCGACCGGTGGCTCGACGTGGGCGTACCCTCGGCGCTCCGGCGGGCGCGAGAGCAGGCAGCCCCCCGACCGTCTTCGCAAGACGGCTGCTAGCTTGCCTGGCTTGACTCCGCTTGACGGCAGGAACCTGGGGCGAGAGACGCTTCTACAGATGTACGAACGGATGTCGCTCATCCGCGAGTTCGAGGAGCGCCTCAAATGGCTCGTCGAGACGGGGATGCCGGTCGGGGCGGTGCACTTTTACGTCGGTCAGGAGGCGGTCGCCGCGGGAGTTTGCACGGCGCTTCGTCCCTCGGATTGGATCTCCTCGACCCACCGGGGCCACGGCCACTGCATCGCCAAGGGCGTCGACGTGCGCCCGATGATGGCGGAGCTGTTCGGCAAGGTGACAGGGACGAACCGCGGCAAGGGCGGCTCCATGCACATCACAGACATTCGCGTCGGCGTGCTCGGCGTCAACCCGATCGTGGGTATGGGCGCGACCCACGCTGTCGGGGCAGGCCTGTCGGCGAAGGTGCGCGGGACTGACGAAGTCGTGGCTGCCTTCTTCGGCGAAGGGGCGGCGGGCATCGGCGCGCTTCACGAGGCGATGAACATGGCCTCCATCTGGACGCTCCCGATCGTCTACGTCTGCGAGAACAACGGGTACGCGCAGGCCACACCGGTTGAGTATGCGCTCGCGGTGCCGAACGTCGCCGACCGCGCGTCGGCGTACGGCATGCCGGGAACGCTCGTCGACGGCCAGGACGTGCTCGAGGTCTACGGCGCGGCCGCCGAGGCCGTTGAGCGGGCTCGGTCGGGCGAGGGCCCGAGTCTGATCGAATGCAAGACCCACCGCTACTACGGACATCATCAGGGCGACGACCCGCTGCGCTACCGGACGAAGGAGGAGGAGCACCTTGCCCGTGAGCGGGACCCGCTGCGGATCTTCCGCGAGCGTGTCCAGCGAGACGGCCTGCTGACGGAGCCCGAGCTCGACGACATTGACGCGCGGAACCGGGCGGCGGTCGACGAGGCGGTGGATTTCGCCGAGGCCAGTCCCGTTCCGGAAGTCGACGAGCTCTACACCCACGTCTACGTCGAGTAGGAGGAAAGTGGTCAGCGTTCCGGTAGGCGAGCGTCAGCTCACTCTGAGTCAGGCGATCAACGAGGCGATCCGCGCCGAGATGCGCCGCGATCCGACCGTCGTCGTCCTGGGCGAGGACGTCGCCGGAGCGGCGGGTCGCGCCCACCTGGGTCTCGAAGACGCCTGGGGCGGGCCGTTGCGGGCGACGCGCGGACTCATCACCGAGTTCGGCCCCGAGCGGGTGATCGACACCCCGATCGCGGAGATGGGGTTCGTCGGAGCGGCCGTCGGAGCGGCGATGACGGGCCTGCGTCCGATCGTCGAGGTCATGTTCGTCGACCTCATCGGCGTCTGCTACGACCAGATCGTCAATCAGGCTGCGAAGATGCACTACATGATGGGCGGGAACGTCCGGCTCCCGCTCGTCATCCGGATGGCGTTCGGCAGCCGCGGCGATGAGCGCACCTACGGTGGCGGCGCCGGCGCGCAACATTCCCAAACGCTCTATTCGGTCTTGGCTCATATCTCCGGCCTCAAGGTTGTCGTCCCGAGCACGGCCCACAACGCCAAGGGCTTGCTTGTGTCGGCTATCCGGGATGACGGTCCGGTCGTAGTGATGGAGCACAAGTTCCTCGGGTTCGCCGCGAAGGGAGTCGTGCCCGAGGAGACCTATACCCTTCCGATCGGCCGGGCTGACGTGGTTCGCGAAGGCCGCGACGTAACGCTCTGCGGGATCGGGCGCATGACGCACATCTGCCTGGAAGCTGCTGATCGTCTCTCAGAGCAGGGAGTGGAGGCCGAGGTCGTTGACGTCCTCACGCTCACGCCGCTCGACGAGGAGACGATCCTGGACTCGGTTCGACGCACGCATCGTCTGGTCGTCGTCGACGAGGCTAATCCCGTCGCTTCAATGGCTCGCGACATTGCGGCGCGGGTGGCCGACCAGGCGTTCAACTGGCTCGAAGCCCCGGTCAAGACCGTGACCGCTCCCGACACACCCGTTCCCTTTGCGGCCGTGCTCGAGGCTGAGTACATCCCGAACGCCGATAAGGTTGTCGCTGCCGTCCGGGAGCAGCTCGGATAGGAACCGCGTGGCGAGCGCAATCGTGATGCCAAGCTTCGGCATGTATACGGTCGAGGGAACGGTCGTCCGGTGGCTGAAACCGTCGGGGGCCGCAATCGAGGCCGGCGAGCCCGTGCTGGAGATCGAGACCGACAAGGCGCTGGCCGACGTGGTGGCGCCAGAGGCAGGCATTCTCCACCACCTCGCGGAGCCGGGAGAAGTCGTCCAGGTCGAGTCCTTGCTCGGCTACGTCCTGGAGCCGGGGGAGACGGCTCCGTCGCGGCCAGACGCGGAGACGAGCGGCGAGGCTGTGAGTCGCGGGCAGGTCGATCAGGCACCACCCCTGGCCGTGCCGACACCAGGAGGGTCATTCGCCTCCCCAAACGCCAGAAGGGTCGCGGCCGAGCTCGGGGTCGACCTTGTCCGGGTGACCGGCACCGGCCCGGCAGGTCGCATCACCGAGTCGGACGTCAGGGCCGCCGCCGGCGAAGGTCCGGCGTGAGCACCGTCGGCGTCAACCGCGCGCACGATCTTCCTGTCGACGAGTTGGCACGGCGGATCCGCGAGCATTGCGTGCGCATGACGTCGCGCGCGAACGCATCCCATGTCGGCTCCGCGCTGTCCGCAGCAGATTTGCTCGCTGTGCTGTACGGCAGGGTCTTGCTTTGTGACGCGGCGCGGCCCGACTGGCCCGAGCGCGACCGCTTCATCCTGAGCAAGGGCCACGGGTGCACGGCGCTATACGCCGTGCTCGCAGAAGCTGGCTACTTCCCGCTCGAGCAGCTCGAGACCTTCTGCCAGGACGGCTCGCCGCTTGTGGGGCACGCCACGCACAAGGACATGCCGGGGGTCGAGGTCTCCACCGGCTCGCTCGGCCACGGCCTATCACTGGCGGTCGGGATGGCGCTTGCCGGCCGCCGCGATGGGAAGTCTCACCGGGTCTTCTGCCTTATAAGCGACGGCGAGTGCGACGAGGGCTCGACGTGGGAGCCCGCGCTCTTTGCCCCCCACCACGAGCTCGACAATCTGGTCGTCATCGTCGACTACAACAAGATCCAGAGTCTCGGCCGGGTCGAGGACGTAATCGACCTCGATCCTCTCGCGGACAAGTGGCGTGCGTTCGGCTGGGCGACGGAGGAGATCGACGGCCACGACATCGGAGCGATCGAGGAGGTGTTTCGGCGCCTTCCATTTGAGCCGGGACGCCCGAGTTGCATCGTCGCCCATACCGTCAAGGGCAAGGGTGTGAGTTTCATGGAGGACAAGCTCTTGTGGCACTATCGCGCCCCGCTGGGTGAGCTTCTTGACCAGGCGCTTGCGGAGCTCGGGGTGTCCGAATGAGGAACGCCTTCCTCGAACAACTGTTCGAGCTAGCGAAACGGGACTCCCGCATTGTCTTCATCACGGGCGACCTGGGGTTCAGCGTCGTCGAGGGGTACCAGGAAGAGTTGCCCGACCAGTTCGTGAACGCGGGCGTCGCAGAGCAGAACATGACCGGCGTGGCGGCAGGGATGGCGCTCTCCGGAAAGGTCGTCTTTACCTACTCGATCGCGAACTTTCCGACCCTCCGCTGTCTCGAGCACGTTCGCAACGACATCTGCTACCACGACGCGAACGTTACGGTCGTCTCGGTGGGCGGCGGCTTCGCGTATGGCTACCTGGGAGCCACGCACCACGCGACTGAGGATCTCGGCGTGATGCGAATGCTGCCGAACATGATCGTCGTCGCACCGGGAGACCCCGTCGAGGCGAAGGCCGCGACCCGAGCGCTTGTCGAACGAGACGGCCCGGCCTACCTGCGGCTCGGCAAAGCGGGAGAGCCGGTCGTGCACGACGGCCCGATCGATTTCGAGCTCGGCCGCGCAATCCGGGTGCGCGACGGCGGCGACGCGACGCTCATCTCTACGGGAGGCACCTTGCCCTTGGCCGTTCGGGCTGCCGAGGCGCTTGCTGCGGACGGTCTCGAGACACGAATTCTGAGCATGCACACGTTGAGGCCACTCGACGAGGTTGCAGTGCTCGATGCCGCAAGGGAGACCGAGGCGGTCATCACGATTGAGGAGCACAGCGTCGTGGGCGGCTTGGGCAGCGCGGTGGCCGAGCTATTGGCGGAGACGGACGGCACGCGCGCGCGGTTTCGACGGATTGGCGTCCCGACGCAGTTCTCGCCCCGGATCGGCAGTCAGGAGTACATGCTCGCCGAGAACGGAATCGACGTCGACGGCATCCGGAGGACGCTCGGCGAGCTGCTCGGCGGGAGGACCGGGCCGTGACTCGCGCTTGATGGACGCGCTGGCCGGCGCGGTCGCGCTCGTGACGGGCGCGGGCGGCGGTATCGGCCGGGCAATCGCACGTGCGCTCGTCGGCGCCGGCTGCGAGGTCTGGGTCGTCGGCCGCACCCGGGAGACCCTCGAAGAGACTGCTCAAGCGTGTGGCGGCGAGGGCGTGCGCGTACGCCCCATCGACCTCACGAAGACCGGCGAGATGGAAGCGCTCGCGAGCGAGCTCGAGCGCGAGGCCCGGCGCCTCGACGTGCTAGTGCACTGTGCGGGCGTGATCGCGCACGGACGCATCGAGGACGCCTCGGCTCAGTCTCTCGACCAACAGTACGCGGCGAACGTTCGAGTCTTCTACGTGCTCGTGCAGCGGCTGCTTCCTCTGCTTCGCGGCGCGCCGGGGCAGGTCGTGGTGGTCAACTCCAGCATTGTGCTCGGAGAGCGGCCTGGGGTCTCCCAGTTCGCGGCCACGCAGAATGCGCTCCGCGCGCTTACCAACACGCTCAGGCAGGAGGTCAATGCCGACGGCATCCGCGTCCTCAGCATCTTCCCTGGCCGGACCGCCACGACGCGCCAGGAGAGCCTTTTTGCCGCCGAGGGACGTCCCTATCGGCCCGAGTTGTTGCTGCAGCCGGAGGACGTGGCGACGATCGTCCTGGCCTCGTTGACGCTTCCGCGCACTGCCGAGGTGACGGACGTCCACATCAGGCCGATGCTGAAGTCGTACTAGACATCCCCCGCCTCGCGGCGACCGCCGCCAGTCGCGAGCGCGACGCTCACAGCGGCCGCAACAGCGACGCCGCCTCGAGCGCGTCGGCCGCCTCGCGAATCGCCCCGAACGGGAGGCCCGAGCGACCGGAGATCTCGATCAGGTCATGCTCCCCGTCCGAGAGGTTCAGGACCCAGAGCAAGGCCTCCTCCTCGCTCGTCCCCCCTGCGATCGCCCGGTAGAGGCCACGCTTGCCCAGTTGCGGCTCGCCTTTCGGGTTGAGGCTCTCGTAGCTGCGATTGCGCTCGAGGACGTCGACGACCGCCAGGTAGAGCTCGAAAGAGTCGCCGAGAGCGTCCGGCTGCACGAGCTCGAGGTCGTCGGCCGAGGAGTGATAGCCGGGGAACTCGTTCGCCGGAGTGCGGGAGAGCGCCCCAACCGGCAAATCGATCCCCGGGGAGCAGAACTGGCGCTCGTCGCCTCCGAGCGGAGTGAACGGCCTGATCTCGTGGTCGCCTCGTTCGCGCAGGACGAGCTCGACCGCGCGGTCGATCTCGGCGTCCCCACGGCGGCTGCGCTTGTACGTGGGTCGGCCCGGGTCGCCGACGCAGCTCGCGACGAGCCCGTGCTTGATCTTGGCCAGCCGTTCCTCGTTGGCGGCGAGCCAGGAGATCGGCCCGATCGAACCCGGGCTGAAGAGAAGCCGGTAGGTGTAGCGCAGGCTCGATCCGCTCAGGTACTTCCCCAGCATCGCGACGAGCGCGATGCCCGAGCAGTTGTCGTTCGCGAGCGAGGGATGGCACGAGTACGTCGTGATCAGCACCTCGTCCTCGAGCTCCCCGGGGAAGACGGCCTCGGCGTACGTGAGGCTCCCTTCGGCCAGGGTCGAGTCGATGCAGACCTCGTAGTCGCCCTCGGGGAGGCCGTCCAGCTGCCGCTGCGTCAGGCAGAAGCCCCAGTTCTCGTTGTAGTAGGAGGTCCGGAACGGGATCCAGTCCGGTTCCGTCGGATGCGTGAACAGGTGCTCGCGCAGCTCGTGCAGCGGCAAGGTCTTGCGCACCGGCACGCTGTAGCCGAGAACGTGGAGATTCGACGCCTCGGAAGTCGACCACGCGGTTGCCCGTCGGAGTCCGCGATCCAGGCGTCGCGGATATTCCACTCCCGCGGCACTTCCCAGTCGAAAACCGCGGTGCCGGTGGGCACCTCCGTCGTCTTCAGGGGGAGCAGCGGCGCGAGCCGCTCGAACGTCTCCCGTACGCCGTTGCCGCTGATGCTGCGACAGATCGGGTACAGGTCGCGCAGCAGCTCGTAGATCTCGAGCCCGGCGACGTCCGCAGAAGGCGCCGGGACGGCCGCCGCTCGCCCTTCAGGCAAGGACGCTGACTTCCGGGATCGGCACGACCAGCTCGCAGCCCCACGAGCGTACGAACGCCATCTGCTCGGCAATTTCCTGGCCGATGTTCCAAGGCAGGATGAGGAGGACGTCGGGCCGTGTCTCCGCGATTCGCTCCGGCGCGTGGATCGGTAGCCGCACGCCGGGAAGGAAGCGCCCCTGTTTGTGCGGGCTGCGATCGACGACGTAGTCGATGAAGTCGCCGCCGACCCCGCAGAAGTTGAGCAAGGTGACGCCCTTCGCGGCGGCTCCGTACGCGACGATGCTCCTGCCGGAGCGTTTCGCATCGATCAGGAACGCCAGCAGATCTCGTTTGGCCGCCCGGGCCTCCTCGTCGAACCGGAGGTACGTGGCCAGCCGGTCGAGGCCGGCCTCGCGCTCCTTTCCTTCCACGTCGCCGACGGCGGGGCCGGGCCGGTGGGGCCCGTCCTCGTGGCCCGCGTAGATGCGCAGCGATCCACCGTGGGTCGAAAGCTCCTCGACGTCGAAGATCGTCAGTCCGTGCGCGGCGAACAGGCGCTTCGCAGAGCCGAGCGAGAAGTAGGAGAAGTGCTCGTGGTAGATGGTGTCGAACTGGCGTTCCTCGATCAGCCGCAGGAGGTGCGGAAACTCCATCGTCACGACGCCTTCCGGCTTCAGGATCCGGCGGAGCCCCTCGACGAAGTCGTGGGCGTTTGGGACATGGGCGAGCACGTTGTTGCCGACGATCAGATCGGCAGTGAGACCCTGCTCGAGCAGCTCGAGGGCGAGCCGCTCGCCGAAGAAGTCGACGACCGTCTCGATCCCGCGCTCCTTCGCGGCGGCGGCCACGTTGGCGGCCGGCTCGATCCCGAGCGTCCGCACCCCGCGGGCCTGGAAGAACTGGAGCAGATAGCCGTCGTTGCTGGCGACCTCGACGACCTTGCTCGAGCGGTCGAGTTCGAAACGCTCCGCGACCAGCTCGACGTAGCGTCGCGCGTGCTCGACCCAGGAATCGGAGTAGGACGAGAAGTAGGCGTAGTCACTGAAGATCTCCCCGGGCTCCGCGAGCATCGGCAGCTGCACCAGCAGGCATTCCTCACAGACGCGGACGTGGAGGGGGTAGAACCGCTCGCCCTCGTCCAGCTGTGACGGCTCCAGGTAGGAGTTCGCGAGCGGCGATGCGCCGAGGTCGACGAAGGTGTGGGTCAGCTGCGAGGAGCAGAGCCGGCATTCCGGAGGAGCGGCCTTCGGGCGCCCCTGCGTCCGAGCCTCCTCTGCTACCAAAGCCCGTGGACGCGGGCGGCGCCGACTCGCGGGGCGTTGGAAACGGTGACCACGGCTCGCGGCGCACTGTAGCGCAGGCGAAGCCGAGCACCAGTTCGATTATGTCGTCGCCCCTTCGTCCGAGGTTTCGAAACCGGATGCCGACTACAAACAGAAGCCCCCGCACCCAGCTAACCTCGGCCGGATCCGCGTTTCAATGACTCTTTTCCGCCACCGATTAGGAAATCGTGCTCCGTGGATGAGGCGCGTCTATCGGTCGGGGAACTGCCCGGCTCGTCACTTTCTGCGCGAGTCGACGTATGAGGGAAGCGGCGGCACTGCGTGGTGCGCCGGTTTCGAAAAACTGGCGCCGAGCATTGCCGCCTTTTTCTGCGGGGGCGACGTCCGCCCCGGCCGCAGCGGCCACATTCGGCGTGATCGCGTTCCCGACCGCATTACGGACATCGCCGACGCAGGAGGGCTCCCCATCGTGCGGCTCCTCGAACCCGACCGATGGCCGGCCGACCTCCTGCGGCGAGCCATCGTGGTGCCGCAGGGGGTCGACATCCACACCCAGCTGCCGGCCGACCCGGACAGCCTCCGGGCACAACTGCTGACGTCGACCACTCGGGAGGATTTCCGGCGCATCCGCGGGCGAACTTCAGCTACAGGGTCACCCGGGATCCCGATGTGGTCCGCGAATTCCACGCTCGGCACTACGCACCCCTCGTCGCGCACCGGTTCCCCGAAGACGGCGAGATCGTGCGGGTGGAGGAGATGCTGGACAGGCTGAACCGCGGCGGCGAGCTGGTTTGCGCCGACATCGACGGCGCCTGGGTCGCCGGCATGTTCAACCTCGCCAACCCCGAGAGCTACGACCTCGGGAGCCTCGGCATCCGCGATGCTGACGACGCGGTGCGTCAGAAACGCGTGGTCGCGGCACTCATCGTCCGGAGCCTTGAGCAGGCCGTCGAGCTGGGCCGGGGCCAAGCCACGCTGGGCCGGTCGCTGCCTTTCCTCGGCAAAGGCCCAGTCTGGTTCAAGGCAAAGTGGGGCGGGACACTCACACGGGGGGCGTTGGGCCCCGTCCAGGACCTGCACATGTTCATGGACATCCGCCACGCCGCCGTGCGCCGCATGCTGTCGGCGAGCCCCATATCCACGCCGAAGTTTCCACATGGCTCGAGCCCGGCGGGCAACCCCTCGCCACCACCCGCGACGCCGGGCGGTTTCCGGGCATCTCCCGTTGGTACGTCCTTGCGGAGCCGCAAACCCTCGCCGCCGCCGGCGCGCAGTTGTCGGCGAGCGAACGGATCGTGCCCGTCCCCATCACGCTGCGGAGCCCCGAGACGGCCGCCTCGAGCTCGGCCGGGGCGGCCACGCTCGGACTCGTCTGCCTTCGCTCGAACGTATGCCGCTTCCTGTCGGACGTGGTCCGCGGCCTTTGCGTCTAAGGCTGACGCCTTAGGCGCCGATAGAAAGGGGGTGAAGAACCGAGTGCAGCCGTGCTCACGATCATCGTCGCGGTCGGTATCCCCCACGCGAAGCAAGACCCGAACCGGCTCGAAGAGACAGGCCGAAGTGAACGTGCTCCGCACGGTCGAGCACAGATGGGGCGCACGGCGACTTCCGGGACTCGTGGACCCCGCAACGCACCTGTTGTTCGACAACACCGAAGCGGTCTGTCTCGGCCGTGGGAAACGGCACGCTTCCAGGCGGTACGGACGGTTTGCTTGCGTTCGTCCGGCCGCACGTCCACAAGCGCGGGCAGGGCCTATACTCTGAGGTACCGAGTGCGACCGCGAGGACGATTCACGATCGCTTGGATCAAATTTCCGCAGGCAGTGAGCCTCGGATCACGGCGGTTGGAGCATCCGTCCGCCGGACGACCTATCGTCGATTCGTCACTCGGCTACCCCCCCAGCCGCGTTTCGTCTCGAGAGTCTGCAACGGTCGCCTGAGAAGTACACGGGCGCTCGCCTCTTTGCGCTCATGTGCCTAGTCGTGGCGACACCGACAACGCGGGCGGGAGGCTCACTCGACGTCCGTGCGTCGCCCCGCTCGATCGCCGAGCCGAACAGGGTGGCGATCCTCTATCGCGAAAACTGGGAGAAGGGGCGCCTCAACAGCGAGTGGGGCGCCCAATGCAACAACCTGACCCAGCCGAGCGCCGCTACGCGCGGCTCGTTCACGGTGCAGCGCGCAATTCGCGGGCCAGGGTCGATGGGCTGCGCGGTTCGATCTCCCCACCGACTCGGCAAGACCCACGGCATGCGAGATACTTCACAACAGGACGGCTCGACCTCGGCACTGATGATTACTTCGCGCTCGAGCTCTACTTTCCGAGAGGTTGGAAGGAGCCGGCCGAAGTGTTCTGGGGGCTTATCCTCGCCCAGCTCAACTATCAAGGAATCACCGGACCCTCAATTGGCCTGGCCGCGCACGGCAACTATGTCAACCTCCTGATAGCGAGCGGCTTCTTCGACGGGTACAAGACACGGTGGCACACCGGCAACGGTGTCGATTCGCGGCAACTTGCGGCGAATGTACGCGATCGGCCGGCCGCTGAAGCGAGATGCCTGGCACCAATTGATTTTGCACGTTCGCTGGAGCGCGGGGACCGACGGGGCGGTCGACGTATGGCATCGCCTCCGCGCTCAAAGGAAGTGGGAGAAGACCGTTCGCTTTCGCGGGTACCCGACTGTTCAGTGGTCACAAACGAATCCGGCGAATGCGGGCAACGGCACCACCGACAAGATCGGGGCATATCGCGCCCGGTGCGACGTTCCCGATCTCGGTCTTCCACGACGGTTTCTGTCGAGCCTTGAGCTTCCGCGCCGCACGGTCCTGCCTCAGGTGACCGTGCGCTCGCGAGGGATCCTCTCGCGGCGGAACGACTATCGTCCGAGGCGCATCGTTACCCCGCCGGGTTTGACGTAGGTCGGGCCCGCGCGCGTCGCGACTCCATCTCACCTTGGATACCAATGGCGGAACGAGCAATGATTCAGCGCCGACCGGCAAGTCGGCAGGGCTACACGTCTGCATGGTCGTCCATGCGCAGTACCCGCTCGGCGAGCCGCGGGTCGAGCGGGAGGCTCGCGCGGCGGTCGACGCCGGCCACCTCGTCGACGTGATCTGCCTGCGGGCGCCAGGCGAACCCGCGTCAGCCACCATCGAGGGTATCCGGGTTCAAAGGCTGCCGGTCGAGCACCTTCGAGGCGCGGGTGCGATCCAGATGATCCGAGAGTATTTGGGCTTCACGTTCAGAGCGGCTGTCGAGACGGGGAGACTCCATCGCCAGCATCCGATAGACGTAGTCCACGTACATGCGCCACCAGACTTCCTGATCCTGAGCGGTCTGATTCCGCGGCTTGGGGGGAGCGGCATCGTCCTCGACATCCACGATCTTTCCCCCGACATGTTCGCGGCGCGCTTCGGGAGTCGGCACGTGGCCGGCTTTGTTCAAGGCTGCCTACGCCTTGTGGAACGCACCGCCTGCACCCTTGCCGATCGCGTGATCACGGTTCACGACGCGTACCGCCGCGAGCTCGTCGCGCACGGCGTCCCGAGCGAGCGAATCGAAGTTGTGATGAACGCTGTGGAAACCGAAACCGTGAGCCGCGCACGCGCTACCGTTTCCGCAGCAAACGACGGATTCGTCGTCGCCTACCACGGCACCATCACGGACTGGTACGGGGTCGACCTCCTCGTCAAAGCTGTCGCGCAGCTCGAGGATCGTGTTCCAACGATTCGCGCGCTCGTGCTCGGCGACGGAGATGCACTCCCTCCGACCGAGGAGCTGGCCCGGCAATTGGGCGTCGACGACCGCTTCCAATTCTCTCGTGCCTACCTCCCACACGACGAGGTGCTTCGGGTGGTCGCCGCGGCGAGCTGCGGGGTCATCCCGAATCGCCCGACACGCCTCAACCGCTTCGCTCTCTCCTCGAAGCTCCTCGAGTACGTGGCTCTGGGTATCCCGGTTGTCGTCGCCCGCCTGGAGACGCTTGAGGCTCACTTCTCGGAAGACGAAGTTACGTTCTTCACGCCCGATGACACCGACTCCCTCGCCGATGCCATCGCGTGGGTCGCACAGCACCCGCTCGAGGCTCGAGAGAAGGCCGAGCGGGCACGCGAGCGCTGCGGAGGCGTACTCGTGGCCGGCGAGCCGGGCGCGCCTGCTCGCGACGCTAGCCGCAGCCGCACCTCAGAACACGTAGAGGTAGCCCGAGACCGTGGTCACGCCGCCGCTGTTGTGGAACGTCCATATACGCCGGCCACGACGGTCGAGCCGCGCGACGACGGCCCGACGCTGCTCTGCGTCCAGTCCAGTAAGGACGACCCAAACTCGCCCATGCGGCAGCTTCCGAAGATCCTGGTTCAGGTAGCGCAGGTCATAGCCTCGGAAAACGCCGATGCGGAAGCGTCGACTCGCCGAGCTCAGCGCTGGAGACCACTGCGCAACTCCTCCGGCCACCGGCTTCACCTTCCACAGGCGCTCGCGCACTGCGCGCGCAACCTGCGGTCCCGCACACTTGCATTCGAGGTAGTGGGCGAACGGATACTGGACGGCCAAGCTCAAATAAACCGTGTCCCCGGGACGCTGACGCTCTGCCAGCGTCGCCATGATCGGCTTGATGCCGTCATCCGGCCGCACCGCCTCGATTGCTCGAGCTGTAGCCGCCCCCTCCGCTGCGATCACCACGGCTATAAGCGCGATTGTCACACTCCGAACAGAGGGCCTGCGGCTGCCGCGCAACAACGCACCGCAACCATCCGCGACAAAGAGGGCAAGCGTCGGTGCGAGGAAGAGCATCGTCCGTGGCAGGAGGGGGTACCAGCCGGCGGCGGACGCGGCAAACGCGAACACTCCCGGGAGAACCAACAAAGCCGCCGTAGCAAGGCTCGCTCGTGCGACGTGAATTACGCCGATCGCGACCAACAAGACGGCGCACAGTGCAGCTACCGTCGCAAACCTCGCACCCAGCCCATTGCTTTGCACAGACACACCGAGTACCTCACGGAGGTTTCCGAGGCTATTTCGAAAGGATCGCAATGAGTCGAGGTTGTCACGCGCTAGCGAGCGCCGTAGGTTCGAAAGCGTGCTGCTGCGCGCGAAGTAAAAGGTTACGAGGAGTATCAGCCAAGCGAAGACGACAGAGGCACTACTTATCAACCTTTCACGAGTTCTCCTCAGTGCGGCATCGATCAAGAGAGCCGCTGCACTAGCAGCTACTGCAAAGACAGAGGCGTACGAAAGCAGTGGAGCGACCGCTCCCAACGCCGCAAGCCCAACAATCGACCAAGTAAAGCTGTCATCACGCAAGACGGCGATCGTTGCTAGATAGAGGGCCAATACGACAGCGATGTCGAATGAGTACGGCTTGGTAAGAGCTGCATACGACGTCGCCAAGGCAATTCCAGCGAACACCAGAACTGCCAGCGGCACGCTATAACTCTCGAGCAATCGGGCTGCCAGCACGGCGAAAAGCACGAGTGCGATTAGAGAAGCGGCGAGCGGTGCCGCTCGTAGCACGTACTCCGAGCTACCAAACAGGGTGACGAGGAGCTTCTCGATCTCGAGGAACCCGATAGGAGCGCCCTGGTTCCAGTCGAGTTCTCCCGCGAGATGACCAGCGGACCGCCGCTCCAGGTTGAGAGCAATGAACGCCTCGTCGATGATCAGTGAACGATCGGCCAGGTAGACAACGCCCCGCATGAGCGCAGCGGACAACACGATCGTGACGAGCGTCCAGGGCGAGAGGAGGACGACCTCGATCCTCCGCATCAGGAACCCCGAGCACCTTTCGCGCGACGGAGTGACTAGGGCCACGCAGATCCCAGCGACAACGATCTCTTATCGAGCACACTCGACAAAGGTTCTACGCACATCTCAGCCGTTTGCTCTTGCCGCCATACTGCCCGGGCGTCCTTAATCATTCGGATTGCCAACACGGCTTGCTTGCCCACCGCTTGGCGTGGAAGGAAGCTCGAGCACCCGCGCGATACGCTCCGCGACAGCCGTCCAAGTGAACAGGTTCGACCGCTCGAGAGCAGCAGCACCCATGTCAGCGGCTCGACTTGGATTGCACATGACCGCCATCGCTTCGAGCAGCGCCTCCTCGTCGCGCGGGTCGACCAGCAGGCCGCCTTTGCCGATCGCATCACGGGCGCCTCCGGCTACCGTACCGATACTTGGAACACCGGCAGCCGCAGCTTCGACGTACACGATGCCAAAGGGCTCGAACTGGGACGGCATGATGAAACACGTCGCTGACTCGAATAGCGCCTCCGCGTGTGCTTTGTCCCGTGCGTTCGCCAAGTCAAGCGAACCGTGGGCGGTTACCCCCTCCACGTCAAGTCTGGGATGACCTCCTGCAATGTCGAGTCGCGCGTCGGGCACGCGGGCCCTCAGCCGTGCGAACGCCTGAAGTAGCAGGGGGCCATTTTTACGTTCCCAGTCATACCCCATGAAGAAGAACCGAGGCTGACTCCAATCGCGCACAATAGGCTGCGGGTCGCAATTGCGACCCGCCCACACGACATGCACTTTCCTTGGATCTACACGATAGTCGGCAACGATTGAATCGGCCGCAGACTGGCTCATCGTGCAACATCCAATGGCTGTGGCGTAGCATTTCATTTGCGCGTTGACCCATCTCTCGATCGCTTCCGCCCCTAAGGCCACGTCTAGGGCGTCAACGCGGGTTCGCTGTACAACGGTCGTATCTTCGTAGGTGACCATCCTTCTCGAAAAAGGCACGCCAAAATCAGAGCCCATCTGAATGATCGCGTCGAAGCGTCCTGACCGCGCCGCACGCAAACGGGCCGTCCATCGGCGCAATTCACGTATCTCGGGCGCGAACATGCCGCCGCGTCGATTCCTGCGTACTGCCGTGGTCCATATCTTTGCGATTCGCGTAACTGCGTTCTTCGGTTCGGCATCGATAAAACAAGAATCTAAACCGAGATCGCCTAAGCCACGAGCAAAGCCAGACGGAATTCGCGACCACGCCTCTTCGCGGGGTTTGCCGCTTCGGTACACCAGGCCAATACGTAGATTCGTTGGAGCATCGTCGATCCCGGTGAGTGGCATGGCAAACGCAGTATGCCAGCGGCGACTGCTATACGAGGCGGTCATCCTTCCTTGACGGACATCGGCTGTGGTCGGAGCTGACATGTGCAACGACAAATCGGGCTGGTCGTCCTCAACAGGCTGTTTCTAGCCCTTGCCTTGACAAGCCAGAGGCCGCGCGGAGCTCGCGGCCAGCTGCTCGAGTAGGTGGAGGTCGAACTGGCACGCGCTGCCGTCGACGAGTCTCCGCCCGCGAAAGAAGTGTCCCTTTGACGCCGACCCCGCTATGATCCTCGGCTGCCGACCGCATCCTGGCTGCCCGTCTTGCGCCACCGATGCATCCGTGTATTCCGAGCATGACTTCTTATGCGTAGTCTTAGAATCCGTCTTCTCCAAATACTCGCGCTGTACTCGCCAGGCGCTATGAGTTTCCGCGTCTGGTTGCATCGATTCCGCGGCGTCCATATCGGCAAAGGGTCGTTTATTGGCTTCGACGTGATACTAGAAACATCGAAACCACAGCTAATATACATCGGCGACCGGGTAGCAATTAGCATTCGAAGCACAGTTATTGCCCATTTTCGCGGTGCAACTCCCGCGGAGCGAGGAGAAAGCGAACGTTTTTCAGTAAGGGTTGAAGACGATGTTTTTGTTGGTCCTGGCGCGATTATCTTGCCGGGCGTAACGATAGGCCGCGGAGCCGTCATCTCGGCAGGGAGCGTGGTTACCCGTAACGTTGAGCCGATGATCATGGTTCAAGGCAATCCAGCGCAACCAGTCGCACGCTGTGGGATCGCCCTCGGGACGAGCACCTCTTCAGCGGACTTCTACCGGAAGCTGCGCCCAATCCGCTGACGACAAACATCGACTTGCGGGAGCGCTGGCATAAGAATCTGGTCACGCGCCTCCGTAGCTAGTCGCCGAGCCTGGCTCGCAAAGCGCGGGCGCCGAACCGGCACAGCGCGCTCAAGAGCGTCCGGGGGCCCGAAGACGAAATCAGCAACATTTCCCAGCGGCTCTGGCACTACTGCCACCAGCCCTAGACCAGTTCGAATCGGATCGATGAGGGTCTGACCGAAGCGACACCGCTCATCGCCTGGAAAGTCCCTCCCAGGTTTGAGGATAGCTATGGGTAACTTCTCTCTCGGAACGGTGATGCGGTTTGAGAACGCGCGAATGACGCTCTGGTCCGAACCACGCTTAATCTGATAATTGGCGCGCACTATCTTGTCAACACTGCTCCAAACCGGAGACACCCGCTGATTCAAGAAGTTTGCTATGTCGATTAATCGTTCAATACCCTCACGAAAAAAACTGTGATGCGTGTATATGATTAGTGGTTTCTGAAGGAGCGCTTGAAAGAGTAGCCGCTCCTTTGGCATTTCGGCTTGAAATCTATTGATGGTCGGGAAGCCACGAAACGTCATCTGCGCAGGGTTGAGCTCATAGAGAAAATCGCCAACGTCCTCTTCCGCGCAGAACGGAAGAGAACGACTTGCAACTGCCGCGCTGAACCCAACGTTCCGCATCGCCTCCATCCAAATTTCGTTGCACAGACCGTGAGGAAACGTCATCGCACGCGCGTGCCGAAGTCCCGTCCGTCGTTCGTGGAGTTTCATCCGCCCCAGCCCTTGTAAAAGCATTGTTTCCGCTTCCTGAAGACGGACGGGCGCTGCGAACTCGCCGTGCACGTGATCGACGCCGTGCATGACCAGGGAAAGCCGATCGGGGTTTCTCGCCATGATGTCGGCGGCAGCCTTACGCGTTTTCCGGTAGTCCAAAGGAATCATCGCAATCGACGTATGAAAATTGTGCCGTTTAGACTCGGCGACGAGTTTGCTTAGATCCATGTATCCGTAACGAGGGCGGCGAAGGTTGGGATCGTCGACCATGAATGTCGCGCAGCTCGTTCGCCTTTCCCATCGTCTGCCATGCAGCGCCACACGGAAAAACAGCACCAAGGGCAAAAGCCCCATGAATCTATTGTGATTCAATTCGTTCTTTAGTATGCCGTTGGGCGACGTCTCCGCGACTGGAACTGTGGAGATATAGACGCCCTTTCCTTGGCCGATACGCAGAAATACCACCCCATGATCCGTAGATACGAGAGGCGTAATGGAGTCGCTAGTAGCGCTGACTGCAGGAAGAACGCGAGAGGTACCTTCACTCATGCTAGTACTTGAAAATGGCCACACAGCGCTCTGTTGTGCAAAATGATACTTCGATGCGCGCACAGGTGCGCATAGACTGATCTCTACACCGGTGAGTTCTTTAATCGCAACAGGTATGTCCTTGTCGAGGACGCTTGTGCCAACGCACGCGAATACCGGGTATTCTGCTATTCCGGCCCGAAATGCTTCGCACTCGCTCAGCGACATGGCCGAAAGACCATCAAAGGTGATGATTCTGGGCGCAGCCGTCACGGTTCTAGATGACTCCAAGTCGAAGAGTTTCAACAGCCCGCGGAGTGAAGTTCCGGCTCCAGGCGAAAAAGACTGGAGGTCGACGTTGATCCGCTCCGGCTCAAGAAGTCTCGCCAGGTCTGAAGAGAGGTTCTGGTTCACTACATGAAGGATAGGGTGGCGGTGTGGGAGTTGTGACGCTTCTTGAACCCGATGAGCGCCCGTGGGAACTCATCTGGCGAGGGTGCGAACGTCAGTATTCTTCCACTAGGGAACGCGGCGGTGCCGCGCCTTAGGAGAAACCTCTCGACGACGCTTCTAGCCAGCCGTGGCGATTCCAAAACTTATCGATGATGCCGACGTTCTCGCCCGGTCAGAGCGACTGGACGAAGCCTTGCGCCTCTACCTCAAGGCTGCAGAAGCAGTGGAGATCCCAGATGCCGAAGTCTGCGTCAAGATCGCGCGCATCCTTGTACGCCTCGGCGACGTCGCGAACGGATGTTCCTGGCTTTCCCGTATCACCGACGCTCCGGATTCCTTTCTTGCCTGGGCAGCCGGCGCAAATCTGCTCGCCCAAGTCGCCGAGACCGCTCCTCTGCCCGTCCGGCACACAGCGCGAATCGCCTTGGCAAGTAGCTACACAACGACTCAGTTCGCTGGCATGGTCCGGCTTGCTGCTCTTCGACGAGGCATCGGTCTCGAGGTCTACGAGGGGCACTACGGGCAGTACCGGCAGGACCTGCTCGATCCAGAGAGCCCGCTATATGCAGCCAAACCTGAACATGTACTGATAGTCGTCGACGAGCGAGCGCTCGAACTGCCGCACTTCAGTGAAACGCCAGAAGACCATATCGCCGCCGAGGTCGAGCGGTGGCACGCGCTCTGGCGCGAGGCCGAAGAGGCGGGCGCAGCAGTCCTTCAACACAACTTTGCATTGCGGCCAGACCCGCCGCTCGGCCATCTCAGTGTGCGCCTTCCCGGTTCGCGATATGCAATGAGCCAGGCTGTGAACACACGTCTCAGCTCAACGGCAGGCGCGGGTGTCACTGTAGTCGACTGCGACCGCATCGCGGCGGCCTTCGGCAAGGATCGCTGGTTCGACGACCGCTACTGGTACCGATCGAAGCAAGCTGTCGCACTCGACGCGCTGCCCACACTCGCTCGTCACACAATCGCCGTTCTTGCGGCCTCGGTCGGCCTAAGCCGAAAGTGTCTCGTTCTTGATCTCGACAACACACTCTGGGGCGGCGTTATCGGCGAAGACGGGCTTAGTGGCATCCAGTTGGGAGCGAACGCATCGGGCGAAGCTTTCGTCGAGTTCCAGGAGTACATTCTTACGCTCAAGGAGAAAGGGATCATTCTCGCCGTTGCATCGAAGAACAATGAAAGAGACGCGCTTGAAGTCTTTGAGCACCATCCGGACATGCGCATTCACAGGGATGACATTGCCGTATTTCTAGCCAACTGGCAGGATAAACCGACAAACATACGCGAGATTGCCGAGACTCTGGGCATCGGCCTCGATTCGCTTGTCCTTCTTGACGATAATCCGGCGGAGCGACAGGCCGTTCGAGAGCTTCTTCCAGACGTTGACGTCATCGCCCTCCCCGCGGGCGTAGCCGGCTTCCGACAGACTTTAGCGAACTACCTTGGCTTTGAAACCGTTGCTGTAACCGCTGAGGACCGATCTCGCGCCACGCAATACAAGGCTCGGACGGCGATTGCCCGTCTAGAAGCCTCGACAAAGAACATTGATGACTTCTACCGCAATCTCAGCATGGAGGCGGTGATTGCTCCCTTCGACGATTTACATCTGCCTCGGATCCTTCAACTCATCGGGAAGACCAATCAGTTCAACTTAACAACCCGTCGTTATACGATGGCCGATGTGCGGAAGATGATGAACGATCCCTTTTGCTTGCATTTCTACCTCAAACTTCACGACCGGTTCGCTGATCATGGATTAGTCGCTTTGATGATCGCGCGTCGCATTGATGACATGCTTGACATCGATACGTGGCTGATGAGCTGCCGAGTTATCGGCAGGACTGTCGAGAGCTCGATGCTCAGCCATTTGTGTGAGCGCGCCGAGCAACTCGGGTGCGCAAAGCTAAGAGGGGAGTATATTCCGACGGCGAAGAATCAGCTCGTGGCTGCAATATATGAGCGCTTCGGCTTTCGCCTGCTCGAAGACCGAGAGGGAACGACGACATGGGAATATGACCTCTTGGCGCAGAGCCCAGTTCGAAATCAGTTTATCGTCACTACGAGTCGATGATCGTTCACGAAAGACTTGAGGACATCGTGCGGCAACTGCTCGGCGACGACAACGTCGTCCTGGCCGAAGCCGAGAACTGGACTGACGTTCCCGGTTGGGACTCACTAGCACATGTAAATTTGGTGTTTAGCGCTGAGCAAGCGTTCGGAGTCCAGTTCACGGACGAAGAGCTCGACAGCGTCACAAGTATTGCTGACTTCGAGCAGCTCCTCGTCCAAAAGATCGCCGATACATGAGATCGATGGATGCTTTGATAGGTGGTCTTTCCCATCAGACGTGACGGCGATGATACGGGCAGTGTTGACGTCTCGGTGATCATCGTCAGCTGGAACGTTCGCGACTTTTTGAAGCAGTGCATCGAATCGATCAAAGGGACGGACGGCAGCGTCTCTGTCGAGATTGTGGTTATCGACAACGCATCTACAGATGGAAGTCCCGAGATGGTTCAGAGTCAGTTCGGAGAAACCACGCTCATCGCGAGCGAAACGAATCTCGGGTTCGCGCGCGCGAACAACGCGGGCTTGGCTGTTTCTCGTGGACGTTACGTGGTTTTCCTAAATCCAGACACGGTTGTTGTAGATGATGCACTCGTCAGGATGGCCGGCTTCCTGGATACCGATCGAGCGTTCGATGTCGTCGGGCCGCGCCTTATCGGCTCCGACGGCGAGATTCAGCGAGTCTGCGCCCGCAGTCTTCCAACCATCACGCTCACGCTGCTCGATGCGCTGTATCTACATCGACTCCCTTTTATCGGCTCACGCCTAAAGGACCGGCTCATCTCGCCTTACGATCTCGACAAGGCACAGGAGGTCGAAGCGCTCTCCGGCGCGGCGATGTTTGCTCGCCGGCACGTCATCGAGCAGCTTGGCGGCTTTGACGAAGCCTTCTTGCACACCGCCGAAGACGTGGATCTTTGCCTGAGGCTTCGGCAAAATGGCGCACGCATCTTTTATCTTTCCGAGGCCAAGATTATTCATTTCGGAGGGCAGAGCACCGCACTCGCGCCCGTTCGTGCAGGAACTATGGGCTTTATAAGCATGTACGAGTACTTCCGCCGCTGGCGTGGCGGACTTTACGCTGAGCTATATCGACTGATAGTCCAAGGAATTCAGATGCCTATGCTGCTTCTGGTCGGCTTTGGAAAGTCCCTCATTTCCCGAAATAGCACCGAACTGCGCGACCGTTACAGATATGCCAAGGCAGTCTGGGGGTGGCGCGCCGACAACTGAGCATCATTTGAAACGCCGCGACGAGAGTAGAGCCATCTTTCAATTACAGAGCCCTAACAGCCAGCAACAACACTCTCGTAGATTGCGAGGAGGCGACGAGCAACGAGCTCGCCCGAAGAGAGCATCGCACGTCTGCGAAGCTCCGGCCGCTTCCCTACCTCCAGCGCTTCCACCACCCTCGCGCCGAGTGCAACCGAGTCTCGCGCGGCGACCGCGCAGCCCGGCAAGCCTCTCAATACGCGCGGCACATCCCCGACCGGCACCGAAACGACGGGGGTCGTACACGCAAGCGATTCCCTCACTACCACGGGTGAGCCCTCATAGTCCGACGTGACCAGCGTGACATCGGCGGCGTTTAATGCGAGAGCGACCTCCATTCGCGAATACCCCTCGAGCCAGACGCTTCTCAACTCTGGTCGAAGCGATCGAGCATGTTCGACGGTTCTCTCGAACAAGTCGTATCGTTTCCTGCGGTTTTGCCGGCCGCCCGGAAAGAGAACATACCGAGCATCTGGATCCCAACCGAGTCCCCGGATGGCGGCATTACGCGCAAGCGGGCGGAACAATTGCGTATTGACGCCTGCGGGGATGACGTCGGCATTCGGCATTCGCAGGCTCGACGCACCGTGTTGGCTCACGAAAATTGGGTGCGTGATGCGCGAGACGACATGGGAAATGAGCGCTTGATAGCGGATGTAACCGGTTTCAGAGCCATGGAACGTGGTGACGATCGGAAGGCATCGCTGCGCCAGCGCCACCGCACCACAGAGCCCGTAGTGGGCATGTACGAGATCGAAACGGTTGCGCTTAACTAGCCGACGGGTCCGCGCCGCTGCGAACAGGTACTCCCACCTGTTTCGACGACCATCAAAAGAGAGAACACTCACATCGACCCCGAGACGCCGCAGATCTTCGGCTTGCTCTTGAACAAAGATGCCGAACCCAGGGTCGCTTTCAGTCGGAAACATGTTGGTGAGGACGAGAACCTTCATCGCTTCTCGAGAACCTCTACCTGTGGTTCCCGAGCGCCGGCTTTGTGATGAGCTCCGCGCATAGCTCCAGGTAACGGCACGCCGTTCGCTCGATCGAGAATTGCTCTTCACAGCGCTGCCGCCCGGCCCGGCCGTGTCGGTCACGAAGGGCAGCATCTCGCCCGTACACAGCCAGCGCACCCGCCAGGGCGTCGACGTCGGCGGGTGGAACCACGATTCCCGTCTGACCGTCCTTGACCAGCGACGGCAGTGCGCCGTTGCGAGTGACCACCACGGGCCTCGCGCAGGCCATGGCTTCGAGCGCCACCATCCCAAAGGATTCGATCCACTGGTTCGACGGAACCACCGCCACGTCGACGGACCGCCAGAACGCCGGCATGTCGAGCACCCGTCCTGAGAATTCGACGCGGGCCTCGACGTCAAGCGAACGCGCAAGCTCTCTCAGCGAGGCTTCGAGCGGGCCGGCCCCCGCTATGCGCAGGGCTGCGCACGTCAGCGAGGGGCGAGCGAGGGCCGCGATGGCGTCCTCAACACCCTTGCCTTCGATCAAGCGTGACGCGCAGCCGATTAGGAGCTCGTGCCAGGGCCTCTTGTTGTCCCGTCCGGCGTGAACCGGTCGAGGTCGATCCCGTTCGGGATGCAGATCACACTGGGTGCAAACCGGGTTTCAGCGATGCGATCCTTCATGTACCGAGAGACGGCCACGAGGGCCGAGCATGCCGTGGCGCCGGACAACCGATCGACGGTCCGGATCAACCGCTTCGTCCGACCGAGACTCCCGAGCTGCAAGAGGAAGCCATGCTCCGTACCGATGATCGGGGCGCCGAACCCGCCGCTCCGAAGCGATGCGGCAAAATAGCCGCTGCCGGCGAGAATCGCCGCATCAGGCGCATGCGCGCCGGCTGCTCGCGCTAGCCGATGGCGGGCTCGGACGACAGCACGCCCTCGCGGCAACCTCAGAGCCGAGTTGGGGATGCCTAGCTCGTCCAGTCGGGCGGAGAGCGGCGATCCATCGAGCACGAACACGACAGCAGGCTCTGCGCCAAGCCGTTGCATCGCAGCCGCGAGCTCGATTGTGAAGCTCTCGGCACCTCCGATCCGCCCACTCCACAGGCCGAACGTGAGCCTTAGCGGTCGATCCTCACGCGGGTGCCTGGCTCCTGCCAAGACAGTCGACTTTCAGCGAGTCTTCGGTTCGAGGCCGAAGCGCAGGGCCACCACAAGCGCTCCGAGCGGAACAACCCACGAGTCACCAGCGAGCCCCTCCGCACCGAGCGTGTACAACGGACAGCATGCAGATGGCTCCAACGAACGCAGGATGCAACCAATTCGTGGCGCTCGCAGCCGCGAACGACCGCCGGATCGCGGCGACGACGGTAGAAAGGGCGAGCGCAAGTGCGATCCAGCCGCCAAAGATCAGCAGCGTCGCGAATCCGGAATGCGCGATGAACCCGGGGTCGATCCCGCGATCGGTCAGCCGTCTTCTCGTCGAGAACGCCTCTTCCGGCGGGATGCGCACGAGCCTCGCGTATACCGGCACTCATCGCCTCGAAGCGGTAGTCCGCGGTCTGGTTCGCTTTCTCCGCCTGATGCGCGAAGGGCACTGTGCGCTGAACCACAGCGTGGCCGAGTCTCGGATCGATGGCGAGCAATGCCAGGACGGCGATCCCGGCGGCGACGGCCAACTGGAGCGCAGCGCGACTACGGCCCGCGGCGGCGCCGCGTCTCGGGCTCAACACGAGGACGAGCAGGATGCCCAGCGCGAGACTGAAGATCTCTCCTCGCACCAGAGTCGAAAGCGTCGCGACGATTCCCAGTGAGGCCAGGAGCGTCCAGCGCAGGCGGTGCGCACGGTCATTGGCCATTCCCGCGACGCCAACGACCGCGAGCACCGGATAGATCGTGAAAGCAGAGGCAAAGCCGAAGTTCCGGGGCACGGTCGACTCCTCCCCGGTCGGCACCTGAGCCAGACCCGGGTCCTGAAACGGATGGTTCAGCGCCCGCGCGACGAACATGTACACGGCGAAGCCGACGGCGACCAAGGCGAGATTCCGCCAGAGTAGCCGCGAGTCGAGATTCTCCTCCGCGAGGATCCGAGTGAACCCGAAATAGAGAAGCGGCCAGTAGAAGAGCGCGAGATCGCTTCGGACGACCGACACGACCGGCAGTCCCAGCTGCGAGCGAACGAACAGCCGCAGCGGCCATGACGAAGATGAGAAGAAGGAAAAGCAGCTGAGGCACGCCGGCAAGCGCGTGGCGCGGGTCGACGCCGCATGCGGGGTAGCACGCCGCGGAGGAACACGAGGAGCACGACGAGATCACTGACGTAGAGCGCTGCCGGCCCGACTGACGCCACCGGCGAGGTGAACGCCGTCGATACCCCGACGAGCACAAGCGTCACCGGCAGGAAGACATGTGCCGGCACCGCCAGAGTGCAAGCGACACAGATGCTGCCGTAGATCGCGAGGCCCAGAAACTTGTTCGGTGAGGGTGAAGCAGCGAAGTAGCCGAGGAGCAGCGCCGCGGGAATGGCGACGGCGAGCGGCGCGACTCTCGACGCGAACTGCCGGTCGACTGACACGGAGATGTTCACGAGCGAGACCCCGGTTAGCGTAACCAATGCTCAGCGTCGCCCTCCCCAGTCTCGGGGGCCCGCCGCAGAGGCTCGGCCGGGAGTGTCCGATCTCGCCTAGCCGAAGCAGCTCGCCGCGGCGCCGAAGCTGGTGGCGCGGCAGAACGCGTCCTGCCAGAGCCTGAGCGGATTTGGATTCGGTCCTCGGTAGGCTCCGAACTTGTCGTTCGTGCCGTAATTGGCGAGCGAGCTGGCCGAGACGCCGTCGGGGCCACCCCACTGCAGGGTCGGGAAGCCGCCGGTGTGCGAGAAGACCTTTGTGAAGCGAGGCCTCGCCCTTCTTCCGCACCCACCCTTCGACCACGCCGTCGAGTACCTGTCGTCCAGTACACGTGGACGATCAGCTCGTACCAGACGTTCAGCTCGACGCCGCCGGGCGAGATGAAGTAGTAGGGGCCCTTGTCGGGAAGGCCGCGTGAGGCGTAGCCGCCGCCGACGGGCGTTCCGCTGTAGTACGGGCAGCCGCCGCTCGTCGGGCAGTTGCCGCTGTTTACCAGCAGGTACAAAGACTTGAGCGTCGTTGCGCTCGTCCCATAACCAGTCCCGCACTGGCCGCTCAGAGCGAGCGGCGACCCGTTGATACCCGCGAAGTTGTACTGCGCGAGAGACAGCGGCTGCTGCTGACAGTCACCCCAGTTGAAGTCTGCGAATCTGACGGCCTGCGCGTAGTAGTCGTTGACCCCGGGGTCGGCCATTCGCGGATGGAGCAGCTCGGCGGCGGTTCGTCCTCCGCGTGAAGGCCGGTAGGTCGAAGCGACCACCCCGGCTGCCTCTGTCGTAAGTGGTCGAATCGGGATTGATCGTGCCGCGCTGGATGCTCGTGGTGTTGGCGACGGTCGACGAATCCTGCGCTCCCCAGCCTTCCGAGACCTTGAGACCGTCCTCCCACTGCTTCTGGAATCATGGTCGTACCGGTGGTCGGAGCCGGGGCGAGTGGCGCGAGCACGCGCGGTCGGTCGCCGCAGACGATGCCGTGGCCGAACCCGCCGCGTTGCTGGCAGTCACCGAGACGCTCATTGCGTAGCCGACGTCTTGGGAAGCCAAGCAGGTAGCTGGCGGCGTTGGCGCCGGCAATCGTCGAGCAGGCGCCAGTGCGCGCGTCGCAGCGCTGCCATTGGTAGCTGTAGCTCATGGGGGTGGCTCCGCTCCACGTACCCGCCGCGGCGGTGAGTGTCTGCCCCTGCTGCGCGGATCCGCTGATTGTCGGTCCGCTCGTCACTGCAGGGGAGACCGGCTGGGACGGAGGCGGTGCAGGCGCCGCCGCGCAGGTCACCCGCGCCGCGGCCCAGTCCGCGTGATCGCTGTCGATGCCGTCGCCACCGTTGCCGACGACGAGGCGAACCTCGCTCTTGCCCGTGAGGTCCAGGTCGACCGTGCCGGTCGGGCTCGTGGCGGTCATGAGGCCGCTGTCGTAGGTCTTCGTGCCGTCGCTATAGACCTGGAAGAGCACGCTTCCGTTCGGTCCTACTTCGTCGTCCACACCGACCGAGGCCAGGAAGCGCGTGCAGCCCGCGACGCCGAATCGCACGTCCGAGGCGGCGTGGACGCCTAGACCCTTGGCGAAGGTCTGGCCGTTGAGGGTGATCGTGTGACCGTCACCGAGCGCCAGCTCACCGTTCGAAAGGTTGCGCTCGACGGGGCCCCAGCCGTTGGTCGCCGAAATCCAGGAGAGATCGCTGAGGTAGAAGGATGAGCCGGAAGGAGGAGGCGGCGGAGGCGGAGGCGGAGCGGTCGAGCCACTCGTCACCGGAGCGGTCGCGGCCGAGGTGGCCGCCGCCGAGCCGTTGCGGTTGGTCGCGATCACGACCGCCCTGATCGTCCGTCCGACGTTGGCAGACGTGAGTGAGAGCGTCGGGCCTGTCGCGCCGCTCAGCGAGCCGCACGCAGCTCCACTCGAGTCGCAGCCGAGCCAGCTGTAGGAGTACTGGATCGATTTTCCGCTCCACGTTCCCGTGCTGACTCTCAGCGTCTGTCCGACCTGGGCGGTGCCGCTGATGACGGGCGCGTTCACGTTTGCGGGCGAGAGCTTGCCCGGCGACGTGCCACCGGAGGCGGCGCCCGCCGCGATGGCGGTCGCGAGTAGGAGCGCAGAAAAGGCAGTGACGATGTGGCGGCTCATCGCGACTGTGGCTTCGGCCTCCACGAGGGTGGTTGTAACCCTCGATCTAGGGAGATTGGTCTCCCGTTGCGATTCCTTGGCTCTCCTGCAGGGGAGTTGTTGCGAAGTGCCTCAGGACCGATGACGAAAGGCGTTATGTCGGGGTTTGCACTCGAACCGCGATTTCCTCCCACTCCGCCTCCGCGATGTGCAAACGGCTATAACGCGCCCGTGCCTTCCGCTTCGAAAACTCAGGCCGCCGGCGGCGTCATGGTGCCGTTCGTCGACCTGGAACCGATGAATGGGCCGGTCAAGGAGCAGGTGCTCACACGGATCGGTGAATTGATCGACGCCGGCGACTTCACCAATGGGGCCGCCGTGCAGCAGTTCGAACACGAGTTCGCGCGCTACGGCGGCCGTCAGGAATGTGTCGGCGTCGCGAGCGGTCTCGACGCGCTCAGGCTAGGCCTCCTCGCCACCGCACTCGCGCCGGGGGCGGGCGTGATCGTCCCTGCGGCGACCTTTGCGGCGAGCTTCGAAGCGGTTTTGCAGGCGGGCGGACGGCCGGTCGTCGTGGACATCGGCGAAGACGACTATGGGCTCGATGTGGGAGAGGTCGACCGCGCCGCCGGCGAGGCGACACACGTGATGCCGGTTCACCTCTACGGCCAGCTCGCCGACCTGCAGAACCTCTCGGATCTCGCCGAGAGCCGTGCGCTGACCCTGATCGAGGATGCCTGCCAGGCCCACGGCGCTTCACGCTCGGACGTCCGCCCCGGCGACCTCTCGCGGGCGGCGGCGTTCAGCTTCTATCCCTCGAAGAACTTGGGCGCGATGGGCGATGCGGGCGCGCTCGTGACGGACGACGAAGGGGTGGCCGCACACGCGCGGGCCCTCAGGGTGCATGGCGAGACTCGGAAGTACCACCACGAGCATGCCGGCTACACGGCTCGCCTGGACACGGTGCAAGCGCTCGTGCTGCTGGAGAAGCTCCCGCTCCTGGATCAGTGGAACCGGCTCCGACAGGCGGCGGCTTCCTTCTACTCGGAGGCGCTGGCCACCGTCGACGGGCTCCGCCTTCCTCGAGTTGCCACCGGCAGCCAGCCGGTGTGGCACCTCTACGTGATTCGCACAGCGGACCCCGAGGGCCTGGCTCGGTTCCTGGCCGAGCGAGGCATCCAGACCGGGCGCCACTACCCCGAGCCGGTGCATCTCGCGCCCGCCTACCGGCACCTGGGCTACGCACCGGGCGACTTTCCCGTCGCCGAGTCGCTCGCGCGGGAAGGGCTCTCGTTGCCGCTCTACCCCGGAATCACCGAGGCGCAACTCGAAGCCGTCTGCGAAGCCATTGGCACCTACTTCGCCGCAGCTTGATTCGAAAGCACCGGACCGTGCAGCGACCCGCCGGTCGGCGGGCCGCTGGGACGATCTCGATTCGAGCTAGTTCCGGCGCTCGCGCCGCCGGAGGGCGAGCCCGCTCGCGATCATCGCGAGGCTCAGCAGGAGCGTCAGGCCCAGCGAGAGCCCGGTGAACGGAAGCGACCCACTGGCCTTCACTCCCGAACCGAGGCTCGTCTGTACCCCGGCGTTCCCGCCAGCCGGCGGCTGCTTCGTCTGCGGCGGTGTCTTTCCGTACTCGTCCGCGGCCGACGACTTGTGCGTCGAGACCAGAAGCTTGCCCGAGGCGACCTGCTTGACCGCATGGGCCGCGCCCGTCGCGCCCGAGGCGGCGTAGCTGAGGCCGCCGAACGAGGCGAACGTGCCGAGCATGAAGACCGCGACTGCGCTGGCAAAGGCCGCCCGAGACCACGCGCGCTGCGGCACCCGCCGCTCGCCGGCGATCCGGTGGCTGACTCGGTCGACGAGTTCCTCGGGTGCGCTGGCCCGGTAGCTCCTAAGCCCCGCCTCGAGATCAGACCCGCCGTCGAACTTTCGCCGCTTCCACATTGAGTTTCTCCCTCGCGTTTTTGTCGGTACGAGTCCTATACCGGCAAAGGCTTCGAAACCTTACAACTGCCTGCGCGGCCGCATACCGGGCTGTCTGGGAACGACAGCAGCCACTGCTAGGCTGCATGCGGGTTTCGTAGCCACTATCGACGGAGATCTTGCGGTCGGTGCCGATCTTGCCGATGGTAGGGAGATGAGACCGGGAGACACATTTTGAGCGCGGGAGACACATTTCAAAATCCGGCGACGATCGCCGACTACCTGGCCATCCTCCGGCGGCGCCTGTGGCTGATCGTCGCGCTGCCGATCATCACGGGTGGTATCGCCTACTTCGTCTCCGTGCAGCAATCCCCGTTGTACAAGGCCTCGGCGCAGGTGAGCTTCAAGTCGAGTCCCGTCAACCTTTTGACCGACACTCCTTCGCCGACCGTCGACGACCCGACGTTCTTGCCCACGCAGGCTGCGACGGCTCGCGAGGTCGCCCTCGCCGAGCGTGTGGTCGGCGACCCGGCTGCGCCACCGGTCACCCCGGGTGAGTTCCTAGGAGAGTCCAGCGCCACAACGCAGAACGACATCAATTCCTTGGAGCTGGCCGTGACGGACGCGCGTCCGGAGGTAGCCACCGCCCTTGCAAACATCTACGCCAACACCTTCAAGAAGTACAAAGCAGAGCTCGACACTGCCGCGATCCGGAAGCAGATCCAGATCGACCAGCGGACGATCGAGAGACTGCGCGCGCACGGCAATGATTCCGCCGCGGACGACCTTTTGATCAAGATGGTCGAGCTCCAAACGCAGGGCAACCTGCTCGCGAAGAACGCCCGCGTGAGCCAGCTCGCGACCGGCGCGACCAAGATCCGGCCGCAGCCGAAGCGGAATGCGCTTCTGGGCGCACTGCTGGGGGGCATCCTCGGAGTCGCACTCGCTCTGCTCGCGGAGGCGCTCGACCGGCGCGTCCGCTCTGAGAAGGAGATCGAAGAGATTCTCGGCCTGCCGCTGCTCGGCAGGCTGTCACGCCCGAGCCGGCGGCTCCGGAAGAACCGGCAGCTCGTGATGATGCGTGAGCCGACGGGCGTCCAGGCAGAGACCTTCCGCAAGCTGCGCACGAGCCTCGAGTTCGTCAATTTCGATCGTGGCGCGCGAACGATCATGGTCACGTCGGCAGGGCCCCGCGAGGGAAAGTCGACAACCGTCGCGAACCTTGCCGTGGCGTTTGCCAGGGCCGGCCGTCGCGTCGCGCTCATCGACCTCGACCTCCGCCGTCCCGTCCTCGAGGGGTTCTTCGGCGGCGCCACGTATGGGATCACCGACGTCGTCGTCGGACATGTGGCGCTTGAGGATGCGCTTCGTCCGATAGTCGTGACGGGGCCGACGCGCGGAACACTCAACGGGCACAACGGGAACAACTCCCCCGATATGGCCGGTGGCCTGAATGGAAGCGCGAAGGCGGACGGCGTCCTTCACTTCCTGCCCTGCGGAACGATCCCCCCCGCCGCCGACGAGTTTCTCGAGAGTCCTCGAGTCGAGGCGGTGCTCAGAGAGGTCGCGGCCGACTACGACGTGGTGCTGGTGGATGCGCCCCCGCTCCTGGCGGTCGGGGACCCCCAAACTCTGAGCGCCATCGTCGATGGGATGATCGTCGTTTCGCAGCTCGGGGCCCACCGCCGCCAGTTGCAGGAACTTGCTCGTCAGCTCCCGAACTACCGCGCAGACGTGCTGGGCTTCGTCCTCACGGGGGTCACGCACAGCGACAGCTATAGCTACGGCTACGGCTACGACCCGCATGTCTACGAGGCTCGGTCAAAGACGAGTCGGCGCGGCCAGCGGGTTTAGCTGCGGCTTCGCCTGTCGTGATCACTGAGGCAGCGCGCTCCAGCGCGCCGGCGGGGCGCCGCGACCTCGCCAGCGTGCCGCCCATCCTGCCTGCGTTGGTGGCCCTGCTCCCAGTCGTGGGCTTGGCCGCCGCGCAGGGCGGCTACTTCTCGACTTCGTGGGGCTGGGCGAGCGTCCCGCTCCTATCGGCTTCCGCGATCGTCCTGGTCACGCGCGCGAACCTGCGGATGAGCCAATACGAGCGCGTGTACGTGCTCGGCCTCGCCGTGTTCACGTGCTGGATCGCGCTCTCCACGATCTGGTCTCCGGCCTTCGCGCAGAGCGTCCTCGAAATCGAGCGCGCGCTGGTGTATGTCGGCGGAGTCTCGGCGGCCCTGTTGCTCACTCGGGTTCGGCTCGCGCGCAATCTTCTCGGAGGCGTCCTCACGGCGATCGTGCTGGTGGCGGCGTTCAGCCTCCTGACGCGTCTCGCGCCAGACCGCGTCGGTGTCTACGACCAGGATGCGGTCTATCGGCTCGCCCAACCGATCGGCTACTGGAACGGCCTTGGCCTCTTTGTCGTGATCGGCGCGCTCCTCGCACTCGGCTACGCGACGCGAGCGCGGACGCTGTTGGTCTGCGCCGCGAGCGCGGGCTCGCTCGTCATCCTCCTGGCCACGCTGTACTTCACCTTCGGCCGAGCCGCCTGGATCGCGCTCGGCCTCGGACTCGTCGTCGCCGTTGCGATTGACCCTCGCCGACTTGGACTGATCGCGTCGTTGCTCGTCGTCGGCCCGCTTCCCGGCCTCGCCGTCCTCCTGTGCTCGCGCGAGCCGGCCCTCACCCATGCGGGGGCGACGCTTGCCGATGCTACGCACGACGGCCACCGCCTGGCAGTGCTCCTGGCGCTCCTCTTCGCCACGAACGCCTGCCTTGGAGCCGGCTTCGCCTTCGCGGCGGAGCGCATCGAGATTGCCGATTGGGCGGAACGCGCATTCGCGGTCGCCACGGCCGTGGCCGTGGTAGCCGGAGCGATCGTGATCTTCGCCAGCTACGGCGACCCGGTCACGATCGCGAAGCGCGGATACACGTCATTCAACTCCGCGCCGCCCCCCATCGAGAGCAACCTCAACCGACGTCTGCTCAACTTCTCGGGCAACGGTCGCGCCGATCTCTGGCGTCTCGCGTGGCGGGACGCGCGGAGGCACCCGGTCGTCGGGGCCGGGGCAGGGACGTACGAGCGCTTCTTCCTTGCACACCAGCCCTCGACCGTCGGGCGCGTCCGCGACGCTCACAGTCTCTACGCGGAGACCCTCGCCGAGCTCGGGCCGATCGGGCTCGCGATCCTGGTGGCGACCCTGAGCACGCCGCTGCTCGTCCTGCGGCGCGCGCGCCGGCATGCGCTCGCGCCCCTGGCGGGAGGAGCCTACGTCGCGTACCTCGTCCACAGCGGAGTCGACTGGGACTGGGAGCAGACGGCCGTGACGCTCGCCGGCCTCCTCTGCGGAGCCTCACTCCTGGTCTTCGCGAGACGTTGGACGGACCCAAGCCCGCTTTCCTCGATCACCCGCTACGTCGCCGCCGGCGCGGCGCTGGCTGCAGCCCTCTTCGCAACGGTCACCTTGCTCGGCAACTCCGCCCTCAGCCGCAGCGAAGCCGCACGTGAGCGAGGGCAGTCCGCCAAGGCCCTCGACGAGGCACGTCGCGCTCAGTGGCTCTTGCCGTGGTCGCCCGCGCCATTGGCGGCTCTCGGACGGGCCCAGGCGACGGCCGGACTCATGCCGGCGGCGCGGAGCAGTTTGCGAGCTGCGCTTGCCAAGGACAACGGCGACTGGCAGCTCTGGTACGAGCTCGCGGGCGCCAGCACCGGCAAGACCCGGCGCGTCGCGCTTCGGCGCGCCGCGGTGCTCTTCCCGCGCTCGGGGCTGGCCGGGCCGGCGCACACGAGCAACGGCGGTCGCTGATGCGTGTCTTCGCCAAGGATCCGTTTGCCGACCCCGAGCCTCTGATCCGCCGCGTGTACTCCTACGTCGCCTACCGGATTGGCAACGGTGCCGATGCCGAGGACGTGACGAGCGAAGTGTTCGAGCGAGCGCTCAAATATCGGGCGAGCTTCGACGAATCTCGCGGCGGAGCGGTTCCTTGGTTGCTCGGGATCGCGCGGCGCTGTGTGGACGACGCGCTGGCGCAACGTCGCCCGTTGGCGCAGGTGGAGGCCGGCGAACACGCCTCGGCCGAAGACATCGAAGGAGAAACTGTTGATCGCATCACGCTCGCGCGCGCGATCGAGCGACTCGACGAGCGTTCCCGCGACCTGCTCGCACTCCGCTACGGCGCGGATCTCAGCGCCCGGGAAATCGGCCGGATCCTCGACATGAAGCCGAATGCGGTCGAAGTCGCGCTACACCGAGCGCTTGGCAAGGCTCGCACGGAGCTCGCAGGTTGGGACGATTCCAGGCTCGAGACCGCGACGCCCGAGCGCCGAACCGCGCCCTGAGCGCGGGCTGGAAACCGCACCGCAGAATTTCTCTCAGTTGCAGCGATGATTAACAAGTAAAGGACTGGTAATCGAGCCTTGCGGGGTCGGTGACCCTGACCTAAAGTGATGGTGTTCCGAGCTTGGGGGCGGAGGGAGAGCAATCGGTGGCGCAACAATCTGCATCTGAGATGCACGCTCGCGCGACTTTGGGCGCGCGGGCTTATTCCAACCCCACTTGCCGGTTGCTGTCGTCACCGCTCACGCTGATGGGCGCCCGCGAACGTGGAGGCGCTCTTGGCGACTAGAGATCGGTCATTGCGCTCGATCTCGGCGTCCGGCACGTCGCGCACAACGGGGCAGCCGCTAGCGCTGGAAGCGGGTGCGCGACATCGTCGTCACATCCGTCGCGGCTGGCTCGTCCGGCGCTTGCTGCTCGCGGCCGACGTGAGCGCTCTCCTGATCGCATTCTTCGCAACCGAGCTGCTGTTCGTCGGGCACGAGGTCGCCGGCGGAACGAGCTTCGGCCTGCGCCTGGTGGTCTTCATCGTCTCGCTGCCCGTATGGGTCGTTGCGGCGAAGCTCTATGGCCTATACGACCGCGACGAGGAGCGCGCGACGTACTCAACGGCGGATGACGTCGTCAGCGTCTTTCACCTGATCACCGTCGGGGTCTGGTTGTTCTACGCAACCTCGTGGCTGGACGGCCTGTCACATCCGCAGCAATCAAAGCTGACCGTGTTCTGGCTCCTTGCGCTTACGGCTTTGACCACGATGCGCTGGTTCGCGCGCACGCTGGCGCGACGCCATCCCGCCTACATCCAGAACACGATCGTCGTGGGCGCCGGAGTCGTCGGTCAGCTGATCGGCCGCAAGCTCCTTCAGCACCCCGAATACCGGATCAACTTCCTAGGCTTCGTCGACGCGGCTCCGAGGCAGCTCCGACGAGACCTCGAAGACATACCGCTGATCGGTGAGCCCGATGAGCTCATCTCGCTCGTGGAGGAGCACGACGTCGATCGCGTCATCTTCGCGTTCTCGCAGGATCGCCACGACCATCTCCTCCAACTTCTGCGCGCGCTCCGGACCTACGACGTCCAGATCGACGTCGTGCCTCGGCTCTTCGAGGCGGTCAGCCCAACTGCTGCAGTGCACTCGATCGAAGGCCTGCCCTTGCTCGGCGCCGCACCTAGCCGCATTCCTCGCTCGTCGCGGCTGCTGAAGCGAACGCTGGACATCATCGGCGCGTCGGTCTTGCTCGCATTGATGGCACCGCTGTTGCTGGTGATCGGCCTGCTCGTCCGCCGCGGGTCACCGGGAGGGGCGTTCTTCCGCCAAACGCGCCTCGGTCTCGACATGCGCGAATTCACGCTCCTGAAGTTCCGCACGATGCGCGAGGGAACCGATGACGCCCCGCACCGGGAATACCTCAAGCAGATCATGGATCAGGCGGCCACACCCGAGGCGAACAACCTCTACAAGCTCGACCGTTCGGATGCCGTCACGCCCCTCGGGCGATGGCTTCGCAAGACCAGCCTCGACGAGCTGCCGCAGCTCTTCAACGTGCTGCGTGGAGACATGTCGCTAGTCGGGCCACGCCCGGCGATCCCGTACGAGCTCGAGCTTTATGCGCCGCACCACTTCGAACGCTTTCTCGTGCCGGCCGGGCTGACCGGGCTGTGGCAGGTGGAGGCGCGGGCTCATTCCACCTTCGGCGAGGCGCTCGACCTTGACGTGATCTACGCCCGGAGCTGGTCACCGGGGCTCGATCTCAGGCTGCTCCTACGCACACCGCCGCTCATGCTGCGACGTCAGGAAACAGGCTGATGGCTGCGCCGATTCGCATAGGAGTCGTCGGCCTTGGCTACTGGGGCCCGAATCTGGTCCGCAACCTCGCCGATACAAACGCCTTCGAGCTCACCTACCTGTGCGATTCGCGACAGAAAGCTCTGGGCCCGAGCGACGGCCGCTATGCGGGAGCCAAATGCACGACGCACTTCGATGAGCTCTTGCGCGACAAAGAGCTGGAAGCGATTGCGATCGCGACTCCCGTCTCGACGCACCACGAACTCGCGCTGGCCGCGCTCAAAGCGGGAAAGCACGTTTTCGTCGAGAAGCCGCTCGCGGTGTCGGCCTCCGAAGTACGCGAGCTGACCGATGCGGCAGATGAGCGGGACCTGGTCCTCATGCCCGGCCACACCTTCCTCTACAGCCCGCCGGTGACGACGATCAAGGCGCTGGTCGATTCCGGCGAGCTCGGTGAGATCTACTTCATTTCCTCTAGCAGGGTCAACCTCGGGCTCCATCAGTCCGATGTGAGTGTCGTGTGGGATCTCGGCCCCCATGACTTTTCAATTCTCCGTTACTGGCTTGGGGCGCTTCCGGCCGAGGTCTCGGCGTTGAGCCGGAGCTGCCTGCTGCCGGGCATCCCCGACGTGTGCTTCATCAACATGGCGTATCCGTCGGGCACGATCGCCCACGTGGAGCTTTCTTGGCTCGCTCCCAGCAAACTCCGCCGGACGGCGATCGTCGGCTCGAAGAAGATGGTCGTGTACGACGACACGTCGAACGAATCGGTCAGGATCTTCGACTCCGGCGCCGACATCCCCGAGCCCGAGACATTCGGCGAATACCGATTGAGCTACCGCACCGGCGACATCGTTTCGCCGAGAATCGAGGCAACCGAGCCGCTGTCGCTCGAGCTCGCCGATTTCGCCCGCGCGATCCGGGAGGGCACGCACCTCGTCTCCTCCCCCGCCATCGGCCTCGACGTCGTCCGGACGGCGGAGGCCGTCGACCGCTCGCTCGCCGAGGGCGGTGTGCCGGTACCGCTCGAGCCTCGGGAGCCACTAACAGACCCGCTCGAGACGCGAATCGAGACGCTCGTGGAGCGGCGACAATCGACCGACGCGCCGCGAGAGGGCCAGAACATCGGTACCGCCGTGCTTGGTGGCGGTCCCGCAGGCCTGAGCGCCGCGTACTTGCTCGGCCACAGAGGACGCCAGGCGGCTGTTTTCGAGGCGGACGGCTCGGTAGGCGGGATTGCGAAGACCATCGAGTTCAACGGCTACCGCTTCGACCTCGGCGGCCATCGATTTTTCACGAAGCTCGGCCCGATCCAGCGGCTGTGGGAGGACATGCTCGGCGAAGACTTTCTGACCCGGCCGCGGCTCTCGCGCATCTACTACGAAGGCAAGTTCTTCGAGTATCCGATCGCGGCGAAGGACGTCGTCGGCCGCCTCGGACTGGTCGAGGCGACACGTTGCGCGTTCTCCTACCTCTGGGCCGCTCGCAATCGAAATGCCGAAGCGCATAGCTTCGAGGAATGGGTGACGACTCGCTTCGGGCGCCGTCTGTACGACTCCTTCTTCCGCTCGTACACCGAGAAAGTCTGGGGCATTCCAGGTTCGGAGATCCGGTCACTCTGGGCGGCACAGAGGATCAAGAACTTCTCGCTCGGAAAGGCGATCCTCTCGATCCTCCGACTTCGGCGCGAACACGTGACGACGTTGATCGAAGAGTTCCGCTATCCGCGGCTCGGGCCGGGGCAGATGTGGGAGGCGTTCGCCGACCGAGCTGACGAGCTGGGCATCCAGGTCGAGCTGAACCAGCGGTGCGTCGCCGTGAAGCATTCCGACGGACGAGTCGAGAGCGTCTCGACACGCCAGAACGGCGACGTCGTCGAACACGCTGTCGACTCCGTCATCTCGAGCATTCCTCTGAGCGACCTCGTGCTCAGCCTCGATCCGCCGGCTCCTCGAGCGGTGCAGGCGGCAGCGCGCGACCTCAGCTATCGAGATCTCGTGTTAGTCGCATTGATGACTACCGAGGACGAACCCTTCCCCGACAACTGGATCTACTTGCACGATCCGGAAACGCGAGCCGGACGCGTGCAGAATTACGGCGCCTGGAGCGCCGACATGGTCAAGGCAGGCACGACCTGTCTGGGTGTGGAGTACTTCTGTTTCCAGGGCGACGAGATCTGGGAGATGTCCGACGAGAAGGCGGTCGAGCTCGCAACGAAAGAGCTCTCCCGAATCGGACTGATCGACGCCAGCAAGGTCGTCGACGGGGTGAAGGTGCTCGTACCGAGGGCTTACCCCGTCTACGACTCGAAGTTCGAGGAGGCGGTCGAAACCATTCGAACGTATCTCGACGGATTCGAGAACCTTCAGACCTGCGGGCGCAACGGGCTGCACCGGTACAACAACCAGGACCACTCGATGTGGACGGCGATCCTTGCGGCGATGAACATCGCAGACGGAGCCAACCACGACGTGTGGAGCGTGAACACCGAGGCTGACTACCTCGAGGAGGGCGAGCTTGTGGAGGCGCTCCTCGAGTTCAGTGCCGCAGACGCGGCACCTGTCGAACGCGTTGCGTGAGAGCACGGCGGCCGCGGGCCGTTCTCGCTCCGAGGAGCCGCTGGTCTCCGTCGTCGTCCCTACGAGGGATCGACCTGATGCTCTCGGCAACTGCCTGGCTGCGCTCGCGGCCCAGACGCTCCTGGCGCGTCTGGAGGTCGTCGTCGTCGACGACGGCTCGCAGGCCGCCGGCGCGGTCGCCCGGGTGGTCGAGCGCTTCCCCCGCGCGCGACTGATACGGCGCGAAGGGCAAGGTCCCGCAGCGGCTCGTAACACGGGTGCGCGCGCAGCAGCGGGCTCGTTCCTCTGCTTCACGGACGACGACTGTGAGCCCGCGGCCGGCTGGTCGGAGCACCTCGTCTCGCGGCTCGAAGCCGGGGCAGACGCGGTCGCCGGCGTCACGATCGGCGAGGGCGGCCCTCTGGCAGTCGCCTCGGAGCTCGTGGCCCATGCTCCGGCCGCTGTGCCGGTACCGGAGGGAGGACACGAGCTCGCGTTCGCGCCGTCCAACAACCTCGCCTGCACGCGGGAGACCTTTGCCGCCACGCCGTTCGACGAGTCGTTCCCCGACGCTGCCGGCGAGGACCGGGAATGGTGCGCGCGGCTGATCGCGAATGGCGGCAGGCTGTGCCTCGAGCCGAAGGCGCGTCTCGTTCACAATCAGGACCTCACGCTGCGCCGCTTTCTGCGCCAGCAGGCACGGTATGGTCGGGGCGCGTACCGTTTTCGCCGCCGGGGCGTGAACCGTCCCTTCGAGCCAGCGGATTTCTATTGGCGCTTGCTCCGGCTCGGGTTCGCCGATGGCTGGGCGGTGGGACTGCTCGTCTCCGCTGCTCAGGCGGCGACGGCCGGAGGTTACGCTCGCGAGTGGCTGGCCGAGCGCGGCGCCGTCAGTTTCGGTGGCGCAAGAGGTGAAGAGCGAGCGCGATCGGAACAGCGGCCGCCGACATGAGCCGGTGCGTCAGGTGAACTGGGATCGCGACGGCGGCTGCCGCAGGTCCTCGCCGTCGTGCGACCAGACCGTAGAACCCATGGTCGAGGGCCGCAGAAACCGTCAGCGCAGCGATCGCGAGCTTGAGGTCGCGACGCCGCAGCGCGAGCAGGAGGAGCAACGCCGCAGCCACGGACAGGCGATGGCGCCAGCCAAGGTTGAGCGCCACCGAGTCGGTGCGGCGCTCCAGCATGAGGCGAAGCCACGGAACGCCACGCCTGAAGACATCCGTGCGCACGAGATCTGAAAGAGCCCACTCCTTCAGATGCTTTCCCTGCAGGTCTGGGTCTAGGACGATCCGATGTCCGTCTGCATGCAAACGCATGCCGAGCTCGATGTCCTCCACGGAGGGGAGCGGATACCGCCGCTCGTCGAAGCCGCCAAGCTCCAGGAAAGCGTCGCGTCGAACCGCGCCCAGGCCCGCCCAGAAGGTCGTCGCCGGCCCAGCTCCGGTCTGGTGGACGTGGTGGTGGAGGAGGTTCCGAATGTCCGAGACGAGTCGCCGTGCATCTGGATCGTCGTCGTACGAGCCGAACAGCGCTGTGAGCTCCGCGTCGCTCTCGAAGGCCCGGCGGATGCGGATAAAGGCATCGCTATGAACCTCGACGTCCGCGTCGATGAACACGATCACATCCCCCGTCGCCTCTCCTACCCCCAGGTTGCGCGCCGCAGCAGGACCGAGGCGCACGGGCTGCTCCACGACTATCACCTCTTCCGGCGCGGCATCGGCGCGTCGAACCGCCGCGAGGATGCGCGGCAGCGTCGCCCGGCCGTCGGTCGCCGGGATCACGACGCTCAACGTCGGCACACGTCTCAGTGTAGGTGCCGCCGCGCCGATCGCATCACGCCCGGCCGGCCTGGCAAGATCCCGTGGCCTTGGAGGGACGAATGCCCGCACTTCCCGTGAACGATGCGCCCTGCCGAGTGATCGACGACGTCGACTTCGGCCCCGACGTGGTTGTCGGCCCCTTCACGAACCTCTACGGCTGCCGCATCGGCGGCCAGACGAGGATCGGTCCTTTCGTCGAGATCCAGCGGGACGTCGTGATCGGTGCTCGTTGCAAGATCCAGAGCCACAGCTTCATCTGCACCGGTGTCGAGCTGGAAGACGAAGTCTTCGTCGGGCACGGAACCATGTTCATCAACGACAAATTCCCCGCCGCGACAACGGAGACCGGCGCCCTGAAGACGGACGAGGACTGGGAGCTTGCCCGGACGTTCGTCGAGCGTCGCGCGGCCCTCGGATCTGGCGTCGTCGTGCTGGACGGCGTCCGCATCGGCGCTGGTGCGCTCGTCGGTGCCGGCGCTGTGGTGACGCGCGACGTCGGTGCTGGCGAGGTCGTTTCAGGCGTCCCTGCACGCGTGCACCAGCGGCGCTGATCGCGGGTACTGTTCGAAAATGCGCCGCCTCGCCATCGTTTCGGCCCTAGCCCTCTGCTGTTGCACGAGCGCGGAGGCGGGGATCCTCTCCCACTCCGGCAGCTCCTTTCTGCCCCACACGGTGTCGACGGCGAACCTCCAGGCTTACCCGCGCACCCTCGTCGAGCTCGACCGCGTCCGCGGCGCCGCGGCCGTACCCGCGCTGCGCCGCGCCGGCGGCCGGCTGATCGAGCCTTCGCTAGCGCTCTGGCGCCTGCCGAGCTGGACTGCCCAGTCTTTGTTGCCGGGCCTCCAGCGCCGCGGGCTCGTCCGCAGCGTGACGCCCGATGTGCCAATCGGGACCGACCCGCGCGGCGCGAGCGGCTTCTTCGGCCAGTTCACCGATCCGCTCTCACCGAGCCAGTGGTGGCCGGCTCACATCGGGGTCTCCGACTGGGTCGCGCCCGGCCCCGGCGTCCCGGTGACGATGATCGACTCCGGCGTCGATCTCTCCCACGAGGAGTTCGCAGGGCGCCCGAACACGATCGCGCTGAACACCCAGTCCACCACTGCGAACGACGAGGAGCTGCACGGCACCGCCACCGCCTCGGTGGTCGCCGCGCCCGTCAATGCCAAGGGGATCGTCGGCATCTACCCGCAGGCCAGGCTCCAGCTCTGGGACGCGAGCCCAACCGGGGAGCTGACCGTCGGCGACGAGATCGCAGGCCTCGCCGCCGCACGCCGCCGCGGGCAGGGCGTGATCAACCTCAGCCTCGGCGGCTTCGACCGGCTGTCGATCGAGGAGCACGCGATCCTGAACGCCTTCGGCGCCGGGCTGCTCGTCGTCGCGTCGGCCGGGAACGACCGCCAGGAGGGCAGCTCCCTCTCCTACCCGGCGAGCTTCGCGCACGTGCTCACGGTCGGCGCCACCGACGAGGCCGACCGCGTGACCGTCTTCTCCAGCCACTCGCCGGCGATGGACCTGGCCGCGCCCGGGCAGGACATCACCGCCGCGATCCCGACGATCTTCGACGCGAGCGGCTACGCCTCGGTGGACGGCACGAGCTTCTCCGCCCCGCTCGTCTCGGGCGCTGCGGCAGCGATCTGGACGCTGCGGCCGACGCTGACGAACACGCAGCTCTTCGAGGTCATGCGCCGCTCGGCACACGATGTCGGCAAGGCCGGCTGGGACACGGACACCGGCTTCGGGGTCCTCAACGTGCCGGCCGCGCTGAGTCGCAAGGCGCCCGCCACAGACCCGCAGGAGCCCAACGAGGACGTCTATCTCGTGCGCCCGAACGGCCTCACGCGAACGGGCAAGACTCCGCTCACGGCGCAGCACCGGCCTCGGGCGACGATCTCTGCCTCGCTCGAGCGGCGCGAGGACCCGGAGGACGTCTACCGCATCTACCTGCCGGCGAGAGGCAAGATCGTCGTCACGCTGCGGCCGAACGCGAACGTCGACCTCGAGCTCTGGGGCAAGAAGACGAGGACCGTCTACGAGCGCGGCGCGGCCGCGCGGCGCGACCTGCTCGGCGTCTCCGCGCATCGCGGCGCACGGTTCGAGCGCATCACGCTGAAGAGCCGCGGCTCCGGCCAGTTCGTCTACGCGGACGTCTTCCTGCCGAAGACCAGCGTGCAGGCGTCCTACAAGCTCAGCGTCGCGCCCGCCGCACGCTAGCGGCGGCGTGGTCGACCGGCGCGCCCGGGTCGACCTCGGGCTTGCGCACTCGCACGCGGACGCCCTCCGCTGAAGGAAAGCGCTCGAGCAGCGCGTCCGCGACCGCCGCCGCCAGCGACTCCAGCAGCTGGAACTGCCGCCCGTCCGAGAGCTCGCGCACGAGCGCGACGACCTCGCGGTAGTCGACCGTCTGCTCCAGCCGGTCGCCGGCCGGCTCGGGCAGCTCCAGCTCGACGTCGTAGAGGAACGGCTGCTCGGTCTCGCGCTCGCGCTCGAGCACGCCGTGCCTGCCCCTGATCTCGACGCCGTGCAGCTCGACCAGAACGCTCATGCCAGCGCGGCCTGCGCCGCCGCCAGCGCCTCGACGTGCTCGCGAACGTCGTGGACCCGCAGGACCGTTGCTCCGCGCTCGTAGGCGGCAACCGCAGCGCCGACGCTCGCGGCGATGGAGCCCGTCGTCGCCTGTGGGTCGCCCAGCAGCTTGCCGAGGGAGCTCTTGCGCGAGAAGCCGACGACGACGGGCCGTCCGAGCGCAGTCAGCTCGTCGAGCCGGCGCACGAGCTCGAAGTTGTGCTCCACCGTCTTGCCGAAGCCGATCCCGGGATCGAGGCAGATGCGCTCCTCCGCGATCCCGGCCGCAACGGCGGTGCGCAGCCGCTCGTCCAGGAACGCTGCGACCTCCGAGACGACGTCGTCGTAGCGCGGATCGGCCTGCATCGTCCGCGGCTCGCCCTGCATGTGCATCAGGCAGAGGTAGGCGCCCGACTCGCCGAGCACCTCGGCCATCACGGGATCACCGCGCAGGGCGGTGACGTCGTTGACGAGCTCGGCGCCGAGCTCGAGCGCCCGCCGCGCCACCTCCGCCTTCGAGGTGTCGATCGAAACCGGCGCGCCCGAGAGCTGCTCGAGCACCGGGACGACCCGCCGCAGCTCCTCGTCGGCGGAGACGGCCTCGGCCCCGGGCCGCGTGGACTCGCCGCCGACATCGACGATCGCCGCTCCCTCGGCCAGCATCCGTCGCGCAGCTGCGACCGCGTCGTGCGGGTCGAAGTTGACGCCGGCGTCCGAGAACGAGTCGGGCGTGACGTTGACCACGCCCATCACGGAGGGGCGCGAAAACCGCTGCTCGATGGGAGGTCTCATCCGTGGGTAGGTTAGGGCCATGGGCGATCTCGAGGGACGCCGCCCCGCGGCGTGGAGATTCGCGCGCGCGGTCGTGCGCGCGCAACGGCACGGCGTCACCGGCGCCGTGCTCTCCGGCCTGCTCTGGCAGACCGGCGCCGTGGCCGCGCCGCTCGTCGTCAAGTACGCGATCGACCACGGGATCGTCCCGCGGGACCACAGCGCGCTGCTGGTCTGGCTGTTCGTGCTGCTCGGGGTCGGGCTGCTCGAGGTCTGCGCCGGCGCCTTCCGCCACCTCTATGCGATCCGCAATCGCTCGTACTCCGACGCGGGCGTCCGCGACGCGCTCTTCGCGCACGCGCTACGGCTCGATGCGACCTACCACGATCGCGTCGGCCCCGGCGAGCTGCTGAGCCGCGCGTCGTCCGACTCCCAGCACATCGCGCGGATGATGGACGCGATCGGCCACACGATCGGCTACGTGCTCACCGTGATCGCGGTCGCGATCGTGATGCTGATCCTCGACTGGCGGCTCGCGCTCGTGGTGCTGATCCCGGTGCCGTTCGTGACCGTCGGCGCGTGGCTCTACTCGCGCAGGTATGACAAGGGCACTCGCGAGCTGCAGGCGAGCTGGGCGGAGGCGTCCACACTCGTCGAGGAGACCGTCAGCGGCATCCGCGTCGTCAAGGGGCTCGGTGCCGGAGACGCGCTGGCCGCGCGCTTCCGGGGGCGCAGCGTCGAGATCATGAACCGGGCACTGGCGCTCGCCCGGCTGGACGCGGTCTTCATCCCGGTGCTGGAGATGCTGCCGCTGCTCGGGATCGCAGCCGTGCTCTGGCTCGGCGGCCGCAGCGTGATCAACGGCGACCTGACCGTGGGATCGTTCGTCGCCTTCAATGCCTACGTGGTGATGCTGGTCTGGCCGCTGCGGGTGCTCGGCCAGCGCGTGACGACCCTGCAGAAGGCACTGGCCGCGAGCAGCCGGATCACGGAGGTGCTCGAGGCCGAGCCGCAGCTGCGCGAGCCGCGTCATCCGGTCGAGCTCGAGGCCCGCGGCGACGTCCGGCTCGAGGGCGTGCGCTTCGGGCACGAGGGCGACCGCTTCGTGCTCGACGGGCTCGACCTGCACGTTGCCCCGGGCGAGTCGCTCGCGCTCGTGGGCGCGACCGGCTCGGGCAAGAGCACCGTCGCCGGCCTGCTCGCCCGGCTCTACGACCCGGAGGAGGGCAGTGTGCTGCTCGACGGCCACGACCTGCGCGAGCTGCGGATCGCCGACGTCCGCCGCGCGGTCGCGCTCGTCTTCGAGGAGACGTTCCTGTTCAGCGAGAGCGTGCGCGAGAACATCCGCCTCGGGCGGCCGGACGCCAACGACGAGGACGTGCGGCGCGCGGCCGAGCTCGCGGGAGCCGCCGCCTTCGTGGACGACCTGCCGGACGGCTACGAGACGATCCTCGGCGAGCGTGGCTTCTCGCTCTCGGGAGGCCAGCGCCAGCGGATCGCGATCGCGCGCGCGATCCTCGCCGACCCAGCCGTGCTCGTCCTGGACGACGCCACCTCCGCGGTCGACGCGACCAAGGAGCACGAGATCCGCGCGGCGCTCACCGAGGTGATGGAGGGCCGCACGACACTCGTGATCGCGCACCGTCCGGCGACGATCGCCCTTGCCGACCGGGTCGCCGTGCTCGAAGGCGGCCGAATCGTCGAGGAGGGGACGCACGAGCAGCTGATCGCCCGCTCCCCTCGCTACCGCGAGCTGCTCGCATTGGAGCAGGCGGCATGATGGAAAAGGCAAGTAGCCGCGAGGTCTGGCGCGAGACCCGCGGCCTGACGCGGCAGGTGCAGAAGCTCTACTTCGGCGCGGCCGCGGCGGTGATCGTCTCGACGCTGATCACGCTCGCCGGCCCGGCGCTCGTGCGCTACGCAGTCGACCACGGGATCGTCAAGGACGACCTGCACCCGTTGAACGTGGCCGCCCTGGCGATCCTCGGGCTCGCCCTGCTGAAGCCGCTGGTCGTGCGCGCCCAGACACTGCTGGCCGCGACCGCGAGCGAGCGCTTCCTCAACCGGTTGCGCGCCGCCGCGTTCGAGAAGCTGCAGGCGCTGCCGCTCGGGTTCTTCGAGCAGGAGCGGACGGGGGTGCTCGTCTCGCGGCTGACCTCGGACGTGCAGGCGCTGGACGAGTTCCTGCGCGAGGCGCTGGTCGAGGTGGTCGGCAGCGGCCTGCAGATCGCGCTGACGGTGGTCGTGCTCGTGATCCTCTCGCCCACGCTGGCGCTCGTTTCCCTGGTCGCACTGCCGGTGCTGATCGCCTCGAGCTGGGCCTTCCACCACGGCGCCGGCCGCGCCTACCACGCCATCCGCGACCGGGTCGCCGACACACTGACGACGCTGCAGGAGGGCCTCTCGGGCGTCCGCGTGATCCAGGCGTTCCGGCGCGAGCGGCAGACGATCGACGCCTACCAGCCGCGCAGCAACGCTCAGATCGGCGCCTGGAGGCGCGCCTCGTACGTGAACATCCGCCTCTTCACCATGATCCCGCTGGCACAGACGGTCGCGCTCGTGGCGGTCCTGCTCACGGCTTCGTACCTCTACCGCGACGGCAAGATCAGCGAGGGCACGATCGCCGCGTACGTGCTCTACCTGGTGCAGCTGTTCGACCCGATCGCGCGCTTCAGCGAGTGGCTGGGCGAATTCCGGCAGGGCCTAGCGGCGCTGGGCAAGGTCGTCGGCCTGCTGCAGGCGCCGAACGCGGTCACCCAGCGAGCGGGCGCGGTCGACCTGCCGGCCGATGGCGTGCTCGAGCTGCGCGACGTCCGCTTCGGCTACGAAGCCGGCGGCGTCGTCGTGAAGGACGTCTCGCTGCAGCTGGAGGCCGGAGAGCACGTAGCACTAGTCGGCGTCACCGGCGCGGGCAAGTCGACGCTGGCGAAGCTGCTGACCCGCCAGTACGACCCGCAGCAGGGCTCGATCGTGCTCGGCGGCGTCGACCTGCGCGACGCGCGGCTCGAGTCGCTGCGCCACCGGATCGTGATGCTGCCCCAGGAGGGCCACCTGTTCAGCGGCACGATCGCCGACAACGTGCGCCTCGCCGACCCGGACGCCCCGGACGAGGCCGTCCTGCGGGCGCTCGAGCAGATCGGCGCACGCGATCGCTTCGAGGCGCTGCCGGACGGGATCCATACCGACGTCCAGACACGCGGCGTGCGCCTATCGGCGGGCGAGCGGCAGCTGGTCGGCATCGCGCGCGTGGCGCTCGCCGACCCGGCCGTGATCGTGCTCGACGAGGCCACCTCGAGCCTCGATCCGGCGACGGAGGCGGCGGTCGAGCGCGCCCTGGCCGCGGTGGTCGAGGGCCGAACCGTGATCATCATCGCCCACCGACTCTCGACCGCCGAGCGCGCCGACCGCGTGGTGGTGATGGACAGAGGCCGCGTCGTCGAGGTCGCCTCGCACGACGAGCTGGTGGCTCAGGGCGAGCGCTACGCCCGGCTCTGGGCCAGCTGGCAGGCCGGCGTCACAGCGGGAACCGCTTGAACGACAGAGCTCACGACGCAGGCTTGACCGCGCTGAGATAGGCGGAGGCCATGCGCCACTGGCCCTGACCCTCCTCGACGAGCACGCGGAGGTGCGCGGCGAACTGCGCTCGCTCCTCCGGCGTCAGTGCCTGTTCCATCGCCTCCGCGACCGTCGGGATCTTCGGGTTGCCCGAGCTGTTCACGAACGCTTCCCACGGCCTCGGCTCCATTGCGCGGATCTCGGCCTGAAGCTCGAGCTCGATCGGGAAGAACCCTGCGCCCTCGGCGAGGCAGATCAGGTCCCGCTCGTCGAAGTCGAGCATCGGGTCGTCCGGCGGCTGGATCTCTGCGTAGACCTGCTCGACCCGCGCGGCCAGATCCGACAGGCCGTCGGCGGGATAGCCCCAGAAGCCTTGCGTTCGCTCCTCCATCCCGAAGCGGTTGATCGGCTCGAAGCACGAGAAGCGGCCGCCGGGCCGAAGGACACGGAAGATCTCGCCGAAGGCGCGTGCCTTATCGGGTACATAGATGAGCACCGAGCGCGTGGTGACCACGTCGATGCTCAAATCGCCGATCCCGGCGAGATCCGCAGCACCCGCATTGACGAAGCTGACCCGATCGGCCACGCCGAGGGCCTCGGCCCCCTCACGGCAGAAGTCGAGCAGGTCGTCCGAGATATCCGAGAACACGACGCGCCCGGCCCCGCGCTCCAGCGCGCCGAAGCCGATCAGTCCCTCGCCACAGCCGACGTCGAGCAGCGTCTCACCCTCGATCAGCTCTGAACGGTCGAGCACCTTGTTCCGAACGTGAGCGAGCCCCTCCAACATCTGGCGGCGAACCTCCGCGTCCCCACCCGAGCGGCGCTCCGCGAGCCACTCCGCCCAGATGTCGAGCTTCTTCGCCGTTTGCGGCTAGCCCTTGGCGGGATCGGGCGGCGGCTGCATCGTCGCGCCCGGGAAGGGCCTCGGGACCGGCTTGGGCTGGGGCCGCTTGCGCCGCTCTTCGTCGGGCTCCGGCTCCTTGACCTCGGTCTTGGCCTCTTCGGGGAAGATGCTCGCCTCGTCCTCGCCGGCGAGCAGCCGCTCGAACTGATCCTTGTCGATCGTCTCGCGCTCGATCAGCAGGCCGGAGATCCGGTGCAGCTCGTCCATGTGCGTCTTCAGCGTGTTGACGGCGAGCTCGTGCGCCTCCTCGATCACGCGGCGGATCTCGTCGTCGATCTCGCGCGCGATCTCCTCCGAGTAGTCGGGCTCGTTGCCCATCTCGCGGCCGAGGAACGGCATGTCGTGGTTGCGGCCGAGCACGCGCGGGCCGAGCTTCTCGCTCATGCCGTAGCGCATGATCATCTGCTTGGAGATCGAGGTGACCTTCTCGAGGTCGTTCGCTGCGCCGGTGGTGACCTCGTGAAAGACGAGCTCCTCCGCGGCACGGCCGCCGAGCGTCATCGCCAGCTGCTCCATCAGCGCGGTCTTGGTCGTCAGGTAGCGGTCCTCGCGCGGGAGCGAGATCGTGTAGCCGAGGGCCTGGCCGCGGCTGATGATCGAGATCTTGTGCACCTCGTCGGTGTGCTCGAGGTAGTGGCCGACGATCGCGTGCCCGAGCTCGTGGTAGGCGGTGATCTTGCGCTCCTCCTCCGAGAGCAACCGCGTCTTCTTCTCGGGGCCGGCGATCACGCGCATGATCCCCTCCTCGAGCTCCTCCTGCTCAATCGTCTTCTTGCCGCGGCGCGCCGCGAGCAGCGCGGCCTCGTTGACGAGGTTCGCCAGGTCGGCGCCGGTGAAGCCGGGCGTGCCTGCAGCGAGCGTGTCAAGGTCGATCTCGGGCGCGATCGGCTTACCCTTCGCGTGCACCTCGAGGATCTTGCGGCGACCAATGCGATCGGGCCGGTCGACGACGATCTGCCGGTCGAAGCGCCCGGGGCGCAGCAGCGCGGGGTCGAGGATGTCGGGCCGGTTCGTGGCGGCGATCAGGATGATGTTGTCCTTCAGCTCGAAGCCGTCCATCTCGACGAGCAGCTGGTTGAGCGTCTGCTCGCGCTCGTCGTGGCCGCCGCCGAGGCCCGCGCCGCGGTGCCGGCCGACGGCGTCGATCTCGTCCATGAAGACGATGCAGGGCGCCGCCTGCTTGGCCTGCTCGAACAGGTCGCGCACGCGCGAGGCGCCGACTCCGACGAACATCTCGACGAAGTCAGAGCCGGAGATCGAGAAGAACGGCACACCCGCCTCGCCCGCGACGGCGCGCGCGAGCAGCGTCTTACCGGTTCCGGGCGGCCCGTAGAGCAGGACGCCCTTCGGGATCCGCGCACCGAGCGCCTGGAACTTCTTCGGGTTCTCGAGGAACTCCTTGATCTCCTGGAGCTCCTCGACCGCCTCGTCCACGCCGGCGACGTCCTTGAAGCCGATCTTCGGCGAGTCCGGCGCCATCCGCTTCGCGCGCGACTTGCCGAAGCTCATCACCTTCGAGCCGCCGCCCTGGACCTGGTTCATCAGGAAGATCCAGAAGGCGATCAAAATGATGAAGGGGAGCAGCGAGAAGAAGGCGCTCACCCACGAGAAGCCGCCCGTGCCTTTGGAGTCGTAGTCGATGCGCTTGTCCTCGAGGACCTGCGTGATCTGCGGCACCGACTGGTCGGCCGGGTAATGGACGGTGATCTTCTTGTCGGCTTCCCTCGGGACCGTTGCGGTGATCGAGTGCTTGCTCGGGTTGAAGACGACATTGTCCAGGGCCCCCTGCTTGGCGAGCTGGATGAACCCGGAAAGGGTCTCCTTCTTCTCGCTCTTCGAGTGCGGGATCAGCGTCTGGCTCGCCACCCACACGAGGAGGACGATCACGACGAGCGGGAAGAGCGCTGAGCGGAAGAATCGGTTCACTGGCCCTCTATCGGACAGGGTACCAGTGAGTATGAGTCTCACCGGCACCCGGATTGGGTGGCTTAGAGCGAGTCTGGCAGCAGGTGCTCGTCAAGTACGCCGACGTAGGGCAGGTTCCTGTACCGCTCGGCGAAGTCCAGGCCGTAGCCGACGACGAACTTGTTCGGGATCTCGAAGCCGACATATCGCACCGGCACGTCGATCTCACGGCGGGTTGGCTTCGTCAGCAGGGCGCAGACTTCCAGGGTCGCCGGCTCACGCGATTCCAGATTGCGGATCAGGTAGGAGAGCGTCAGGCCGGAGTCGATGATGTCCTCGACCACGAGCACGTGGCGGCCCTCGATGTTGATGTCGAGGTCCTTCAGGATCCGGACGATCCCGGAGGAGTCGGTCGCGTCCCCGTAGCTCGAGATGGCCATGAAGTCGACCTCGCAGGGAACGGTCAGGTGCCGCATCAGGTCGGCCATGAAGAAGACGGCGCCCTTGAGCACGCCGATCAGTAGGAGGTCGCGGCCCTCGTAGTCGGCGGAGACCTCGACGCCGAGCTCGGCCACCCGGCCGGCGAGCGTCTCCCGGTCGATCAGGATCTCGCCGACGGCGGCCTCGAGCTCGGTCTGGCTCATGCGCGCTCCGCTTTCACGCCCGGCGCCTCGACGAGACCCGGCACGGCGACGACCTCGCGCCCGCGTACGACGAGGGGCCACGCCTCGCGTTCCGATCGCGGGATCTTGGCGTCGACGAACACGTCCTGCACCTTCTTCCGGCGGCCGGCGAGCCTGTCGCCCGGTCGCCAGCTTCGTACCTTAAGGCCTGCGAGCTCGGATTCGATCGTCCACGGGCCCCAGCGGACGCGGCCCTGGAGCGCGACGGGGGTCTGCTCGAGCCAGACGCGGTCGTACTCGCGCACCGCGGTCAGGCCCTCGCCGAGGTCGATGCGTCCTGAGCCGTTGGCCGACGCCAGCAGCAGGTCGAGCTTCGACGGCCGCTGCTCCGCCAGGCGCAGGAGGTTCTTCTCGGTGCCCGGATGCAGGCGGCGCAGGAGCGGCAGCAGCTCCTCGCGGATCAGGCCGCGCCGCGTCTGGGCGTTGGAGCTGTCCTCCCGGAACGCCAGTCCCTCGGCGCGGCAGTAGGCCTCGGTCTCCTCGCGCCAGAGCGTGAGCAGCGGGCGGACGACGCCGTCCTCGCGCCTGGGCTTGATCCCTTTCGCGTTGCCGCTCGCGACCAGCCGGTAGAGCACCGTCTCGACCTGGTCGGAGGCGGTGTGGCCGGTCGCGCGCAGCCGCTCGGTAGCGAACGAGTAGCGCAGCTCTCGCAGGGCGTCCTCGGTCGGCCGCTCCGGGGCCGGCGCCTCGATGACCTCGGCGCCGAGCGCCTCTCGGCAGAAGCGCGCGTCCTCGGCCGACTCCCCGCCGCGCAGGCCGTGGTTCACGTGCAGCGCCGAGACGCGGTAGTCGAGCGCGCGCAGGACGTGCCACAGGCAGGTCGAGTCGGCGCCCCCCGAGACGAGCGCCACGGCCTCCCCGCCGGGCGGGATCAGCTCGTGCCCGCGGACGTGCTCCTCGACACGCGCTCGCAGCTCCCCGGGCTCGCTCACCGCCACAGTCTTGCAGCGGCAGGCGGCGTCAGAGCAGCGGGCCGACGTCGCAGCCGAGCTGCTCGAGCGGCGACTGTGCCCGGAGCAGGACGGTGTGCGCGAAGTTCGCGAGGCCGTAGGCGCGGTACATGTGCGGCCCGGCGTCGTGGTGCCGCTCGTGGATCTGCACGCCCTTGGCGTACTCGGTCAGCATCCCGATCACGAGGTGCTGCGTCTGCCGCAGCGAGAAGTCGGTCGGGCCGGTGCCGCGCATGATCTTCGCGGCTACCTGGGCCTGGCCGACCACGTCCTCGGCCGAGGCGTCGCCGCTCTGGTACTGCTCGCTCCAGAGCTCAAGCGCGGTCATGTTCGTGCGCGCGGCCTCGATGAACTGCCGGTCGGTGGCCGAGCAGGTATGAACCACGTGGTTTGGCCGCGCGCGTCCGTTGGTCACCAGCGCAAGCGCAATCGTGACCATGACGAGCAGGCCAGCCGCAGTTAGGCCGAGTCGCCGCACGCCCACATTTTCGGCAGCGGCGGGTCGCCGTCCCTCCCCCGTTCGGGGCTTTTCTCAGACGAAGACGAGGCTGCGGTACGTGATCGTGTGGCGCATGCCGACCTTCTCGTAGACGCGGATCGCCGGCGCGTTCTCGGCGCGGACGAACAGGCAGACGGCCGGCACCCGCTCGAGCAGCAGTCGGCAGAGGTCGCGCATCCCTCGCTGCGCGTGGCCGCGGCCGCGGACGCTGGGGTCGACCCAGACCTGTTGCAGCTGCACCGCAGAGGGCGTCCACGCCGAGGCCTCCGCCTTGAACAGGATCCGCTGGCCCTCGGTCCACAGCCAGGAGCGCCCGTCCTGGATCTGCATCCGCGTCCGCCAGCGAAAGCTCTCCGGGTCGCGGTCGAGCGGATCTATCCCGAGCTCCTCCCGATGGGCCTCGGCACAGGCGGGCACGAGCAGCTCGAAGTCGTCCTGCGTCGCCGGCCGCAGGCCCGTCTCGCCGGGGTCGGGCGGTTCTTCGAGCACGTAGACCGGCTGCCCTGGTCGGTCCTCGCGCGGCGTCCCGAGGCGGTCCCGGGCCGCCGACCAGAAGTCACCGACCGCGTTCTCCTCGCCGATCACGAGCCGCGCCCGCCGGGCTCCGTCGACGTCCGCGAAGGCGCCGCAGCCACTGCCCGAGGGAACGAGGTTTGTGCCGACGTGACAGAGAGCGCGCAGCCGCCCCTCCTCGGCGAGCCCGGTGAAGCGTCCGAGCCCGCGCCTCGCGACGTCCTCGAGGAAGACGCGCTCGATCGGGTCCTCGGCGCAGAAGGCGAGAATCTCGTCCAGCGCCGGTTCGGTCAGCGCGGGCATGGGCGCAACTTTAGGGTTTCGCGAATGCCGATCCATGTTCGCGCCGAGCCCGGTGAGTACGGGGAGGCCTGTCTCCTCCCCGGCGACCCCTTGCGCGCCGAGTACATCGCCCAGACCTACTTCGACAATCCGATCCAGCGGAACGGCGAGCGCGGGATGCTCGGCTACTCCGGCGAGTGGGAGGGCAAGCCGGTCTCGGTGCAGTCGACCGGGATGGGCTGCCCCTCGGCTGCGATCGTGATGGAGGAGCTCGTCCAGCTCGGCGTCAAGCGCTTCCTGCGCGTCGGCACCTGCGGTGGGCTCCAGCAGGACCTCGAGCTCGGCGACCTGATCGTCGCGGTCTCGGCAGTCCCCGCAGACGGCACGGCGAGGCATTACGTCGGACAGGAGCCGCACGTGCCGACCGCCGACTGGGAGCTCGTCCACGCGGCGGTCCACGCGGCCAAGGAGCTCGAGCAGCCCCTGCGGGTCGGCGCGATCGCCTCCAGCGACACCTTCTACGACCCGGACCCGGAGCGGCACAGGCGCTGGTCGTCGCGCGGCGTGCTCGGCGTCGAGATGGAGGCGGCCGTGCTGTTCACGATCGGCTCCCTGCGCGGCGTCAAGGCCGGGTGCCTGCTGACCGTGAGCGACATCGTGATCGGCGAGGAGTTCACGCGCATCTCGGACGACGAGCTGCGGGCCGCGGTCGACCGCATGACGCGCGTCGCGCTCGCGACCGTGACCGGCGATTAGCGACGTCGTCTTCCTGGTCAACCCCGCCGCCGAGGCCGGCGCGGCCGGGCGGGGCTGGCCCGAGCTCGCGCACCGCGCGGCCGCGCTCGGGCTGCAGGGCGATGCCCTCTTCTCGGAACGGCCCGGGCACCTGACGGAGCTCGCGCGCGAGGCTGCGGCGGGCAGGGCCGCGCTGCTGGTGGCAGTCGGCGGCGACGGCACCGTGAACGAGGTCGTCAACGGGATCGCCGGCCTCGACATCGAGCTGGCCGTGATCCCGCGCGGCACCGGTTGGGACTTCGTGCGCACCTACGGCATCCCGCGCAAGCTGGAGGGGGCGGTCGAGGTCGCGCTCCGCGGGGGCACGCGCGTGATCGACCTGGGGCGCGCGCGCTACCTGGGCTGGGACGGTGCCGAGGGCGAGGCGCTGTTCGCGAATGTCGCCAGCGCCGGCATGAGCGGCGCGATCGCCAAGCGCGCCAACGAGACCTCCAAGGCGCTCGGGGGCAAGGTCTCGTACGCCTGGGCGACCTTCTCGGTCTTCTCGCGCTGGCGGAACGGCGAGGTCACTGTTCGCGTCGACGGCAACGAGCACCGCGGCCGGATGCACGACGTGATCGTCGCCAACGGCCGCTACCTCGGAGGCGGGATGAAGATGCTCCCCGAAGCCGAGCCCGACGACGGCCGGCTGGACGTGCTCCTGATCGGCGACCTGACGAAGCGTGACCTCCTCTTCACGCTGCCGAAGACCTACCGCGGCAAGCATCTGCCCCACCCGAAGGCAACCGCCCTGAGCGGCGCGGTCGTTGAGGTCGAGGCACCTGACCCGTTGCCCGTCCAGCTGGACGGCGAGCAGCCGGGAACGACGCCGGTGCGCTTCGAGATCGTGCCGCAGGCGCTGCGGCTGCGCGTGCCCTAGGGCTTCGGCTTGGGCTTCGGCTTGGCGGCGGCCCGCTTCGGAGCGGGCTTCCGCGCCGGCTTCGACACCTTCGAGAGCTCGTCGACCTTCTTCTCGAGCGCGTTCACGCGGCGCTCGAGCGCGTCGAGGCCGCGGACCTTCTTCGACAGGTCGTCCACGCGCTCTTTCAGCTGGTTCGCGTTCTCGACGAGCTTCTGCGCGCCCGGCATCTCGGCGATTCGACCGATCACGTCCTCGCCCCGCTCGGCGAGGCGGCTGAAGATGTCCTGTCCACTCTGTTGGGCCATGCGCGGTTTATACCCGACCCGCCCCTTCCCTACCCCCTGAACCCGAGCACGGGCTGCCGGCGAGCCGAACTGTTCACAGCCGGATCAGAACGGGCGTGCCCGCGGGCGTCGACTTGAACAGCCGCCGCAGCACCGGGTTGTGCACGCGGATGCAGCCATTCGAGACGGCGTGTCCGATCGACCAGGGCTCGTTCGTCCCGTGGATCGCGATCGGCCCGCCCTGGGTCCAGCCGGTCAGCACGTTCGAGTGGGCCGAGATGCCGATCGCCGCCGGGCCGAACGGGCCGTCCGGGTCGGACGGGATCAGCCGCTGGTTGACGTAATAGTGGCCGAGCGGCGTCGGCGTCGCGGGCGAGCCCACGGCGACCGGCGTGCCGAGGACGCGGCGGCCGCTGCGGAAGAGCGTCAGCCGCCTCGAGGAGACGTCGACTACCACGCGTGATCGCACGTGCGCGGTCTCGACTGCCGACGCGCGCACGTAGCCGGTGACGCCGTTTGGCTTGATCGGAAGCTGGACGCGGAACCAGCGCGGCGCGCAGTCGGAACCGCGAACCTTGCTGAGCACGCGGAAGACGGTCGGGAAGCCGTTCACGTTCAGCCGTCCGAAGCGGGCGAACGGCCGCGCGCCCGGCCGTCGGTAGGCCTGCGCATGCGAGCGCACCGCCGCGGTGAGGGTCACGGTGGAGCTGCCCGCCCGCACGATCCCGGAGTGGCACTTGGGCGCATCGGTCGGCGGGCGCGTGCCGGAGGCCGGTTGGGCGGTGGCGCCACAGCCGGCCAGCACGAGTAGGAGCGGAGACCAGAACAGCGCGCGTCTCACGACCACGAGCCTAGCTGTCCGCGGCCGTTCCCGAACCGACACAACTTCGTCACCCTTTTGGGCGTCGTATCTTCCGAAGGCAAAGCTACGGTTGGACGGGACATGGGTCAGCTGTTCATGCATCGAAAGCTCCACCGGCACACGAGCGTGCGGACGTACGTGCTGCTCCAGCGGCTCGGCGTCCCGTACGAGATCGAGCGCACCGTCTGCTCCGAGTGCAGGCGCGTGCTCGACGAGCGCCGGCTGAAGCGCGCGGCTGCCTAGCACCTCGGGCCGCAAGGGCCAGAATGGCTCCATGGCGCCGCAACCTCCCGTCGAGCTAGCCGAAAAAACGTCCTCGCCGCTCGCCCTCGCCCTGCACGAGGCGCTCGTGCGCAACCAGGCGCAGCTCGGGAGGCTCGAAGGCCGAGTGCTCGTGCGGGCCGAGGACACCGGCACGGCGGTCACGCTCGACTTCGCCGGCGGCCGCGTGCGCGTGTCGGAGGGCGAGCCGGAAAGCCCACGCATTCGGATCCTCGGCGACGAGGACGCGATCCTGGCGCTCACGCGGATGCCCGCCGGCCGCCTGCCGAAGATGTGGTCGAGGGCCGGGCGCGAGGTGCTCAAGCGCCAACTCGGCGGCGAGCTGACGATCCGCGGCCTCGTGCTGCGCTCACGAAGCGTGCTGCGGCTGCTGCGGCTGCTCTCCGCGTAGCGCCTCGACGGTTTGCGCGAGCACCTCGCCGGCGCTGCCGTCGATCCTGAGCACGGCGCGTGCGTCATACGGCGTCGGGCCCTTGTTCACGATCGCGAGCTGCCCGCCGCCGGCAAGCGTCTCCTCAGGCAGCCCGGCGACCGGGTAGACCTCGAGCGCCGAGCCGACCACGAGCAGCAGGCCCGCCCGGCGTGCGAGCCGGTACGCGCGCTCGATCGCCTCCGCCGGCAGCAGCTCGCCGAAGAAGACGACGTCCGGCTTGAGCAGCTGGCCACAGGCGGGGCAAGCCGGCGCGTCGGCCTCGGCCAGGAGCTCGAGCACACGCTCCAGCGACTGCCGCTCGCCACAGCCAGGGCAGGTCGCGGTACGGATCGAGCCGTGCACCTCGACCACGTCGCGGCTTCCCGCCCGCTCGTGCAGCAGGTCGATGTTCTGGGTGACCACCGCCTCGACGAAGCCGAGCCGCTCGAGCTCGACGAGCGCGAGGTGCGCCGGGTTCGGCTCGGCGTCGGTCAGCATTGCCACGCGTGGCTTGTAGAAGCTCCAGACCTTGCGCGGGTCGGCGCGGAAAGCCTCGAGCGAGGCGTACTCGAGCGGGTCGAAGCGCGCCCAGAGCCCGCCTGGCGAGCGGAAGTCCGGGATCCCGCTCTCGGTGGAGACGCCGGCGCCCGTCAGCACCACGCACGGCTGCCGTTCCCGAATCAGGTCGGCCAACTCCACGGCAGGCGATCGTAGAGACTCCGCGGCCGTGGACTTCCGCTTCGAGACCGAGGTGCGCGTGCGCTTCGCCGAGACCGACGCGCAGGGAATCGCCCACAACTCCGTCTACCTCGTCTGGTTCGAGCTCGCGCGGATCGACTACCTGGCGCGCTTCCGGGGCGGCTACCCGGGCCTGCGCGCGGACGGGATCGAGGCGCTGACGATCGAGTCGCACGTGCGCTACCTGGCGGCGGCACGCTTCGACGACCGGCTCACGATCCGCGCCCGTTGCGGCGACCTCCGCGGCGCGCGCTTCCGCTTCGACTACTCCGTGGAACGCGACGGCGCGGCGGTCGCGGACGGCTGGACGCGCCATGCCTGCGTCGACGCGAGCACGCACCGGCCGACGCGCGTGCCCGGCTGGCTGGCAGACGAGATCAGCGCTGCGGAGAGCTGACGCCGGTCGGGCCGGTGGGGCCGCTCGGCCCGCTCGGGCCCTTCTTCTTCGGCGGCGGCGCCGGCCTCGGCTTCGTCCCGACGTGCACGACCCGCGGCTCGCCGCGGTAGGACGAGTACCACGTGTTGTCGTAGAGCAGCGCGCCCGAGCGTGTGTAGACCTTGCGCTCGACGCTCGTCGCGCGCGAGGGCTCGCCGCTCTCCTCGACCATGGTCGAACCCTCGTAGAGCGCCGGGTCCGGCACGCGCTTGAGCGGCGCCGCTCCGGTGTCCACCAGCGGGCGCGTCTCGCTCTCGACGCGGCGGTTCAAAGGCGCGCCGTAGAGCTCGACGTCGAGCGAGTAGGAGCCGACGTACGTGCGCAGCAGCAGCCAGTGCGCGGTGTCGTTGACGAACTTCAGGTCGACGTCCGGGTAGTTGACCGTCGCGTCGCGGCCCTGCGGGTAGTGGCTGATGTAGAGCGCGTGGTTCGTCCGCTCGGTGATCTTCAGGCCGGCCTCGTAGGCCGCGTTGAAGACCGTGGTCGAGACCTGGCAGACACCGCCGCCGAGGCCCGTCGTCAGCTCGCCGTTGATGATCACCGGCGCCTCGCGGAAGCCCTTGTCGGCCGTGCGCGCGCCGGTGGCGTGGTTGAAGGAGAAGGTCGCGCCCGGCGCGATCAGCTTTCCGTCGATCAGCCGCGCGACGAGCTGGACGTTGTGGATGCGGTTCGGGTCGCCGCCGTAGATCGTTTCGTAGCGGCCGACCCGGGTCGTGATTCCCATCGCCTTCGCCTGCGCGGTCGAGCGCTTCGGCTGCGCGTGCGTGACGACCACCCGCGCCGTGCGTGCCTGCGGGGCGAGCGCCGCCGCGAGGATGTGGCGGCCGGTCGGGCCGGTTGCCACCTTGCGGCCGGGCCGCGAGGGCACGACGACGACGCGGCCCGAGGAGAGCACACTGAAGTTGGCGTCGCGCGCGGGCTTGTCGATCCCTCGCCCCAACCGGGCGAAATAGCGGGTCGCGCCGGGGCCGCCGACGGCGAGCGCCTTCGTGCCGCCGTGCGGGAGCTGCAGGATCGCCGCGAGCTGCCGCTTCGGCAGCCACCACGAGGCGACGCCGAGCTGCATCCGCACGGGCTTGGCCAGGGCGGTCCGCACCTGCGCGGCTACTGGCGTCAGGTCGGTGGCGCGCACGGTCGGCGCGTCGACTCGGACGGGCAGGGCGACCTGGCCGCGCTGGAAGCTCGCGAGTGATTGCACGATCGTCTTCCCGGCCGCCTCGCGATCGAGCACGGCGCCGCTGCGCGCCGGGAGGACCACCGGCCGCAGGCCGCGAAGGACGATCGCGGCGTCGCTGTGGGGCCGGTCGACGGCCTTGGCCATCTTGCCGACCTCGAAGACGAGTGCCCGCTCGAGCACTCGGGTCGGCGGCGACACGTCCGCGCCGAAGACGCGCACGCCGATCCGCCGGAACCCGCGCAGCGGCCCGACCCCGTCGCCCTGGTTCAGCGCCAGCTTCGCGGCCGCGTCCCAGTTCGCCTCGACGCCGAGGCTGACCGGCCGCAACTCCCACTCGTGGCCGCCCGCCGTGAAGGTGACGGGAACGTGGGCGAGCGTGGTGGCGCGGCGCTCGAGCTTCGTGCGCGCCTCGCCGGCGGTCAGGCCGCCGACGTTGACGCCGTCGATCGTGACGCCCGCGGCGATCCTGCTCGGCGAGCCCGCGAAGACGAGCCCGAGCACGGCTCCGCCCACCCCAGCGACGATCGCCAGCACCACCAGCCGCTGAAGGAGCAGCGTCCTGGAACGGCTGCGACGTCGGCTGCGGACCCCGGCCGCTCCGGTCCCTGCCTCGACGCGCAAGGCATGGAGTGTAGCGGCCTGGTCAGAACGTAAAGAGGTCGATTCCGCCCGTGACGGGGACGGCGGCGCCGGTGACGTACGAGGCCAGGTCCGAGCAGAGGAACGCGACCACGCCGGCGATCTCCTCGGGTGTGCCGGTGCGTCGCATGGCGGTACGCCTGACCATGCGCTCGTTCATCTCCGCGCTGCCGAACCCGAACGCCTCGGTGCCGATGATCCCGGCCACGATCGCGTTCGCGGTGATGCCGTCGCGCGCGCCTTCCAGCGCGAGGGTCTTGGTCAAGCCGACGACGCCGGCCTTGGTCGCCGCGTAGCTCGCCTGGCCAAAGCCGCCGAGCTCGCCGACCACCGAGGACATGGTCACGATCCGCCCCCAGCCGCGCTCGACCATCGCCGGCCAGACCGCCTGCGCGCAGTTGAAGACGCCGGTCAGGTTGACGCGCAGGTCGCGCTCCCAGAGCTCCGGCGACTGGTCCTCGAGCCGGGCGACATGGTCGAGCAGGCCCGCGTTGGCGACGAGGATGTCGGGCGGGCCGAGCTCGGTGTTGGCCGCGGCCTCGACCTGAAAGCGATCGGTCACGTCGCAGCGCACGGCCAGCGCGCGCCGGCCGAGCCCGCGAATCTCCTCCGCGGTCTGCTCGGTGTAGACGAGGCCCTGCTGCCGCGCCGCCTGTGCGAGCGGCCCGTACTCGTCCGCGCGTTCTCCCGACTCGAGCTGAACGTCGGCCAGGACGACGTCCGCGCCGGCCCTCGCGAGCGCAAGGGCATCAACCCGGCCGAGGCCGCGCGAGCTGCCGGTGACGAGAGCTACGCGCCCGGAGAGGTCGATCTCAATGCTCACGCGTCGCGCGGGAGAAATATCTCCCTGGCGATCACGAGGCGCTGGATCTGCGACGTGCCCTCGTAGATCTGGAACAGCTTCGCGTCGCGCATCAGCTTCTCGACCGGGTACTCCTTCATGTAGCCGTAGCCGCCGAAGATCTGGACGGCGTCGGTCGTCACCTTCATCGCGGTGTCCGCGGCGAAGCGCTTCGCGTACGAGGACTGGAGCGTCGCCCGCTCGCCCCGGTCGAGCAGCCAGGCCGCCTGCCAGACGAGCAGCCGCGCTGCCTCGATCTCGGCCGCCATGTCGGCGACCAGGAAGTTGACGCCCTGGTTCATCGCGATCGGCTGGCCGAACTGGACGCGCTCGCGCGAGTACTCGACCGCGTGCTCGAACGCAGCCCGCGCGACGCCGACCGCGCCCGCGGCCGTCCCCGGCCGCGTGTGGTCGAGGGTCTGCATCGCGATCTTGAAGCCCTGGCCCTCCTCGCCGAGCCGGTTGGCAGCCGGCACCTTCACGTCCTGGAAGGCGAGCGCCGAGGTGTCGGTCGCGCGCTGCCCCATCTTGTCGAGATGCTTCTCGACGGTGACGCCCTCGGTGTGGCTCGGGACGATGAAGGCACTCAGACCCCGGTGGCCAGCGTCCTTGTCGGTCGAGGCGAAGACGATCACCCACGATGCCTGGCCGGCATTGGTGATGAACATCTTCGAGCCGTTGAGGACGTACTCGTCGCCGTGGCGAACGGCCGTGGTCTGGATCCCGGAGACGTCGGAGCCGGCATTCGGCTCGGTCAGCGCGAACGAGCAGAGGATCGGCTCCTCGAGCAGCGGCGGCAGCCACTCGCGCTGCTGCTCCTCAGTGCCGGCTATCAGCATCGGCAGCGCGCCGAGGATGTTGGCCACGATCGTCGTCGCGATCCCGGAGCAGCCCCAGCAGAGCTCCTCGCCGATCAACACGCCTTCGAAGCCGCCGAGCCCCGGGCCGCCGAGCTCCTCCGGGATGTGCGGGTTCATCAGGCCGACCTCGTGGGCCTTCGCCACGACGTCGGCCGGGTGGGTCTGATGCTCGTCGTACTGGGCCGCCCTGGGCCGGATCTCCCTGGCCGCGAAGTCGTGCGCGAGCTCGCGCAAAGCCTTCTGCTCGTCTGTCAGCGCGAAGGAGACACCGGCGCCGATCGCCTCAGCTGTAGCCATATCCGCCTTGTTGATTGACTGATCAGTCAAAGAGTAGCGCCGGGCTCGCGCCACCGAAACCCCACCGCTTCCGGCGCGACCTCGAGCGGGCTCGACGGCAGGCCGGGCCGCGGCTCGGGGTCGTTGTAGGCACGCGGGGCGACGTCGTTCGGGCCGTCCGGGTGGAAGAGCGAGGCGAGGTACTGGATCTGGCCCCGCCCGGGCCCGAGCTCGAACATGCCGCCACCGTAGAGCCCGATGCCATTGGCGGCGCAGTGGTCGTAGAACCCGATCAGCTCGCTCAGGTGGCCGAAGCGCGACGGCTTCGAGTTGAGCACGCGCGGCGGGAAGGCGAGCCCCTCCACATCGGCGACCGAGTGGATCGGCGCATCCCAGGTGACGCGCTCGCGATGTGGCCTCAGCACTGCGTCCGTCTCGTCGGTGAGGGCAGGGTCCTCGAGGTAGGCCTCCGGAAAGCCTTCGGCCACGCGGCGGTAGAGCTCCGGGTCCGGGGGCGCGTCGTTCTCGTGGCTGTAGTAGGCCTTGTAGTCGGCGGTCACGACCGCGCCGGTGCCGGCCAGCGCCTCGATCAGCTGGTCGGTCCAGTCGCCCGCGGGGTCGAGCTTGAAGCGATGGCTCGGCTCGAGCTCGAGCCAGCGCAGGACGACCCGGCTCGTCGGCGGGTTGCCGAGGCCCGGCGAGATCACGAACGAGACCGGGCGCGGCTCGCGGCCGACGACCTCGGCGAGGGTGGTGCCGGCCTGTCGCAGCGCGAGGTCGAGCGCCGCGCTCTCGTAGGCCCAGCGCCGGTGCGGGTCCGGCATGTCCAGAGCGTCCGAGAAGGCCTCCAGGGTCCAGCTCCCGGCAAGCGGCAGGATGGCGCCGGCCTTGAGCTCGCGGTCGTGGTGCTCCGGGTACCAGGTGACGTCCTCGCCGAGCCCCTCGTGCCCGCCGCCGCGCAGGTGCACGACCGTGGTCACGCGGGAGAAGCCGCGCGTCACGGGCTGCTCGAGGCGCTCGAGCTCGTAGGTCTCGACCTCGAGCGGGGTGGCGGCGAGGCGCTTCCATAGACTCTCAGGCATGGACTTCGACCTTACCCCGGAACAGCGACTGATTCAGGACACGGTGCGGACGTTCGTCGACGAGCGCGTGCTGCCGAACGCGATCGAGAACGACATCAACCACCACCTGGACCTGGGCGCGATCGAGGGCATGGCCGAGCTGGGGCTGCTCGGGATCGTGATCCCGGAGGAGTACGGCGGCGCCGGCCTCGACTTCGTGGCCGAGGCGCTGGCGTGCGAGGAGATCGAGCGCGGCGAGGCCGCCTTCCGGACGCTGATCTCGGTGCACGTGGGCCTGAACTCCCTCTCGCTGCTCCGCTACGGCTCGGAAGACCAGAAGCAGCGCTACCTCGCGCCGCAGGCGCGCGGCGAGAAGCTCGCCTGCTTCGGCCTGACCGAACCGGCAGCCGGGTCGGATGTGGCCGCGATGCGCACGACGGCGCGGCGCGAGGGCGACTCCTACGTCCTGAACGGCCAGAAGAACTGGATCTCGTACGCGACCGTGGCCGACCACCAGCTCGTCTTCGCCAAGACCGACACGGAGGCGAAGCACAAGGGCATCTCGGCGTTCATCGTCGAGCGCGAGTGGCCGGGTGTGTCCACCCGCGAGACCGAGCACAAGCTCGGCGTCTGGGCGGGCTCGACGGGCGAGCTCTTCTTCGAGAACGTCGAGGTGCCGGCCGGGAACCTCGTCGGTGAGGAGGGACAGGGCTTCGAGATCGCCATGTACGGGCTCGACCAGGGACGGTTCACTGTCGCGGCCGGCGCCTGTGGTGTCGTCCGCGCGTGCCTGGAGCGGTCGGTCGAGTACGCGCGCGAGCGGGAGACGTTCGGGCAACCGATCGGCAAGTATCAGTTCGTCCAGGACATGATCGCGGAGATGGTGCTCGGCTACGAGACGTCGAAGTTGCTCGTGATGCAGGCGGCCTGGCTGAAGAACCAGGGCGTGCGGAACACGCGCGAGACCTCGCTGGCGAAGTGGCACGCGACCGAGTCGGCATTCCGGGCGGCGCACCTCGCGATTCAGGTGCATGGCGCCTACGGGTACTCGGCGGAGTACGGGATCGAGCGCTACTTCCGCAACGCGAGGGCGCCGATCATCTACGAGGGCACGACGCAGATCCACAAGTTGATGCAGGCCGAGCACGCGCTCGGGTACCGGCGTCTGAACGGCGACGGGGACGTCTCGCCCATGGCCGCCTGGGCCCCGGCGCTCGCTCAGACGCGCTAGGCCGCGGCGGCCCAAGGCCAGTCAGAGGCCTCCCTGCAGAGGCCGGCGCGAACGGGGTTCTGCAGGACGTACTCGAGAGCCGCCTCGAGGTGCTGCTCGTCCTCGATCGCGAACGAGGTGAAGCGCTCGTCGAAAAGGTGGCCGCGACGACTGTGGCGTTTGTTGAAGCGGCGTGCGTAGGCGCCGTTGAGTCGGCGCATCCCGTTCGAGAGCTGTTCGCGTGACGCGGTCACCACAAGGTGGTAGTGCGTGCCCATCAGGCAATGGGCGTGGCGACGCCAGCCGGACAACGCGGCGGTCGAGCCGAGGAGGTGCAGAAAATCGAGGCGATCGAGATCGTCCTCGAACAGGCTGGCGCCGAAAACAGCGCGGGCGGTCGCGTGAAAGACACCGTCGGCAAGCTGGTTACGAGGGACGCGAGGCATGAGCACGACGCTAGCGCTGGAGCCCGAGGACATCGCAAGTCGTGCGTCTTCCGGCACACGTCTGGCTTCGAACAGTGACAGTCACTGTGACTGTCACTGGTTTTCAGGTTCGCTACGGCACCGACGGCGGCGGGGTTGCCGGCACCGGCGCTTGCCCGCGCTCGTCCTCGACCGCCATCAGGCGAACGAGCAGCGGGATCGCGCCGAGGATCCCGAGGCCGCAGACCGGCCACAGGATCTGGTAGCCGTTGGTCGCGCCCAGGTACGGCTTCGCGACGTCGATCGCCAGCCCGGCGAGCGGGGCGCCGACGAGCAGGCCGATGCCCTTCGTCGTCGTCGCCAGCCCCGAGGCAGCGCCGCGATGCTCCTCCGGCACGATCTTGTAGAGCAGCCCCCAGGCGAGGGTCATGACCGTCCCGCCGGCGATCGCGACCACGCCGATCAAGCCGAGGTACCAGCTGTGCCACTCTTGCGCGAGCCCGCCGACGAGGAACCCGGTTCCATACACGAAGGACGCGAAGAAGATCACCCGCGCGAGCCCGAACTTGTCCCCCAGCCGCCCCGAGAACAGCGCCGCGACTACGTAGCCGCCCGCCACCGCGGCCAGGATCTCCCCGGAGACGGTCTGCGACTCGTGCAGCCCCTCGATCACGTAGAGGATCACGAAGCTCCTCGCGGCCGCGAACGTCCCCTCCCAGGCGGAGTTCGCGAGCAGGAAGCGCCGCACGTCGCCGTCGTCCCAGAAGATGTGCCAGCTCTGCTTGATGTAGGCGCCGAACCCCTCGAACACGTGCCCGTGGCCGCCGTCCTCGCGCACGAGCAAGATCGTCGCGCCACACGCGGCCGAGGTGACGAACGCCGCGACCAGAAATGGGGCGGGGAGCCACGCCTTGAGCAGGAAGTTGCCGCCGACGAGGGCGATTCCGAGCGCGATCCCGCGCAGCACGTGCTGGATTCCCTGGGCGCGCCCGTAGGCGGTCGGCGGCAGCACGTCGGGGTAGAGCCCGCGGTACGGGGGCTCGTAGAGGTAGTAGGCGAAGTAGAACGCCAGCACGAGCAGCACCGTCGTCCAGAGGTTCGGCATGAATCCGATCAGCAACAGGCAGAACGCCATCGGGCCGATCGCGACGAGCATGAACGGCCGCCGGCGGCCGAGCGGCGTATGGAACGAGTCGCTCCACGGCCCGACGATCGGCGAAAGCGTCAGCGCGAACAGGCCCTCCGCGCCGATCGCGACCCCGATCAGCGTGCCCGAGCTGGTGAACGTGTGCAGCAGCGGCGGCAGCGCCACCGAGATGGTCGTGACCGAGAAGGCGAGCCCGAACGCGCCCAGCCCAAGCGACCAGATCAGGCTCCGGCGCACAACCGGCGCGACAACGAGCGCCTGCGAGCCCGATGTCGTCGCCACTACGCGCCGGCCGTCGCGAGCTCGGGGGCGAGCCCGCCCGTGACGATCTCGACCAGCGTCCGCTCGGCGCGGGCCACGTCCTCCTCGGAGTCGGGCAGCCGTCCGAGCACCCAGCCCGTCAACAGCTCCTCGACAGCGCCGTAGAAGACGTAGCTCGCCAGGCGCGCGTCGAGGTCGGTCCGGATCGAGCCGTCGGCCTGGCCGCGCTCGACGATCTCCTGGATCGCGGCGAACGACTCCACGATCTCGTCCATCTCGCCGGGCAGGTGCTGGCTGCGCGTCACCTCCAGGACGAGCACGCGCACGAGGTCGGGGTCGCGCCGCCACGAGCGGAGCAGGATCTCCGCGACCTTGCGCAGCTGCTCGCGAGGCGGGTCGCCGGCCTGCTCGACGCTCTTGATCGTCGCGACCAGCGCGCGCCAGGTCTCGCGGAAGACGGTCAGGAGCACCTCTTCCTTCGACTGGAAGTAGTGGTAGAGCAGCCCGTACGCGACACCCGCTTCCTCGGCGATGTCGCCGACGCGGCTCGCGTGGTAGCCCTTGCGCGCGAAGACGCGCACCGCCGCGTCCAGCAGCAGTCGGCGCTTCTCCTCCTGCGCGTTCGAGCGGTTGGGCACTACGGCGAAGTTTAGACCGTGCCGGGCCGATTCAGCCCGAGCGCGGCAGGCAGCGCGAGCAGGTTGGGGAGGCGCTCGTCGACCTCGGGATGCCGGTTCTCGCGGTCGAGCAGGAAGGCGCGCTCGATCCCCGCGGCGTGCGCGCCCTCGACGTCGTCCTCGATCGAATCGCCGACCATCGCGGCCTCCGCGGGCGCGACGTGGAGCCGCTCGAGCACCGCGCGGAAGATCGTCGGGTGCGGCTTCGTGCGGCCGAATGCGCCTGAGCCGAGCGCCGCGTCGACGTCCAGCGCGTGATGCGCGACGAAGGCATCGAGGTCGCGGCCCGTATTGGAGACGAGCCCGAGCTTCAGCCCCTGCGCGCTCAGCTCCTCCAGCACCGGCTTGGCGTCTTCGAACAGCTCGAAGTGCTCCGCGTGCTCCCACGCCTGCGTCATCGCCACCGCGCACTCGTAGGCGCTGTCCGCGTCGCCGCCCATGCCGCGGATGATCCGCTCGGTGAAGGCGACCCAGATCTCTTCGTCGTGCTCGAGCTCGGGATGCCGCTTGATCCCCTCGACTGCCCGCTCGCGGGCCTCGCCGTAGCGCGAGGGGTCGAGCTCGAGCCCGAAGCGCTCGCCCAGTCGTCGGTACCCCTCGGGCCCGAGCTCCGGCCCGGGCCGGGCGATCGTGAAGTCGACGTCGAACAGGACGGCGCGCAGCATCAATGGGCTTCTAGCAGCCAGCGTGCCGTCTCCGCGTGCGTCTGGTGGACGCCGCCATCGAACGCCCAGGCGACGGTCTGCCCGATCGTCCAACCGCGCGCCCGTTCCCGGTCGAGACCGAGCTCCGACACCAGGCGGTCGAAGCGGTGCAGCACGTCGCGACCCGAGTGGCCGAGCTCGCGCGAGCGCACGATCGGCGCGACCCCGAACTCACGCTCGCCGACGAGTGGCTTCGGGTCGATCGCCAGCCACGGCTCGCGCTGGGCGGCCAGCACGTTGTCGCCGTGCAGGTCCTGGTGGAGCAGCACCTGCTCGCCCTGGGTGCGCGAGAGCTGGCTCAAGGCCTCGAGCGCCGCGTCCAGCAGCCGTCGCTCGAACGGACGGCCGAACCGCTCCCACGTCTCTTCCAGCGAGTCCGCCCACCAGGCGGCCTCCGCGGCGAGCGTGCCGAACGGCGCTCCCGCGGGCTTCCAGAGGCGCGGCAGCAACTCGACGAAGACGTCCAGCGCGACCTCGGCGCCGGCCGCGGAGAGCGGCGTCCCGGGCACGCAGCGCTCCAGTAGCAGCGCGTGCTCCTCGGCGTCGTGGTCGAGCAGCCGGACCGCGCCGTCGCCGTCCCAGAGCTGGAGCGCCGCCGCCTCGTGCTCGCTCTCCCGGTGCGGCTGCTGGACCTTCAGCACGGCCTGCTCGCCCTCCGCGGTCGTTACCGGCACGACCAGCTCGGAAGCGACGCCGCCGGAGAACTGCTCGCCGAGGGTCAACCCCCGGCGCTGGATCAGACGCTCGCCGGCCAGCGGTACGCGTCGGCCTGGCGGTTCTTCAGCGAGGGCAGCTTCTCCCGCACCGAGCGCAGCAGCGCGCGGTCGAGCTCGGCCGTGATCACGGTCTCCTCGTCAGGCGCCTGCGCGAGCACGATTCCCCACGGATCGACGATCAGCGAACGCCCGTAGGCGGGCTTGCCCGGCAGCGTCTCCCCCACCTGTGCGGGCGCCGCGACGAAGTACTGGTTCTCGATCGCCCGCGCCCGCAGGAGGACGTGCCAGTGGTCCTTGCCGGTCGGCGTGGTGAAGTGCGCGGGAACGGTGACGAGCTCCGCGCCCTCGAGCGCGAGGATCCGGTAGAGCTCGGGGAAGCGGACGTCGTAGCAGACGGTCAGCCCGACCGGCCAGCCCTCGCCGCGCACGACGACCGGCTCCGCGCCTGGCTCCTCGGCCTCGGACTCGCGGTAGGTGACGCCGCCGACCTCGACGTCGAAGAGGTGGATCTTGCGGTAGAGCCCCAGCAGCTCGCCGTCCGGGCCGAAGGCGAGCGAGGTGTTCGAGAGCTTCTCGCGGCCCTCGCGCTGCTCGGAGATCGACCCTCCGACGAGCGTGATCCCGTGAGTGCGTGCCCAGCCCGCCATGGCCTCGACGGACTCGCCGCCGTCGAGGGGCTCGGCGGCAGCGTGCAGCTGCTCCGTCGTGCCGATCGCGTTCCACTTCTCGGGCAGCGCGACCAGGTCGGCGCCGGTCGACGCGGCCCGGGCGACCAGCCGCTCGGCCGTCTCGAGATTCGCCGCCTTGTCCGGGCCGCTCGTCATCTGCACGCAGGCCACGCGGAGCAGGTCGGTCACGCGCGGAGGATAGCTTTCGAGCATGGAGGCAACCGCCGCCGTTCCGTCGCGTGCCCGGGTGCTCCAGGCGTTCCGGAGCCGCAACTTCCGGCTGCTCTGGACCGGCCAGGCGATCTCATTGCTCGGCGACTCCGCCTTCGTGGTCGCCCTCGGCTGGCGCACCTTCACGCTGACCGGCTCGGCGCGTTCGCTCGGGCTCGTGCTGACCTTCCAGGGCGTCGGCGTGCTGACGACGGTCCTGGTCGGCGGCGCCCTCGCCGACCGCTACGACCGCCGCACGCTGATGCTGGTCTCCGACCTCGCGCGCTTCGCGGTGATCGCCGGGCTCGCCGGGCTCGACGCGAGCGGGCACCTGACGATCCACTCGCTCGCGGCGATCGCGTTCGTCGAGGGTCTCGCGACCGGCTTCTTCACGCCCGCGCTCGGCGGGCTGATCCCGCTCGTGGTCGAGGACGCCCGGCTCGGCTCGGCGAACGCCCTGATCGGGATCGCGCGGCAGTCGAGCTTCCTGATCGGGCCCTCGATCGCCTCACTGCTCTACGGCTTCGCCGGCGCGACCGTCGTGTTCGGCTTCAACGCTTGCTCGTACCTGGTCTCGTTCGCGTTCGTCTACGCGACGCGCCCTCGCGCCGCCGAGCATGCGACGGAGGACGGCACCTTCCGGGCGATCCGCGAGGGCTTCCGCTACATCGCCGGCGTCCCCTGGCTCTGGATCACGATCAGCTTGTTCGCCTTCGTGCTGATGCTGCAATGGGCCTCGATCCAGGTGCTCACGCCGAAGCTGGTGCGCGAGCACTTCGAGCTCGGCGTCGGTGCCTACGGGCTCCTCTTCTCGCTGATCGGCGGCGGGATGATCATCGGCACGTTCGTCTTCGGCCAGGTCAACCCGAGACGCCGGCGAGGCCTGATCTCGTACCTGATCTGGATCGCCAACAGCGTGCTCGTGATCCTGTTCGCGCTCTCGCCGTGGTACCCGCTGGCCGCACTCGCCGCATTCCTGCGCGGGATCTGCATCGGCTTCGGGGTGACCGTCTGGGAGACGATGCTGATGGAGCTCGTGCCGCGGCACATGCTGTCGCGCGTGGTCAGCCTGGACTGGTTCGGCTCGCTCGGCCTGACGCCGTTCGGCCTCCTGCTGATGGGCGCGCTCTCGAACCTAGCCGAGCCCGGGACGATCATCGCCCTGGCCGCAGCGATCTCGATCTGCATCATCGCGCTCGGCCTGACCTCGAAGCAGATCCGGACGATCGACTAGTTCGAGGACGCAACGAAACATCGACTGTGCAGTCGCACCGCGCTGCTCGCCCCGATGCTGCGTCCTCAGTCGCGCCCGTACCCTTCAGGTACGAACGCTCCCTGCGTCCTTGCCTCGGAACGACCATCGCACCGCGACAGCGAGCGATGCTTCGTCGCGACCTCCTGATGCCGGTCTACTGGAAGCCGAAGTACGGCACGCGCTCCTCGCGCCATCGCGCCTGGGCCAGGCAGGAGGCCAAGCGCGAGGCCGCGGCCGAGCGGGGCACCCGTCCCTCGCTCGCGGATCGCCTGCGACGGCTTTTCAGACGCTAACCTGTCGGCGCTCGGGGTGTGGCGCAGCCTGGTAGCGCGCTCCGTTCGGGTCGGAGAGGTCCCCAGTTCAAATCTGGGCACCCCGATCGCCTCGCGGGGGAGCCGCCGGTTCCCCCGCGAGGAACCCGTCTATGGCATCCGCGCAGGCGTCGGGCCGCTCGCCGATCAGCAGGTGGCCGCAGTCGCCGATCACGCGCAATGGCGCTCGCAGCCGCCGTGCATACTCGAACGCGTCGGCGACCGGCAACTGGTTGTCGCGCGCGCCCCAGAGCACGAGGCCAGGGCAGCGCACCCGCTCGAGATCCGCGCGCACGTCGTCCCGGACGAGCGCCTTCGCCGCGCTGACGGTGTCCGTGTGCCGCGCGGGCCCGGCGAGGAACGCCTCCACCACCTCGGGCGACAGCGCCGGCGGGTCGGAGGCCCCCCAGCGCCCGAAGACGATCCGCTTGAGCAGGGCCGAGCGAGCCACTCTTGCGCGGTGCGGGGCGATCTTCCGACCCGGCTTGAGGATCCCGGTGACGGTGAGGGCGTAGCGGGCGCTGCGCGTCGCCGAGGAGATCCCGGCGGCCCCGGCAAGCACGAGCGCACTGACCGCCTCGGGCCGGCGGATCGCGAGCCGCAGGGCGATGGCACCGCCCAGGGAATGGCCGACGATCGCGGCCGGGGCGATCCCCTCGTGCTCGAGCAGCAGCCCCAGCCGGTCGGCGTAACCGTTCAGCGACGGCGCGGCGGGAAGCGGCGAGGACCCACCATGGCCTGGAAGCTCGGGCACAAACAGCCGCCGTCCCGGAAGCAGCAGCGGAGCCAATGCGACCCAGTTCGCGGCAGCACCGCCGAGGCCGTGGACGAGCACGAGCGGCTCGCCCTGCCCTCCGGCCAGGTAGCGCAGTCGAGTGCCGCGCAGCTCGGCCTCGCGCTCCTCGAGCCCGGGCAGCTCAGACTTTGCGTCCGTCACCAAGGGCGATTATTGTTCGAGGCGATGGATCGTTCGGGGAGGCAGGACCCCTGATTCCTGCCGGACACCAGAGAAGGTTTGGTCGGCTAGCCCGTCGGCGCTGAGAGCGCGGCGGGCTTTTTGTTGCCCAGGGAAGGAGAAGCAATGGCGAACCACCTGACGCCCGAGGAGTTGTCGAAGGAGCTTGGGATCGACCGCACGGAAGTGATCCGTGTCTGCATGGAGGAAGGCGTGCCGATCTACCAGGGGAAGATCGACAAGACCCTCTTCCAGGCGCAGCTCGAGGCGCTCGGCGCCGTCGCGCAGCCGCACTAACCGCCCCCGTCCGAGGAACGCGCGGATCTCGCCGTGGATCTGCGCCCGTTGACCTTGCGCGATTCATGACTGGCCAGTCCCGGAAGGGACCTGGGCATGGGTGATTGGAATCGCAACAAGCGTTGTGGCAATCGCGTGTGCTCGACTGATCCTGCGCCTGATGGAGGAGGTTTGACGTCAAGCCATGGACATGCGGCAATGTCGCTCAACCGCACGGTCACGGCGGCGACGGCTCACTGCCTGACCGGATGTGCGATCGGCGAGGTGCTGGGATTGGCAATCGGCACCGCCGTCGGGCTGAGCAACACCTTGACGATCGTCCTCGCGATCCTGCTCGCCTTCCTGTTCGGCTACTCGCTGACCATGCTTCCGCTGCTGCGGTCGGGGCTGGCGCTTGCCATTGTGCTGCCGCTAGCGCTTGCCTCGGACACCTTTTCGATCACGGTCATGGAAGTCGTGGACAACCTGATCATCATCGCGATCCCGGGCGCGATGGATGCAGGTCTGGACGACTTGCTCTTCTGGGGCTCGCTCGCCCTCGCTCTGGCGATCGCCTTCGTTGCCGCCTGGCCCGTGAATCGCTACTTGATCGCCAGAGGCCGAGGGCACGCTGTCGTCCACGCCCTCCACGGCCACGGTGGTCATAGCGCCGTCGCCGACCAGGTTCCGCAACAGGTCAGTTTGACTCGACTCGCCTTGATCGGATCTGCAGCGATCGCCTTCACCGTGGGCGTGGGCATCGTCGGCGCCAGCCTCGCCGGATAGACGGGAGGTTCCGAGCCGCTACTTGCTGCCGGAGGCGGCGCGCTTCTTCGGCGCGGCCTTCTTGCGCGCAGCCGGCTTCGCGCCGTCCTTCTGCTTCGACGCCGCGACGCTCTTCTTGAGCGCCTCCATCAGGTCGACGACCGGTGCGTCGACGACCGGCTCCGGCTTCGCGATCTCCTCGCCGGCCAGCTTCGCCTCGAGCAGCCTGCGCAGGTCCTGGCGGTACTCGCTCTGTAGCGCCTCCGGCTCCCAGTCGCCGACCAGGCTGTCGATCAGCTGGCGCGCGAGCTCGAGCTCCGGGTCCTTGACGTCGACGGCCTCGACCGCCTCGTCGATCTCGGCCTGCGAGCGTACGTCCTCGGCGAGGAAGAGCGTCTCGAGCACCAGCGCCTCGCCCTTGGGGCGGATCAGGACGAAGTTCTCGTTGCCGCGGATCACCATGCGGCCGATAGCGGCCATCCCCGTCTCCTTCATCGCGTTCAGCAGCAGCACGTAGGGCCGGCGCTGCGCCTCCGCGCTGGATGGCGCGAGGAAGTAGGTGCGGTCGAAGAACATCGGGTCGACCTCGGCAAGCGGGACGAAGCGCGAGATCTCGATCGCCCGCGAGGTGTCGCGCTGCTCGATCGCCTCGAGGTCGGCGTCCTCGACGATCACGAACTGGCCCTTCGAGACCTCCCAGCCCTTGACGAGCTCGTCGTTCGTCACCTCGCGCTCGTGCACGGGGCACCAGCGCTTCTGCTTGATCGGCGTCTTGCACTCGCGGTGCAGCGTCCGGAAGGTGACGTCGGAGGCACGGGCCTTCGGCGCCGTCGCTGGCGCGAGGCCGACCGGGATGGTGACCAGGCCGAAGCTGAGTGATCCGTTCCAGGTAGTTCGCATCTGAGGCCGCTTTCGCTGTGGATAAGTGTAGTGGGACCGGGCAGATTCGCCGCCCCTTCACGCTTCCCTTCCGACGTATTCTGGCGCCGTGCGCACGATCGGAAAGCTCTGGGCGGCCGCGACGGCCGAGGGACGCACCACGCCGGCCTACCTCGTCGAGCGCGAGGGCGGCTGGGAGGAGGTCTCGTGGGACGAGGCCGGCCGCGCGGTCGAGGAGCTCGCCAACGGGCTGCTCGCGCTCGGCGTGCGCAAGGGCGACGCCTTCGGGATCCTCGCCCGGACGAGCCTCGAGTGGGCGCTGTTCGACTACGCGCTCGCGCGGATCGGCGCGGTCGGGGCGGCGATCTACGCGAACAGCTCGCCCAAGGACTGCCTTTACGTGCTCGAGCACTCCGACGCCGTCGGAGTGCTGGTCGAGGACGAGGCGCAGCGGCAAAAGCTCGGCGGCGTCTCGCTTGCCCACGTGCTCACGTTCGCCGACCTCGACGGGCTGCGCGCCCGCGGCCGCGAGTTCGCCGCCGCCAACCCGACGGCGCTCGTCGAGGCCGAGGCGCAGGTGGGCGAGGAGGATCTCTTCACCTTCATCTACACCTCGGGCACCACCGGCCCGCCCAAGGCCTGCATGATCCGCCACCGCAACTACTACGAGATGGCGACCTGCGTCGACCGCGTGCCGGAGTTCGCCTTCGCCGACGACGTGATGCTGCTCTACCTGCCGCTCGCGCACAACTTCGGCCGGCTGATGCACCTGCTCGGCGCGCACAAGGGCTACACGACGGCTTTCTGCCCGGATCCGTTGCGTATCGCCGAGGCGATGCCGGCCGTGCGGCCGACGTTGCTGCCGAGCGTGCCGAGGCTCTACGAGAAGGTGCACACGGCCGTGCTGGCGCAGTTCGAACAGGTGCAGGGGCCGCGGCGACGACTGCTCGACTGGGCCCTGGAGGTCGGGCGGCGGGTGAGCGAGCTGCGCCGGCGCGGCGAGCCGCTCCCCCGCGGGCTGGCGCTGCAGCACCGACTGGCCGACCGGCTCGTCTACTCGAAGGTCAAGGACCGGCTCGGCGGGCGGCTGCGACTGGGGGTCTCCGGCGGTGCGCCGCTCGCCAAGGAGATCGGCGAGTTCTTCCATTCGATCGACATCCTGATCGTCGAGGGCTGGGGCCTGACCGAGTGCACGACCGCCGCCTCGGTCAACCGGCCCGGGCGCTTCCGCTTCGGCACCGTCGGGCCCGCGCTGCCGGGCTTCGAGGTGCGGGTGGGCGACGACGGCGAGCTGCTGATCCGCAGCGAGACGATCTTCGCCGGTTACTACAAGGACGAGGAAGCGACGCGCGAGGTGCTCGGGGATGACGGCTGGCTGCGCTCGGGCGACGTCGGCTCGATCGACGAGGACGGCTTCATCGCGATCACCGACCGCAAGAAGGACATCCTGGTCACCGCCGGCGGCAAGAACGTCTCACCGCAGAACCTCGAGAACGCGCTCAAGACCGCGCCGCTCGTCTCGCAGGCCCTCGTGCTAGGCGACCGGCGGCCCTACGTGACTGCGCTGATCACGCTCGACCCGGCAGTCGCGGACGGCCTCGCCCCGGACGAGGTCGAGCGGCGCGTCCAGGCGGTGGTCGACGAGGTCAACGGCGACCTCTCCCGCTTCGAGCAGATCAAGCGCTTCCGGGTCCTGCCGCGCGACTTCACCGCCGAGGAGGACGAGGTGACGCCGACGCTGAAGCTGAAGCGCCGCGTAGTCGCGGAGCATTTCGCCCGCGAGATCGAAGAGCTCTACTCGAGCTAGAGCTAGAGTCGCCGGCCGCCGACGAAGGTCGACGCGTACCAGCCGCTGATCGAGGAGATCTTGACCACGTCGCCAGTGTGGGGCGCGTGGATGAAGCTGCCGCCGCCGACGTAGATCCCGACGTGGCCGAGCCCGTCGAAGAAGACGAGGTCGCCGGGCTGGAGCTGGCTCAGCGAGACCGCGCTGCCGTAGCCGTACTGCGCGTAGGAACTGTGTGGCAGCGAGACGCCCATCTGTCCGTAGACGTACATCACGAAGCCGGAGCAGTCGAACCCGGACGGCGACGCCCCGCCCCAGACATACGGCACGCCCAGGTAGCGCATCGCGATCCCGACGACGCCGCTGTGGGTGGGCGGCGGAGCGACCGTGGGCGGTGGGGTCGTACCGGAGCCGATCGGAACCGTGGGCGCGAGGGCTGCCTGTTGCTGGGAGGCCTGCTGTGCCGCGACCTGCTGCTCGAGCTGGCGCTGGAGCGCTGCCTGGCGCGCCGCCTCGACGGCCTTCAGGTGCGCGATCTCGCCCTGGATCGAGCCGAGCAGCTGCTTGCGCTGGCCGAGCTGCGATTCCACCGAGGCGCGCGCCGCATCGCGCTCGGCCACCACCTGCGCCTGCACGGAATGCGCGTGCTGCAGGAATCGCTGCCGGTGCTGCACCTCCCGCCGGAAGTGCACGACCTGCTTGAGCACGAGCGAGTCCTGCTCCGAGACGCGGTCGCTCGCGTCCATGCGGCCGAGCATGTCGTCGAGGCTCGACGCTCCGAGCAGCACCGCCAGGCCGGCGTTCTGGTCACCGGAGGTGTAGATGTCCACCAGGCGGGTCGAGAGCTGCGTCTGCGCGTGGAGAAGGCTCTTCTTCGCGACCGCGAGGGCGTGGGTGTTGTCCTTGAGGTCGTGCTTGATCCGGTTGAGCTTGACGGTGGCGAGGTTGTACGCCTCGATCGCGCGCTCCAGGCTCGAGTCGAGCTGCTGGATCTGCGCCATCACGCTCTGCGCCTCGGCCTCCTTGGAGGCGACGCTCGGATCAGCGGATGCTGACGCAGCAGTCAGTGCACAGGCCGCAGCCAATGCGATGACCAGTGCCGGCGCCTTACGTCTTGTCGAGCGGAGGGGGGTCTTGAATCGGCTCGACAGGCGCCCTCGTGAGAGGGGCCGGTACGTCACAAGCACGGCACCCTAACAAGCTCGTCGGATGACCGCAAACGGCTTCTTTGGCCCAAAAGGGCCAGATAGCCGGACCGGGCACGGATCCGCACAAGCGCGTGTGTTACGGTGCCGCGTCGTGCCGGGGGAGATACGCACGCTCCGCTATTGGCCGGTCGTCCTCGGAGCCCTGCTTGCTCTCGTCGGACTGGTTCCCGCGGCGACCGTCGCGGCGGACTCGGCCTCCTCGCTACGCGACCGCGCAACCCGGCTCTCGCAGCAGAACGCCGACCTCGCCAAGCGCTCGCGCGGGGTCGTGCTCGAGCTCTACTCGCTCGACTCGCGGCTGGCCCGCGAGCGCGCGCGGCTCGTCGAGCTGCGCATCCGGACGGCGCAGGTCAAGGGCGAGCTCGCCGACGCCAGACAACGCCTGCGCGTCGCCCGCAGCACGCTGAAGGTCTCCGAGCGCTCGCTCGCGACCCGGCTGCAGCTGCTCTACGAACAGGGCGACACCGACCCGCTGGCGGTCGTGTTCGGCGCCTCCTCGGTCGCCGACGCGCTGGGCAACCTCGACTCGCTCGACCGGGTCGCCGACCAGGACCGGGTCGTGATCGAGCAGACCAGGCAGGCGAAGCACGACGCGACCGCCCTGGCACGGCGGCTGGCGGCCAAGCAGCGGCACCTGCGAGTTCTCGCACAGGAGGCCTCCCGGTCGACGCTCGTGCTCGAGCAAGCGAGCGCTCAGCGGGCCTCGTACCTGGCGACCCTGGCCGGCCAGCAGAAGCTGAACACCGCTGCGATCGCCGCGTACCAGCAGCAGGCGCTCGCGGTCGAGACGAGGGCCCGCCAGCTCTCGGTCGTCTCCCCAACGCAGCCGGCGGCACCGATCGGGATCGCTCCGGGCGGCCGCTCGCTGACGGTGGTCGCGACCGCCTACTCGATCAACGGGCACACCGCCACGGGAGCCCCCACCGGATGGGGCGTGGTCGCAGTCGACCCGGGCGTGATCCCGCTCGGCACGAGCCTGACGATCCCGGGTTACGGCTCCGGCGTAGCCGCCGACACCGGCTCGGCAATCCAGGGCGCGACGATCGACCTCTGGTTCCCGACGGTCGCGCAGGCGCGCGCGTGGGGTCGGCGCACCGTCACGATCTCGCTGCACTGACTAGACTTCCGGCGGTACCAGGGGGTGGCCGTGAGCGAAACCATGCAGGTCGAGGACGAGCGCACCGCGAGCAGCGTGCGCGTGTTGCTGGTCGACGACCATGACCTCTTCCGCACCGGTCTCCGCAACCTGCTCGAGGAGCGCGGCGTGCAGATCGCCGGCGAGGCCGGTCAGGGCGCGGACGCGGTCCGACTCGTCCGCGAGCTCGCCCCCGACGTGGTCGTGATGGACCTGCACATGCCAGGCATGACGGGGATCGAGGCGATCCGCCAGATCCACGGCTTCGCGCCGCTCACTCGGGTGCTCGTGCTGACCATCTCCGACCAGGACGACGACGTCCTCCACGCGATCCTCGCGGGCGCTTGCGGCTACCTGCTGAAGGACGCTTCCGTCGACGAGTTGATCCGGGGGATCGTGTCCGCCTCCGTGGGCGAGTCGCTCGTCTCGCCCGCGATCGCAGGCAAGGTGCTGCAGCAGGTGCGGGCAACGGCGGTCTCGCCCGAGGCCGCGGAGACGATCCGCGCCGAGCTGTCCGAGCGCGAGCTGGACGTGCTCAAGCTGATCGCGGCGGGCAACGACAACGCGATGATCGCGGCCCAGCTCCACATCAGCCCGAAGACGGTCAAGAACCACATCTCGAACATCCTGATGAAGCTGCAGATCGAGAACCGCATCCAGGCCGCGGTCTACGCGGTCCGCAGCGGACTCGTCTAGTCGCGCGAGCGAGCGGCGCTCGTCCGCGCGCGCAGCCGCGTGAGCGTCCCGCGCAGGCCCGTGAGCAGGCTGGCGTTCGTCTCGAGGCGGTCGGAGACAAGCGCCAGCTCCTTCGCCTTCAGCTCCTGGTTGCCGTCGCTCAGCTCGCCGGCGAGCTCGGACATGCGCCGCTCCAGGCGCCACCGCTCGGCCTCGAGCGCGAGCGCGTAGGCGTAGCCGTCGGTGAGCGTGCGCTCGAGCTGCGCCAGGCTGGCCGGCTCCTCAGCCGGCTCTGCGAGCAGCTCGTCGATCTGCTCGAGCAATGCGGGAATCGTCTCTGGTGCCACAGTGCGCCTCGTGTTCGATTATCCGCGCGTTTCCGGTGCCCGAACAAGGGCCGCGCGGCCTATCCCGCCGGCCTCCGAGGCCCAGACTTGACGGCGGTAGCGGCACTCCCAACAATGCCTCGATGACCCGCCGCCGACTGCCGGTCGCCGCCGCGGTGCTGGCGCTTGTCCTCGCGGGCCCGGCCGGGGCGGGCGACTCGCCGCTCGCCAAGCGCCTTGCGCGAGCGCTGGTGGTGCCGCACGTCTCGCAGGCGCGCACCGGTGCCGTCGCGCTCGATCTCCAGACCGGCGAGACGGTCTTCTCCGAGCACGACGCGCTACCACTCGTGCCCGCATCGAACGAGAAGCTCGCGATCGCCTACGGGGCGCTGGTCGCGCTCGGCCCGGACTTCCGGATCGCGACGGACGTGCTCGGCCGCGGGGTACAAGACGGCACCGTCTGGCGCGGGAGCCTGCTGCTCGTCGGCCACGGCGACCCGACGCTCTCGAGCGCTGGCCTCGCGGGCCTCGCGCGGCAGGTTCGCGCGGCCGGAATCCGCAAGGTGACCCGCGGCGTCTTCGCCGACGAGTCGTTCTTCGACGCGCAGCGAACGGGTGCCGGCTGGAAGTCGTGGTTCTACATCAACGAGTGCCCGCCGCTCTCGGCGCTGACCGTCGACCGCGGCCGCTACTTCGGCCGTACCTCGCACGACCCGGCCCTCGCGGCAGCACTGCTCTTCGGCGCTGCCCTGCGCCGCGCCGGCGTCACAGTCGTCGGCGCGGGCCACGGGTCGCAGCGCGACAGCGACGTGCCGCTCGCCGCGGTCGAGTCGCCGCCGCTCTCACGGATAGTCGCCTGGATGGGCCGCGTCAGCGACAACTTCACTGCCGAGCTCCTGCTCAAGCAGCTCGGCGCCGCAAGCGGCGAGGTCGGAACGAGCGCGGGCGGCGCAGAGGTCGTCCGCGGAGCGCTCGCCGACGCGGGCGTGCCGCTCGCCGGCGTCCGGCTCGCCGACGGCTCGGGGCTCTCGTCGCTCGACCGGCTGACCGCGCGGGCGCTCTCCGGTCTCCTGCGCGCCGCCTGGGCCGACGCGGACGTGCGGCGGTACCTGCTCGCGGCGCTCCCGGTCGCAGGGGTCAGCGGCACCCTTTCCGACCGCATGCGCCGACCGCCGGCGCGCGGCAACGTGCACGCGAAGACGGGCACGACCAGCCTGTCCTCGGCGCTCTCGGGCTACGTCAAGCGGCGCTACGTCTTCTCGGTGCTGCAGAACGGCAGCCCGGTCTCGTCCTACTGGGCTCGACGCGCCCAGGACCGTTTCGCGACGATCCTGGCGGCGTCGAGTCCTAGCGGCTAGGCGCGCAGTAGCTTCTTCAGCGCGGCTTCGTCGAGCACGGGCACGCCGAGCTGCTGGGCCTTTGCGGCCTTCGAGCCGGGACTCTCGCCGACGACCACGCCCGTCGTCTTCTTCGAGACCGAGTCGGCCACCTTGGCGCCCTTCGACTCGAGCGCCTTGCGCGTCTCGTCGCGGCTGAAGCCCTCGAGCGTGCCGGTGATCACGTAGGTCGAGCCGGTCAGCGGGCCTTCGACCGGCCGCTCCTCGGGGCCGGCCTCGAAGCGCAAGCCGATCGGTGGTGACTTCAGCTCCTCGACCAGTGCGCGGTTCTCGTCCTCCGCGAACCACTCGACGATCCGCTCGGCGCGCTCGGGGCCGATTCCCTCGACCTCGATCACGTCCTCCTGCGAGGCCTCGGCGAGCTTGTCCACCGAGCCGAAGTGCCTCGCGAGGCTCTGGGCCGTCACCCAGCCGACGTCGGGGATGTTGAGCCCGAGCAGCACGCGCGAGAAGGGCGTCCGCTTCGAGAGCTCGATCGCCTCGATCGCGTTGGAGGCACTCTTGTCGGCGAAGCCCTCGAGCTCGAGCAGCTGTTCCTTCGTCAGCCGGTAGAGGTCGGGGAGCGAGCGCACCAGGCCGAGCTCCCAGAGGCGCCGCATCAGCTGCTCGCCGACGCCCTCGATGTCGGCGGGCCCCTGCACCCAGTTGATCAGCGTCTCGAGGCCGCGCGAGGGACACGCCCGGTTCGGGCAGCGGTGCATCGCCTCCCCCTCGGGCTTGACGATGTTTGCCCCGCAAAGCGGGCACTTTTTCGGCATCTTGAAAGGCTTCGTCCCCTCGACGTGTTCGCCCGCCGGGCCCACGATCTGCGGAATCACGTCGCCCGCACGCTGGACGATCACGCGGTCGCCTTCGCGGATGTCCTTGCGGTTGATGTCCTCCTCGTTGTGCAGCGTCGCGCGCGAAACCGTCACGCCGCCGACCTGCACCGGCTCGAGCATCGCCCACGGGTTGAGCGCGCCCGTGCGCCCGACACGGATCGCGATCTTGTTCAGCGTCGTCTCCGCGGTCATCGGCGCCCACTTGAAGGCGCGCGCCCAGCGCGGCCGCGAGTGGAGCGCGCCGAGCACCGCCTGCTGCTCGAGCGAGTCGACCTTGATCACGATCCCGTCGATCTCGTAGTCGAGCTCCGTTCGCTGCCGCTCCCAGTCGGCGCAGCGCTTCGCCACGTCTTCGATCGACTCGAGCCGCTCGACGAAGGGGTTGGTACGGAAGCCGTGCTCGCGCAGCCACTCGAGCTCGTCCCAGTGCGACTCGAGCTGCACGCCCTCGACCGCGCCGAGGCCGTAGACCCAGACGGCCAGCGGCCGCGAAGCGGTGATCGAGGAGTCCTTCTGCCGCAACGAGCCCGCCGCCGCGTTGCGCGGGTTCGGGGCGAGCTTCTGGCCGAGCTCCGCGATGCGCTCGTTCAGCTCGCGGAAGCCCGAGAGCGGCATGTAGACCTCACCACGGACCTCGGCGACCGCGGGCGGGCCCTCGCCGCGCGTCTTCAGCGGCACGGAGGGGATCGTGCGCAGGTTGACCGTCACGTCCTCCCCCTGCACGCCGTCGCCGCGCGTCGCGCCCCGCACCAGGCGGCCGTCCTCGTAGGTGAGGTTGACCGCCAGCCCGTCGATCTTCGGCTCGATCACGTAGGCGACCGGCTCGTCCGAGTCGAGCCGCTTGCGCACGTCGTCGGCCCACTTGAGCAGGCTCTCGTCGTCGGTCACCTTCTCGAGCGAGCCCATCGGCGTCAGGTGCTGCACCTTCTGGAAGCGCTCGCTCGGCGGGGCGCCCACGCGCTGGGTCGGCGAGTCCGGCGTGATCAGGTCCGGATGCTCTTCCTCGAGCGCCTTCAGCTCGTCGAAGAGCCGGTCGTACTCGGCGTCCGAGATCTCCGGCTCGTCGAGCACGTGGTAGCGGTGAAGGTGGTGGTCGACCTGCTCGCGCAGCTCGTCGAGCCGCTGCTGAGCGTCCTTCTGCGTCCTCGTCGCCACCGTTTCGATCCTAGCGAGCTAGTAGCGGACGGAAACCAGGTAGAGACCCCACGGCGGGGCGGTCGTGCCTGCGTCGCTGCGAAGGCCGCCCTCGAGCAGGCGAGCCAGCTCCCGCGGCGACTGTTCGACCATCGTGCCGACCAGCGTCCGCACCATGTGGCGCAGGAACGAGTCCGCGGTCAGCTCGAGCTCGATTGCGTCCTGGCGCCGGTGCCAGACCGCCGACTCCACCGTCCTCGTGAAGACCTTGTGCTGCGTCCCGGTCGGCGTGAAGGCGCGGAAGTCGTGCTCGCCGAGCAGGAGGTCGGCGGACTCGGCGAGCTGCTCCTCGTCGAGCGGGTGCGGGTACCACCACGAACGGCGAGTCTCGAAGGGCGAACGCTCGGCGCGACGGTAGATCCGGTAGCGGTAGCTCCGCGCGCGAGCCAGGAAGCGGGCGTCGAAGTCGGGCGCGGCCGGCTCCGCGGCGGTGACGGCCACGTCGTCCGGCAGGCTCGCGTTGAGAGCGGCGGCGGCTCGCTCGAAGGGGGCGCCGCCCTCCACCTCCACCGAGGCCACCTGGGCGAGCGCGTGCACCCCCGTGTCGGTGCGACCGGCGACGCGCAGCTCTGACCAGCGCTCGAAGACGTGCGCCAACGCCTCCTGCAGCACGCCCTCGACCGTGCGCGCGCCGGGCTGGACGGCCCAGCCGCGGTAGCCGGTGCCGTCGTACTCCAGCGTTAGCCTCAGCCGCACGTCAGGTCACCCTGACCATGCTTGTAAGGTGTTCCTTATGCTCTATTGATTTGCGCTTTGTCTGATACACTATAGTCATGACCAGCCGCGAGACCTTCCTCCTCCAGCGCGTGCAGCCGGCCCTGACCGGCCTGATCGACGGCTCGCTCTCGACGATCGCGCCGATCTTCTCGGTCGCGCTCTACACGCACGAGCCCCACGCGGCTTTCATCGCGGGCACCGCGACGGCGATCGCGGCCGGGATCAGCATGGCGTACTCGGAAGGCCTCTCGGACACGGGCGAGCTGACCGGGCGCGGCGACCCGGTCAAGCGTGGCGCGATCACCGGGATCGGCACGTTCACCGGCGGAATCCTGCACACGCTCCCGTTTCTGATCCCGCACTACCGCGTGGCCCTGCTGTTCGCCGGGATCGTCGTCATCTTCGAGCTGATCGCGCTCGCTTGGCTCCGCTGGCGCTTCTTCAAGACGAGCTTCGTCAGCTCGCTCGCCTACGTGACGCTCGCCGGGATCGTGATCGGCGTGGTCAGCGTCACCCTCGGCGTCGTCGGCTGAGGCGCTCGCCTGCGACACCGGCCAACGAGGCCGTGCCGTGCTGGCTTCGGCGGCGCGGCCGTCTCTAGGAAGCCGCAGCGGCTTCTTCGGCTTCGGCCGGCTCTTCCTCGCGCTCGGCGCGGGCCGGCCGCTCGCGCGGAGGCTCGGGCAGGAAGTCGACGAGCTCGAGGTAGACCATCTCGGCGGAGTCGCCGGGCCGGGGGCCGATGCGGATGATCCGCGAGTAGCCGCCGGGGCGGTCGGCGAAGCGGGGCCCGACGTCGCTGAAGAGCTTGTGCACGACGTCCTGCGAGCGCAGGTAAGCGAGCGCCTGGCGGCGGGCGTGGACGCCGCCGCGCTTGCCGAGCGTGATCATCTGCTCGGCGATCGGCCTGACCTCCTTTGCCTTCGCCGCGGTGGTCTTGATGCGACCGTGCTCGATCAGCGCGCTCGCGAGGTTCGCGTACAGCGCCTTGCGGTGTGAGGCGTCGCGGCCCAGCTTCCTGCCCGACCGCCGGTGCCTCACGCCGAGGAACCGTCCTCGCCGCGGAGGTTGAGGCCGTGCGTCGCGAGCGTCTCCTTGACCTCTTCGATCGACTTCTTGCCGAAGTTCGGGATCGCGGCGAGCTCGTTCTCGGTCTTCGTGACCAGATCGCCGATCGTCTCGATGCCGACGCGCTTCAGGCAGTTGTACGAGCGGACGCCCAGCTCGAGCTCCTCGATCGGGAAGTTCTCCATCCCGTGGGCCAGGGCCGGCTCGGCCTGCGCCTCGGCGGCCGCCTGCTCGCCGAAGCCCTCGATCCGGTCGAGGTCGGTGAAGATCGCGAGCTGGCGGATCAGGATCTCGGCTGCCTCGCCGATCGAGTCGCGCGGGTCGAGCGAGCCGTCGGTGGTGATGTCGATCCGCAGCTTGTCGTAGTCGGTGCGCTGCCCGACGCGGGCGGCCTCGACGTCGTACGAGACGCGCCGCACGGGCGAGAAGATCGAGTCGATCGGGATCACCCCGATCGTGTGCTCGGGCCCGCGGTTCAGCTCGGCCGGAACGTAGCCGCGGCCACGACCGATCGTGAGCGTCACCTCGAGCTTGCCCTTGTCGGAGAGGTTGGCGAGCTCGAGGTCCGGGTTGAGGATCTCCAGCTCGGCCGGCGCCTCGATGTCGGAGGCCTTGACCGCCCCGGCGCCCTTCTTGGTCAGGCGTACCTCGATCTCGGGCGACTCGCCGTGCAGCCGGCAGATCAGGTTCTTGAAGTTGAGCAGGATGTCGGTCACGTCCTCGCGGACGCCCGGCAGGGTCGTGAACTCGTGCGCGACGCCCTCGATCTTGACCGAGGTGACGGCGGCGCCCTCGAGCGACGAGAGCAGCACGCGGCGCAGCGAGTTGCCGAAGGTGTAGCCGAAGCCGCGGTCGAGCGGCTCGATCACGAAGACACCACGGTTGTCCTCGACCTCTTCGTGGACGATCCGCGGGATCTGGAACTCCATCAAGCTGGTACGAACTGCCATTGGATCCTTTCTACTTCGAGTAAAGCTCGACGATGAGCGATTCTTGGACCGGCGTGTCGATCTCCTCGCGCTCCGGCAACTTCAGCACCTTGCCGGTGAGGCCGTCATGGTCGGCCTGGAGCCACGGCGTCACGGAGGCGGTCAGGTCGGTGGCGTCGCGGACGACCTGCTCGGCCGGGCTGCCCGACTTGAGCGAGATGATGTCGTCAGGGCGCACCTGGTAGCTGGGGATGTTCACGCGGCGGCCATTGACCTGGAAGTGACCATGCCGCACGAGCTGGCGGGCCTGCGCGCGGGAGGCGGCGAAGCCGAGCCGGTAGACGACGTTGTCGAGGCGTGTCTCGAGCATGCGCAGCAGCGTCTCGCCGGTGATGCCCGAGCCCTTCGCGGCCTTCGAGTAGTAGGTGCGGAACTGCTTCTCGAGCAGGCCGTAGTAGCGGCGCGCCTTCTGCTTCTCGCGCAGCTGCAGCAGGTACTCGGACTGCTTGATGCGGCCGCGGCCGTGATCCCCGGGCG